>NZ_BAABAY010000002.1:0-681801 GCF_039537665.1 Gaetbulibacter aestuarii
TCATGGAAGAAAAGTTCACTACTGAAAAACGAAATGTTCAAAACACCTATCTAAAATATATCCTTGCTGGTGGCGCTATTGTAATAAGTGTAGTAATATTGGTAGCTTTAATTGATAGTGCTAAGGAGAATATAAAAAACAGAAAATCAAAGGAGGAAAAAGTTTAAGATCTAATTCGAATACGGAACCTTCGGGAGCTTATTCTAAAATATTTTTAATCTTTAATTTTTTAAAGAGCCTGGCCAAATCAAGGTAGGTATAAAAAAATAAATTCCATTGTGGATTAAGTTCCTTAATCCTTATAAACTAATATTGTTAATGAAGCTTCCTTGGAAGTTTTTTTTATTNTTGACGTAATAGCGTATTTGACTTCAGCAAATAGTGAACTTTTAGAGGTAAAATTTTAAGTGAAATTGTAGCCTTTTCTTTTATGGAAGGCTACAATAAAAGATTCCAATTCTTCGAGTTGAATTTGTTGAGTAACTTGCAAAGCTTGATTTTTATCTCAAATTACAACCTAAAAAAGTGTAAGCTATGTCCCTTTAACCTTGTAAACGATGTGCCTTTACCGTACCTTATGAACGCTAACGGTAAATTCTATGAGTAGTGGCAGATTGCGGTCTACTTTCCTGTCAAACCGCTACGCAGTTTGAGCGAGCTACAAACCTTAAAATTTAATACTTTGCCTGCCATTACTTATACAAAATGTTAACTCTTGTTTATTTTTCCATTTCCAACTCAAGTACTCCTCCATTTACAATTTCGTTGTGTGTAATCCAGTATCGATCCAGTTTTTTCCCATTTAGCTTTATGGATTTGATATAAATATTCTTTTTCGAGTTGTTGTTGGCAATAATGGTGAACGTATTGCCATGATAATATTTTTTGTCCAGTTTCAGTTCAATCCGGTTAAACACAGGACTTGTAATCTGATATTTATTATCTCCCGGATTTATGGGATGAATGCCTATTGATGCCAATACATACCATGCCGACATTTGTCCGACATCTTCATTGCCGCATAAGCCATATGCATCGGTTCCGTAAGCAGCTTCGCAGATGCGCCTGGTCCATTTTTGCGTCTGTCTGGGTAAGCCAATTTCATTAAAGATGAAAGGCACATGATGTACAGGTTCATTCGCGTGATTGTAATAATCATTCCACGAGAAATCGTCAGGCGCCATCTCAAAAAAATGAACAAGTTGTTTTTGAATTGAATCTTTTCCACCCATTAAAGCAGTCAACCCTGTGATATCATGAGGGACAAACCAACCTTGCTGGTAAGGATCGCTTTCCACACAACCTTGTCCTTGTATGGTTTTACCTTTCCACTCGTTCCAGTTGCCTTCCTCATCTTTGGCACGAAACCAGTTTACTTCCTTGTTCCAGATATTTTTATAATTCAAGCTTCGTTGATAGTATTCATTCGCTATACTAGGTTTGTTAAGAGATTCAGCAAACCGACCAACACACCAGTCGGTATAGGCATATTCCAGGGTTTGGGAAATCGAATTTGGCGTATATCCAAGGGGATTGTTTCCAAAGGTATCTACACTGTTTTTGCAATATTGAAAGGCTTTGACAACATCAAAATTCCGGATTCCTTTTTCGTAGGCATCAACAATTACCGAAACTGCCGGATTGCCGATCATACAGCCTGAGTATGAATTGAGGAACTCCCACCGTGGATAATATTTTTTCCCACTAAGGTCTGCCATTTGGATCAGCGAATTTATTTCGTCATTTACCATCGCAGGATTGATTATGGTTTGTAATGGGAACTGGGACCGGAAGACATCCCATCCACTAAAGATGGTCCGATATACGAAATTGTCTGTTTTGTGAATCTTTTTATCGGCGCCGATGTATTTACCATCATTATCGGAAAATGCCCTGGGGTCGATCATCGTATGAAAAAGCGCGGTATAAAAAATTTCGCGATCTTTTTCTGTAGCTCCTTCAACTGTTACAGAACTTATGGCTTTATTCCAGAGAGATTTGTTGTTCTTTTCCACTTTTTCAAAATCCCAGTGCGGAATATCAGTCTGAAGATTTAACCTTGCACCGTCAATACTTACAAATGAAATTCCACTCTTCACCAGAATTTGTTCATCTTTTTGCGTTTTGAAGTTGGTGAAAAAACCTAAATGCTTTCCCTGGAATTCCTTAATTCCTTTATGGATAGTTGCTTTGGCTATGATGTCCTGATAGGGTTTTCCGTTAACTTCTTCACGTTTTCTAATCCAACTCTCCGGAATATTGGCTGACCAGACGCCGTAGTCTTTAAATGGTTTACTAAACTGGCAATAGAAATATACCGTGTAGTCGGCTTTTCCTTCTCCGTTACCCCAGCCACCGCCTTCGGGAGGACACTTCATCCAGCCTGAAATGGTATTCTCATTTTCTAATTTAATGTATTGTTCGGTAGAAGTACCACCGATTCTTCTCGCTAGATCAATCTGAATTCTGGAACTATCGTTCTCTGGAAAAGTAAACCGGAGTATCCCAGCTCGGGTAGCTGCAGTTAATTCAGCTTTAATATTATAATCGGTAAGAAGTACACTGTAATATCCGGCTTCTATGGTTTCATTATCATGCGAATAACGCGAACGATACCCGTCTTCGGGTTTATCATCTTCCCCTTTATTGGTGTGCATTTTACCTGTAGTTGGCATTACCAGAAAGTTTCCTAAGTCACCATACCAGCCAATTCCGCTCATATGGGTAAAACTAAACCCCTCAATAGTAGTATGGTTGTATGAATATCCGGGACCGTTATCTCCACCTGTTCGGGTATCAGGACTAAGCTGTACCAGCCCAAACGGAGTTGCAGTGCCGGGAAAGGTTTTCCCTAACCCTTGCATGCTTTTCGACCTTTCGCCATAAGTTACAGCGCCAATAACTGGTTTGATGTAATTGACTTTTGATAATTTGTTAGTGCAACTAATTAATAGCATTACTAAAATAATGACTAAATAAGTATTTCGCATTACTAATTTTTATTTTTTAATAAGAGTTAACGTGTTTGTGTAAGATTAGTTGCGTGTTTTAAGCACCTAATTTAGTAAATACAAACCGAATAGAAAATCCGCGAGGATTTTCGTAAGTAAGCTTGAACTAGCAATTAATTTTACACGTCTTAAGTTTGATTTCCAATAAATTAGAATCACAAACCAGAAAGAACAAAAGAGAGGATTATTTAGCAAATTAAAAAAAATCTTTGTTATTCTATTTAAATTTCCGCTGATAAACTTTACTTAAAATTAAAAATAACACGCCACAAAGTAGCCAGGCTGGAAGTGTCACAAAAGACAGAAACACATGAAAGTGAATTGAAATAAAGTAGAATAAACCGAAGCTAATAGCCCAGGAAATCATAACTGCTTTATTGAATTTAATTTTAGCTTCCTCTGCATAGTTCTTGATGATTCCCGCTTTTTTATAGAAAAAGTGCTCAAAC
The DNA here is from genome assembly GCF_039537665.1 of Gaetbulibacter aestuarii. NCBI lineage: Bacteria > Pseudomonadati > Bacteroidota > Flavobacteriia > Flavobacteriales > Flavobacteriaceae > Gaetbulibacter > Gaetbulibacter aestuarii. The sequence goes on from NZ_BAABAY010000002.1 coordinate 3,461, forward strand.
ACAATAACAGCCCCAAACGGTGCTAATATAAATCCATATAAGGCAACAAAGCCCAATAATTGCATCGCAAATGCAGGGAATATTCCCGCTACAGTTGCAACAGTTCCGGCAATAATTGTTACCCAAAAGGTGGATGTTTTCGGCATGATAGCCTGAAAGGCAAGACCAGCTCTATAAATAGTTGGATTTGCAGTGGTCCAGCCTGCTAAAACTACGGTAATTATACCAAAAATTCCAATGGCATTATTCGCTAATGGTCCTGGAGCCACCGGTGGAGCTTCCCCTTGACTCAAAAAGGCTTGGGCTTCTGGCGATTTTAAATATACGGCATATAAAAGTGCTGCAGCTATCCATGCCATGTAATGGCCAACATACATTCCGGCAGCGGTGGTCCAACCGGAACTCGCTTTTTTCGCATAACGAAATACGGACAAATCAGACATGCCTATATGCATGGCGGCATTGGCAAACCACGACCAGATGACCACATGCCAAAAGGTGTATTTTATTTGTCCGGGGAATGGGTCTGAACCTGTTCCCCAGATATCCCAAAACTGTGAAAAGCTGGATACACCAAGTTGTTTTAATGCCACAATTCCACAAGCAACAAATGCAATGACAATAACGGGAGACATCCAATTGGCCGCTCTGGAAACAGTGTCGTAGCCTCGTGCAGCAATAATTGAAATTATAGCACCGATTACAAGGACAATTATTACCCAAGTGACACCGTTGGGCATTGTATCAGTTAGTTTTGGCATGGGCATATCAAAAGGAATACCAACAGCCGTAGCGGAAACCGTGATCATAGCTCCTGCCAGGAAGCAAAATAATATACCATTTGCCAAATTATAAAACGTGACCAGATTTTTACCACATATTTTTTCAAGCTGATAATATAAGGTCAATCTGTTTTTAACAGCAATTTCAGCGGTTAAAAATCGCCAGCTTAAAACGGCTAATAAATTTCCGAGTAATAAACCCACAATGAGATCAAATGCACTAACCCCAGCTGTTAAAAATAAGGGGCCAATAATGAATTCAGTTCCTGCTGCATGTTCTCCTGCATACATACCAAGAAAACTTTTCCAACTTTTTAATTTGGATTTAGGAACAGGGGTTCTTTCAAATTCACCTCCTGAAATTTCCTCTACAATTTCTTCTTCATGATGATTTAATGCCATAAATATTAGTTTAGTTAGTTGTTAGTAAATGTTTTGGTAGATCTTCAACGCGTTTACAACATAGTTGGTCCATCACCTGTTGGAATTGTCGTTTAGTGATCGCTATGGTATGATTTCCACCTTTATTGCCTAATGCTGCCACACCATACATAAAGGAACGCCCCATGAAGGTGAATTTTGCTCCGCTGGCAATAGCTCTGGCGATATCAGGTCCGGATCGTAAACCACTATCCATCATTATTTCTATTTTATCACCATGTTTCGTAATTGATTTGAGTGAACTGATTGTAGATTGTGCTGCATCCAGTTGTCGCCCGCCATGATTAGAAACGATAATGCCATCAAAACCCATTTTTATAGCTTCCAAAGTATCTTGCTCTGAGGCAACGCCCTTCAACACCAGTTTGCCTTTCCATTTATCACGAATAGGTTTTATACGTTCCTCATTCAGTTTACCGGAAAACGTTTTATCCATGAAATAGCCCAATTGTTTTAAATTAAGCCCTTCAGGGATATGTTGTCGCAAGGTTTCAAAGGTAGGTTGTCCGTATTTCAAGGTGTTAAAAGCCCAGGTCGGTTTTCCTAAAATCTGTAAAATATTCTGAACAGACATTTTTGGCGGTAAAGCCAAACCATTTCGAATGTCACGTGGTCGGTAACCAAAAGTTGGCACGTCGCACAGAAGCACTAATACCGGACAATGTGCTGCTTCCGCCCGATTTAAAATTTGATCACGCAGCTCATCTTCGACCGGATTATATAACTGGAACCAGGCCTTTCCTTCAGTGAGCTCGGACGCTCTTTCAATGTCCATGGTGGTCACAGTACTCAAAACAAAAGGAATGTTATGTTTGTGTGCCGCCCTGGCTAAAATTTCAGGAGAATTCGGCCACATCAGACCTTGTAATCCTACCGGAGCAATACCGAACGGTGCATCGTATTCAAGGCCCATAATCTTGGTCTTCGTGGAACTCTCCCCGTAATTATGAAGATAACGCGGTTGTAGCTGGACCTTTCGAATATCAGACGTATTTCTGATAATACTCACATCCTCATTACATCCCCCATCCAAATACTCAAATGCAAATAGAGGAACTCTTTTTTTTGCCTTTAGACGTAAATCTTCAATGGATGGATAATTCGAATTTATTTCTGATTGCATAGCTACTTAATTATAAATGGAACATGTTTCTTTAAGGCATAATTTTTCTTCAGAAACTTGGAGTTTAACTTTTTATCAGATATTGAAATCGCCGCTCCTAGCGCTGAGCCTAATGAGGCATCCGTTGTCCGAAGTTTTTTATCCCTAAAATAATGTGACATTAATTTAATATAGAGGTCATTACCACTGAAGCCGCCATCAACATAAAGTCTTTTGATTTCATCATCACCTATAAGCTTTTTAATGCTTTCAATTTGTAACAAAACCAACTCGGTCATCAGTTGATGATAGGCATGTTCAAATTTTTCATAAGGTAATTTGGTTTTGGAAGGCATATTTTTAGCCTGTATACTTTCCCACTTAAATATGTGGCTAAAATCCTGAATGATTTCGAAATAAGTATCGTAATCAAATTTTACAGAACGATGAAAATCTTCTGACTTCCCGTAGTATTCATTCAATTTCCTGACCTGTAATTTATATTCATTTCCTAAAAACAAACGCGCGGCTCTTACCGGTTTGCCATTGATGCGCATGTAGTTAATAAAATCCGAACTTGCTTTATTATCCGATAACGAAAACTTCGCAAAGGGATTTAATGCTATACTCCAGGTTCCTGTTGAAACCAAAACGAATTTCTTTTTAATACTCCGAACATAAGGCAATAGCGCTGCTGAACTATCGTGGATACCCACACCAATTTTGATGCGTTTTCCGTTGTAGTTCATGTTAATACTTGTCTCAGTAGAAACAATTGGCGGCAGAATTTTATGGATTTCTTCATCATAAACCCATTGGTGATAATCTTTTTTCTCATAATCCCAAAGGGCTGTATGACAACCAATGCTCGTGTATTCACTTACCGGGATTCCGGTAAAAATATAACTGAGATATTGTGGTAAGTGTAATGAGTATTTTATTTTCTTAAAAACCTCGGGCTTTGCATATTTTAACCAATACAGTTGCATCCCTGAATTCAAAAAACTCAGATCGAAACAACCCGTCCGATTCAAAAATTCAGTTTTGGAACCATATTTTTCTAAGAAAGAATTTAAAATTTCCTGATCCAAAGGTTTGGTATAATTATAAAGCCGAGTAAGCGGTTGACCGTTGTCATCCAAATGCACAAAACTAGCGCCATAGGTGGAAAAATTAATGGCTTTTACCCGATATTCGGATGTTTTTAAAATCTTTTCAAAAACACATTTCAACCAATCTTGCAGAGCCTCCAAATTTTCCGTTGGATGTCCGTCCTCGTCCTTTATTTCATCGAAATGTATATACTCCTTGTGAACCTCTTTAAAATTTTCATCAAAGAGAAAAAATTTTTTGTTGGTTTTTCCAATATCAAAAATCGCGGTTACGTCTGTCATAAAACTACAATCCTGTTGCTACCGTATTTTTACCTCTCTCCTTGATCAAGGTCTCACGAACTTTCAAGTTTCTAAATGCTTTTATCGGGTGAATTGCTCCTCCCAGATCGAGTCTGGCCTTTTCAATCAAAGGCCGAACATCAGTTCTGTAAGCCGCCTGCAAAATTTCCTGACAAGTCACCACATCATGATTCATTTGTGCATCTTTCAAAGCGTCCTGATCAACCAAAAGCGCTTTAGCATAGGCCTCTTGAATCGACTCAAGAGACTGAATTAAATCTTCAAGAGGGTCTTTAATATTATGACTGGCATCAATCATCCATGCCAGATTAGGATTTTGAGGATTATTTCGCATGCCATAAACCAGTTCATTAAAAATAAGAAATAGTGAATAAGGCTTAATACTTCCTACTGTTAAATCATCATCACCATATTTGCTGTCGTTAAAATGAAATCCGCCTAATTTACCTTTCATCATTAAAATAGAAACAATTTGTTCAATATTCGTATTCGGTAAATGATGTCCCAGGTCTACCAGAGAATAGGCTTTTTCTCCGCAAGCATTAGCAAGCATGAAAGAAGTTCCCCAGTCCTGAATAACGGTACTGTAAAAATTTGGCTCGTAAGGTTTATATTCTATGAGCATACTCCAATCGTCAGGTAATCCTTTATAAATAGACTTTAAACTACTCTCAGTATGTTGAAGTGCGGTTTGAAAATTGCTTTGTCCGGGGAAATTTGAACCATCGGCTAGCCACACGGTTAAACTTTTAGACCCCAGCTTATTCCCGATGTTTATAACATCAAGATTATGTTGAATAGCCTGCTCTCTTGCAGCTTTACTCGTGTTGCTCAAAGATCCGAATTTATAACTTTCTTTGGCGCCTTTCTGATCCTGAAATGTATTTGAATTTACAGCGTCGAACTTAATATTCAAAGAACAAGCCAGTTCTTTAATCGATTTAAAATCTTCGGGGATATCCCATGGAATATGCAGCGAAACAGCTCCAGATGTTTGCGTTAGAGTATGAATTATTCCTATATCTTCTATTTTCTGATCGAGACTTGAGGGTTCACCGTAAAAGGAGTACCGACCAAATCGGGTACCACCGGCACCAAGAGCCCAGCTAGGAATTGCCACCTGAAAATCTTTTAATTTGGTTATAATTTTGGCCACATCGTGACCTTCATTATCCAATTTTAAACCTAAAAAATCAAAGGATTCTTTGTGGGACTTGAGATCCTTTTTATTGTCCTCAAATAAATGTTCTTTATTTATGATCATATTCTAATTCTTAAAGTAAAGAACTTCCACAAACCATAGAATTTATGGAAGTTCCACTAAACTAAACTAAACTCAAATATTAAATTTTATCTTACAAATGCGTTGGCCATACCGCCATCTACATTTATTATATTACCTGTGGATTTATCCAATATACCGACAAGAGCAAAAACCCCGTTCGCTATATCTTGAGGATAAATAATTTGATTTAATAAATTTCTTTTAGCATAATGGGCAGGTAACTCTTCTACTGTAATGCCGTATGCCTTTGCTCTTCCTTCTGCCCAATCGCCTTCCCAAATTTTACTACCAACAATAACACCGTCAGGATTTACAGTATTAATTCGAATCTGGTCAGGTCCTAATTCAGCTGCTAGTAATCTCGCCATGTGTTGTTGTGCTGCTTTTGCCGTGCCGTATGCTACATTGTTCGGTCCACTAACTAAACCATTTTTACTCGCTATTGAAATGTAATCACCTCCTAAACCTTGCTGGCGTAAAATGGCGACTCCTTGTTTTGCCAGATCAAACTGACCTTTAACGAGAATGTCTTGAAGAATGTTCCAGTCTTTGTCTGTGGTGTCTTCCAGAGGCTTTGAAATGGCAAGTCCTGCACTGTGGACAATTATATCTACTCCTCCAAAAGCCAGACAAGCTTGTTTGTAAGCTTCAGCTATCGATTCTGTTTTGGTAACATCACACAGAGCATAAGTAGACACATCTCTTTTGTAAGATGCATGTGCTTCTGCCAAACTTTCCTCATTAATATCAGTAAGGATAATATTAGCACCCTCTTCCGCCAATTTATCGGCTATCGCTTTTCCAATGCCGCCTCCTGCACCGGTGATTAATGCCACTTTCCGGGATAATGGTTTTTCCTTAGGCATCCGTTGTAATTTAGCCTCTTCCAACAACCAATATTCAATATCAAATGCTTCTTGTCTGGGTAAAGACGTGTATTCAGAAATTGCCTCTGCGCCGCGCATAACATTAATAGCATTTATGTAAAATTCACTTGCCACACGCGTAGTTTGCTTGTTTTTTGCAAAACTGAACATTCCTACTCCAGGATATATTATGATTACCGGATTAGCATCTCTCATAGCAGGGCTATTATCTCGTTTACATGTGTTATAATAATCAGCATATTCCTGCCTGTATTTTTCAAAAGCGGGTTCTAGCTTCTTTAAAATAACATTGGTATTGGATAAGTCCTCATTTTTATCTAAATCTAAAACCAGTGGTTGAATTTTTGTTCTTAAAAAATGATCAGGACATGATGTCCCCATTGGAGCTAGACGCTCCAAATCGTTACTGTTTATATATTCCATTACGACATCGGCATCTGTAAAATGTCCGATCATCCGGTTTTCTGAAGAACATAATCCACGAAGTAATGGCATCAATTGTGCTGCTCTATCCTTACGCTGTTCTGTTGGTAGACTTTCTATTTTCTGACCACCAAAAACAGATCCATTCTCTTTAATTTTATTTGCAATGTACTCTGAAGCCATTTCAATAACCTCCAGGCTATTCATATAACAGTCATAAGACGTGTCACCCCAGGTAAACAAACCATGACTTCCTAAAACAATACCTCTAATCCCCGGGTTATCATTCAAACATTTTTCAAGTTGGAGACCCAGATCAAAACCCGGACGCTGCCACGGCACCCATCCCATGGTATCTCCCCAAATTTCATGAGTTATTTTTTTGCTGTCTTTTGCGGCAGCAACTGCAATTAGGGCATCGGGATGCAAATGATCGATATGCTTGAAAGGAAGTAAGCCATGAAGAGGCGTGTCAATTGAAGGCGCTTTACTATCCAAATCATAAATACAATGATTAAATAAACCAACCATACGATCCTCGTCATCTAAACCTTTATATACATTTTTGAGGCTTCTTAATCTTTCGGTGTATAATCCAGCAATTCCAGATCTTGTTAAAGTGCCTATATCACCACCGGAACCCTTCACCCACATTATCTCAACTTCTTTATTGGTCAGAGGATCACGCTCCATGGTTTTACAACTTGTATTTCCACCACCATAATTTGTAATTCGTAGGTCAGCTCCTAAAATATTTGATCGATATAAAAATAAATCGACCTGATTGTTTCCTAAAGCGGAAGCTTTTGCGTCGTCCCATAAATAATCAACGTACTTAAAGCTTTTGGTAATTTCCTTCATTGTTCGGTATTAAATAATTTTAGTCAAAAATATATTTCAAATTATTTTTTTGCATCCTGTACTATACTGTAATAAGCTCCAAAAAATGAACTTGTCGAATACTATTAAACAAAAATAAAATTGCTTTAGGTCAACTCACATAAATCATGATTAATCTGGAGAGTATTTTTGGTCGACCTTAATAAGCTTTCATATTTAAATAATTTTAATGGACTATCACATAACTTCCCAGTCTTGTAAACTGTTAGAATCAAAAGACCTATTAGCCTTAAAAACAAATATTTGAGCAAATTCTGTAAGAATCAGAGGAGTTTGGATAAAATATATACCGACTAAAATTCTTAATTTATGACCGAGGAATTTTCCTTAAATTCTTTGGTTGTCATACCGGTTTTTGATTTAAATAATCTGCAAAAATAGTGTTCGGAGCTAAAACCAAGTTGATAAGCTATTTGTTTTGCTTTTAGATCGGTGGTTTTAAATAAATATTTTGCTTTTTCTATTTTCAGAAGAATGAAATATTGTAAGGGAGCAAGACCTGTTTGATATTTAAAGTCAGCTCTAAATTTCGAATAACTTATCCCGTTATTAAGGCAAAAGTTTTTCAAATTAATAGATCTATCTATGTTTTTATTCATTAAATATTTCACTTTTGAAATATTTGAGTCATCTCCAACTATTGAGTTTTTTTTATTTTGAAGATTATGAATTTCTGCAATTAATTGCAGACAGAGGCCTGAAGATGTTTTTTGATATCCAAAAGGTTCGTCCATCGCTAGTTGAAAAATAGAGGAGTATAAATTCCTAATCAAAATATTAGAACAATTATTGACTATAGGATTTTCTTTTTGAAAAAAGGAGTTTTGCATAACAATATCGGCCATCTCCCCATAAAAGCCAATCCATATTTCTGTCCAACCCATTTTTTTTAAAGGTTTATACCGATGCCATTCCCCCGGAAATAAAATAATCGCGTCTCCTGAATTTAAGTTTTTGGCACCTGTAGAGGCGCCTTCGTATATTCCCTGACCGTCCATAATCAAAACAAGTTGATACTCATTCAATACCCTACCCTTATCCCAAGAAAACATATGTGAAGTTGGATGACCATCCGGTGGATAATTTGAATAGGGCAACACTTTACAGTGTCCGACATCGCTAATGACAAATCCCCATTTATGGTCTATTTCGGATAGAACAAAATATTTCTTAAAATCAACATTTAGATTGATATCAATTTGTGCAACTTTTTTATCATTTTCTGTATTTGAACTCATCTTTTAATGTTGTTTATTGGTTCAATAAAAATAATAAGTAATTATCAAATAGTGCATTATAAGTAATTAAAATTCTAACTAACCAGAGAATTTTGTAAAAAAAGTACCAACTACTAACTCAAACTAATTATGGAAATTTTTCAAGAAATAAGCATTGAAAATACTTCAAGCAAACCTAAATATCGACAAATTGTTGATTCTATTATCCAGAATATTTCAGAAGGGAATTTGAAATTTGATCAAAAAATACCCTCGATTAATATGTTCAGTGAAGAATACTACTTATCTCGCGACACGGTTGAAAAAGCCTATAGTATTCTTAAAGAAAGAAAAATAATTACGTCGATTAGAGGAAAGGGTTATTATATTTCCAGAACTTCATTAATCTCCAAAACAAATATTCTCTTCTTGGTAAATAAATTAAGTTCCTATAAACTTAAAACCTATAACCACTTTATCAATGCTATGGGACAAAATTCTCATATTGATTTACATGTTTACCATTGTGATGAGAGTATTTTTCTAAACCTTCTTGAAAAAAATAAAAACGCATACGATTATTATGTTATAATGCCTCACTTTAAATCCAAAGATTCTAATCATGTAAGTTTTACAGAAAGCGTTTTAAAGGAATTGGAGGGTATTCCAAAGGAAAAATTAGTAATACTTGACAACAGTAAACCTAATTTAGGTAATGATATTGTTGAAATTTATCAAGACTTTGAAAATGATATTTATAATGCCTTAAATGAAGGCCTATCAAAAATAAAGAAGTATAATAAAATATTTTTGAGTTATCCTGAGAAAGCCCTTTACCCTTACCCTCGTAGAATTTTACATGGTTTCAGAAAATTTTGTGTCGAACATAATCTGGATTTCGAAATATTAAATGAGATAAATGAAAATATTAAAATAAAGGAAGGGAGTCTTTATATAACCATAGAAGAGTCGGATTTAGTAAATTTAGTCAAACAAGCCAGAGAGTGTAGCTTCAAACTTGGTTCTGATATCGGAATTATTTCCTATAATGATACCCCATTAAAAGAATTATTAGGGATAACAGTAATATCAACCGATTTTAAGCTGATGGGTGAAACTACTGCTAAAATGATTTTAAATAAAGAAAAAGGAATTATTAAAAATCCGTTTAACTTTATTGATAGAGACTCACTTTAAAATGCTATTCTAGTACTTTTATTGTTGATTACCTTAAACTAATTACTTTACAATTAAATTTGGTTGAAAATAAATTTTAGAAAAAATTCTAATAATCAATTAATAGATGGATTTTGTAAAAGGTAATGCTGGTAAATTAGCGTTGTTGTAAAGATTACAATCAGGGTAATTGGCGTAAGCATAACGGATGCTTTTTAAGTTTGAAACACTGATTTGGATCGTATTTTTGGAGGTGATTTTTCCGGTTAATTGTAATATTTCTCCATTATTTAATTCTGCTGAAAAACCAGTTACAGTATTTCCCTTTGATTTGCTTACAAGTCCACCGTACGTATGATCAAAAGTTAATATAAGTTTTTTCGACTTTGTTTCTATAGATGATATGTGAGGTCCCTGATAGATAATATCGGAAAACCCATAGGTTTTATTTAGGGTGATAAGAGCCAAACGTCTTCCTATCTCTTGCTTGTTTACAGGATGAATATTATTATTTATTCCTATATCTACAGCTGTTGCCATCCCAATATTTTTATATTTTAAACATTCCTCCTGACTAATTCTAAATTTTGCCCAGGAAATTGAGGTGGTGTCCTGTGGAAATTCGAAACCAGCTAGTTGCACGTAATAAATTGGTAGCTCGGGATTTTTAAACTTTTTCCTCATCATTGAAATATAATCACCAAACCAAGTCACATATTGTTCGGAAATTTGACTAAGAGCCTCTGATTCATCTTGGTACCAGACAATAATCTTACAAGAAAAAGGAATGATTGGGTTAACCATACCATTAAAACAAAGTGTCGGAAAATGTTGAGGGTTGTATGCCGGTCTCTTTCCTTGATAGCCATTTTCTTCCCAATTTATATTTTGTTTTAAAAATTCCTTATGTCTTTGTCTTTTGAATGAAAAAATTGCAGAAGTATCTTTAGTGTGCAAAACAGTTGTTTTATCTAAAAAGGTTGCTATTGTGGCCAAGACATATGAAATGTCTATGAGTCCAATAGGTACATTCAATTTTTCATTCAATTTTTTTCCAAAAAAATAGTCTGCCCCAGTCAATTTCGAAATAGTCTCTAATGAACAAACTTCCCATTTTCCATCAAAGGAATTCAATGGCTCCCTAGCGCCTCTAGGTGGTATTGTCTAAAAGCGAATATTCTTATGGGTTGCATCCTTAATTTCAGTTTCCGCATTACGGACTTTAGCCTCCTGAAACCGCATATTCGATTGTCCGGCGCAAAGCCAAACCTCACCAAGCATAATATTACTAAGGGTGATTTTTGAATCTTCACCGGACACAATTAAAATATAGGGGCCACCATAAGACATGGCTGGTAATTCTTAGGTCCAGGTTCCGTCAAAATTTGTTCTAATAGATTTTGATTGACCCTGAATCTCAACTTTTACAATTTCAGCAATATCTGCTGTACCCATATAGTTATTGGTTTGTTGGCTTGACGTACCATGCTGTCTGAAAAGACATCTGCCAAATGAACCTCGACTGTAACTTTTTTAGATAAAAATATAAATAGAATAAGAAGGCAATTATATTTTACTAATTTCATTTTATCTAAATTAAAATTCAAAACATGTTCATAATTAATGTCTCAGGTTCTACTAATAATGACTGCCAACTTAATTAAGACTATAAAGATTAAAGTTCACAGTCAATTAACCTGAACTATCCTCAAATAAATCCTTGGCTTTCAATTTTTAAAATTATACCTCTTTTGTAATATTTCAATCCGGTTCTGTATTGTACTAAACAGCATAGAACAGGATGCAATTAAAAACAAACCATCTTATCATTGTGTTTTAAGTAAAGGTTTATTCAAAATCCATGATAACTAGAGTTAAAATTGCCTTTTTTAAATTTTAAACTTTTTTTTGAGGTCAAATAAATAATTTCGAAATAATACTATTCAAAAACAATCTTTTAAAGTGATCCCTATGAATATAAAATATGTTGTAATTCTTTTTTTATTCCCATTAACGATCTTAGCTCAAGAATCAACTAAAATTGCAATCAGTGAAAAGAATTTTGGTGATATAAAATTTCTAAAACAAGATGGAAATATTTATGATATTTCGGCTAGTGGTAAAAATCCTTATTTGTTTACGTCTATGTTTGAATCTGCTCTCAATAAGGAAAATACTATTTTTTCATTCGAATATTTTTGTCCGGCTGGAATTGATTTCATTAGATTAACTTTTTTTTCTGAACAGAAAAAGACTGGAAACCCTATTATCATAAGAGATATAGGTTCGACTGAGGGATGGGTTGAATTCAAGACTGATATTGGAGAAAATCTGGATAGTTGGGGAAGTAAAGGCGATTATATGCGCATCGATTTAGGAAATAACCCGGATTTGAAAATACAGATAAGAAATTTAAAATTGAGACCTCTTACATATGATGAAAAAAAAATAAATAGTACTAAAGCAGCTAAAAAAAAGCAGGATTTAATTTTGGAGAATCATTTGAAAGACTATTTATCAAAAGATTTCCCCAATCAATTAAAATATGTTTTAGTTAATAATAAAAAGGTGGAAATTTCAGGAAACGTGTCTAATTCAGAAAATTATTTTTTAGCAGAAATAAGTCCTTATGAGAATATTACTGAAATCAAATCTTTTGAATTCATTACTCCCCTGAAAATAAAAAACCAAAAATTTCAAATAAAAATCGACAGGAAAGTAAAACGTCATGGTTTTTATCAGGATAGGGTACTTTCTAAATGGGTTTTATTAAAGAAAGAAAATAAAGACTACAAAATAGTTTCTCACGCCCGTTACGCCGATTCAATTGTGCCAAAATACAACTATTCCTTTGTTAAACCTTCAAATAAAAAAGGACTTGGTGGTTTTACGGCTAATGGGAAAGCTCCTGTGTCCGATTTAGATGATTTAGGAATTACAAGTGTTACTGTAAACATTTGGGTTAATGGTTTATTAAGATCAAAACCGTCAGAAGAAAATATGCCATTTAAATATATGGGAAAAACATACTATGTCAATAAGAAGGAGATTGAAAAATATGATCAAACAATGCGTTCAACAGCCTCAAGAAATATTGAAGTTTCTGCAATTTTATTGGTTGCAAAGGCTTCTGATTCAAAAGATAAGGTCATAGGGAAAATTTTGCAACATCCGGATACAGATCCATCTGGTATTTATGCCATGCCAAACATGGTTTCTCCAGAGGGTATTCAATATTATTCGGCTATTCTCGATTTTTTGTCAGATAGGTATAGTAGACCGGACAAAAAATATGGTCGTATACATAATTGGATAATACATAACGAAGTAGATGCGGGATGGGTGTGGACCAATGCCGGAGAAAAAACTGCTTTAACCTTTATGGACCTCTATCACAAATCCATGAGAATTTCATATAATATTGCGAGGAAATATAATGCCAATTCTAAAGTTTTTATTTCATTGACTCATTACTGGAATTGGACCTCAAACCCTCATTTTTATCATTCAAAAGAATTGCTCGAGGATCTTCTAAAATATTCTAAGGCTGAGGGAGATTTTGAATGGGCAATTGCCCAACATCCTTATCCAGAATCCTTACGAGAACCTAAGACCTGGCTGGATAAAAAGGTCAATTATAATTTTGACACTCCATTAATAACTTTTAAAAATTTAGAGGTGTTGGATGCTTGGGTTAAGCAACCCGAAGTCCTTTACAGAAGTAAAGTAAAACGGACGGTTTATCTATCTGAAAATGGTACAAATTCACCAACATACGATGAAAAAGATTTAAAAGAACAAGCTGCTGGTTTGGCATATGCTTTAAAAAAAATAAAAAATTTGGACGGAATTGATGGTATTCAGTATCATAATTGGATTGATAATCGACGAGAAGGTGGTCTGCGAATTGGTTTAAGAAAATTTGCTGATGATAAAAATGATCCTAGTGGTCCCAAACCTGCCTGGTTCGTTTATAAAGCATTTGGGACGGATAAAGAAGATGAAATTTTTGACCAATACAAGGGATTAATTGGGATTAATGATTGGGGCAACATCATGCACAAGGTTAGTTTGCAAAAAAAAAAAGTCTTAAAAGAATTGAATATTCAGGCGGATACCTGGGTGGCAACTGATGCTTTAGGTCGATCTTTGCCAACATATGAAGAATGTGGTCCTGTAAAAGATAATCGGTATGTCGGAATTTTTTACTTTATCACCCATAATAATTCAAATACGTCAGGTCCTTTTAACGTCACTCAAATACTACGAGATAATGTAAACAATCCGAAATGGGGTGATGGCAGTCACTATTGGGGTGAACCAGAGATTGGATATTATCTAAATAACGAAGAGTGGGCCATTCGCAAACACGCATTTCAATTAGTTGATGCAGGTGTCGATGTTATTATTTTTGATGTTACTAACGATAAGACTTATTTTGATACGTATATAACAATATGTAATGTTTTTCAAAAGATGAGAAATGAAGGTAATCAGACGCCTCAAATTACATTTTTAGGAAGTGAAAAATCAATAAACATCCTATGGAAAGAGTTTTATTCAAAGAATTTATATAAAAATTTGTGGTTCATTTGGAAAGGAAAACCATTACTCTTATATGGTCAGCATGAAATACCTTCCAGAAATAAAATGAATGATATTAAGTTTTCAAAGGAAATTTTAGATTTTTTTAATTTAAAGCAGAGTTGGGCCTGGACATCACTTCCCTGGTATGATAATGGCCAGGATGAATGGCCTTGGATAGATCATTTTCCACAAGCTGTTTCCTGGCATGATGATCCAACTGAAAAAGAAATGGTTCCAGTTTCGGTAGCTCAACATCCTCTATCAAATATCGGTCGTAGCTTTCATAATTTTCATCAACCCAAATTAAATGAGTATGATATTACTCCTTGGACAGGTCAAGGTCTTTATTTTCAAGAACAATGGGATTGGGCTTTGAAAGTTGATCCTGAGTTTGTTTTTGTAACCGGTTGGAATGAATGGTCATCTGGTAAACGCATAATGGGAAAAGATATACAAGCGGAATTATTAAAATGGAAGTTCTACCCAGGAGCTCATTTAGGAAAAGTTGGTGCTGAACTTAAAGAAGGAGATACCTATTTTATTGATGAATATAATCAAGAATACAGCAGAGATATTGAACCAATGAAAGGAGGGCACAATGATAACTATTATTACCAGTTGATTTCAAATGTAAGAAAATATAAAGGAGTTAATGAACCAGTAAAAAAGACTTATTTAGGTATTGATTTTTCTAGGAATTTTGATCAATGGAATTCTGTGAAATCGAATTATTTCGACCATATTTATGACACTACTCACCGATCAAGCCAGAAACAAGGAAATGCAGGGCCATATATTAATACCAAGGGGCGAAACGATTTCGTATCAGCAAAAGTAGCCAATGATGACAAAAATGTATATTTCTACATTTCAACCAGGGATACTATAACCTCTTACAAGGATAACAATTGGATGCTGTTGTTGATAGATAAAGACCAAAATCCGTCGACGGGTTGGAATGGGTATGATTTATTGGTGAATGAAACAATTATTTCAGATTCTTTAACAACAATAAAAACTTATTCTCCTGAAAAGGGTTGGGTTTTGTCTAAAACAATTCCGTTTAAGATAGATGGAAAGCAATTAATGTTATCAATACCCAAAAAGCTTTTGGAAACTAACAATGGGTTGAATTTTGATTTTCATTGGTTGGATAATCCGTCGAAATTAAATTCAATTGATGACCTTATATGGGCGGGAGATAACGCCCCGAGCAGGAGGTCAAATTACAGATATTAAAGATGTTTTAGATAATAAAGCGGTTGATTATACCTACATAAATGATCAGCATTCTACAGGATGGATAGCTAGTTCTTAATTTTTAAATTCGTCAGGGCGAAAAATATTTTCTCTAAAATTTATTTCCCAAACCCTTTAACGATTAATTGAGATTATTGCACAGAAAAAGAATCAATTTCCCCAAAATAGCTAAAAATAATATTATGATTGAACCATTCAACCATTGTTATCTTGCACTTTTTTTTATGTGCTTGTTTTCTTGTAATAGCAAAACAAATCAAAAAGAGTTAAATATTTCTCCAAAGAATGTCATTTTAATAGTGGCAGATGATCAAGGTATGCAAATGGGAAATTTGTGTACACCTGGCGTTTTGACCCCAACTATGGATTCATTGGCCAAAAATGGAATTTTATTTCAAAAAGCTTATGCAACCTTTTCATCTTGTTCACCTTCTAGAGCAAGTTTCCTAACAAGTACATTTCCTCATGTTAATGGCGTAACAACCAATGTTTGGGAGTATATAGGCGCAAATCCCCCTAAATCTTTTTTTGCTAAAGGAGACAGTCTAAACACAACTTTTAAAGTAAAGGATAACATAGTTAGCCTGATAGAATCCTTGCAATCTGCTGGTTATTATACAGGTTTAACGGGAAAATTCCATATGAGTCCTCAATATAAATTTCCGTTCGATTATTGGGGTAAAGAAGTAGATGCAAAGGAATTTCTCAATAAAGCTATGGCATCAGGAAAACCTTTCTTTCTTGATTTTAATATGCATACACCTCATCGGCCATATGCAAAAAGTCCTTACAGTCAGAAGAAGATGGATTTAAATACATTAGACATCCCGAGGTTCTTACCTAATAATAAAATTATGCAAGAAGATTGGAAAAACTATTTGGGAGCTGTTGAGGCAACAGATTATACATTAGGTAAATTGCTTAGGTCTTTAAGGGAGAAGGGACTAGATAAAAATACCTTAATTATTTATATCAGTGATCACGGACCCTCTACCCATCGAGGAAAATATTCTGCCTATCCATTTGGATCGCAAGTACCAGTTATTTTTTCTGGCCCCGACATTGTGAAAAATATGAAAAGTAATTCTTTAGTTAGCCTAATCGATTTGATGCCAACAATATTGGATTATTTGAAGATAAAAAAACCAAAAACTGCTCAAGGAAGGTCACTTATCAATATTGTGACCGGTAAAGATTTTTCATCCGTTAACAACTACATTTATACGGAGGTTTCTTTTCCACGGAAAGGAGAAACAAATTTTCAAGCAAGAGGAATGAGTGATGGTAGGTTTTGGTACATCCGTAGAAATAAAAAACCACGCATGAGAGGTAAACCAGAGGATAATTACGATGAAAAAGTATGGCGAAATTTGAGTTATAAGGCCACTTTGAAAGGCAAAAAAAATTTCCCGCTACAATACGACTTGTTAGAAACGTTTGAAAACAATCCACCTCTGGAAGAACTTTTTGACCTATACTCAGACCCATGGACCTTGCATGATATTTCTAAGAACCCAGAGTTTACAAGTGTTATTCTTAGGATGAGAAATGAAATGAATTCCTGGATCAAGAAAACGAATGATAAAGAAATGATGAGTACTGCTAAATATTAAAAAATGTTTTAATTTAAATGTTCTTGAAATGTTCAATTGTGGAATAATTAAAAAATGGATCATTCCAACTCTGATATGTTTATTGGTTGGATCCTGTAAAGAAGAAAAATTTAAAAGAAATCAAAATAATTCCAATAATAAGGCTCCTAATATTATTTTTATTCTAGCTGATGATTTTGGGATTATGGATATCCAATCATATGCCCATCATTTTACTCAAGTGGATACTACCAGAATGTTTTATGAAACTCCTAATATCAATAGGCTTATGGCTCAAGGTGTTTCTTTTTCTGAAGCCTATGTTAATCAGTTATGTTCTCCAACTCGAGCAGGAATTTTAACAGGTATTTATTCGAGTAAGATGGGGTTTACTACGGCGATGCCATTTCGGCCAACTTATTACAATCAAAATTTGTCCGTACCAAAGGGCTATTATCCTCACGATGTTTTGGAACACAAGGACGATATAAAAATTGAACAGGCTTTAATAAATGGAATCTCAAATTCTGCCTTGCCTGCCGGTACTTCAATAGATCAGGGTAAAAACGCTGTCACTATAGCTGAGGCCCTAAAAGATTATAACGCTGCTTTTATCGGAAAGTGGCACATAGGTGGTTTTGGAGCTAAAGGTTATCAACCCGAAGATCAGGGATTTAATTCTTTGGCCTGGTTTGATGCTGGAGCCTCGGTATATTATAATTGGAGAAAAGTTTGGAATGATACAACCAAAAAAGTTTTTCCCAATATTCCTCAAAAAAAATGGGAAGTTGGAAATGCTGGCAATGATTCCGGAGAAAAATATCTCACGGATGACCTCACCAAAAAAGCATTGGATTTTATTGAAAATAATGCTAAAAACAAGGAAAAACCATTCTTTTTATATTTTTCTCATTTTGCTGTTCATTCGCCCTATCAAGGAAAACCAGGTGAGATTGAACATTTTGAAAATAAAAGTACGCGAGGTTGGAATAATCATAAAGATCCTGTTTATGCCTCCATGATAAAAAGTATGGATCGTTCAGTCGGTCAAATTTTAAATAAATTGAAAGAGGAAGGGATTGAAGAAAATACACTAATTGTTTTTATTTCTGATAATGGAGGCATCGATTCGAAGTTAACTCCTCATCATGAAGGAACTGATAATAGCCCCTTTTTAGGAGGTAAAGCCTGCCTTACTGAAGGGGGTATTCGGGTACCATTAATTTTTAGTTGGAAAGGTCATTTAGAGTCAGGAAAATGGGTAGATATTCCTGTTGATTACACGGATTTATTTCCGACTCTTTTAGAAGCCTCAGGAAATAATCCACAATCTTTTATTGATTCACTTTCACTCGATGGCAGGAGTATTTATCCCTTACTTTTCGATAGAGAGAATAAACAACATTTATATACAAAAACAACACGATATTGGCATTATCCCTTTAATGTAATTTATAACAGCCCTTTTGACGGCCTTCCTTTAACTCCTTGTTCTGCCATAAGAGAAGGGGATTATAAATTGATTTATGATTGGTATGGAAGGTTTTATTTATTCAATATAAAAAATGACCCATATGAAGATCACAATTTATCTGAATCTTTACCGAAATTGAGAGATAAATTATTTCTGAAATTAATGACTTGGTTAGATCAAAATGTTGATAAACGATATTGGCCTTCGATTAATAAAAATTATAACCCTGATAAAGAGTCAAGGAAAATTCAATTTAAGGATATGTTTAGTCGGTATTTAATTGAGGGGCGCTAAATATTTTAATGGAATTATTCAAGCCAACCGTTATCAAGAATTTTTTTGAGTGAGGTCTATTGATCTTTTTGTAAAAAGTTTTTAACTTTTTGAAATCATCTAGCGATAATTTCAAATGAACTTTTGTCATAAGCTGATAAAGGAATTTTTATTTTTTATTTCTTTCCTTTTCAAAAAGCTCGTATGGGCTATTGGTGTAATTATACATCCAAGTTTCCTTAGGCCTAACACGTAAAAAGTCCTTTTCTCCATAAAAATCATCATGGTATTTAGACATCCATTTTAAGGTTTGTTTTTTTAATTTTTCCCGGATGTCAGAGTAATTTGGATTATTAAATAAATTATTTAGTTGATTTGGATCATTTATTCTGTCATAAAGCACGTTAACAAGAGGTATGGAGTCTTTATCCTTGCCCATGGCAAAAGTGTACTTTTTTGTTATAACACCCCTCCAATTATTGTTTTTAGCTACGCCTCTTCGGTATACCCAAATAGGAATGAAATCTTGTTTACTACCATTGTTTGAAATAAAAGTTTTGGACATATCCAGGCCATCATAATTTTGGTTGGATTTAATATTCAATAATCCTAAAAGAGTGGGCATAATGTCTAAAGATCCGAAAAGTTCGTTTGAAACTTGACCCTTCTTAAGTTTTGAGGGGTATTTTAAAATGAATGGTATTCTATCTGAATAATCTTGAGGATATTGCTTTGGTAAAATGGCGTTATCGGATTCGAGCATATCCCCATGATCAGCTGAAAACATCACTAAAGTATTTTTTTCTATACCAAGAGCCTTAAGTTTATCCATCAACAATCCAAAAGCCTTGTCTACGCCAGAAACCATTGCCATATAACCGTGATACATTCTTTTTCTGTCAGGAGTGGATTTCAAGCCAGGTCTGAGTTTTATTGAGTCTCTATTGTACATTGCCATGAGCTCTTCCATGGTATCATACCTGTAATGCATTTTCCCATCTTTTCCTTTGAATTTTCCCCAATCATGTGGGGGGTGCCAAGAT
Organism: Gaetbulibacter aestuarii; assembly: GCF_039537665.1. Taxonomy (NCBI): domain Bacteria; kingdom Pseudomonadati; phylum Bacteroidota; class Flavobacteriia; order Flavobacteriales; family Flavobacteriaceae; genus Gaetbulibacter; species Gaetbulibacter aestuarii. The sequence continues at coordinate 23,318 of NZ_BAABAY010000002.1, forward strand.
ACAATAAGTGCAAATGGTCTATTTTTGTCTATCGTATCTAAATATTCCAAAGCTTGATTTGTTTGTCCATAAACCTCCCAATCGTCAAAATATTCTTTTTCCCCGTTATCATTCCAAAAAAAGCATTTTCCGGGTCTAAAATCTACGTGGCAATTATTAGTTAATACTTTATCAAAACCGTAACGTAATTCTCCTTTTGGGATTGGTCTATCCCTATTTCCGCCCAATAGATGCCATTTACCAATATATGCGGTTTGGTATCCATTTTCTTTTAAAATCTGGCCAAGTAATTTTGATTTATTTGGTAACAAGGGTACGTCATTAACAAAAGCTCCATTTTTTAAAGGTTGCATGCCACTCATTAACATTCCTCTAAAAGGTGTGCAAACTGGTTGGTTTGAAAATGCATTGGTTAAACGCAGCCCTTCTGAGGCTAGTTTATCTAAATTTGGAGTTATTATTTGTTCATTCCCATAAGCACCTATCATGTCATAAGAGTGTTGATCTGATAAAACAATCAACAAATTAGGTTTCTCTTGGAATTGTTCATTTTCAGGTGTTTTACAAGCGAAAAAGCATAAAAATATAACGAGGTGAAATTTTCTAAGCATTTAAGGTATTCAAGAGTTGGTTCTTGTTTTAGACAGCCTAAAACAAATTATTTAAAATTAATGATTTGGTAAATAATTAAACACAGGGCAAAATTATGGTTATTCTGCCCCGTGTTAGTTCTATAGAAAATGAAATTATTTAATACCCCGGATTCTGTACTAAATTTTCATTTGCCTGAAGTTGACTTAAAGGTATGGGTAATAATTCAAGTTTTGGATCATAGGAAACTCCTAACTGTGAACAATCCGGGTTAATAGCCATAGATTTTTCCAGATCTCCCCATCGTTGTAAATCATAATATTCAGTATATTCACCACCTAATTCCCATTTTCGCTCCTGTTTGATAATGTCTCTCAAAAGATCTTGATTTGTTTCCGTAATATCAGCTAAACCTGCGCGATTTCTTACTTCATTTAAATAGGGAAGAGCTGCAGCAGAACTACCTGATTCATTATTGGCTTCAGCTAGCATTAATAAAACATCTGCGTATCGCATAAAAATAATATCATTACCATGGTCGAATGGAGATGTAGAACACGAAGCATCTTTTAGTTTGTTATAGGGAATGCCAAAAGGTTTTCTAGGTCCACCAAATTGTAATCCCGGGGTAGGAGTTCCAGTTCTATTGTAGGTTACATCTACACCATTTCTATTGGTATAGGAATAAAGCATGGTGGCATCTCGTCTGGTATCTGCTGGATCAAATGAATCATAATACTGCTCATTAAAAGCAATTTGGTACTGTCCACCGTTGAAGGCGTAAGGTGAGTTAGGTGCTCCGGCGAAAAATGTCAACACAGTACCACTACCTGGAACATTGGTTATGTTTGGTCTAGCAAATATAATCTCAGAATTGAATTCATTATTTATGTCGAAAATATCTGCGTAGTTAGGTACCAAACTATACTTTCCATAGATCTCAGATAATTTACTCGCTGCCTTAGCATACATGGCCTGCATTTCGAGCGGTTTGCCCGCCATGGTCAAATAAAGTTTTCCTAAAAATGCTTTAGCAGCACCAGAAGTAGCCCGTCCCTTGTTTGATGCGTCCCACTGATCTTTTAATCTACTTTCTGCATAAATTAAATCTTCTTCAACGACTTTATAAACTTCTTCAAGCGTGGCTCTTGGTTTTTTTATGGAATTATCATCAAAGTTAGCAGTTGCCTCTAAATGTAAAGGAACGCCTCCAAACATATGGCCCAGATTAAAATAGTAATAAGCTCGTAAAAATTTTGCCTCTGCAATTTTTTGCTCTTCTAATGCAGGCTCTAATCCGGCACGAGGAATATTCTCTATTGCGGTATTTGCTCTGTTGATACCTCGATAATAATTATTCCACACCGCTGATTGTGGATCAGAGTCTCTAAAATCAACTGAAGCGAACCGCCCCTGAGCTCCAGCTTTTACCCTTGCAGTAACATTTTCAGAAGGACCAGATAGGGCTAAAAATAGCCATAAATCATTAACACCATCCTGAAAAATCGGTTGATAAGCTCCTAAAAGAGCTTTGTCAACATCTGCCTCATTTTTATAGAGATTACTTTCACTAAGAAATGAGTAAGGAACTTCATCGAGCGGCTGACATCCAGACACCAGGTAAAGGGCTATGAATGCTATAATTTTGTATATATTTTTCATGATTAGATTACTTTAAAATTTTAAATTTATTCCTAACGTATAGGATTGTTGTCTTGGATATACTCCCAGGTCAACACCTGGCGCTAAGGTATTTGCTCCTAAAGAGCTAACCTCAGGATCATACCCTGAATAATTAGTAATGGTCAACAAGTTCGTTCCTGTTACATATACCTGAATAGAGGAAAATCCTAAATTATTTGATGGAATGTTATAACGTATAGATAAACTTTTCAAGCGTAGGTAACTCCCATCTTCAATCATATAATTACCGGCATCAGGAGATGGTGTATTAATTGAAGGATAAAGAATGTTGTTATGAGGATTCTCTGGAGTCCACCTATTATTGTACCAATCTACGGTTTGATTTTTATAGGATTCATTATTCAAAAAACCGATATTCGTTATAGTTCTTAAGCAATTAAGGATATCATTTCCTACAGATCCCTGAATGAACATATTGATAGAAAAGTTTTTAATAGTAAAATCGTTATTCCAACCAAAAACGTAATCGGGATTGGGATTTCCGATAACCGTTTTATCCTCACCATTTATAACCCCGTTACCATCTCTGTCTTGAAGTTTCCAGTGACCCAACTGTCGATCATTGTTTCTTGCTGGTAATGGAGTTCCTGAGGCTGCGGCTTCATCCAAATCGCTTTGTTGAATAAGCCCTGTAGCAATATATCCCCAAAATAATCCAAATTCTTCTCCTGGTTTATAAATGTTGGCTCCTCCAATAAAATTAGCACCGATGCCGGGACCAAATATTTCCTCATCTCCTCCTAATTCAAGAACCTTATTCTTATTAAAAGAAATATTAAAAGAGCTATTCCAAACAAAATTTTTCTTTTCGATAGCCAACGCACTTAAATTAAATTCGAAACCTTTATTTTCAATACTTCCAAAATTTACAAGCGCTGCTCCAAATCCTGATTGGGCTGGTAACCGAATAGATTGTAGTAAATCTCGGGTTGTTTTTTTATAATAGTCTGCAGAAAATGTAATTCTATTGTGCAATAATCCTAAGTCAATACCAAAATTAGTTTGCTGGGTAGTCTCCCATTTTAAATTAGGATTTTCTACACTAGCAGGGTAATATCCTAATGAAGGGGAATTTCCGACAGGATATTGGGTTGTTCCATAACGGGCTAATGATTGATAAGGCGCAATAGATTGACTTCCTACTTCTCCATATGAAGCTCGTAATTTTAAATTCGAGATTAATTCACTGTCCTTTAAAAAATTTTCCTTAGATAATCTCCATCCAACTGCTGCAGAGGGAAAATATCCCCATTTTTCATTTTTCGCAAATCTTGAAGATCCGTCAGCTCTCACTGTTGCAGTAAGCAAATATTTGTCTTTAAAATTATACTGTCCTCTTAAAAACCCTGACTGTAAAACCGACAAACTTCTACCTGAATTAATGGCGTTTAAACTAGTTCCTACACCAACATTATCAAGTCCTAATGTTTCGACTTCAAAATTGGAAACATTAGTGCTAAACGAATAGTTGTTGAATTCGCTATACTCTAAACCAGCTGTAAGTGATACTTTGTGGTTTTTACCAAAGATATTTTCATAATTAAAATAATTACTTACTGTATAATCGTAAGCACGTCCCGCACCAGAAGTTGCAATACCTACAGTATTGATACCAGGCCCAACAGTTGAAGGATAAAATATTTCAGTTAAATTATTTCTTAAATTAACACCAGCGTTAAGGGTGTAGGATAAATTTTTTGTAATAGCGTAATCCACTTTTGTATTAAAAAGAAAATTGGTTTGGAAATTACGGTGCTCCTTTTGAGTTACCTCCAAATAGGGATTATAAAATTGATATCCTTCATTAGTTAGACCACTATAATCGCGTGAAGGAACCAATGGTTCGGATAATAATGCGTTAGTTACAGGTCCGAGGGAACTGGGGAATCCTCTTGTTGCAGAAACTGCTTGATTTCCTTTAGAACTTGCCATTGAAATACCAAAATCGATTTTTAATTTATCATCCAATGCCTCGGCACTTAAATTCGCACGTACTGTTCCTCGATTATAACGCGAATCTATAATAATACCTTGATCGTCTAAAAAATTAGTAGAAACAAAATAGCGAAAATTGTCAGAACCACCGGAAACATTAACTGTAGCATCAGTTCTGACACCAGTTCTTAAAATTTCATCTTGCCAATTAAATCCTTGACCCGCATATTGCGATGGATTTGGGAATGGCAAAGGATTATTTAGTAATTCATTGGCCTCATTTCGATATTCAGCATACTGCACACCATTTAGCATGTCAATTTTTTTTGTAATATTCGAAATGCTGGAGTTAAAATTAACCTCTATCTTGGTTTTTCCTATTTGTCCTTTTTTCGTTGTTATCATTATAACCCCATTTGAACCTCGAGATCCATAGATAGAAGTTGCGGAGGCGTCTTTTAAAATTTCTATATTAGAAATTTCTGTTGGGTTAAAAGCAGGCGTTCCATTTATTGGTATTCCATCAACAACATATAGTGGAGCGTTATTTCCAGAAATGGAATTATTACCCCTAATTCTTATGGAAGCGTTTGACCCTGGTTCACCAGATGCTGAGGTAACAACGACCCCACTAGAACGTCCTTGTAATAATTGATCTACTGTATTATAAACAGCTTTTTCTAATTCCTTTCCGGAAACGGAACTTACGGACCCAGTGATATCCGTCTTCTTTTGAGAACCATAACCTACCACAACAACCTCATCAAGACTCTGTGTGTCCTCTTTCATCACAACATTTACAGTTGCACCACCTGTAACAGGCTTCTCTAATTTAGAAAATCCCACATAAGAAAAAACTAAAACTTTGGCTCCAGAAGTCAGGACGATTTCAAAATTCCCATCAAAATCGGTGGTTGTACCATTATTTGTTCCCTTTTGTATAATTGTTACCCCGGGTAAGGGAGAGCCATCCGAGGATTTAACGGTTCCTTTTACCTTTTCTCCCTGTGCTTGAGCGCCTAGGGCCAGCAGAAGGACGATTAAAAATAATGCCTTTTTAAGGACAATATTAAATTTTTGATGTTTCATAATTAGTTAGTTAAATTTTTTAAAAATGATTCGTTTAATTGGTATTTGTGAAACAATATTAAATAAAGGAATGAAAGAGTGCATCCTGTACAATACTGCACCGTGATGATTAGTCCTGATGGTTTGTTGATTAATTTTCATTTTTCAAGAACAATTTCCATAATGCAGTATTGTACAGGATGATGGTTTGCAACATTTTAATTTAATTTGAATCTTGAACTCATTTATAGATGTAACTTGAAAGATGAAACCCTGGAATAAAATTGTCTTAGTTTTTAGTATTTTGGTAGCATTAATATTTTCTTGCCAATCCAAAAATAAAAATTCAAAAAATAATAATGAATCCAAGCGCCCTAATATTATATTTCTTCTAACAGATGACCAAAGATGGGATGCGTTGGGTGCTATGGGTAATACCATAATTAGCACACCTCATTTAGATAGTTTGGCTCACCATGGATTTCTTTTTAAAAATGCTTACGTTACAACGTCGATTTGTTGTGTAAGTAGAGCAAGTATTTTGAGTGGACAATATGAGTCAAGACATGGAATTAATGATTTTAATACGAGCTTTTCAAAAAAGGCATTTTTAAAAACATATCCTGCTTTATTAAAGAATGAGGGATATACTGTTGGTTTTATCGGAAAATATGGTGTTGGAGCACCGTATAATCAACCCAAGGATTTTTTTGATTATTGGGCCTGTACAAATAAACATCAACCCGATTATGATAACGTAACTCGAAAAGGAAATTACATTCATTACACAGATATTGTTGGAAACGACATAAATAGTTTTTTAAATTCTATCAACACAAAAAAGCCATTTTGTCTTTCTGTAAGTTTTAAAGCTCCACATGTTCAAGATAATGATCCTCGGCAATTTATTCCCAAGAAAGAGTATTCAGATTTATATAAAACGGATTCAATTTCGTTACCCGAAACTGTCAAGGAGAAATATTGGGATGCGTTTCCAGCATTTTTTAAAACCAATAAAAATATAGGCAGAATAAGATGGAAAAAACGTTTTAATTCTTACAGTGCTTTTAAGAAGAGTGTGAAAAATTATTACAGATTAATAACTGGTGTGGATGACGTTATTGGGAATCTTCTATCCGAGCTCAAGGCAAAACAAATTGATAAAAATACGGTGATTATCCTATTAGGAGATAATGGTATGTTTTTGGGTGAGCATGGTTTGGCCGGGAAATGGTATGGGTATGAAGAATCCATCAGAGTTCCCTTAATTATTTATGACCCCAGAATTTCCCAGAGAGGTAAAGTAATAAATAAGATAGCTTTAAACATTGACATTGCTCCTACAATATTGGGCCTTGCCAATATGCCAATTCCTGACAGTATTCAAGGTGTCAATTTGATGGAATATATTAAAAAGGATCAGGGTAGACCTGATTTCTTTTATGAGCATACATTTCTGCATTCACCTGCCATTCCTAACTCTGAAGGGGTAGTAAGTGAAAATTTTAAATACCTTAACTACATTGAACACAATTATGAGGAGCTTTTTGATCTAAAAAAAGATCCTAATGAAACAACTAATTTGGTTAATGATCCGCAGTATCGTGATACCTTGTTGCTCGAAAGAAAACGTTACAGTGCTTTAAAAGAGCAGGTAAAATAAATATTGAATAATACTAAATGTAAATATGAAACCATTAAGATCAATCCCTTTTATAATCCCTTTAACTTTTATATGTAGTCTCTTAATTAATTGTACATCCGAAGAACAGCAACAGGTGGATTACGGAGCTGTAAAATCAGGTTTTGTTACTCCAAAGCCCGATAATACTCTTTGGTGCTATTGGTATTGGATAGGTGATGATATATCAAAAGAAGGTATTACAAAAGATCTCGAGGCTATGAAAAAAGCCGGAATTGGTAGTGCTTTTATAGGTAATATTAATCCTGAGGAAAAAGATGGAAGAGTACCAATGTTGAGTGAGGATTGGTGGGGTCATATGGTGCACGCTGTTAATGAGGGAAAACGTCTTGGGGTTAACATCGGGGTTTTTAATTGCCCGGGGTGGAGTCAATCTGGAGGTCCCTGGATAAAAGCAGATATGGCAATGAGACATTTAGTTTATTCTGAAATTAAGGTAGCAGGTGGAAAAAAAATTAATCTTAATCTTAAAAAGCCAACAGCTATTTTTCAAGATGTTTATGTTTTAGCCTTTCCAACCATAGCCGAAGAAAAAAATATTCTGTCTGATAAAAATGCTGAAATTAAAATATCACCAGAAATAACCGACGCAAATTTATTAATTGACCACGATACAACAACTGTAGCGGGATTTCCTTCAAACATTAAAAATTATCAAATAGACATTACTGCAGGCAAGTATTTTACAGTGAGGAGCTTGCGGATTAAACCTTCAATTGATCCTATAAAATTTAGTTGTGAGGTTTTCGCAAAGATTAAAGGGGAATTTAAATTCATTAAACAATTTGATGTAGATCGAAGCAAATTAACTGCAAATGTGGGTCCGGATAAATATGCTCCAATATTAGAGTCGCTTCCCAAAACTCAAGCGCGTCAATTTAGACTTAAAATAACCGTAATACCAGGTGTATTTCAATCAGAAACTTATCCGGATAGCAAAGTTTCAAAATGGCATTTAGCTGAAATCACGCTATCTGAGGCAGCAGGACTAGAAGATTATGCTAATAAAGATTTAGGTAAAATGCACCCGACTCCTTTTCCAAAATGGGATAGCTATTTATGGCCTGAACAACCTAAGGTTTCGGCGAACCAAAAAATACCGGTAGATCAAGTTATTGATATTAGTGATAAAATGGATTCTCAGGGGAATTTGAATTGGGAGGCTCCAAATGGAAATTGGACAGTACAACGTTTTGGAATGACGCCAACGGGTACTAAAAACGCACCCGCAGCACCTCAAGGGAAAGGTTATGAAGTCGATAAAGCAAATAAGGAATTTGTAAAGTATCATTATAAACACTTCATTGGTGAATTATTAAAACGAATACCTGAAGAAAATAAAAGTGCCTTTAAATATGTTGTGGCCGACAGTTACGAAATGGGTTCAGAAAATTGGACTGATGACTATGAAAAAAGATTTAGATCACAGTTTGGTTACGATCCAAAAAAATATTTACCTGTATTATCTGGAAGAATTGTAGGTAGTGTTGAAGAATCAAATCGCTTTTTATGGGATTTACGCAGGTCAATTGCTGATGCAGTCGCGTACGATTATGTTGGTGGACTTCGAGAAGCTAGCAATAAAGATCATTTGAAATTATGGTTAGAGAACTATGGGCACTGGGGATTTCCATCAGAGTTTTTGATGTACGGAGGACAATCTGATTACGTAAGTGGTGAATTTTGGAATGAGGGAACATTGGGGAATATTGAATGTAAATCAGCTTCATCAGCAGCTCATATCTATGGGAAACCTCAAGTTTCAGCAGAGGCTTTCACTGCGGCAAATCGTACCTATGTTAGATATCCAGCCCTGCTTAAAAAGAGAGGGGATTGGTCTTATACAGAAGGAATAAACCATTTTGTCTTACACTTATATATACATCAACCTGATGATAATCGTATGCCGGGAGTTAATGCCTGGTTTAGCACTGAGTTTAATCGGCACAACACCTGGTTTAAAAAAGGGAAAGCCTATTTTGATTATTTAAGACGATGTCAACATTTATTACAGCAAGGAAATTACGCTGCAGATGTTTGTTATTTCATAGGAGAAAATGCGCCCATTATGACTGGTGTAAGGAATCCGGAATTACCCAAAGGCTATTCGTACGATTATATTAATGCCGAGGTGATTTTAAAGCGATTAAGTGTTAAGGACGGAAAATTTGTTTTGCCTGATGGAATGACCTACAGTTTAATGGTATTACCTCCATTGAAAACTATGCGACCTGAATTGCTTACTAAAATTGGAGAATTAGTAAAGGCTGGTGGTAAGATTTATGGTCAGGCGCCAGAAAGATCTCCGAGTCTGAAGAATTATCCGGAATGTGATGAAACAGTTAAAGAATTAGCTGATAAAATGTGGAGTAATACCGATGGTAAAATCAAGAAATTTGGAGATGGCTTTATTGTTAACGGTTTAGAACTACAAGATGCTTTAAAGGAATTACATGTGTACAAAGATGTAGAATTAAATACTGATGCCGATGTACTTTGGACACACCGTACAATGCCCGGAATGGAGATTTATTTTATTACAAATCAAACGGATCAAAAAATTTTCTTTACACCATCTTTTAGGGTAAGTGGTTTAAAACCTCAATTATGGGATGCTGTTACCGGGGAGATAAGAGCCCTAAATGAGTTTACAGAAAAGAATGATCGTACTACAGTTCCTTTAACTATGGAGCCTTATCAAAGTTGGTTTATAGTATTCACAAATTCTAAAACTAAAACAACTTCGTATAAAAAGAATTTCCCGAAAACAACGGTAGTTAAAACACTTAATGAGTCTTGGCTGGTTAATTTCAAGAATAAATCATTAGGACCTAAAAAATCAGTAGAATTTCCGGAATTAACAGATTGGATAAAAAATGAAAATGATAGTATTAAATATTACTCCGGAACCGCAATTTATAAATCAAAGTTTTATTTCCACAAAGAAAATAATGATAAGGATGTTTTCATTGATCTGGGAAAGGTAGGCGTTATGGCTTCAGTCAAAATAAATGGTCAAGACATTGGTACGACCTGGATAGCACCATTTCGATTAAAAGCTACCCAAGAGATCAAAGATGGAGAAAACGAAATTGAGGTCGAGGTTGTAAATGTCTGGAGAAACCGATTAACAGGGGATAAAACACTGCCCGAAAATGAACGAACAACCTGGGTAAATTTGGATAATATTACTCCGGGCGAGGCTTTGATTTCATCTGGCTTATTGGGGCCGGTAACCATTGAATCGATCAAATAGAGGGTTAAAATTATTGTTACCATAATTAAAAGATTTAGTTAGATAAATTAATATTAGATGAAAATGAAATCGTTGAAAATGAATTTTAATCATTATATGCTCAAAAACCTAAAAGTTCTAGTATTCATAGTTATTACGAATTTCTCAGCTAATGCTCAGTTACCGCCAGTTTTCGGTAATTCGTATATTGGAAAATTTAACCAATCTCAAATGGTTAAAACATATTTGACTCCGCAAAAAATAATTTGGATGTCGGATTCTACAGGAAATTACATCCAAAATGTTCAATCGCTGTTAAAAAAAGGTAATGGACAAGTGGGGGTTAACGATAAGAATTTATGCCGATTAATCAGTAAAGACGAACACAAGCCAAGCATAATTTTGGACTATGGTAAGGAAATAAATGGAGGGGTGAAGATTCAAATGGGAATAAGGCCGGATAAATCTCCTTTGAAATTGCGTTTAAGGTTTGGTGAATCAGTCGGTGAAACTATGTCTGATGTTGGTGACAAAAAAAATGCTACAAATGAGCATTCCTTGCGAGACTTTGTGGTTGAAGTTCCTTGGCTGGGGAGTATTGAGGTCGGAGAAACGGGATTTCGCTTTTTACGAATTGATGTTGTAGAGGATGGAGAAAATGCACCAATTAAATCTATTGATGCCGCTTTTGTTTACCGGGATATACCATATTTAGGTTCTTTTGAGAGTAATGATGATCGACTTAATGATATATGGAGAACTGGTGCCTACACAGTTCACTTAAATATGCAAAACTATTTATGGGATGGCATAAAAAGAGATCGTCTGGTTTGGGTTGGTGATATGCATCCTGAGGTAATGACCATTAATACTGTTTTTGGAGAAAATGATGTTGTTAAGAAAAGTCTTGATCTTGCTCGTGACCAATACCCTTTGCCAAATTGGATGAACGGAATTAGTTCATATTCTATGTGGTGGCTGCTTATCCAAAAAAGCTGGTACGATTATCATGGTGATTTATCATATTTAAAGGAACAAGAGTCCTATATGATTGGTCTTTTAAATCAATTAAGCACTTTTATTAATAAAGAAAGTGAAGAGACGTTAAATGGAAATAGGTTTTTAGATTGGCCTACGAGTGAAGATCCCATTGCAATTCATGCTGGACTTCAGGCATTAATGGTTTTGACTTTCGAAGCCGGGAGTGATATGATGGGCATACTAGGTCACGAAGATCTTCAAATCAAATATTATAAAATTTCCAAAAAATTAAAAAGACATGTTCCAAAAGGAAATACTTCAAAGCAAGCCTCGGCCCTTATGGCTTTGGCTGGATTAAAGGACCCAAAACAAGTAAGCTCAGAAGTATTACTTAAAGATGGAGTGCACCATATGTCAACCTTTTATGGTTATTATATTTTACAAGCCTTGGCAAAGGCCGGTGATTATGAAGAGGCTTTAGATGTTATCCGCAAATATTGGGGAGGTATGCTTGATTTGGGTGCTACTACTTTTTGGGAAGATTTCGATATATCTAATGTACCTAATTCTGAAAGAATTGATCAATTACCATCTTCAAATAAGTTTGATATTCACGGAGATTTCGGTAAATACTGTTATGTTGGGTATAGGGGTAGTCTATGTCATGGTTGGGCAAGTGGCCCCACCCCATGGCTGACACATTATGTTCTGGGGATTCAAGTGTCAGATGGAGGAAATACTATTAAGATTGCGCCTCATTTAGGAGATCTAAAATGGGTAAAAGGAACATTTCCAACAAAATATGGTATACTTAAGGTTTATCATGAAAAAGGATTAGCAGGTGAAGTAAAAACTACAATAGAAGCGCCTGAAGGCTTGAATATTTTAAAATAAAATATAAGATGATAAGAAAAGCTTTTAAAATGAGGGTTTATCCCAACGAAACCGAAGAATATTTTAAAAGGCACAACCCTATTTGGAAATCATTAGAAGATACACTCAGGAAAAATGGAGTTAAAAATTATAGTATTTTTTTAGATGAGGAAACCAACATTTTATTTGGTTATGCGGAAATTGAATCTGAAACGGCCTGGGAGGCTATTTCAGATACTGATATATGCAGAAAATGGTGGGATCATATGGCAGATATTATGGATACCAATTCCGATAATAGCCCTGTATCAAAGGACTTAAAAGAGGTTTTTCACTTAGATTAATGTCAAAGCAATTTTACTTATTCTAGTTTAGCATATTGAATCGCATAAAAATTTATTCTATAAATAAAAATTTCAAACTTAAAATTATGAATTGGATTTCAAAAAGGTTGGTTTTAATTATCATGGTCGTATTCTTAGTGGGTTGTAAAAAAGAAGTAAAAATTTGTGGCAAGAAGGATAATCGACCAAACATTATTTTTCTAATGGATGATCAACATCGCTACAATGCCCTCGGAGTTTTAAATTCTGAGATAAAAACACCAACTCTAGATAGTTTAGCAAGAAATGGTGTTTTATTTACTCAGGCTGTATGTCAGGTTCCAATGTGTGTTCCCAGTCGGAATTCATTAATGTTTGGATTGTTACCAAATCAAACTGGAGTCTACAGAAATGCTGGTGGTGGTGTTCCTGATTCTTTAATGCCTGGAAAAACTATGGCGCAATATTTCAAAGATGCAGGTTATGAAACAGCTGGTTTTGGAAAAGCACATTGGGGTAAATTTAAAACTAATACAAGGGGCTTTGAAACTCGATATGTATCTGAGATTCCTGAAAAAGGAGCAATTAGTATGGCTGAAGTAAATCCAGAAGCCAAAGCCAAATACGATGCAGAAGTCGCCCCAATGGGACCTGGAGAAGAAAATAACATTGGATATTTAGGTTTTACAAGTAAATTACCGGAGAAGGACCATAGAGATGGATGGATCACAAAACAAGCCATCAATTATTTGAAAAAAAGAAACGATGAAAGACCCTTATTCTTTTATCTCTCGTACATGAAACCTCATGCTGGAAATAATATTCCTAAAGGTTATGAAGACCTCTACAATTTGGATAGTATTACTTATGTAAAACAACCACAATGGAGCCAAGATTATTCACCTCATGCCGCTGGTGATAACAGAAATGATATGTATATAAATTTCTGGAAGAATGCCTCTGAAAAGCAGTGGAAACTAATGACCATGCGTTATTATGCTAATGTTTCCTGGATCGATGATATGATGGGTAGAGTTTTAGCTGAACTAAGAAAAAAGGGTTTGCTGGAAAACAGTATCATTATTTTTACTTCGGACCACGGCGAAATGTTGGGCGCACGCTATTACAGATTTAATAAGTACTGCCTTTATGATCCGAGCGTCAGGGTGCCAATGATCTTAGCAGGCACTGCCTTGCCAAAGAGTGTCAAGCGAAACACCAAAAATCCTGAATTGGTTGAAAACATTGATGTTTTGCCAACTTTGTTAAGCGTTGCAGGCATAAAACCAGATAGGGAATTACCAGGAAAAAGTTTAGTAACACCAATTCAAAGGAATGCAAATTTTTCGGAATTGCATGAGCGAAAAGGTCAGGCTGCTTTTATGTGGCGAACTAAAGATTATAAACTAATTTTAGTTCTAAAAAGAAAAAACAATGTCAATGATTATAGTAAAGATGACATTATTACCGGTGAATTTTATGATCTAAAAAACGACCCAAATGAATGGTATGACCTTTACAATACCGATAAATTTTCTGACATTCAAAAAGCCTTTAAAAATGACCTTCTAGATTTTTTGAAATCTATGAAACAATAATTTAACTTCTAATAAAAAGGAGTGAAACCTTTCACTCCTTTTTATCATTTATGTTATACTCCTTTATTTTTTGAACAACCTATTCGAAAAGGTTTTATTATTTTGATTAGACATAAGGGCGGCTGTTACTCCTTTAATTCTCATAATTTCCTTTTATCATCAAATTAACAATTTTTTATTTTTTAATTTAAGTCTTCGTGGAGTTGTTTTAATTAAACTAAGAAATTAAAAACAGGATAGTACAGGATAAAAACTTCAAAAAAAGTTTGGATTTTTAAAATATTGCGGTTTGGTAATTGGCAGAAGCGTTGGACATTTTATCAAAGGGTTCATCTTAAAATTGAGGTTTCTTTGTATAAAATTTTACCTAATAATTTTTTCGGACTACATAACCTTGAATAAAAAACAACTTTTAAAAACCATATTTTTATGAGAAATTGTATTACTTTTTTAATGGCTGTCCTACTTTGTTTTAGTTGTAGCAAAAATAGCGAAGTTAAAAATATTCAGGAACAACCTGTTAGTTCGATTCAAGCGGTTAGTCTGTCAAATATTCAATCTTTACAAACATCCTTAAATGTATTATTTAATGTTAAGGTTGGAGGAAGTGATTTTATGGCTACAAAAAATGCCATTGAGGCTAGTAATTTTACTATTGATTGACAAGCTTATTATTTACCAACTTCTGAGATTAGTGGTCAAACAGCTCCCTTTTACCGTCTTAATAATGGAAGCGGTGACCACATGACTTCATTCGTCTCGGGTGAAGGCGGTTATACTACAGAAGGGATCTTAGGTCATGCATGGTTGTCAAGTGCTGCACCCTCGGGTACGGTTAAAATGCTTCGAGGAGTAAACCCATCCATTGGAGATCATGCCTTGATGAATCCAAATTATCTAATTAGTGGTTATAATCAGGAGATATTTTCCAATTACGCTTATCCACGTTTCAATAAAGCTGAAGAGTTATTAACTCTTCAAGGAAGTGCAATCCAAGTAAAATCAAATTTAGTAGCCGGTGGAACAGTTTGGGAGCTTTGGTGGAATGGAAAGCAATTTATTGACCACAAAGATTATGGTCGAGAAATGCAATCCTCATTGAATTTAGGAAATGGTGCGTTGCCGACCGAAGGAGGAGATAAATGGAGTGATAGTAACCCATTTTATATGCATGGTTCTCCGATAATAGAGGCTTATAATAATGGGGCGACACAGATAACTTCAGCAGTTCCTTTAGAATGGTTTAATGATAGTTTCAATACTTCGGGAAACCAACATGAATTGGTAATATATAAAGATTTTAAATTGGGAAAAAAACTTAAGTTAGACCAAGCTCTTAATCTGGGAAATTATAATTATTTAAATAGTCAAATAATAACATATGAGACTAACTTTTATACACCTACAGATCTTACAAATGTGCATATTGAAGTTCCAACGACATATTTACCCACAGAATTTAGTCGTTTTTTCGAAATAGATGCGTCTAAGTCAAATTTAAATGATGGTTTGACCGAAGTATTTTTAAATGTAAATGAATCAAAACAGTCACCAAAACCCTTAGCTGGGGGTATAGCTATAGCGACTAATAATTTAAATTATGCGATGGGGATTTATATTAATGTTAACATGGTAGAAAGCCAGGATGTTGGTTCAAATTATTATTTCAGAAACTGGAAATTTGAAAATACTAGTAAATGGTCTGCAGGTAGATATGGAACTATAACAAGTGGTAATCATACTTATAAAAGTTATGTAATCGTAGGAACACTTGATAATGTTAGAGTAGCGATGCGAACACTTTATTTAAATGGGTATTAAAAAAATAATTATTATTCAATATAGTCCAATTTTAGTTGACGTAGTGACAGGACGTCGGTTCTTAAGACATCTTGCAAAATCTCCTGACATTTCACCACGTCATTATTTAATTATGCTTGCTTCAATTGGTTTTGATCAACCAGAAGTGCTTTAGCGTAGGCTTTTGAAATAGCCTCAAGCGATTGAAGTAAATCTTCAATGGGATCCTTACGTTATGACTGGCATCGATCATCCAGGCCAGGTCAGGATTGTTTTTGTTATTTTGCATCCCATAAACCAATTTCTTGAAAATGAGGAAGAGGGCATAGGGTCATAAAGAATAAGAATCTTCTAAGGGTCATCATACTTTAATTTGGACTAAAATAATAGGTCCAAAGAAAATAACTATCCTGTACTATGATGCGCGAAACCGAATATTTGGCTAAGCTTTTATATCGATTATCGCAAAGAGCCTGAAAGCACAGGATACTTTACTTTGTGGTTTGTTTTAAATTTATGGTCTTAGTTAGAAAATCTTTATTTATGATAAAAGTTAAATTGACATTGGTTTCTGTCTTGCTTCTAATAATTAGTTCTTGTAAAGGACCGCGGCAAACCAATGAGGAAATACATTCAAAAGAGCACAATTTTCAACCGAACTGGATCAATGATGTTGGATCAAAGGAATTTGAAATATCTGATCACACCTTTTATGTGAATGATTTTGGAGCGGTAAATGACGGTAAAACTTTAAATACCGAAGCGATCCAAAAAACTATAGATGCATGCTACAAAAGCGGAGGGGGAATTGTAACCTTTAAACCCGGGGATTATTTAACGGGCTCTGTTTTTATAAAAGAAAATATCCGATTTATTGTTCCTAAAGGGGTTGTGCTAAAGGGTAGTGAGGATATTAATGATTATGAAGAAATTTTTACGCGCATTGCAGGAATTGAATTAACCTGGCCGGCAGCCTTAATCAATGTTAGAAGCCAAAAAAATGTAATAATTGAAGGAGATGGTCTAATAGATGGCCAGGGTAAAGTATTTTGGGATTATTACTGGGATTTACGGAAAAATGATTACGAACCTCGTGGACTCCGCTGGATTGTTGATTATGATGCCAAACGCCCAAGAACTATTCTCATTTCAAATTCTCAAGATGTATTTCTGAAAAATTTAAATATTCAACGCGCTGGATTCTGGACAGTTCAGGTTCTATATTCTCAGCATATTACCGTAGATGGGATTACCATAAGAAATAATATAGAAGGCCATGGTCCAAGTACGGATGGTATCGATATCGATTCTTCAAAATGGATTTTGGTAAAGAACTGTGATGTGGACTGCAATGATGATAATTATTGTTTAAAAGCCGGTCGTGACTGGGATGGACAAAGGGTAAATAAACCGACAGAATATGTTGTTATCAAAGATTGTATTGCTCGTCAAGGGTCAGGATTATTTACTTTAGGCAGTGAAACGGCAGGTAGTATTCGTAATGTGTATGTTTACAATATTCAAGGATTCGGAACGAAAAATGGATTGAATATAAAATCTGCAACCACCAGAGGAGGAACGGTTGAAGATATTTATATGGAAAATATTAAGATGGACAGCGTTAGAACGTTTATGGAGGTTTCAATGAACTGGAATCCAAGCTACAGTTATTCCAAATTACCAAAGGAATTTAATAAGGATTCTATTCCTGAGCATTGGAAGAAAATGCTTCATAAAGTACCCCTATCTAAAGGGATTCCCACCTTTAAGAATATAACACTTTATAACATTGATATCAAAGGCGCTGGAAAAGTTATAAATGTAAATGGTTTAAAGAATTCTATTATCAAAAATGTAACCTTGAATAAGGTATCAATTAAAGCAAAAACTGCAGGCCAAATAAATTACAGTGCGAATTGGAAACTTCATAATGTAGAAATTCAAACTGCCGATGAATCCAGGGTTAAGTTAAAAAATACCACTTATATAGAAATTCCAGAATCAGTCTACAACTAAAATACAACCCTATGTGCTATTCCAGGAAAATAAACGTTTTGGTGTGGGTTCTAATGGCTGCTATTTCAATACCAACCAGAGCGCAGGAAGACAAAACACCCAAAGCTGGATCAAGGAAAGTACATTATATGCCGGACGGTTATGGTTTTGTTCTAAAAAATGGGTCTCGAAAATTTAATAGAGCCCTATATGGGACAAATACAGGTTTTCGGATAGAAGCGGGTGATTTACCTGAATTCGCTCTTTATCTACCGGGTATGGGTGGTAATTTTCAATTTGGAATTGCCGATAAATCAACCTCTAAATGGATTACGGAAGGTGATTCGATTTCCACTAGGTACAATCCTGGCGAAATGATTTATGAGATTAGGGATAGTTTAATAGATAATGGCATTATTAAAATTCATCTTGTAGCTCACCCAGAAAAAGAAGCCATGATTGCTCAAATTGAAACCGAAAATATCCCAAAAGGGATTAGTTTATTTTGGTTATATGGTGGTGTCAATGGTAAGAAATTCAATAGGGATGGTGATATAGGAGCAGATCCGGAATCTGTATTTTATTTAAAACCTGAGTATTGTGTTAATAATAAATATACAATTAAAAATAATCACTTTGTTTTAAATTTTGGGGTTGAGAACAAAAAACAAAAAGCACAAAACAAGAACATTATAACTGGACGATTTCCGAAGTCCTTAATAAGGCAAGTTGAAATAAATAACCTGAGTAATCCATTAGAATTGTTTCAATCAGTTGCAGAGGACCATCCTGCTATCCTTGGAAAAATTGATTTAAATTCAAGTCAAAAGTTATTCTGGGAAATTGAATATGGGAAATCTGAATCACAAAAGAATCAGAAAAATATAGCATCCGAATTCCAGGAGGGTATTAAAAAAATCAATCATCTGACTCAAAGAGTTCTCCTTAA
This sequence comes from Gaetbulibacter aestuarii, assembly GCF_039537665.1. Classification (NCBI taxonomy): domain Bacteria; kingdom Pseudomonadati; phylum Bacteroidota; class Flavobacteriia; order Flavobacteriales; family Flavobacteriaceae; genus Gaetbulibacter; species Gaetbulibacter aestuarii. The sequence continues at coordinate 42,072 of NZ_BAABAY010000002.1, forward strand.
AACACCGGATTCCTATGTAAATACGCTAGGTGGTGCATTAGCTATTGCCGGTGATGCCATATGGGAATATCCTGCTTATTTACATGGTGCTGTGGCATGGCGAATGCATTTAAATGGATGGCGTGGTGCCTATGTGGCTGATCCTTTGGGCTGGCATGATCGCGCAGAAGCCCATTTCAAAAGCTATGGAAAATCTCAAGTCATGGAACCTGAATCAGGTCCGGTCGTTTTCGATACATTTAGGAATTTAGCAAGGCAAAAGGAGGTTTTGGGTACCACCTTATATAGCAGAGGTTATATTAGTAGTAGTCCCAATGACAATACCAAAGTTAATCTCTATGACATGAATCCAGTTTTCATAAATCAGTTGTTACAGCATTATCAATGGACTGGTGATTTAGAGTTTATAAAAGAATTATGGCCTGTTGTTAAGCGTCATATAGATTGGGAAAAACGGAATTTTGATGCCGACAGTGATGGCCTATATGATGCCTATGCCAACATTTGGGCCAGTGATGCGTTAGAGTATAGTGGTGGTGGCGTAACCTATGCATCTGCCTATAATTATAGTTGCAATCTTTTCGCGGCCAGCATCGCTCAATTATTAAATGAAAATCCAGACCCATATTTGCACGAAGCAAAACAGATAAAATCGGCTGTCGAAAACAATTTATGGATTTCTGAGAAAGGCGTTTTTTCTGAATATAAAGACAAATTAGGAAGGCAATTGGTGCATGATCAACCGGGGCTTTGGACCATTTATCATAGTATTGATGAGGGAATTGCTAACTCTTTTCAAGCTTGGCAAAGCCTAAGATACATTGATACAGAAATACCTCATATTCCTGTAAAGGCAAAAGGGCTATCAGAATCTAATTTATATCTTTTGTCAACTTCTAATTGGCAACCATATACCTGGTCAGTAAATAATGTGGCATTGGCTGAAAATTTAAATACCGCTTTAGCTTACTGGGAGGGTGGACGTCCTGAGGAGGCTTTCAAATTATGGCAAAGTTCTTTGATTGAAAGTATGTATTTAGGTGCCTCACCGGGAGGTTTTGAAATGCTATCTTACTACGATGCAATGCGTGGGGAATCATATCGTGATTTTGCTGATCCCATTGGAATGGCTGCCAGGTCTTTGGTTGAAGGCTTGTTTGGTATTCAACCAAACGCCATCAAAGACACCTTATTTATTAAGCCAGGATTTCCATCGGAATGGAACCATGCTTCTCTACAAGTTCCGGATATAAGCTTATCATTTCAAAGAATAAATGAGGTGTTAACATATGATATAAAATCAAATTTTCGGGATAAAATGGGTCTTCAATTTACTCTGGATGTTTTAAATGATGGTATAGAATATGTGACCATCAATGATAAACCCGTTAAGTGGCAACCTATGACTAATGCTATAGGAAACCCTGAAATAATAATCAAGAGTCCTTATCAAAAAAATTACCGAATAGACATCAAATTCGGAGGAAATTCGATAGAAACACCTAAAAATAAATTTAAGGTAAGCGCCAATCAAGAATTCACATTTAGAACAACTCAATCGATAATTGATAGTGTTTATGATCCTCAAAAAGCCATTTCCAAATTAAAATTGACCGCCCGAAATTTTCAATTTAAAGTACTCGCTAAATCAGGAAATAAAACATTTTTTGTTCGATTAAAACAAAATACTCAAACTTGGTGGCAACCTGTTTATTTAAATGTGAAGTTTAATAAAGATTCGCTTTCAAAATTTCAAAATTGGGATAAAGTAATACCAGAGACAACTCATTTTGAAAAAGTATCATTAGATTCAATATTCAATTGTAAGGTCACGGATATATTTAATCAACGTTATTTGGAACCAAGACCAAAAACCCCAACTTTACAATTGCCTGTTCAAGGTATTGGAAACTGGTGTTATCCCTTTATAAAACCAACAATTGATGATTCTGGTTTAAGGAATAAGGCTGGAAAAACTAATAATACCATTTTAAGTCCTCAGGGAATTCCCTTTAGAACACCATCTGATGCAATGAAAAATAATGTTTTATTTGTTTCACAGTGGGATAATTTTCCCGATCAAGTTGAAATACCACTTTCAGGCAAAGCTTCTCATGCATATTTTATGATGGTAGGTACAACCAATCCAATGCAAAGTCGACTAGTAAATGGTCAGATCGTAATAAACTATAATGATGGAACTAAGGATATCCTCAATCTTAGAAATCCTGAAAATTGGTGGCCGATAGAGCAAGATTATTTTGTAGACGGTTTGGCTTTTACAACGGATGACCCAAAACCTCCCAGAGTTTATTTAAAATCGGGAGTCATCACAAGACAGTTTAAAGATTTTAAACCCATAAAAGGTTTTACTCAATATGGTGTTGATGGTGGTGCGGGTACAATTTTAGATATGCCTTTGGACTCAAGCAAAATATTGAAATCTTTCGAAGTTAGGGCTGTTGCGAATGATGTGATTATTGGTCTAATGAGTTGTACTTTAATACCTTAAAAAAATGAATAAAAAAGATTATTGAATATTACTCTTTGAGAGCCATTATTACTGCGTTTGGAATAAGCACTAAAAGCAAATAGAATTTAAAAGTATACCGAAAAGTAATTTTTACCACGACAGATTTTATGGTATGTTTTTCATATTGATATGGATTAAATGATTGTCACTTATTAGGAAAAGGAGTTATTCCTGGTCAAGGCTGTTTTGATAAATTTAAAATAAGTGCCGTAAACACAAAATTTTAATAAACTTTACTTTTTAGATATGTGCAAAAATTGATTTTAAATATATGTCAAGAGGTTTTTATAAAATTGACATTGTTTGAAAAATTGAAAGACTAAATTCTGATTAAATGAATTATTAGTTTAATATCCTCCAAAAAGTTTGAACTTTTGCCACCAGGGGTCACGAAGAAAAATCCTAATGTTTATAAACATTAGGATTTTTTGTTATCAAATATGTCCCTTAAAAAATTTTTAAAAATCATCAAAATTGATTAGTCCTCCGATTTTGATCTTATTTTATTCTGCTATATAACGAATTAGTTTATACTATCAACGTTTTTATTGTTTTTAGATTGATATTATTTCTAATTTCCTCATCTACACTTAAGTAAGGTTAGTAAAACTTATAGTGTAGACTTAATAGCAGAACCCTTCTTTATAAAAAATTGGAGGGTTCATTATTTACTATTAAATCTAATCAGAAATTATCTTTTAGATAATTCATTTGGAAGGTTAACGAAGGAAGCAACGTTTAAAATAAATTTAAAGTAATTTGGAAGACATCAAATTACCTAAGGATCTTTCTTGTTCTTGCTTTAGTATTTTGACAAAAATACTTGTCAAGAAGATATTTTACTTTAGCTTCATTAAGAGGTTTCGTAACGAATTCATATACATATTTTGAATCCTCCGCTCTTTTGGTATCAAATGGACTCACACTGGAGGTGACCATAACAACGGAAACATCATTGATTATTTTTTGGTCAAAACTATCAAGAGCATCTAAAAATTGCCAACCGTTAATTTCAGGCATATTAATATCTAAAAGGATAAGGTCGGGAAGAGGAGATAAATTTTTCTGGTTTGGACTTAGACTTTTGGAAAGATAATCTAGTCCATCATTTCCGTTTTTTGCAATTTCAATATGCCCGGTGAAACCTGTTTTTCTTATCAGAGTTTTAGTTACCAGATTACAAATATTGTCATCATCTACGACAAGTAAACATCTATTTTTATCTTTTATATTCATTAGTCTTGTTTTAAATAAAAAGAACTATAGCAAGAGCTTTCGATATAACTACTTTGTGATGCAGAGTATTTCTATAGTTAAAAATTATATTGCAATTAGAAATATTTATGATAAAGGTAAGTAAAAAATTAATATCAAACTCAAAAAATTCTTGCTCACCATTTATTTATTCATCATAAATTCATTTTTAGCTCAAAAACAAGAAATTATGTGATTGTGATAATGTTAAATAATTAGTAACACTATTTAATAGTGGATTTTTTAACTAATTTTCTGATGATTTGATCTAGTTCTGAACTTGAATTCTTTAGGTTTGAAATGAGCAAAGCTTTTTCATTAGACACAATTTCGTCCTCTTCTAACATATCAATAGCTTCTATAAGGCTCATAATTCTTGCCAAAGGTGCTCTTACCTGATGTGATTGCTCCCAGGCTATTTTTTTTAGTTGTTCATTTCTTTTCTCTAATTCTTCAGAGCGATTTTTTAATTCTGCATTTAACTTATTTAATTCTATTTGATTTTTTTTGATTTCCGTAACATCTCTAGCCACAGAGTAAGTTAAACCATTTCTGAATGATGGCGTTGCTGTCCAACTCAACCAAATCACTTTTCCTGATTTTGTTATATATCTATTTTCAACATTATAAATGGGTTTACCTGATAGTAATATTTCTCTTTGTTCTGTTAGGTTATTTTGGTCATCAGGATGAATAAATTTATTGATAGGTTTCGACAATAGTTCTTCCTCAGAATAACCTAAAATTTTAGTAGTTGCCGGATTTACTTTGGTTAGGTAATTCTTGTTATCACTAATAGTAATGATATCAGGAGCAAAATTAAAGGCTTCATTAAACTCAATTTCTAAACTCTTTCTTTTTATCTCTTTACCTAAAAAGATCTCCAATTCACTTAATAATATTCTGGGAGCAGTTGATTCCGGAAGATTTTTCTCTGAGCATATTATTAAAACACCAACAATTTCATTTTGAGATTTCAGGGGGAAACCTAATGCAGTATTAAGTTCAGCTGTTTTAGCCTTTCCAGAACGCTTAAATAGCTTATTTTCCTGAATCTTATTCAAATAATGATATTTATTTTCTTTTAAAATATGACCTTGAAAACCATCGTAAAGTTTGAAAATCTCTTTTTTTTGTAATGATTTAAAGGAATTTCCAAAAGCATTAATTGATTCGCTGGCTATCAACGTTGTTTCTTTGTTAGTCCAGTTGGGAATCCAAATTTCGCCATAGGAGTATTTTGTGAATTCTAATATTTTTTGAAGTGCAAGGCTGGATGATTTTTCAAGCGTGTCCTCTATGGTGAAAATCTCACTTATTGTATTTATTAATATTCTGGAATTTATTGTATTCATTTGTTCAGTTACGTCTCTTTCTATAGCAATCCAATGCGTATACCAGCCGTTTTCATTAGCAACAGGTGTAACTGTAAAGTTTATCCAAAATTCATCTCCATTTTTTTTATAATTAATAATTGTAATTTCAGAAGACTCCCAATTTCTTAACGCCTTTCCTAATTTATTCAAAGCCTTACGGTCAGATTTTGGACCTTGGAGGATTCTTGGGGTCTTTCCTATAACTTCATCAGCGGTATAACCTGTCATTTCAGTAAAGGCCTGATTTACATACACTATTTTAGGACCGGATTTGTCAAAAGGTTCGGCCTCAGTTATCAAAACGGCATCCATGGTATTGGTAATAACGCTTTCTAAGAGTTTTAAATGCTGTTGCCCTTTTTTCTTTTCTGTGACGTCATGTAGCGTCCCATAAATATTGGTTACATTATCCATGTCGTCCGTAACAGCAAAACCGTGTTCCTCGATATGGAGAAAATCACCATCACCTTTTTTAATTCGATAAATAATTTCAAAAGGATTACCGAAGGCCAAGCAGTCTTTTTTTGCTTGTTGTACAAAGGCTTTGTCTTCTGGAGCAATGGAGTCCAAAATAGTATCAAAAGATTTTTTTTCAGAGGCTTTATAAATATCTGATAAACTCTCAGAATATTGGAATTTTTTAGAAGCTACATCATAACTCCAATTACCTATATTGGTAATTTTTTGGACCTCTTCAAGATGCCATTTATTTCGTTTTGAAACTTCCTCAAATCTTTTCTGCGCTGTAATATCAATATGAGAACCCACCATGTAAAGTGGGGTATTATTTTCAGACCAATTCAAAATGAATCCGGAAGAATTAACCCACACAAAATGACCTCTTTTATGTATCATTCTGAAAGAAACATTGTAGAATTTCGTTACTTTTAAAAAGCAAGATTCAATAGCTTTTTCGGCAATAACGAGATCATCAGGATATACTAAATTCGCCCACATGTTATAATTTACAGGTTCTAATTCTGCTACAGTATAACCAATAATTTCGGCCCATCTTTCAGATATTGTCAATTCTTCGTTTTCAATATCCCAAAACCAACTTCCTATTTTCGCGGCTTCAATTATATTTTTAATATCCCGATTTTCGAATTGAATAATGCTAATTTCCTTTTCAAGATATATTAAGCGCATAGCCCGGTTCCATGATCGGCTAGACTTTTCAAGAATTATGTTTAAATCTCTTTCAGTTTTTTCTGTGAAGCTTTGTTTTTTGTCAAAGCAAACATAGAAAATAACTGCGGCTACGTTATTTTGTCCTATTAAAGGCATACCAACAAAGGCTTGTACTTTAGCATTTGGTTTGTAGCCGGAAGGTAATTTAGATTTTGTACTTAGATCTCCATAAAGAACTACATTTCTCTCTTTTTTAATCAGTTTAATTAACGCCTTACAGATAGTTGGTATTCTAGAATATTCTAATTGGCTGGATTCAGAATCATGTATACTTGTGTATTTGATACTCTTCTTAGGAACATCAAGAACGGTTTGGATTAAACTAATTATTTCTTCTATTAATTGGAGGTGATTTTCCAAGTTAGCTCGTTTTATGTTACTGTCTTACGTGAAATTCTGATTAAAGAATGTCATTACGTTTGAACTTAACTAAAGACAACTTGAAAATATAGAATTTGAATATGATGAAGTATTCGATAGTTGATAGCAAAATAAATGTAGTCAAAATCCTTTTAAAAACTCAACTTTTTGTTAAGAAATAAGGTAAATAGCGTATTAAGTTATCGAATAATATAATATTTTGTTCAATCCAAATAAAATAACAAACAATTATAAGAAAATTATTATGTAAAAGAAATAAATTTTGTAATTCTTGAATAAATTGACTACTTTTCCTTGTATATAGTATGACTTATATCATAAAGTAGCTTATAAATAGGGCTTAATTTTGGAATAATTCTGCACTACATTAAACCCTATGATTACACCAAAATTAAGCGAGAACGAAAGGGAGCGTCTTGTTGCTTTAAATTCTTATCGTATACTGCATACTCCGCCGGAGAAGGAGTACGACGAAATAACCAAATTAGCATCCCTAATTTGTAACGCACCTACATCCCATATTTCGTTTATGGATTCAGATAATCAATGGACGAAATCATGCCTTGGTATGGATGGAAAAGACATAAAAAGAGAATTAACTTTTTGTGGCCATACCATTTTGAATAAGATAGAACCCCTTATTATTCCTGACACTAGTAAAGATATTCGATTTCATGATAATCCTTTTGTTAAAGGCGATCCTTATTTTGCATTTTACGCTGGTTTTCCTTTGGTTAATCCAGAGGGTCACTCATTGGGAACGCTTTGCGTTTTGGATAAAGAACCCAGAGAGCTAGATTCTGACCAGATAATGGCCTTGAAAGTTTTGAGTAATCAAATATTAAAATTACTTGAATTAAGAAGAAAAAATATCGCCTTGAATGAGACCATCCAATACTTGAATATAAAAAACCAACGTCTTAATGATTTTGTTAAAGTCACAGCACATGATATAAAATCTCCACTTTCAAGTTTGGTTATGTTGGCAGATGCTTTACAGGATGAATACTGGGATAGTTTGAATAGCGAAGTGAAAAATATTGTAGACCACATAAATCAATCAGGAACTTATTTATCAGACCTGGTTGATGGCATTTTGAAAAACAGTAAAAAAATTGACGATTCGCATTTGGATAAGGAAGAAATTCAGGTGAAAACAAACGTTGGTAATCTCATTTCTGTTTTGGATGTTTTCGAGGAAGTAAATTTTAATATTGAGATTTCTGATGAGCTTGAGATTTATACGAATAAAACGGCCTTTAATCAAATCCTGACAAATTTAATTAACAATAGCATTAAATATAACGACAAAGAAGTTACAGAAATCACCATCACCATAACTGAGGATATTGAGTTTGTTGTGGTGAACATAATTGATAATGGTTTGGGAATAAAGGAGGATGAATTACATGGTATATTCAATTTATTTTCCACTACTTCAAATACGGATAGAGAAGGTTTTCAAGGAACGGGAATAGGTTTAACAACAGTAAAGTCTTTAGTAGAAAGTTTAGGCGGTACTATTTCTGTTAATTCAAAATACGGTGAGGGAACACATTTCCGATTCACTTTAAAAAAATAGTTTTTTCTTAGAAATAAAACCAACCAAAAAATGGAAAAAAATGAAAAGAATAACGATGAAAAGAACCGGGTTGAGACGGTTTTAGGATATGACATTGTTGATATGCCTCCTCGGGAGGAGTTTAATAACCTTGCGAAGTTACTGGCACTTTCCTGTGATGTGTCAACTACCTTGATCTCTTTTATAGATGCGGAAACGCAATATTTTAAAGGTGCCTACGGAACAGATTTACTAGACAAACCTCTGATATCTTTTTTTCTAAAAAATTTAAAAGAACATTCGGATGAATTAATAACTTTTAATTTAAATAAAACCAATAGGCAAAAATTGTCTCTGATAGACAATGATATAAATTTTTTCGCCAGTTACCCCCTTACCAATTCAGATGGGATTATTTTGGGTAGTATTTGCTTAATGGACGCTGTAGAAAAGGAATTAAGTTCCAATCAAATAGAATCTGTCAAATTAATTGCACAGCAAATTATAGACTTTATCGAGCTTCGAAAGCAAACGTTTCATCAGGAAGAAAAAGGTATTTGGCATGATAGTAAAGTTGAAAAACCGGATTACGATAATGTAATCGAACTTGGTAATTTAGGAACTTGGCGCTGGGATATGAAAACAAATAAGGCCTGGTTTAATAATAAATGGGCTGAAATGCTAGGTTATGATTTGTCTGAACTGGAACCTACTACGTTTCAAACCTGGGTTGACCTTTTACATCCGGATGATTTAACTTCAGCTGCTGAACTTCTAACCCAGCTTGAGAAAAAAAATACTTATATGAATCAGGAGTTTCGGCTCAAAACAAAAGATGGCAAATATAAATGGATTAGATCACGAGGAAAGGTCATTCAGAAAGATAAGCAAGGAAAACCTTTACTTTCTTTTGGTATTATTGAGGATATCCACGAAAGAAAAATAACTGAAATTCATTTAAATCGAATTAATGAAAATTTACCTGCAGCAGTTTTCAGATACGTGGCCTATGAAGATGGTAGGGACCAATTTTTGTATTACACCAAAAAACTTAATAAGATTTATGATTTACCGGAAGATCTCTCTCTAGAAGGAGACAACATTAATTTAGTTTGGGAAAAAATTCATCCGGATGATATATCTATTGTTCAGCAGGCCATTCAAAAATCAAAACAAGAATTGTCAGAGTTTCGTGCGGAGTGGCGAATCATTTGTAATAATGGAGCAATCAAATGGCTGCGAAGTTATGGTACCATAAGCCATAAGAATCAATCGATGACCATATGGGACACTACACTTTTTGATATTACTGAAGAAAAGAAAACATCTCAAGCTCTGGAATTAACCAACAGAAGGTTAGTGCACGCCCAACACATTGCCAAAATAGGATATTGGAAATACAATCTTGATAAGAGTACTATTTTATGGTCCGATGAGGTCTATAATATCTTTGAATTAGACCAGGCAACTACTGAGGTGACCTTTGAATTGTTCAAGAGTTTTGTTCATTCAAAAGACAAACATTTATTTAAAGATGAAAGTTATTTAGTTTCAACTGAAGTATCTACTTCAGAGTTCCGTATTTTACTTTCGGGAAATAGAATCAAATGGTTAAAAGTTACGTTTGGTTTTCAAACATTTAATAATGATGGTAATCGGATTAATGAAGGAGTTATTCAGGATATCACTAAAGAAAAAAGGTTATTGAATTCAATTGAAGCATATAATGAACGCTTCAAACTTGTTACAAGAGCCACTTCAGATATAATTTGGGATTGGGACATTGTCCAAGACCAAGTTGTTTTTGGAGAAAACTTTAAAGAAATACTGGATGAGGATTTTAACAATGAAATAATTTCAAGTCAAACGTTTATTGAAAGATATATTCATGGTAATGACAGAAAACGTGTGATGACAAGTTTGTCAAGGACTTTGGAAAGTAAGGACGAATTTTGGGAATGCGAATTCAGAGTAAAATCAAAACATGGTAATTACTTAAACATAGACGACAAAGCCTTAATCCTTAGAAGTAAAAAAGGAAAACCTATGCGTATGGTAGGAGCCATGAATGACATAACGAAAATAAAGCAGCAAAATCGAAAACTAAAACAGTTAAACAAAAATTTAAATCTAAAATCCAAAGAATTATTGCTAAGTAATAATGATCTGGAGCAATTTGCTTATGTTGCCTCACACGACCTACAGGAACCTTTACGAATGATTACCGGATTTTTGACACTTCTAGATAAAAAATACAATGATAAATTAGATGAAAAAGCAAAAACCTATATTCATTTTGCCGTTGATGGAGCGAAGAGAATGCGTCTTATTATCCTTGACCTTTTAGATTATTCGAGGGTCGGCCGACTTGATCGAAAATTAACAAAAGTAAATGTTACTAATCTGGTAGAGGATGTTGTATCTCTTAATAATCGCAAAATAAAAGAAAGTAAAGCCATTATACATATCGAAGAATTACCAACAATTACCTCTTATTACTCGGAACTTAGCCAGGTATTTAATAACCTAATTAATAACGCTTTAAAATACCAAAAGCCTGGTAACATCCCTGAGGTAACCATCTCATCAAAAGATTTAAATTCCCACTGGGAATTTTCGGTAAAGGATAATGGAATAGGAATAAATCCTAAGTATTTTGAACAAGTTTTTGTAATCTTTAAAAGACTTCATACCAAAGACGCTTTTTCAGGTACAGGTATAGGTTTAGCCATCACAAAAAAAATAGTTACTTCTCTTGGAGGTGATATTAAAATAACAAAGTCCGGAAAACAAGGTTCCATTTTTCAATTTACTATTAAAAAATAATATTATGAAAGCTGTAAATATATTATTGGTTGAAGATAATGAAGGAGATATTCTTCTAACTACCGAAGCTCTGGAAGATATAAAACTTGCAAACAAATTAAGTGTTGCCAGGGACGGGGAGGAAGCTATCGATTTTTTAAGTAAAAACACACCTTTTGAAGATGTTGAAGAACCTGATTTAATTTTGTTGGATATCAACCTTCCTAAAATAAATGGCCTTGAGGTCTTAAAATTTATTAAAACCTCGGATAGCCTAAAACATATTCCTGTTATAGTTTTAACGACTTCCTCTTCATTCGATGATGTTTCAGGTTCCTACAGAGGTCATGCTAATTGTTACATCGTAAAACCTGTTGACATAAGTGATTTTATACAAGCCATCTCAAAAATAGAGGATTTTTGGATCAAAATTGTTAGACTTCCAAATAGATAAAAATTTTTACATGACTGAAGATAAAACCCCTTTAAATATATTATTTGTTGAAGATAACCCCGGAGATATTCTTTTGATTCAGGATTATTTGGATGAGTATTTCAAAAAGGCTCATATTGATGGTGTAACGACCTTTGCCAAGGCCAGTGAACTTTTATTACTATCAAACCGTACTTATGACGTCATATTACTAGATTTAAATTTGCCTGATAAGGAAGGAGATGAATTGATAAAAGCAGTTTTGGAAATTTCAAAAAATGCTCCGGTTATTGTGTTAACAGGCTACACCGACCTTCCTTTTATGGTGTCGATTATAAAAAAAGGAGTGTACGATTATTTATTGAAAGATGAAATTTCCGGATTTTCTCTTTACAAGAGTATTCTCCATAATATTGACCGTAGATACTTTCGGGAGGAATTACAATTATCCTCAAAAAGATATTCGAACCTTTTTCAATTGAGCTCGCAACCTATCATAGTATTTAACAGTAAAACCTTTGCTATTGAAGAGGTTAATAATGCGGCACTTGTCACTTATGGTTATACAAAAGAAGAGTTTTTAAACCTCAAAAAAATAGACCTTTATTATGAAGAAGATCTGAGTTCTTTTGTTGGCCTACCGGGAAACAAGCTTAATACAAAAGAAAAATCCAATCGTGGTTATAAAGGTGTATTCAGGCATATAAAAAAGAATGGTGAAGTGATTTTTGTTGAGGTCTTTACCATTAGGTTAGGTATAAACGATCAAAATATATCTGTTGTTATCGATGTAACTGATAAACTAAATTATACCAAAGCCATTGAAAATCAAAACAAAAAACTCAAGGAAATCGCCTGGATGCAATCACATGTTTTAAGGGCACCCTTAGCCCGGATGATGGGTTTAATAGAATTAATTAAAATCAATAAAGATGAAGTTTCTGAGGAAATCCTATTTTATTTAGAGGAAATCCTAAAATCTTCCAATGAATTTGATACCATAATAAAAGAAATAAGTCAGAAAACCTCGCTAATAGTGGACCAATAAAAAAGTATCTAGCCATGAATTTACAGCCGGTAATAGTTGATAATGATGATATCCTTTGTTTTTTAATTAATAAACTTTTAAAATTAAGCGGATTCCCTTCTCCAATTTGGTTTTTGTCTGGTGGTGATGCTTTAGAGCGAATTAAAAAGGAACAAAATTCTGATACTACTTATGCCATATTTCTGGACATTAACATGCCCGAAATGAATGGTTGGCAATTTATAGAGCATTTAGAATCCATCACTTTTAAATCAAAATATTTCATTTATATCATTACCTCTTCAGTTGATGATAGAGATAAAGTGAAAGCTTACCAGTATAAAAGTGTTTACAATTATTATGTTAAGCCTTTAAAACAAAATGATTTTGAGTTACTGAAAAAAAGTCCTGAGCTGAGGCCTTTTTTCAAATAGGAAAAATTTTCGGATAAGAAATGAATTTAAAGATTTAGAAACGTTCTGCAATTTTTAAAATTTAAGTATGAGGTAAAAATCAAGTAAAAAGTTTGAACTTTTGCTGCTTAGGGTCACTAAAAAATCCTATTGTTTGATAAAAATAGGAATTTTTTTGTTTGAATTTTCAGAAACAGGTTTTAACGAACTTTCTTCAGGAGGTATAAATTACTGCACTTCACTAAGGGCCTTACCAATTAAAGTTTCACCCTGCAGAATTTCGAAAGTAACATTTTTCGGGGCATCATCCTGTAGCGCTCTCACCAAGGTTTGTGCCACGTCATCTCTACTAATGTGTCCGTGTTCATTCAGTTTTAAGTCTAGTTTAATTTTTCCGGTACCTTTTTCATTGGTTAAATGACCCGGTCTAACAATAGTGTATTTTAGGCCACTTTCTTTTAAAAATTCGTCGGCCTTATGCTTTGCTTTAAGGTAGTCCTGCAGTTGATCGGCTTTTTCAGGATGCTCGGCTCCCATGGAACTTAACATAACGAATTTTTTCACCTGAGCTTTTGAAGCTGCCTTAATCATATTTTTGGCTCCATTTTCATCTACTTCAGTAAGGCGTTCTCCACCAGATCCGGCTGCAAAAATTACTTTATCTATAGCATGAAATGCATGATCGATATCACTTGTAATATCTCCTTTTACAACCTTAACATGGTCTTTCTTGAAGTCTTCTACATATTCGTCTTTTCGCGCCAAAGCAATGGGCGTAAAATACTGTGAGTTTTTAAGTAAGTTAATAATGCGTTTTCCAACATTGCCGTGTGCACCGGCTACTAATATATTTTCCATAATCATTTTTTTTATTTTGAAGAATTTAAAGAATAACAAAGCATGACCTTGCCTCAATAGCTATAATTACTAATTCAAAAGATTTTTGTACAATAAATTCATATTAAATTGAAGAAATTTAATAATCAACTTCCATCCAGTTGTTTAATGTTGGCTTTTAATTTAAGCTTGACCTAAACACAACTCCTTTTTGAATCAATTGACACCACTCAATCCATTGGATTAAGGCTATCTTTGAATAACAAACTTAACTTCAAAATACCTGTAATGAAACGTTTTATTTTCTTAATCTTTGGTTTGCTTCTGGTAATTTCGTCTTGTAAGCAACCCGAAAAAACACCAGAAATAACATCAGAAAAAACACAAATTAAAACTCCTTTTAAACCCAATATTATCATAATTTATGCTGACGATCTGGGCTACGGCGACCTCAGTGCTTATGGCGGGATCGATTTAAATACACCAAATATTGATAAATTAGCGGAAGGCGGTGTCAGATTTACTAACGGTTATGCCACTTCGGCAACCTGTACGCCTAGTCGCTACGCAATTCTTACAGGTAGATATCCCTGGCGAAACAAAAATGCTAAGATATTACCGGGAACGGCGCCACTTTTAATCGATACCACGCAAATGACCATTCCAAAAATGTTAAAATCGAAAGGTTATGAAACAGGTATTGTTGGTAAATGGCATTTAGGTTTAGGAACGGGTCAAGTGAACTGGAATGCTCAAATTTCTCCGGGACCCAATGAAGTAGGTTTTGATTATAGTTACATTATGGCAGCCACTCAGGATCGGGTGCCAACGGTTTTTATTAAGAATGGTCATGTGGTTAATTTGAATCCGGATGATCCTATTGAAGTAGACTATGACCATAATTTTGATCATCAGCCCACAGGTAAAGATAATCCTGAATTATTAAAATTAAAATGGCATCATGGTCATAATAATACCATCATAAATGGGATACCGCGTATCGGATTTATGAAAGGGGGTCATACTGCCAGATGGACGGATGAAACCATGTCTGATACCTTTTTAATGCAGACTGAAGATTTTATCAAACGCGAAAAGGATAAACCATTTTTCCTTTATTACGCTTTGCAACAACCTCATGTACCGCGTACACCGAGTCCTAGATTTGTTGGTAAATCAGGAATGGGTCCGAGAGGCGATGTTATTTTGGAAGCCGACTGGAATGTAGGACAAATTTTGAAAACCCTTGAAGACGAAGGAATATTAGAAAATACTTTAATTATTTTTTCTAGTGATAATGGCCCTGTATTAAATGACGGTTATTATGATGATGCTGTTGAAAAACTGGGTGATCATAAACCTGGAGGTCCTTTACGGGGCGGGAAATATAGTTTGTTTGAAGCCGGAACACGTGTTCCATTCCTGACCTATTGGAAAGGTAAAATTCAACCTAAAACATCGGATGCTTTGGTGTGTCAAATGGATTTATTAAACTCGTTAGCACATTTAGTGGGTAGTAACGACGAAGGTCCGGATAGTCAAGATTTACTGGATGTTTTTCTAGGCGAAAGTGATGAGGGTAGGAGTGAACTGGTACTTGAAGCTACTACAAGAACTGCCTTAAGAAAAGGGCAATGGGTAATGATCCCACCTTATAAAGGAAGCCCGTTAAATAAACAAGTGAATATTGAAACCGGAAATTCTGCAAATTTTCAACTTTATAATTTGAATGACGACATCGGTCAGCAGAAAAATTTAGCCGAAACCTATCCGGATACGTTAAACGTCATGCTGAAGTCCTTTGAAAAAATACGAGGTAAGAATTATTCCAATGTTGAAAAGCTGGAATTGAAATAAAAGTAAGATTATGAATCTCTTCGCGATGAAGTCATTAATTAATAATACTCGAGTTGGATTAAGTGTGATCGTACTACTTTTTCTGTGGAGTTGTAAAAATGACAACAAAAGCCTTTCCACTGGCAGCACTTCAAAACCCAATGTGCTCTTTATTTTAGTGGACGATCTTGGTGTAAATGATTTGGGTTGCACGGGAAGCACCTATTACGATACCCCAAATATTGATGCTCTGGCTGCAAAAAGTTTCCAATTTACTCAAGGGTATGCCGGAAGTCGTGTTTGTAGTCCTTCACGAGCAACGATTATGACCGGGCAATTTACTGCACGTCATGGGATTACAGATTGGATCGGTGAAAAATCCGGAACAGACTGGCGTAGTTTGAAACGCTATGACAAATTATTACCTGCAGATTATGTTCATGATTTACCAGTAGAAGATACCACGATCGCAGAAGCCTTCAAGGCTAATGGATACACTACATTTTTTGCCGGAAAGTGGCATCTTGGTGGAGAGGGACATTACCCTGAAAACAATGGTTTTGATATTAACAAAGGAGGTTGGAGTGCCGGAAGTCCGAAGGGTGGTTATTTTTCACCGTATCAAAATCCAAGTTTGAAGGACTCGGTCCCGGGCGAAAATTTATCCATTCGACTGGCACATGAAACTGCAAATTTTTTAAAGACATATAAGGATAAACCCTTTTTCGCCTATTTGTCATTTTATGCTGTTCACGGTCCGATTCAAACTACAGAATCTAAATGGGCAAAATATCGATCAAAAGCCAAGGCTCAAGAAATTAAAGATCATGGTTTTGAAATGGAGCGAAAACTACCAATTAGGGTAACGCAGGATAACCCAATTTATGGTGGATTAGTTGAAACTATGGACGATGCAGTGGGGATCGTTTTAAACCAATTGAAAGCCTTGGGTCTGGATAAAAATACCATTGTAGTGTTTACGTCAGACAATGGTGGGGTAGCTTCCGGAGATTCCTTTTCTACTTCAAATTTACCACTTCGTGGAGGAAAAGGATACCAATGGGAAGGCGGTACCAGAGAACCCTATTTTATTTACATTCCCGGCGAAGATCTAAAGAACAAATCCAGTGATTATCCGGTTACAGGCGCTGATTTTTTTCCAACATTATTGGATTACGCTAATATTAATCTTATGCCTGATCAACATAAAGATGGGATAAGCTTAAAACCTATTATTGAACAAGGAATTGTTCCTGATCCACGACCTTTGTTCTGGCATTATCCCCACTACGGCAACCAGGGAGGTGATCCTTCTTCCGTAATGCGGGAAGGGCAGTGGAAACTTATTCATTATTATGAAGATGATAGTGATGAATTATATGATCTAGAGTTAGATCCGGAAGAGCAACAAAATATTTCGGATAATTTTCCTGAAGTTACCAAAACCATGCATGATAAACTCATGGATTGGCTTCAATCCGTTAACGCAAAATTCCCTGAAAAAGACCCTGAATTCGATAGTATAAAACGTGCCAGGCGGGATGAAAATATTCTTGAAAAAATGTTGCCTAAACTAGAGAAGGAACGATTGGAAATGCTTTCAAAAGATTTCCAACCCAATAAGGACTGGTGGGGAAGTAAATTAACTAATGATTAAATTCCTATTTTGCAGTATGTTTTCAACCACCCCTTTAAAATACTTAGCGATTTTTTTACTGGCCTTTTTTATTTTTAGTTGTGATTCTACGGAACCACAAAAACGGGAACGCATTTCCTTTAATAATCATTGGTTATTTGAAAAAACACAAGATACTTTGGCTTATCAAATGGATTATGATGATTCCAACTGGCGCCGGCTTTCTGTGCCTCATGATTGGGCGATAGAAGGGCCTTTTAAACCGGAGTATAATTCAAGAACCGGTGGTTTGCCTGTATTCGGAATGGCATGGTATCGAAAGTATTTTACCATAGATCCATCAAAAAAAGGCAGTATAATTACTTTGGAATTTGATGGTATAATGTCGAATGCAACCATTTATGTGAATGGAAAAAAAGTGTATCATCGGCATAATGGATATATCGGGTTTGAGATAGATATTACGCCATTTATCAACTTCAATAAAAAAAATTGTATTGCCGTTCTTGTAGATCCAAAACCACTTTCGGCCCGTTGGTATTCGGGAGCCGGAATTTACAGGAATGTGTGGATGGAAATTAAAAATCCCATTCATATTGCCCATTGGGGAAGTAGAATTTCAACTCCCATAGTAACTGAGGACATGGCCAAAGTTGAGGTGAAAACGAAACTCTCGAATAAAGATTTAAATAAGGGGCCTTACAAATTAAAAACGACGTTGTATGATAATAACAATAAACAAGTCGCGGAGGACATAATTAAGTTGGGAATTGATGAACCAGTAGTTGAGGTGTCACAAACCATGGAAATTGAAAATCCTAAATTATGGCATTTTGAAAGGCCAAATTTGTATAAAGCGGTTTCAATACTTTATAAAAACGATAATGCCATTGATAATACCGAGGTCACTTTTGGGGTTAGAACCATTAAGTATACGAGAGAAGGCTTTTTTCTAAATGGGAAAAAAGAAAAAATACATGGGGTTTGTCTTCATAATGATCTGGGACCCTTGGGAGCTGCGGTAAACTATAGAGCTACGGAACGCCAACTTCAAATTATGAAAAAAATGGGAGTGAATGCCATACGAACCTCCCATAACCCGACATCTCCGGAGCAATTGGAACTTTGCGATAAACTAGGTTTGTTGGTTCAGGGTGAAGCTTTTGATGTTTGGAAATTACCTAAAACTAAAAATGACTACCACACGGACTGGGATGCCTGGCATCGTCAGGATTTGAAGGATATGATTCGAAGAGATTATAACCATCCTTCAATTATCATGTGGAGTATAGGCAACGAAATTAAGGAACAAAAGGAGCCATATGGTGCAGATATAGCGAAAGAATTGGTTGCTATTTGTCATGATGAAGATCCCACAAGACCTACCACTGCCGGTTTTAATCAGCTTAGTGCCGCCATAAAGAACGGTTTGGCAGCAGCTGTAGATCTGGTAGGAGCCAATTACAAGCCAACGCAATATTCCGGTGTTATGAAGCAACATCCTACTTGGATTGTTTACGGTTCTGAAACGGCGTCGGCGGTATCATCCAGAGGTGTTTATCAATTACCACTTCAGAAATATGATAAAGACCCGTCGCTTCAGGTAAACAGTTACGATATTATTGCGCCACCCTGGGCTTATCCGCCCGATATAGAATTTCATTTTCAAGATGCTTTACCCCAAGTAATCGGTAATTTTATGTGGACAGGTTTTGATTATTTAGGTGAACCTACGCCTTACGGCGGAAAAGATAATGAAACTACCGGAAGTTGGAATACTGATTGGCCTGCGCGTAGTTCTTATTTTGGAGCCGTTGATCTGTCGGGTTTTCCGAAGGACCGATTTTATCTGTACCAAAGTCAGTGGACCACAGAACCCATGGTACATTTATTGCCACACTGGAATTGGGAAAATTCAGGAATAAAAACAGTCCCGGTGTATTGTTATACCAATGCCGACAGTGCCGAGTTATTTCTGAATGGTAAGTCATTAGGAAAAAAAGTAAAAGGGGTAGATACAACAAGAATTCCGGTGTCTTTCCATGCCTGGGGAAATCGACCGAAATATTTTGATTCACCCTATCGTTTGAGCTGGAATGTGCCTTATACTCCGGGAGAATTAAAAGTTGTGGCCTATAGGAATGATTCTATTGTAGCTACTGAAAGTGTTAGAACGGCCAAAGCTCGGAATAAAATAAGATTAATTCCAGACCGAAATGTGATCAAGGCCGATGGACAGGACCTTTCATTTATTACAGTTAAAATTGAAGATAAGGATTCTAATTTTTGTCCCCTGGCAGATAACAAAGTTACCTTTAAAGTAACCGGGCCTGGAACAATTGAGGCTGTTGGAAACGGAAATGCGACTTCTACAGAACCTTTCCAGGCCAATTACAGAAAAGCCTTTAATGGGTTGTGTTTACTGGTTGTCAAGAGTAAAAAAGATTTCCCGGGCGATATTACAATAGAAGCCATGTCTGAAGGTTTGGTTTCAAGTACAATTCAAATTAAAACCAAGAGTTAATGAGGTCTTTTTGTTCTCAATGAAAATATCTTTCGCTGAAAAATTAGGTAGATTATTGAGCGAAACAAAAAATAGATGCCTAAAACGATTAAAAAAGCAGTTGGTTTAAAACTGAAATGAAGCTCAGAATGCTTCCAAAAAAGGGTGTTGAACAAAGGTCCTAAAACTAGGATATAAGTTGAAAGCCAAATTCCTAAAGCAATAACTTCGAAAAATAACCAATCTTTCTTGAAGATGCGTGCCAACAGCTTATTTAAAGAAAACATGATTATTATAAGGGAAGAAATTGCGGCTATGCAAAATAATGCCCAGTCCACAGGATACATTTCAAATTGGGATTCCGGACGGCTAATATGGTCGTAATAATCGTAACAGGAGTAAAGAATAACGATCAGGAAAAAGTAAAAAATGGGGTTTGAAATTAGAGTTTTCTTGGTTGCCAAGGTGTTTTCAGATTGGTAGTTAAACAAAAAAGCCAATGGTTTAAAGACGGACTTTTGAACTTTATTTTGTATCCATATATAAAGTGGTTTGTATCAACTTATTAAAAAAGTTACAAATTTTATTCTATATTGCTTCTTAATAAATGTTTAATAGCCACCAAATCCATGTTATTTCTTCTCTTAGATCAAAACTTAGAATCAGGTATTATCTCAGGAATAATCTTTCTTGCCTGTATCGGTGTGATGACCTTTTTCGCTTTTAGATTGGTAGAGCGTATCTATTCGTTAATCTATAAAAGACCGATTTTTGTTCACTGGTATTTCAAATTACGAACTATTAATCCCGATCAAAAACAAATATTACAAGAACAATTTTTGTTTTACAACAAGCTATCACAAAGGAAGAAGCGCTTTTTTGAACACCGGGTGGCAACCTTCATTAAAAACAAAAAGTTCCTAGGAAGAGATGGTATCGCAGTTGATGGCGATGTTGAAGTATTAATTGCTGCCACTGCTGTAATGCTCACCTTTGGATTTCGTGATTATCTGATCGGGGCTGTTTCGACAATCATAATTTATCCGGAAAAGTTTTTTTCTCAGATCAAGCAAGAATATCACAAAGGAGAATTTAACCCTTTGTTAAGTGCTCTGGTATTATCTTGGAAAGATTTTAAAGAAGGTTACGCCATTGAAAATGATAATTTAAATCTAGGGATTCACGAATTCGCACATGCTATTCATTTTAATAGTAAAACGGAATCAGATATTAGCTCCGTAATATTCAGGGAATCTATCAATGAATTATTGCACTTGCTTTCAAATGATAAAAAACTGAGGGACGATCTTGTAAACTCGCATTATTTAAGAAGTTACGCCTATACTAATCCATTTGAATTCTTAGCAGTAATCATTGAAAATTTTATTGAAACGCCTCATCTTTTCAAAGATCAATTTCCGCAGATTTACGGTAAAGTGAAGCAGATGCTAAATTTCAACGTAAGAGGATATTAAACTGGGACTCATGACATTTGTCATGAAATGGCTTTGTTTTATATGGTAATTTTAACTTGTATATTTAAAGTAAACCACCATGATACGCAAAGCACCGGTTTCATTAATAATGACAGAGCCTGTTATTACTTTGAAAAAAACTGATAGTTTAAAAAAGGCAGAATCTTTATTTAAAAAGCATCATATTCGGCACATTCCTATTGTTTCTTCCGGGGCTGTAATTGGGATGCTGAGTTACACGGATATGCTACGGTTAAGTTTTGTGAATATCTTTAATGAAAATGAGGAGGAAGACGATCCTGATGTTTCCGTTTATAATATGCTAACGATCCAACAGGTTATGACACAGAATATTGTAACTGTTACAACATCAAACTCCATCAAAGAAGTGGCTGAAATATTAGCGTCAAGAGAATTTCACGCTTTACCGGTAGTGAAATACAATAAATTAGTAGGGATCGTTACAACAACAGACCTTATAAAATATTTAATTAACCAGTTTTAGGAATTGGCTAAGGCTTTAAGATCTCCAATAGTTTTGATCTGATCTTCGCTTTTGAATACAAAACTACCAGCTACTAAAACATCGGCTCCGGCATCAACAAGTGCTTTTGCGTTTTTATCAGTTACGCCACCATCTATCTCGATGCGTGTTGACGCGCCGCGACGCTCGATCAAAGCTTTTAATTGAGCGATTTTGTTATATGTATTCTCAATAAATTTTTGACCTCCAAAACCTGGATTCACACTCATCATACAAACCAAATCGATGTCGTTAATAATATCTTCTAATAAGCTAACATTGGTATGCGGGTTTAAGGCCACACCTGCTTGCATGCCTTCTGCTTTAATAGCTTGAAGGGTTCGGTGTAAATGGGTGCAGGCTTCATAGTGGACCGATAAAATATTAGCTCCAAGATCAGCAAAGGTTTTGATGTAACGATCGGGATCCACAATCATTAAATGCACATCAACAGGCTTTTTTGTGTATTTGGTAATGGCTTTTAAAACCGGCATACCAAAGGAAATATTTGGAACAAAAACACCATCCATAATATCAATGTGAAACCAATCGGCATCACTATGATTAACCATGTGGATATCGCGTTCCAGATTGGCAAAATCAGCAGCTAAAATAGAGGGTGCTATAAGTTTTGAAGACATGAATTTAAGTATTAATTTTTAGCAAAGATAGTAAAGTTCTTTACTTGGATTCTCCTGAATTTTATAAAAGAATAAACCCCCGGTAATCAGCCGGGGGTTCTTTCATCAATCAAAAAACGAACAGTTATATGTGTAACTGTTTGTTGCCGTAATTCAGGCCTTAGCCTAAATAAGTTTTTAATATTTTACTTCTAGACGTATGTTTTAATCTACGAATAGCTTTTTCTTTAATTTGTCTCACACGCTCACGAGTCAGATCGAAAGTTTCACCTATTTCTTCTAAGGTCATAGGATGTTGATTTCCTAAACCGAAGTACAAGCGAATAACATCAGCTTCACGAGGTGTTAAGGTTTCAAGTGCACGTTCAATCTCAGTTCTTAAGGATTCATGTAATAATTCCTTATCCGGATTTGGTGATTCGCCGCTATTTAATACATCATAGAGGTTTGAATCTTCACCTTCAACCAATGGCGCATCCATACTTACATGGCGCCCCGAGTTTTTCATGGATTCCTTAACATCGTTAATTGTCATGTCCAGTTCTTTGGCAATTTCTTCAGCCGAAGGCGGACGTTCGTGACTTTGCTCTAAAAAGGCAAACGTCTTGTTAATTTTGTTAATAGAACCAATTTTGTTAAGTGGTAAACGTACAATACGTGATTGTTCAGCTAATGCCTGAAGAATCGATTGACGAATCCACCAAACAGCGTAAGAAATGAATTTGAAACCACGGGTTTCATCAAATCTTTGAGCCGCTTTTATTAATCCAAGGTTACCTTCATTAATTAAATCAGGAAGGGTTAAGCCCTGGTTTTGATACTGTTTTGCAACAGAAACAACGAATCTAAGATTCGCTTTGGTAAGCTTTTCTAAAGCTACCTGATCACCTGCTTTGATGCGTTGTGCTAATTCAACTTCTTCATCGGCGGTAATTAAATCTACCTTTCCGATTTCTTGCAGATACTTGTCTAACGAAGCGGTTTCTCTGTTGGTAACCTGCTTCGTAATTTTTAATTGTCTCATCTAAATTCTCCTGTATTGTATAAATAGGTGTTCATTTAGTTATACGTACAAAAGAACGAAAATGTTACAAAATGTTTTGTAATATAATAAAATTAAAACTAAAAATCACGACATGCATCTGTTATTCAAACAGATATATATTAGATTTTTATTAACGCATTATTAGTAAGATTGATATCTTCAAGCATATCCTGAGTGAATTTGTAGTGTCCACGTTTGGTGATCAGTTTGAAGCGATGCTGCTTTAAATTACTCAAAGTATTTAAAAACAACCATTTTGATTTCAGAAGATTTGGTTTTTCTGATTTTAAACTAATATCAAAGTAGTGTTTACGACCTTCTTTAGTGGCCACAATATCGGGAGTTACACTAATATCACTACCTGCTTTTTTAAATGATTTTGGAGTTTCATAGCCTTCAAAATCAGCTTTAATATCCTCAAAACCCCGATTTTCCAGATAGTGGATGGAATCTTCTAAAACGTCTGCGTATTTATCTTTATCTGCCTGTATCATATTTCAAATTTAATTATTCTCGTAAGAGATAATATAACTAAAATTGGCTGATATCCAAATTTTTAACAGTGTTTAACGGTTTTAGTTCCCTTTGGTAGAGGTTATTCGAAATCGAAAGCGTCGTCATCTATTCGAATACGCTCTCGTAATCGGTTGATTTTATGATGTATTCTGTTGAAGAATAAGGATCTGTCCTTTTCACCCGCATTAACTAAAAGCTTAGAACTACTCATTTCTTTCTTAAAAATGTCATAACGCATTTCACAGGTGGGTTGATGTTCTATTTTTATATAACTAATAACGGAAAAAGGAATAAAAAAGACTTTTTGCATCGGGGTTATAACCATCATGGTGTTGCTCATATTATGAATATGATTCACATAAAGGTTATAGATAGCTTGACCCTTCGAAGCATCAAGAGATTGTTTTATGGCTTGTTTTTCAATATCCCGGATAACATCTTCGATATCAGAACAAATTTTCAGTGCTAAATCTTTTGATAAAGCGCCAGCTTCAAAATAATATAAAACCTGTTGTAAGGTTCCATTTATAGTCGTATTGTTCCAAATTTCAGTGATGTTGATGTCTTTATATATATTTCCTAATCGAAATGCATTATCTAATAAATCCTTAGGAATGCTTTTAATAAAGTCATCAAAGGTTATTTTTTTCTTCGTGATCTCTGGTTCTATATCCTTTAGCCAGACATATATTTTATAGCGAGATAAGTAATTGTCTTTAAGCGTATGAAAAACCGGAATATCTTTAGCCGAATAAATGACTGAGCAGCCTTTGATCTTGGTAAGTGGAATTAAATTTTCGTAGG
This sequence comes from Gaetbulibacter aestuarii, assembly GCF_039537665.1. Classification (NCBI taxonomy): domain Bacteria; kingdom Pseudomonadati; phylum Bacteroidota; class Flavobacteriia; order Flavobacteriales; family Flavobacteriaceae; genus Gaetbulibacter; species Gaetbulibacter aestuarii. The sequence goes on from NZ_BAABAY010000002.1 coordinate 66,862, forward strand.
ATTTTTTCATCCACATATTTATCCCGTCGATACTTTGAAGTGGCGGGGAAAGATCAGCAAGAATACTATGCTCACTTCCTACCTCAAATAATTTATTAAGGGATATTTTGTAATATCTGGCAAGCTTTACGGCTTCGTCTATGGATAACGTGGTTTTTAAGTTGATTCGGCGGTAAGCGGCATCATAGCCAACGTCCAAAACACCCGCTACTTCATCTACAAAAGAGGAAGTGTCCGGGGTCTTGCTTTTTAAATAACTGAAAAATTGTTCTTGCATTTTTTGAAAAAATTAAAAGAACATGGCCCTGGGTTTGTGAAATTTAATAAAAAAAGTAGATATAATTAGACATTTTTTATATCTAAAGGTAAATTTTACAAGTAATTTAGTACCAGAAAATTACTATTGTGTGATTTAAATTTTAGGTCATGTTTAAAAAAAGCGACATACAACCATCAAAAAAACCATGGATACATCTACTTCCTATGATTGATAAATACATGTATCATGTGCTGATGAGTAAAAAATTTAAAGCCGACATTCGAATAAATGCCTGAAATACTTATATTTAGGTAAACATTTACAGAGTGTCATTGGTTAAAATTGTAAATTTTTTACTCATTGCAGGTGTTCTACAAGGGTTCGGTTTCAACCTGGTCACCGTATTCGTTAAAAAGAAATATGATAAGGTTATCATATTTCTTAATCTTACTGTTCTCTTTATTTCTTTAAATAATCTTCAGGCTGTTTTATCAGAATATCAATTCTTTCAGAATGTTTTTCTTTTAAAGAATCTTTTAATTCCCTGGTACTTCCTAATTTTCCCTATGTTTTATTCCTTTACCACGCATTATTTGAAGGTTCAGGATAAGGTTAAAGATTTTTTAAAACCTTCTTTGATTATTTTCACTGCTGAAATCGCTATTCGACTTTGTTTCATTTCTTATGAATATTATGAAAACGAAATTTATGGCATACATTCTTCCTTGGTCGCGGATTATACCCGGATAGAAGATGTGGTTAATTTGTTCTTTGGTTCGTTTCTTTTCTTTAATGCCTGTTTACTGATTTTTCGAAGAAACCATTTAATTTCTTATGTATTGTCCTTTGACGATTTAAATTGGATCAAATGGTTTATCCGACTTGGTGGTATTGTTATTTTGATCTGGGTGGTTGCCCTTGGGTTAGATTTAAAACTTTGCTTTGGTACGGATGAAGAAACCTGTAATCAGATCCCTTATATGTTCCTCCGGTTGAGCGATTCTATGTTATTATACTGGATTGGTTATCAGGGAATTTATAAATACAATGTACTAAAAGATCGGATCGTGTTACGGAGTACCATTGCTCAAGGTGAAGATTTGATTCCTTCACCTAATGTGCAACATACTTCAAATGATCCGGATGACTTTTTTAATGATAAACATGAAAATGATTTCAATGCCATTAAAAAGCATATTATCAAAAATAAATTATACCTCGATCCGCTATTAAGTATGGAAACAGTGGCAGCTGAATTGGGAATGAGTAAAAGTTACTTCTCAAAACTCGTAAACTCCTATAGTGATTATAATTTCTCTGATTTTATCAATTCACTTCGGGTTAAGCAGGCCAAGCGCTTTTTATCGGATGACACATTTAGCGATTATACCATAGTAGCTATTGGTTTGGAATGCGGATTTAACTCAAAATCCACCTTTTACTCGGCCTTTAAAAAATTCACTTCAGAGACTCCAACCTCATATCGCGAACAATTTTAGCGAATTAATGTCCGAGATTATCGTTGGACATCCGAATTATTACACCTTAGACTTTATTGGATATTAGAACCATTGGGCTCAAATACTTTTGGATTATCAAAAAATCTAAAACGTATAATTATGATACCGATGCTTCTTCTTTATGTGATCAAAAGAATGAAAAAAAATTCGTTCTTTTTAAAATTGAAATCATGGTTTGTTAAAAGGTTATTAAAGTTAAAACTGATTACAGCCGCGATATTATTGAGTTTTTGTTACGCTAAAGCTGATACGATTCCAAATCAAAAAACCTTTAATGTTATTAAGAACGATAAGGTAATTGGAACCATTACTATTAATAAGCAAGCCTTTGAAAGCCAAATAGTATATCATTTAAAAAGTGATATTAATGCCAAGGTCCTGATAAATTTCTGTATCAAAGGTGAGGAGAAGGCTGTTTATAAAAAGGGAATTTTGGTTTATTCCCGAGTTTATCGCACTGTAAACAATAATATAAAATCAAATCACCAGATTGTTTTTCAAAATAAAAAATATCTACTGAAGGAAGCTAGTGGTGAAACTTTTCTATCATTAAAACCTATTACTGCAAACTTGGTTAGCCTGTATTTTAAAGAGCCTAAATCCTTAAGGTTTGTGTATTGCGATAATGCCAGAAAAATGGTTACCGTGGAACCTTTAGGAGAGGGAAAATATAAAGTTGTCTTTGAATCAGGTAAGTACAATATATACCATTATAAGGATGGTAAATGTGTTGGAGTAGAGGCAAATAGTAAATTATTTGATGTTAACCTAATACCTGCTTAGTCATGAGCGTTTCAACCACACTTTGGGTGCTTATCGCAACGGTTTTTTCAACCTTTTTTGCCATAAGCTGGATATATAAAAATCTTGGAATTACGAATCTTGAGAAGGCTTTAAAGCTACGAAACGGTCTGGTGTTTTTAAATATGAAACACGCCCTGGGGATTATGATTTTTGGAGTGTTTTTTTATTTGTCTTTACCTCAGTTGCAACACACTGTGAACACTATCGAGATTGCACCCTTAAATACGTTGATCCCCTACCTGATATTACTGTTCGTTTGTGCTTTTTTAGCATATCGCAGTGCGGGTAACATTGAAAATGACTATTTAGATCGAAGTCCGTATACCCTTTCCAGTGCCTGGAGTTATTTCATAATTCGTTTGGTTTTCTTGCTGGCTTATGAATTTTTCTTCAGAATCGTTATTCTCTTTTCGTTTTTAGAATATTTCAGCATATCCGAAGCCATTGCTTATAACACCTTGTTATATGTATTGATTCACGCGTTCGATTCCAGAAAAGAGATCATAGGAGCCATCCCATTTGGTATCGTTCTATGCTTGTTTGCCTACCTCACACAAAGTGTTTGGTACGCTTTTATAATGCACGCGACCTTATCTACGGTTTATGAAATAACTATTTTTTTCAAACAAACTAAAACAACTTTATTATCATGAAAGCTTTTTTAACTGGTGCTACAGGATATATTGGCCATCAATTGGCCTTAGAATTAGCGCGCATGGATATTACTGTTCATGCTTTGGTAAGAGATTTAGAATCTCCAAAAATTCCTGAACATAAAAATATTATTCCTTTTGAAGGTGATATTTGTAACGATCATGCTGTTTACAAAGCAATGCAGCACTGCGATTATGTGTTTCATACAGCGGCGTTCACAAATCTCAATTGTACAGATATTTCGTGTTTCTACGAGACCAACGTGCTCGGAACCGAAAACATATTAAAGGTCGCTTTGGAGTTAAAGATCAAAAAAGTGATTTACACGAGTACGCTATCCGTTTTTGGACCTTCTTATAAAACGGTACCCATTATTGAATCACAGCCAAGGCTTACCTCATACGCCAATGATTATGAGCTTACTAAAAGTATGGCTGAGGAACTCGTAGAACGCTATATTAATAAGGGTTTATCCTGTGTTACCCTTTGTGTCACTAAAGTTTATGGTCCGGGATTAAATACTTTTTCCAATGGTGTGAATCGATTAATCCGTCTCATGCTATCACAACGGTATCTTTTAGTTCCTGATAGGTTGCATGTGAGTTCGAATTACGTGTTTATAAAAGATGTGATTCAAGCCCATATTCTTGCGATGAAACCTAAAGTAGTAAACGAGAAATTTATTATTGGTGGTGAGAATACGGATTACGCAAATTTATTCGAGCTCATCAAGATCATGACGCGGAGTAAAGTGAAGATCATTAAGGTTAACTACAAGATTTTAAGATCGGTTTTTTCCATTCTGAATATACTACAGGTGGTATTTAAAATGCCAATAAAAATCAGACCCCAGGTTTTAGATGCACTATTTGTACACCGTGTTTCCAGTTCCGGGAAAGCCATTGAAAAATTAAAATATGAAGCCACCCAATTAAAAATGGGATTAGAACATACTATTAATCATATAAAATTACAGTCATGAGAACATTCACATTAATTACCGGGGCAAGTCAGGGTTTTGGTAAAGCCATGGCTTTAGAATGTGCCCAACGAAAAATGAATTTATTGCTAATTGCACTACCGCAATCGGGTTTAGGACCGTTGGCAGCATTTATTGAAAAGAATCTTAATGTTGAGGTGCATTTCTTGGAGTGCGATCTAAGTACCACTGAGAGTTGTTACAACATTGCTAAATATGTTTCTCAACAAAAATTAAATATTCGATACCTGATCAATAATGCAGGAGTTTTAAGTCGCGGCATGTTCGATACACTTGATCCTAAATTTATCCTTAGACAAATAGCTGTAAATGTGACTACTCCAACCTTACTTATAAGGTTGCTTCTGGAAAATCTCAAACGATCCGGACCTTCCGCTATTTTGAACATTAGTAGTATGGCCAGTTTTTTTTCATTACCTAAAAAACAGGTTTATGGCGCTACAAAATCATATGTTACAGCGTTTTCAAAAACTTTGAAAAAAGAGTTGAAACAGCATCATATTTCGGTAACTACCATTTGTCCGGGGGGGTTGAATACCACAACCAGATTATGTTATCAAAATCGATTGGTAGGCTGGATCACTCGGCAATCTGTATTAAATCCTGAGGACGCTGCCAGGATAGCCATCGATGCGATGCTTAAGAACAAAACCATATTGGTTCCTGGTTTTGTAAATCAATGTTTGATGTTCCTTAATAAACTATTACCCGATTTTATTAAAGACTATTTGGCCAATCGCGAATTAAATAAGTTTCCACCCGGAAAACTGCAACCGGGTATCTAGTACAAGTAATAAACTTTGTCCGAAATGGTTCTTCAAAGAATTTTTAGGACATAAAAACTGATGATATCAAACATCTTTGTATCAGTTGTTTAATCCATTAATCATTCTATCATGAAAACTTCAATTTCAATTTTAATCTTCCTTTTTTTATGTGGACCTGTTGGGGCACAAATGGATATTGATTTCAGTGCGGAGCATCTAGAGAAAAAAGAATGGTCTCTTAAGGTTCATAAAGAATTTAAAACGCAATTCGCACCTGCTTTCTCAGGATTATTTCAAAATAGTTTTAATCGTATTAATGACCTTACTAAATGGCAAAACATATATGACGATACTGATTTAGGTATAAAACTTAGTGCAGTAATTCCATTAAAAAAACAATGGAAATTAAAAACCCATTACCTCCATAGCATCCTAAATTTGAAAAATCGCGGCTCAGGTCTTGCCGCGGGTTATAGCCTTCAGTTAAGTATTTGTTATACACTTTAAATAAAATCAACCTTAAAAATTAAATATTATGAAATCGTTATTCAATTTTTCAAAACTAGCAATCATACTTTCTTTCGTATTACTAAGTATTCGAGTTCATTCTCAACCTTCTTCAAAATCTTACAAAGGATTTTTGAGAGTCTATTCACAAACAGGTCAAATGATTTCAAAAGGGCAATTTGTATTTATTAATGACAGTGTTCTGGGAATAAAAAGACTTAAAGAAGTGTCTACCATTAATAAGTCTGTTATTGGATTTGTTAAAACAAAACGTTCCGGTGGACATAACGTGGTGATTGGTGCTGCGGCAGGGGGGGCTATCGGAATTGCATTGGGAGTAGGTACGGCAGACCCTGATTCCTGGTTTGGTTATTCGGCCGGGGAAGGAGCTTTAGGTTTTGGTATTCTTGGGGCTCTGGGAGGTGGTCTTATAGGAGGACTTGCGGGACTCGTTAAAGAACCCATGGTATTTATGATTAATGGAAACGAAGGCAACTGGCAAACCTTTAAAAATGTAATGGTTCACTTTAAAAAATAATCAATACGCCATCTTATGAAACCTTTAGAAAATCATATAAATCATCTGGGATTTCTTTTAGCTATTTTGATCTTCTTTCAAAGTTGTACGGTATATCAATCTCAAACGATTTCATTGGAAGAAGCTTCTAAAAGCAATGTAAAATCAAGAGTAGAGTCAGCTAATGGAAAAAAAATAAGATTTGCCAGAATCTACCATGAGGAGGGTGATTATTTTGGGATTCAAAGATCTAAAGGAAACCTCATTAAAATTAAATTAAAGGCTGATCAAATTAAACGCATTAACCCAAAAAATAAAACCATGACCGTTGTTGCTTCAATTGGTATCCCAATTGCTGTTATGGCTGGAGTAGTTTTAGCTGTTGGTTTATCTGATCAGGGAAGTTACTGGGGCAACTCAAATTAAATAATTAAAACAAAAAAACCGCCTCAGTAACTGAAGCGGTTTTTCTTATGAATTCAAAACGATTAATCGTTGTCGTTATCTCTTGAATTTCTGTTATCGCGTCCACGATTATCTCTGCCGCGATTATCTCTACCGCGATTATCTCTACCACGGTTATCGCGGTTATCACGATGACCGCCACCATGGGAATGCCCACCGCGAGGTTTAGATTCGTAACCTTCAGGTTTAGGTAATAAAGCCTTGCGAGAGACTTTCTCTTTCTTGGTTCTTGGATCGATACCAAAGTATTTCACTTCAATAATATCACCCATATTAACAACATCACTTACATTTTCAGTGCGTTCCCAGGCCAATTCACTTACGTGAAGTAATACTTCGTTACCCGGTGCTTGTGTATATTCTACTACGGCACCAAAATCTAACATCTTGATCACTTTCACTTCATAAGTTTTTCCAACTTCAGGCTTGAACATCAAGGCATCAATTTTTGCCATAACAGCATCAATACCTGCGCTACCAACACCTAAGATCTCTACGATACCTTCTTCGGTTTCAGGATCTTCATTGATCACGATGGTTGTATCGGTCTCTTTCTGTAATTCCTGAATTACTTTTCCACCAGGTCCTATCAAGGCACCAATGTATTCGTTAGGAATACGCGTTGTTACCATTACAGGAGCATGCTCTTTCACCGTTGGGTTTGGTTCCGCAATAGTATCGGTTAATTTTTCAAGGATATGTAATCTTCCATCACGAGCTTGTTTGAGTGCTTTCACTAAAATCTCGTAGCTCAAACCTTTAACTTTAATATCCATTTGGCAAGCGGTAATACCATCAGCCGTTCCGGTTACTTTAAAGTCCATATCACCTAAGTGGTCTTCATCACCTAAAATATCAGAAAGTACAGCGTATTTTCCGGTATCTGTATCGGTGATTAAGCCCATGGCAATTCCCGAAACCGGTTTTTTCAATTGTACACCGGCATCCATAAGCGCCATTGTTCCGGCACATACGGTAGCCATTGATGATGATCCATTGGATTCCAGGATTTCAGAAACCACACGAACAGTGTAAGGACAATCTTCTGGCACCATGTCTTTTAAAGCACGTTGCGCTAAGTTACCATGTCCGATCTCTCGACGTGATGTTCCACGAATTGGTCGTGCCTCTCCGGTTGAGAAAGGAGGGAAGTTATAGTGTAAATAAAAACGCTCTTCACCTTCAAAAGATGGCATATCAATTTGGTTAGCTTCTCTTGAAGTACCAAGTGTTACAGTGGCTAAAGCTTGTGTTTCACCACGGGTAAAAATTGCTGACCCGTGAGTTGCCGGTAAATAATCAACCTCACACCAAATTGGTCTGATATCGGTAGTTTTTCTACCATCCAAACGTAATCCTTCATTTAAAGTAAGATCACGAACAGCAGTTTTTTCAGCTTTAGCGTAATACTTAGAGATCATTTCACCTAATTCTTCTCGCTCTTCTTCAGAGAAAGACGCGATGATTTCTTCTTTTATTTCCGCAAATGCAGCACCACGTTCTTGTTTTGAGGATCCAGCTTTCGCCACGGCATATACTTTATCGTAAGCCATGTCGTGAATTTTCTTTTCTAAAGCTTCATCTTCAGCTTCAGGCTCATATTCGCGTGTTTCCTTTTTACCAAAGGCCTCAGCTAATTTCACCTGTGCCTGGCACTGAACTTTAATAGCTTCGTGTGCAAACTTGATCGCTTCGGTCATTTCTTCTTCAGAGATCTCTTTCATTTCACCTTCCACCATCATCACAGAATCTTCAGAAGCACCAATAACCATATCGATGTCTGATTCTTTTAATTGACTAAATGAAGGGTTAATGATAAATTCACCATTTACACGACCTACGCGTACCTCAGAAATAGGGCACTCAAATGGAAAGTCTGATAACTGGATTGCTGCAGATGCTGCTAATCCGGCCATCGCATCCGGCATAACTTCCGGATCGTGAGACATCAATTGGATCATCACCTGAGTTTCAGAATGATAATCTTTAGGGAATAACGGGCGTAGTACGCGGTCTACCAAACGCATGGTTAACACTTCGCCGTCACTCGGGCGTGCTTCACGCTTAAAGAATCCGCCGGGATAACGTCCCGCTGCGGCAAATTTTTCACGATAATCTACCGTTAACGGTAAAAAATCTACATCACTCGCTTTGTAATTTGAAACTACCGTACAAAGCAACATGCAATTTCCAGACTGCACCACAACTGAGCCATGCGCCTGTTTTGCTAATTTTCCGGTTTCAATAGAAATCTCTCTACCGTCACCAAGGTCTATGACCTCTTTAAAAACTTTTGGAATCATAAATATTTTCTTGACAATCAAGCACAATAAGGCTTGAAATAATTAAACAATGGTCGTTGTGTTGTGTAGTAGTTGTAAGCGGCAATAAAATGCCAAATTTAGACCAATGAAAAACTGTATAAGCTTCTTCTAGCGCGGTATTTAAACTCTCACGCAAGAGTTCTATTTTTTATGGGCGTTACCCTAAAGGGTCGGGCTTTTCGCTGTATCTTTTTTGAAATCAAAAAAGGATGCCGCTACAATCCCTAACGCAAATGTAAAAAAAAAGAGGCTTAAAAAGCCTCTTTCCTTTTATTTTCTTAAGTTCAATTCTTTTACTATCGCACGATATCTTAAGATATCTTTCTTAGTTAAGTAATCGAGTAGCGCACGACGCTTACCTACTAAACTTACTAACGAACGCTCTGTATTGAAATCTTTTGGATTGTTTTTCAGGTGTTTCGTTAAGTGGTTAATTCTATGCGTAAATAACGCAATCTGACCTTCCGCAGAACCGGTATCATTCTTTCCTTTACCGTGCTTCTCGAAAATTTTTTCTTTTACTTCTTTTGCTATATACATGCTAATATTATTGTAAATGATTGTTATGTATGTTGAAAGGCTTTCTTTCAGGCGGCAAATATAGTAAATATTACTGATTTACAAGCGCATCTGAAAAAAAACCTTTTTTCTAGTTTTGTGCTAACGGCTTAGGCTCGTAACGGTTGATTTGTGATCAGATCGATATACTGATTGATTTTATTCTTAAGTTGCTTTCTGTGCGAAATGAAATCCAGGAAACCGTGTTCTAATAAAAATTCTGAGGTTTGGAAGCCTTCCGGTAATTCTTTTCCTGTGGTATCTTTTACTACACGAGGTCCTGCAAAACCAATCAGCGCTCCCGGTTCGGCAACATTAATATCGCCTAACATGGCAAAAGACGCCGTGGTTCCTCCGGTAGTGGGATCAGTACATAAAGAAATATAAGGAATTCCGGCTTCAGCCAACTGAGCCAGTTTTGCTGAGGTTTTAGCTAATTGCATTAGCGAATATGCAGCTTCCATCATACGGGCACCTCCGGATTTGGAAATGATCATAAATGGTATTTTATTTTTCAGGGAATAATCTGCAGCGCGTGCAATTTTTTCACCAACAACGCTTCCCATGGAGCCTCCAATGAATGAAAAATCCATACAGGCAATCACAAGGTCTTTACCCTTAGATTTTCCAACGGCGGTGCGCACGGCATCCTTTAATTTGGTCTTTTCCTGAGCTGCTTTTAAACGATCCGGATATTTTTTAGTATCTACAAATTTTAACGGATCTTTCGATTCCATGTTGGCATCGAGTTCCTCAAACTTGTTATCGTCAAATAATATTTTAAAGTATTCTTTACTGCCAATACGCACATGGTAACCATCTTCCGGACTTACATAAAAGTTCTTCTCTAACTCTTCGGCATCTACGATTTTACCGGTGGGAGATTTGTACCAAAGACCTTTAGGAGTGTCTTTTTTTTCTTCGGTGGTGGTGGTTATACCTTTTGTTTTTCTTTTAAACCAAGACATACAATTTGCTTTTCTTAGGGTTAGTTTAAACGCACTACCTTCGCGTTAGGGATTGTAGCGGCATCCTTTTTTGAGGTTACGAAAAAAAGATACAGCGGAAAGCCCGACAGCAAAATTAAAGTTTTATTTTAATTTTGGGGTAACGCCCAGGAACTTTTTCCAGCAAAAAAAATCCCGCCATTGGCAGGATTCCTTAATTATGATGTTTTATCTATTATAAAGTATCTACGTTGTTTAGGTCTTCAAAAGCCTTTTTCAAACGGGCTACAAAGGTTTTCTCACCTTCGCGTAACCACACACGTGGATCGTAGTATTTTTTGTTTGGTGAATCTTCACCTTCAGGATTACCGATCTGTGATTTTAAATAATCGGCTTTAGAGCCCATATAATCACGAATACCGGTCATGAACGCGTATTGAAGGTCGGTATCAATGTTCATTTTTATTACACCGTACCCAATAGCTTCACGAATTTCTTCAACTGTGGAGCCGGATCCACCATGGAATACGAAATCGATATGGTTGTGTTCCACATCGTATTTTTTAGTGATATATTCTTGAGAATTCTTTAAGATCTTAGGCGTTAATTTTACGTTTCCTGGTTTGTAAACACCATGAACGTTTCCAAAAGCAGCAGCAATGGTGAATTGCGGACTTACCTTACTCAATTCCTCGTAAGCGTAAGCTACTTCTTCAGGTTGGGTGTAAAGTTTAGAATCATCAACATCCGAGTTGTCTACACCATCTTCTTCACCGCCGGTAATACCTAATTCGATCTCGAGGGTCATTCCCATTTTACTCATACGCTCAAGATATCCTTTACATATTTCGATGTTTTCTTCGATAGGTTCCTCCGATAGATCGATCATGTGAGAACTGAATAACGATTTTCCGGTTTCTTCGAAATGTTTTTCACTGGCATCCAATAAACCGTCGATCCAGGGTAAAAGTTTTTTTGCACAGTGGTCGGTATGTAAAATAACTGGAACACCATATGCTTCGGCCAAAGTATGTACGTGTTTTGCACCGGCAATGGCACCTGCAATAGCTGCCTTCTGGCCATCGTTGCTTAAGCCTTTTCCGGCATTGAATTGCGCTCCTCCGTTTGAGAATTGAATGATAACGGGGGCGTTTAGATCTCTGGCCGTTTCTAAAACGCCGTTAATTGTATCCGATCCGATAACGTTTACTGCGGGTAGTGCGAAGTTATTAGCCTTAGCATAATCAAAAATAGCCTGTACTTCTTTACCTGTAGCAACGCCTGGTTTTATATTGTGTCCCATGTTTAAGTTTGATTTTTTAATTAGATATCAAAAGTAATTAAATTTTGAATAAATACCTGTGTTTTTGTGCTTTGAAAGCTCTAAAAGATACTAAAACGTTATAGTTTTATCAAGTAAAAAAAGGCCTTAGAACGGATAGTTGATACCAATATTATACGTGGCATTTTTAAAGTTGTATTCGTTGAACCAACGATTACTGGCATCGTATGCCGGATCGTGGGTTTTAAAGCCAATATCGAAACGGAAAACAAAGAAACTAAAGTCGTAACGCAGTCCGAATCCTGAACCTACGGCGAGATCTTCAAGAGAGCTGAAGCCGTTAAAGGTTGCGTTAGGATCGGTAATGTCGTCAAAAACATTCCAAATATTGCCTACATCAACAAAAATGGCCCCATTCAGATTTTCAAAAAGGTTAAAGCGCTGCTCTACATTGAAGGATATTTTAAAGTTAGCTTCATTAAATTCATTGGTGGATAAGGAGCGTCCCGGACCAAGGCTATAGGCCGTCCAGGCACGGTTATCGTTGGGTCCTCCGGCGAAGAAACTCTTCGCGAACGGAATGTTGGTTGAATTTCCGTAGGGGACAGCAATACCTACAAAACCTCTAAAGGCTAATACATTTTTTTTACCCAGATCGAAGTGCTTAATGTAATCTACTTCAGCCTTCGTGTACTGCGAGTAAGCCACATTGAATAGTTCATAACGGCCTTTGTCATCTTTAGGTAAACCAATAAGTTTCGAAGCGGTATTCAATAAATTCCCGGCTAGTTCGAGTTTGAAACGAAATATTGAAAAATCTTCATCAAAAAGATTAGTACGCTCATCATTTACAAAGCTGAAGTTGGAAGATAAGATCAGGTTGTTTTCGGTTAATCGTTTTTTACGCTCGTTGATGTTATTAATAGTTTGGCGCTGCGAGCTCGAAAATTCTTGAGGTGGATTAGGATCAAGCGCATAAGTAATGAAACCTTCTGCACCTGTAGGAATGCTCAAACTTTCATCATTAGGAATATAATTTACATCCTGCGCAATCTGATTCAATAGTTTGAAGGAGTTTTGATACACTCCAAAATAATTATCGATGTTCAGATTTCGTACGTATTGTATATTGAAAAGATCGAATTTGTTCGTTACCTTATCATTGGGATACCAGTTATAATTGAAGGTTCCACTTAAGGTTTGTTTATCGAGACCTATATTGGTTTGACTCGAAGTAGATAGACTGATCCTGGTACTTGGCGACATATATTTAGGAATAATTCCTTCGGTATAAAACGGAGAAAACAATCGCGGAATAGTAAGTTTCAGATCCAAGCCATATTCTTTGATATCGAAAAAGGGATCTGAACTATTTTTGTCTTTGGATGAACCAATGGATCCAAAGGCTGAAATTTGAAAGGTTTCAGCACCTCTGAAAATATTGCGAATAAGCACACTGGGATTCAATGATAAACCAATAGTTTGGATATTACTTTGTGAAACATCAGTGCTAAATCCTAAACTGAATTTTTTAAGCGGCGTGAGTTTAATGGTATCCGAAAGCGTTTTGTCTTCCGCATTTTCATAATACTGAATATTTGGATATTTAAAAGTACGCAACTCACTGATGTAGCGATAGGTTCGGGTTCTATCGATATCCCTGAAAATACGATTTGGAGTAATAAAAACAGCATCAGTAATAGCCTTGGGTCGGTAGCGCATTTTGCCATAGCTATATAAATTGAACCCGGCATAACGAATAGAATCTTGAAAGGGTTTGTTTCGGTTTTCAAAAGTATAATCCGTAATGATGTTAACATCGCTAATCTGATAAACTTTAAAGGGTTCTCTGGAAAAAGTTTCATCAGGATTTCGAACTTCCCTATTTTGAATTTTCAAACCTACATTAACCTTTTTGTTCGTGCCTATAGTGTCCATCTCGAAGGTAATGTAATCTTGTTTAAAATGATATAAACCGGAATTTCGCATTTTAGTCGCAATGCGTTCACGTTCACTTTCAAAATTGGCCGTACGGTATTGCTGTCCTGTAGCAATCAAAGCTTCTTTTTTGCTCTTTTGGTAAATGGTGTCAACAATGGGTGTTTTTATGTCGGTGTATATTGAATCAATAATAAAGGCCGGACCTGTTTTAATATCGTATTCCACGGAAGCCCGTTTATTATCTTTTCGCGTAATGTTGTAATGTGAATCAACATCAAACCAACCATTATTTATGTAATAACTATCAATGCGATCCAGAGATTTATCAGCCTTATTCTCATCTAAGATAACGGGAGCTTCACCCGTTTTTTTAAACCAGTTATTCAATCCCTTTCGAGATTCTATATATTTATTTAACTGCTTTTCTGAGAGGAAACTTTCAAGATGTTGTCTTTTTTTTGGTCTGGCATTTATGTTGCTTTCTAATATGGAGTCAATATTGGGTCGTGCCAGGTTGTAGAAATATAAGCGCAACGGAACTCCAGCCAAACGTTTATTGGCATGTTGGTATAATAAATTGTTTAGCGTTTCTGAATTATTGGTTTTACCATTAACCTTGATGGTATTTTTGGTGAGCAAGTACTCCTTATCCGATACCCGTTTAACAGCATCACAAGCTGTAAAGCTTTGAAGTATTACTAGTGATGCCAGTATTTTAAAGGATAAGTTCTTCAAATGACTATTTTTAATTTATTTAGCTTCGACCGATTTACTTGTGTTAACCCCTCGGAATTCCGATTTATTATGCCAAAAATACATTTTTTCAACCTAATATGATGAGATATTAATTTCGAACAAAGTCAATTTTACTAATATTTTTTCTTTTTCTTTATAAAATATAAATTCGCACAGGTCTTTGTGTTATGCTGTCAAAAAATCAAATCAAACATATTACCCGGTTAAAACAAAAAAAATTCCGTCTCCAGGATAAATTATTTGTTGTTGAAGGCCTCAAAACTATTCATGAACTTTTGAAATCAGACCTGGAATTATACCAGTTATATACTACGGAGTCCTTCAATCTTAATGCCAAAAATGAAGTTTTAATTGCTGAAAGTGAACTTAAAAAGATAAGTTTTTTAAAATCACCCCAAAAGGCACTGGCCCTTTTCAAAATTCCTGAATCGAAACCCATTGATACAAATCAACTTGTATTAGCTTTGGACGACGTTCGTGATCCGGGGAATTTAGGCACTATAATCCGGTTATGTGATTGGTTTGGAGTTACTGATCTGGTTTGTAGTAATGAAACCGCAGATTGTTACAATCCAAAGGTTATCCAAGCTACTATGGGGTCGATTGCGCGAGTGAATATTTCATACCTGGACTTACCGAGCTTTATTAATAATCAAAACGGACCGGTTTTCGGTGCTTTTATGGATGGTAAAAATGTGTATAAAACACCATTACCTGATCAAGGTATTCTGATCATGGGTAATGAAGCCAATGGTATTTCTGAAGACATTGCCAATTTGGTTACTCAAAAAATTGCGATTCCACGTTTTGGGGATCGTCAGGAAACTGAAAGTTTGAATGTGGCCACGGCTACCAGTATCCTATTGAGTGAATTTAAAAGAAATCTAGCTTTGTAGAAAACCCTGGAAAAAGGAAGTTTATTGGAATGTAAAATTAAGATACACCCCTCGGGTTTGCATACTTTTTACGTTTCCTGTCCATGGACTGCTCGGATCTTCATCGCGCACCAATTCATCAGTCATACTGAAAACACCACGAATTGACGGTGAAAACTTAAAGTTGAACAAATAAAAGTCAATACCAAAGCCGAGTTCGTAAAAGAAGGGATGACTTTTCATTCGGAATTGCCCGTTCTTGTTGTCATCAACATTGTTCTCATTACTCGATAAATTGATGGCTGCCGCAAAACCTCCGATTATAAAAGGTTTGAAATTATTGATTCGCTTGGTAGAGATTTTTAAGAGCAGGGGAACATAAATGTAGGTGGATCGAACCTCACGAAATAAATCATTGTTCGATGGTGTTCCGGAAAAATAGGATCGACTGTAGTAAAATTTTCTATTCGTCATTACTAATCCGGGCTCTAAACGCAGGTCGAAATAATCGTTTACGCGCAAATTTCCAATTAATCCCACATTAAATCCCGGAGTGCGCTTAATGTAAATATCGCGCATATCCTGATTATAATCGAAATTAAAATCCATGAAATTGATTCCCAGAAAGTACCCCCAACGCAACAAATTGTAGTCTGTGGTCCCACGCCCTGAATTCCCATCGTACATAACTTTTTCCTTAGTAAACAACTGGGCATGTGTTGTTTGCATTACAAATAAGGCACAAATAAGTATTAAGGCGTTCTTCATGTTTTATTTGGTTGATTTATAAATTGTAGCTACACCAAAGGTTTGAGGGAAATCTTCAACACTATTAAACCCAATTTTACGTAAAATATTGTTTAATGCTTCACCATAGGGAAAAACAGAAGCCGACTCGGATAAATACCGGTAGGCACTTTTATCTTTTGAAAAGACACGACCAATTAGCGGAAGAATAGCTTTCGAGTAAAAATTATAACCTTGCTTGTAAGGCGTTTTTGTTGGCACTGAAGTTTCCAGGATTACAAAGATACCGCCGGGTTTTAAAACTCTGTAAATATCTTTTAAACCTTGCTCCAGATCTTCAAAGTTACGTATACCGAAGGCTACCGTAATCGCATCAAAAGTATCGTTCTCAAAAGGCATTTGCTCACTGTCTCCTAAAACCATCTCGATTTTAGTGTTCAGACCGCGTTTTTTTATCTTGTTTTTACCAACCTCAAGCATGCCGCTGCTTATATCGAGACCTATAATTTTTGAAGCCCCGGTTTTGGCTAACTCTATGGCCAGATCACCAGTTCCAGTGGCAATATCCAAAACATTTTCCGGGTTTGTTTCACCAACTAGTTTTACTACTTTTTTACGCCACTTTATATCAATTCCAAAGGAAATAACGCGGTTCAAACCATCGTACTCACCCGAAATAGTATCGAACATTTCGGTAACCTGAGCTTTTTTTCCTAATTCACTATCCTTATATGGTTTAACTTTCGACAAATCGTATCAAATTTTTGGTAAAGATAATCTTAAAAATTCAAGCGCCAATATATCAAAAAGGATAATCATTTTTCACTAAAATCATGAAACTAATTTTATACTATATTTGTTAAGACCTTTTATCAACGAGAAACACATGAAAATTATCATTGCAGGTGCTGGTGAAGTTGGATTTCATTTAGCTAAATTATTGTCTTATGAATCGCAGGAAATTACGCTGATCGATATTAATAAGGAAAGTTTGGCCTATGCCGATACCCATTTGGATATTAAAGTGATAAAAGGCGATGCAACATCTATTTCAATTTTACGAGACTCCCGTATTGAACAAAGTGACCTGTTTATTGCCGTTACTGCAAGTGAAACAACAAATATCACGGCTTGTGTTTTAGCGAAGCAACTGGGTTCTAAGCGCACGATTGCACGTATTTCCAACACAGAATTTATCAATTTTAAAGAAGAGGGCGGATTTACAAAGTTTGGTATTGATGAGTTGATCTCTCCGGAGTCGCTGGCGGCCTCAGAAATTCAATTGTCATTAAAACAATCTTCATTTAATGATACTTATGAGTTTGAAAATGGAGCTTTAACCATGGTAGGTTTAACGCTTTCACGTTCGGCATCCTTTGTGGGTAAAACCGTTAAGGACGCTGCTAAGATTTTCCCTGAAATACATTTTGTGCCCATTGCTATTCAAAGATTTGGATCGCAATACACAATTATTCCCAGAGGAGATACGATGTTTAAACGTGGAGATAATGTGGTATTTATTACCTCGGAAGGTGGTGCGGAAGAGTTATGCCGACTTACAGGTAAGAAAAATAGTGAAATTAAAAATGTTATGATCCTCGGTGGTGGTCAAATTGGTTTTAAAACCGCTCGAGATCTCAGTGATAAAGGTTTCAATGTAAAACTTTTGGAGGTTAATAAAGAACGCGCGTTTGATATTGCAGACGATCTGCCTGAAGTTTTGGTTATCCATAGTGATGGTAGAAATGTAGATCTACTTGAGGAAGAGAATATCAGTGATATGGATGCTTTTATAGCCGTTGGCGGAAATTCCGAAACCAATATCATGTCTTGTTTGGTGGCCAAATCCAAGGGTGTGAAAAAAACGATTGCCCTGGTAGAAAATATGGATTATTTTGAATTATCTCATTCTGTTGGTATCGAAACGCTTATTAATAAAAAACTCTTAGCTGCTAACAATATATTCAGATACATTCGGAAAGGAGAGGTGGTCGCTATGACCAAACTTAACAATATGAATGCTGAGTTATTGGAATTCGAGGTGAGATCTTCTTCAGAAATATGCAACAAGCTCATAAAAAAGGTTGATTTTCCACGATCTGCCATTATTGGTGGTGTGATCCGAAATGGACTTGGGGTGATTGCCCTGGGGGATTTCAAAATTCAGGAAGGAGACCGCGTTGTGGTTTGCAGCTTACTACAATCAATAAAAGGTGTTGAAAAGCTTTTTCGCTAGGCGGCATTATTCATAAAAGAACAAATGAGACTCAATTATAAGATCATATTTCATTTCCTGGGCTTATTGCTCGTTTTTAACGGTGCCTTTATGTTGCTGGCGGCTTTGGTAGGTGCTATTTATAAAGATGGAGTTTCCATGCAAATTGCTCTAGCCGGCCTGATCACCATGATTTTTGGCGCTATCAGTATGATATTTACCCGAAATCATAAAAAGGAAATCAACAAACGTGAAGGCTATATTGTTGTGGCTTTTGGATGGATCATCATGTCGCTTTCCGGAACCTTACCTTATGTGATCTCCGGAAGTATTCCCAGTTTTACCAATGCCTTTTTTGAAACGATGTCGGGCTACACCACAACGGGAGCTTCGATTTTAAATGATATTGAAATTCTTCCGAAGGGTATTTTATTCTGGCGAAGTTTAACCCATTGGATCGGTGGCATGGGTATCATTGTTTTAGCCATTGCCATTTTACCGTTATTAGGCATTGGTGGTATGCAGTTATTTGCCGCGGAAGCTCCGGGCCCCAGTGCTGATAAATTACATCCTAGAATTACAGATACGGCAAAGCGTTTGTGGTTAATCTATTTTGGTTACACAGCTGCTGAAACTATCCTTTTAAACGTTGCGGGGATGTCTTTTTTTGATGCGATGAACCATGCGCTAAGCACCTTGTCTACCGGCGGATTTTCAACAAAAAACGCCAGTGTTGCTTATTGGAATCATCAACCCTTGATCCAGTATATCATTATTGTATTTATGTTTCTTGCCGGAACCAACTTTGTTCTGAGTTATTTCGCTTTCAAAGGAAAGATTAAAAAGGTATTGCACGATGAAGAATTCAAACTCTATTTTAAATTCATTGTAATTTTTACAGCAATAGCTACGCTGATCATTTATTTCAGGGCTGATCTGAGCCAGTCAACGATACATCATCCGATGGTTTGGGGTAAAGGAGAAAGTGCCTTTCGTCATGGGTTTTTCCAGGTGTTATCTATCGTTACAACCACAGGTTTTGTTTCTGCTGATTATACCTTATGGACGCCTTTTTTGATCGTATTCTTTTTCGGTTTGATGTTCCTTGGTGGTTCGGCCGGTAGTACTTCCGGAGGGGTAAAGGTGGTTCGTCATTTGATTCTCATTAAAAATGGTTTTTTAGAGTTTAAACGCACCTTACACCCCAATGCCATTTTACCGGTTCGCTATAATATGCGAGCCATTTCCGGAGATATCGTATTTAATATCCTTGGCTTTTTTATTTTGTATATGCTTTCCTTTATAATTGGTGCACTGGTATTTTCTATGTTTCAGATCGATTTTCATTCTTCTGTAGGACTTTCTGCTTCCAGTTTAGGAAATGTGGGGCCGGCCTTCGGAAGTTTTGGTCCTGTAAATAATTATGCAGCCTTGCCACCTTTGGGTAAATGGTGGGCTTCTTTTTTAATGCTTATCGGCCGTTTGGAATTATTTACTGTCCTGATTTTGTTCACGCCTTTCTTCTGGCGGAATCGTTAATAGCGCGCTTTTTTTGTTTTCTTTTTTTGAATAATATAATGTAACATTTCTAAGCATTTTATTACTTATAAATACATACTTCATGAGGTATTTGATACTTACCTGAAAACTTCTCAGGATGACATTTCAATTTAATATTTACACATTATGGGCGGCGAAGGCTTTATGATGCATGCCAATAAATCTCTTAAGGAAAATCGATCCTTGTTGGCCAAACGCAAAGACAAACAAAATTTACAAGGAAGTTATGCCAAGGTAAAACTGGCAAAATTCCCGAAAGCAACCAGTGAACAACTGGAAAAAATAAGGAAACGCATGCAAGCCGAAAATAGAAGGAACAAAATAATTCTGATCATTTCGTTTGCACTTATTAGTATCGTTGTAACCTCTTTCATATTTTTATATTTGAATTAAATTTCTTAACTTCAAAACAAGTAATTTAGATACTTAAAAAAGATCCTTCTTATCAAAATCTCCTTAGGTATTAATAGCCTGATTTTTTTCAGGCTTTTTTCATTTTATTAAAAAAAGATTGACTTATGACAAAAGTCATATTTTGCCCCGCTCTTTTGAAGGAACTTTGTATCGTAATATTAAAACTACAAATCATGAAAACCGCAAAAACACGTAAGTATTATGCTTTAATAGCCTTAATTACCTTGGGGTTATTAACTGTCAATCTGGTTTCAGCCCAAGAGTTTAAACTTAATGACAATGCTTCTACTTTAAAGGTTTTGGGTACCTCGAATTTGCATGACTGGCATTTACAGGGAGAACAAAAAAGTGGTGAAATCACTTTTGAAGATCTTGGTAAATGTGCCATTAAAACCTGCGATTTCAAAGTGAAATCTGAAGCCCTTTTAAGTGGGAAAAAAGCCATGGACAAAAACACGTTCAAAGCGCTAAAAACCGATGAATACAAAAACATCACATTCAATTTAGTTAAAGTGGACAATGTTCTTGAAAAGGGCGCAAACAAGTACCTGGTAAAAGGCCATGGCGACTTAACCATTACTGGCGTAACCCAACGGATTCCTATTGAATTCAATGTGGACATAAATCAGGGAAAAATCATTTTAGAAGGAACCAAAAAAATAAAAATGACAGATTATAATGTAGATCCACCAACAGCCTTATTTGGCGCCATTACTACAGGCGACGAATTAACCATAGAATTTAAAAACATTTATCAATAAAAACTATAACACCAAAAAAAAACAAAATCATGAGAACAATATTTAAACACAGTGTATTATTCGTAGCATTACTGGCAGGCGTTAGTATGTATGCTCAAGACAGGAACTTAGATAACTTCAGACCACCTAATAAAAATGGCGTGGATGTGTTTGAAGCTCCAAAGGATAGCGTATCAACCTTTGATGGCGTAAAAGTACGCGTAGGAGGTGCATCAACACTACAATTTCAAGCCATCTCGAATTCAACTGATGGCGCACCAATTAAAGAGATAGGCAGCAACTTTAACTTAGCAACTGCCAACCTTGATCTAGATGTTGCTTTAGCTGCCGGTGTGAGAATGCATTTAAGAACTTACTTGTCATCTCGTCACCACCATGAAACCTATGTAAAAGGAGGATATTTCCAAATCGATAATTTAGATTTCATTAGTGAGGGCTTATTAAGTGATTTTATGAGTAAAACCACTATTAAAATAGGTCATATGGAAAACAATTATGGTGATGCACATTTTAGAAGAACTGATAACGCACAAGCCATTTATAACCCATTTGTTGGCAACTTGATCATGGATTCATTTACAACTGAAGTTGGTGCTGAGGTTCTTTACAGAACACCTAGCGGTTTCTTTGGAATGGTAGGTCTTTCAAATGGAAAATTAAATCAAAATGTGAAAGAATCTAATGGAACAACAGGAGGGGCTGCCTTCTTAGCTAAATTAGGTTTCGATAAACAAATTGATAGCGACTTTAGATTCAGACTTACAGGATCTTTATATAATACAGGATATGCTCAAAGTGTATATTTATACACTGCCGATAGAGCAGGAGCCAGATATTATGATGTGATGCAAGCTGCTGACGCTACTAGTGATAACTTCCGTTCTGGTCGTTTTGATCCTGGGTTTAAAAACACTATTACAGCTGTAATGATCAATCCATTCTTGAAATATGGTGGATTAGAGTTCTTTGGAACAGTGGAATTAACTTCTGGTAAAAGACAAGATGAAGTAGACAGACGTAAAACAAATCAATATGCTGGAGAACTACTTTATAGATTTGGAAACGACGAAAACTTCTACATAGGAGGACGTTATAATACTGTAGATGCGGAATTGTTAGGCGGAACTGATGCAACTATTAACAGAGTTCAATTAGGTGCCGGTTGGTTCATGACCAAAAACATCTTAATGAAAGTAGAATATGTGAACCAGAAATACAATGATTTCCCAACAGGAGATATATTAGATGGCGGTCAGTTTGACGGGTTTACCGCTGAGGCCGTGATAAGTTTCTAAAAATTTAGCCCATGATGAAACAAGTCTCTGTAAATTCTAAATTTAGAATGAGTATTACAGAGGCTTGTTTTTTTTTTTAATACCTTAAGACCATGAAACGGTTTGTAATTTTAATTTTGGTTTTTTGTGTTTTCGGATTCTCATCGGATTACATCAAACGTACCCGAGTTTATGTTGCGCCCGAAAGTCAATTGGTCATTAAAGGGAAAACCAACATCAACCGGTTCAGTTGTGAGTTTGATGCCACCAATTTAAAAAATCCTATTCCGGTTTATTTTCAAAATGAGAACGGTAAAATGGTGTTTCAGGAAACCCATTTAGTTTTAAATACCCGTTGTTTCGATTGTGGTAATAAACATATGAATGATGATTTTTACGATTTACTTCACGCCGATACTTATCCTGAGATCGTATTGAATCTTCGGTCCGTTTCTTTGGATACCAATACTTCTAACACCGTAAATGCCATTGTTGATATTCATATTTCCGGAGTAATGAATTCTTATAAGATTCCTTTAAAAATTGATCAACAGGATAAAATGGTGGTAACCGGTACTTTGGAGTTAAATATTAACGATTTTAATATTGAAGCGCCAAGAAAAGCTTTAGGTCTTATTGTGGTGAGTGAATTTATTAAAATTGATCTGCACTTGAATATAGCCGAAGTCTAAATAATAACTTTAGTTTTTCAGAGTAAAGTGATCCATGGTAACTATTTGATGATCTTCTTTATCCGTTAATATTACTTTAAACCAGTAGTCATTTGTTTCCAGTTTCTTTCCTTTAAAAGTACCATCCCAGCCCATGGGGTTAGAAATTAAATCCATGCGATGTAAAAGCTTTCCAAACCTGTCGTAAATAAATATTTCAGCACCGTTATAGAATTCATAAGAAATACCTTTCACTTTCCAAATGTCATTGATACCATCATTATTTGGAGTGAAGTATCTCGGGTAACCAACAAATGCTATATTTTTAGAAATAGGTGCTTCGCAGTTGTAAATATCCCTTACATAAACCGTGTATAAACCAGGTTCTACCTGCTGAAAAATATGTGTTTTCCCCGATCCTACATAGGTCGTGCCATCCAAAGAATATTGGTAAGTACTTCTGCCATTTACGGCAATAATAACCTGGTTGTTTTCTACTTTTAGTTCCTGAAAAACAAGAATCGGTGGTTCTTTAATAATAAATTTTACGGTTCTACTGCAAACCAGATTATTCTCCGTTTTTAAAACACTTACAGAATATTTTCCTGGGTTAGCTAATGAAATATTTTGTGCTGTAGAAATAATGTTGTCATTTTCATCGCGCCATTCCCAGGCTTCATTTGTAGCTCCTCCATTTAAATTAATTCCTGAGGAGGCATTCGAATAACATAATGTGTAGCTTTCTTCAACATTTAGGGTTAAACCGGAATTTACCGTGGCCTCAAAACGCCCTATTCCGGCACAATCATTATTTTGATTTTCAATGCGAAACCAAAGTTCCGTAGAAACCGATTTATAAAATAAGGGTAAGGTGTTAGTTTTTGTTTGCGCGTCTTTTTGACTTGGATAAAAAATAACTTTTGTACTGCTCGGCAGGTTTTGACTCGCTCTGATCTCAAGTTCTTTTGTAGCCATATCGAAACTCCCAATCCCATTATTAGGAATAGCGTCGGATTCGTCGCAGGTATAAATGGGCGTTTCTTCTATAACATTTCCGTTTAGGGTTTCAAGAAAAAAATTAGTAATGGTATCACAGCCTTCCACGGTTACAATTCTGGCAAAAAGCTCTTCAGTTGTGCCGTCATTTTGATAAGCTTCCGGGTTCTGAATGATGTTCGAATTATCCTGCGCATCGCTTAGGGTATGGTAAAAGAAATAGGTGTAATCTTTTTTATAATTTTTGATTTTGGTCGAAATATCCGTTAGATTAAAAAATGAGTCATCATTCAAATTCGTGCCGCACTGCGTTAATGTCTCGCCGGGATCAATAATTGGATTTTCATAAACCTTAATGTTCTTTTCCAGGTAATAGGGTTTGCCATTATACATTATGGTGGCTTTAACTACGTAATTTCCACTTGAATTAAAGGCGTGAGAAGGCATAAGGTCCGTTGAAGTTGCATTGTCACCAAAATCCCAGGATATGGCATCTACCGGCATATACGATTCGGTTTCAAAAGGGGTAGGATCACCCACACAAGTATTCTCAGCAATAATTCTATTTTGAAAATAGGAACTGATAAAAATAGGTAAACCTTTAAAAGATCCGTTGGGACTCAAATTTACAGATTGATAAACAAATTTTGAGTCCTCAAATTCATTTTCAGGTTCCTCGATTACTCCTAAATAATCTGCTGATAATTGAGGGTTTTTTGGATCAAAATTAGCCACATAGATTTTGTTATCTACTGCCAGTTGCAGATCTCCGAAAAAGTAATCTGAAGACGATGCAATAATAATCCTTTCATTAAGTGGATCATTGCTAAACATGTGGTATTTATATAAATAACTACTGGATGAAATGTGTCCGGTAAAATAGAGAATTCTGGAATCTGCAGAAAATTCTACACCGTATGGATAAACTTCAACAAAAGGAATATTAGGGCTAACGATTCTATCTTCTGTAATTGAAGTATTGGCTATATTAAAGTTGTATAATATAATTTGGGCACCATCATAATTTGCCAGGGCTATTTTTGTTCCATCAGGGGAGATTTTCATAGCGCCTTTCGATGATTTTATTGGGGTTACCTTGGATTTTACGGGAATGTTATTTACACCGTTGCTATCTACGGTATAGATGAAAAAGGTGTCTCGAGGGTCTCCAGAGCTGTTTTCACTTCCAAACGTTATAACCTTAATAGATTCCGTTGCAATATCATGTATCGCTGTGAGTCTTTCTGTGGTTGTGTTTAAAAGGCGTCTGTTTTTTATGGTTAGTGAACCCAGTGGAAACTGATTGGAAAATGTAACTTCTGAATAGAAAAGTCCTGATGTTACCAAAGGATTCGTGGCACTATTTTCTCTGGTTAAAAAAATATAATAGGTGTTGGGATCGTTCGGTTTTGGAATAATGATCGAGGTTTGAGAATTATTTATATCGGCAGCTAGATTGTCGCCTTTATCCATAATTTCGTGATTTTTATTCCAAACTGTTTGGCCGTTCGTGTAAAATAAAAGATTCCCCTGGTCGTCTGAGATGGAGGAGCACCCGGCTGGAGTAGACATAGCCCCATTATTTAAAACGGTAACTCTAGGGTTTAAAGCGCTAAAATTCAATCCGGCGTAATCGCCAAAATACCAATTGATCGTTTCATTTTGTGATAAAACAATAGAAGAGGTAAAAAACGAAATAATTATTAGTAATCGTTTTATGAACATAAATTGAACTTAGCGTTTTTTTTGGTGAAAATAATATTAAAATATTGAAAACTATTTAATATTGGACGATCAATCAATAAACTTGATAAGTGGTATTTTAGAATTCAAATTATAAATTGTTGTAAATAAAAAAGTTACCGCGTTAACGGTAACTTTTTTAAATTATAAGTTTCTTCAGTCTAACTTAAAGCAGCCTTAATTCGTTTTAAGGCCTCCACAATTTGTTCTTTGGATGCTGCGTAGGAAATGCGAATGCAATCCGGGTTTCCAAAGGCTTCACCTGTTACGGTAGCCACTAAGGCTTCTTCTAAAAGATATAACGAAAAGTCTGTGGCATTATTTATAGTTTTTCCTCGAAGTATTTTTCCAAAATAATAAGAAACGTTCGGGAAAACATAAAAGGCACCCTCCGGAGTATTAGATTTAAATCCTTCGATATCGTTTAAAAGATCTAAAATAAGATCACGACGCGCTTTAAACTGATCGACCATATATTGCACACGAGATGGTGGCTCTATTAAAGCTGTAATTGTAGCACGTTGGGCGATACAATTAGCCCCACTGGTAATTTGTCCCTGGAGTTTATTGCAGGCTCTTGCTATTTTTTCAGGTCCGCCTATATAACCAATACGCCAACCCGTCATCGCAAAAGCTTTGGATACACCATTTACGGTAATCGTTCTATCGTACATATCATCGAATTGCGCCATACTTGCATGACCGCCAACATAATTGATATGTTCGTAAATTTCATCGGAAACAACGTATATATTTGGGTGTTTTACTAAAACATCGGCTAAAGCACGAAGTTCTGCCTCACTGTAAATTGATCCACTTGGATTACAGGGAGAGCTATACCAGATCATTTTTGTTTTAGGGGTAATGGCAGCTTCGAGCTGCTCCGGGGTCATTTTAAAATCATTATCAATACTCGTTTGAACTTCAACCGGAGTACCTTCAAATAATTTTACAATATCCGCATAACTAACCCAATAGGGGCATGGTAGAATAACCTCGTCACCGGGATTGAGCATCACCCCGGCAATATTGGCCAAACTTTGTTTTGCGCCTGTAGATACCACAATTTGATTTGGCGTGTAGTTCAGATTATTATCCCGTTTGAATTTCGTGATTATGGCTTCTTTTAACTCGCCATAACCGTCAACCGGGGAATATGAATTGTAATTCTCGTTAATGGCTTCAATAGCGGCATCTTTTATGTAATCCGGGGTATTAAAGTCGGGTTCACCCAAACTTAGTCCGATAATGTCTTTGCCTTCTCCTCTGAGTTCTCGAGCCTTGGCCGCCATCGCTAGAGTCGCCGATGTAGCCATATTTAAAATGCGTTCTGAGAGTAAATTCATTTAGTTAAAAGTCATCAATTTAAACTTGCAAAGCCGGTTTCATACCCATTTCTCTTAAGTGTTTAAAATGGGCAATAATAGCTTTACGTGTTGTTTTATATTCGTTGTAAGGTAGATTGAACTCTTTAGCTGTTTCACGGACAATTTTTGATATTTTGTTGTAGTGAATGTGGCTAATGTGTGGGAATATATGGTGTTCAACCTGATGATTAAGACCACCTGTAAACCAATTTACAATTCTATTTTTTGTGCCAAAATTAATGGTTGTATGCAATTGATGTACCGCCCAGGTATTTTTCATGGTACCATCTTTTTCCGGTAAAGGCATTTCAGCATCTTCCATAACATGGGCTAATTGAAATACAACACTTAGGATTAATCCGGCGGTGTAATGCATTATAAAAAAGCCTAAAAGGATTTTCCACCAGGCAAGATCTAAAAACAGGATTGGAATAAGGATCCATACGCTGAGATAAATAATTTTTGAGATCACTAATTTACTCCAGTTCCAAACAGGATTTGGAAATTTTCCATAAGAGAGTTTACGCTTCATGTAACGTCTCATTTGTTGGAAATCAGTAGTGATGGCCCAATTAATTGTTAATAATCCGTAGAGTAAAATGGAGTAGTAGTGTTGAAATTTATGATACCATTTCCACTCGGAATGATCTGTAAATCGTAAAATACGTCCGGCATCAAGGTCTTCATCATGGCCGTGAATGTTGGTATAAGTGTGGTGAAGTACGTTGTGTTGTACTTTCCAGTTGTATACATTTCCTGCCAAAATGTAAATACTACTTCCCATTAATCGGTTTATCCATTCTTTATTTGAGAATGAACCGTGGTTCCCATCATGCATTACATTCATGCCAACACCTGCCATTCCGATGCCCATAACTATGGTAAGCAAAAGTTGCGCCCAGCCGGGGATCTCTAAAGTTAAAATTAAAAAATAAGGTGTTAAGAAAATGGAGAACATTACGATGGTTTTAAGCCAAAGTTTCCAATTACCGGTACGTTTTATTTGATTTTCCTTGAAGTAGGAATTCACACGTTTATTCAGGGTTCTAAAAAATTTAGCAGAATCTGTTCTTGAAAATGAAACTGTTTGTTTTGTCATGCTATTAAATTAAATGTGATATTTAGATGGTTGGTATATCATATCTATGGCAAATATAAATATAAACCAAGTGAACTAATAACGTTTTGATGTAAAATAATGTATTTAAAAACTATATTTTTGTTGAAAATTTAACAGGAATGGACCTAATTCTAAAATATTTTCCTAATCTAACTGACGAACAAATCAAGCAATTCAAGGCTTTAGAGGACTTATATCAAGACTGGAATCTGAAGATCAATGTCGTATCACGAAAGGATATTGATGAATTGTATTTACGTCATGTTTTACATTCTCTTGGCATTGCTAAGGTTATTGAGTTTAAAGCTGGGACTCGTATTTTAGATGTTGGAACCGGTGGCGGATTTCCCGGAATTCCCCTGGCTATTTTGTTTCCAGATTGTAATTTTCATCTGGTAGATAGTATTGCTAAAAAACTTAAAGTAGTGGATGAGGTGGTTGCCGGTTTAGGTCTCTGTAATGTTAAAACCACCCATAGTCGTGTGGAAGATATCGAGGGGCAATATGATTTTATTGTGAGTAGAGCAGTGGCTTACATGCCTACTTTTGTGCATTGGGTAAAAGGTAAAATAGCTAAAAATCAGAATAACAATCTCAAAAATGGTATCTTATACCTTAAGGGCGGTGATCTCAGTGAAGAACTCCAAACCTATGAAACCGCTAAGGTTTACGAGTTAAGTTCTTTTTTTAATGAACCCTTCTTTGAAACCAAAAAAGTGGTGCATTTACCGCTAAAGTCCAGGGGTTAAAGTCCTTGTAATTCCCGTAGTTTATTTACAAAAAAGTAATATTGATTTTGGTACCAAAAGGTGCTTGCATAAGCTTCAGGATCATCTGTGGAAATGCCGAGAACCTCTTTAGCTTTTTCAAAGTTAAGTTTTGCTAAATTCGTATTTCCCAATCGGAGATACGCTAAGGATAAACCCAATAAGGCGTCGAAATCATTAGGATCGAAACTCAGTGCCTTTTGAAAATCACCGGCAGCGTCATCAAAACCTCCAAGCATCAGCGCAGCGGTGCCGCGGTAAAAGTAGCCAAACGGATTATTTTTATCCAAACTAATGGCTTTGTTAAAATCAATGTAGGCTTCCTTGTAATAGTTAATGCCTAAAAATAGTTGTCCTCTGTTCATGTAGGCTTCGGGAGTACCAAAAACAAATACGGCTACGGTGTAATCTTCAATGGCCTTTTTATAGTCTTCCAAAGCCTCATAAGCCGAAGCTCTCAGGGTATAGACCTTAGGATAATAGGAGTTTAATTCAATTACTTTTGTGTAATCTTTTATGGCTTCCTGATAGTCTCCCAGGTCAAATTTCACGCAGGCCAAACTGAATAGGGCATCCACAAAACCGGGATCGAGTTCATAGGCTTTTTGGTAGTCTTCTTTAGCGCCTTCAAATTCCTTTAAACTGTATCGTAAATTACCTCGATTAAAATAGGTGTCAGGATCTGGTTTGATCAGAATTATTTTGGAATAATCTACGATAGCTCCGGAAATATCACCCTGCTCAGTTTTAGCCAAAGCTCTATAGAACAAAGCGTCTAAATTTTCAGGTTCTAATTCAAGAGCCTGAGAATATAATTCTATTTTGGTATCGACATTGTCAGCTCGATCTGCCTGACGCATCAATTTTTTAGCCTGTCCGAAAACTGACATACCTGTAATCAGGCATAAACAAAGCATTAATTTTTTCCAATTCATATGTATTGGGGAACTAAGTGGTTGTGTCATTAAAGTTAGAATAATTTTTTTATGATGTACAAAAAATATGCCATTAAAAATACGATAAAACCAGAGGTTTATATGAAAAAAACCACCTTTAAAAGGTGGTTTTTTATTTCAAAAACAGCTGTTTTATTTTATTCTCCTAAAAACGGATAACGATAATCTGTAGGAGTTACAAAGGTTTCTTTTACCATTCTTGGAGACACCCAGCGCAATAAGTTTTGCGCACTACCTGCTTTATCGTTTGTACCTGAATTTCGGGCACCACCAAAAGGTTGTTGCCCAACAACGGCACCTGTTGGTTTATCATTAATGTAGAAGTTACCTGCACTATTTTGTAAGGCTTGAGTCGCTTCTGTAATGGCGTATCTGTCTGTTGCTAAAATAGCACCGGTTAAACCGTATTCACTGGTTTGGTCAACAAGTTTTAAGGTTTCAGAGTATGCATCATCTTCATAAATGTAAATGGTTATGATAGGTCCGAATAACTCTGTATACATCGTTTTGTACTGCGGATTTGTGGTAACGATAATGGTTGGATCTATAAAATAACCTTTACTCTTATCGTAATTTCCACCAACAATAATTTCGGCATCATCATCTTTTTTAGCTTGATCGATATATCCTGCTAATTTATCAAAAGCGCCTTCATGGATTACAGCGGTGATGAAGTTACTCATATCTTCCGGTGATCCCATTTTGAAGGATTTCACATCTTCAATAACAAACTTTTTAACATCCGGCCAAATAGATTTTGCAATGTAAGCTCGAGAAGCAGCACTACATTTTTGACCCTGGAATTCGAAAGCACCACGGGCAATAGCTGTTGCTACTTGTTTAGCATTGGCAGTTTTGTGTGCTACAATAAAATCTTTTCCACCGGTTTCCCCAACGATGCGTGGGTACGTTTTGTAATTATGAATATTATTTCCGATTTGCTTCCATAAATTCTTGAAAACTGTTGTTGATCCGGTGAAATGCAAGCCTGAAAAATCAGGGCTGCTCAGGATAACCCCGGTAATCATAGCCGGATCGCCCATCACCATGTTGATAACACCTTCAGGAACACCGGCTTCTTTAAAGACATCCATAATGACTTTCGCAGAATACACCTGGCTATCACTTGGTTTCCAAACCACAACGTTACCCATTAAGGCCATACAAGACGGTAAATTACCCGCAATAGCTGTAAAGTTGAACGGTGTTACAGCATAGGTAAAACCTTCCAATGGGCGATATTCGATACGGTTCCATGCGGCACTTGTGCTTTCAGGTTGCTCTTCATAGATCTCCTGCATGTATTGTACATTAAAACGCAAAAAGTCTACCAACTCACAAGCTGAATCGATCTCTGCCTGGTGAATATTTTTAGACTGCCCGATCATGGTTGCTGCATTTATTTTAGCGCGATACGGACCTGCAATCAGTTCTGCGGCCTTTAAGAAAATCCCGGCACGTTGTTCCCATGGCATTAAGCTCCAGGTTTTACGGGCTTCTAATGCTGTGGCTATAGCTTCTTCAACATGCGATTTATCGGCAACATGATAGGTTCCAACAATATGCTTATGATCATGAGGTGGCGACATCGTTCGTGTATTTCCTGTGGTTACATCTTTACCATTAATATGTAAAGGAACTTCCACCTGGCTGTTGAACATTGTTTTGTAAGCCTCTAAAACCTCGGCGCGTTCCGGTGATCCCGGTGCATAGGATTTTACAGGTTCGTTAACTGCAATCGGCACATTAAAAAAGCCTTTTCCCATAATTTTTTTGTTTTTTCGTTTCTAATTTTAATTAATTTACAAATCTATGAATTTTAAAGTGATTAGTCGAATGGATTTACCCTTAAAAGCACGTTAAAGTTTATTCTGTTTTTGTAAGTTTATTTTGAGCTTAAAGACTAAAAATCATATGTGTACTGTAACTTTTATTCCTAAAAATAATTTAGATTTTATCCTGACCTCAAATCGTGATGAAGACCCGCGCAGGGCATCCGGAGCACCGGATTTTTACAGTCGACATGGGGTAACGGGTTTATATCCAAAAGATTTGCGCTCCGGTGGAACCTGGATCGGGGTAAGTGAACGAAGTAGGTTGGTATGTGTGCTTAATGGCGCTTTTGAGAAACACGAACGCAAAGCGGAATATCGCAAAAGCAGAGGGCTGATTGCCCTGGATCTTTTATTTGCTGAACATTTGGATGCTACTTTAAAGGATTATGATCTACACGATATTGAACCTTTCACTGCTATTTTGGTAGATTGGAATATCTTGTTGCGTTGTGTGGAATTGGTGTGGGATGGAAATGAAAGATACATTACAGATCTACCGATGGAATCTAAAATTTGGTCTTCAAGTCCGTTGTACACTCCCAAGATGAAATCGGAACGGCAGGAATGGTTTGATGATTTTAAAGCAAATTCTAAATTAGATGCAAAATCTGTGCTTGAATTTCATAAAACGGCCGGCGCAGAAACTGAAGATTATGGTGTAATTATGGATCGTGGATTTGTGAAAACTACGAGTATTACGCAGCTTGAAAAAAAGGGTTCTGATGTTTTTATGCATTTTGAAAGCCTTCAACAGGATGTTATAACG
Source organism: Gaetbulibacter aestuarii (assembly GCF_039537665.1). Lineage (NCBI taxonomy): Bacteria > Pseudomonadati > Bacteroidota > Flavobacteriia > Flavobacteriales > Flavobacteriaceae > Gaetbulibacter > Gaetbulibacter aestuarii. The sequence goes on from NZ_BAABAY010000002.1 coordinate 99,230, forward strand.
GAGCAGCGGTTACAATTATCTTAAAAATAGGTTTAAATTTTATTGAAAAGTGCGTTAGTGATTGTAGCGGTATCCTTTTTTGAGGTACGATAAAAAAGATTTAGCGGAAAGCACGACCCGCAGGGGAACGCCCTAATTAATAGCGAATGGTGCGCTTAACTTGAAGGTAGGAATGGTAACCTGAAATTTTTTGGTAGTGGTGAAATTTATCATATCGTAGTGACCGTGCATAGCGCCAAATGGCGACCCGAGCAAACAACCGGACGTGTAGGTATGAGATTCACCGGGTTTTAATACGGGTTTTTTGCCAATAACGCCTTCGCCGGTAACGATCTCGACATTATTTAGGGCATCCATAATTTCCCAGTGGCGTGCATTGAGCTGCACAGAATCTTTGCTTTGATTTTCGATAGTTACGGTATAGCCAAAGGCGTATTGGATCTTGTAATTTTTATAGAACGACCCCTCGAAGGTTGTCTCTACCGAAATTTTTATACCACTTGTTATTTGTTGAACCATGTATTAACTGTAAATAAACCATGTGTTTACGGAGGTAAAAGTAATAAATCTTGGTGGTTTTGTGATGTATTTTAACGAATTTGATGCAATTTTTAGCTAAATGGTAGTTTTAATTCGAGATGTGGGTAGAGGAGGTTTGGTTAAATCCGATGATCCGATCGTAACGACCGCCCAAATCCCGATAGTAAATAAGCACTTTATAATCATTTTCGGTTTGCCAAAAATTACCGCTTATTTGGCCTTCGTTTAATTTTCCATCGGCTGTTACAACCACATATTTGTAATTATAAAAACCTTGTTTGAGTTTGAACTGGGTTTCGTATCGGCGTGTTTCCGGGTTGTAAAGCATTTGATTGTAATCATCTAGGGCGTAATTGTTGTAATTGCCATACACGTATATTTTTGAGCCATCAGTTAACTCCGGATAATTTAAAGCAAAATGCACCATGGTATAATCGGCTTCCACTTCAGGGTTGTCGGTATCCAGAGCGGTAATAAAAAAGCGCCCGTTAATGTCCGGATTATAGGTGTAAGGCAACAGGGCTCGGGAGCGGTTTACAAAAAGGAAGGAATTGTAAATATCTTCAAGTTCGATGAACTGCACGCCTTGTGAAGCCGAGCGCACGTCTTTGGTTTCAAAAAATAAATATTCATTGCCTCCGGGGAAGGCCGTTTTATCTGTATATCGATAAATAAGTTTATTACCAATGGTATACTGCGGTTTTACATTTGTTATGGCTGTATTCAGGTTGCTATTTTGAATGATAAGCGTATTAATGGTTTGTTTTGGGTTGTTGATCTTGTTGCCACCGGACACCTCTATATCTACCGTTTGTGTGGTTTCAATTGTTTTTACATTTCTGGAACGTTTAATACTGATACCGGGTGTTACCAAATTTTGATAGACCATAAATTTTCTTGAAAAAATCTTTTCACCGGAACTATCGTAAATGCTGATCAGATAATTCCCGGAAACTTTCAGGCCTTGTGTTTGTGCATTTGGGATGCTTAATTTATAGTGGGAATACAATTCATAGGTATTGAAGGAATTGCGGTAATTTTGGATGCGTTGATTATCTACACCGCGAAGAAATTCAGTTTTTACGAGCACGGAAGGGGTCCAGTCGTAATTGAAATGTTCAATGGTATAATAGAAATCCGGTTCGTGGGAAACCAAAGCGTCAAACTCCAGATCGAAGGCTTCCCCTAGTTTCAAGATTGGTAATTCGCCAAGCGGATTGCTCTTGCTTTTAAAGGTAATGGATTTAATGGTCTCGGGAGGGTTAAGTTCCTGAACCTGAGCCATGCTGAAACATGAAAGTAACAGGGTGCAATAAATAAGTAATTTATGAGTCATTTGCTAGGGTTATGAACAAATATAATCAAATTTCATACCTTAAGATATGTCGTATTGTTTATAATGATTATAAATAAAAAAGTTATCCACTTTTAAAACATTTATTATTATTAATTCGTATTTTTGCACCGATTTTTTTGATAACTAATTTCAATTAAGACATATGTCAAACGACATTCGAATTAAAAAAGGTCTAGACATTAAACTTAAGGGTGAAGCTGAAAAAACCATTGAAACTGCAGTGGTGAGCAACTTTTACTCGATACGACCTGAAGACTTCCATGGAATTATTCCAAAACTCATAGCAAAAGAAGGTGCAAAACTAAAAGCAGGTGAAACTGTTTTTTACAACAAAGACAACGAAGACATGAAATTTGTGTCGCCGGTAGCCGGTGAGGTTGTTGAGGTTGAGCGCGGTGCCAGAAGACGTATTATGTCTATCAAGATCCAGGCGAACAAAACCCAGGATGCAGTAGATCATGGTAAGTTTGATTTGGAATCTTCAGATGCGGAGAAAATTAAAGCACACCTATTAGCTTCAGGATGCTGGCCATTTATCAAGCAGCGTCCTTATGATGTTATTGCTAAACCTAATAATACCCCAAAGGGTATATTTATCTCTGGTTATGCCAGTGCGCCCTTAGCAGCCGATTTAGATTTTACGCTAACAGGTAAGGAAGCCGAGTTACAGGCAGCTGTTACGGCTTTAGGAAAATTAACTGATGGTGATGTTCATGTTTCTGTTGGAAAAAATTCAAGTTCGCCTTTAACAAGTCTGAATGGTGTTAAAACGCACCGCGTTTCAGGACCACATCCTTCAGGGAATGTAGGTACTTTGATAAACAAAGTGGATCCCATTAATAAAGGCGAAATTGTTTGGACTGTAAATGCCCAAGACCTCATCATTATTGGTGAATTGTTATTAACGGGAAAATTCAATCCGGAACGCATTGTTGCTTTGGCAGGATCGGCGGTTGAAAAACCTCGCTATTTCAAAACAAAAATGTGTAGTGAAGTTGCGACGATTATATATGATAAAGGTATTGCCAAGGAGAATCACGTGCGTGTGATCTCTGGAAATGTGCTTACCGGTCGTGAGGTGAAACCTGATGGTTTCTTAGGATATTACAGTAATCTTATTACCATTATCCCTGAAGGCGATGATTATGAATTGTTCGGTTGGAATAAACCTGTTTTCGATAAAGTATCTACAACAAGAGCATTAACCTTTTCCTGGTTGCAACCTAATAAAAAGTACGCTCTTGATACAAACACTAATGGAGAGCATCGTGCCTTTGTGGTAACAGGAAATTACGAAGAGGTTTTTCCTTTAGATATTTATCCAATGCAAATTTTAAAAGCTTGTATGTATCAAGACCTTGATGAGATGGAAGCTTTAGGTATGTATGAGGTGGCTCCTGAGGATTTTGCATTAACAGAGTTTATTTGTATTTCCAAACAACCACATCAAAAAATCATCCGCGAAGGTTTGGATCTGATGATTAAAGAAATTGGTTAAAAAACAAGCTACGAGAAATAAAAACATGATAACATGGGTTTAAAACAAAACTTACATAAACTTAAAGAAAAGTATCAAGGTAAAAAGATGGCTCCGGCCTTCAATGCCTTACATACCTTTTTATACACGCCTAATGAGGTAACACACGGCGGCACTCATATTAAAGCTGCTGACGACCTTAAGCGTACAATGAATACCGTGATTATGGCCTTGATCCCTTGTTTGATCTTCGGGATGTTCAACGCCGGATATCAGCATTATCGTGCCTTGGGAGAAATTCAGGCTACACATGGATTTTTAAGTGCGTCCTTTTGGACCTTAGATAATTTTATGGTTGGATTCTGGAACATTCTACCGTTGGTAATTGTTTCTTATGGTGTTGGTTTGGCTGTAGAATTTATTTTTGCCGTTATCAAAGGACACGAAGTTGAAGAGGGTTACTTGGTAACAGGTATGTTGGTGCCATTGATTGTTCCGGTTGATATTCCACTTTGGATGTTAGCCATAGCAGTGATCTTTGGTGTTATTATAGGTAAAGAGGTTTTTGGAGGAACCGGAATGAATATTCTCAATCCTGCCCTTACCATCAGAGCTTTTCTATTCTTTGCTTATCCAACCTGGATGTCTGGAGATAAAGTTTGGGTTCATGGTGCTGTGGCGCGCGATCAAGCCATTGCTGCCGGTCAGAATCTTGATGCCATTTCTGGTGAAACTATTTTAGGGGCCTTCGCTCAGAAAGATTCAATTATCTACAGTACCTGGGATATGTTCTGGGGCTTGATACCGGGTTCTGTGGGGGAAACTTCAAAATTTTTAATCATCATTGGAGGCTTGTTCCTGATCTTTACCAAGATTGGAAGCTGGCGTATCATGCTTTCTACAGTGATAGGAGCGCTAAGTATGGGTCTCATTTTTAATAGCATTGTAGATGCAGGAATCATAACAGAAAGCAGTAAATTCTATGGATTAATGAGTGTTCCATTCTGGCAACATCTTATCATTGGTAGTATTTTGTTCGGAGCTGTTTATATGGCTACCGATCCTGTTACGGCCTCGCAAACGAATAGGGGTAAATGGATTTATGGCTTCCTTATCGGGTTTATGTCGATCATGATCCGGGTATTCAATCCGGCTTATCCGGAAGGCGTATTCCTAGCCATATTATTGATGAACGTATTTGCTCCAACGATCGACCATTATGTGATCCAGGCGAATATTAAGAAAAGAATGAAACGTTTAAAAGTTAAAACTGCGTAATCATGGGAGAGAGTAGAACAGAAAAAAATTCTTATACCGTAATTTTCGCTATTGTTATGGTGTTCGTTGTTGGTGCTTTGCTAGCCTTTGCTGCAAAATCACTCGAGCCAACCATTACCGAAAATGAGCGTTTAGAAAAGCAACAAAACATATTATATGCCATGGGTATTAATCAGAACGTTGAAGGCGATAGTAATGCTGAATTCGTTTCTACCAAAGAAGCACCCGGCTTATTTAATAAGTATATCAAAGAACAAGTTGTTATAACCAATGGTCCTGATGGATTAAAGGTTGAAGATGATGATCAGGCTTATCTAATTGACGTTAAAAAACAAAAAGAAATCGCAAAAAACGGAGGTGTTCGTAAGTTACCTTTATTTATAGGTGAAAAAGATGGACGAACTTTCTACATCGCTCCTATTCGAGGAAAAGGATTATGGGATGCCATTTGGGCTTATGTCGCCATGGATAAAGATATGGTAGTTGAAGGCGCTTACTTTGATCATGCCGGTGAAACACCCGGGTTGGGAGCGAACATGAACAAACGTTTTTTCATGGATGATTTCACAGGTGAAAACCTTAAAAATAATGAAGGTGATTTTGTAGGGATCAATGTCGTAAAAGGTAATGGCGATCCAAATAACGAAGATAAAAAAGATAATAAGGTGGATGCGCTTTCCGGTGCAACGATTACCAGTAATGGTATCACAGCCATGATCAAGAACGATTTGAAGCTTTACATTCCTTATTTCAAAAAATTAGAAAATCAATAGAATATGGGACTTTTATCAAAAAAAGACGCAAAATTAATTACAGATCCATTAGCGGATAATAACCCGATCACGATCCAGGTATTAGGTATTTGTTCTGCTTTAGCGATTACTGCCGAGTTAAAAGCGGCTATTGTAATGGCGATCTCAGTAATGGCTGTTTTGAGTGTGGGTAACGTGGTTATTTCCTTAATGCGAAATGTAATTCCCTCCAAGATCAGAATTATTGTGCAACTCGTTGTGGTTGCCGCTTTGGTAATTATCGTGAACCTTATTCTTAAAGCTTTTGCTTATCAACTCAGTAAAACGCTTTCGGTTTTCGTTGGTTTGATTATTACAAACTGTATCATCATGGGACGTTTTGAAGCTTTCGCATTGGGTAATGGTCCCTGGAGATCCTTTCTAGATGGTATTGGAAACGCAGCCGGTTATGGGATTATTTTGATCATAGTGGCGTTCTTCAGAGAACTTTTAGGATCAGGTACTTTATTAGGAATTCCTGTACTTGGTGACCCCATCAGTAAAACGGGATTATACGCCTTTGGATACGAAAACAACGGATTTATGTTGTTATCGCCCATGGCATTGATTGTATTGGGTATCATCATTTGGGTACAACGTAGCAGAAATAAAGACCTTATAGAAGATTAAATAAAGTTGTGAGTCATTTGAGTTATGACACAACACTAAATATTAAATGAACATGGAACATATAGAGTTATTTTTCAAATCTATTTTTATCGATAACATGGTATTCGCCACCTTCCTTGGAATGTGTTCGTTTCTGGCTGTATCGAAAAAAGTGAGTACTGCCATTGGTTTAGGTGCCGCTGTAATCTTTGTATTGGCAATTACGGTGCCTTTAAACTGGTTATTAGATCAATATTTATTACAACCCGGTGCTTTAAAATGGTTAGGTGAGGAATACGCAAGTTACGATCTGAGTTTCTTGTCATTCATCATGTTTATTGCCACGATCGCAACTATGGTGCAACTCGTGGAAATAGTAGTAGAAAAATTTTCACCTTCATTATATAACTCTCTGGGAATCTTTTTACCACTTATTGCGGTAAACTGTGCGATCCTTGGGGGATCTTTATTTATGCAGTCCAGAGAAATTCCAACCTTGGGCTTAGCTTTAAATTATGGTGTTGCTTCCGGGATTGGTTGGTTCCTGGCCATTTTAGCTATTGCAGCTATTCGCGAAAAGATCAGATATTCAAACGTTCCACCTGCTTTAAGAGGTCTTGGTATTACATTTATCATTACTGGGTTAATGGCGATTGGATTTATGAGTTTCGGTGGAATGCTTACAGGAAGTGACGATGCTGCTGAGAAAAAAGAAGAAAAAACAGCTCAGGTTGAAACAATGCCTAAAACTGATAATGTCGTAAAAGAGGATGCAAAAAAAGGCGACGTAAAAAATAAAAAAGAGATTGCAAACAACATAAATGTAAACTAATAAGATGATTATTTTAGCCTCGGAAACATTAGGAACAGTAATAGCCACAGTATCGGTGTTTTTAGTAATTACCCTGCTGTTGGTAGCACTATTACTGGTAGTAAAAGAAAAATTATCACCCTCAGGACCTGTAAAGATCACCATTAATGGTGAAAAAGAAATTGAAGTGGGCTCCGGAGGATCATTACTTTCAACCTTAGGTGGTAAAAAAATATTCTTACCATCTGCCTGTGGCGGGGGTGGAACTTGTATTCAATGTGAATGTCACGTTCTAAAAGGTGGAGGTGAAGCACTTCCAACGGAAACACCGCATTTCTCCAGAAAAGAATTAAAAGAAGGCGCTCGTTTAGCATGTCAGGTTAAAGTAAAACAGGATATGGATATTACCATTCCTGAAGAGGTATTTGGTATTAAAAAGTGGGAAGCCACAGTTGTTCGAAATTATAACGTAGCTTCATTTATTAAGGAATTTGTAGTTGAAATTCCTGAAGATATGAATTACAAAGCTGGTGGTTATATTCAAATTGAAATTCCGCCTTGTGAGATAAAATATAAAGATATCGACATAACAGCGCATCCTGAAGAACATGAGAAACCAGACAAGTTTCAGGAAGAATGGGATAAATTCAATTTATGGCCATTGGTTATGAAAAATGATGAAGTTGTAGAACGTGCATACTCTATGGCTTCTTACCCTGCTGAAGGGCGTGAGATCATGCTGAACGTTCGTATAGCTACCCCACCATGGGATCGTAACAAAAACGGATGGATGGATGTAAATCCAGGTGTTGCATCATCTTTCATATTTGCACAAAAACCAGGTGATAAAGTAACTATTTCAGGTCCTTACGGTGAATTCTTTATTAATGAATCTGAAAGTGAAATGCTTTATGTAGGTGGTGGTGCAGGTATGGCACCAATGCGTTCGCATTTATATCACCTCTTTAAAACTGTAAAAACGGGACGTAAAGTGAGTTATTGGTATGGCGGACGTTCTAAACGTGAACTGTTCTATATCGATCACTTTAAATCATTAGAAAAGGATTTTCCTAATTTTAAATTCTACATGGCTTTATCTGAGCCTTTAGAAGAAGATAACTGGAAAGTAAAGAAAGATATTAACGATGAAGAAGGCGATGGGTTTGTAGGGTTTATTCACAACTGTGTGATTGATAACTACTTAAATCATCATGATGCTCCTGAAGATATAGAATTATATTTCTGTGGGCCACCTTTAATGAACAAAGCCGTTCAGAAAATGGGAGAAGATTTCGGAATCCCTGATGAACATATCAGATTTGATGACTTTGGAGGTTAATTCTTCAATTATAATAAATAAAAAACCAACGCCATGCGTTGGTTTTTTTTATGCTTAACCTTTTATTCTAAGACATTTTAGGAAGAAGCGGGGAGGGAACAACATTCTCTATCGGCTTTATACTTTTTAAATATGCAAAAATAGCTTTGAGATCGTCGTCCGGTAAATTTTTGTATGATTGCCAGGGCATTGGGGGTAACAATGGTCTGCTACCTTCCAAACCTTTATACAGGCCCTTTTTAATAGCCCGTAAAAACTGCTCTTCAGACCACGTACCAATACCTGAATCATCAGGTGTTAAGTTTCCGGCAAAGGAGGTTCCCCACGGACCGGTGGCAGAAGTTAGTCCCATATTGAACAAAATATAAGACTTGGCCGTGTTAGGGTCATACTCAGGTAAAACTTCATCGGCCGGGTAACCGGAAAGTAATCGATCAAAATCAAGTTCCATTCCGTTTTCAGTAAATTTTTTAGGGGTGTGGCAATCATGGCATCCTATCGAATTCACAAGGTGTTCGCCACGTGATACGGGATCCTCGACAGTCATTTCAGTGTCTACGGATTCATATTCCGAAATGTTTTCTTTTTTATCTTTTGAATTACATGCAGATAAAACAAGGCAGCAACCTGCTACCATGAGGAGGTGGTTTGTTGTCATAAGATTAGCTGGTTTGTTGTTAATTTACACTCTAATTTAAGAAATAAATCTCAAGGTTTTTTATAAAAGAAGATGGAAAAATTTCCGTTATTTAAAAAAATACTTAATGCACTACAAACCGATAAGAATGGGAAACGGTTTGTTCAAGAAAATTCGGAATGTATCAGGTTTAAACCAATACACATTTGGGTTCATCAATTTCAACCTCAAATAATTTTTTGTAATCCATAACGTTCGGAACATTGTCCAGTTGGCAAAGGAGTTCTATTACAGCAGAAAGGCCCTCGAACAATACTGCTTTATCCGTTGGATTATTTGGTTTTTTGTTTTTGTGGTGAAGTGGAACCTGAAAGCCACAAGCTTTTAAGAAAGTAGCTTCGATCTGTAAAAGTTCCAGAGGCGAATACCCATTAAACTTTCGACCTAAATTTTGATGTACCATCCCAAGGTAGTTCAGTTTTAGAGATCCGTGATCGTCAGAAAGGTGTTTCCAGGAATCAGTCTGACCCAAAATATTACCTACAGCGCATTGTTTACAACATTCCGGATTTAAATTCCCATTGTGGAAAGCATTGTACAAATTCTCTAAAGCAGTTTGTAATCGATTAGGAATAGTAGTCATAACAAAATTCTTTTTTTAAAATTATTAAAAAACAGAAAACTATCCTAGGCAATTCGGTTTTTTTGCAAAACACAAACACCTTACCAAGTCCTGGTTTTTTCAATATTTAGAAAAAAAATTAAAAAATGGTAAAAACATGCTGTTTGTCGATACTTTTTTTTTGTCACTGTTTGAAAAGTGCTGATTTCCGCAAAAAAATAATTATCGCAGTTAGTAATACATCTATCTTCGATACAAGTTAGTATTCAACCATAAAGTTCTAAAGGATTTTCGAGTAACAAAAATAATTTTGGTGGTTGGGCGCCATTCATTAGGTCTGCGATACTTCTCAATGCAGATTTGGATGGCGCTTTTTTACGCCCTAAAACAAAATTCAAGGTAATATTCTTTTCCAAGGTCTTTCACCAAAAAGATATTGTAACGATTGGATTTTTTGTTCACATTCCATAATGATCCTTCTGTGTACATGTAGCATTCCTAAACCTACCAGTATAATTTCGCCTATAGCATAAGATAATTACCCTGTAAATTTCCCTGATTTAAATAAGGTTTTACGTACCGGACTGAAGATTCTATTCATGTTTGGTTTAAATTAAGGAAGTCTGAATGGAAGGATTGAATCTCCTAAAAATTAATACAGCATGTTGTTTAGAATCTTTTTTAAGTTGGCTTCCATCATGGTTAATTTAGAATCTCTCATAAAAATTTGTTGCATCACTTTTTGTAATTCCATAAGCTCCATATGTGAATAATGATGTTGGTCTATTCCTGCTTCTATTTTTTCAAAACGTTCATCTTCCGAATCATTCTTGAATTCCCGATAGATCTTTTCAAAAGATTTTATGTTTACTCTGGATTTGATCAAGTTGAGCTCTTCCGCCATTTCTACGTCATCTGCATTTGCGCACATTAAAAAAATATAGGTTTCTAATTCTTTTTTACTCCAGGAATTAATATCGGATTTCATATATTATTGATTTATGTTGTTTTTGTTCTAGTAATTTAACTTCTAATCTTCTCAGGGAAAATCTCAATATTTATGAGGTAGATGAAGAGGGCAGGTTGCTATATAGGCTTAAAATCAAACCCATAGCGGTACTAAATTTACAAGTTTTATTTTTTAAAAAACAAAGGGAATAAAGAATTTAAATACCAGCATTAAAAATAGTATGGAAAACAAATTCAAAATGATACCCACTCTGGCCATTTGATTCACTTTCACGTAGCCGCTCGCAAATACTATGGCGTTTGGGGGTGTTGCCATGGGTAACATAAAAGCACAACTACTGGCGATGGTAACCGGAATTAAAAGATAAAGTATTGGAATATTCAAGCCCAAAGCAATTCCGGCGACTACAGGAGCCAAAACGGCTGTTAATGCAACGTTGCTCATTAGCTCGGTCATGAATAGCATCAAAGTGATCAATAATGCAGTCATAACAAAAATACTGATCTGACTTTCGGCTATGGCATTGGCTACAGCATCAACTATGCCGCTTTCCGACATGCCATTGGCCAATGCCAAACCACCTCCAAATAATATAAGGATACCCCAGGATAATTTTTCGGTATCACGCCATTTCAGTATAAAATCCCCACGTTTAAGATGGTGTGGGATAGCGAATAAAGCCAAAGCACCAATGATGCTGATCATGGTATCTGATAAATCTAAACTCGGAATCAACGTATTGATCAAACTTCGAAAGACCCATAAAAATACTATTATTCCAAAGGTGATTAGTACTTGTTTTTCATGCGGCGTGGTTTTACCTAATTTTTGTAGTTCATCTTTAATCACATCATGATCTGCTGTAAATGTTATGCCGTTATTCGGGAACATCCACTTCACTAAAACAAAATAAATGACACTGATAAGAACGATGGTGATGGGTAAACCAATAATCATCCATTTTAAGAATGAAATTTGAATATTGTATTCATTTTCCAATAAACCAATAAGAACAGAATTTGGTGGTGTACCAATAATGGTGGCAATTCCGCCGGCATTTGCAGAAAAGGCGATACCCAGCATGACACTCAAAGCAAAATTTTTGTCTGCCTTAGTAAAGCCATCAGCGTCGTTTATTAATAATTTAATGACCGACATGGCAATAGGAAGCATCACTACCGTACTCGCTGTATTACTAATCCACATGCTCATAAAACCTGTGGCAATCATAAAACCTAACACCACACGATTTGGGCTGGTACCGGTTTTATTAATAATATTCAAAGCAATACGTTTATGTAAATTCACTTTCTCTAAAGCCAGGGCGAGTACAAATCCACCAAAGAATAAAAACACAATGGGACTTCCATAATTGGCGCCAACATCACCTATTGGCATCACTTTAAAAAGCGGAAATAATACCAATGGTAATAGCGCTGTTACAGAAATGGAAACGGCTTCAGTAATCCACCAACAAACCATCCAAAGGGCTGTAGCTATTACGGTTGTAGCCTGGGCGGAAAGAATTTCAAAAGGTAAAAATTGAACAATTAAAAACAGTAATGGACCTAAAAAAAGACCTGTTTGCTTAGAGTATGGATGATGCACCATTAATGAAGTTGGTTATTTAATATTTAAATGTAATCAAAATTTTATTGCCATTGATAATAGTATTAATTTTGCAACATGCGAAAAGCACTTTCAAAGCAGGAACTACATAACTTGGCTATGAACCACGTTGGAAAGGATTTAGAACAGCGTGGGTTTGAGTTTATTGCGGTTAATAGTCAGCTTAAAAAGCATCCGCAATTTGTGTGTATAGATAAAAAAAGCAACTATTTTTTTGTTATTGTACGAGCGGTTTTATTACCCAATAATCCAAACAATTATGATGTAGTTTGGATGGAATCTTTTAAAAAACATGCCCGAGAAAAGAATGCGAAAGTATTATATGCGGGGGTTGGTTTGGGTAATCCTGAAGGTGAAAATTTACCGGTTTATTTAAATGAAGATTTTTTGATTGAATACCACGGTTTGCAAGTATTAGAAACTAATTTGAATTAAATGAAAAAGATTACCATTCTTATAATTTTATTAATGGCTTTCCTTTCTTGTGAAAAGGAACCCAAAAATGTAAAACTTCGAGGCCCTGTTTTTGGTACTGCCTATAATATCCAATATTACGCACCTCATGAGACTAATTATATTGAAGAGATCGATAGTTTGTTTGATGTGATTAATGGGTCTCTATCAACTTATCAGCCGAATTCTGATATTTCAAAATTGAACAGAAACGAACTTGATTCAGTTGATGATCATTTCGTAAATGTTTTCAAGGCATCCAAGGAAATTTATGAAAATACCAAAGGTGTTTTTGATCCAACGATTGGAAACATCGTGAATGCATGGAATTTTGGTGCAGAAACCAATAAATTTTTAACAGATAGTACAACCATTGATAGCCTCATGCAATTTGTAGGCTTTGATAAGGTGAAACGAAAAGGACATATTATTGAAAAACCGTCTTCAACTTATCTAGAATTTAACGCGATCGCTAAAGGTTATGGAATCGATGTTATCAGTAATTTTCTTGAATCTAAGAATATTCATAATTATTTAGTTGATATTGGCGGCGATATGCGGGTTTCAGGCACAAATTTAGAACGGCATTCGGGTTGGACCATTGGTATTGACGACCCTAATTTTGACGGGTCTCAGAGCTATTCGAAAGTTATTGTTTTAAAGGATGAAGCCATAGCGACCTCTGGAACATATCGAAAATTCAAGATCGACGACAACGGTAATCGTTATGCACATATTATCGATACGAAAACAGGTTATCCAACCAAAACCCATATTCTTAGTGTGTCTGTAATTGCTCCTGATTGTATGACTGCGGATGCCTATGCTACGGCATTTCAAGCTATGGGAGTAGAAAATGTTACAGAATTTCTAAAAACACATCCTGAGTTGAAGGTGTTTTTCATTTATGAAAATAATGAGCAGAAAATGGAAACAAAATCTCTAAACGGTTTCCCGGAGTAATAAGACTATTTAAAACAAACAGGAATAATTTCGCCATTAGCGAGGCAGTAAGATTTTACCTGTTTCGGCGTTAATGTTTTGGTATAATCCACCGGATCTACTTTAAAACCTATGTGACGAAGTTTATCGAAATAATCTTTTCCATAAACGCGAACATGATCATATTGGCCAAAAATTTTAGCGCGCTCCTTTTTATCGGTAATGCTATTATCTTCAAACGTTTGCTCTCTACTTAGGTCTTGTGGTATTTGAAGAATGGCCATGCCTCCGGGCTTCAGAACGCGATAAAGCTCTTTCATGGCCTGAGTATCATCAGGAATATGCTCCAAAACATGGTTGCATAAAATAACATCGAACTGGTTGTTCTCAAATGGAAGATCGCAGATATCAGCTTTTACATCCGCCAAAGGCGAATTCAAATCAGTAGTGGTATAATCGAGATTTTTAAGTTTTCTAAAGCGTTTGTAAAAGGCCTGTTCCGGTGCAAAATGCAATACCTTTTTTGGAGAAGTAAAAAAATCAGTTTCATTTTTTAGATACAACCAAAGGAGACGATGCCGCTCTAAACTCAGCGTAGAAGGGGAAAGGGCATTCGGGCGCTGCTTGCCATAACCATAGGGTAACAAGGATTTAAATTGTTTTCCATCAATAGGATCGGTATATTTTTTTCCTTTTAAAATAAACGCTAAAACAGGTCTTGCCGCATAGCTTAACCTGATCAGAACAGGTCTTGGAATACGATTTAGTATGAACTTAAAAACAGATTTCAAAATCGCTATTTATAGTCTTCCCGAACAGGATAAAAGGTGTCGATAATTTCGCAATCACTCAGCGCCACGGCGCTATGAGTTACATTTGAAGGAATCACACAAACGCTACCGGCTTCTAAAATTTGAGTAACGCCATCTATAGTCATTTCGAATTTTCCGGAAACCATTTGAGTAATTTGTTCATGAATATGTGAATGCTCCGGTAGAATGGCTCCTTTTTCAACCGTAATAAAACCGATAGTATTATGATCGGTATGGATATAACGTCCTGAAATGCCTTTAGCAAGTTCTTTTGATGGAATATTTTTTATGTTGTAGTTCATAAATTAAAGAACAAGCGCCTCTTTACGAAATTCATTTTCTTCGTCACTTTCAATGCCTAAAGCCTCGTAAATATAGGCAAAGGTTGAAAGTAATTCGGGCTTACCATCAACTAATGCCACATCATGTTCAAAATGCGCACTTGGTTTATTGTCTAACGTTGTAATGGTCCAACCGTCTCTATGTTGTTGTATTCTATGGGTTCCTAAATTGATCATCGGTTCAATGGCTACCACCATACCTTCGATAAATTTCTTACCACGACCGCGTTTTCCATAATTTGGCATCTCAGGATCTTCATGCATTTTCTTTCCTAAACCATGACCAACCAATTCACGAACCACACCATAACCATGGTCTTCGCAATATTTTTGGATAGCGTAGCCAACATCACCAACGCGATTATTTTTTTTGAATTCACGAATGCCTACATACAAGGATTCTTTTGTGATCTGGAGTAATTTTTCAGTCTCCGGATCTATGTCACCTACAGCAAAAGTATAGGCATGGTCTCCGTAAAAACCATTTTTCAAAGCACCACAGTCAACGGAAATAATATCGCCCTCTTTCAAAGGTTCTTTATTAGGAATGCCGTGAACTACCTGAGCGTTGGGACTCATGCATAAGGAATTTGGAAAATCGTAAAGTCCTAAAAAACCGGGTTCAGCACCGTGATCACGTATAAATTCTTCAGCAATTTTATCCAATTCCAAAGTTGAAACACCAGGCTTGATGGCCTTAGCTACCTCTCCTAAAGTTTTGGATACAATCAGAGCACTCTCGCGCATTAACTCAATTTCTTCTCTTGTTTTTACATGAATCATAATACATCAAAATATGTGCAAAGATACTTAAAATAAAACTTCAAATATTTATGGATTTATGACTTTTGACAGTTTTTTTCATAGATTGTATCAATAATTTTGTACCGTAAAAAGTTAATAATGCTATGTTTAAAAATGTAAGTGCTGCCGAGGCAGTAAAAGTGATTAAGAACAACGATAGAGTGTATGTACAAGCAGCAGCTGCTGCACCTCAATTATTAATGAAAGCCATGAGTGATTGCCATGATGAATTGCGGCATGTAGAGGTTTGTCATTTACATGTTGAAGGTGAGGCGCCTTATGCTAATCCTGATTACAAGGAGAGTTTTCATGTCAATTCTTTTTTCATTGGGAAAAATGTCCGTCATACCTTAACGGCGGGTAACGGGTCGTATACTCCGGTTTTTTTAAGTGAATTACCGTTATTATTCAAACGAAATATATTACCATTGGATGTCGCTCTGATCCATGTTTCAGTGCCTGATAAACATGGGTACTGTTCTTTAGGTGTATCTGTTGAAGCTACGTTAGCGGCCATACAAAATGCAAAAATTGTGATCGCTCAGGTTAACGAACAAATGCCTAGAACTCATGGCGATGGGATTATTCATCATTCTGAAATTGATTACTTCGTACCATGTAATGAACCTATTCCTGAACATCAATTTGGCGAACCTTCCGAAATTGAAGATAAGATCGGCGATTATATTGCCAGCCTGATCGAGGATAAAAGTACGCTGCAAATGGGCATTGGAACCATTCCAAATGCTGTGTTATCCCGACTTCACAATCACAAAGATCTGGGTTTACATACGGAAATGTTTTCGGATGGGGTTATTGATTTAATTCTGAAGAATGTGGTAAACGGAGACTACAAAAAAATTAGTCCCGGACGTTCATTAGCAACCTTTTTAGTAGGTTCTAAGCGTTTGTATGATTATGTTGATGACAATCCATTTGTGGAAATGCGGGAATCTGATTTTGTAAATGATGTTTCCAGAATTAAAAGGAATCCTCGAATGGTTGCCATAAATTCAGCCATTGAAGTAGATCTTACCGGGCAGGTTTGTGCAGACTCTATTGGTGGAAAAATGTATTCCGGTGTAGGTGGTCAAATGGACTATATCCGTGGAGCCTCATTGAGTAAAGGAGGAAAAGCCATCATTGCTTTACCTAGCGTTACTAGAAATGGTATTAGTCGCATTGTACCGGTGTTAAAACCCGGAGCAGGTGTTGTAACTACCAGAGCGCATATTCAATATGTGGTTACAGAATATGGTATTGCTAACCTTTACGGTAAAACGATTAAGCAGCGGGTAAAAGCATTGGTTAATATAGCTCATCCCGACCACAGAGAAGCTGTAGAAAAAGCCTATTTTGAGTTGATTTAATCTTATTTGAATAAGCCTAAAAAGCCTTTTTTCTTTTTTGGAATTTGTGGGGTTTCGTTGGTAAGGGTTTGGTAAACATGAGCCCAACCGGGGAAACCTCCCAAATTTCGATCGTCGATAAAAAGATCCGCCAATATTTTTGGGCTTCTGTTGGTGTCATCCTCTTCCTCCGGGAAACTTTTGTTCACGGCGTAAAAAACAATACCTTTTTCTTTGCAAAAGTTTACCGCCTCATCCAAACGATCACCACATCTGTAGGTCCATAAAATAAGCCGATGACCTTGGTCTTGAAGTCTTTTTAGAGTTTCGAAAGCAAATACCTGAGGTTTTCCAATCTCAGGATAGGCGTCTTCAACTATAGTGCCGTCAAAATCAACAGCAATGGTTAAGGCGTGTTTGAAATTCATTTTAAATCGTTGCTTTACGCTTTGCTTGCGAAAATAGGGAATCTTTTTAACTTAAATTAACGCATGTTGTGTCATGGCTTTCGGTTGCTCAATACCCATAAGTTTTAAAATGGTTGGAGCCATATCACCCAAAATACCATCTTCAATATGTTTTAATTCCTTGTCTACCAAAATAACAGGAACGGGATTTGTTGTATGAGCCGTGTTAGGCGTACCATCCGGATTGATCATAGTTTCACAATTCCCATGATCGGCTATAATGATTGTGGTATAATCATGATCTAAAGCCGTTGAAACGACATCTTTTACACAGGCGTCAACAGCTTCACAGGCCTTGATTGCAGCTTCCATGACACCGGTGTGGCCTACCATATCACCATTGGCAAAATTCAAACACACGAAATCTGCTGTTTCGTTTTCCAATTCAGGAACCAGAGCATCGCGTAATTCATAAGCACTCATTTCGGGTTGCATGTCGTAAGTGGCAACCTTAGGTGAATTCCTTAAAATTCGGTTTTCGCCCTCAAATGGTTTTTCCCTTCCTCCTGAGAAAAAGAAGGTTACATGCGGATATTTTTCTGTTTCAGCAATGCGAATTTGTTTCTTGTGATGTTTTTCCAGGATCTCTCCCAAAGTATCCACCAGATTGTCTTTATTGAAAATGACATGAACGTTCTTAAACGTATTATCGTAGTTCGTCATGGTTACATAATACAGATTCAGCTTGTGCATGTTTTGTTCATGGAAGTCTTTTTGCGAAAGTGCTTCTGTTAATTCACGACCACGATCTGTTCTGAAATTGAAGAAAATCACAACATCACCATCCTTGATTTGTGCTACTGGTTCTCCACCTTTGTCAATCATCACAATAGGTTTAATGAACTCGTCAGTAACGTCATCATCATAACTTTTCTGGATGGCATCGGTAACATTGGTTGTTTTCAAACCTTCACCTTTAACCACAGCATCGTAAGCTAATTTTACACGTTCCCATCGTTTGTCCCGATCCATGGCGTAATAACGTCCGGTTACCGTTGCTAACTTGGTGTGTTTATCTTCAATATAATCTTCCAAAGTTGTAATAAAGCCATACCCTGATTTAGGATCTACATCACGGCCATCGGTAAAGGCGTGAACATAAGTATGCTCCAAACCATAAGATTCAGCGGCATCAATGAGTCCGAATAAGTGATTGATATGTGAATGTACACCACCATCACTTAGTAACCCTAAAAAGTGTACATCTTTATTATTTTTCTTGGCATATTCAAAAGCATCAACCAAAACCTTTTCATTTTGAAGGGTTTTATTTTTTACCGCCAAATTCACTTTTACCAAATCCTGGTAAACAATACGTCCGGCTCCTAAGTTCATATGACCAACCTCACTGTTTCCCATTTGACCTTCAGGTAAACCAACATTTAAGCCATCTGTTCTTAAGGTAGCATGGGGGTATTTTGTGTATAAGGAGTCTATAAAAGGTGTATCAGCTTGATCTACAGCAGAAACTTTTGGATCGGGAGAAATACCCCAACCATCAAGAATCATCAGTATAACTTTCTTATTCATTTCTTAAAAATTTTAATACTAAACAAAGATACGGAAGTATTGATTATTTTGATCGTGATAGGCTTTAAAAACACCTATTTTAAAGGGTTTTATTAATCTTTTATGATTTACTTCTTTTCGTTAACGATTTGTGAATCAAACGTTAAAAATGTGTTATTTATATTTTTTTTGTGTAACAGTTTCGAAAATAAGTCGTCATTTTATATAGATCAAAAATCGTAATCATTAATCAAACTTAAATTCTTTCATCATGAAAAAAACAATCATTTTTACAGTTATCGCCATGTGCTTTGCCATGGTATCCGTTCAAGCGAACGCCACGACCACTAAGGGAGAACCTTTAACTAGTGCGAAGTATTTTAAAGTGAATTCATTCTGTGTTTCCATTGCCCTTGGCGATATTGAAACCGTTCAAAAGCTTTTGGCTTTAGGAGAAGATGTGAATCAGATGTCTAATGGAATGACACCAGCAATGTATGCCGCAAAATACAACCGTACAGAAATTTTAAAGATTTTAATTAACAGAGGAGCAGATCTTAAGCAGAAGTCAGACAAAAGTATGACGGCTTTACAATATGCCAAGTTGCACGGTGCTAAAGATGCTGCAGGTATCATTAAAAATGCCTTAGCGGACCTAAAAAAGAATAAATAATTATACGTTATAATTATTTTGAGTTAGTCGCTCCAAAAAAGCCTTGTTGATCACAAGGCTTTTTTTATTGTATTTAGTGAATTTATAAATGTTTACAAATGGTATCGTAGGGTTAATTTTCTTAATATCAAAGGCTTCTCCAATAATTTGAAATCCCTTTTTTTGTAAAAACATGTAGCTACTTCGCGAGTATTACACCTTAAAAGATCTGCGTGCATTTAAACTTAGCCAATTTATTAACTCTGTTTTGATTTATTAACTAAATTCGTCGTTATAGTTTTTATTTATGAATGTAGTATTTAAAATATTGGATCCAAAAGATATTCATCTGATTATTCCTTTGGTATTTGAATTGAATAAAGGGAATATTCCTGAGACGACTTTGAAAATTCGGTTTTCAGAAATGGTCACACAAAATTATGAATGCGCTGTAACTTTTGCAGATGGAGAATTAATTGGTGTTTGCGGTTTGTGGTTTTGTACCCGGCATTATTCAGGAAAAAGCGTGGAACTCGACCATGTCTTTTTAAAAGAAGGATTTAGAGGCAAAGAAATTGGCAAACAATTCATTAACTGGATCGAAGCATATATAAAATCCAAAGGTTATGAAACTATGGAGTTAAATGCCTACGTAAATAACCATAAAGCACATAAATTTTATATGAATGATGGTTACGATATTTTAGGCTATCATTTTTTAAAAAAGCTTCAAAAATAACTTGATTTCGGTACAAAATGAATTTATATTTGCATACTCAGGCGGGAGTAGCTCAGTTGGTAGAGCGTCAGCCTTCCAAGCTGAATGTCGCCGGTTCGAACCCGGTCTCCCGCTCTAAAACCTTATCAATCCGGATAAGGTTTTTTTATTTTAAATGATTGAGTTCACTTCCTGATTCTAACTCGTAAGGCTCTTTATTGTATTCAAAAATTCGTGCTGTTAACGGCCCTTTTAAAACAATTGAATTACCCCGAACATCCAACCAGCTTCCTTCTCGTAAACCAATTACAGGGGGCGTGTTGTAAGCATGAAATTCCCGGATGCGGGTTTCTCGGGTTTCTCCCATATGTTTGCTGTTTGAATCCGGATCAAGATAATGCGGATTAATATGAAAGGGTACCAAACCCAGGGCATTGAAACTGGGAGGAAATACAATGGGCATATCATTCGTAGTTTTAATGGTTAATCCACAAATGTTACTACCGGCACTGGTTCCTAAATATGGAATTCCTGAATTTATAGTTGCTTTCAAGGTGTCGATCAGATCATTCTTATATAATTGGTTTAGCAGCACAAAGGTGTTGCCACCTCCGGTAAAAATTCCTTTGGCTTCGCGTACAGCTTTTTTAGGATCATCAAAACTGTGGATGCCCACTACTTTTTTTCCAATTTTTTCGAAAGCTTTTTGGGTGTTTGCTGTGTAGTTATCATGTGAAATTCCTCCGGGTCTGGCATATGGAATAAACAGAATTTGCTCCGTGTCTTTAAAAAAAGTTTCCAGTTCCTTTAAAATATATTCAAGATAACCACTACCATGAACTGTTGAGGTACTGGCGATAATAATTTGCTTCATAAAAAACCTATTTCTTTTCTGGTTTAAAGATACCATTTACTCAAATTTCAAACGAATTTTAATGAAAAACTTAGGAATAAATAGTAACTTTAGTAAAAATTCAACATGAAAAAACTGCTACTACTTTTATGCTTTGGTTTTAGTTATTTAGGTTATGGTCAAGACTTTAACCGGATAAAAGTAAGTGGAAAAATTATTGTTGAAAGTGAAGATGTTTCCGGCATTACCATCTTTAATGCCACATCAAATAAAGGTACCATTACCGACGAAAAAGGAGAATTTACTCTGGCTGTTCGACAGAATGACCTTATTGAGGTTAGTGCTTTACAATTTCAAAATATCAGTTTTCGGGTTAATGAAGATATTATGAAATCCAGGTCTATGAAGATCTTCCTTATTGATGATATCAATCAATTGGATACCGTTGTTTTACTACCTAATAAACTTACAGGTAGCCTGGATGAAGACATGAACAAATCAGCTCCTTTTATGCCTAAAATGGATGCTCTTTACTTTGCTTTGGGAAATATTGGTGAATTTGAATTTGAAAAGGATGACAAAACCGAGGTTAGAAATATTGCCGTAACTGAGGAGCGCACACGTTTGGTTAATGGACTAAATGTTGTGAATATTGTAGACCAGCTTTTATTACCGCTATTCCGCTCTAAGAATAAAACTAACCCTGAAGAATCTGTTAATGAAGTGCCTATAGACTCCTACAAGTATTATTTTAGTGCTCAATTCCTGATGGATAATTTTAATATACCTGAAAATAGGGTAGAGGATTTTATTCAATATGTTCAGGATGAAAAATTCGATTATTCCCTACTTCAATATGGTAACGAAATGCGATTTCTAGAACTTCTGACGCAAAAAAGTAAGTCGTTTTTGGAGCAATAAACTACGTAAAAGCCCTATTTAACAAAAGATTAGAAATATTTAAGATTTTCTTTTCAACTTTTTATACGTTCTTTAGATGTCTAAAAATTAGGGATCTTGAAAATATTTGTTAGCTTCTTTTGTTTGCTTTCTGCAGGTATTATTTCAGCACAATCAGTAACGCTTGATGGTCAGGTGATAGCAGATAGTGATGTTGAAAATATCAATGTGATGAACATTACCAGTAAAGTAAATACGATTACAGATGTTCAAGGGCGATTTCGTATTACAGCGAAACTTCATGATACCATCATTTTCAGTTCCTTAATATATAATCCTATGCAGATTCAAATAGATCAACAAACCTTGTTAGGTAAAACGCTGGTTGTTCACTTAACCAATGCCGTAAATGAATTAGATGAGATTGTATTGGGTAAAATTTTATCAGGACATTTGGGAGATGATATTAATAATGTGGAAGGTAACACTCCTGTGAATTTTTATGATGTTGGAATTCCGGGATATACAGGAAAATTAGCATCCCAAAGCGAACGACGATTAAGCGAAGCCTCAAGTTTTAAACCTTCGGGAGGTAGCAGTGGTTTTGGCCTTGGTGCAGCCATGCAGTTCACGCCGATAATAAATGCTATTTCCGGTAGAACTAAAATGTTAAAAGGACGGGTTTTACATGAAGCTAAAGATGATTTATTACACCGAATAAAAACGACTATTGCACAAGATTTTTTTAAGTTTTTTCCTTTGAAGAAGGATGTACAAACCGATTTTCTTTACTTCTGCGAAGCTGATCCCACGTTTATGCCAAGATGTAATCAAAAATCTGATTTTGAAATCTTTGAATTTTTAAGGGAAAAGCTAGAGCAATACAAGAAGAATCTTAATGAAAAATTCGATTAATTATTTTGGAACACTTTTTGAACCTTAAAAAAACAATTACTTTTGCCTAAAATTGAATGCTATGAACTATATAAAAGTAGTTTTTCTCGGTTTATTTTTCACCTTAAGCTCATTTACCGTTTTTCATAAATATTATGTGAGTGTAACACAAGTTAATTACGTTCCTGAAGAAAAAGCTGTACAAATAATATCACGTTTATTCGTGGATGACATCGAAAGAGCGCTTCAAAATAATTATAATGATACGTTGGTTATTGCCGGAAAAAACGAGCCCGAAATTGTAAACACCTATTTAAAAAAATACTTTAATTCCCGCTTCTCGGTGAAAATAAATGGGCAGTCTTCCAATATTAATTTTATCGGTAAAGAATACGATGGAGATATCATGAAATGTTATCTTGAAATTCCAAATGTTTCCCAGGTTTATTCCTTTGAAATTACTGATGCTATTCTGTTTGATATTGATGATAGTCAAAAGAATATCATTAAAACAAATATCAACGGTAAACAGAAAAGTTTCATTTTGGATACCGATTCGAAAAAAAAGGTGTTAAATTTTAATTAAAATTCCCTTTTTACCCTATCGATTTTCTTATTTTCGAGCATTTTGTAAATAACTAACTTCAAATAAAAATTTTAAAAGAAAAATTAATATGAAATTTATTCCATCCCTAAGTTTGGCGCTCTGTTTTGTGGTGTCCGGAGTTTTTGCTCAAGAAGTTCAACAAGGACATACGGACAATAACAAGTTCAAACAGATGAAAGATCTTTTGGCAACGCCTAATGAAACCAGAACAGCCTCTGGAGCACCGGGTTATAAATACACACAACAACAGGTAGATTACATCATGGACATTCGGTTAGATGAACCAAATGACCGCATTTATGGTGAAGAAACAATTACCTATCACAACAATTCTAATGATATATTACCATATCTATGGGTGCAATTAGACCAGAATATGCGTTCCAAAGATTCGAAAACTCCCGATGCGAAAAGTGATAATTTCAACCGCCCTTATAGTTCCGTTCAAAGTTTTACAAAGGACAATTTAGAAGCTCCTTTTGATGGTGGTTTTAAGTTGGCTTATGTAAAAGGTGAAGATGGTAAAGACCTACAACACATGGTAAACCGCACAATGATGCGCGTTACCTTACCTGAACCGTTGAAACCTGGTGAGATTTTTAAATTTAAAATGAAGTGGTGGTATAACATCAATGATATTAATGTGGATGGCGGACGTTCCGGTTTAGAAACCTTCCCTGATGGAAATAAAAATTATACCATTGCACAGTTTTACCCAAGAATGTGTGTTTATAATAACGTTGAAGGATGGCAGAACATGCAGTTTTGGGGCCGTAGTGAGTTTGCTTTGGAATTTGGAGATTTTGATGTAAATATAACCGTTCCTGCTGATCATATCATGGAAGCTACAGGGGTTTTGCAAAACCCAAAAGAGGTATTAACCAAAGAGCAGCAAAAACGTGTTGAAGAAGCGAAGAAATCTTTTGATAAGCCTGTTTTTATTGTTACTCAGGAGGAGGCAGAAGCAAATGAGAAGGGTAGAAGTACGGAAACAAAAACCTGGCATTATAAAGCTCAAAATGTAAGAGATTTTGCATTTGCCACCTCTCGTAAATACATTTGGGATGAGATGGCTGTAGATATTAACGGACATACGGTAATGGCAGTTTCCTTATACCCAAAAGAAGGTAACCCGCTGTGGGAAGATCTTTCTACTAAAGTGGTTGCCAATACGCTGGAAGTTTATTCAAAAATGACATTTGATTACCCGTATCCAAAAGCTGTATCTGTGCATTCAGAACGTCAGGGTATGGAGTACCCAATGATCTGTTTTAACTACGGACGCCCTAACCCTGATGGTACGTATTCAGAAAGAACAAAAAGAGGGATGATCGGTGTGATAACACACGAAGTAGGTCATAACTTCTTCCCCATGATCGTTAACAGTGATGAGCGTCAGTGGACGTGGATGGATGAAGGTATTAACTCGTTCGTTGAAACTTTAGCTGAGCTTGATTTCGATCCGGATTATATCACAGGAAATTTACCAAAAGATATCATTCCTTATATGAGTGGTGATCAAAGTTATTTGTCACCAATAATGTCTCAAGGTGATTATGTGCATCAATTTGGGCCTAATGCCTACACCAAACCGGCTGCAGGACTATACATGTTAAGACAAACCATCATGGGACCTGAATTATTTGATTATGCATTCAGAACTTATGCACAACGTTGGATGTTTAAGCATCCAACACCTTCAGATTTCTTTAGGTCAATGGAGGATGCATCGGCTATGGATTTGGATTGGTTCTGGCGTGGTTGGTTTTACACCACAGATGTGAATGATATCGGAATAAATTCAGTTGACGAATATTACCTCACAGATAAACCTACCCAACAAGCAAGTGAAAGTTTAGATCGTATTTCCAAACGTTACAATATTAAAGTAGACAAAGATAAACTCATCTATTTTGCAAAGGTTGAAGAAGGTGAGAAGAACATGGAAAAGAAAAAGGCAACTGACTTTTCTGCCTTGAATGACTACATTTCTGGTTTAACTCAAAAGGAAAAAGATGCTTTGGTTGATGCACCCGAGCATTTTTATCAAGTCACTTTTGAAAAACCGGGAGGGTTGGTAATGCCAATAATTTTGCAAGTAACCTATGAGGATGGTACCAAGGATCGTTTCACATATCCGGCACAGATCTGGAGATATAATGATAAACAAGTATCCAAAGTATTAAAAACTCAAAAGGCTATAAAAAGTTTTGAGATCGATCCTGATGCTGAAACAGCCGATGTAAATACCGATAATAATTCATGGCCAAGATCTGTTGAGCCTAGTAAATTTGACAAATTCAAAGAAAAAATTAAATCATAATTGTTAATAAAAAAAGCCAACGTTATGTTGGCTTTTTTTTGTTAAATAGTTTTAAATCTTAGGTGCTTTTTAATTTATTTACAAAACAACTCCATATATTTGTAGTGTGATACCAGATGTTATGTTTTTATTCATTAGCGGTGCTGAAATAACTTTTATTCTTTTTATAGCTATCATGGTTTTCGGTGCCGATAAATTACCTGAAATCGCCAGAGGCTTGGGGAAAGGCATGCGTGTGCTTAAGGATGCCACAAATGATATCAAACACGAGATTACTAAAACTGCAGAGAAAAACGGAATCGATACCAGTGTTACAGACGATATTAAAAAGGAACTTAACCAGGTGAAGGACGATCTGGAAGACTTTACAGGCTCCATAAAACGCAAGTAATAATTTCCTGACTATCAAGTATATTTAAAATTACACATCGTTCAATGGTCGTGTATTTTTTGTTTTTGAACGAAAAATTAGTATCGTTTTTGGTAAAGAACATATTTTTATATTACCAAATCGAAATTACGTATACTTATGAAACTTAGCCTCTTAGTATGGTCCCTCACGTTTTCTATATTCTCCTATGCTCAGAGCGAAAGAAGTATTATCTACAAAATAGATAGTATAAATTCTTCAGCACAACAATATCTTAACGATAATAAGATTGTTGAGTCTTTTAAAATTTTCAATCGAAGTAAAAAATTAGCAGATTCCATTGATGATAGTTATGGTAAAGCTGTAGCTAGTTATAATCTTGGAAAGATCTACATGAAGATGCACGCATTTGAAGATGCCGAACGCAGCTTTCGCATCGTACTAGGTCAAGCAAATAAACTAAATAACAATTTTTTATTAGCTCAATCCTATTTGAATTTAGGGCAAATTACAGAACAAACAAAATCAACCTCACTTGCTATTGTCTATTTAGAGAAAGCCTTATCAAATATTTCTAAATGTGATGTTGACTCCAATAATACCTATGATGAATCAGAATGTTATGATATTTCGATGAATATCAGAACGAAACTTTCGGAGTATTACCTTAAAGTAAATGATGACAAGAAAGCCATTTCTAATTTACTTCAAGTTGAGAAACTTCTGATAAGAAAAAGAGACCCTCAATCTATGTATTACAAGGGGTATATAAACTATCTCTACGGTATTTATTATGAAAAGGAAGGCTTTTATAATAGCGCCATTGAAAAGTATAATATCGCTATTTCCTATTTGATGTCGGGTGTTAAGAACGATAACCTGGAAATCAATACCATTTATAGTAAAATCTATAAGCGCTTGTCAAACAGTTATGCCATGGCCAATAAAAATGGTGAAGCTTACAAAGCGTTATTGCAGTATAACAATTTCACAGAGAAAATGCTGGAAGAGGTTAAAAATAACAATGAAGTTATTACCATGTCCCGACTCTCTATTGAGGATTATAAAAACCGTCTTTCTTCCGCTAAATCTGAAGAATTGTATCAGATCCAAAAGGCTAATAACATGAAAACGATAAACTTGATTATTGTTTTTGCCTTGATATTATTGGTGATTTCTATTTTGGTACTTTATAGAAGTTACGCTTCAAACAGACGATTAACAGCCTATTTGGCAAATCAAAATAAAGAGCTGGAAGTGGCACGAAAAGAAGCGGTAAAATCCTCTGAAATGAAATCGAAGTTCATTTCCAATGTTACTCACGAACTTCGTACACCGTTATACGGTGTGGTTGGTATTACATCGCTTTTGTT
Source organism: Gaetbulibacter aestuarii (assembly GCF_039537665.1). Lineage (NCBI taxonomy): Bacteria > Pseudomonadati > Bacteroidota > Flavobacteriia > Flavobacteriales > Flavobacteriaceae > Gaetbulibacter > Gaetbulibacter aestuarii. The sequence goes on from NZ_BAABAY010000002.1 coordinate 126,657, forward strand.
AGAAAAGAATAATTTGAATTCTAAAGACAATAAACTATTGTCTTCACTTAAATTTTCCGGAGACTATTTGCTTAATCTTGTAAATGAGGTGTTACAATTTTCTAAAGTGGAATCAGAGAAATTAGAATTAAAACTTACAACGATAAACATCAGAGACCTCATAAAAAATAATATAAGTTCTTTCAGCTATCGTCTACAGGAAACTAATAACTTAATTAAAGTAAGTATTGATGAGGATGTTCCTAATTATGTGAAATGTGATAGTGTGAGGTTATCCCAAGTATTACTTAACTTAATTGGCAATAGCATTAAATTTACTGAAAGTGGCATTATTTATGTTCGCATAAAAACGCTAAACTTAAACAATAACAAAGCTCACTTGCGCTTTGAAGTGGAGGATAATGGTCTAGGGATTCCGAAGGATAAATTTGAAGCTATATTTGAAAATTTCTCCCAATTAGATCGAAATATGAATATTAATTATCAGGGAACCGGTTTAGGCTTATCCATATCAAAACGCATTGTTGAATTGTTTGGTAGTCAAATTGAATTGGAAAGTGAAGAGGGCGAAGGGGCTAAATTCAGTTTTAACGTAACCTTAGATATTGACAACGAGAAACAAATTTCCGAAACAAATGAACAAAGCAGTGGTAAAATTGTTGATTTCAAAAAGAAATTTAATATTCTGATTGCCGAGGATAATAAAATTAACCAGATAGTTACTAAAAATTTACTGAAGCGTCAGAACTACTCATGCAATGTGGTTGAAAATGGTGAAGACGCCGTAGAGTTTGTGAAAAACAACTATCTGGACTTGATACTGATGGATATCAATATGCCAAAAATGGATGGTATTAAGGCTACAGAATTAATACGTGAGTTTAATCCGAATATACCTATAATTGCCCTTACGGCAGCAGATATTGATTACGTTAGAACAAACTACAATGAAATAGGATTTAGTGGCATTCTAACGAAACCATTTGACAATATTGAATTTTTCCAAATGATAGAAACTAAAATCAAGGAAAGTAGGGCCGATGAGAAAAATGCTTTGAAAGTTTCCTGAATTTAAAGTTTTCTGCTCAGTGTTAAACCATCACGAATAGGTAATAGAACAGTTTCCAATCTGGGATCTTCTTTCAGTAATTTGTTATATTCTAATAACACTTTAGTGTCTGTATCATCATCTTTTAACGGTTCGATCACTTTTCCGCTCCACAACACATTATCCGATAGAATTAGACCGCCGGAATTTACCAGATCAATGATCGCATGAAAGTAGTTCACGTAATTTGATTTATCCGCATCAATAAAAACCAGATCAAAATTTTTATTTAAACCGGGAATTATATCTAAGGCTTCGCCTAAATATTGGTGAATTCGACTGCTAAATTTTGATTTATCAAAATACTTCCTTTGGAACTTTACTAACTCCTCATTAACATCGATGGTGTGTAATTCACCCTCAGGCGCCATACCTTCAGCCAAACACAAGGCAGAATATCCTGTGTAGGTTCCAATTTCTAAAATGTTTTTAGGTTGTACCAGTTTTGAAATCATACTTAGAACCCGGCCTTGATAATGCCCACTAAGCATACGTGGTTGTAAAATTTTTTGATACGTCTCGCGCGTGAGTTGTTGCAACAATTCAGGTTCGTCAGCTGAATGTTGTACCACATAGTCATCGAGAGCTTCCGGAATAAAATGCATTAGCCTAAAATTCTGTTTATCAATTTTGTTTTGGCTTCTTCATCTTCACCACACAACCAGGTAATAACATTGTCCTCCCAAATAGCATCTTGCTCTTCTTTAGTGATAATGTTGCGCTCTATGGCCAGATCCAGAATTTTTCCGGGATATGAGGATTGTTTGGCACTTTCCATTTCGCCCAGCGGATACGGGTCATCAAGACCCATAAGAACCTGTTTTGAGCCCTGATTTTTAATCAACAATTCCAATGATCCGGTATCGTGAACCAAGGTGTCAAAAAATATGTTTTTGTGACCCACGGCTTTTCTGGGATGGTGTTTACCCTCAAAAAGATCCGGTCTGCCATCAAAGCCTTGAATTCTGCGCCCCAGATTAATTTGAGCTAACTGTCCGCCATGAGCAAAACAAGTACGCATATTGGGGTATTTATCCTGATAACCGTTCAAACTTAAAAAATGATAAGCATCAGCACATTGAGCCAACATCCAAATTAAATGAAATCGCCAGGCCGTATTTTCAAGCTTTATAAATTTCTCACCATCATACGGATGAATTTCAACTGCCAAATTATAATGACTCGCTAATTCAAAAATAGGCTCGTTCTCTTCGTCAAAAATGCAACGCCAGGTACCAATGGTATCCATGTAGTGGGTTGGTAAACAAAGCAACTGCATGCCATGTTGCTCAACGCAGCGTTCAATTTCCCAACAGGCACTCCTAACAAAACCGGGGTGCACTACAAAACCGCAAGTAAATTTACTTGGATGGTCCTCCTGGATCTTGGCGTTAAAATCGTTTTGAAACCGTAAAGCTTGCTTCATTTCCTCCACACGCAAACCATTTCCGTATAGTTGGGATAAATTGAGCACCACGGCATGGTCAATGTCATAACGATCCATCCATTCCAATTTTTCATGAAGAAAAAAACTGGAATCCGTTACCGGTCTGCTCCAGTCCTTTTGAAGCATAAATTTTCGATCCTTATCAACCCAAAAAATGCCTTTTTCACGCATATAATCAGGAATTTCTTCAGGATATGGTAACAGGTGCGAGTGTCCGTTAATTCTAAGTTTACGTCTTTCCATAGGTGCTATTTACAACTCAATTTATTCAGCTGTTACTTTTTTTGGAGGTTCCATTACTGCGCCACAAGAAGGGCAAGTGCGCTTGGCTTTATCACTGTAAAAATGATCAAAGATCTTGGGCATATCAGTTTCAATATTTTTCAAAGTAAAGGCCTCTTCATATAATTTTGTGGTACATTTTTCGCAAAACCACAACAGGGCATCTTCCATACCTTCAGGGCGTCGATATTCAATTACCAGGCCAACAGTATTGGCGCCTCGTTGCGGCGAATGCGGAACTTTAGGCGGTAAATAAAAAATATCACCCTCCTTAATATGAATATCTTTCGGGGTGCCGTTATCAATAATTTTCAATACAATATCACCTTCCACCTGATAGAAGAATTCCGGTGTTTCGTTGTAATGATAATCCTTCCGGCTATTAGGGCCACCAACCACCATGACAATAAAATCTGTGTCTTTCCACACCATTTTATTACCCACCGGCGGCTTCAAAAGATGGCGGTGTTCATCAATCCAGGCTTTAAAATTCAAAGGTGAAACAATCTTACTCATAATATTTAAATGTTTTGGGCGTGCCGCCTGCGCTTCTTGGCGCAGCCGTCGGGCTTTTCGCTAAATCTTTTTGTTTAAGCAAAAAGGATATCGCTGCAATCCCTCACGCAATTATGTTCTTATAAAAATACAAACTTTTCAACGCTAAATCGTAAACAAATTGCCATTTACTTTACCACAAAAGTTTTCCGATCCGGACCAATGCCTTTTAGAGTTAATTTTTTCCATTCCCTCGGTAATATCGGATTTTTTTGAACCACACCATCTTCTGTAATATCCAACCCGCCAAACCCAAATAAAACCACCTGTAACATGCCACCGGCACCGGTTGCGAAATACGGATTGTCACTCGTCGCGGCTTCAGCCAAAGCTCCAAATGGCGGACGCTTATTTGGTTCATAACTTCGTTTAAACAACCTAAAGGCCTCTTCCGCATCACCAAGTCGTGCATAGATCACAGCAAAAACAGATTGTCCCATAGCAGGACCTTCCTCAGCTAATTTTGGTTCATAATATTTTAGATCTTTTACAATCGTTTCTTTGTCGGTTACAATGTGTAGCGGGTAGGCAAGTAAATTTACATCAGCCTGTTTTATAATAGCTCCATTATACGTACTGTGTTCCATGGTTGTGCCATCAGGAAACTTATGGATTTTTAGATTCTTAGCTACAATTTCCCATTCCGGATGTGGTGTTTCTCCAACCGTGTTAGCTGCGGTTTTAGCAAATTCCAAAGCCGTTATTGCCGACCCATTGGTAAAAGCGTTATCATCTACATTAGGCGCAAATTCGTTGGCACCAACCACATTGTTAATGCTGTATGAACCATCTTCATTTTTTGTAGCACGACTCACCCAATAATCGGCCACAGCTTTCATTACGGGGTAACCTTTCGCTTTTAACCAGGCCATATCATGAGTTACCCTGTAATAATTCCAAAAGGCAATGGCGATATCGGCGGTAATATGATGTTCAAAAGTTCCGGTCAAAGCCCAGGCAGGAGTGGCTTCTTCACCGGTATCATCACTTTCCCAGGGATACATGGCACCTTGATAACCAAAGTTTTTGGCTTTTTGTTTGGCTTTATCCAATCGATCCGATCGGTAGTTTACCAAAGATTTCGCGATAGGCTCATTCAATAATAAAAGCGGTGGGAACATCCATAATTCGGTATCCCAAAAAATATGTCCGTTGTAATTTTGGGATGATAGTCCCATAGGAGAGATACTTAGATCCGAATCACTTCTGGAAAACGCATATAGATGATACAAGGCCAATCGCACATCCAACTGCGATTGAATATCACCTTCAATTTCAATATCACCTTGCCATAGATTTTCCCAAAGGTCTTTATGTCCTTGAAGTAATGCGGCTCTGGGTGTTAATAAATTGAAAATTACAAAGCGTTCTGATTCTGATTGTGGATCGTTAAAGTCTTGTGAAGCACATTCCGCACCGGTCCAGGCAAAATTATAGTTTTCTCCTTTAATAAGATCTTTCGAAAACCAGAGTTCGTTATCGTAATCGCTTATCTTGTTGTGATGTAATTCAGGCCGCTGATCTTCACGCGTCGAATTAATGGCATGCCAAATAAAGGTTGCTGAAGTTCCTATAGTTTGCGAACCAAACCTGGTTTTTGCCACCGTTTGCAAAATAGGCATCGTTGTTTCATTGTCTTTTAAAACTCTAAACGTACTAAGAGGTTCAATAAAATCCTTGGGAGTTTCTATTTTGCCTGTAACTTTTAACGATACGTTTTGTAGCGGTGTTATTTTAAAATCAATATAACCGGCATAAGGAATATTCCGCAAGGCGTAAATGGTATAAACAACCTTTACCTTATTTTTAAAAGTAAAGGAGGTTTCAAAGGCAGCCGTTTTCATATTCAGGCTTTGGTGCCAGTCGCTTACATGAGCTTCGGTAATTTTTTCACCGTCAACTTCCATGTCCAGATTGGCGAAGTTCATACCTGAAACGATCTGACTCACTCCCAATTCTGAAGCTTTTTCATAAACATTATTCAGAATAATACTTTTAGTTTTAAAGGGTTTGTCTTCAGGTAGAATTCCAATGCGGCCATTGGCTGCAACAACTCCGGTATAGTTAGAGACCTTGCCACTGGTTATGATCCATCCGGAATCGTTCTGTGCTTGTAGCAGGAAACTTATGCTACACATTAACAGACATAATAATCGTTTCATGATTTTTAAATTTAGTTTAGTTTAGTTGTGGTGTTTTTATAAGCTTTTGGTGCGTCCGCCATCCACGGGAACGTTAATGCCATTTACATAGCTTGCAGGCCCACTGGCCAAAAAGGTGATGACACTAGCGAGTTCCTCGGGTTTTGCAAAGCGTTGTGCCGGTGTGTAATGTTTCATTTCTTCAGCCATGTCTTCAATGCTGGTTTCTGCTTTCGCTGCCTTTATTTTTACGATCTCTAGGAGGCGTTCGGTTTCTGTAAATCCCGGTAATACATTGTTCACGGTAATACCAAATTCAGCGACTTCACCTGCCAATGTTTTACTCCAGTTTCCAACGGCACCCCGAATAGTATTGCTAACACCTAACCCCGGAATAGGTTCTTTGACTGAGGTAGAGATGACATTCACGATACGTCCAAAGCCTTCTTCTTTCATAAAGGGGATCGTTGCCTGAGCCAAAACATGGTTGCATTTTAAATGCATTATGAAAGCCTTTTCAAATTCATCCAGGCTCGCAGTAAGAATCTCACCACTTCTGGGACCTCCGGTATTATTAACCAAAATATGGAATCCGTGTTCCTTTTCTATAAATTTAATAACCTGTTCCTGAAGTTCTCTGGGGTTGGAAAAATCGGCCACAATATAACTGTGTTTTCGTTGTGCCGGAAGTTCGGCCAAAACCGCTTTTAGTTTCTCCCTATTTCGAGCTACCAAGGTGACATTCACTCCTTCATTGGCTAATGCGATAGCTGTTGCTTTTCCAATGCCTTGTGTACTTCCACAAACCAGAGCGTTCTTATTATTGAGTTTTAAATCCATTTTATTCGTATATTTTTTTTGCGCGTAAGCTTAATTTTTCCATGAGTTTTTCAGGACTTTTTACCAGATTAAATCCAAATTTTTCATAAAGTCCATGCGTATCCTTCGTAGCTAACATCCATTTGTCTATATTGATTAATTCGGGGTCATTTAAAATGTTTTTAATGAGTAGTTTCGACCAGCCTTTTCCACGATGGGCTTCTACCACAAAAACATCTAAAAGATAAGCAAAAAACACCTTATCTGTCATCACCCTGGCGAATGCTACTTGTTCATTTTTATAAAATAAACCAAAATTTAGCGTGTTCTCCATGGCTTTTTGTTGTTCCTCTTTTGTTCTGACATTTCCCCAATAAGTCGATTTTATAAAATTAAAAATAAGATCGAAGTCCATTTCTTTTGGCTCAGATGAAAAATAGAGATGCTTACTTAATTCCATCATGTTTTTTAGATAATTAATAAGGATTTTAATATTTGATACACACATTTTTGGCTTCAGTAAAAAATCGTAGGGCTTCAAAACCGCCTTCACGTCCAACACCACTCGATTTCATGCCCCCAAAAGGTGTACGAAGATCCCGTAACATCCAGGTATTCACCCAAACAATGCCGGCTTCCAATTTTTTACTTAGGCGCATCGTACGTTTCAGATCATTCGTCCAAAGTGTTGCCGACAAGCCGTATTTCACTTTATTGGCCATTTCTAAAACCTGATCTTCCGAATCAAAAGGCATAATCGTTACTACCGGACCGAAAACTTCTTCCTGATTAATTTTACAGGTATCTGTTGCTACTTCGATAACCGTTGGTTCTAGATAATACCCATTTTCAAACCCTTCTACAGAAACCGGGTTTCCTCCACAAAGAATTTTACCACCTTCCTGAGGCGCTTGTTTTATATAGTCTAATACTTTTTCTAAATGAGGTTTTGATACCAAGGCACCAATATCTGTCTCGGCTTCTGTTGGATGACCAACTTTTAATTCTTTTACTTTTTCAATGAAATCAGTTTTAAATTTGTCATACATCGACGCTTCTACAAATATGCGACTTCCACACAAACAAATTTGTCCCTGATTAGAAAAGGAGGATCGTACTGTAGTTTCCAGCATGGTGTCATAATCGCAATCAGCGAAAATGATATTTGGATTTTTACCGCCCAGTTCCAACGATAATTTTTTAAACATGGGAGCAGCTGTTCTGGCTATATGTTCACCGGTAGCTGTACCACCTGTGAATGAGATTGCCTTAACCCCAGGATGTTCTATAATGGCCTGTCCGGTTGTTTTTCCTGAGCCATGCACGATATTCAAGACGCCTTCAGGCAAACCGGCTTCTATACATAATTCACTCAGTAAAAAAGCAGTTAACGGTGTAATTTCACTTGGTTTGGCGATCACGCAATTACCGGCAGCTAAGGCCGGTGCAATTTTCCAGGTAAATAAATAGAGCGGTAAATTCCATGGTGAAATGCAGCCTACAACACCAATGGGTTGCCTTAATGTGAAATTAATGGCATCCAGACCAACACTGTCATGACTTTCGCTGGAGAATTGTGTAATGGCATGTGCGAAGAATCTAAAATTGCTTGCCGCTCTGGGAATGTCGACCCTTTTTGCTAATTGAATTGGTTTGCCGTTATCTTTACTTTCTGCAGCAGCAAAACGTTCTAAATTCGCTTCAATAAGATCAGCAATCTTGAGGAGAAGTCTGCTTCGATGCTCTAGAGTCGTTTCAGACCAGCTTGGAAATGCAGTTTTGGCAGATTCATAGGCTTTATCAACATCAGCCTTTGATGAATCTGGTATCCTTCCATAGATAGCACCATTGGCCGGACAATAATTATCCAACCACATGCCTGACTCAGGATCTTTCAGGGAACCGTTAATGTAATTTTGAATCGTTTCCATGAAGCGTCTTTTTATCTTTGATCGTTAAGTTTTTTATAAGCAACTACTTTAATTTCGACCACCAGATCCGGATGCGGTAATTGATGCACAGCAACAGTTGTTCGGGTTGGTCCGGTTTCTTTGTCAAAAAACTTAGCGTAGGCTTTATTATAACCTGCAAAATCATTCATGTTAACCAAGAATGAAGTAACATCAACAACATCTTTAAGGGTAGCACCTTCCTTTGTTAATTGTTTTTCTATATTTTTTAAAACCTCTGAGGTTTGTACTTCAATATTGAGACGTTTTGTACCCATGTCATCTATAATATCAACTCCGGCAATCGTGTTGTCGGCGCGTCTGGAACTGGTGCCTGAAACAAAAATAAAGTCTCCTACGCGTTTGGTATGTGGGTAGGCGCCTCTTGGGGTAACCTGATCTTTCATAATAGTTTATTTTAATCGCGCTATCCGGTCATCTTCGAGGATAGCATGGGTTTCTTTCTTAACTTTTTCTAATACTAATTTTAGGTCGGTATGATTATCAATTTCTTTGTCTGCTAACAAATTCAGAATGGCTTTATCCTGAGCACGACCTCGCAGCATGGCTTCCCGATAACCGATATGTTCATTAAAGGTAACCAAAGAATATTTAGAAGCATAATCCTTTGGAAATGCTTTTTCTAAAGCTATTTCCAAATGGCGTTTTTCCTGAAATATGGGGTTGGCTACATGATCTTTCATCTCATGAAAATTATCTATCGCCAGGTCGGCGATGGCATCGGTATCTTTTTTACGATTTTTTTCATAGACCTCGAACGTTTTTTTCCAATCCCCGTTAAAATTGTTCAAAACCATATCAAACTCGACCACATCTTCAAATGAGGCATTCATTCCTTGCCCATAAAAAGGCACAATAGCGTGGGCAGCATCGCCCATTAATAGGGTGTTTCCCTGATAATGCCAGGGTGAACATTTGATAGTGCCTAAAGGTGCGGTTGGATTGTTGAAGAAGTCGTCCAGGAGATTCGGCATCATGGCCAGAGCATCCGGAAATTCTTCACGGAAGAACTCCAGAACCTGTTCTTCAGTTTCCAGATTATTGAAACAATATTTACCTTCATCATAACTTAAAAAAAGTGTTACGGTAAAACTTCCGTCAAGATTGGGTAAGGCGATCATCATAAAATCGCCTCTCGGCCATATATGAAGGGCATTTTTATACGTTCTATAGTCCCCGTTTTGCTGAGGTAGAATGCTAAGTTCTTTATACCCGTGACTTAAATAATTCTGAGAAAAACTGAACAGAAATTTATGCCCTAAATAATAACTTTTTCGAAGGGCAGAACCCGCACCGTCAGTAGCAATAATAGTGTCGGCATCTTCAACGAATTGTTTATTATTTTCTTCATCTAAGAAAAGAGCGGTCGTTTGTTCAAAATCTACAGTTAGACATTCTTTGTTGAAATACAAATTAACATTCTCATGCTTTTCTGCCTCATCTAAAAGCAAGGCGTTTAAACCACTTCGGGAGATGGAATTAATAAATTCGTGGTCTCTTCCGCTGTAATTCGATTGAAACGTTTTACCGTGTTTATCATGGATCATTCTGCCATGCATGGGAATGCATAGGGCTTTGACTTTATCTTCCAGGCCAACCAGTTTCATGGCTTTATTTCCGCGATCTGAAAATGCTAGATTTATAGAGCGTCCTGCACTTAGCTTTGTTTTTCGTAAATCGGGGCGTTTTTCATAAACTGAAACGTTATAACCCCGTTGCCCTAAACGTAAAGCGAGCAAACTACCACAAAGCCCGGCACCAATAATGAGGACATTTTGTTGTTTATTTTTAGCCATTTAGAATCTTTTTTAAGCGTTCAACTAATTCATAAACATCTTCAAATGTATTGTATAAAGGGGTAGGAGCGCACCGGATCACGTCAGGTTCGCGCCAATCACTGATCACGCCGGATTTTGTTAATTTGTCGTGAAGTGTTTTGTCTGCATTCTTAACTTGAATGGATAATTGACAACCGCGTTCTTCGGGATTTTCCGGTGTAATAATGCGGATCACATCTTCACCAAGATCCTTTAATAAAAATTCAAAATATCCGGTTAGTTTTTTTGATTTTTGAACGAGGATTTCAAACCCAACATCCTTAAAAACATCTAATGACGCACGAATGGCTGCCATAGATAGAATAGGAGGGTTGCTCAGTTGCCAACCTTCGGCTCCGGGTAACATATCAAAGGCACCACGCATATTAAAACGGGTTTTTTTATTATGGCTCCACCAACCTGTAAATCGATTCAGTTCAGGGCTATTTCCATGGCGTTCGTGAACAAAGCAACCGGCTAAACTTCCCGGACCGGAATTTAAATATTTGTAGGTACACCAAACGGCAAAGTCGGCTCCGGATTGATGTAAGTTCAAAGGAACATTTCCGGCGCCATGCGCACAATCAAAACCAACCATACATCCATATTTATGTCCAAGGTCAGTAATGCGTTTTAGGTTGAAGAATTGTCCGGTGTAATAGTTCACACCCCCTATTAGAACAAGAGCAATGTGTTCCCCCTGATCTTCTAAAATAGCCTCAAGGTCTTCATAGCGCAGCAATTCTTCACCTTCACGAGGTTGCCATAAAATAAGCCCTTCCTGATCATCAAAACCATGATGGCGTAACTGCGACTCCACCGCATATTTATCCGAAGGAAAAGCATCACTTTCAATCAAGATCTTATAGCGTTCTTTCGTTGGTTGGTAGAAGGATACCATCATAAAATGAAGGTTGGCCGTAAGCGTATTCATTACAACAACTTCAGAAGGCTTGGCGCCAACAATATCCGCCATAGTATCTGTCAGGAATTCATGATAATGTAACCACGGATGCTTTCCTTCTACATGGCCTTCAACACCGAGTTTTGCCCAGGATTCCAGTTCTTCATTAACATAGGTTGCAGTGATCTTAGGTTGTAATCCCAGGGAGTTTCCTGTCATATAAACAGCATCTTCACCATCTTCATCCTTCGGAATATGAAATTGGTTCCTGTAGGTTTTTAAAGGATCATTTTGATCTTGCTGACGGGCATAATCTCGTCCCAATTTATAATCAGTCAAATTGAATTATTTTTCAGTTTAAACAAAAATAAGGATAATAAGTAAAGAATGACCTATCAGAAATTGTGTTTCCTTTTTGTATATTTAGTAAAAATTAATCATGGGAAAAACCAGAGAATATACCAATGGTGAGGTAACCATAGTTTGGGAAGCCAAAAAATGTATTCACTCAGGCATTTGTGTTAAAGGCTTGCCTAACGTATTCAGGCCTACCGTGCGACCATGGATCGCTATTGAAAATGCAGGAACAGATGCGCTTATAAATCAGGTGAAGGCTTGCCCGTCTGGTGCTTTGAGTTTTTATATGAATGATAAAGCTGATAAGCGCGCTGAACGTCTTAACACTAAAATTGAAGTTTTGGAAAACGGACCTTTGTTGGTTTACGGTACAGTTACTGTAACAGATAGAGAAGGCGACAAGGAACTAAAAAATAAAACCACAGCTTTTTGCAGATGTGGTGGATCGGGTAATAAGCCGTTTTGTGATGGTACCCATGTTAAAAACAAATTCGAGGGTTAAAAAAAAGCCCTTTAATGATTTAAAGAGCTTTTCAAATATATATAGACGCGATTGCGGATAAAACGTTTATTAGAAATACGTTTTGTTTGGCGTTTTAGATTTCTTAGTCTAAAATAACTTTGACGTCAGAGAATTTTAAATTCCAATCGCCTTCCGCTTTCTTATGTTCAAGAGCTATTTTAATCCCGTTGAATTCCTGATAATTTTCAAAAGTATTTAACAAGCTTGGCTCTGGTTGATTGCCTTTTCTGTATGCCCATTCCCGAATCATATAATCATCGTCGTAATAAATGTCATAAGCATCTCCGGGGGTATAACCACCACCATCATTCGGATAGGTAATTGTAATTTCGTTGATTTCTTTTTTACTGATAGGTGCTGTGGTCTTTTTTGGATCGGAAATAGTGGCACTTTTATCCCAAACCAGTTGAAAAGGTACAAGCAACCAGAATTTATCATTTATAAAAGCGCGATCAATTGGCATTGTGGTCGAATCCACGACAGCCCGGTTATAAGAAACGGTTACGGTATCCTGTGTATACGTAATGTCATTGGTTTTTGGATACCATTGCCAATGGCGGGCACCGGCAAAGGTAAAATCGATTTCTTTAACATGACTCCAGGTATCAAGGCCATTGGCCTTTGCTATTTTTTCAGCAACGGTTGGCATGGATTCAGGTTCTTTTTGTGTTTCTTTTTGTTTACATCCACTTAAAATGAAAGTGAATAAGGCCATGTACAGAAGGTTTTTCATAACTTTATTTTCTGTAAATATACAAACTTGATCATGTATTCTCATAATAAATGTGTTGAAACCAATGGATTAAAGTGGGTCGAATTAAAGAATCAAAAATGAATTTTCATTTCAAAAACTATGAAGACCTTTTTTATTTAAACTTGTCCTTGAGTAACTGCGGAAATTTCGCCTTAAAACGGTTCAATCGTGGTATGGATACATTTCGGACATAAGGATTGTTCGGGTGGTTTACAACGTAATTTTGATGATAATCTTCAGCACGCCAGAATTTTTGGAAAGGATATACTTCAGCTGCTACTTTTTCTCCTAATTTTTTTTCTAACGCAGCTTTCTTTTTAAGAATGATTTCCTTTTGTTTTTCATTTTGATAAAAAATGATGGAGCGGTATTGCGATCCAATATCATTACCCTGGCCGTTAACCTGCGTCGGGTTTTGTGAACCGAAATAGACATCTACTAACGTTGCAAAACTAATAACATTCGGATCGTAAATCACCTCAACAGATTCGGCATGACCGGTTCTTCCCGTGTTGCTATCAGCATAGGTTGGATTTTTAGTATGACCGCCGGAATAACCACTAATTACTTCATCTACACCTTTAAGACTTTCATAAATTTCTTCAACACACCAAAAGCAACCACTAGCAAAATAGGCTTTCGCTTTTCCATTTTCCATAGGAACTTGCACCGGTTTGGCATTAATGACGGCTTGCTGTGCACTATTGGAGGATTGTGCAGAATTTTGGCAGCTAAAAAGTAAGGTTACAGCTAAAACACTAAGAATATGTTTCATAATAAAAAGTTTTCTTTTTCAATAGACGTATAAAAATACAAAACCTTAAAGGAAGAGCTTGTGAAATTTTTATTAAAAAAAAGCCTTTCACTAAGGAAAGGCTTCTATTAATTTGTAGAAAAAGGAAAATTAAAGTTTTGAAAACATTTTTTCCATTTTTTCTTTTTGTTCTTCTGCCAGTTCAGCATCTACCAGAATTCTTCCACTATGCTCATCGGTAATAACCTTTTTGCGTGATGCAATTTCTACCTGAACTTGTGGAGGAATTGTAAAGAATGAGCCACCGGAAGCACCTCTTTCAATAGGAACAACTGCTAAGCCATTTTTTACATTTTCTCTAATGCGCGTGTAAGCTTTTACTAATCGATCGTCGATTTGCTCTTTGTAATCTGCAGATTTTTCGATTAAAGCTTTTTCTTCTTTTTCGGTTTCAGCCAAAATAGCATCTAATTCACCTTTTTTGTGTTTCAAATGCGTTTCACGTTCTTTTAAACGCTCTTTGGTTTCAGCAATAACTTCTTTTTTCTGCTCAATCTGCGCCTTAAATTCTTTGATGTGTTTTTCTGCTAATTGAATTTCTAATTCCTGAAACTCAATTTCTTTGGTTAAAGAATTGTATTCTCTGTTATTTCTAACATTTTTTTGTTGCTCACTGTACTTTTTGATCAAAGCTTTAGACTCTTCGATAAGGTTCTTTTTTCCAGTGATGTCATTATCTAATAACTCCAAACTAGCATTTAATTTATCTAATCTGATGTTTAGTCCAGCAACTTCATCCTCAAGATCACGAACTTCTAGAGGAAGTTCTCCACGAACATTTCTAATCTCATCAATGCGTGAATCAATAAGTTGTAAATCGTAAAGGGCTCTTAAACGCTCTTCTACAGTTGCTTCTTTCTTTTTTGCCATATTCTAAAAATACTTAACAGGATTGGTATTTATCGTTGATAAAATGATTGCAAAATTAGTAATTTTTTTTGTAAGATAAGCGACTATTCCGTTTTTTGTGTATTGCTCACTTTCGTAGTGCCCGATATCCACTAAAAGTATATTTTTTTCAGCTGAAAAAAAGTCGTGATACTTCAAATCTGCAGTAACAAAAGCATCCGCTCCAGCACCTTTCGCAGCTTGGATGGCAAAGCTTCCGGAACCTCCAAGAACGGCTACTTTTTTGATAGACTTTCCAAGCAATTCAGTGTGTCGTATACCTTCAGAATTCATTTTTTCTTTAAGAAATTTCAGAAAATCCTGTTCGCTCATAGCAGTTTCAAATTCCCCGATCATCCCCATGCCGATCTGTTGATTTTTATTTTGAATCGCCATGATCTCATAAGCGACTTCTTCATAAGAATGCGTTTCAAAAAGCGTTTTTAAGATTTCTTTCTCCTTATGTTTTGGGAAAATGACTGTAATTTTGGTCTCTGGCTCGGTATGTCGTTTACCAATGTCGCCAATAGTGGGGTTGGCATCTTTATTTGCTTTGTAGGTTCCCTGGCCTTCTACGTTAAAACTACAATTACTGTAATTTCCAATGGCACCGGCTCCCGCTTTAAATAATGCATTTCGCAAAGTTTCAGCTTCGGCTGTTGGAACGTAGGTGGTTAATTTCTTAATGGTTCCGGATTGCGGAATCAAAATCCTTTTGTTTGATAAATTAAGCTGATTGCAAATCATGTCATTAACGCCATAAAACGAATTATCAAGGGCAGTATGAATGGCATAAATAGCAATATTGTGCTTTAAAGCCTTCATAACTACGCGTTCAACATAATTTTCGCCTGTAAGTTTTTTTAAACCTTTAAAGATAATAGGATGAAAACTTACAATAAGGTTACAATGTTTCTCGATGGCTTCGTCAACAACGGGTTCTAAAGTGTCGAGAGTTACTAAAACGCCAGTAAGTTTGGCGTTTTTATCACCAACTAAGAGTCCCACATTATCAAAATCTTCAGCATAATTTAAAGGCGCCAAAGCCCCTAAATGAGAAATTACATCTTGAATAACCATATTATTTTTATGATTTGATTTAGAAACAAATATAAAATATTTACTTTGCTGTTGGTTATATTAACCAGATTAAACCTGAGATAACCAAAAATACGGTTTACAAAGTTTATTTATGAAAATTCTGAGAATCTTATTGTTTCCAATTGTTCCGGTTTATTATGTTGTAACCTGGTTTCGTAATACCTTTTTCGATTTGGGTTGGTTAGCTCATAAAAAATATGATTTACCCGTAATTTGTGTTGGTAATTTAAGTGTTGGTGGTACAGGGAAAACCCCTATGATCGAATATTTAATCTGTTTGTTAAAGGACGATTATAAGATAGCTACCCTTAGCCGTGGTTATAAACGCCAAACCATGGGGTTTCAATTAGCTGATTTAAAATCCAATGCCCGAACCATTGGAGACGAACCGTTCCAATTTTATCATAAATTTAATAAAGATATTTATGTGGGGGTTGATGCCCAACGTCAAAAGGGAATTTCCGAACTTCTAAAATTAAAGCCAAAACCAGAGGTTATTCTTTTGGATGATGCTTACCAACACCGGAAAGTAAAAGCCGGACTTAATATTTTACTAACCACCTTTTCACAGCCTTATTTCAATGATTTGGTTTTACCCACTGGAAATCTCCGAGAGCCCAGATCTGGTGCTCAACGAGCGGATTTGATTGTAGTAACCAAATGCCCGGAAATTATTTCTGAAGAAGAAAAACGACAATATATTAAAAGGATCGATCCTAAGGAACACCAATCGGTATTTTTTAGTTCTATTCTATATGATGATTCGGTTTATTCTGAGGATTCTTCAATAAAATTACATGATCTAAAATCCTTTACTTTAGTTACAGGAATAGCCAACGCTCAATCATTAGTAGATCATCTTAAGAAAAATGATTTAAAATTTGATCATTTGAACTTTAAAGATCATCATGAATTCAGTGCTGATGACATTCAATTATTGAGCAAAAAACATCTGATTGTTACCACGGAAAAAGACTTTATGCGTCTTAAAGATGTAGAGGATCTAAAAGGAAAATTATATTATCTGCCAATAAAAGTAAGTTTGGAACAGGCCAATAATTTTAATAAAGTAGTTAAATCGTTTGTTGCTGGTTAAAAGCCTTGTACTTTTTTCCGGTGAGTGCGTTGTAAAGTTTTTTCTCGAATTCTTCCTGTTTGAAAGGTTTTGGAATAATATCTGAAAATCCTGCTTCCTCAAATTCCTGCATTTTATCTTCAATTGTCACGGCTGTAAGCGCAAAAATCGTTAACTTTTTGTCGAAGGTTCTGATGCGTTTTGTAGCCTCTATACCACTAATACCGGGCATATGGATATCCATAAGAACAATATCGTATTTATTGTTCTTGATAAGCTCTACGGCGTCTTCACCATTATCCACCAATTCACAATTAAGTTTCATTTTAGTCAGGATCTTTTTGGTGATCATTTGGTTGATCTTATTATCCTCTACAACTAAAACTTTAACTTTATCAAGGTCAATTTTCTCTGAATTATCGTTGAAGTAAGAGGATTTAGGCTCGGTGGATGCTTGCTCTATCGGCGTGTACTCAACCGGTATTTCAAAATAAAAAGTGGTTCCTTTATCCAATTCACTTTTTACATAAATATCGCCTTTTAAAATGTCAATGAGACCTTTCACAATAGACAATCCTAAGCCGGTACCACCATATTTTCTGTTGATCTGAATTGAGCCCTGAGAAAAACTTTCAAACATTTTATCCTGCTTTTCCTGACTGATACCAATACCATTATCTTCAACTTCAAAACGCAATCTGTAATTATTGTTTTCTTGCGCAATTTTATACACACGTATCCAGATATCGCCATTTTTAGTGAATTTAATAGAGTTACCAATTAAATTGATTAATATCTGCGAAATCTTAATTTGGTCTGCAATAAAGTTTTCCGGAAGATTTTTATCGTATTCAAAATGAATTTTAACTTGATTGTCTTCGGCAGAATTGTTTAATGCCAGAATAATATTGTTTATTTTTTTCTTTAAGTTGAATGGCTCTGATTCAATTTCAACTTTATTGGCTTCAATTTTGTTTATTTGAAGTATATCATTGATAAACGTTAGCAGATAATCACCTGAAAATTTTAAGGATTTTAAATGCTGGATTTGATCGGGTTTGGGGTTTTCCTCAAGTAACATGTTCGTTAAACCAGTTACAGCATATAATGGTGTGCGTAACTCATGAGTAACCGTCGATAAGAAATTAGCTTTGGTTTTTGTTGCTAATTCCGCTTTTTCTTTAGCAATAATTAATTCTCCATTTTTTTTGTGGAGCATATTATTGGTTTTTAATCGAATATTATTATTCTTATAAAGCGATAGCGTTAATAGCGATAAAATCGTAATTAAAGCAACACTTAAAATGGAGATTAACGTTCGCACGCCATTGTCCTCCTCAACTTGTTCCAATTGTTTTTTTGCTTCCTCGTATTGTTTTGTGGTATCCTTTAAAATGGATTTGGTTTGTTGATCTGATGCAAGACTTTTCGATTTTAGCTGATACAAAGAATCAGTTAATTTTAGATGCTTATCTAAATAATCTCTTGAGTTTTTGTAGTTTTTACGATCGTAATATATTTCGCTTAGCGTTTTGTATGCCGCGTTTCGAATGGTCAGATATTTATTTAATTCTGCAATTTGAAGTCCTTCCTCAGCTGTGTTTAGGGCTTTATCATTTTCCCCAAGAACGTTAAATACCACAGCCTGATTTATCAGGGCATCACTTTCAACTTCGGGATATTCCGATTTCTTTGCAATGGCAAGAGCTTGTTCAATAATTTCTCGAGCCTTAACGTAATTATTTAACAACATAAATGTTTTACCATCCAGGAGTAAAGTCTCGGCTAATTTTTGTTGTAACCCTTGTTGTTGAAATAAATTTTTTGCTGATACGAAATAATCATGCGCTTGATTATAGTATTTTTCGTTAAAGTAAACTTCTCCCAAAGTTTTTAAGGCATAGGCTAAACCTGTATCGTTCTTTATCAGGCGCTGTATTTCAATAGCACTGTTAAGCGATTTTATGGCATTATCAGAATTGTCAGTTAACAATTGTAGACGCCCTTTTAATGTGTAAATGCTTCCAAGTCGGGTACTGTCTTCCGCTTTTTTAGCTTCATCTAGAGCTTCATTAAGGTGATTTAAAGCCTTATAATAACTGAAGTTTTCAAGTTCGTTTTGAGACTGTTTGATCCGATAATCAATGGAATTTTGAGCCAATTCCGGATCATTATTCAGCGTGTTTTGAGCTGATAGTTCAAGACCGAAAAGGCAGAATAAGACGAATATGTAACGACAAATTTGGGACATTCAACATATTTATTATCGACAAATATAACTTTTTTATCGATAAAACACACTTTTTTTACGATAAATTACACTTAAATTGTTAATTTATATGTTTTTGGGCTTTATAAGAAGACCGTACAAGCGCACTACTTTCTACATGTCGAAAGCCTAAATTTAATCCGATTTCTTCAAATTCTTTAAATTCGTCGGGTGTAATAAAGCGTTTTACTGGTAAATGTTTTTTACTGGGTTGTAAGTATTGACCAATTGTAACCACATCAACATCGTGGGCGCGTAAATCGTGAAGCGTTTCAATAACCTCCTCTTTTGTTTCGCCCAAACCAAGCATAATTCCGGATTTAGTTCTGCGCTGCCCCTGATCTTTCAAATATTTAAGAACAGCAAGACTTCTGTCGTATTTCGCCTGAATGCGAACCTCACGTGTTAAACGGCGAACCGTTTCTATGTTATGGGAAATAACTTCTGGCGCTACCTCAATAATGCGATCCAAATGTTGCTCAACACCTTGAAAGTCGGGAATCAGTGTTTCCAATGTAATTTCGGGATTCATGCGGCGAACAGCTTTAACCGTCTCGGCCCACATGATGCTTCCCATATCTTTAAGGTCATCACGATCAACACTGGTAAGTACCGCGTGTTTAATTTTCATGATCTTTATAGACCGGGCTACTTTTTCAGGTTCATCCCAATCAACCGTTTCCGGACGCCCGGTTTTTACACCACAAAAGCCACATGATCGGGTACAAATATTACCCAAAATCATAAAGGTGGCTGTGCCTTCTCCCCAGCATTCTCCCATATTAGGACAACTACCGGAAGCACAAATGGTGTTCAAATTATATTTATCAACCAAACTGCGTAATTCAGAGTATTTTTTTCCTGTTGGAAGTTTTACACGAATCCACTTTGGTTTTGGTTGCCTTTCAGTAGTCGTATTGATAACAGTCTCTGTACTCATAGCTTATTTTAAAGGGCAAAGATACGAAGTATTCTTTGAAATACCGCCTAAAGTGTAAGGAGGTAGTATACACTAAATCCTACTAAAAAAACGATACCAAGGATGCTCAAAACATGCATTTTTCTCGATGGCCTCCAATGTTTCGGGGTGTGTTTACTCGCAATCAGTTTATAATTAATTATAGCATAAAAAGGCGCTGTAATAAAAGATAAAATGGTGGCAATTTGAACCAGCAAACCCATTTCTGAAGCCAAAAAGAAAAAGATGCCAATACAACCTATGGTGAGCAGTACGATCCAAAACGTATAATTTAATTTTTTTTCAGATTGAAATAAAAGTTCTGTTGCTTTGCTCATCGCTCTCGGAGAAGCATCTAAAGTAGTAAGCGTTGTACTGAACATCGTAGTAAAAGCAGCAATACCAATTATGATACTGGCCCAACTACCAATGCTGGCGGTATACATTTTTATAAGTTGCCCAGAAAAAACTGTGGCTGAGTTGCTAAAATGTTCTCCGGTATGAAACATAACCAATGCACCTAAAAGTAAAAAGCCAATACCTAAAATAATAGTGCCAATGTAACCCACGTTAAAATCGAATAATGCAGATTTCGGGGTGTAGGTGTTGGTGTTTTTATTTTTTTCAATAGACCACAACGATTGCCAAACTGAAATATCTAGAGGAGCCGGCATCCAACCCATAAAGGCAATTAAAAATGCAATTCCTAGTTTATTATCCGGAAGTATTTGTGAAAAAGTAATTGTTTCATGATGATTCAGAAGCGACATGCTTACTGCCCCGATCGTGCTTAAAGTTAGAACGATAATAATAACCTTCATTAATTTATCTAACAAAGAATATTTTCCAATAATTAGAATTGCTAAACAGAAAATCAAAATAAGAACTGTCCAGGTTTCAATGGAAAAGAACCCAACGAATAAAGAAGAGGCCAGTCCTGCCGTTACAATGGTTACGGCGGTTTGTATTGTAAACATGGTGGCAATGGTTAAAATATAATAAGTAACCAAAACACCTTTACCTAATTTTTTGTAGCCTTCCAATAAGCTTTCCCCGGTGGCTGTGGCATAGCGCGGACCAAACTGGAAAAAAGGGTATTTAAATAAGTTTACAAGAAGCAGAGCCCACAAAAGACCCAAACCAAAATCAGCGCCGGCTCGGGTAGATTGTACCAAATGTGACACCCCGATGGCGGCTCCGGCAAACAACAATCCCGGTCCAAGATCTTTGAGTTTCGATATCATGTGTGTTTTTGAATAATATCGGCCAGTAGTTTTTTGGCACGAAGCAATTTAACCTTCACATTGTTTATAGGTTCTCCCAATTTCTGAGAAATCTCCTTGTAACTATATTCCTGAAAGTAGCGTAAATTAATAACTTCCTGATAATGAGGCTTTAATTTTTTAATGTCGCGTAAAAGCGTGGCAAGATGCTGTTCTGTAATCAGTTTGTCTTCAGGTGAGGGCGATTCATCCAATACCAGATACGCATCCTCGTCATGATTAATCTTTACTTGATCGATGGCATTCTTTTCTTTTCTTAAAAGATCAATGTGAATGTTTTTGGAAATGGTTATCAGCCAGGTCTTGAATTTATAACGATCATCGAAGGTATCGATTTTATCAAAGGCTTTGGAAAAGGTTTGGATCGTGATGTCTTCAGCATCATTCTCATTTCTGGTGCGTTTCAGTTGAAATCCGTAAACATCATCCCAAAACGTATCCAAAAGAAAATTAAAGGCTTTCTGATCCGTCTTTTTTGCGCGTGAAATGGCTTCCTCTATATTCAATAAAATCAATTTTTAATGAGATGATTTATAAAGATACTAATTGTAGAAGAATAAATAAAGCCTTTTTTATTTTGGTTGAAATCCAAAAATAGAGGTTAAAAAAGGTGATTTGATGTATTTCTAAGAAAAATATAAATTAAGATTCGTGTTGCGGCTCGCTACAATTTTCAAATTGATCGGGTCTTCTGCCACAAAAACCACAGGCTTCTCCAGACTTATTCAACATCGGATTCTGGCTTGCACAAGTACCGGCAAATTTTCCATCTTTTTTAGCCCAGATTTTAATGGCGATTCCTGCAAATCCAAGGGCCAAAAGTCCGATTGTAATTAAAAAAAGTTTCATTTCTAATTATTTTTTACAAAGGTACAAGTAAAAAAAAACTTCAAGAAAAATACTTGAAGTTTTTTTAGGGAGATTATTTGCTATTAATCTACTTTAATTCTATTTCTGCAACCGAATTATCTAAAGACGCCGTGGTGTTGCCGCCTTTAGGTTCAATGGTGATGTTTAATCCTCGGGCATTTTCAGTATAGGGAATGTACTGTAACTGACGATCCGTTTCACTTAAAATCCCCAGACTTACCATTTTACCTTGCAATTCTGCCCAGATCTGGTAGCATTTTTCTTTTGGTAATTGCGGTAAGGATACCACATCGATCATGGATGTTCTTTCTTTAGGATTAATGTAAGCTACCGTTTTTAAGTCTTTAGCTCTGCTATTACCCTGAATAATATATTTGTAAGTTTCAGGATCGTTGAGTTGCTTAAATTGTTGCATCACATTGTCCAATTTCGAATTCGTATTTGCGATATCACTTCGTAAATCGAAAATTTCATCAACAACCGTTTGGTTTTCTCTAGATAATTTTCTATTCTGATTATAAAAAACGAACGATGTTACCGCAAATAAAATGGCCGTAACACTAGCAGCGATAGACATCACATGCCAAACTTTATAAGATCGTTTTTGTTTTATAGTCATTACAGGTGCATCATCTAGTTCGTTTAGGATATTTCCTAAAATATGTCGTGGTGCTTCTTCAGCATGTGCTTTCGATACAACTTCCAGGTTGTATTGTAGCGTGTTGTAGGCATTCTGAACCTCTGGATACTTTGAAATGTAAGACTCCACTTGTTCTGTTTCAGCAGAAGAAGTGTTTCCTACTAGATATTTTTCTAATAGGCCAGAATTTAAAAAAGTAGTTATTTTCTCATTCATGACGTTATTTATTGAGGATCGTAAATCTTTTTCAACTCACGTAATCCAATTTTTAATCTCGATTTAATAGTTCCTAACGGAATATTTAGTTCTTCACTAGCTTCTTGCTGTGTCATCCCCTCAAAAAAGAGGCTTTCTAATACAATTTGATATTTCTTTTCAATACTTCCCAGGTGCTTTCGGATATCTAAAACATCCTGATTTAATTCACCTGCATTTATTGTATATACGTTTGAAGCTTCAATTTGGACTTCCTTGGTTGTTTTATTTTTTAAAGAACGCACTTTGTCAATAGCTGAATTGTAAGCAATTCGGTATAACCAGGTAAATAATCGGGCCTTTGAGGCATCATACTTTTTTGAATAGCGCCAGATCTTAATAAAACTTTCTTGTAAAACATCCTGAGCGACTTCATCATCGGAAATCACTTTTTTTATTACACCAAACAAAGCGTCAGCGTAATTGTCGTAAAGTAGCGTGAGCGCTTTTTTATCACCCTTCTCGAGTAATTCAACTATTTGTTTCTCGATGTTCGAAATCAAGGCGAATTGGTTTAGTTAGTGGTACTTTAAAAATCAATTTAGCAAAAGTATACAAATCCACTCGATTATAAAATATTTACTTCAGCTTCAATGTTAACGTCAAATAATTTTTTTATTGTTTTTTGAATTAACCGGGCCAAATTTAAAATATCTGAACCTTTTGCGCCACCGTAATTTACAAGAACCAAAGCTTGATTTTTATGAACACCATAATTACCAAAACGTTTACCTTTAAATCCGGCTTGTTCAATGAGCCAGCCGGCAGGCACTTTTACTTCGTGCTCTGAAACAGGATAAGAAGGCATTTCAGGAAAATTTTGAAGTAAGGTTTGATATTGTTCCGTCGAAATGATAGGATTTTTAAAGAAACTACCACTATTTCCAATCATCTTAGGGTCCGGTAGTTTTTGTTGCCGGATTGAAATCACAGCCTTCGAAATATCCTGAATACTTGGTTGTGATACTTTCATGACTTCCAATGCTGATCGGATGGCACCATAATTTATATGAAGCTGATGGTCTTTTTTTGTTAATTTGAATACAACAGAAGTAATTATATATTGGCCCTTTACTTCATTTTTGAAAACAGAATTTCGATATTCAAACTTACAATCTTCACGTTTGAAGGTTTTGGTTTCCAAAGATTCAATATTCAGAGCTTCGCAACTCATAAAGGAATCTTTTAGCTCAACACCATAAGCACCAATGTTTTGAATAGGTGCAGTACCAACATTCCCGGGAATTAACGATAGGTTTTCTAAACCTCCATAGTTATGGTCTAAACACCACAATACAAACGCATGCCAATTTTCTCCGGCCTGGGCTTCAACATAGACCCACTGATCATCTTCTTCAATCACCCGGATTCCTTTGAAACCAATTTTAATTACCAAACCATTAAAATCTTCAGTGAGTAACATATTACTTCCTCCTCCGAGGAACAATTTTTTCTGTTTTGTGTTATTAGTTAGAACGTCCTGTAATTCAGTGATATTGGAAACCGCCGCAAACGATGCTGCCAAAACATCAATTCCAAAGGTGTTAAAGGGTTTTAATGATATGTTTTTCTGAATTTTCAAAGCGTAATATACTGGTTTAATGCTTCTTTTAGAATGTAAACCGCACGTTTTAGTTTTTCTCGGTTAAGCACGTAGGCAATTCGAATTTGATTCAATCCCAGGCCCGGTGTTGAATAAAAACCTGCTGCCGGTGCTATCATAACGGTTTCCCCGTTAAGGTGAAATGACTCTAAAAGCCATTGTGCAAAATGATCTGCATTGGCAATAGGAAGCTCCACAATACAATAAAATGCGCCTTTTGGTTTGGCTATTTTAACCCCCTTGATTTTTTCTAATTCTTCAATTAGTAAGTTGCGACGCTTGGTATATTCTTCAATAACTTCATCAAAATACGATTGAGGTGTATCCAGGGCAGCCTCGGCTGCGATCTGTCCGTAAGTTGGCGGGCTCAACCGTGCCTGCGCAAATTTTAGGACGGTTTGCAATACTTCTTTATTTCTGGATACCAAACATCCAACACGGGCGCCACACATACTATAGCGTTTGGATACAGAATCAATGAGTATGGTGTGTTCATCAATTCCAGGTAAGTTCAGGATAGAATGATGTTCATTATCGTCGTAAACAAATTCACGATAAACTTCATCTGCTACCAAAAACAGATTATGCTTATGTGCCAGAGCCCCTAATTTGTTAATTTCATCATGAGTGTATAAATACCCTGTCGGGTTCCCGGGATTACAAATTAAAATGGCTTTGGTTCTTTCAGTTATTAGTTTTTCGTATTCCTTAATAGGGGGTAGGGCGAAGTTATTATCAATTTTACAAACCACAGGAACCACATTAACTCCTGTTGCCGTAGAAAAAGCAATGTAGTTTGCATAAAATGGCTCTGAAATTATGACTTCATCACCTGGATCTAGTATACTGCTAAACAAAAATAACAAGCCTTCACTAGCACCGGTTGTTACAATAATATCATTGGAAGTAACATCAATACCATGTTTTTTGTAATAATCAGCTAGCTTTTCCCTATATATTTCAGATCCATTCGAGCTCGAATAAGCCAATACATCAATATTACTTTCCTTAATAGCATCAAGAGCTACGTCGGGAGTTTTTATATCCGGTTGCCCGATATTCAGGTGATAAATGGTTTTTCCATCTTTTAAAGCCTGTTCCGCATAAGGCATTAATTTTCGGATAGGAGATTCAGGCATGTGTCGCCCTTTTGTCGATATGGATGGCATGACTACTTCTTTGCCACAAAGTTGAGAAAATTATCTTAAAGTTTTTTTAAAATACAGGTATAAATCGAAAACCTTAAACAAAGATTCGTAACTTAAAGTACTTAAGCATATTACATGGTTAAAAAACCCACTTACATCCTCGTGATCCTGACCTTTGTTACTTGCTGTTGCTTTGCTCAGCCGGGAGGCTTTATTAATAATGGAAAGCACAGTGAGAGGATAGCATTTCAATTGATTAACGATCTTATCATTTTTCCTATGGAGGTAAATGGTGTGCCATTGTCATTTGTTTTAGATACCGGAGTTCAAAAATCTATTGTATTTAATTTTACCAATGAAGAGGAGGAGACTGCCAAATTAAAAGAAAAAGAACGCATTATTCTTCGTGGATTGGGTGGTGGGCAATCTGTAGAAGCCTATAAATCATTTAACAACGTATTCAAAATAGGCGATTTAGTTAAACCCAATCAGGCTTTACATGTAATCCATAATAGTAATTTAGATTTTACACCCCGCCTGGGGGTTCCTGTACATGGTATTGTGGGTTACGATTTATTTAAAGATTTAATTGTTGAAATAAATTATTCACGCCAATTTCTAAGGTTTACAGATCTCAATTATTACGAAAAAAATGTATGTAGGAATTGTGAAGTTATTCCTTTGGAATTTCATAATAATAAACCCTACATTAAAACTTCAGTAAAAATCAACGGTAATGTAATACCAGTAAAATTGCTCATTGATTCAGGAGGAAGTGATGCCCTTTGGTTATTTGAAGATGCTAATCAGGATATTGTTTGTGGTGACTTCTACTTTGATGATTTTCTTGGTTTTGGTTTGAATGGGAGCGTTTATGGTAAACGTTCAAAAATTGATGCTTTTTATATTGGTGATTTTGAATTGAAGAATCCCAATGTAGCCTTTCCGGAATTGAGTTATGTGGCTTCAGCGATAAGTATTGAAGGCAGGAATGGAAGTTTGGCAGGAAATATTTTAAAACGTTTTAATGTGATTTTTGATTATAATAATGCTGAACTCATCATTAAAAAGAATAATCATTTTAAAGATAAGTTCCAATACAACAAAAGTGGATTAGAATTAGCCCATGACGGCTTCCATTTGGTTCGAACTCGAGAAAATATTGTTTCGATAGGTAATTCAAGTAGAGGCACCAATAATAGTATAGATGGTACCAGAATTATAGTGAATCCGTGGTATAAAGTAACTCTGCAGCCGATATATAAAATCGTTGAGCTACGTGAAGATTCGCCCGCAGCCAGAGCAGGATTGCAAAAGGGAGATATTATTCTAAGTATTAATGGTAAATCAACACAGCATTTTTCTTTACAGGAACTTCTGGCAAGATTTTATGATGATGCCGGAACCACGATCCGATTGCATGTATTAAGACACGGAGAGGAATTTAATGCGAAATTTAAGCTTGAAAACTTATTTAAAATTAAAAAACCCTGATCTAATTAATAGTCAGGGTTTTATTTTTAAAGCTGTTGCTAACTATTGCTGAACAACACTTTTATCTTTATTCTGAACCATACTACTCTGATTCGGATTTACCACATTACCTTTAATTTTTAAGGCAATTGTAGGCGTGTCTGCATTAGAGATTACTGTAATGGTTTTACGGATAGGCATAACACGATTCGTATCGTATTTCACTTCAATTTGTCCGGTTTCACCAGGTAAAATAGGATGATCCGGCTTTTTAGGAATGGTACATCCACAAGATGAGGTTACTTTTGATATGATAAGCGGGGCATCACCTGTATTAGTGAATTCGAATACACGAACGCCGTTGGCTCCTTTTTCAATTGTACCATAATCTATAACATCTGTTTTAAATTCTATTTTAGCTACCTTATCTTGAGCTTTAACAGAAAAACTCAATAAGCCAATAAATAAAATTGTAATTACTTGTTTCATAATACTTTCAATTTAGGTTATAATGCGACCAGATTTTTGATTTTTTCTATTGGTAAAATTTGGGTTTGGTCTTTAAATTATACGCCAAACATAGGTTTATTTCCTACAAAATGCAAAAAAAATGGTTGAAATACCAATTTCTTAACATTCTGGTTGCATTGTTTTCATTGTAAATTTACGTGTTTTATTCCATTTTTTTAATTTAACCTGATACTATTTACATCCTTAAGTAAATAGTTTCATAGGAAAAGAAATATAAGTATTTTTGCACTTCATTATTCAAAAACTATTCCAAAGCAATGAATATACCCTCAAAATATAACGCTCAAGAGGTAGAATCGAAGTGGTACGACTACTGGATGAAACATAAATATTTTCATTCAACACCTGACAATCGGGAGCCTTACACCATCGTAATTCCGCCGCCAAATGTTACCGGTGTTTTACATATGGGGCATATGCTTAACAATACGATCCAAGATGTTTTGATCAGGAGAGCACGTTTGCAGGGTAAAAATGCTTGTTGGGTGCCCGGAACAGACCATGCCTCTATTGCCACTGAAGCCAAGGTTGTAGCTAAACTGAGGGAGCAGGGTATTAATAAAAGTGATCTAACGCGAGATGAATTCCTGAAACATGCCTGGGATTGGACTCATGAGTATGGAGGCGTTATATTAGAACAATTAAAAAAATTAGGTTGTTCCTGCGATTGGGATCGTACCAGGTTTACAATGGACCCTGAAATGTCCGAATCTGTAATCAAGGTTTTCGTTGATCTTTACGAAAAAGGCTTGATTTACCGTGGATTTCGCATGGTAAACTGGGATCCGGAAGCAAAAACTACACTTTCTGATGAAGAAGTGGTCCATGAAGAACGACAAGGAAAATTATATTATATCAACTATAAAGTAGCTGATTCCGACGATGTTTTAACCATTGCAACCACGCGTCCTGAAACAATTTTTGGCGATACGGCAATTTGTATCAATCCAAATGATGAACGCTTTAGTCATTTAAAAGGAAAAAAAGCTATTGTTCCTATAGCAAACCGTGTTATTCCTATTATTGAAGATGATTACGTAGATGTAGAATTCGGGACCGGTTGTTTGAAGGTAACACCGGCGCATGACGAAAATGACAAGAATCTTGGAGATAAGCACGATCTTGAAGTGATTGATATCTTTAATGATGATGCGAGCCTGAATCATTACGGTTTACAGTTTGAAGGCATGGATCGTTTTGAAGCCCGAAAAGCTGTTGCTAAAGCTTTAGAGGATTCAGGTGAGTTGATTAAAACAGAAAATTATACCAATAAAGTAGGAACCTCTGAACGTACAAAAGCGGTTATTGAGCCAAGGCTAAGCGATCAGTGGTTTTTGAAAATGGAAGATTTAGCCAAACCGGCCATTGATGCTGTTTTGAAAAATGATACCATAAAATTATTTCCCAAGAAATTTGAAAACACCTATCGTCACTGGATGGAAAATATTCGCGATTGGAATATTTCTAGACAGTTGTTGTGGGGACAACAAATACCGGCCTATTATTATGGCGATGGAAAAGAAGACTTTGTAGTTGCAGAAACACTCGAACAAGCCGTTGAAAAAGCACGGAAAGTCACCAAAAATAACAACTTAAAAGCCAGCGATCTTACACAGGACTCAGACGCTCTGGATACCTGGTTTTCATCATGGTTATGGCCTATAAGTGTATTCGACGGCATTCGTAACCCGGATAACGAGGATATTAATTACTATTACCCAACCAACGATCTGGTTACGGGTCCTGACATTCTATTCTTTTGGGTAGCGCGAATGATCATTGCTGGTTACGAATATCGTGGAGAAAAACCATTTAGCAATGTTTATCTAACAGGATTAGTTCGTGATAAACAACGCCGTAAAATGAGTAAACAATTAGGAAACTCTCCTGATGCTTTAAAACTTATTGAAACTTACGGTGCCGGTGGTGTTCGTGTGGGACTCCTACTGAGCAGTGCCGCCGGGAACGACCTAATGTTCGATGAAGCCCTTTGTCAGCAAGGTAAAGCCTTTGGTAATAAAATATGGAATGCATTTCGACTTGTAAAAGGTTGGGAGGTTGATTCCAAATTAGAACAACCTGAATCCAGTAAAATAGCTATTGCCTGGTATCAGTCAAAATTCCAAAAAGCCCTTATTGAAATTGAGGATCATTTTAGTAAATATCGCTTGAGTGATGCTTTAATGGCGATTTACAAACTTATTTTTGATGATTTTTGCGGTTGGTTCCTGGAAATGATAAAACCCGGATACCAACAACCTATAGACTCTAAAACGTTGGATGAAACCATTGCATTGTTGGAAGATAATCTTAAAATAGTGCATCCTTTTATGCCTTTTATTACAGAAGATATTTGGCACTATATTGCTGAAAGAAAACCTGAGGAAGCTTTAATTGTATCAAAATGGCCGGAAACCAGACCTATAAATGAAAGTTTAATTGAAGAATTCAATTTGGCTTCAGAGGTTATTTCCGGAATTCGTAATATTCGAAAAGAAAAAAATATGGCTTTCAAGGACGCTATAGATTTTTCAGTAATCAATAATGAAGAAGCTCCTAAAACTTTTGATTCGTTGATCGCTAAACTGGGTAATCTTAACGCTATAGATTATGTAAACGAACCTTTAGATGGAGCTTTGACCTTTCGTGTAAAATCTAATGAATACTTTGTGCCTATGGCAGGTAGTATTGATGTGGCTGCAGAGCTTGAAAAATTACAGGGAGAATTAGAATATACAGAAGGGTTTTTAAGATCAGTTCAAAAGAAATTATCAAATGAGCGTTTTGTAAATAATGCGCCTGAACAGGTAGTTGCTTCTGAAAAGAAAAAGGAAGCTGACGCCTTGGCCAAGATTGAGACTTTAAAATCCAGCATTAAAAGTCTGCAATAGTTTTTTACTATTGTCGGTATAAAAAATAATTGTTTACCAGTTCGATGTAGATTTTTTTGGCTTCATCGGCCGTGATATCTTCAACTTGAAATAAAGCATTTGTTTTAAATGCGTTGATGATGGCCTTCTTGCTTTTAGGTTTCCCAACATCGTTGGTAGCCTTTTTATAGTAGGCATACAATTTTAGCAGGGTGTCTGCAGGAAATGGCTCCTTATGCTCATTTACTCGAGCTACGGCTTCCTGAAATTCTATGTCTAATGCTTTGTTACTCATGTAATTCTGCAATTACGGTTTCGCCACCACGAACTTTTTGATTTAATTTTACTTTAACATCCGCTGTAAGAGGTAAAAAGATATCGACTCGCGATCCAAATTTAATAAATCCGGAATCAGCACCCTGAATGGCCGTTTCACCAACTTCAGCATAATTTACAATACGTTTGGCCAGCGCTCCCGCAATTTGGCGGTACATCACTTTTCCGTAAGTTTCATTGTCGATAACTACAGTGGTACGTTCGTTTTCTTCACTTGCTTTTGGATGCCAGGCAACCAGATATTTTCCCGGATGATATTTACTGTATTCTATTTTTCCGTTGATAGGATAACGCGTAGCATGTACATTCAAAGGTGACATAAAAACACTTACTTGAATTCGCTTATCCTTAAAATATTCATTTTCAAGAACCTCTTCAATAACCACAACCTTACCATCTACAGCAGAAAGGACATTAAGGTTGTTAATATGTGTATAACGTTTAGGATTTCTGAAAAACTGAAGGATCAGGATAAAAAACACCAGTAAAATCAACATCAGCACCGAGCGTAACCAACTCAGGGATACTGCTCCATCGATAATTAGAAATCCGGCGACTATCACGATAAATGCACCGAAAATGATTTTATAGCCTTCTTTATGAAACATAGCGTAGCATTCTTAAAAATAAATAAATGAAAGGTGCGGCAAAAATAATACTATCTAATCGATCCATCAAACCTCCGTGCCCCGGCATGATAATTCCACTATCTTTTACTCCAGCCTGTCTTTTAAATTTTGATTCGATTAAATCGCCCAGTGTTCCGAAAACACTAATAATTATACTAAGAATTAACCAATGGGTAAAATTTAAAGTATTAGAATAGGTTGCAATAAAATAACTCGCCACACAAGCAAAAAATAAACCTCCCAGAAATCCTTCAACTGTTTTTTTTGGTGATATTTTTTCAAATAGCTTTTGTTTACCAAAGTTTTTTCCAACCAAATAAGCAAAAGAGTCGTTTGTCCATATTAATAAAAAAGCACCGAGTAATATATTCGGGTTGAAGTCCTTATAAAAATAGGGGATTAAAATAAGAAATACAAAACCACTGGAGAGGTAAAAGGTGCTTAGTATAAAGCGTTTAGAACCGAAAAGTGGAATACCTTTATCTGAGAATAAATCTTTAATTAAAAACAGCTGAACAAAGATGCTTATAACGATAATGATTTGAACTAATTTATCGATGTCGGAGGTGCTATGGAATGCGTAAAGCCAAAAGGCAAAAAAACCATAACCCAGGAAGAAAATAAGGTAAGGAATAAAACTTTTTAATTGAATTAGTTTTTTAAACTCAGCGATGCAAATTATGCCGAAAGCACCTAAAAGGATGAGTAGGGCCGGTTCATAATGAATGCATAAAAGCAACAATATCACATAAAATAAACCTGAAAGTGATCTAACGAGAATTTCTTTCATCCTATAAATCTTCTAACAAAAGAAGGTATAAATTTTTGGAACTACTACCGTAACTTAAAAAATCTTTGTCTTTGTCCGCGTCCGATTTAAAATGTTTAATTGTGGTAATGTTAGTTGGGATCTTTTTTTGATTTTTTGTTTTTATACCACGTAAACCTTCGCCAATAGTATCAACGATCTGGCTCGTAGTGGCGTAAACAATAAAGTTTGCAGGTAATTCTGAAAGTTTCTTTTCAAAAATTTGATGGGATGATATAAGTAAGGAACCATCATTGGCAATCAGATTTTCACAAGTAGTTAAAAAGAATGTTGATTCACTACTTACTCTGGTTGTATTGAGCTCTGAATCTTTAAATCTAGCTTTAAGATTTTCATCAAGTAAAAGGGCCTTTTTAGATTCCCATTTGTTTTCGTCAATGATGTTTTGCAAATTCTCAAAAATTTCATTTAGGTTATCACAATACAAGAATTTACCACCATTAGCTTTAAAGTTTATTGTAAACCTCTCATCTATTGGTAGTTTAATTTCCGGCATGTATTTGCCTCGTTCTGATGATTTAATTTCCTTCTCCGAGTCACCAGATTTTGAACCAAAAATTTTTCTAAAAAGACTCATCTATTTTGGTGCTATTAACTCAATTCTTTTGGCCTTGTTCAAATATAAAAAATCTTAAACTAACCGTAAGGCTAATTTAAGATTTTGTTAAATTAAAATATTTTGAACTTAAAACTTAGTTTTCTCCGCTTTCAGTTGTTTTTGCTTCCTCAGCCTTATCAGCTTTGTTAAAGGTTTCAGAGGTTTCGGAGGCTGGTTTTATGGGTTCTTCTTTTTCAAAGGCCCGTTTCCCAAAAATCTTCTCTAAATTATCTTTAAAAATAACCTCTTTATCTAAAAGTACTTCAGCAAGTTCCGTTAATTTATCTTTATTTTCCTCTAATATTTTAATAGCACGCTGATACTGTGTTTCAATAATATTGGAAATTTCTTTATCAATAAGTTCGGCGGTTTGCTCGCTATATGGCTTTGTAAAACTGTAATCGTTTTGTCCACTGGAATCGTAATAAGTTATGTTTCCAATCTTATCACTTAAACCATAGATAGTAACCATGGCTCTTGCTTGTTTTGTAACTTTTTCCAGGTCACTTAAGGCTCCGGTGGAGATCTTATCAAAAATAACTTTCTCTGCAGCTCGTCCGCCCATGGCGGCACACATTTCATCAAGCATTTGCTCCGGACGCACAATTAGGCGCTCTTCAGGCAAATACCAGGCAGCTCCCAGAGATCGACCACGAGGCACTATAGTAACTTTCACTAAAGGTGCAGCATGTTCCAGCATCCAGCTTATAGTCGCATGACCCGCTTCGTGAAAGGCAACTGCTTTTTTCTCCGAAGGCGTGATGATCTTGTTTTTCTTTTCTAATCCACCAATAATACGGTCTACTGCATCTAAGAAGGCTTGTTTACCTACCTCTTTTTTTCCGTTTCTGGCAGCAATTAAAGCGGCTTCGTTACAAACATTGGCAATGTCGGCTCCGGAGAATCCCGGTGTTTGTTTTGCAAGAAATTCAGTATCAAGTTCCTTACTTCGTTTAATTGGACGCAGGTGAACTTCAAAAATTTCTTTACGTTCTCTAACATCAGGAAGATCTACAAAAATTTGTCTGTCAAATCGGCCGGCACGCATCAAAGCTTTATCTAAAATATCAGCACGGTTTGTAGCAGCAATAACGATAACGTTAGCATTTGTGCCAAATCCATCCATTTCAGTCAAGAGTTGGTTTAATGTATTTTCGCGCTCGTCATTACTTCCTGAAATTGCATTTTTACCACGGGCTCTACCAATGGCATCAATTTC
Organism: Gaetbulibacter aestuarii; assembly: GCF_039537665.1. Lineage (NCBI taxonomy): Bacteria > Pseudomonadati > Bacteroidota > Flavobacteriia > Flavobacteriales > Flavobacteriaceae > Gaetbulibacter > Gaetbulibacter aestuarii. The sequence goes on from NZ_BAABAY010000002.1 coordinate 160,723, forward strand.
ATCTATAAAAATAATAGAAGGTGATTTTTCTTTTGCTTGTTTGAACAGGTCCCGCACTCGAGATGCACCAACACCAACAAACATTTCTACGAAATCAGATCCTGAAAGCGAGAAGAAAGGTACTTTAGCTTCCCCTGCAACAGCACGTGCTAAAAGGGTTTTACCCGTTCCTGGAGGTCCTACCAATAAGGCTCCTTTTGGAATTTTTCCTCCTAAAGACGTGTATTTTTCAGGAAACTTCAAAAAGTCCACAATTTCCTGAACTTCCTCTTTAGCTCCTTCTAAACCTGCCACATCTTTAAACGTGGTTTTCACTTCGGTATTCTGATCGAAAAGTTTGGCTTTCGATTTTCCGATGTTGAAGATCTGTCCACCGGCACCACCACCGGCACCGCCAGACATACGTCTCATAATAAAGATCCAAACGGCAATTAACAGAATAAACGGCAGGATACTCATAAGTAAGTTACCCCAATCATTGGTTTCTGTATCGTATTTAATTGTTGGTTTCGTTTTTAAGGTTTCCGTAACAGAAGCGATCTTGTTTTCAAAATTCTGCAGATCTCCAAACTCAAAAGTGTAGTTTGGTAGGGGTGTAGCGGAAGGTAAAAACGATTGCGGTTTGGAATTTTTGTGTTCCTCTTTTTGTTGTGCTTCTTTGGTTAAGTAAACCTTAGCAACACCTGTATTTTTTATGATATCTACTTTCTGAACATCACCATCCTTCAAAAACTTAAAAAATTCAGATGGCGTTGTGGTATTGGTATCACTATACCCACTGCCGCCAAATAATTGGAAGCCCAAGAATAGGGCGATTAAAATACCGTAAATCCAATACGGATTGAACTTAGGTTTCTTGTCTTTTATATTTTTCTTTTCGTTTGCCATTTTTTTTTAATAACTGGTTTCTATAACTGTTGTTTTTGCATCGCCCCAAAGGCTTTCTATATCGTAATACTCGCGTACGTGTTTTTGGAATACATGCACAACAACATTTACATAATCTATGAGAACCCATTCGGCATTATCTAAACCTTCAGTATGCCATGGGTTATCCTTTAATTCTTTACTTACTTTTTTTTGGATTGAATTTACAATGGCGCTTACCTGTGTATTTGAAGTTCCTTCGCAAATGATAAAGTAATCACAAACCGTATTTTCAATGTCTCTTAAATCTAGAATTGTAATCTCTTTACCTTTAACATCTTCGATTCCATTAATTATTGCCGATATCAACTGGTCTGTGCTTCTATTTTCTTTCGCCATTAATTTAATTTAAATTTGTGCAAAGTTATTATTTTTTTAGTTCTTTATGGATTAAAAAAGCGTAACATTCTTCTAAGCAAAAATAACAACTACATGCTTATAATCAAACTTGATGCCATCCCCTCTACTAACAGTTATTTAAGAATGCTTAGTAGTGAAAAACGCTTGAAAGATTATACGGTTGTTCAGACTACAAACCAAACAGAGGGCAGGGGGCAACGGGGTACTTCCTGGTATTCTGAACCGGGCAAAAACCTTGCGCTTAGTGTGTTTAAGGATGTTTCGGGGATAAGTTTAAAGCAGTCTTTTCTAATTAGTATCGTGACCTCACTTGCGGTATTACGTTGTTTGAAAACTTTTGGCATTCCTAAATTGAAAATTAAATGGCCTAACGACATTTTGGCAGAGAATAAAAAAATATGCGGAATTCTTATTGAAAATGTCATACAACAGCACCAATACAAAGGGTCTATTATTGGAATTGGTTTAAATGTTAATCAAATAACCTTTAATAATCTTCCACAAGCTAGCTCTCTTAAAAGCATCACCGGGCGAAATTTTAATTTTGATGAATTGACCAACGGTATTTTAAAAGAATTGAAAAAGGGTTTTAAAAATTTGGAAAAAGGGAAGATCGATGATTTAAAATTGGATTATGAAGAGCATCTATTTAGAATAAATAAACCATCCACTTTTAAAGATGCAGAAGGTAATATGTTTTCCGGTTATATAAAAAATGTTTCTGATTCCGGAGCGCTTCAGGTGTTATTGGAAGATGGTATTGTAAGAGCTTTTGATCTCAAGGCGCTTACCTTAATGTATTAAATAGCCTTGGGAATACTGTTCACCAAAGTTTCAATAAACTTCGTAATCGGGCTTTTGATCATCATGGCCATCATCGGATTAAAATCACCATCAAAAAGTAATTGAACCTCACTTGAATTTTCATCCACTTCTTCAATATTACCCGTAAGTGTAAAATCTATCTTGCCACCGCCGGCTCCTAATATAATTTTATTTGGCGCTTCTACAGCTTTCTTTTTTAAGGTGATTTCCGGCATCCCTTTTAAAGCAAATAAAAAGGTGTTATCATCAATAACTTCGAATTTACTGATGTTCTCAGGCATTAAGGATTCAAAGTTTTTTACGTTTGAAAGAAAATCAAAAACCGATTTTGGTGATTTTTGAACGTTTATTTTCGGTGATTCAAGATTCATGTAAATTAATTTTTTAGAAAGGTATTAAAACTGAAATTAACCTTTCCATTTTCCAGGATTACTGTTCCAGATTGAAAGTGTTTTAAGCTCTTTTTCAGAAATATAACGAGTGTCCAGAGCCTGGTCTAAAAGACTTTCGTAATTGCTTAAAGTATGAAGCGTTACATTGTTTTTTTTAAAATTTTCTGTAGCAACATCAAACCCATAAGTAAAAATAGCAACCATACCTTTTACTACCACTCCAGCTTCTTTTAAAGCTTTTACCGCATTCAAACTACTTTTTCCGGTACTGATCAGATCTTCCACAACAACCACATGTTGACCAGATTCAATTTGTCCTTCAATTTGATTTTGTCTGCCGTGGCCTTTAGCCTCCGGACGCACATAAATAAAAGGTAAATTTAAATATTCAGCAACTAACATACCAATACCTATAGCACCTGTAGCCACACCGGCAATCGCATCGGGTTTCCCATAATAATTTTCGATATGCCTGCCCATGGTTTCACGAACGTAGTTACGAATGGTCGGATAGGATAGAATAATTCGATTGTCACAATAAATTGGTGATTTCCAGCCTGATGCCCAAGTAAAAGGATCGGAAGGCTGCAATTTTATCGCATTGATCTGAAGTAAAACTTCAGCTGTTTTCTTTGCAGTTTGTTTGTCGATAATCATATGGCTAAAATAAACATAAATTTAATTTTTCCCTGAAATCAACAGTGAATAAAAATATTTTTTTTCACAATTCTTTTTTTCTCATAAAAAACAGTATTTTTCATTAAAATTCTGCAAAATATGTATCACATTTTTGTCAACGACAAACCAATAATACTCACCACCAAAGACAAAAAACCCAAAGGAGCAAAAAGTTATAAACTTAAAACCGTTATAATGAGGCGGGTCATTAAGAAGTTGAATAAATCTGATATTGAAGCGATATACTTAACCCATCATAATGAAGATAAGATCCTCAAAAAGTTTTTAAAAAAATTACCCAATGTGATTGCCGGTGGCGGAAAGGTTCATAATCAACATGGAGAGGTTTTATTTATTTACAGAAATGACCGTTGGGATTTACCTAAAGGAAAGGCTGAAGGGAAAGAATCTATTGAAGATACGGCTATCCGGGAGGTAGAAGAAGAAACGGGCGTAAAAAATTTAACGATCACCAAACCTCTGGAAACTACATACCACATCTTAAAACGTAATAATCGCTACAAAATAAAAATTACCTATTGGTTTGAAATGAATACGGATTACGATGGAAAATTGGAACCGCAAACCAAAGAGGGGATCACCAAGGCAAAATGGCTGAATAAAAAAAAGATGAAAAAAGCCTTAAAAAATTCTTATGCCAACATTAAAAGGCTTGTTTAATCACCTATAATATTCTATAAATAGGATATTGTAAATGGGCTTTTTCGTAATATTTACTGTGTTTATGCAACCAATCTAATTGGGCATACCAATTTTTGGCAAAAGTAGAATCCGTTGTTTTTAACGTTTCAAACGCCATTTTCAAACTGTCATTTTCTGCTAATAATTGGGCGGCTTTATCCTCCCATACATAGGGTGAAAATCCTTCTTTTTGTTGAAGAATGGTATCGAAAAAGTTCCAATTAAAAAACGAATCTACAGCTTCGGGCTCTAAAGTTTCGAGGATATAGCGCACGCCATTTTGATTGGTTGGAACAATGATATCGCCGGCTCTGAATGTTACAGTTTTTGTACTTTTATGCACCACTGTGTTCTTGTGCGGATAATGCCCTTCAAAGGCTTTATTCCCTGTTTCGTATTGCGCGATCCGGTAGGATTCTACCGTTATGGTGGTGTCTTGCATCATGGTGCGCATTTTTATTTTATTTAATTTCAATAAATCGATCACATTGAACCATCCCTGGGGAATAACATAAGCTTTTGGAATGCTAACGGAAGCGGTAGGTTTAAAATAGTCCTGGTATTTAACGGGTTTTGTAAACGGTTTTGACCTATTGTATTTTAAACGCTTAAATCCTGTAACGTCACTCTTAATGAACGTACCCTCGTAACCTTCAAACTGAAGTGTGGTAGATTTGGTAGTATCTACTTCCCATTGCAACGGATAACTTTTACCAACGGTATAATTTTTATAAGCCTTGGCTCTTAAATCACTTATTTCCTTGCCATCTTCTTCAGTTATTTCTAACATGCTTTTCATGAGTTCATAAGTACCTTCAACCCGCTGTTTATAGGGTTTTAGCATGTGTGTTTCCACCATCATTCCGAAGGAATTGAACAGGGTAGTGTAACCTGTTGAATATCGCGGACTGTCAAAAAATTGTGAAAATCCATTTTCAGGAACCTGATTAAAAACATTAACATATGGCGTAATGATCAATTTTTTTTTCTTTAACTTTTCAATAAGTTCAGGCATCATTTTATGGTGTAAATAAGGTCCGAGATCGCCCCCTAGTTTATTGTGTTGGGTAAATAAATGGGTAAGCGTATATTGGTAGTCTGCACCATTACTAACATGATTATCAATAAACACATCTGGTTGTACTAAATGGAAAATTTTTGCAAAGCTTCGGGCATTTTTAGTATCGCTTTTTATGAAGTCGCGATTCAGATCGTAATTCCGCGCATTACCCCGAAATCCATAGGACTCCGGGCCGTTTTGATTTGTTCTTGAAAATGAATTTCTATTCAAACTACCTCCTACATTATAAATAGGAATCGTTGCTAAAACGGTTTTCTTTGGCGCCTTTATGGTACCGTTTGCAAGATCACGAAAAAACATCATGGTAGCATCGATGCCATCAGGTTCTCCGGGATGAATGCCATTATTAATGAGTAAAATTCGTTTGTTTTCACGAATGATTTCATAATTAAATTGACTATCCGGATTGTAAGTAACAAGGTGTAGAGGTTTGCCGGAATCGGTTTCACCTATGGTTTGAATTTTAATTTCAGGATAGTATTCGGCTAAATGTTTATAATACGCTATAGTTTCCTTGTAAGTTGCCGTTTGTGTTCCTTGCGATTTTTCAAAACGCGTTTCAAAATTATCAGAGGAGTTGTTGTGTTTTGAACAAGAAAACACAAAGCAAATCATTATTAAAAGGAGGTATTTCATATTTAAAATTTTGTAAATCTATTATTTGTTTTCCTAAAAAGAAAAATTAATTCACTATCTTAGAATACATGTAAAAAGCTATTCATTTTTTAACTAATTGATTAATAGCCCTCTCAATTTAAATATGAATAGTTATACTTTGTCATTTGGTGAAATAACCATACTGGAACCTAATTTAGCCGAAGTTATCATTAATGAAGGCATTGAACTTGACGAAAACATGGTCTTGGAATATACTGAATTCCTCAACGACAATTTGGATACCCCATATTATCTGATAATCAACAAAAAGCATTCTTATTCATACACGTTTGGCGCACAAAAAACCTTGGCTAATTTAGAATTTATAGGAGCTTACGCTGTAGTTGCAACGAATCTGGGTGCTGTAATGTCTACCGAAACCTTGGTAAGAATCGGTGATAATCCTAATCTCAATCTTCAAATTTTCGGATCGCGAGAGGAAGCTCTGGAATGGCTCGAAACTCAATACTAGCTTCATTCTCAAACGTTTTAGTTTAATTTAGCTGTATTAATTGTACTTCTCCTTGGTACACGCTTTTTAAACTGTATTTTTGCAGCTTCAAAAAACACAGCAACCATGACAGCATTTTTCAGAAAAAAAGCGGCGAATGCCAAAGATGATATTTTAAGTGGAATTACGGTGGCTTTGGCTCTAGTTCCGGAAGCTGTAGCCTTCTCTTTTGTTGCTGGAGTAGATCCCCTTATCGGACTATATGCTGCTTTTATTGTGGGTTTTGTAACCTCAATCTTTGGAGGCCGACCTGGCATGATTAGTGGCGCAACGGGCGCTTTGGCGGTTGTTATGGTGAGTTTGGTAGCTGAAGGTAATGCTATGGGCGCCACTGGCGAAAATCTTGGATTGTACTATTTATTTGCTACGGTAATTTTAATGGGATGTTTTCAAATGCTGGCCGGTGTTTTTAAACTTGGGAAATTTGTTCGTTTGATACCGCATCCGGTAATGATGGGTTTTGTAAATGGTTTAGCCATTGTGATATTTTTATCGCAATTAAATATGTTCAAAGATGGCTCAGGAAACTGGTTCACAGGTCCGCGATTGTTTGTTATGTTGGGGCTGGTACTCCTAACTATGGCGATTATGTTCTTTCTTCCAAAACTCAGTAAAAAATTGCCTGCAGCGCTTATGGCCATAATAATTGTGTCTGCCATTGTCATATTTGGAAAACTAGATGTTGCTACCGTTGGAAGTTTTATACGAGACGGAGGAGGAACTGGATTAAAAGGTAGTTTACCTTCGTTTCAATGGGATCTGTTTTCTAAAATTCCATGGAATTGGCAAACCTTGAAATTTATAACTCCCTATGCCTTGATTCTTGCAGCCGTTGGATTAATAGAATCACTAATGACGCTCAACCTTGTTGATGAACTTACAGAAACTCGCGGTAATGCCAATCGTGAATGTATGGCGCAAGGCGGTGCAAATATTATAACCGGTTTTTTTGGAGGTATGGGAGGCTGTGCCATGATTGGTCAATCTTTAATTAATATCAAATCTGGAGGACGTACGCGTTTGTCCGGGATTATCGCGTCGGTTTTACTCTTAATTTTTATCCTATTTGCTTCCGGACTTATTGAGCAAGTTCCTATCGCAGCCTTGGTAGGCGTTATGTTTATGGTAGTCATTGGGACTTTTGCCTGGAGTAGTTTTAGAATTTTGAATAAAATTCCTTTGAGCGATGTTATTGTTTTGGTAACCGTATCTGCTTTAACTATCGTTTTCGATTTGGCTATTGCTGTTTTTGCCGGAGTAATTATTAGTGCACTTGTATTCTCCTGGGAAAATGCAAAACGTATTCGCGCCAGAAAACGCATGAAAGATGATGGCACTAAAATTTACGAAATTTGGGGTCCTTTGTTCTTTGGTTCTATTTTAGCTTTTAATGATAAGTTTGATGTTAAAAATGATCCCGATCATGTTGAAATTGATTTTGTAGAATCACGTGTTTGCGATCATTCAGCTATAGAAGCCATCTACAATTTAGTGTTGAAATACGAAGAAGCCGGTAAGAGAATCAAATTAAAACATTTGAGTGAGGACTGTAAAGTATTGTTGTATAAATCGAGTCCGAAATTTGAGGAGGTCATTGTGGAAGCTATCGATGATCCCCGGTATCATTTAGCCGAGAATCCGGAACGATTTACGAAAGGTTTAGGGGAATATAATCTTTAATTATTTCACTCGAACACTACCCGGAACTAATTTGGTATAATCCCCATGGTTTCGGATCACATCTCGGACAATAGAAGAGGCTATAAATGAAGTTCTAGCTGAGGTTAACAAGAATACCGTTTCAATCTCAGATAAACATCGATTGGTGTGCGCAATGGCTTTTTCAAACTCAAAATCAGCGGGATTTCGTAAACCTCTTAAAATAAATTCTACGCCAATTTCCTGACAAAAATCAACCGTCAAACCTTCATAAGTCATTACTTTTACTTTAGGTTCATTTGCAAACGTTTCTTCTATAAAACGCTGGCGTTCATCTAAAGAGAACATATATTTTTTGTCTGAATTGACCCCAATCGCAACAATGAGCTCATCAAAAAGTGTTACACCTCGCGTGATAATATCGCAATGACCTAGAGTTAGCGGATCAAAAGATCCAGGAAATAAGGCTCGTTTCATTGAATTTGATTTAAATCAAAGATACTAATATTTGCTGAAGAAAAGATTTCTGAACTTTAATGCATCGCTTCATTAATGGCGTTTTCAAAAAGATCAGTTAAACTAATTCCGGCGGCAGCGGCTTGCTGAGGTAAAATACTCTCGCGCGTTAGTCCGGGTACCGTATTAATTTCCAATAAATAAGGTTCATCATTTTTAAAAATGAATTCACTTCGGCTAAATCCGGAAAGTTTTAAAATGTTATAGATATTTTTTGCTGCTTCACGTACTTTATTCTCATAATCTTCAGAAATTCTGGCAGGTGTTATTTCCTGAGATTTTCCCAGATATTTGGCTTCGTAATCAAAAAATTCATTTTCAGAAACAATCTCAGTAATGGGTAAAACCGTTGTCTCTCCTTTATACGAGATCACGCCTACAGAGACTTCAGTACCTTCCAAATACGTTTCAATAATGATTTCATCATCTTCTTTAAATGCGGTGTTTATGGCTTCCTGTAATTCACTTTGCTTATGAACTTTAGTAATTCCAAAACTGCTTCCGGCTTTATTCGCCTTAACAAAGCATGGTAAACCAACTTTTTTTACAATGGCTTCTTCATCAATAGGGTCGCCTAAATTCAAATAATAGGACGTTGCCATATTAATGCCATAAGGTTTAAGTACACTCAAGCAATCGCGTTTATTAAATGTTAGCGCTGCCTGGTACATGTTGCAACTTGTTTGTGGTAATTGAATTAAATTAAAATAGGCTTGCATAAATCCGTCTTCACCGGGAGAACCGTGTATCGCATTAAAAACACAATCAAACGTAATTTTTGACCCATTTAAAGTAATTGAAAAATTATTTTTATCAACCGGGAATTCATTTTCATTTTCGTCAACAAAAACCCATTTCTCCTTAAAAATATGGATTCTGTAACACGCGTAACCAGCGGCTTTTAAAGTGTCGTAAACAACTTGCCCACTTTTTAGAGAGATTTGATATTCACTTGAATATCCACCCATAATAATGGCGATGTTTTTTTTCATTCAGGTTGTGATGTTAATCTCTGTTAAAGAGGACGTTTAAATTTTATGGTAATTAGTCTAAAACCTTACAATAAATCGTATCTATTATAAGTTAAGCTAAAATATCATATAAATTGGAAAAGAAAAAACACTGGCGTTTTTATATATTTGCTAAATATAAAAATCTTCAAATGAGCATCCTCAAATTCTTAAAAAGTAAAGTATTTCTTAAACAAATTCTATTAGCCGGTGCCGCCGTGCTGGTATTAAGTTTTATTTTGTTGAAGTGGTTAAGTGTTTATACTAACCACGGCGAATTTGAGATCGTACCTGATCTTACCGGAAAATCACTGAGTGTTGCTCAAATGACCCTCAAGGAAAATAATCTAGACCTGAAGGTGCAGGATTCTGCAAATTACAATCCGGATTATCCGAAATATTCCGTGATAGAGCAAGAGCCTCCTGCGGGATCTAAAGTTAAGGATAACAGGAAGATTTACCTGACTATCAATCCTTCAGGATACAGACAAATTCGTGTTCCTGATCTTACCGAACGTACCCTAAGACAAGCCCAACCTACTCTGGAAGCCCTGGGGTTTAAAGTCGGTAAATTGGTGTATGTAGATAATATAGCCAAAGACATGGTACTTAAAATGATGCACGATGGCGAAACACTTAAAGAAGGAGATAAATTACCGAAAACTTCAGTTATCGACCTGGTTTTAGGAAATGGTAACCAACCTTAGATATGGAAGATTACACACCGCAATTTTCCGAGGATGATGATGAAGACCTGTATGAGCACTATGCATTTGATGTAGAAAAAGGTCAGAAACCTTTACGTATCGATAAATACCTCATGAATTTTGTTGAAAATGCTACACGAAATAAGATTCAGGCGGCAGCAAAAGACGGTAGTGTTTATGTGAACGGAACACCAGTGAAGTCCAACTATAAAGTAAAACCATTCGATAAAATCCGAGTCCTTTTTAAGCATCCGCCACATGAAAATTTACTGGTTGGCGAACCCATTGATCTGGATATTATTTATGAAGATGATGTTTTATTAGTGGTTAACAAACCGGCAGGTATGGTGGTACATCCCGGGCACGGAAATTACTCCGGAACACTTATTAACGGACTCATTTACCGCTTTGAAAATTTACCAAACAATTCCAGTGATCGTCCGGGATTAGTACACCGGATCGATAAGGATACCAGCGGACTATTAGTAGTGGCTAAAACGGAGCAGGCCATGGCGTACCTTTCTATGCAATTTGCTGAAAAAACCAGCGAACGGGAATATGTTGCTTTGGTTTGGGGAAATGTAGAGGATGATGAAGGTACCGTGGAAGGAGCTATAGGACGGCATCCAAAGAATCGTTTACAGAACACCGTTTTTTTAGGTGATGAAGCAGATAAAGGAAAACCCGCAGTTACGCATTATAAGGTTCTAGAACGCTTTGGATACGTTACCTTAGTATCATGTGTTTTGGAAACCGGTCGAACCCATCAAATTCGGGTGCATATGAAACATATTGGGCATACTTTATTCAATGATGAACGCTATGGTGGCGACAAAATTCTGAAAGGAACAACCTTCAGTAAATACAAACAATTTGTTGAAAATTGTTTTAAAGTTCTACCACGACAAGCGTTGCATGCAAAAACGCTTGGTTTTGAGCATCCTGTTACTCACAAATTCATGCGCTTTGAAACGCCACTTCCGTTAGATATGGAACAATGTATCGAAAAGTGGCGCAATTACGCCAAACATCAGGAACTGGAATAAATTACATTTATAATTGTATTACAAATTATTCTTAATCTCTATTTTAAGAATGACTCTTGTATTGTATTTTTGTTTTTGAAAAACCATTGTTATGAAACTCGTTTTATCACCAGCTAAATCTTTAGATTACGAAAGTGAATTACCAACAGACAGGTATACCGAACCGCAATTTTTAGAGCAATCAGAACGTCTTAATAAAATTCTCAAAAAGAAATCAGCCAAGGGCTTATCAAAATTAATGAGTATCTCTGATGCGTTGGGTCAATTGAACTACGAGCGAAATCAGGAATGGGAATTGCCATTTACTCAAGAAAATGCCCGTCCGGCGATGTACGCTTTTAACGGCGATGTATATAAAGGTTTGGATGCTTATACTATTCCTAAAGAAAAAATAGATACGCTAAACAATACTGTTCGAATCTTATCTGGATTATACGGTATTTTAAAACCTACCGATCTTATCCAGCCGTATCGTTTGGAAATGGGAACTAAAATAGCTGTAGGAAGAAAGAAGAATTTGTATGAGTTCTGGAAAAAAGATATCACTAAAGCCTTGAATGAGGAACTTAAGGATGATGAAGTTTTCCTGAATCTGGCCAGTAATGAGTATTTTAAAGCTATCGATAAAAAAGCTTTGAAAGTGCCGGTAGTGGATGTTACCTTCAAGGACTTTAAGAACGGTAAATACAAGATTATTTCTTTTTTCGCTAAAGAAGCACGGGGATTAATGGCACGCTATGTTGTTGATACCAATGCCCAAACTGTAGACGACCTTAAAGGTTTTAATTATGGTGATTACAGTTATAGTGAAGAGATGTCGAAATCTGGCGAGCTGGTATTTATCCGATAGATAAACTACTTAACCTTCGCTTTTTCGTTGATATTGATTTTACTTTCTACCGAGCGTTTCTTTTTGATACGAGGACGTCTTGTGCCAAAAGTACCTCTGTGTATTTTTCCACGTTTCGTTTTTTTATCGCCTTTACCCATAATTATTTGTTTATTTTGTTGAAATAATAAGATAATGAATTTTAAACTGAAAATCAAGTTTCAACGTGTTTCATCATCAACATCCGTACGATCCCTTTATATTTGAAGATACTCACAAACTCATTGTTGGGACACTTCCACCACCGCGATTTTCAACAGGAGATCTTTTAGAACAAGATGTTGATTTTTGCTATGGAAGTTATTACAATTCCTTATGGCTTTTTATTGATAAAATTCACGATCTCAATTTGCGATATGATAATTCTGAGGAAGCTGTAAATCAAAGAAAAGCATTTCTAAAAAAGCATAACATTGGTGTTTGTGATATTGTTGATTCTTGTAAGCGAAAAAAAATTGATGCTTCAGATCTTGGTATGGAAGATGTTATACTTCGCGATCTTGTCGGGTATTTAAAAGTATATCCCAATGTGAAAACCCTATTATTTACTGGCGGAAACAGTAAGAATGGTCCGGAATATTTCTTCAGAAAACACTTAAAGGATTATGATTTGAAATTGCAACTTGTTTCAAACGAAATTCCACGTATTCATAAATTTGAATTATCGGGGCGCCTTATAAAAACGGTATCTTTAACTTCGGCTTCAGGTTCTGCGAATCGTGCTATTGGAAGTATGCCGTTGTACAAACATTTAAAAGCAAAAAACCCTGAATTCAATACGTTTGATTTCAGGGTTCTGCAATATCAGGAATTCCTATAAAAGTTATTTATCTGTTCTGTATTTTTCAAACCAGGAAAGAATGGCAGCCATTTTAGCCACCAGATTACTTGGTTTGGCGGCGATGCCATGAGACGCTCCAGGAATTCTTACCATTGCCGTTTCTACATTTTGTAATTTTAAGGCACCATAAAATTGTTCTGCTTCCGGAAGTGGTGTTCTGAAATCTTCTTCACCTCCTAAAACCATGGTTGGGGTCGTAACGTTGCCAACATAGCTTATCGGAGATCGCTTTAAATAACTTTCGGGATCTTCCCAGGGCTTTTTGGCAAACCAGTATTTAGAAAAGTAGGCAATATTGTCTGAGTATAATGCAAAGCTGTACCAATTAATTACAGGCTTAGCAACTACCGCAGCTCTAAAACGGTCTGTTTTACCAATAATCCAGGCCGTAAGTACACCACCGCCACTACCACCGGTAACAAATAAATTAGCTTCATCAATAAATCCTTTTTTCAATACAGCATCAACGCCCGACATGAGATCATCGTAGTCATGATTTGGATAGTTGTGATGAATTTCATTACCGAAATCCATTCCGTAACTGGCACTTCCTCTTGGGTTACAATACAACACCACATAACCTGCAGCAGCAAACTCCTGGATCTCTGCGGAAAACTCTGCACCGTAACTTAAGAAAGGACCACCATGTATTTCAAGAATAAAAGGGTATTTTTTTGAAGGATCAAAATCCGGTGGTGTTACCAGCCAGCCTTGAATTTTTTGTTGGTCATAAGAAGACTCCCACCATAATTCTTCAACCTTTCCAATAGTTCTGAATGCAAAGAGATCGGCGTTCAAATCTGTTAGGCGTTTCCTGGTTTTTGAATCAGCTACACCCAGATCTGAAGGGTGTTCCGTACCACCAAGGGTATAAGCGAATCTATCCGTATTGGAAGCGGTAAAACTTCCGGAGTTATAAGGTCTTCCTATGGATAATCCTCCCAGGTTGCCGGTAATATCCTGAATTTTTCCGTTTAGTGAAATGGAAGCTAGTTTGGCATGACCCTGATCATAATATTTAAAATAAAGTCCTTTGCCATTGGAAAACCAGGTGATATTCTCGATACTTCTGTCAAAGTTTTTTGATATCAAACGGCTATTGGAGCCATCAGCATCCATGAGGTATAATTTATTTTGAGTATAGCCCAGTAATTCGTCGTCATAGCCTAAATAAGCTATGGTTTTGCCATCCGGTGAAACCGAAGGGTCTATATCCGGACCAAAGCGATCGGTTAGCGCTTTTATACTACCATCAGTTAGGGAAATACTGTAGATCTCCGAGTCTCCGGGTTTTAATTCTTCAGGTTTATGTGCATTAGCTGAAAAATAAAGCATGTCATTGTTTTTAGACCAAACAGGATTTCCATGATCGTAGGCTTCAAAAGTGAGCTGTTTAGGTGTTCCACCCTGAACCGGTAAAGTGAATATTTGATTGTGACCCGGTTTAAGGTAGCCTTTACCATCACTGCGGTACTGTAATTTATCGATATAGATTGGAGGATCTTGCCAGGTTGCACCCTTAGGCTTCTCCGGCATTTTTATGATAGATGGATCTTTCTCCGGGACAAACATATCAAAAGCTATGGTTTGATCATCATAGGACCAACTGATGTTATTTGGAGCCTGCTCTCCATTAGTGAGCGCTGTTTCATCTTTACTATCTATCCAAAGCAAATAAACCTTAGTTTTTTCATCTGCTTTATTCGATTTATAAATGATCTTTTTACCATCATGTGACCATCTTGGAGTATTGTCATTTTGATTTCCAGTGGTTAAAGGCCGATTTTCAGTTCCATCAAAATTGATAATCCATAGATTGGATAAATTTTTATCGGTCGTGATATCCTTGAAATTCCTCACATAAATGATTCTTGAACCATCGGGCGAGATCTGCGGATCTGAGACATACTCCATATCGAAGATATCCAGTAATTTTAAATTGGTCTTTTCCTGAGTGATCCCTTTCTGACTGAATAACAACAGACAAAAGAGACTTAATACGAATTGTTTCATAGAAATTTTTATTGGTTGGATAACGAATGTCGCATTTTTTTCGCTTAAAATAAAGTATTCCAATTAAAATGATAAATTAACCATACCTTTGCGCCTTAATTTGAAGGAGATAGAAAATACATTGTTGTTGTTTATCTCAAACGTCCTGAACGGACCTTCCATAAACACACCATATGTCATTTCAATCTTTAGGCTTATCCGAAGCCTTGCTAAAAGCAGTTAGCGAAAAAGGATACACAACACCATCTCCCATACAACAAAAAGCCATTCCTCCCATTTTAGAAGGAAAAGATGTTTTAGCATCCGCCCAAACCGGAACGGGAAAAACAGCTGGTTTTACTTTACCTCTATTGCATATTCTTTCAGAGAATCCAAAAGGTAAGTTCAGACCAATAAGAGCTTTAATTCTAACCCCAACCAGAGAACTTGCCGCGCAGGTTTATAGTAATGTTAGGGAATATGGCGCTTTTTTAAATTTACGCTCAGCTGTTATTTTTGGTGGCGTTAATCAAAAACCCCAGGCAGCTTCTATTCGAAAAGGGGTTGATGTATTGGTAGCGACCCCCGGTCGCTTATTAGACCTTGTTAATCAAAATATCATTTCTTTAAAACGGGTTGAAATTTTTGTTCTGGATGAAGCCGATAGAATGCTCGATATGGGGTTTTTAAGAGATATTGAGCGCGTAATGAAGCTCATTCCCGACAAGCGTCAAAATCTCATGTTTTCTGCCACATTTTCCAAAGATATACGAAAACTGGCTCAGGGTATTCTAAACCATCCTGTTCAGGTTGAAGCCACTCCTGAGAATACGACCGTTGAAACCATAAACCAGAAAGTATTTCGGGTTGCGAAAGCGGCGAAAACCGATTTAATTATCAAACTTATTTCTGATGGTAACTGGAAACAGGTCCTGGTTTTTACTCGAACCAAACACGGCGCCAACAAATTATGTCAAAAAATGGAAAAGGCCGGTATTTCTGCAGCGGCGATCCATGGAAATAAAAGTCAGGCTGCACGAACCAAAGCCCTGGCTGGGTTCAAACAATCTAAGGTACGTGTTTTAGTGGCCACCGATATTGCAGCACGGGGCCTGGACATTCCCTTATTGCCACATGTCATTAATTTTGAACTGCCCAACGTTCCCGAAGATTATGTGCATCGTATTGGTAGAACAGGGCGTGCAGGAGCCTCCGGTGAAGCTTTGTCA
Source organism: Gaetbulibacter aestuarii (assembly GCF_039537665.1). Classification (NCBI taxonomy): domain Bacteria; kingdom Pseudomonadati; phylum Bacteroidota; class Flavobacteriia; order Flavobacteriales; family Flavobacteriaceae; genus Gaetbulibacter; species Gaetbulibacter aestuarii. The sequence continues at coordinate 176,745 of NZ_BAABAY010000002.1, forward strand.
TTAGTAAGTGCCGATGAAACCTTGTTTTTAAAAGATATTGAAAAACTGATTGAAATGACACTTCCGGTAACCATCGTTGAAGGTTTTGAACCGGATCCAAATGCATCAACAGCCCCAAGAAAGCAGGGTGGCGGAAATCGCTCCGGAAACCATGGGAATAAGCCTTCAGGAAATTCAAGAAAATCTAAAAACAAATCTTTTCAAAGACGTTCCAGACGTAATTAACCACGTTTTATGATGGGTTTAAACTTATTCTTGATAGGCTATGAACATAGATTGTGCAGGAACCATAACTGATTTTTCAATAGTTTTGCCGTTTTCCAGGGTAAATTTATCTCCGCTAACAGCCTGTTGCCAAATACCGTCCAATGTTAATTTGTATGGATCTTTATTGGCATTGTAAACTACAAAAATGGTTTTCCAGGAATCACCATTGGCGTTGTTACTTATTTCGTAACTGATCAAACCATCTTTTACGGTTTTGAATTTCAAATTATTTTGAACGTCTGCTGCTGAGGTCATCCGCAATGCCGGATGCGCCTTACGCAATTTTATGAGATTTTCATAATAGGCTACCACATCAGCGTGATCAACTTTCCAATGCCAGTTAATTTCATTGATACTGTCAGGTGAATTAAAGGAGTTTTCTATCCCTTGTTTGGTTCGTAACATTTCCGAACCGGCATGTAAAAAGGCAACTCCTTGGGAGGTTAATATAATGGCATTGGCCAGTTTATCCATAGCTTCCAGACTACCAACTGTTTGATTTTCTGTAGATAATTTTAATTTGTCATACAAAGTATTATTGTCATGACAAGACACATAACTAACCGATTGCCAAGGGTTTTCGGTCCACGGTTTATCAGAATAATTAACCTTTTTGTAATTGATCTGTGGATGCTGAATGGCTCCAACAACACCAGATTTTATAGATTCTTCCGTACCTTTTTTACCACTAACAAAGCCTTTGTCCTTTTCTTCAAAAACGGAGCCTTTTAAGCCATCACGGATATCATCGCTAAATGCCGAAACCTGAGGCATTTTAAAGGTGTTTTTCTTTAAGGCTTTTTGTTCGTCAGGTAGGGGAGAGTTTCCAGCAGTCCAACCTTCACCATAAATGATGGCATTCGGATTTATCACTTTTACCGAAGCGGTTATTTCGTTCATGGTTTCGATATCGTGGATGCCCATTAAATCGAAGCGAAAGCCATCCAAATGATATTCTTTGGCCCAATAACTTACGGAGGCTATCATGAATTTACGCATCATTTCTTTTTCGGATGCGGTTTCATTACCACAAGCTGAGGCATCTGAATAGCTACCATCTTCGTTCATACGATAATAATATTCCGGGGCTTCTAAATTAAAATTTGATTCTTTTGTCCGTCCGGTATGATTGTAAACCACATCTAAAATAACACCAATCCCATGGTCGTGAAAGGCTTTTACCATGGTTTTAAATTCTTTGATGCGTACATCGGCATGATACGGATCCGTGGAAAAAGACCCTTCCGGAACGTTATAATTTTGAGGATCGTAACCCCAGTTGTATTGCGGTTGATCTAGTTTTGTTTCATCAATAGAATAATTATCAAAAGCCGGAAGAATGTGTACATGCGTCACTCCCAGTTCTTTGATATGGTCAATACCCGTTGAGACACCTTGTGGACCTGTCCTTCCCGATTCTACCAAACCAAGAAATTTACCGGGATAGCTGGAACCGGCTTCGGGTTGGATCGTCATGTCCCGAACTTGTAATTCGTAAATAATCGCTTCGTTAGGATATTTTAATTTTGGTCCCTGATCGTCTGTCCAGCCCTGAGGATTTGTGCTATTCAGATCTAAAACCATAGCACGTTTTCCATTAATACCAACAGCCTGTGCATAAATGCCGGGAGTTTCATCCAGCCATTGTCCGTTTACATTAATTTGATAGGTGTAATACACTCCGGCCAGGTCACCTTCTAGTGTTTTGTGCCAAACATGATCGTTACCTTCCTCTAAAAATTCCGTTTGATATGCTGAACCATCAGTACCGTTATTATAAAGATTTAGCTTTACTTTTTCCGCCGTAGGCGACCATAACTTAAAAGTTGTGGCTTCTTTAGTATAATCCAACCATAAATTGGTGTCGTAGGCTGTTTTCGTCATTTGTTTTTCTTTAGTGTCTTTACAGGAGGTAGCAACGATGGTGAGGAGCAAAAAACTTAATATCAGTCTCATTTTAGTGGTGTTTAAGTTGGTTCAGCCCTTCGTAAACCACAATGCTGACAGCATTGGCGAGGTTTAGGCTTCGAACGTGGGGACTAAAAATAGGAATTTTATAGGTATGTTGAATATGTTTTTTAAGTAGTGTCTTTGGCAGACCAACAGATTCCTTTCCAAAAATTAAAAAAAGGTCCTCTTCATAGGGAATATCCCAGTAGTCACTGGCACCGTGACTGGATAAAAAGGCCATCGATTTACCTTCATGTTTTCTAAAAAAAGCCTCGGAGTTTTCGTAATAATGAACCGGAAGATGATCCCAGTAATCCAAACCGGCACGTTTCAACCTTGTGTCATTAATTTCGAAGCCAAAGGGTTTTACCAGGTGAAGTTCCGCACCGGAGGCCAATGCCAAACGCCCAATATTTCCTGTGTTATTTGGGATTTCAGGTTCGATTAATACAATGTGTAAGGCCATGAATTTTTTAGAGTTTGTAGCCCAAATATAAAAGAACCTGCTCTAAAATTAGAACAGGTTCTTTTTTAAATTTTAATGCTCAGGAGTTTTATTTTTTATTTTGTTGATCTTTAATTGTTTTCTCATCAATATCAAAATCATTTTTCTCCTGATGCGTATTCCCTTCCGGGTTTAAGGGTTGTTTTTGCTCTTTTGTTCTTTCGAATTTTCTATCTCTTATAGTTTCCATAATCTTTCTTTTTTTGGGTTCATTAGAAGGTACAGAAATAAGACTAAAATTCTATTAAATCTATCTTAAAACCAAAGGATTAAATGTTAAATCAGTCTACCTGATACGTTAATTTCATGGTAATGGATGCTGTTTTTTCTTTGGAAGAGGTATTGTGCGTTCCGCCCCAGGAATAATCCTCGTTTGAGTACTGTCCTAATATTTGGAACACACCCATTTGAGCATTAGATAATGCGCCTAATTTTGCACCTGAATTCTCAGCAATGCTCTGGGCTCTCACACGGGCATTGTCCGTAGCACGCGAGACCATCTCAATTTTAAGATCTTCCAGTTTGGTGTAATAATAACGTGGTGACGACGAGTATAATTGAATCCCTTTGTTGAGTAATTCCGTGATCTCTCTTGAAATTTTCTCAACTTTTTCCACTTCTGTTGATTTAATTTGAACCGTTTGGTCCAGGTCGTAACCAATAAATTCCTCTCCAATATATTTACCGTCGTTGGAATATTTATTTTTTGTCTTTTTAGAAGAGGTTACTGCCGAAAAAACCAAAACGCTATCGGGTAATCCTTTGGATGTTAAATATTCAGAAATCGTTTCTTTATCCCGTTTTAGATCAGAATAGGCTTGTTTGAGATCCTTGTTGACCTGTGAAAATCGGGCTTCCCAAACGATAAGGTCTGAGGTGAAGTTCGTTTGCCCCAAACCTGTTACCGCGATGTTTCCGGGTTTGTTGTTTCTGTTGATAACGGCATATCCAAGTACGATGGATGCCACTACGATGGCCACGGCAAATACCACGGCAGTCATTTGTTTTTTCATGTGTTTGTTTTTAATGTTTTTTAATTGTCACATGTAACCTTTGATGCTTAAGTAATAAGTCTAGTTTGTGCTATTGACTTATTAAAGCATTTTGGTTTCATTGAAGTGAATGTTTTTAAGTGAGACGTTTTGTTAACGGATGGATTTAACAAAGTCTGCGATCTTGCCGACGCCGTTTTTCGTTAAGAATTTAATGAAAGCACTTCCGATAATTGCTCCTTTGGCATACTGCGTAGCTTCTGTATAGGATTTGTTATCTGAAATTCCGAAACCAACAATTTGCGGATTGTTAAGACCCATATTATGTATACGTTGGAAATAGTCTTTTTGGTCGTCGCCAAAACCGGAAGTATTTCCGGTAACGCTCGCAGAACTAACCATATAGATAAATCCGTTGGAAACCGAATCAATAAACCGGATGCGATCGTCGCTGGTTTGCGGTGTAATTAAAAACACATTGATGAGGCCGTATTTTTTAAAAATAGCCTGGTATTCGTCGTGATAAACGTCTACAGGTAGATCAGGAATAATGAGGCCGTCGATCCCAATTTCCTCACACTTTTTACAAAATGCTTCCACGCCATATTGTAACATTGGATTAAAATAGCCCATGATAATGAGTGGAATATTCACCGTTTTGCGGATATCTTTTAATTGGTTGAAAAGAATTTCTGTGGTCATCCCGTTTTTTAAAGCAGCTGTAGAACTGTTTTGGATGGTAGGACCATCGGCGAGCGGGTCGCTAAAAGGAAGTCCGATCTCGATCATGTCGATACCATTTTTTTCGAGATCTTGAATGATACTTACCGTATCGTTCAGATCCGGATATCCGGCGGTAAAATATATGGATAGGAGTTTTTTATCCTCCTGAAGTTTTTCTTTTATTCTATTCATGATTTAGCAGTTATGCATATGAATGGGAGTTCTACAGTCGCGTTAGGGATTGCAGCGGTATCCTTTTTTGACGGAGGAAAAAAAGATTTAGCGGAAAGCCCGACCTGCAAGGGAACGCCCATAATTTAAATATTAAAATAGTCGATATAATTTTGTAAATCTTTGTCGCCACGACCCGATAAACTCATCACGATCACGTCGTTTGGTTTAAAGGTTTTATGCTTGAAAATAGCCAGCGCGTGCGAGGTTTCGATGGCTGGAATGATGCCTTCGAGTTTCGATAATTCGAGACCGGCTTCCATGGCGTCGTCGTCGGTAATGGACATAAATTCCGCCCGACCGGTTTTGGATAAATGCGCGTGCATGGGGCCAACGCCGGGATAATCGAGGCCCGCAGAAATGGAGTAGGGCTCGGTGATCTGGCCATCAGGCGTTTGCATGAGTAAGGTTTTGCATCCGTGGATGATACCCTCTTTTCCGAGGACGGAAGTTGCAGCACTCTCACCGGAATTGATGCCTTTTCCGGCAGCTTCAACGGCAATTATACCCACATCTTCGTTATGCAAATAATGGTAATAGGTACCCGCGGCGTTACTACCACCACCGATACAGGCCACCACATAATCCGGGTTTTCGCGACCTTCCTGCTCCTGGAGTTGCCATTTGATCTCTTCGGAGATCACGGCTTGAAAACGGGTTACCATATCCGGATAAGGGTGCGGACCGATAGCCGAACCGATGATATAATGTGTGTTTACAGGGTTGTTTATCCAATCGCGAATGGCTTCGTTGGTGGCGTCTTTTAAAGTACGGCTTCCGGAAAGTGCGGGTACCACTTTGGCACCTAGCATTTTCATGCGGGCTACATTCGGGGCTTGACGCGCGATGTCGATCTCGCCCATATAAACGATACATTCCATACCCATAAGGGCGCAAACTGTTGCCGTGGCCACACCATGCTGTCCGGCACCGGTTTCCGCGATAATGCGCGTTTTACCAAGGCGCTTGGCCATTAAAATCTGACCAATCGTATTATTGATCTTATGGGCACCGGTGTGATTTAAATCTTCGCGTTTGAGGTAAATTTTGGTATTGTATTTTTCTGAAAGGCGCTTTGCAAAATACAGGGGCGAAGGACGCCCTACATAATCTTTTAGCAGTTGTTTGAACTCCTTTTGGAATTCGGGTTCATTCATGACCTTCAAATAATTCTGGCGCAATTCTTCCACATTCGGATAGAGCATTTCCGGTATGAATGCGCCACCGAATTCGCCGTAATAACCTTTTTCGTTTACGTTATATTTCATGATTTCTGAACGTCCTGAGCGGACAAAAATTTATGTGTTTTAAATGCTTTTAATTTATCACTATTCTTTAATCCCGGAGCGTCTTCAAATTGGCTATTCACATCAATGGCGTAGCAGTATTTGGAAGCCTCACTCTGTATAAATTCGTTTAATTTTTCAACCTCTTCAAGTCCGATACCTCCACTTAAGAAAAATGGTTTTGTGGATGGATAGGATTTGAGAATATTCCAATCGAAGGTATAACCGTTACCGCCGGGTAAGGGTCCTTTGGTATCGAATAGAAAGTAATCACAAACCACTTCATACGGTTTTAGACCTTCGAAATTGAAGTCGTTTTTGATCGAAAATACTTTGATGATCTCCAGTGTTTTGTTCGGGTTGTTAGTTTTAAATACTTCTTTTAATTCTCTGCAAAATTCGGGAGATTCATTTCCGTGTAACTGCACGGCTTTGAATTTGAATTTTGAGATATTGTCCATGATGTTGTCGATGGTTTCATTAACGAAAACACCTGTTTTAATAATGGCTTCTGAAATGTTAGGAATGCTGTCGATATCAAAATTGCGGGCTGACTTTTCATAAAAGATAAAACCCAGATAGTCCGGTTGCAAAGCCGCGACGGCCTTGATATTATCCTGATATTTCATGCCGCACACTTTCAGTTTCATTGTTCTAAAGCTTTAATGAATGCTTTGGCTGAAGCCCCCGGATTTTCGGTTTTCATAAAATTCTCTCCAATTAAAAAGCCGCGAAAACCGTAATCTTTCAATACAGAAATTGGTTCGATGGCACTAATACCACTTTCTGAAACCTTTACGAAATCGTCCGGGATTATTTGGCTCAGGTTTTTACTGGTGTCTAAACTTACTTCAAACGTTTTTAAATTGCGGTTGTTCACACCGAGCATGTCCAAACTGGGCATGATGGATTTTTGTAATTCCGCTTCGTTATGAACTTCTAACAAAACATCGAGATTCAAACTTTTAGCTAATTCTGAAAACTGTTTGATCTCTTCTTTTGAAAGGATGGCTGCGATCAATAAAATAACATCGGCACCATAGGCTTTGGCTTCGATAATTTGATATTCATCGATTATGAATTCCTTGCGTAATAAGGGTAAATTACAACTGGCACGCGCTGTTAGTAGATCGTCCAGAGAACCTCCAAAATATTTTCCATCGGTAAGTACGGACATACCACAAACACCGGCATCTTCATAGCCACGTGCCACATCCTGAACATTCAAATTATTGTTGATGATCGATTTTGAAGGCGACCGTCGCTTATGTTCTGCAATGATCCCGGAGGTACTTGTTTTTAATCGCTCGGCCAAAGAAATGGTATCGCGTTCGAATAAAACGGAATGTTCCAGTTGAGACACCGGAATCAGTCCTTTTCTAAGATTGACCTCTTTGCGTTTATCTGCTGTTATGTTATCTAAAATGTTCATTATTTACTCAATGCAATCAATTTTTCTAAACTCGCTTTTGCCTTACCTGAAAATAAGGATTCCTTAGCCATTTCAAAGCCTTCTTCATGAGAAATTTGCTTCGTAGTAGCGATAGCTAAACCCGCATTGGCACAAACCACATCATTTTGTGCTTCGGTTCCCTGGCCATTTATGATATTCATGAATATACCTGCTGAAGTGGCTACAGAGTCTCCTCCTGCAATCATTTCAGGCTTGATGTAATTTAAATCCAGATCTTCCGGTTTGAACAGGGTTTCAGCGCGGTTAGAAATAATTTTTGCTTTTCCCGTTAAAGAGATCTCATCATAACCATCCAAGGCATGAATGATGCTGTAATTTTTATCGGTTTTCTGATAGAGATACCCGTATAAACGTTGTAATTCCAGATTGAAAACACCTACCATTTGATTTTTTGGAAATGCCGGATTTACCATCGGACCTAACATATTGAAAAAGGTTTTTACACCCAGTTCTCTTCGTATCGGACCAACTTCTTTCATTGCCGGATGAAACAAAGGCGCGTGTAAAACACAGATCCCGGCTTCCTCCATGGATTTTTTAAGGAAATCAATATCGTTTGAAAATTTGATGCCCAGATGTTCCATAACATTGGAAGAACCACAAGATGAGGACACCCCATAATTCCCGTGCTTGGCAACATTTACCCCGGCGCCTGCCGTAACAAATGAGGCTAGCGTTGAAATATTAAAAGTATCTTTTCCATCACCGCCGGTGCCGCATAGATCGATAGAGTTATAATCGGCTAGATCAACTGCGATACACAAATCGAGTAGGGCATCGCGAAAGCCACGAAGTTCATCAATGGTAATACTTCGCATCATGAACACCGACAGGAAACACACAATCTGACTTTGATTGTATTCGCCTTTCGAGATATTCATGAGGATCTGTTTCGCTTCCTCAGACGAAATGGTTTCGTGGTTTATTAATCGGTTTAAAACGTCCTTCATTTTAAATTCACTTTTTAATTCATTATCCAGTTTTCCAGAATTTGTTTTCCCTGTGGTGTCAATACGGATTCCGGATGGTATTGCACGCCCTTAACATCATAGGTTTTATGTCGAAGCGACATAACCTGACCGTTTTCATCGAAGGAGGTTGCTTCAAGACTTTCCGGTAATTCAGGGTTGACCACCCAGGAGTGATAGCGTCCTACTTCTATCGTTTTATTCAAACCTTTAAAAATCGGCTCATCATCTACCGCTATGGTAACTTTCGTGGCTACGCCATGATATACCGTGTCTAAATTGGTTAGAGAACCACCGAAGACTTCGCCAATGGCCTGCTGCCCCAGGCAAACGCCTAAAATACTTTTTGTTGGCGCGTAGGTTTTAATGATATCTTTTAACAGGCCTGCTTCATCCGGAATTCCCGGTCCCGGTGATAACAAGATCTTATCAAAAGGTTCAACATCGTCCAAAGTTAATTTATCATTCCGCATCACGGTAACCTCACAATTAAGATCTTCTAAATAATGCACCAAATTGTAGGTAAAACTGTCGTAATTATCAATAACTAAAATTTTCTTCATTTTAAATGTCTTCAGCTAAGGTTATGGCTTTGGTTAGCGCGCCTAATTTGTTGTAAACTTCTTGTAATTCGCTTTCAGGATCTGATTTTGACACCATTCCGGCACCGGCCTGCCAATTCAGTTTATGGTCTTTGCTCAAAAATGTTCGGATCATAATGGCGTGATTAAAATTACCATCAAAATCCATAAACCCGATCGCACCACCGTAATAGCCACGACTTGTTTTTTCATAGTCTTCAATGAGCTGCATCGCGCGGTGTTTTGGTGCACCACTCAAGGTTCCGGCAGGGAACGTGTCGGCAACAACTTGCATCGTTGGCGTGCTCTCATGTTTTTTACCAACTACTTTACTTACCAAATGAATGACGTGCGAGAAAAACTGAACTTCCCGGTAGGTTTCAACGGTAACGCCGTTTCCATGCCGACTTAGATCGTTTCGAGCAAGATCCACCAACATCACATGTTCGGCATTTTCTTTATCATCCTTCATTAATTTTTCAGCTAAAATACCATCCTGATGGTCATCGCCTGTGCGTTTAAAAGTTCCTGCAATGGGATGAATTTCCGCCATACCATCGGTAACAATAAGCTGAGCTTCCGGCGAGCTACCAAATATTTTAAAATCACCATAATCAAAATAGAATAGGTAAGGTGATGGATTGATACTTCGTAAGGCACGGTATACATTAAAATCGTCTCCGGTATATTCCTGAGAAAAGCGTCTGGAAAGCACAAGCTGAAACACATCGCCGCGGTGACAATGTTTACGCGCCAGTTCAACGTTTTCTTTAAATTCCTCATCCGTTAGATTTGATTGAATAGCACCTTTTGGATTGAACGGATATTCAGCAAAATTCTGGACATTGATCAGGGTGTCTATCGCATCAATGTTGTTCTCATGATCTTCGTAGCAATGCGCGAAAATATAGGCTTCATTTTTAAAATGATTAATGGCGATGATATTTTTATATACTGCATAATAGATGTCCGGAATTTTAACCGAATTGGGTTTTGAACCTATTTCAATATCCTCAAAATACCGCACCGCATCGTAAGCGGTGTAACCAAAAATACCATTATGGATGAATTTGAAATTATCTTCTGTAGCTGTTTCAAAGCGTTGGGTGAATTTGTAAATTTCATCAACCACATTCACATCTTCGGTGATTTTTAATGAAGCTGAACTACCATCGGGAAAGGTTTCTGTGATCACTTCATTTTCTACTTTTATGGAAGCAATCGGATTGCAACAGATATAAGAATAATTCTTATGATTTCGGTGATAATCCCCACTTTCCAAAAGAATACTGTTCGGGTATTTATCACGAATTTTATAGTAAACCGTTACCGGTGTTATGGTATCGGTAAGTATTTTTTTGTGATGTGTGTAAAGTTTAAATGTTTTCATTTTATAATTTATATGCTAATCAATGCACAACAAACAAAAAAGGCTTGTCGTGAATGACAAGCCTTTTTCTATATTTTCAATTTTAAATATACCCAGGGTTTCTTCACGAACTTTTAGTTAGGGAAGCACCACCACCAGGCTGTATTTAAAACTATTTTCATTTTTCTTATTTTTATGAAGCCAAATATAGAAATGAAAAAACAATTTCACAAAATAATAAATCAATTTTTGATTAAAAGTTTGTTAAACCACTTCGAAAGCTACTAAGCAAAGCTTATTTTTAACATTATGAAATTAAAATTGCTGTGTATTATTGGTCTTATAGTTTTTAGCTGTAAGGACCAAAAAAAAGAATCTGAATCGCCTGCAGGAGACCAACCGGAAGCGCAAACAAAACCTATGGCTACGGCAGATTTATCCGAGACGATTTCTTTAGATGTTGTTGACTTTAAAGGTTTGAAACCGTTTTTAGAAAAGCAAAATGACACCACTTATGTTGTAAACTTTTGGGCAACCTGGTGCGGCCCTTGTGTTAAGGAATTACCGTTTTATGAAACCTTAAATAAGAACTATAAAGACCGGAATGTAAAAGTTGTTTTGGTGAGTTTGGATTTTCCGCATTTATATGAGAAAAAATTAAAACCTTTCATAGTAGAACATAATATACAATCGCAAGTAGTGGCTTTGGACGATCCGGATATGAATTCCTGGATCCCTGAAGTTAGTTCTGAGTGGTCAGGTTCATTGCCGGCTACACTTATCTATAATAAAGAGCATCGTAAATTCTATGAACAATCATTTACCTATGATTCACTTGAAAAAGCTTTAAAACCTTTCTTAAAATAAAAACAAATCCTATGAAAACGCTATTAAAATTAAGTCTTATTGCAGGATTACTTCTGTGTGTTACTGCCTTTACAAATAATTTGACTCTACCTTCAAATGGTTACAGCATCGGAGATAAAGCTGCTGATTTTTCTTTAGAAAATATTGACGGAAACATGCTGTCTTTAGCGGATTTCAATTCGGCCAAAGGCTTCATCGTTATTTTCACCTGTAATACATGTCCATATGCTCAATTATATCAAGACCGAATTGAAGCGTTAAATAAAAAATATGCTTCCAAAGGTTATCCCGTTATTGCCATCCAGCCGAATGATACCGATCTAAAACCCGGAGATAACCTACAAGCCATGAAACAAGTTGCCAGGGAAAAAGGTTTTACATTTCCTTATTTGCTGGATAAAGATCAAAGCGTTTATCCAAAATTCGGCGCCACAAAAACACCCCATGTATTCATTTTAGAAAAAACAAATCAAGGAAATATTGTGCGCTATACTGGCGGAATAGATGATAATTATAAGTCGGCTGATCTGGTAAAAAACAAATACGTAGAAAATGCTGTAGATGAACTTCTTAATGGGAAATCAGTAAGTCAAACAGAAACTAAAGCAATTGGTTGTTCCATTAAATCTAAAAGTTAAAACATCACTTTACGGTTAAAAACTTTAATAATTTTTCTCGCTTTTGAACATTAGATTGCCTAATTTTGTTTGATTATAAATTTTAATGTTATGAAAGATTTATCTCAAGACGAGTGGGTTGAACAGTTAAAAAAAGATAAGAACGCCGTGGTTTTGGATGTGAGAACTATGGATGAAGTAGAAGATGGCGTGATTGAAAATGCGATGCATTTAGACATTTACAAAGGGCAGGAATTTATTAGCGCTTTGGAAAAATTAGATAAAACAAAAAGTTATTACGTTTACTGTAGATCAGGAAACAGAAGTGGTCAAGCTTGTGCTATTATGGATGAGCTTGGATTTAAAAAAGCTTACAATCTCGACGGCGGGATCCTTCAATGGACCGGTGATCTGGTTAGCTACAAATAATAAACACTATGAGTCGCATTTTTTCTGTAGTTTTTTCTTTAATGCTATCAATCTCACTTCTTAGTTGCAAGGATGCTACAGCTCAGGAAGGCGCCAAAAATCTTAGTCCGGAAGCTTTTTCAAAAGCCATCACCGGAAATAGTGTACTTCTGATTGATGTGAGAACTCCCGAAGAATTTCAATCCGGGCATATCCCTAAGGCTCAAAATATTAACTTTTTTGATGATGATTTTCAATCTTCATTGTCCAGGTTAGACACTACCCAAGCGGTATATATTTATTGTCGTTCCGGTCACCGAAGCGGACAAAGTGTAGCTAATTTTAAAAAAGCCGGCTTTTCTAAAATTTATAATTTAGACGGTGGAATTTTGAATTGGGAATCAAAAGACTTTAAAACCACCTCACCCTAAGCATTTTTTGTAGTAAAATTTTATCACTGATTTTCAGGTTATTACTTGAAAATTTGTATATTTAGTTGCTTCAGATTTTGATCTTAGACTAATGCGTGCTCCAATGTTTTAGTTGTTAATTAAAACTCCCTGGTACTTCTATTAGCAAGACGTTGTATAATGGTTATACAATGTGATTACTAACCAAACTTTTTTAATTATGATCAAAACATCATTTAATTTTCAGACGCTTCTGGTTCTCATTCTTTTGAGCACTGGATTTAATTTGAATGCACAAGACGATTCAGATAACTATGTTATGCACGAATCTGTAATGGTAACACCAGACAATACCCACCTCACAATTTTAGGGGAGAACTTGCGAAAGCACAACATGAAATTTCACAATGAAGGACCATTCAATGCTTCTGTTTTTACCATTTCAACCGGACCTAATGCCGGGAATATGATCTGGATGATGGGCCCCTTAATGTTTAAAAATCTGGACTCAAGACCTTCTAGCGATGCCCATGATAAAGATTGGCGTGAAAATGTAATGCCTTATATTAAAAAAATGTATACCGTTGAATATTGGAGACGTAACGATAAATTATCGAATTTTGAAAATCTTGATATTAATACCTATCCAATTATTTTTGTTCGATATGGTGAGGTTAATCAGGATATGGCTTTTCTAATGAAACCATTCTTTGAAATGGTGAGTAAAACAATCAAGGCTATGGATGGTGATAATCCATGGGAGCTCTTTTATAACGAGTTCCGGCAGGGTGATCTTGGAAGGCATGTAGCTTCTGTGGATTTCTATAAAAACTGGGCCGAATTTGATGCCCCGGGAACTTTCAGAGAAACTTTTAATAAGACCATAGGTGAGAATGAATGGCAACGATTTTTAGAAATGGAGAAAAATCTATTTACAAATACCTGGGATGAAATCTGGGAATACAACAAATATTTAAGCGGTAAATAATATTTGGGTGTAGCGACCTAAATTATAGACGAAAAGCTTCTGTTTGTTAAAAAAATAGGAGCTTTTTACGTTATATCTTTTTTTTAAGTAATTCACCTTTTTTATTCTTAATGAAAGGGCACATTTATTACTTTTATGAAAATTTTAACGGTTAGAAATACATAATCTGAAAATTTAAATAACTAATCCCCCTCGAACAATGGAAAACGGTTTTGTCATTTTAGGTATCATTGCCCTGCTTTTTTTAAGTATGTATGGCTATGCTTATGGCTCAGTTATACTTGAGAAATTAAATCAACGAAAAGAATCAAAAAAACGTCAAAAAGAAGAGGCTTTTCGCATGGAGCGCCGTGCAGAGCGTCAACGTATTATTGATGAAAAAGTGAATCGCTACAGTAAACGAAGCGCTGAAATTAGAAAGGAGCTTGAATTGCTGGAAAAAATGAGAAACAAAGAAAACGTAAAAGTAGCTAACTAAGCAAAATACCAATATACATGCTCTGACTGTCTTTTATAAAGGCAGTTTTTTTTATTTTAAATTTGAATTAAAACTTCGGGGTTTATTCCATAAATTTATAAGACACAAATGCAAACTTTTTACCATCCGGAGACCAGGATGGTACATTGATGCTACCCTGACCACCTATAAACTCGCAAAGCGTTTTTATACTTTTATCTTTTAAATTGAATAGTCGTAACGCAACGTTTTTCATCGGGGGATGATCAGCTCCCTGATCTTCCAGATAAGCAATATAAACCAAACTATTACCTTCCGGAGAAGGGTGGGGAAACCAATTTGAAAACGAGTCATTGGTTAATTGCAACTTATTATCGCCATCAGAATTCATACGCCACAATTCCATTTTGCCAGATTGCATGGAATTATAGTAAATATATTTTCCGTTAGGTGAATATTCAGGACCATCATCAAGTCCGGGAGCTGAGGTCAATTGTATTTCTTCTTTGCTATTAATATCAATGGTATAAATATTAAAATCACCTTGTCTTCTACCGGTAAAAGCTAAAGTTTTTCCATCAGGAGACCAACCGTGCCAAAATGAGGGATAATTCTTAGTAATTAATTTGGGCAAACCACCAGTTACTGGAAGTGTATAAATTTTTGAAGTTAGCCAATTTTGCTCAGGAATCTCAGCGTCTTCAGGCGGGTTGTATGCACTTATAACGATCTCTGAGCCATCCGGTGAAAATCCGTGATCGTTATTTAATGTATTCAAATGGCCTGTATCAATAAGGTCCTTAGTTTTCGTTTCCAGATCAAAACGATATAGGCGACCCTCACTATTGAAAATCAAAAAAGAGCCATCCGGACTCCAGTTAGGCGCTTCAAAATGTGTTGTGTCATTATAAATAATTTCTCTTTCTCCAGTTTCTAAATGAAAAACTTCAAGTGTCGAGAGTATTTGTGAGAACATGTTTTTACTCATCATTATCAATATGAATAGAAAAAAATATTTCATTTAAACTCTAATTTAATGCTATAAAAACGACCTTTTAAAGCACATAAATTACGAAAAACCCCAGATATGTGCCCAAAGCATTTCCTAGACTACCCACTAAAATGGCCGGTAAAATAAGATCTTTTCGTTTGAAGGCTTCAGCAAGTGCTATGGCAGAGGTGCCACCACCAATGTTTGCCTGACTAACAATAGCAACGATCTCCCAATCGCGATACATGAAACCAGATATTAAAATGAGTATTATGCCATGCAGCAATACGGCTAAACCTGCAAACATGAGTAGCATGATACCGAGGTGTTCGAGCTGAGAAACTGCACCGATCTCGCAATAGGCACCAATAACTGCTAGGAAAATATAAACCAGAAATAAGCCTAATTGATGACTGCCTTTAAGACTGGCAACAAATCGCATTTGGGCCAATAAAATGCCGATGGTAGAAAGAATTAAAATAGAAGGAATTTGCGGAAAGAGCGCTGATAAAAGCTCTGAAACGTAATATGCGGAAATTCCCAAAAAAAACAACCACATCATGGCATTGAGATCCATACCCTCGTCTTCCGGATGTTCCATGGCATCCATATCTTTTGTGGTGGTTACAACGGTTCTACCTTTCCAAATGCGACTCAAAACGGTGGGAATAAGGAGGGTTATAATCATCCAAATGGTGGTGATCACATTATCTACAGCGATGGTTCCGGCATAAAGAATACCGTTTTTTTGAAAATCATATTCAAGAGCTACCGCATTAAAATTCACACTTCCTCCGGTGTAAGTTCCTGTGAACATTCCGGCAATTATTTTGGCATCGTCCCCCAAAACAGTCTCAGGTTTCAAAATAAACCATGACAATAAAACGCCAAGGGCTGTAGCCAGAGAACCAATTAAAAACAAACTTACCATGGGTAATCCGGCCTGTTTTATAGATCGCAAACTAACATTAAGCAACAGATAGAAAATAGAGATTGGTGCTACATATTTGAAAATCGCGTCGTAAAGCGGAATGCTGTTTGATGCTGAAGGAATAAGTTTCAGGTTGGCTATAATGGCAGTAAAAAGAATTACCAGTAAAGCAGCTCCAAATGGTTTACCGTATTTTGTTTGGCTTGCGTAAACTGATAAAATCACCATGAGGCAAAGTACAACTAGAACGTAAACAGGGTTGGTAATGAAGCTCATGAAAACGGAAATGATTTCCCGAATATAAGAGAATTTATCTACATTCTTAAGTTTAAATTTCTCCTGAAATTAATTTCTTAATAAGCTTCAGGATTTAAAAACACTATTCTTAGATCTTTATTTGTCTTAACCTTAAGGCATTAGTGATTACAGAAACCGAACTAAAACTCATGGCAAGTGCGGCGATCATCGGAGATAATAAAATCCCAAAAACCGGAAACAATACACCGGCTGCAACCGGCACGCCAATGGTGTTGTAGATTAGAGCGAAAAATAAATTTTGTTTGATGTTTTTCATCACGGATTCACTCAGATTCCTCGCCTTAACAATACCATGTAAATCGCCTTTTACCAGAGTGATCATGGCACTTTCAATAGCAACGTCTGTACCTGTTCCCATGGCAATGCCAACATCACTTTTGGCCAAAGCGGGAGCATCGTTAATACCATCGCCGGCCATCGCAACAACCTTGCCTTGATTCTGAAGGTATTCAACCTCATTTAATTTATCTTCCGGGAGCATATGAGCTTTAAAATCTGAAAGATGCACCTCGGAAGCGACAGCCTGAGCGGTTTCTTTGTTGTCGCCGGTGAGCATAATGACATTAATACCATGATCCTGAAGTGTTTTAATAGCTTTTGCACTTGATGATTTTATTTTATCTGAAATAACTATATAGCCAACAACGGCGGTATCGATGGCCAAATAGGAAACCGTTTTAACTTGCTCTTGAAATTTTCTGGTAACCTTGGTTATATTATCAGTGAGTTTCGCTCCAACTTGTTCCATCATTTTTGAATTCCCAAACGCTATTTTTTTATTCTGAATTTTCGCTGTGACACCTTTTCCGGTTACTGCACTGAAGGTTTCGGTTTTTAAAATGGTCATGTTTTTCTCTTTTCCATAATTTAAAATGGCTTCAGCCAGAGGGTGTTCACTATTACTACTTATGGAAACCATAAATTTTAGGATCTGAGCTTCATCTGATTGATCACCAAAAACGCCCACTTTTTCTACGGAAGGATTACCTTCTGTAATCGTTCCGGTTTTATCAATGATCAAAGTGTCAACCTGTTTCATTTTTTCCAAAGCATCTGCATTTTTTATCAAAACACCATTTTGAGCCCCTTTACCAACACCAACCATAACAGACATCGGTGTGGCTAAACCCAGAGCACACGGACAGGCAATGATCAAAACGGCAATGGCATTCACAAAGGCGTATACATAAACGGGTTCCGGTCCATAGATGGCCCAAACAATGAAAGTTATTATGGAAATGATCACAACAATGGGAACAAAATATGCGGAAACCTTATCCGCTAACTTCTGAATTGGAGCGCGACTTCGGCTCGCCGTATTCACCATGTCGATAATTTGAGACAACAACGTATCGCTGCCTACTTTTTCGGCTTTCATTAAAAAGCTTTGATTGCCGTTTATGGTTCCACTATTTACATTATCACCTATGGATTTACTTACCGGTAATGGTTCACCTGTGATCATGGATTCATCAATAGAGGTAGAACCCTCCGTTATTTTACCATCTACAGGTATCTTTTCTCCCGGTTTTACTTTTAGAATATCATGAATTTCAATCTGATCAATAGATACAACATGGTCTGTACCATCTACGACTTTAGTGGCTTTATTAGGAGCCAATTGCAATAAGGCTTTCACTGCCGAATTTGTTTTACTGTGCGCCCGAGCCTCCAAAACCTGCCCTAAAAGCACCAGAGTTAAAATAACTGTAGCGGCTTCAAAATACACATGAACTGCTCCAGAATCCGTTTTGAACTGTGCCGGAAAAAAATCCGGAAAAAACAATCCGAAAACACTAAAAATCCAGGCTACACCAGAGCCCATTCCAATAAGTGTGAACATGTTAAGGTTCCAGGTTTTTATACTTTTATAAGCACGCTCAAAAAACATCCAGGTCGCATAAAATACTACCGGAAGTGATAAGGCAAATTGTACCCAGTTCCAGTAGGTTTGCTTCATTAATAAAAATAAAGGATTTGGTTTTAGCATATCGCTCATAGCGATCAGGAAAATGGGTAATGTAAAGCCCACAGCGATTTTAAATTTTTTAAGCAAAGCTTTATAGCTTTTTTCTTCAGCTGAGCTATCCGCTTTTTTAGGAACCAGATCCATACCGCAAATAGGGCAGGCACCCGGGGCGTCTTTTACAATTTCGGGATGCATTGGGCAGGTCCATTGTTGTTTATTTTGTAAAGTTGAGGTTTGCTCTTCAACTAAAGGCATACCGCATACAGGACAATCACCAGGTTTATTATAGGTTTTATCAGCTTCGCAATGCATCGGGCAATAAAAAACACCTGTTCCGCTATTATTGTTGGTAGTTGAAGGTTCTATATCGCCTTGATGATGATCGTCTAAATGATGAATACTGTATGTCCCACCATCATCTTGAAGGGCTTTTTGAAATTTTTCCAAAGGAATATGAGAGTCCATGGTAATGGTTGCTTCTGCTTTCGATAGATCAACGTTTACCTCTTTGACGCCTTCAACTTTTGAAAGTACATCTTCAACATGATTTCGGCAACCATAACAGGTCATTCCATGTATATGATAAGAATGTGTCATTATTTTTATTTGAATTTTAGTGTGGTTTACCTGTGCCCCAATAATTGTAACTCGCCGGCTTCCAACCGGGAATATACATCTCAGTTAAGGTCTCAAGTTTAAAACCATTTTCCCTTATGATTTTAGGAATGTCTTTATTTAAACGGCAGCCGCCTCCAAGCCGACTCCAAATAGGGTTTATCCTTTTTTGCCATTTTTCTACGGCTTTATCGGGGGCTTTTCCATGTTCGCAAAAAATCAGCGAACCCCGCGGTTTTAATACGCGGCGTATTTCTTCAAAAGTGCTCTCTAATTCTGTAATCGAACACAAGGTGTAGGTTAATACAACCGAGTCGAAACTGTTGTTGTCTTCAGGAATATTTTCGGCGGAAGCCTGAACAAAATCAAAATCAAATGCCAAAGTTTCCGTATTTTCCTGATGCATATCCCAGATTTCCTGAGCAGGATCGATAGCCAGTAGGTGTTTTACTTTTGCAGGATCGTAGTAAGGTAAATTTAACCCGGATCCGATGCCAATTTCCAGAACATTTCCGGTGGCTAAGGGCACAACTTTTTCCCGCTGACGTCTGTTGGGTTTTTGCTTACACGCCCAGTCAATTATTTTGGGTAATACATATGTGTTATAGAGTCCCATAATTAAAGATAGAACCGTTTGAATAAAACGAAATTCCATATCTAATTTACGAAATTACGCGGAACTACCTGGTTTAATCAGGCTATTTTCCAGAGGGGAGAGTAAATCTTTTTAGTTTGAAAATAGTTCTGCTAATTTACTGTCCAGAGCCTCGCCATGAAGATCTTTAGCAATAATTACCCCATCATCATTTACAAGGAAATTTTTGGGTAAGGCTGTAATTCCGTAATTGGCGCAAATCGGGTTGGAGTACCAATCCAGTGTGGATACATTCACCCAGGTTCGTTGGTCTTGTTCAATGGCGCTTTTCCAACGATTTTTATCGCGTTCTACGGCATAGCCGAAGATGTTAAAGCCTTGATCGTGGTATTGACCATATACTTGTACGAGTTGCGTTGCTTCGGAGCGGCAAGGTCCGCACCAACTTCCCCAGAAATCGATCAGTGTATATTTTCCAAGATTTTTATCGAGAGGTTGGAGTGTTCCTGACGAATCAGGAGCTAAGATATTAGCCACTTTTCCGCCCACGGCAACCTGTTCCATGATTTTAACTTTTTTCTGGATGCGTTTTGTAATATCCAAACCGGGATGTTCTTTAGCAAATTGAGTAGCCAACGATTTGTAAAATTCCAGGTCTTTATCCCCATTCCAACGCAAGGTAGTTGGATAAATAGCCAAAGAAGTTCCCATAGGCTTTACTGCGTTTATCAGGGTATCGCGATAGGAAGCTTCAGCATGTTCAACCCGTTTTCCTAAAGTTGCAATTTTTTCAGCATTTTCCGGTTTTTTTTGTCTGAGTAACTGATATAATTGTCCACGTAAAGGATACACTTTTGTTTGCAGAACTTTGGCTCTAAAAGCTTCATAATCTTCAAATAATTTTGTGTCTGGAGATCCCGTAATGTCGTAACCATCAGTTGCTTTCGGTGTGATAATTATATCTTGAAGGGAATCAGCAATTATATCAATAGTAGTAGAATCATTCACTTTTAAGTTGTAATAATGGGGCTGTAATTTATAGGTTTCATAAAAAGTGCCATCCGGATTTACTTGAAGGGTATCTACAGGTTCAAATTTTTTCTGAGAAAGGTCTGTAGCCTGATACAACACCACGCCTTCTGACGAAGGGTTATTAAGAGTTCCGCTTAAAGAAAACACATAGTCCTTGGTTTCGTTTTTACAGGAGAAAAAAATAAGTAAAATGAGGGCTATAATTTGAAATTTTTTAGTGTACATGAGTTCTAGTTTTTTAGTTCAACACTAATAAGATGGATGTCTGCTGAACCTACATTTTCAAGGGTGTGCGGTGGAAGCGGTTCGGACCACAAGGCGGTATGTAACTTGGGAGGTGATTCCAGATTTCGCGAGTCTAAAACAACCTGATCATTTTCATCGCGACGTACAAAGTCTGACCAGCTTAAAATATAATAGGTTGCCGGCCATTTATGGGTATGCACCTTGGTGATATCTCCAGGTTTTATAAGCGTGTCTAAAACTCGAACGGAATCATTTTCTAATAGGAGTTTATGATGCTCAGGTGCTGCCTTTAATGCATCCAGTGATTCAGGCCAATTCCAGTTATTTTTGGTTTCGTTTTTCATTCGATTAGTTTGGCATCCCTTGTGTAACCCAATCTTTCATCAATTTTAATTCAGCTTCGGTTAACGGATCCTTTTTCATTTTAAAAGGCATAAATTCTTTGTCAGTTGTAGGAAGCTGAACTCTATGAAGAATATCATCAATATTTTTCTTTACGGCTGCATAGGTATCGAGAAATTTCTTTTTACCCTTGTCAGGAAAATGGCAGGGTGTGCATTTAAGTTCCATTAAAGGAGCAATATCATTTTGATAGGTTACAGGATTTTCGAAGGTTTTAGCTTCACTGGTCATTGTAGCTGTTTGTTTGGCCTTGCAATGTTGCAAACTCAAGAGTAGGAGTAGAAGTCCAAGAGGATACAGGGGTTTTGCAGAAGTATTTTGTTGATTCATTTGCGATTATTTTGGTTGATGTTTGTTTCGAAACCTACTTTAACTTCAATTAGAGAAAAATAAAAATTAGAGCATCACAGGTTTTACTTTCGTCTCTAAGATACAAAATGCCCGGGTAAAAATTTATAATCACTTTTTGCATTCTTAATTTGAATAGCTAAGAATTCTCATTTTTAATGATCCAGGTCATTTTAAATCCCTACTGAATGATATACCTTTTTGGGTTAGTTTAATACAATGTTCAACCTATAAAATAACTATTATGAAAACCTTAATAATGATTATTTCAATTTCGGGATTATTACTTTTTAATAGTTGTGCTCAAAAACCTGACACGGCACAACTTCTTGAAAACGAAAATACGAGACAAGAGATTTTTCAGAATATCGTGGATAACCATGATTATATGATGTCTTTTATGAATACGATGCAAAGCAGTGAACATGCCATGGGTATGATGCAAGGTAATCATATGATGATGGGCAACATGATGCGTGGTGGCGGTATGCATACCATGATGAAGGACAGTACGATGATGAAAAGTATGATGACTCAAATGTTGACCAACAAAGCGATGATGACCCATATGATGCAAATGATGCACAATAGAGGGATGATGAGTAACGATTGTATGGAAAACACCTTGAATATGATGAGATCTAATATGATGAATAGCTCAAATAACAACTAATTTTAATTATGATGAATCATTTTTATAATCATATGGGAGGTATGCATTTTTGGTGGTGGGT
Source organism: Gaetbulibacter aestuarii (assembly GCF_039537665.1). NCBI lineage: Bacteria > Pseudomonadati > Bacteroidota > Flavobacteriia > Flavobacteriales > Flavobacteriaceae > Gaetbulibacter > Gaetbulibacter aestuarii. The sequence continues at coordinate 199,019 of NZ_BAABAY010000002.1, forward strand.
TATTGGTAGTATCATCATAGCATTCGTGTTTGTTACGCTGTTATTTTTTTACTTGAAACCTTCAAAAAATGAAGAGCCTCTGGAAATTTTAAAGCGGCGGTTTGCCAAAGGGGAAATAAGTCAGGAAGAATTTGAGTCTGCTAAAAAAGTGCTCGACTCCTGAAGATAATACTACTATTTACAGATTTTAATTTCTGTTGAATATACTTAAATTCCATTCGTCATACCAACGCAGTTCCATTTTTCCGGATTCCGTGATAAAAATGGGAAGAAAAACGTATTGTGAATCAGGATGGCCACCACCATTCCAACGATCTGCCATATAGATATAGGCATCTTTAAAACCGGGAACCTTAAAAATATAACACGGTTGTGAGTTAAAAGAGTTGTTTTCCAAGTCGTTTATAAACGGACTACCATGGCTCGAATATGGTCCCATAATATTTGTTGCGGTATAATATGTTGCCGGGTTTGGTTTCCAACCTGAACATCCACTAGTTAATAAGAAATAAGTATCCCTATATTTAAGGATACCCGGACCTTCACAATGGGCATTAATATCCACGTCATTTTCCGTAAGACTCAGGTAATCATCAGCCAGGGCAACCATGCGAATGGTGCGGTTTGTGTGGTCTGCAGCGTAGCCAATGTATGCTTTTTTAGTTTTTGGATCGATGTACATTCCAATATCTCGTGATTCATGACCGTTAGGACGAAAATGATCCTTAAGTTCAAAAGGTCCGGTTGGACTTTTACTTACGGCAACTCCCAGTTCGGCGATCTGATATCTGTTTCCATCATAATGGAACCACATCACATAACGATCATTTTTAGAATCGTAGATTACTTTAGGACGTTCGAAAGTTTCGATAGTATCTTTTTCAATTACAACACCTTCATTTTTCCAGTTATATAGATCTTTGGAAGAATAACAGGAAGCTCCTCGAGGTTCACCACGATGTTCGCCATACCAATAATACGTTTTTAAAGAATCGACATAAATTATATTCCCGCCATGACAATCAATGACTTTTCCGTCATCAGCAAGCCAGTCTGCTCCTGGATGGAATCCTGTAAATTTTGTAGGTGATTGGGAGAAAACCAAAAAAGGTATCCAAAGAAATATAAGGAGAACTGTGCGATTCATATCAAACGTTTACTAAAGTTTTAAACTGTTTACGATGTAAAATAGGAAAAACTGAATTAGAAAAAAAATTTTAATATTAAATCGATTTCATCCAACCCGTTAAGCTCAGGCGTTGAATGTTACTAGTAAGAACCTCATGAGGTAAGTCGCTTCTAAAAAAAACCATCCTACCCGGTACCGGCTGAATAGTAGTTACGACATCGTCAGAAAATAAAAGTAATTCACCACCATCACCGGGTTGCCATGCTTCGGTTAGGTAAAAAACAATCGAAAATTGGCGTTTATCATCATTCTGGAACTGATCGATATGCTTTTTATAAAAAGAGCCTTGTTCATAAACTGCGTATTGAAATTCGAATGAATGAATTCCGGCAAAGCACGTACGATTTAAATGATCTGTAAAGTCATTTATTTTTTGAAGAAATTGTTTTTCATACACATTGGCTTTTGAAGCATCTAGCCAATAAATATGGTCATTTCTAATTTTTTTGATCATCTGAAGATTTTCTTTGTTGCCAATGCCTGCGGAATGAAATAGATCATTATCGTAATGCAGAAGTAACGATTTTCGAAGACCAACCAGCTCCTCAGAACTCAACCAGTGGTCTACGGATCCAAAACCTTTTTCCAAAAGGCCTTCGATCAACGTTTCATATGTTTCAAACACAATTTACACCCTTGTAAATCATATCATTAAAAGGCTCGCGAAAATAGGTAATTTTTGAATATGATTCTTTTATTTTTTCATGAAACGTTTGGAAAGCCAACGCCGAACTGGTTCGTCATAAAGTTTTAATATGGCGTATGAGAGTATAATCATAAAGATTACAAGGCCTAAACCTGTCCAAAAGCCTATTTCTATCGGGATCTCTTCGGTGATTAGCCAGGCATAGAAAGCGTAAATAAAGGGGTAATGAATGATGTAAATCGGGTATGAAATATCTCCCAGAAAGGTACAGACCCTTTCTGAGATCTTATCTTTTATTTCGCCAATAGCTCCCAAATAAATGATTATTGGAAAGATCAGGATTACCGTTAAAGCATCGTATAAACCATTAACCCAAAGGTTATCATAGCCATCAATCCGAGGGATACATAACATGAGGATAAGGAGTAAACTAGAGATAAAAAAAGTACTTCTGGTGCGAACAATTTTAATGGTTCTTCGTAACAACATCCCAGCCATATAAGGAAATAATAAACGTGTGATGCCAATCTGCAATTGTTCGGGTTCTAAAGACCAACCTCCAATAATATCACCTTGCGGACTACTAACAGCCAGGTGAATTAATGCAATTCCTGCCAATACTACGAAAACTCCTAGAAGAATTTTTGATAGTTTTCTCAGGATAAAAGCGTGTAGAATATTTGCAATATATTCGAAAAAGAGCGACCATGCAGGACCATTCAATGGATGCATTTCATTCCAACCGCGAATATCCATGGAAGGCGGAACAGGAATTAGGGTGTATCCAATAAGTGTTATTAAAATGAGCTGCCAGGTGGAAGTATCCGCTATTTTTGGAAACATGTTGCTTTCACCAAAATAAAAAAGTAAAGCCCCGATGGTCATACCCATAATGATCATGGGATGTAATCGGATAACACGACGTTTAAAAAAATCTTTGTAGGTCATAGTGCTCCAACGATCGTCATAAGCATGGGCCATAACGTAACCTGAGAGCATAAAAAAGAAATCTACTGCCAAATATCCATGGTTAATAATTTGCTTCACGTGGTCACCACCGGAATAGAATTCCAAAACATGGAATAAAACCACGACTATCGCAGCCACACCTCTCAGCGCATCTAAAATTTTAAAATGTCGCTTGGAATCAACGAAGGCAGAACTCGATTTAACCATCTTTTAATTGTTCTCGTTGGCTTTTAAAACTCTAATAAAATTTTCACCCAATATTTTATCTATATCGGCTTCGCTGTAGCCACGTTCAACCAGAGCCCTGGTTATATTAGGATAAGCAGTAACATCATCCAGTTCCTTTGGGGTAAGTGTTATACCATCGAAATCTGAGCCTATTCCAACGTAGTCAGCACCTACTAAATTAACAATGTAATCAATGTGGTCTATCACTTTAAAAAGGGGAGGTCGGATAGGTTCAGCCTCATCGGCATAGGTTTTATATAATTGAAATTTTACAAGCCATTCATCTTGCAGGCTCGCCATTAAGGAATCATGTTCTGTTTTATGCTTTTCCAAAAAGTCTTGTTCTTTCTTTTCAAAAGACGCATCAACAAATCCGGGATTGAAATTGATCTGAATCACGCCACCTTTTTTAGCAATGGCCTTGATCTGATCGTCCTTAAGATTACGCGGATGTGGACAAAGGCTGTAGACCGAACTGTGAGAAGCAAAAACAGGTTTGGTTGAAGTATTGATCGCGTCCCAGAAACTTTGTTCTCCGGCATGGCTTACATCTACTAACATGCCTAAATTATTCATGCGTTTAATAACAGCTTTGCCGAAATCAGTTAAGCCTTTTGGTATTTCAGGACGTTCCGTTTGGTCTACACAACTGCTTACCCAATCTGCTGAGGTATTGTGGGTTAATGTTAAATAACGAGCACCGCGCTGGTACAAACTATCTAATTTATCCAGATCGTTCTCGATCATATGACCACCTTCAACCCCGATTATTGCGGCTATTTTACCGGTTTTTACAGCGGATAAAAGTTCTGATGCATTAAAAACCTTCATAATTTTTGAAGGATTGCGATTAACAACAGCATCTAGCCAATCTATTTGTCTGTTGGCATAATCATAGGCATTTTTTGCTGTACCGTCGCAATACACAGAAAATACCTGAACATCAAGTCCGCCTCTTTTCCAACGATCCAGATCACTATGTGTAATCCCGGTAAGATCGTCATCGAATTTAACGCCATCTTCCAAGACCTTCATAAGAATATCATTATGCGTATCAATAACAATCGCCCTGTTGTGAATTGTTTTATAAGTTTCGGAATTTTTTTCTGAGGACTGTTTACAAGACGCCATAATTAAAAATATAAAGATGAAGTATTTCATTCGAAATGATTTTAAATGTTTTCCAATTTACTACTTTTTCATGGCTTGCCATTTTAAATTCGTTCCACTACGCCAGAGCCATTCTAAAGGGCCATATTTAAATCGTTTGAACCACCAAACACTAAAGATCGTTTGAATCGCAAAAACAGCAACACCTAATAAGATCGCCAAAGTTGCTGATATTTTCAAAAATAAACCCAGTCCATAACCGTAAAAAATAATTATACCGAAAAGCGATTGGATCACGTAGGTACTTAATCCCATACGACCAACAGGAACCAAAAATTTCAATAATTTTTGCGTGAAATTCCAATTAAAGAAAGGGAAAATCAATCCTATATAAAGTAGTGGCATGAAAATATTAGACAATTCCTGAGCAATAAAGGCGATAAAACGAACAAAAGGTGAATGATCGGCGGTGTAAAAATGAAAGTGTATAAATACCATAGGAATTCCAATAGAGGCAGAAATCAGTATGATATTACCCCATTTCAGTTGGTCCAACCGCTCATGGTATTTTTGTCGTCCAATCCAAAGGCCTAAAAGGAAAAGCCCGGGGACTACCCAAAAGCGTCCACTATGAACCAAATAGTTGAATTTATTTATAATACCAATAGTTCCGTTGGATACCATGACACTTTTTAGATCACCATGAAGTATTAGGTCGAAATAAGTGTTATTGGCTTGTGCAGGACTGGGGCCCATGGGGATATACCAATTTAATTGAAGCGGAAATTCCAAAAGATTGAGACCTTGAATAATAATATTAGGCCCATTCAAAGCAAGAAATAAACCTATTGGGAGAATGTATTTTGAAGGAAGCGGTCTGGCGAGTAATAGAACAAATCCGAAAATAGCATAAACAACAAGGAAATCTCCACGATAAAATACATGGTTCATGTAACCGATCACGAAGAGTAGCACTAAACGCCAGGCGAATTTCAGCGGACTCGAGTTTTGTTTTCGATCTAAGATCAAATAAAAGCTTAATCCAAAAAGCATCGAGAAAATAGCATAGAATTTCCCCGAAAATAAATTTCGAACGATCCAACGTGAAACATTGTCGATGGGATACATCAGGTTATAACCAAAATATTCAGCAGGTACTGAACTCGCTAAATAACCCTGATACATGTGTGTTAGGATGATTCCAAATAAAGCAAAGCCGCGAAGGGCATCTATTTCTTGAATGCGTTTCATTGGTTATCAATAAATGCTGAAATCTGTTGATTAATTTGCTCCATCCCTTTAACTGAAGGATGCCCTGCAATTTTATCAATATTCTTTAATTCGATACAGTCTATTTTGTAATGGGCGCAAATGGTTTTGACTGACGCATCAATGGCATCACTCAATTCGGTATTTAAAATGAAATATATTTTTGTCTTGGAGTAGTGATTAAGCATGTAATCGAGCATGTAGGCCATGGCAGGTCGAAATTGATATAATGAAGCTTTGGTCCAGTTGGCATATTGAAATTCTCCCAACGGGGAACCAGCCCAGGCATCATTAGTCGCACCAAAAATAAAAATGATATCCGGATCTCCGAGATTATCCATTCTCGCGGTGAAGGAACAGCAGGAAAAATCCATACGATTGTATCCTGTGTTGCAAATGGTAGAACCTGAAAAAGAATTATTTACCTCTAATTGATCGTTGTGATCCTGAATAAACCGATACCACCATAATTGTTCTACTGAATTCACGTCGGTACCGTTTCTCGGATTCTTAAAATACCATAACATATTTGTTTCAGGATATACATAACCTTCAAACGTGGAGTAGGAGTCGCCAAGAATGGATATTTTTTTAGGGTTTTGAGCACAACCAAGCAGGCAGAAAAAAATAATTATTAGAAAGTGGTGTTTTACTTTTTTCATAATTCTTCTTATTAAGACTGAATTTGTTCCTTTATTAGCCTAACAATTCTTGAATTTATTTTTTCGAGATTTCTATTTTGGTGCAACAGATCGGTTAAAATAGTTAACTTCAAGGTAATAATATTTCTGAATTTCCGATCTTTTAGAACATCGAGGATCTTATTTTCTTCAACAGCAGGTGGTATAGGAAAATCATTGACCCGTAACAGGGTCACGGCTTGAAAATCTAAGTGATCCATGATATAGGGTTGGAAGGAGTTAACCAATTCCAATTCATGAGTATTTTGCACCAATTTTACGAGGTCTACGGCTTTATAATAATTTCCGATTTCTTTTTTCAGTTCAGCATTGGAAATTAATTTGAAATCACCAGATCCTATTAAATTGTTATAAACCCTATCTGTACTATTGTAAGAAGGCATATCATTGATCAACGTGAATGCAGCATTTAGGGAGTCTAATGCTATTGTTGGAGCTTCCATAGCCGACTGTTCTAAAAGCGCAATAAGTTTAGGAATGGTCTTCTCGATTTTATCTATATTTCTATTGGACAGTTGTAAATTTATTACGAAATCTTTAACAAGATCATTTAAATAAGCATTTTCCGAAGCTTTGTTCTTTGTGTTTTCGTTCCAAGTATTGATACTCAAAGCGATCAAAATTCCAATTACAACAAGTACGATCTCACCTATGGCATAGAGGATATAATTACTGAATTTACTTTCTGAAAGTAACCTTTTACGCAGGTTACGAAATAATTTTAGCATGCTTTAATGGTTGGTATTGGTGATCTAGATTAGCATGTTTTGCTATACCAAGATAGTAAATGTTTGGCATTTCAATTCTATAATTACAACAACAACTCTTTTAGATCTTATTATTCCTTACTGTTCTTCTTTAAATTATGAACTTTCAAATAACTCAAATTCCTCCAAAGCCATTCCAAAGGGCCGAAGCGATAATATTTGAGCCAAATCGGACTAACAATTAACTGGAAGATCCAAATACCAAAAACAATGTACATCAATTCATGACGTTGTAATTTGCCAAACATGGCAAAGCCGGCTCCTGTAAAAATGAATAAGGCAAAAACTGAGTGCATGATATAATTTGTAAGTGCCATTTTACCAACTGCAGCCAGACTTTTCTTGAGCCAATGGATCATGGGAAGTTTGCAAAAAAGCATAATAAGTCCAATATGGCCAATCGCCACAGGAACACGACCTAATTGATAGGTTGCAAAAGATTGTGAAAAGCCCAAATATGAAAAATCGCTATCCAAAACCGTTTTGAGTTCATAATAATTTATCGAAAGACCCACGGCATAGCCTATAATGGCCATTAAGGCGTAAAATTTATAAGACTTTTCAGCGGAAAGAATATTTAATTTAAATAAAGCAATACCCAGGAGCATCATACTAAGCACATCCCAAAGATCATAGCGATAAGGAAATTTTTCATTATCTTCAGTGAAGTGTGGTGCATTAAATACTACCACTTTAAAATAGCTCTGGCGCATACTTTCATTGTATTCCTTTATGGCTTCGGGTGATCTTTGTTCCTGAATGTCATCCCACTTTTTTAAGGCAGCAGTTTCTTCTTTGGTCAAATCTTTTCCTGCCATTTCATTGGATCGGGCTAATTCAAGTTGATCCATGAATTTGACATCCTTTCGGTAATCCAGGTAATCCCAAAGTGTTCCGACAGCGATCAAAAAAACAAAAATTAGCATAAGTTTTTTGGGAGATAAAGTTCGAAACGGAAACACGATAAAACCGAAAAGCGCGTAATTGTAAAGAATATCACCGCTCCACAGGATGAGGTAGCCATGAATAAGGCCAAACACCAATAACCAGATAATTCTTCTGAAATAAATATTAGCGCCTTCCATGCCAGCGCCTTTCTTTTCAAGACGATCCAAAAGTATAAATACACCCACACCGAAAAGCAGCGAGAAAAGAGCGCGCATGGTACCTTCAAATAATAGGCTGGAGGTTATCCAGGTTACCAGATCCCAACCGGTCGCGCCGCCCGAAACCGTAGGATCCATATAGGCTCCGGCCAGGCCCATACCGTTAATATTCATTATTAAAATACCGAAAAGTACAATACCGCGCATCACATCGAGGGATTGAATACGGTCAGAATCTTGTAAAGGGGCAAAGGGATTTCCTACCTGAGTCATAGTGGTTGTTGATTGGTTAGTTAGTTTGTGTATTGCAAATATTCAAACCATTCAGGATGGCATCAATATTTAAACTACGAATCAGGTCTTAGGGATACTGTTCTGACAACCAATATAGTAAATGTTTAGATATGAAAGTGAAATAAAAAATGTTGTTCTGAAAATAGTTGATTAAAAAATCACTCAATTAAAATTGTGTCTTTGTCACCCTGAACTCGTTTCAGGGTCTAAAGGTAGAGCAAGCCAGATGCTGAAACAAGTTCAGCATGACAAGCTTTAGGTTTTTGCTATAAGATTCCTGCTGTCACCCTGAACTCGTTTCAGGGTCTCTTGATATTGTAATTCAGATGCTGAAACAAGTTCAGCATGACAAGCCTTGGTTTTATATGGCTTCGTAACCATCATCTTGTAACCCTTGCTGTAACCCTGAGCCAATTGCTGTCACCCTGAATTCGTTTCAGGGTCTCTTGTTAACGTAAGCCAGATGCTGAAACAAGTTCAGCATGACAAGCTTATTTTTCAATCTGACTTTGTAATTATCAACTTGAATTTTGTGCTGTCACCCTGAACTTGTTTCAGGGCCTAACAAAAAAACGCTCGAGTAACCTCGAGCGTTTTTTCTAATTGCACAATGCATTCGTGGAGTCGGAGGGATTCGAACCCTCGTCCAAACAAGTAACCAAAGGGCTTTCTACACGCTTAGTTTTCGCTTGAATTGTCGGTTGCAAGCTGGCGGAAAACAACCTACTCACAACTTAGCTTCTAAATCTCGGTGTTGCGTCAAAGCGCCACAACACCTTGGTTAATTTTTACGATGCCTCTAAAAGGAACGCCACTAACCAGGGCTTTCCGGAGACATTTAGCTTTTCCGTCTTACGGAACTAGGCCCATCCTACTATAATTCAGATTAGGCAGCTAAAGCGTAGTTATTCTCGCCGTTTAAAAAGTCGGTCTAGCCTTTTACGTGTTTCAAAACCATTACACGGCGTGCTTACCATTCAATTATTCTCGCTGTCAAAACCAGTCGACCCCAATTCAATAGTAAGTATTTGGGCGTTACGCCCGCGCTTTTGGGCGCGGCCGTCGGGCTATCCGCTGCAAGTCCTCGCGCTAAGCGCTGTGGGCTTTTCGCTACTATCCCTAACGCGGGCTGCAAAGGTATCAAAAATATCTAGATTTTTGCCTTCACCAGCCACAATTATAAAGCAAAAAGCATACCAGTATCCTATAGATGTCAGTTCATAAATTAAATTTTATTATCTTTTTAACCGCTATTAATCAATAACATACGTAATGTCCGCCAATACAAAACCATTTTTAGTCAGACTCGTGCGTTACGTCATTAAAAATCCACGCTATTCCCTGGAGCGATTAAGTATCATCGTGGGGCAGAAACTTCGCGGATTGGAAACTTATAAGAATGTTCGACAAGCCGATTTAAATATCCCCCAAAGTGCAGAGCCCGTATTATATGAAAGTTCGGGAAATTCATTTTTGGTTAAAACACTAAAAAACCTCAATATTACCTCCAACGACAGTATTATCGATTTTGGATGTGGCAAAGGTGGCGCCCTAATAAAAATGGCCAACTTTCCCTTTAAGAAAATAGTTGGCGTTGAGTATTCCGAATTCCTTTATAAAATTGCTCAAAAAAACATCAAAAAACTCAAACTTCACCACATTCAACTTTTTCAAGGAGATGCTGCTGCGTTCAAGGATCTCGACGATATCAATTACGTTTACCTGTTTAATCCTTTCGGGCTGGCAACGCTTCATCCCGTTCTTGAAAATATCAAAAAATCGCTTAAAAATAATCCAAGAGATTTAACCCTGATTTACAAGAATGCCGTGCATCATCAAGCTGTAATTAATAGCGGACTCTTTAAAAAGATCAATCAGTTCAAAGGTGAAAACGCCGATTTCTTCATTTATAAAACCATTCCAAAATCATAGGTTTCTTAAATCTGTAGAAACATTTTAAGTATGTATCTTTGCCAAAGTAACATAAAAATTACAGGCATTTATGAGCATCAATTTTGGTATCATTAAAGAACGCAAAAACCCACCGGATCGGCGTGTGGTTTTCTCCCCTAAAAAACTAGCAGAAGCTAAAAACCAGTTTCCTGAAGCTAAATTCAAAGTCGAATCCTCAGACATTCGTGTGTTTCCGGATGAAGCCTACCAGAAGGAAGGCTTGGAAGTTAGTACAGATATGAGTGATTGTGATGTTTTAATCGGAGTCAAAGAGGTCCCAATGGATGCCCTCATTCCTAATAAACAATACTTTTTCTTTTCGCATACCATCAAAAAACAACCCTATAATCGCGACCTGCTTCGCGCTATTTTAGACAAGAATATTGTGCTCTACGATCATGAGACGATTACCAATTACAAAGGTTATCGCCTTATTGGTTTCGGGCGTTATGCCGGTATTGTTGGAGCCTATAATGGTTTTCGTGCCTGGGGATTGCGCTATAAATCCTGGAATTTACCAAAAGCCGGAACACTTGCCAATCAGGCAGAACTTATTGAACAGCTTCAAAATATCGAGGTACCGAATATTAAGATCTTACTCACAGGAAGCGGAAAAGTTGCAAAAGGTGCTATGGAAATGCTCGATGCTATGAACATTAAGAAAGTTAGTGTAGAGGAGTATCTTAATAATACCTATAACGAACCTGTGTATTGCAATGCCGATGTGCTTGAATACAACAAACGCATTGATCATCAGGTTTTAGATAACAAGGATTTCTTTGTACACCCTGAAGCCTATGTGTCTGATTTTATGCGCTTGGCTAAAGTGACTGATTTTTACATTGCAGGTCATTTTTATGGCGATGGTGCGCCATTTTTATACACTCGGGAGGATGTAAAGTCACCCGATTTTAACATTAAAGTTGTCGCCGATATCAGTTGCGACATCGATGGTCCGGTGGCTACGACCATTCGTCCTTCAACCATTGCAGAACCTATTTACGGTTACGATCCTCAAACCGAATCTGAAACCGATTTCAACAACAATAACGCCATTACAGTTATGGCTGTCGACAATTTACCCTGCGAATTACCGCAGGATGCCAGTGAAGGTTTTGGCGAGCAGTTTTTGAAAAACGTTTTGCCGGCCTTTTTTAATGATGATAAAGATGGCATTTTACAGCGTGCTAAAGTCACTGAAAATGGTTTGCTTACACCACGATTCACCTACCTTCAGGATTATGTGGATGGGAAGGAGTAGCTTTATTTTGTATTTAAAGAACCCACAGTTGTTTTTATTCTGAAAAACAATCATACATTTTTGGGTTTTCCAACCTGAAAAGAATAGTTTCGTAGCTTATTTGTAAATTACCCCATGACAAAAACCGCTTTAATTACCGGAGCAGCATCTGGATTAGGATATGAATTTTCAAAATTACTTGCTAATGATGGGCATAACCTAATTCTGATTGATATTGATGCAGACAACCTAAAAAAAGTTAGGGTAGAGCTGGAAAAATCCTATGATATTGCTGTAAAACTTTTGGTAAAGGATCTGAGTCAACCCAACGTAGCAGCCGAGATTAAAGACGCTTTGGATGATCAGGTTATAGATGTTTTAATAAACAACGCCGGGTTTGGCCTCTTCGGATCTTTTCATAATACAGACTGGAAGCGGGAACTCGATATGCTTCATTTGCATATCATTACCTCTACGCATCTTACAAAATTGATTCTGGACGACATGGTTTCCCGGAACTCAGGAAAAATCTTGAATATTTCTTCTTTGGCGGCGTTTCAACCAGGACCTTTAATGGCGATATACTATGCCTCAAAATCTTATTTATTATCGTTCTCTGAGGCTATTGCCAATGAGCTTAAAGGCACCGGAGTTACCGTTACCGTGCTTTGCCCGGGTCCTACAAAAACAGCATTTCAACAAGTGGTTTCAGAACAAGCAGCAGATGAATCTTCAGAAAATAAAATTGATTTTAATATGGCATCCTCATCAGAGGTCGCGGAATATGGTTACAAAGCAATGCTAAAAGGTAAAACAGTGGCTATTCCGGGAATTTTAAACAAGTTTCTGGCATCTCTGCATCGTTTTGTTACGCGCGGAGCTGCGGCTAATATTGTGCGCAGAGTTCAGGAAAAAAACAGAACAGAATAAGCATTGCCAGACACAAAATTTTATTTTGGTTTTGATTAATAATATTTTATTATAACTCTCTTGTTCTCAATAAAATATATTATCTTAGACCGTTATTAACAATTCAAACCAAACGATTATGAAAATTTTGTATTCCACCATTTTTTTGGTGCTGCTATTGATGGCCTGCCAACCAAAACCCGACACCACCATGGATGATTTATTTACTAAAAATTCAGAAACAGTAATGAAATCCCTTCAGAGCTGGCAAGATGAAAAACCTGATTACAGCGTTTATGCTGATTCTGCTGTGGCCTTAAACACCTATTTTGGTGCTAAAGAGGATACGGTAATGATTATGAGTGATGCGGCTATGAATAGTGATAAGGAAATGTTAGCGCGTTATGATTTTGAACTATTGAATAGCCCGCCATCTTTTCTTCCGGGAGTGAATCCGGATACTAAAGAACCTGATGGCTCTGTGCGTTATTACGGGGCCTGGAAAGTAACCTTACCGGCTACCGATTCAACCGAGGCAAAATCAGGAATTTTAAAAATTTATGAGTCTTACGACTTCAATAAGGATGGTAAAATTATTTACCAACAGGGTTACGGGGATTTTTCAGGTTTAATGATGTACCTAAATAACTAAACTGAATTACAAAAAAATAAAAACCCATCGAGAAATTGATGGGTTTTTTTTATCAATAAATGATTAATTTAAAAAGTATTGATCGTTTTACGAATGGCTGTAAGATGGGTTAAGAGCCCTTCCAAATTATCCAAATGAAGCATATTGGCGCCATCGCTTTTCGCGTTAGCAGGATCAAAATGTGTTTCAATAAATAAGCCATCCACATTATTTACCACGCCTGCCCGGGCTATAGTTTCGATCATATCCGGACGGCCACCGGTTACCCCGGCCTTTTGATTTGGCTGTTGCAACGAATGCGTTACATCCAATACCACTGGCGCATATTGTTTCATGGTTGGAATTCCTCTAAAATCTACAATCATATCCTGATAACCAAACATGGTACCACGATCGGTGATCCAAACTTTTTCATTATTAGAATCCTTAACTTTTTGCACAGCATGTTTCATGGATTCCGGACTCATAAATTGGCCTTTTTTCAAGTTAACTACTTTTCCTGTTTCGGCAGCAGCCACAACTAAATCGGTCTGGCGTACTAAAAAAGCCGGGATCTGCAGTACATCAACATACTCAGCTGCCATGGCCGCATCAGAAATTTCGTGAATATCGGTAATGGTAGGGATATCAAAGGTTTCAGAAACTTTCTTTAAAATCTTCAAAGCCTTTTCATCACCAATACCTGTAAAACTATCAATTCGGCTTCGGTTAGCCTTTTTAAAACTTCCTTTAAATACATAAGGAATTTCTAATTTATCGGTTATGGAAACTACTTTTTCCGCAATACGCAGAGCCATTTCCTCGCCTTCGATAGCGCAGGGACCGCAGAGTAAAAAGAAATTATTGGAATCCGTATTTTTTAACTTTGGTACGTCTTGAAGCGTCATAATGATGTTACGTTAATTATGGTCACAAAGATACTATTTCTATTGCTGTTACCATGATCTTTTTTATGAAGCTTTTTTTGCTTTTAAGTCTTAAAAGTGAGTTGATTTTCAATAAAAAATCATTGAATAAATTTATGTAATATATCCGTTATTTATAACTACCTTTGCACGCTTAAAATAAGGCAGCAATTATGGCTTCAATAAAAAATATCGCAATTATCGCTCACGTAGACCACGGTAAAACCACTTTGGTTGATAAAATTATGTATCACTGTCAGTTGTTTCGTGAGAATGAAAATACTGGCGATTTAATTTTAGATAACAATGATTTAGAGCGTGAACGTGGTATTACCATTACTTCGAAAAACGTTTCTGTGGTTTATAAAGACACCAAGATTAACATTATTGATACTCCGGGCCACGCCGATTTTGGTGGTGAGGTTGAACGTGTATTAAATATGGCGGATGGTGTTCTTTTATTAGTTGATGCCTTTGAAGGCCCGATGCCTCAAACACGTTTTGTGCTTCAAAAAGCGATCGACCTTGGATTGAAGCCTTGCGTTGTGATTAATAAAGTAGATAAAGAAAATTGCACACCTGATGAGGTTCATGAAAAAGTTTTCGATCTGATGTTCGAATTGGGAGCAGAGGAGTGGCAATTGGATTTTCCAACGGTTTATGGCTCTGCTAAAAACAATTGGATGAGCGACGATTGGCAAAATGAAACGGATAACATCGAACCATTGCTTGATATGGTTATAGCACATATTCCTGCACCAAAAATATCAGAAGGAACGACTCAAATGCTGATCACTTCATTGGACTTTTCATCGTTTACAGGACGAATTGCTATAGGCCGATTAACACGAGGTTCGTTAAAGGCTAACCAAAATATTTCACTTGTGAAACGCGATGGTAGTATTGTGAAATCTAAAATTAAGGAATTACATGTTTTCGAAGGTTTAGGACGTAAGAAAGTAGATAGTGTTGAAGCTGGAGATATTTGTGCCATAGTAGGTTTAGAAAGTTTCGAAATTGGTGATACCGTTGCTGATTTTGAAAATCCGGAAGGTTTAAAAACTATCGCTATTGACGAACCTACGATGAGCATGTTGTTCACCATTAACGATTCACCTTTCTTTGGAAAAGATGGAAAATTTGTAACCTCTCGCCACATCAAAGAACGTTTGATGAAGGAATTAGAAAAAAACCTGGCACTACGCGTTGAAGAAACCGATAGTGCTGATAAATTCATGGTTTTTGGTCGAGGCGTTCTCCATTTATCAGTATTGATAGAAACTATGCGCCGTGAAGGTTATGAGTTACAGATTGGGCAACCTCAGGTTATTATTAAAGAAATTGATGGTGTAAAATGTGAGCCGGTTGAAGAGATGACTATCGATCTACCGGAAACTGTTTCAGGTAAAGCCATCGAAATGGTAACGCAACGAAAAGGGGAAATGCTTAGCATGGAAGCTAAAGGTGAACGTATGGTTTGTGAGTTTATTATTCCTTCCAGAGGAATCATTGGATTACGAAACCAACTATTAACCGCTACAGCCGGTGAAGCTATTATGGCGCACCGCTTTAAAGAATATCAACCTTTAAAAGGCGGTATTCCGGAACGTCAGAACGGAAGTTTAGTCTCTATGGAAAAAGGTCAGGCCATTCCGTATTCCATAGATAAATTACAGGAGCGCGGTAAATTCTTTGTTGATCCGGGTGAAGATATCTATGAAGGTCAGGTTATTGGTGAAAACTCTCGTGGCGATGACATGACAGTAAATGTGACTAAAACAAAAAAACTGAGCAACGTGCGATCTTCAGGAGCAGATGATAAAGCTAAAATTGTTCCTGCCATTAAATTCTCTCTAGAGGAAGCTTTGGAATATATTCAAAAAGATGAATATGTTGAGGTGACACCGAACCATCTTCGTATTCGTAAGATCTTCTTAACAGAAGTAGAGCGCAAACGGAATAAAACGATCTAACATGGATTTGATGGGCATTTCATTGGTAGACTGGTTGGGCTATGCTGCAACGGCTACCGTGCTTATTTCATTTTTAATGCCCTCAGAACAAAAATTACGATTAGTAAATGCCTTTGGATGTTTGTTGTTCGTAGCTTACGGTGTTGTGCTTACTCCAGTTTCAAAACCTATAATTATAACCAATGTGGCCATTTTACTTATAAATGGTTATTACCTCGTTAAAAAGCGTAAAATAAATTTTTAGTCTGCTCGTTTCTTTTAAAGTAGCATAGATTAAATGATTTTGTATCTTTGAGAGCTTTACAGCTTGCTCAGTGCGGTGGTAAAGTATTCCCTCGTCATGATGAAGTATTAAGCTATCCCAAAAAACAAGTCCTATTTTACTTGAAACGATTAATAAATTATATAAACAACCAGGTACTAGTTAAAATTACTTCGCTGCAAACAGCTTCGGTACTTACCAAAATTATTGCGGGAATTTTAACGTCAAAGGCGTTGGCGATTTTTGTTGGCCCCGTAGGTTTGGCTCTTGTTGGGAATTTAAGAAATTTTGTAAGCGCATTTCAAAGTATTTCCATCCTGGGATTTTATGATGGATTTGTAAAGTATGTGGCCAACTTTAAAGACGAGGCTAGAGGGCTGATCAAAACAATCTCTACGGTTTTTTATTTTGGATTTTTTGCAACCGTTCTCACATCACTATTTTGTTATTACAACGCCGAGAGTATTAATAAAGCGATATTTCCGGAGTATAATGATTACGCTTATGTGATTCGGGTTTTTGCTATTGTTTTACCCTTTTATGCCTTGAATATGTTCTCGTTTGGCATCATGAATGGCTTTTCCAAATACAAAATTCTAATCGTTATTAATATTATTGGGCAGGTATTAAGTGTTTCTATTGCCTTACTTTTAATTTATCAAAATAAAATTAATGGTGCCCTAATTTCTGTGGTGATAACAGAGTCTATTATTTTTCTAATCACACTTGTGGGTATAACGAACCGAAAGAGTTTAATGGGGCATATTCAAGCTTCTGAAGTAAGTTTACGTTTTTTAAAACAAATGTTACCATACTCTTTAATGGCGCTATTTACAGCAGTGATTTTGCCATTGATTGCTCTGGTTATCCGATCATACATCATTGATAATATTGGTTATAAGTACGCCGGCTTTTGGGAGGCTATGAATCGAATTTCCAAATATTACCTCATGTATATCACCTCATTACTAGGTTTATATATTTTACCGCGATTTGCAAAAATTACGTCTTTGGATTTTATTCGAAAAGAAGCGCTTTCCATATATAAAACACTCATACCTATTTTATCGGTTGGATTTGTGTTGATTTTTATTTTTAAAAGATATCTTGTAGCGTTTATTTTTTCAGAAGAATTTGAACCTGTGGAAGATCTGTTCTTCTGGCAACTTCTGGGCGATTTTGTTAAAATTTTATCGATTGTAATTGCCTATCAGTTTTTAGCTAAAAAAATGTTTTGGCATTTTATAATTACCGAAGCCTTTTTAGCTATAACACTTTATTTATCAAGTATTTATTTTATTGATTATTTTCATGGCATAAAAGGTGCGGTTGTAGGGCATTTTGTTAGTTATATCCTATATTTCACTATTGTAATTTTGGTGTTCTATAGTCCGTTTTTTAAGGTTGATGAAGTGGATTAATGATATTTTTGATTTGACATTAATCATCCAGTCCTTTGTAAATCGAAAAAGGCAATTTAAATATATATGATTCAATTTTTAGATTTAAAGAAAATAAATAAACCCTTTGAGGAAGAATTTAAGATTGAATTTGAAAAATTTTTAAATTCTGGTCAATATATTTTGTCCGATGCTGTCAAGATTTTCGAACAGGAATTTGCAAAATTTTGTGGTGTAAAATTTTGTATTGGAACTGGTAATGGTCTGGATTCCTTACATCTTATTTTAAAAGCTTATCGAATACTAGGTTATTTTAATGAAGGCGATGAGATCATTGTCCCTGCTAACACCTATATAGCGACTATTTTAGCAATCAGTCATGCAGGATTGAAACCTGTTTTAGTAGAACCCGACAGCAATACATTTAATATTGATGTTAAAAATGCTCTTAATGCAGTAAACAAAAAAACTAAAGCGGTATTAGGTGTTCATTTATATGGCCAACTTTATGAAGTAGACCTTTTAGAAACCATGTGTAAAGAGCATAATTTGTTACTTATTGAAGATGCTGCTCAAGCCCATGGTGCTGTTTGGAATGGTATTCGAAAAGCTGGAAATCTTTCGGATGCGGCTGCATTTAGTTTTTATCCCACAAAGAACCTTGGTGCTTTGGGTGATGCGGGTGCCATTACAACAAATAATGAAGATTTAGCAAATGTGCTTTTGAGTTTAAGGAATTATGGAAGAGTTTCGAATTACGAAAATAATTTTAAAGGATTCAATAGTCGGTTAGACGAAATTCAAGCCCTATTTTTAAAGGTGAAGTTAAAGGGTTTAGATCTTCAAAATAAAAAAAGACGACAAATAGCTAAATTTTATCTCGAAAATATTAAGTCAGAAAAAATAATATTGCCAACCTTCAAAGACTTGGAGAGCCATGTGTTTCATCTTTTTGTAATAAAATGTGAGAAAAGAAAAGCGCTTATGCGATACCTATTAGAAAATGGTGTTGAAACTCAAATTCATTACCTCATTCCTATTCACAAACAAAAGGCATACTCAGAGTTCAGAAATATGGATTTGCCTATTACATCAAAATTACAGAAAGAGGTATTAAGTTTACCCTTACATCCAGATTTAAAGCAATTTGAAATGGATAGAATTGTTTCATTGATATCTGGTTTTCAATAACTTATTAATTGATTTCTGATAAATCTTCATATAGGCAAATTATAAAAGCTACGTCCCTCTTTGGTGGTGTACAGGTAATTAATGTTTTAATTTCAATCGCTAAATCAAAAATAGCAGCACTATTGATTGGAGTTTCCGGATTTGGAATATTTGGTTTGTTGACTTCTACCTTGAATCTAATTTTAGGAATTACCAGATTAGGTTTGGATGTTAGTGCTGTAAAAGAAATTGCAGCTACAAATCATAATAGTGACAATGTTTCGAAATTAGTAACTATAACGAATAGATTAACCTTCTATTCAGGTATAGCGGGTGCTTTAATTAGTTTAGTGTTTTCACCCTGGTTAAGTTCTTTTATATTTGGAAATGAGAATTATGCTCTATTCTTTGCGATAATTTCTATTACCATATTATTTAACCAGTTAACGACCGGGAACATTGCCATTTTACAAGGCTTAAAGCATTTAAATAGTTTAGCAAAAGTATCTGTAATTACAAGTTTTTTTAGTTTATTCCCAACAATTCTATTTTATTATTTTTTAGGAGAAAAGGGTATTCCGTGGGTTATTTTATTTTCCGGTTTATTCGGTTTTTTAATTTCAAAAGTATTTGTAGACAAGCTTAGAATTAAACGCGTATCTATTTCCTTTCAAAAATTTCTCTCTGAATCGAAAAATATGCTGAACCTCGGATTTATGTTGAGTTTGGCTAGTTTATCAGGAATACTGATTGCCTATTTGATACAGATTTATATCACTAAGGAGGGGAGCATTAAGGAGGTTGGTTTCTATAATGCTGGGTTCGGTCTGATTCATTCCTATGTTGTTGTTTTCTTTAATGCTTTAAGTAAAGATTACTTCCCAAGATTAGCCGAAGCCGAGAAGGATCCTGTTGTAATCAATAAAATGGTTAACCAGCAAGCGTCTATGTCCGTTTTATTTTTGACGCCAATTATTATCCTATTTTTAGGTTTCAAATCAGTTTTGATTACCCTGCTTTATTCAAAAGAATTCTTACCTGTTCTAGGCATGGTAACTTTTGGAATTGTAGCAATCGTATTTAAAGCGGTATCATGGTCGATGGGATTCGTTATCATTGTAAAAGGTAATTCTAAACTCTATTTGATTACCGAATTAGCATCAAACATTATACTGTTCAGTTTAGTTATTTTGGGGTATAGGGTTTTTGGTCTAACAGGAGCTGGGGTAGGTTATCTATTATACCATATTATTGATTTTTTTATTGTGAAATTAGTTGTAACCAAGGTATATTCGTTTTATTTTGATAAAAAATTTAAAAAACTATTTACCCTTTGCGTTCTTGAGTGTTTCGTAATGCTGTTAATAAATCAAATCGAAAGCCAAGTCCTGAAATACTTTTTATTGGTTTCTCTAATTTTGTTTTCAACAATATTTACAATAATTAAATTAAATCAGTATACCGGTTTATTTGATGTTTTCAGGAAAAAAAGGAAAAGTAAAATGTAATTATTTATAAATCGTAAGCCTATACCATTGAGTATTAAAGAAGTTAAAATATTAGAAGTACCAAAAATAACAGATGTTCGTGGTAACTTGTCTATTGTAGAGGAAGGATTTTTACCATTTGAAATAAAAAGAGTCTATTATTTATATGATGTGCCGAGTGATGCATATCGAGGCGGTCATGCTCATAAACAGCAATTTGAGTTTTTGGTTGCTCTAAGTGGAAGTTTTAATGTTCTTTTATCAGATAGTAAAGGCGAAAAAAAAACCTATACGCTTTACAAGCCTAATCAGGGATTATTAATTCCTAATCGAGTATGGAGAGAGTTAAATAATTTTTCCTCTGGCTCCGTATGTTTAGTTATTGCCTCAGATGTTTTTATGGAATCAGATTACATTCGAGATCCCAAAGATTTTTTTAGCACTGAATAAAATGCCTTTTTCAAGCGAATCAGACGTCCCACTATAGGGTATTGGCTCGCCCAATAATGAATGTAGTCTCTTATTGATTTATTTTTTATCGAATTAAAACTTTCCCTCCCAGCATTTTTATTTTCATATTTTCCGGCATTAAATAAAACGGATTTATGGTGAGTTTCAACATATGTTTCTACCAGAGATTTTGAAAAATGATATTTTTTATGAAAATGATTAAAAAGTTTCAACATTTGGTTGTTTAAGAAATAAATTCTTTCAAATGATTTTTTATGCGAGTATGATGAGGAATGAACCCTGTAAATATGAAGCGATTCCTCAATTCTTTCAAAATCACAATGCATTACCATGTCTACCAAAATAGGGTAGTCCTCAATCGTAATATTTTGACCCATATAATAATCAAAATCTACATATTGATATATTAAATCCTTTTTAAAGCACATTCCTACAGGGATAACCTGGCCTAATTTTATAAGGTTTTTGTAAGTTTCTTTAGAGGCAAAAATGCTCGACCTATTACTAAAGGGTATAATTTTGTTTTCTTCATTCAAAAGGCGGTCGTAACCAGAATCTACAAATCCTATTTCCGGTTTTTGTTTAAAAGTATCTACAAATTTTTGAAGAGCTTCCTTCGATTTAACAATGTCATCACCATCAAAATTAAATATTAGTCGGCCATTACATCGGTCTAAAGTAGTTTTTAAATTGCCTAATATTCCGAGTTGAGATCTGTTTTGTTGTATGTTAAATAAACCAGGATATTCAGTGGCATATGCCCTTATTATTTCAAAGGTTTTATCTGTAGATTTATCATCTCCAACTGCAATTTCAAAATTAAAATCACATGATTGTTGAACAAGAGAGTCCAAAGTCTCTCTAATATGTAATTCATTATTATAAGTAATTAGTAAAACAGAGAGTTCGATACTCATAAAGGATTGTAGTTAGTTTTTGAAAAAAGATAAGATTATATTTGAATCCTATAGGTGAAAAACAAATCAAATCAAAAATATGATTTTTGAGGTTCTTATTAGTACAATGAATAGAAAAGATTTGACTTTTTTGAATCCTATTTTTGCTAATAATAATATTAATGACTTTCATATTTTAATTGTTAATCAAACCCGGTCGAATACAATTTTGAAATCCAATGAAAAACATATTCGGGTTATAAATAGTTATGAGTTTGGATTGTCAAAAAGTAGAAATATAGCTATTGAAAATGCAATTGGAGATGTCTGTTTAATAGCAGATGACGACGTTCAGTTTGTAAAGGGTTTCGATAAAATAATTAAAAAGACGTTTTTGAAATTTCCTGATGCTTCTATCATTAAATTTAAGATAGATACATTTGGCCCAACAAAATTTAAGAGGTATCCTTCAAGTTCAAAAAGGTTATTGAGTCGAAAAGATATCTCTGGAATTTCGTCCATTGAAATTGCATTTAAAAGAAGAGATATCGTCAGAAATAAAATCTATTTTAATGAAAATTTTGGTTTAGGAACTGATTTTCCCTCTGGCGAGGAATATTTATTTTTGAGGAAAGCACTGATAAAAAAGTTACATATGAGGTTCGAAAATTTCTTTATAGTTAGGCATTCGCTGGATTTTTCAACAAACAATATGGGCTCAGACAAATTTATAAGAACCAAAGCGGCTCTTTATTTTATTGATTACAAAGAGTTTGCATACCTATTACTGGTTAAATTTATTTTATTTCTTCTCATAAAAAAATCAATTAAAATCAGCCAATTTGTGGATAAATTTGAAACGGGATTACATGGAATAAGGCATTACAAAACTTTAATTTCAACCTAGGATTTTTCAATTTTAGATTACCTGTACAAATACAAAAAAAGTCTTTTTTCTTCTAAAAATTGCTTTAAAGTATATAGAGATCTTAAAAATTTTGGAGATAAATGGAGAATCAATTTTTGTTTTTTATTAAGGTTTTTCATATTCATCTCTGAAATTAAGGTTTTAGCAGATTTAATTTCATTATTTCTTTTCATTAATAGTACAAGTGCAAACCTGTTTAAATCCAAATATTTTTTTAATGACTTGTTTACCTTCTCTTCTTTTTTAAAGGTGTCAAAAATAAGTAAACGGTCTTTATAATGATTGGATTGAGACAAACCTTGATTATTTTTAATGATCGTCGCGGTAACTATGGTGTTTATTGCAAAAGGGTATTTCAATGCTATTTTAATCCACAATAAAGTATCCTCTCCCGATTTCACTGTTTCATTAAAAAAACCAATGTCATCAAAAACAAATTTCGGAATAACAGCAACGGATGAATTTATTACAGAATCATATAAATTATGGTCAAAATAATTTTTAACTAAACCTATGTAATTTTCTGGAATCCCATTTAATTTCGTCTTTTTTATATGTTTTCCGAAAACCTGAATGTTATAGCCACTGGAATATGCACCTGCATTTGGAAATTTTTTTATCAATTGAAAGATGGTGTATAAATGCATAGGATGCCATAAATCATCACCATCTAAAAGGGCTACGAATTCAGCACGAGCTTTTTTGATACCATAATTTCTGGCATGGGAAGGACCTTGATTTTTTATGGTAAAATGGCTGATCCTCGGATCTTCAAATTTTTCTATTAACTCTAGACTATTATCTGTAGATCCATCATTAACAATAATAATTTCGAAGTCATCAAAGCTCTGATTAATCACACTCCAGATAGTTTTTTCAATGTATTGTTGCTTATTGAAAACAGAAATAATAACTGAAAAAAAAGGTTTTTTAATCATTGTTTTTTTGATTCAAATCTTCATGACAAATAAATAAAATTTTATAAAACTGCAGTAAATATAAATTTGGATGAGAGCCTAGTAAATTCTTTTCGATGCTATTTCTAAAAATGATAGCGCATAAATTTGCTAAATAATTTATTTTCAAATATTTGAATAAATTAAAAATAGATAATAATTTATTGCTATGTTGATTCATTTTTTGTTTTCTAAATAAATCAAGAAGCACTTTAATGGATTGCTTGGTTTTCTCCAGAAAGATGTCATTGGTTTCCAATCCCAAATGATAAACTTCATTGTTAATATGAAGAATTTCGGATTTATTTTTCTTTAATAATGCGGCGAAATAATTGTCTAAACCATAACCGTTGTAATTAATATTAGAGTTTATAGAGTTAAAAACCGACTTTCGAATTAAAAAATTTGCTGAAATTATTATCCGATATGGGTTTTTATTTCTTTTTTTGGCATCTACTTCCTCAAATTTTTTACCATATCGCCACCGCAAGTTATTTTCTTTGGCGGAAGTTTGTTTTTGATATGAAAATCCGCCGAAAATGGCATCATAGGATGAGTTTATGTAATCCAAGTAGGTATTGATGAAACTTTCGGATTTTGGAAGAACGTCTGAATCTAAAAATAATAACCAATCAAATTTGGAAGCGTCAGAAAGCTTCTGTCTTGTTCGTATTCTTCCACAATTTTTCTGGGAAACCTGAAGTTTTGCGAAAGGTAAAGATTTGATGGTGTTTTCATTTTGATTCAAAAACTTTGACGATCCATCTTCACATACAATTATCTCAAATAGGATATTGCATTTAATACATTGTTGGTGGATTGTAATAACAAGATCAGATATATTAGAATTATATGTTGGGATTAAAATAGAAAGCATTATTTTGAAGCTATTAAAATAGTTTCAGGCGAAATAAAACCTTTAAATACATCATTTTCCTGTGATTTAAATGTAGTCATTTTAACCTGAAAATCAGCATCTTCAAGTCGATTCTTTAAACCTTCAATAGTGTATATGCGTACATGGTCTTCCTGACCAAAATGTTCTTTTCGTTCTGCAGGAGATGTGATGGTTTCATTTTCATAAATATCGCCGGCTTTAAACGGTGTTTGAATAAAAACTTTTCCGTTAGGTTTTAAAACACGGTATAATTCAGATATGGCTCTTTTATCATTAGGAATATGCTCTAATATATGGTAAGCTATGATGGTATCGAAAGCGTTTTCCGGTTGGTTAATGTTAGTTATATCATAAGTATGATCTGCTAAAAACTCATCAGCATAATCTGAACTGAAATAACTTATACCATCAACCTTTTTTAACTTTCGATAGAGGCATCGCGAAGGTGAAAAGTGTAATACCTTTCCCTTTAAGGCATTCTCCTTAATTAAAGTCTCCCAAAGGCGTCTGTGTCTTGATAAACTACCGCAATTAGGACACAATAAATCCTTATTATTTACACTGACAAATGAACTTAGTTTTTTATTGCAAACAGGACATTGATGGGTATTTCCGGAATAGAAAAATGCATAAATCCGTCTAAAAACTAATTCATTCTTAATTAAAAACCGATACGGAATAATACCTTTGAATATGGTTTTTAATGCCTTATACATGTTTAACTTTTCCGTTGAACCACCTCGTATACCTCATTCTCATCACATTTTAAGGTTTTACTCGGGTATTTCAGTAGTAGGGCATAATCATGGGTAGCCATTAAAATAGTATTACCATTTTTATTGATATCCTGAAGAACCTCCATAACTTCAATACTGGTTTGAGGATCCAAATTACCGGTAGGCTCGTCGGCTAAAATAAGTTCAGGATCATTAAGTAAAGCTCTGGCGATCGCCACACGCTGTTGCTCACCACCGGAGAGTTCATGGGGAAATTTAAAGCCTTTGGTTTTCATATCTACCTTGGCTAAAACAGCTTCAACACGTTTATCCATTTCGGTGCGATCCTTCCATCCGGTAGCTTTTAAAACAAATAAGAGATTGTCATTCACCGTCCGGTCAGTTAATAATTTAAAATCCTGAAAAACAACACCTAATTTCCTGCGTAGATAGGGAATATCTTTTTCTTTTAAGTTTTTCAAATCAAAATCCACAATATGACCTTCGCCCTCCTTAAGAGGTAAATCAGCATAAAGGGTTTTCATGAAACTACTTTTACCGGTTCCCGTTTTTCCAATCAGGTAAACAAATTCACCTTTATTTATTTCAATGTTGATATTCTTAAGGATAAGACTTTCGCCTTGAAATATTGATGCATCTTTGAGTTGTAGTATGGGTTTCGACATAAAATAGGAATCCGTTTTGTAGTTGTAAATGTATTATTAAAAAGTGATATCGAAAAAAGAACGTTACAGTTTGTAATTTATTTTTTCCAAAAAATTAACATTTTAAACAGCGAATATAATTAAGGCCTGATTCTTGCGTTAGTATTTTTAATAAAGCATTTCGGTCTTAAAAATGCCAATTGCTTTAATTATCTTTGATTTTAAACTACTAAAAAACGATTAATGCTTAAAAACCACACGTTTTTATTTATACTGGGCCTACTATTTAATCTTCATATGGCAGCTCAGGAAACCGCTGCATATACCAGTGATCTTGTCGATTATCAAAAGGCTTTAACCTTATACAAGAACCAGCAATATTTAGCTGCTCAATCGATGTTCCGCCAGGTTCAATCCGATACGAATGAACCGGTTTTGAATTCGGATTGTGCGTATTACATTGCTAATTGTGCTGTTCGATTAAATCAACAAAATGCTGATGGTTTGATTGAGAAATTTGTAGAAGATTATCCAACGAGTACCAAACGCAATACTGCATTTTTGGATGTGGCTGATTATTACTTCGAAAATTCGAAATATGCTTATGCTTTAAAATGGTACGGTAAAGTGGATGAAGCTGCTTTAAGCAGAGCTGAAAAAGAAGCTTATTATTTCCATCATGGTTACGCGGCATTTTCAGCCAAGAAATTTCGTGATGCCAAAAAATATTTGACCAAAGTTGAAAACTCCAAAGAATACGGTTCACAAGCCAAGTATTACATTGGTTTTATGGCTTATGAAGGTGATGATTATGATGAAGCCAATGAATATTTTGAACAGGTTAGTGATCAGGATCGCTACAAGGAAAAGTTGGCGTACTATCAGGCCGATCTCCATTTTAAGCTAGGAAAATTTGAAAAAGCTATCACTCTGGCAAAAGAGCGTATGGCTAGTACCGAAGACCCGGATGAAATTTCAGAATTATCAAAAATTATTGGAGAAAGCTATTTTAATTTAGAAGAATACGCAGCGGCGATTCCTTATCTCAAAGAATACAAGGGTAAAAAAGGAACGCGCGACCGACAAGCAAAATGGAATAACACCGATTATTACCAGTTGGGTTATGCCTACTACAAGCAGGGGGATTTTGAAAATGCGATTTCGGAGTTTAATAAAATTGTTGGTGGAAAAAATGCAGTGGCACAAAACGCCTATTATCATTTGGGGGAGAGTTACATCAATCTTGGTAAAAAGCAAGAAGCACTGAATGCCTTCAGAAATGCATCTCAAATGACCTTCGATCTAAAAATTCAGGAAGATGCCTGGTTGAATTACGCCAAGATCAGCTACGAAATAGGTAATCCATACCAATCCACACCGCAAGTGCTTTTAGGATATTTGGAGGCCTATCCAAAAAGTGCCTATAAGGATGAGATAGAATCCTTATTGATCGATTCTTATATCACATCGAAAAATTATAAAGAGGCCTTGGAGCTTTTGGAAGACGGACGAAAACGCTATGAAAATAAACAAGCCTATCAAAAAGTAGCTTTTTACAGGGGTATTGAATTGTATAATGAAAATGATTTTGTTCAGGCGAAATCTCTTTTTGATAAATCTTTAAGTGAAGGTTTAGATCCAACATTTACGGCACGCGCAACATTCTGGAAAGCTGAAACCGATTATAACCTTTCTAATTTCGAAGATGCCTTGATAGGTTTTAAACAGTTCAAGCAACTTCCGGGAGCGATGGGGACACCGGAAATGGAAAACATTGATTATAATATTGCTTATGCTTATTTCAAACAAAAGAACTATGATCAGGCAACGGCGTTTTTCCAGAGTTTTATCAAAGAAAACAACGGCGATAAACTGCGTTTGAACGATGCCTATTTGCGTTTGGGAGATGGTTATTTTGTGTTGAGTGATTACCGTAACGCCATTCAGGCCTATGACAAAGCCATTGCTATAAATGAGATAGAATCAGACTATGCCTTTTTTCAGATAGCGATCAGTACCGGTTATGTTTCAAAAGTAACGGCAAAGATCAATGATCTGGAACAATTCATTTCAAAATATCCTAAATCGAAACTACGTGACGATGCCCTTTTCGAATTGGGTAATTCTTATGTGAAAGCCGGTGAAACCGCAAAAGCAGTGAAAGCTTACAATCAGTTAACGCAGGAATATCGCATGAGTTCCTTTGTGCCAAAAGCCATGCTTCGTGAAGGTTTGGTGTACTATAACGGCAGTGATAATACCAAGGCCTTGAATAAGTTTAAGGATGTTGCCGGTAATTATCCCGGTACACCGGAAGCGGTTCAGGCGGTTTCTACGGCGCGTTTAATTTACATCGATCTGGGTCGTGTGGATGAATATGCACGTTGGGTAAAACAACTGGATTATGTTGAAGTTACTGATGCCGATCTGGATAACGCCACTTATGAAGCGGCTGAAAAACAATATTTAGACAACAATACGGATAAAGCGATAACCCAGTTTAACGGTTATTTGAATAATTTTCCAAATGGCATTCATGCATTAAATGCTCATTTTTATTTAGCTCAGATGTATGATAAGAAGGACCTTGCTGAAAATGCTGCGCCACATTACAAATATGTGATTGATAAGGCACAGAGTGAATTCACGGAAGAGGCCTTAACACGATTATCCGAATATTATTTAGGGAAAAAATCCTGGGATCAGGCGATCCCGTTATTAAAGCGATTGGAAGCAGAAGCCAATTTCCCTAATCACGTGATTTTTGCCCAATCTAATTTAATGAAGGCCTATTATCAACTGGAAGATTATCCTCAAGCGGAAACCTATGCTGATAAAGTTTTGAGCAGTTCGAAAATAGACAATAAAATAAAAAGTGATGCTCAAGTGATTATTGCGCGTTCTGCAATCAAAACAAATGATGAAGACAAGGCAAAAGCGGCCTATGCCAAAGTGGAAAAAGTTGCCACCGGCGAAACTGCGGCTGAAGCGTTGTATTACAGAGCCTATTTTGAAAATAAAGTTGGTGAATTTAAAGCCTCG
Source organism: Gaetbulibacter aestuarii (assembly GCF_039537665.1). Lineage (NCBI taxonomy): Bacteria > Pseudomonadati > Bacteroidota > Flavobacteriia > Flavobacteriales > Flavobacteriaceae > Gaetbulibacter > Gaetbulibacter aestuarii. The sequence goes on from NZ_BAABAY010000002.1 coordinate 227,821, forward strand.
AATACCTCTGTTCAAAAACTGGCCAAGGATTTTTCCGGATACAAATATTACAGTGCCAAAGGCTTGATTTTAATGGCAAAGAATTACTACGCTTTAGACGATGCGTTCCAGGCGACATACATCCTACAGAGTGTTATAGATAATTTTAAAGACTTTGAAGATGTAGTAGAAGAGGCCAAAGCAGAATTATCTAAAATAAAAGCTGAGGAAGCGAAAACGAATGCTTCCGTGGACACTGAAAATTAATTGGACGACTATGGAAAAATTCGTTTACAAAATAAATACATCAATCATAATAATCGATTATAAAAATCACCATATGCGAAAGCACATCAAACATTTTAGCCTGCTTATTTTTCTTTTGATAACACTAAACAGTTTTGCTCAAGAAAAGGAAGGCGATACAATTAATACAGGCGTTATTGACGTTATAAAACCCTATACACCATCGATCTCTGATGCCTTTAAAGTGAAGGAAGCCCCTACCATAAATGACACCACAACAAACGCCAAGAAAACGATTAAATACAATATTTTTTCATTTCCGGTAGCGTCTACATTTACGCCTGCTAAAGGTAGAGCTGCAGTGGTAGAGAAAGCCCCACCTGCGAAATTGTATGACAATTATGCTACCTTGGGTGTGGGTTCTTACACCACGTTTTTGGGCGAAGTGTATTTGAATCATGCCCTGAACCGTAATGAAAGTGTTGGCGGTTATTTCAGTCATCATTCCTCAGCCGGAGGAATTGACGGTGTTGTTTTCGATAATAATTTTTCAGATTCGAAATTAAGTGCGAATTATTCAAGTCAATTACGAGATCTTGCGTGGAATCTGGAAGCAGCATTTCAGCATCAAACCTATAACTGGTATGGATTTCCGGAAACTCAAATAGCTCTGGCACAGGCTGATAATGCTCAAATTGATCATGCATTTTATAGTGGAGCATTTGGTGCCGATATTTCTTTTGAAGACACTTACATAAATTCAGCTAAATTTAAATTCAGACGTTTTGGTGATGATCTAAGTTCCGGAGAGAATCATTTTGCAGCTTCTACACTTATTGATATTCCGGTGAACCGCCAATTGGTGAGTACAGGAATAAAATTTGAATATCTTAAAGGAAGTTTCAAAAATGATTACGCGAATACCGGGGCAGAAATAAATTACGGGAATTTTATAGTTTCGGCTTCACCTTCATTCGAATTAAAACAAGATGACCTCACCGTGAATTTGGGCGCATCGGTGGCTTACATCAGTGATATTGAAACCGGAGATGGGGACATTCATATTTATCCCAACATTTCTGCAACCTATCGTTTGGTGAATGACGTACTGATTGCCTATGGAAGTATTAAAGGAAGTTTGATACAAAACACCTATTTCGATTTTGCTTCTGAGAATCCCTTCGTTTCTCCAACGCTTAATATTTTGCCTACAGATCAGCAATACAATGCTCATGTGGGTTTAAAAGGAAAATTATCGAGCAATATGAGCTATAATTTAAAGGGAAGTTATTTTGCCGATAATAATAAGGCTCTTTTCAAAACTAATGAAATAACGCGTTCAGGAGCATCTTACACCTATGGAAATTCATTCGGCCTGGTTTACGATGATATGGATACTGTGGTATTAGGTGGTGAAATTGATGTGGATGTGAATCGTAATTTCACTCTAAGTATTCAAGCAAATTATTATACCTATAATATGTCGAATCAGGAAGAACCCTGGAACTTACCTGATATCACAGGGAATTTGTTTTTAGATTATCAGATTGACGAGCACTGGTTTGCCGGTATGAATTTGTATTACATGGGTCAGCGGAAAGATCAAATTGTTTACAACGATGGATTTACAACCTCTCCACCTGAAACCGTACTTTTAGATAGCTATTTTGATGCCAATGCACATGTTGGTTACCACATTAATGATAAAATTTCAGTGTTTGCCAAAGGCAATAATTTAGCCAATAATGGCTACCAACGTTGGAGCAATTATCCGGTTCAAGGATTACAATTATTGGCAGGAGCAACCTTCAAATTTGATTTTTAAGGTTTTATAATAAACGTTTTGAAAAGTGTCTTTTTAAGGCACTTTTTTTATTTTTACCATCACTAACTGAAATACTATGAAGCGCTTTCTTAAAATTTTCTTACTTGTTCTTTTGGTTTCCTGTAGCTCTAAAAAGCAGGCAGACCTTATTGTGATTAATGCCAATGTTTATACTGTAAACTCGGAATTTGCGAAAGCAGAGGCCTTTGCTGTTAAAGGCGGAAAGTTTGTTGCTGTTGGATCTTCTGAAGATATTATTAATACTTACGCTGCCGATTCTATTATTGATGTGGATGGAAAAACCATTGTTCCCGGATTTATTGATGCACATTGCCATTTTTATCGCATGGGACTCGGGGAACAGGAAGTGAAACTCTTCGGTACGAAAAGTTATGATGAGGTGATTGCCCGAATGGTCGACTTCAAAAATCAAAAACACCCTGAATTTATTACCGGTAGAGGTTGGGATCAAAATGACTGGTTAGTAAAAGAATTTCCAACCAAAGATAAATTAGATTCAGTATTTCCCAATACACCGGTGGCAGTGTCACGGATCGATGGACATGCGCTGTTGGTAAATCAGACGGCTTTAGATCTTAGTGGCATCACCGAAAATACAGAAATTGAAGGTGGCGAGATCATAAAAAGGGACGGAAAACTTACCGGTGTTTTATTAGATGCGGCTCAGGGACCTGTTTTCAATATTGTTCCACCTCCTTCAATCGCAACGGCAGCACAGGCTTTAAAAGATGCTGAACGTATTTGTTTGGATTATGGATTGACCACAGTTGATGAGGCCGGTTTGTACAAACCAAATATTGATCTTATTGACAGTTTACAGAAAGCCGGTGAAATGCATATTCGGGTATACGCTATGCCGTATGCCTCTGATGAGAATTTAGATTATTATTTAAAACAGGGTCCGACTAAAACCGATCGTCTGCACATAAAAGGCTTTAAATATGTCGCCGATGGTGCTTTGGGTTCCCGAGGTGCTACTATGCGAAAGCCGTATAGCGATCGTCCGGACCATTACGGGACTTTAACCCATAGTTACGCGCGATTGCAAGAGGTTGCCAAACGTATCGCTGCTTCAGATTTCCAAATGAATTCTCACGCTATTGGCGACTCGGCAAATCATATTGTATTGAACACTTACAAAAGCGTTTTGAACGGAGAAAAGGGCAGACGCTGGCGTGTAGAACATGCGCAGATTTTATCGCCTGAGGATTTTAAATTGTTCGATGATATTATTCCTTCAGTACAACCTACACACGCGACCAGTGATATGTACTGGGCTGAGGATCGGGTTGGACCTAAGCGCATTAAAAGTGGTTACGCCTACAAAGAACTTTTGGATACCTATGGAAAGGTTGCATTGGGTACCGATTTTCCGGTGGAAAAAGTGAGTCCGTTTCTAACATTTTATGCAGCAGTTGCTCGAAAAGATCTGGAAGGCTATCCGGAAGGTGGCTTTCAAATGGAAAACGCCTTGAGTCGGGAGGAGACTTTAAAAGGAATGACCATTTGGGCAGCTTATTCGAATTTTGAAGAAGATGAAAAAGGCAGTATTGAACCAGGAAAGCTCGCCGATTTTATTGTATTGGATAAGGATATTATGACTGTTCCTATTGACGACGTTCCAAACATCAATGTTCTGGGAACCTTTATCGATGGCCTGGCGCGATAATTATTATTTTGATCAAAACCCATGATAAAACTTTTTTCAATAGTGTGCTTTTTGATGTTCGCAGGTTTCACCTATGCTCAAAACTTTGATTGCTGTAACACCGTTTCAGAGGTCCAGAATACCTTGGAAGGAGATTGGCTTTTAAAACAAGATTCCCGGAATAAAATTTATCGCTTTCACTTTGAAAAAGGCACAGGTACGGTGGATGTTCTTGAAGAATTGAATTTACCGCCTAAAGCGGAACATACTGAGTTAAATAGCGACTTCGAGATCACGGAGTCTACCGTGAAAATAAGCAGGGAAAAAGAAGGATTTTATATTGAATTGGTGTATTCCTTTGGTAGTGTTAAAGAACAAATAAAAGAACTTAATAATAAGCGCTTGGTATATGGTCATGGTCCTTCAAGGCACGTATTTATTAGAGATGGGCGCTAAGGTGTTTTTGTAATTCTGGCCAAATAATCATAATGTTCTCCGCTTTGAACCATGTCACATTGCAAACCTAATGTTTCACAAGCCATAGCTAAGGTCTCAAAATCCAGATAAAGCCATTTCATAGGAATTTCAGATTCGCCTTTATAGCTAACGTAATAATCAAGTTCGCCATAATAGCCTGCATTGGTGTCTACCCATATACCACCATCGTCATCTTCATACATGTATTTGATGTCGGTAGAATCAATAAATATTTGACCACTCGGTTTTAGCAGGTTCTTCAAGCGCTTCAGGTATTTTGAAACCTGTGAAATTTCCTGAAAAATACCGGTACCGTTCATCAAAAGTAAAATGGTGTCAAAAGTATCGGTTTCATCTAAAACCGAAAGAACTTCAACTTGTTTCACACCACGTTCCTTTGCGACGCTAATGGCTCGCTCCGAAATATCAATGGCTTTAACCTCTAATCCTTGTTCCTGAAGGTATAAACTATGACTTCCCGCACCACATCCTACATCCAGAACTTTACCACGACTCAGCTCCAAAGCGGTTTGCTCGATTTTAGGCATAGCATCAAAATCGCGAAACAAATAGGGTAAAGGCAACACATCGTCGTCAGAAATACTGGTAGATGTAATAATATCTTCTGTGTAATTTCCGTTTTGATAATCTAATAAGGCCTTTCCAAAGAGATCTTTCATAGTTTTGTAAGCTTTAGAATTCATTTAAAATGTAGCTTAAAAATAGTATTTTTACATCATGCAAGAATTTCTTAATAAACTCCCTGAACTCGCTAAAGATAAGCAAAACGAAAACAAAAAATTCTTCTCCAAATTAAAAAACAAACCACCTAAAAATTTGGATTACATCATGCAGGATTTGCATGATCGGGAATTTGAACGTACGGATTGCCTGGAGTGTGCTAATTGTTGTAAAACGACCGGACCACTTTTTACCGACAAAGATATCGACCGGATCTCGAAACATTTCAAAATGAAACCACAACAATTTATCGAAACCTATTTGCGGATTGATGAGGACAATGATTTTGTTTTACAATCTGTGCCCTGTACTTTTTTAGGCGCCGATAATTATTGTTCGATCTATGAGGTAAGACCAAAGGCTTGTCGTGAGTTTCCTCATACCGATCGGAAAAAATTTCAGCAGATTTCAAATTTAACCATGAAAAATGTGGCTATCTGTCCGGCGGCTTTCAATATTGTGGAGGCTATGAAAGAAAGGATAAAATAAGTATATTTAAAACAAAAAAATCGTGGAAGCTATACTAAATTATTTTGAACACATTCCATCCCTGCATCGCGCTTTAATTATTGTTGGTGGCTTGACTATTTTCTGGATCATCGAAGGCATTGTGCCCTTGTTCGGATTTAAATATCATAAATGGAAGCATGCTGTTCCAAACATATTTTTCACCTTAACAACCATTTTGGTAAATCTGCCATTGGCCTTTTTATTTTTAAAATCATCGGATTGGGTGATGGCGAATAACTTTGGGATTTTAAACTGGCTTCCTGAAATGCCACTTTGGTTATACACCATTTTAGGCGTTTTTCTTATTGATTTTATTGGCGCCTATTTACCGCATCTTATTGAGCATAAAGTAAAACCCTTGTGGATGATTCATCTGGTGCATCATTCTGATCATAAAGTAGATACAACCACCGCTAATCGGCATCATCCTTTGGAGAGCATTATACGCTATGTATTCACATTGATGGGTATTTTTATTATCGGAACACCCATTGCTTTAGTGATTCTGTATCAATCTCTATCGGTAGTGTTTACACAATTTAATCATGCCAATATCAAGTTGCCGAAAAAACTGGATAAGGCCTTGAGTTATGTTATTGTATCACCGGATATGCATAAAGTACATCACCATTATCGCTTACCGTATACAGATTCCAATTATGGTAATATTTTTTCTGTTTGGGATCGTTTATTGGGTACATTTAAATCCTTAGATACCGAAAAGATCGTGTATGGCGTGGATGTTTTTCCCGATGAAAAAGCGAATAGCCATATCGGGAAACTCTTGAAGCAGCCTTTTCAAAAGTATCAGCGGCCCACGATGACGGATCAATCGTAAAGCAAATATTTTTTCCGAATCTCTTTAAAGGCGTCAATATCTTTTTGCCAGGAGGCACGAATAGAATCTTCAGAAATTCCTGCTTCAATTTGTTCCTGGAGTTCTGTATTTCCGGCATGAGCCGTAAAAGTAGGGCCAAAAAAGCTTACATCTTTAGGTGTTTTGGCATAAGCGTCGATCAAATATTTTAAGTTGAATGCACTCAATCGCGGTTCATTTCGTAGATCCACACCATAACACAATTGATTTTCAAAACGCGGATGCGTAGCGCCTTCATTCGATCGCGGTGTAAAACTAAATTCACTTTTCGGAAAAAAAGGCGCACCATAAACCTGCATTTGCATATCGGTACCGCGCCCTACATTAATTACCGTGCCACGGAAAATATCTAAACTTGGATAAAGATTGATTGCCTGATCATTGGGTAAATTAGGAGAAGGTTTTATAGGTAGACTATAAGGTGTTTCATGTGTATAGTTTTCCAAAGGAATGACCTTCAAATCGCAAACCAAAGAATCCGCCAACCAATGTTCACCATTGATCATTTTAGCATATTCCCCAATCGTCATCCCGTAAACCAACGGCACCGGATGCAATCCTACAAAACTCTTGTGTTCCGGTTTCAAAACTGGGCCGTCAATATAATGTCCATTTGGATTTGGCCGGTCTAATATAATCACGGGAATTCCCGCTTCAGCGCAAGCTTCCATCACATAATGCATGGTTGATAAATAGGTATAGAATCGCACACCAACATCCTGAATATCAAACACCACGATATCCACATCGCTCAAATCCTCTTGCCTTGGTTTTCGGTGGGTTCCGTGAAGTGAAATAATAGGCAATCCTGTTTTCACATCGGTACTGTTCGCAATTAATTCACCGGCATCACCTTTACCACGAAAGCCGTGTTCCGGAGCAAAAACTTTTTTAACATCGATCTTCAAATCCAATAAAGAATCAACCAAATGGGTGAAGCTGGTTTCAGTTTCATCTTTAAAGATCACAGAACTCTGATTGGCCACTACAGCCACGCGCTTTCCTTGTAGATCGGGGAGATAAAGGTCTAATCGATTTGCACCAACTACAATAGGCTTTTCAGTGTTCGAAGTATCGGAAACCTTAATAGTTTTGGAGTGCGTCGAGTTTGCACAGGAAATTAATACTAAAAGACATAATAAAACAGTATTTTTGAAAATCTTAAAGCCCATTATAAAAATTGAATTACGAGTATTTTATAGCTAAACGCATCATTGGTAGTAAAGCGTATAAAAGTAGTATATCGGCTCCAATAATAAAAATTGGTATCGCGGCAATTGCGATTGGTATTGTGGTGATGATGATTACTATTGCAACCGGTGTGGGCTTACAAAAAAAAATTCGTGAAAAAGTAGTTGCCTTTAACGGCGATATGACCATTTCTAATTTTGATAGTAACAATTCAGAGGAAAGCCTGTATCCCATTTCTACCCAACAGGATTTCTATCCCGAGTTTAAATCAGTTCCCGGGGTAAGTCATATTCAGGCGGTGGCCAATAAATTTGGCGTGATCCGAACTGAAACCGATTTTGAAGGTGCCACTCTGAAAGGTGTAGGACAGGATTATGACTGGTCGTATTTCAAAGATTTTTTGGTGGCAGGGCGGATTCCAAATTTCGAAAAAAAATGGAGTACTGAGGTCATCATTTCACAATATCTAGCAAATCGATTGCACTTTAAAGTTAACGATGATTTTCAAATGATTTTCGCCAAGGACGATCCTGAAAAACTGCCCAATATCATAAAATTTCACGTGGTAGGAATCTATAATTCCGGTTTTCAGGATCTGGACAAACAATTTCTTCTGGGCAATATTCGGCACATCCAGCGGATTAACCGTTGGGAAGATGATCAAATAGGGCATTTCGAAGTTTTCGTAAACGATTTTTCAGATTTGGATACCATAAGCGCAGAGGTATATAAAAACACACCAAGTACCCTTAATACGCAAACGGTTACTGAGAAATATGCTTCTATTTTCGAATGGATCGGTATTTTCGATACCAATATTTACGGCATCATTGGCATCATGATCCTCGTAGCCGGCATCAACATGATTACCGCACTTCTGGTACTCATCCTTGAGCGTACCCAAATGATAGGGATTCTTAAGGCCCTTGGAAGCACCAACTGGAGCATTCGTAAACTCTTTCTGTACAACGCCTCATACCTTATTATTTTAGGTTTATTTTGGGGCAATATTATAGGTCTGGGACTCCTTTACGCACAAAAATTATTTGGATTATTTCCTCTCGATCCCAGTGTTTATTATGTTAGTAAAGCACCGGTTTATTTAAGTTTCGGCTACATTGCAGCCCTAAACATGGGCACACTCGTTCTATGTTTGCTTATGCTGCTCATTCCATCGTATCTCATTACCAGAATTTCTCCGGTTAGAGCCATTCGTTTCGATTAATTTATTTTGGGCGTTACCCTCGCACACTCGGGTCGGGCTTTTCGCGCTGCAAGGTAGCCAGCTACAATCCCTGCCTGCCGGCAGGCAGGCCTAACGCAGATAATTGCTCCCATTAAAGTTCATAACTGCGACAATTATCCTAAATTTGCAATGAAATTAAAACCATGGAATACGCAGAAAACATATTAGGAACCATTGGGAATACACCTTTGGTTAAACTCAATACGCTTACCAAAGAATTACCCTGTTTGGTTCTGGCAAAATACGAAACCTTCAATCCCGGAAACTCCGTTAAAGACCGTATGGCGGTTAAAATGATTGAAGATGCCGAAGCCGACGGGCGACTTAAACCAGGAGGCACCATCATCGAAGGAACCTCAGGAAATACCGGAATGGGTCTGGCTTTGGCTGCCATTGTAAAAGGTTATAAAATGATCTGCGTGATCAGCGATAAGCAGTCCAAAGAAAAAATGGATATTCTGCGCGCCGTTGGTAGTAAAGTTGTGGTTTGTCCAACCAACGTAGAACCTGATGATCCCAGATCATACTATTCTACCTCTAAGAGACTGGCCGAAGAAACACCAAATTCCTGGTATGTTAACCAATACGATAACCTAAGTAATACTGCTGCGCATTACGAAAGTACGGGCCCTGAGATTTGGAAACAGACCGATGGTAAGGTGACTCATTTTGTTGTTGGGGTTGGCACCGGTGGAACCATTTCTGGTGTAGGTAAATACCTGAAAGAACAAAACCCAAATATAAAAATCTGGGGTATTGATACTTATGGCTCTGTTTTCAAAAAATATCATGAAACTGGGATTTTTGACGAAAATGAGATCTATCCATACATAACCGAAGGTATAGGCGAAGATATTTTGCCAAAAAATGTGAACTTCGATATCATAGACGGATTCATTAAGGTAACAGATAAAGACGCTGCAATTTACACCCAAAAGCTAGCCAAAGAAGAGGGTATGTTCCTGGGCAATTCTGCAGGAGCAGCCGTAAAAGGCTTATTGCAATTAAAAGATAAATTTTCAAAAGATGATGTTGTGGTTGTGTTATTCCATGATCATGGTAGTCGTTACGTAGGTAAAATGTTTAACGACGAATGGATGCGCGAGCGTGGTTTTATAGAAGACAACGCAAAATCTGCTGCCGATCTCATAAGTCATTCTGAAGATAAGCCATTAGTTACGGTAAAGACAGAAGAATTGGTTTGGCACGCTATTGAACGCATGAAAACCTATAACATTTCACAAATTCCCGTGGAAGACAACACAGGTTTCGTTGGAGCCATTGATGAAGCTGATCTGTTGAGAAAATATATGGAGAATAAAAACATTTCAGATCTTCCGATAAAGGAAGTTATGAATAAGCCCTTTCCGATCGTGTCGAAAAACACCTCAATTGAAGCTATTTCAAAATTATTTACCAAAGAAAACAATGCTGTTTTGGTAGCATTAGAGAATGGAAAACATCAGATCGTAACAAAATCTGATATTATTAGTTCTTTATAAATTTATTCCAAATCAATACTTGAAATTTCCAACCTGAAGGATTCTTCTTTTTTATTTCCAAACAAGAAAGCGATCATTTCCATGCTTAAACCTGCATAATTGGGTTTGTGTAATTTTCGTCCGCGAAATACAGGATACATCTCCTCAAAAGGGATTTCAATGGTTTCCCAATGACCACTGGTTGTAAAAGGTTTAATGTACGAGAAATAATCTTTACTGGTTGATTTTACTCGGAATTGATAGGTTTTTCCATCGCCTTTCAATCTGATGAGGACTTTTCTGAAGTCTTTAACCTGGATTTTTGGAAAAAAATGTTGCATCATGGAAAACCCACCATTATTTTCCAAAGAGATTTCACCTTCAAAAACACCAATTTCAGCCTCATTTACACTGAAATTACCGCACGAATTTCCACCCATGACAATATCGTCAACGAGCAGCCAATCTAGAGGTGAATTATTTGAGTTAAATTGATACAAGTTCATAGTTGGTAATAAGATCATAGGGCTTAATAAAAAAAATACGTTTGAAGAATGCCATTTGGCCTTTTTGAGACCATAAAAATTCTAAATTGTAGGTAGGTTAATTTTTAAAATCTCGTCAATATAGCAGAAAAAGTTTACAAAATCAATTTTTTTCGATATCGCTAATATGATGTTCCAAAGCTTTAACAGAAATCTGTATTTCAACGATTAAAAGTCCTAAAGAAGCAATTAAAAGTAGCAGTGCCAGGCCAAATATCCAAACGGCAATGGTTTGTTGTTGTATGTAAATTAAAAACATGGTTAAAACACAAAGTAATAAACTGGTAATTCCAAAGATTTGCATAGCCCGGGTTAGATAGAGCCGTTGTTTAATATTTTTGATTTGTGCAATTAAAATTGAATCTTTTTGCTTTAAATATTTGTCGTGTAAATCCCGAATAACATTGGCATAAGCCAAAAACCGGTTGGTGTAGGCCAGCATGATCAATGAAATAGCAGAAAACAATAAAGCCGGAGTACTGAGAGTTAATTGTTCCATTTATCGATTAATTTTTTTCAAAGGTATTGAATTGTGGTATAATACGACTGCGAAATTTGGTGCTTCATTTAATGGCGATTAGTTTTATTCAATGCGAGAGGATTTTTTACATTTTTTATGGAAATTTAAAAAGTTTCACACCACCAATTTAAAAACGGATCGTGGAGAACCGGTTCAAATTATCGCTCTTGGTGAGCACAACCTGAATGCGGGTCCGGACTTTTTTAATGCCCGTCTAAATATAGGTCACCAACTATGGGCTGGAAATGTAGAAATTCATATCAAATCATCTGATTGGTATTTGCATCAGCATGAAATAGATAAAACCTATGATAATGTGATATTGCATGTGGTTTGGGAACACGATACGCCAATATTTAGAAAAACCAATCAACCTATACCAACTTTGATTCTCAAAGACTATATAAATCCTGAGTTGATATCAAGTTATCAACATTTATTTCAAGAGAAGAAAAAATGGATTAATTGTGAAAATGATTTTCAGTATGTAGATGATTTTTTACTTCAGCATTGGTTGGAGCGTTTGTATTTTAATCGTTTGGAACAAAAAACTAAAGCCATACTTCAACTGCTTGAGGAAAGTAAAAATGATTGGGAGGCCGTCCTTTTCAAAATGCTCTGTAAAAGTTTCGGATCAAAAATAAATGGAGACGCATTTTTGACTCTGGCTAATAGCATTGATTATTCAATAATCAGAAAAACCAAAAGCAATCTTCAAGCGTTGGAGGCCTTGTTGCTTGGCCAGGCCGGGCTTTTAGAAAAGGAACCGCAAACCTTATATCACGAGCAATTAAGGAAAGATTTTCAATTTTTAAAACAGAAATTTACTTTAAACCAGGACTCGGTATTGCCGCTACAGTTTTTTCGTTTACGACCTTTGAATTTTCCAACAATTCGTTTGTCTCAATTGGCTCAATTATATCATCAGGAGGAAAACCTGTTTTCAAAATTATTAGAATGCAATACCAAAGCGTGTTTTTATGATCTTTTAAAATCGACAGCATCTGAATTTTGGAATACACACTACACGTTTTTTGCGGTTTCAAAATATTCGAAAAAATCGGTATCGCATGCCTTTATCGATCTCATCCTTATAAATACCATAATACCCCTCATCTTTTGTTATCAAAAAAAGCAAGGAAGTCACAACAGTGATAACCTTGTTAGTCTGTCAAAATCGATTAAGGCTGAATCCAATAATATCATCTCCGGATTTAAACATTTAAATGTCACATCAAAATCGGCTTTGGAAACACAGGCTCTTATTGAATTAAAGACGCATTATTGTGATAAAAACCAGTGTTTACAATGTGCCATTGGTAATTCTCTTTTAAGTAGATAATTTGTTTCAGAAATTTAAAACTTAATATTACCTTGCAGCTATGAACCTGTTTTATAAATTATTATTATTTTTTCAAAAACGAGGCTACTATGTTTGTCAGCGAATTGCAGACCGGCTCGGTATTAGAGCTAAAGTGGTACGTACTTCGTTCATGTATCTCACATTTGTAACTTTGGGTTTTGGATTTGCCCTGTATCTATTTTTGGCCTTTTGGATGCGTATTAAAGATTTGATTTACACCAAGCGCTCCTCAGTATTCGATTTATAATTATGACGAACCACCTTATTCGATTTTTTAGGACCAAAATTTATCTTGCTTTATTTCTAGTGGGATTTGTAATGTGTGTTGGTGTTTTTGGGTATCGAATGATTGCCCACTATAGTTGGGTCGATGCCTTATATATGACCGTGATTACCATGACTACAGTGGGTTTTGGTGAAGTGGCTCCCTTGGATCCGTACTCAAAAATATTTACAGTATTTTTAATTATTGGCAGTGTGGTTATCGTAGGTTATGCTTTATCTATTATTACCGAATACATCCTAAGTAAAAACAATTTGGAAGAATTAAAATATAAAAAGATGCAAAAACAGATTGACAAACTGAAAAACCATGTGGTGGTATGTGGTTATGGGCGAAATGGAAAGCAAGCTGTAACAAAACTACAAGCCTACAAAAAGTCGTTTGTGGTTATTGAAAGGAACAAAGATGTTGAACCACGACTTCAAATGGATGGTGTACCTTATGTAATTGGTAATGCCAATGAGGATGAAGTATTGTTGCAGGCAGGAATAGACCGTGCCTCTAATTTTATTTCTGCCCTGCCAAATGATGCGGATAATTTATTTGTGGTGCTTTCAACCCGCCAGATCAATAAATCAATTAATATTATAAGTCGAGCTTCCAATGAATCATCTTATGATAAATTGAAATTTGCAGGTGCTAATAATGTGATCTTACCCGATAAGATTGGTGGCGATCATATGGCTTCTTTGGTGGTGGTGCCTGGATTGATGGAGTTTGTGGATAATTTATCCATTGTTGGGAAATCGAATATTAATATCGAAGAACTAGCTGTTGAAAAACTTTACGATACCGATTCTGTAAAAACTATTAAAGATTTAGACCTGAGATACAGAACTGGTTGTACTGTAATTGGTTATAAAGACATGAATGGTGAATACACCGTAAATCCTGAAGCGGAACTTAAATTACAACCCAATTCCCGAATTATCGTATTAGGGAGACCCGAGCAAATAGAAGCCTTAAATAAGGAATTTAATATCCATTGATATCTGCTCATTTTAACAACCATTTTTTTATATAATCATTTTTTTTTATCATCTTGCTGCTTTTATTTCAAAAACTATAAAAACTAACAAAAAATAACTATGAAGAAATATTTTCTTTCAATACTTACACTTATTTCACCGTTATTAATTTTTGCTCAAGAAAAAACTGTCGGAGAAGCCATCAACGATGCTTTCGCGAAATATACCAAACCACTGGTTGATCTGGTTTTTTACACGATACCTATTGTTGGAAAAGACGTGCCAATAGTACTTATCGTATTGATTGGTGGGGCTACATTCTTCACAATTTATTTTAGGGGTGTAAATTTCAGATACATAAAAATTTGTATAAAAACAGCCATGGGTAAATATGATCATTTGGATCATCATGTTCCCGCCGATGAAGAAATTGAAGTTGAAGATGGCGAGATAAAAGGGGCTATTAAAATTGAAGGAGAGGTTCCCGGAGAAGTATCCCACTTCCAGGCTTTAACAGCGTCACTTTCTGCAACTGTTGGTTTAGGTAATATTGCCGGTGTAGCGGTAGCAATTGCTATTGGAGGTCCCGGAGCTACGATATGGATGATTGTTGCCGGTATTTTAGGAATGGCTTCGAAGTTCGTAGAATGTACACTGGGTGTAAAGTACCGCGAGGTAGATGAAAATGGAAAAACCTACGGTGGTCCCATGTATTATTTAACTACCGGTCTGGGCGAAATGGGTATGAAAGGCTTCGGTAAAGTTCTTGCCGTATTTTTTGCTATCATGTGTGTTGGTGGTTCCTTCGGAGGTGGAAATATGTTCCAATCGAATCAAGCTGCCTCTCAAATTATCGACCTCGCTAACCTTGAAAGTTCTAATGCCGGTTTATTTATAGGTATTGCTCTTGCATTTATTGTAGGTCTTGTAATTATTGGTGGTATCAGACGAATAGGATCTGTAACAGAACGCGTAGTGCCTTTCATGGCCATTATTTATGTAGGTGCTGGATTAGTGATCCTGGGAATAAACTATGATATGATCCCGTTTGCACTTGGTGAAATTTGGGATGGCGCCATAAATCCTAATGCTGCCTTTGGTGGTGTTGTTGGAGTATTGATTGTTGGTTTCCAACGTGCGGCTTTCTCAAACGAAGCTGGTGTAGGTTCTGCGTCCATAGCACACTCTGCAGTAAAAACCCGATACCCCGCCAGTGAAGGATTAACAGCTTTATTAGGACCATTCGTGGATACTGTTATTATTTGTACCATGACAGCCATCGTGATTATTATTACAAATGCAAAACATAAACTATTTACTTATGGTAATTTGGATGCCGCCAGTAATGTTATTTTAAATGGAACTAATGAACCCATTGGAGGTGTAGACCTAACCTCAGTGGCTTTCGATTCAGCTATTCCGCATTTCTCAATAGTATTGGCTATTGCGGTTGTTTTATTTGCTGTTTCAACCATGATCTCATGGTCGTATTATGGATTACAAGCCTGGAAATATTTATTTGGAAAAGGAAAAAGAACTGATATTGTATACAAAGTATTATTCTTGTTGTTTCTTATTGTTGGTGCATCTTCAAGTTTAGACGCCGTAATTGGATTCTCGGATGCCATGATCTTCGCTATGGTATTCCCAAACATTATAGGACTTGTACTTTTGTCTCCTAAAGTTAACAAGGAGTTGAAGAAGTATTTCAATGCTATTAAGATCGGCGGAATGGATGCTGAAGTGTCTGAAGAAGATACGCGCACTCAGGAAGTTGGATAAAATATTGTATAAATGAATTTAAAATCCCATGTTACGTTCTCAAAACAACAACGTCATGGGATTTTTTTATTGCTTGTTATTATTGCGGTTTTACAAGTAGTTTACTTCTACCTCCGTTTTTCTGAACCGGAAATACCTGTTAAATCAGCAGTAATTGCCTCCCTTGAACGCGAAGTGGACTCCTTGAAACGCATAGAATTGAATAATAGGACTCCGAAATTGTATCCTGTTAATCCCAATTATTTTAATGATTACAGAGGTTCTTTATTCGGCATGAGTAATGAAGAGATCGATAGACTGCTAGCATTTAGAAAAGAGGGAAAATGGATCAATTCTGTAGCCCAATTTCAGTCGGTTACTCAAGTTTCAGATGCGCTCTTAGATTCCATTATACCTTATTTAAAATTTCCGGAGTGGACCAAAAATCAAAAGGCAACTGTTTCTTCAACAGAGAAAATATTAACCTTTGCTCAAAAAGGCGATTTGAATACAGCCACAGCCAAGGAGCTGCGAGTTATTAGTGGAGTAGGTCCGGTTCTTTCAGATAGAATTATAAAATACAGAAATCGCTTTGTGGATGGTTTTATTAGTGATATTCAGCTTCAGGATGTTTACGGTTTAACCCCGGAAACCATTTCAAATATAAAAAAAGAGTTTACAGTAAAATCACCAAGAAAGATTAACAGGATTAACATTAATACGGCATCGATTGACGATCTTGTAACGGTTCAACATATAGATTATCCATTAGCGCATAATATCATAGAGGAACGTACTTTGAGAGAGGGTTTTAAAAGTTGGGATGAACTAAAAAAAGTTAAAGGATTTCCTGCGGATAAAATCGAGATAATTCAATTATATTTGCAAATCGAATAAAAAAGAAATCTAGAAAAAGAAATTTAATGAATAGTATGTACTTCACTGAAGAGCATCATCTTTTTAGAAAAAGTTTACAGGATTTTTTAAAAAAAGAAGTGGTTCCTCATATTGAAACTTGGGAAGCAAGCGGAACTATAGATCGAGAGATTTGGACAAAATTTGGCGACATGGGATTTTTTGGGATCGCTTATCCTGAAGCCTATGGCGGTTTAGATCTTGATCTTTTCTATACCATTATATTATTAGAAGAACTTCAAAAAATTAATTCCGGCGGATTTGCGGCGGCCATTTGGGCGCATGTTTATTTAGCGATGACCCACCTGAATGCAGAAGGAAGCGATGATATTAAAGCACGTTACTTAACACCAAGTATCACAGGAGAGAAAATAGGTTGTTTGTGTATCACGGAACCTTTTGGTGGCAGTGATGTGGCAGGTATGCGATCAACAGCTGTAAAAAAAGGCGACCATTACCTATTGAATGGTTCAAAAACATTTATTACAAATGGTGTTTACAGTGATTATCTTATCGTAGCAGCTAAAACAAATCCGGATCTTGGGAATAAGGGTATCAGTATTTTTGTGGTAGATCGCGAAGCGGCAGGTGTATCGGCAACCAAGTTGAACAAGTTGGGCTGGCGTGCTTCAGATACCGGGGAAATTGCATTTGATAATGTTAAAATTCCGGTTGATAATTTATTGGGTGAAGAAAACAAAGGTTTTAGTTATATCATGCAGCACTTCGCTTTAGAGCGATTGATCATGGGTGTTAATGCGCATGCGCGTGCCGAGTATGCTTTAGAGTATGCTTTGCAATATATGAAGGAGCGCCATGCTTTCGGAAAATCTATAGATCGGTTCCAGGCCTTGCGTCATAAAATTGCTGATTTATATACTGAAGTTGAGATTTGTAAAGAATTTAATTACTCGGTAACCTACCGTTTGAATAAAGGTGAGTATGTGGTTAAGGAAGCTACGATGTCCAAACTTAAAACAACCAAAGTTGCCGATGAGGTTATCTATCAGTGTCTGCAGTTCTTAGGAGGTTATGGATATATGGAAGATTACCCTATGGCCAGATTATTGCGCGACAGTAGGTTAGGGCCAATAGGCGGAGGGACCTCAGAAATTCTACGAGAGATTCTGGCCAAAATTATTATCGATAAAAAGGAGTATAAACCTGCAACAAAAAATAAATAAAATTAACTGTTTTATAATTCAAAATAGTTTCTATCTTTGCACGCACAAATTCTAAAAGAGAGGAGGTTAGGGCCTATGTTAATTATACCTATTAAAGAAGGAGAAAATATAGACAGAGCGTTGAAGCGTTTTAAAAGAAAGTTCGATAGAACGGGAACAAAACGTCAGTTACAAACACGCAAGCAGTTTACTAAACCTTCCGTGATGCGTAGAGCGCAAATTCAAAAAGCGCAATACATTCAGTCACTCAGAGACGCTGAAGATATTTAACAGCATTTATAAAATAAGATCCCGCAATTCGCGGGATTTTTTTTGCTGTTATATTTTGAATTCTTCGTACTTTTAAATTGTTATGGCCATATCATCTTTTATTGATTACTTAATGCTCGAGAAAAAATACGCAACCTTAACGGCCAACGCGTATAAAACCGATTTAGAAGCATTCTCTGCTTTTTTAGGTCAGGAAGATGAGGATCTCCAGATTGAACAGGTTCAATATTCCCATGTGAGACAATGGATCGTTTCCTTAGTTGAAGACGGTTTAACGAACCGAAGTATCAACCGAAAAATTTCCGCCTTAAACAGTTATTATAAATTTTTATTGAAATCCGGAGTGATCGACATTAACCCGCTACAGAAACACCGTGCTTTAAAAACCAAAAAGAAAGTCCAGGTTCCGTTTTCAGAGCAGGAGGTAAATCAGGCGCTCACCCAATTATATTTTGAATCTGATTTTGAAGGTTGTCGCGACAAGCTTATCATTGAATTGTTTTATGCTACGGGGATGAGGCGTATAGAACTGATTAATTTAAAACTAGATAGCTTTGATTCCGATTTTAAAAACCTAAAGGTGTTAGGGAAGAGAAATAAGGAACGAATAATTCCATTATTACCCTCTATTAAAAATAGTATTGAAGACTATTTAAAGGAACGTTCCGCTCTGGAAAAGATGACCGATGGAAACTACTTTTTTTTAACTAAAAAAGGCGTTAAAATTTATGAAACACTTGTCTACAGAATTATAAATGATTACTTTAGTAAAGCATCCTCGAAAGTAAAAAAGAGTCCGCATATACTACGACATTCTTTTGCAACTCACATGCTCAATCAGGGTGCGGATTTAAATGCTGTAAAGGAATTGCTTGGACACTCCAGCTTAGCTGCCACCCAGGTATATACTCATAATAGTATAGACAAATTAAAGCAGGTGCATGTTAAAGCTCATCCAAGAAGCCAAAAATAGAGCATTTATAATTGTCTAACCTAAAATAGAAATGTAGTATGAAAGTAAACACGCAGTCGGTAAACTTCAATGCCGATCAAAAGCTCATCGATTTCATTCAAAAACGTATGGACAAATTAGAATTATTCTATGATAAGGTCATCAAATCGGATGTTTTTTTAAAGGTTGAAAATACTAGCGCTAAAGAAAATAAAATTTTCGAGGCCAAAATAAGTGTTCCCGGCGATAGTTTTGTCGTGAAAAAACAATGTAAAACATTTGAAGAAGGTGCCGATATGGCGGCTTCATCATTAGAACGACAACTTAAAAAGAGAAAAGAAAAATTAAGAGCGTATTCCTAATAAAATTTCTCAAAAAATGTTTTGATTCAAAATAAAAATATATACATTTGCAGTCCGTTAGAAATAACGGGCTTTTTTTGTGTATAAAAGCATTAAAAAAGCCGATGTAGCTCAGCTGGCTAGAGCAGCTGATTTGTAATCAGCAGGTCGTGGGTTCGAGTCCCTCCATCGGCTCAAGTTCTTTAAAAAGAGTGCATAAAATTAAGGTCAGGGGAGATACTCAAGCGGCCAACGAGGACAGACTGTAAATCTGTTGTTTTTTAACTTCGCAGGTTCGAATCCTGCTCTCCCCACTTTTTTAACATAATTATAATAATGATTGTGTTTTAATCGCTTTAATTTTGGGCATTAAATAATTGCGGGAGTAGCTCAGTTGGTAGAGCGTCAGCCTTCCAAGCTGAATGTCGCCGGTTCGAACCCGGTCTCCCGCTCTAATATTTAAGCCGGTGTAGCTCAGGGGTAGAGCGTTTCCTTGGTAAGGAAGAGGTCACGGGTTCAAATCCCGTCATTGGCTCTATATTTTTAAAGAATGACAAAAAGTACACTAATATATTATATAACTAAGATTAAATTTTTTAAAAAACATGGCAAAGGCAACTTTCGATCGTTCAAAACCACACCTTAATATAGGTACTATTGGACACGTAGATCACGGTAAAACAACTTTAACTGCTGCTATTACTAAAGTATTAGCTGATGCAGGTTTATCAGAAGCGAGATCATTTGATCAAATTGATAACGCACCAGAAGAAAAAGAAAGAGGTATTACAATTAATACGTCTCACGTAGAATATTCAACTGCAAAACGTCACTACGCACACGTTGACTGTCCAGGTCACGCGGATTACGTTAAGAACATGGTAACTGGTGCTGCTCAAATGGACGGTGCTATTCTAGTAGTAGCTGCAACTGACGGGCCAATGCCACAAACTCGTGAGCACATCCTTTTAGGACGTCAGGTAGGTATTCCTCGTATCGTTGTATTCATGAACAAAGTGGATATGGTTGATGACGAAGAGTTATTAGAACTAGTTGAAATGGAAATCAGAGACTTATTATCATTCTACGAATATGATGGTGATAACGGTCCTGTAATTGCAGGTTCTGCTTTAGGTGCACTTAACGGTGAGCAAAAGTGGGTTGATACTGTAATGGAATTAATGGAAGCTTGTGACTCTTGGATTGAAGAGCCAGTTCGTGATATGGACAAGCCTTTCTTGATGCCTATCGAAGATGTATTCTCTATTACTGGTCGTGGTACTGTAGCAACTGGTCGTATCGAAACTGGTGTTGCTAAAACTGGTGATCCTGTAGAAATCATCGGTATGGGTGCTGAGAAATTAACATCTACTATTACTGGTATTGAAATGTTCCGTCAAATCCTTGACAGAGGTGAAGCTGGTGATAACGCTGGTATCTTATTAAGAGGTATCGAGAAAAACCAAATCTCTAGAGGTATGGTAATCACTAAGCCAGGTTCTGTAACACCTCACGCTAAATTTAAAGCAGAGGTTTATATCTTGAAAAAAGAAGAAGGTGGTCGTCACACACCATTCCACAATAACTATCGTCCTCAGTTCTACGTACGTACAACTGACGTAACAGGAAACATTTCGCTTCCTGATGGCGTAGAAATGGTTATGCCTGGAGATAACTTAACTATCACTGTTGAATTAATTCAACCAATTGCAATGAACGTAGGTTTACGTTTCGCAATCCGTGAAGGTGGTAGAACTGTTGGAGCTGGTCAGGTAACTGAGATTTTAGACTAAACAGTTAAACATTATATAGGTTAAGGTATTCCGAAACGGAATACCTTGACTTGTATTTACGGGTTTAGCTCAGTTGGTAGAGCACTGGTCTCCAAAACCAGGTGTCGGGAGTTCGAGTCTCTCAACCCGTGCGACGTTGGGGATGGTGAGCACAAGATTCAAAACATTGGCGATAATCTCCCAAACCAAACGAAAGATAATCAAGATGCCCTATAATTATAGAAGCGTCTTTTAAAATTTATAAACCTTTCAATTCTTAAACGTTTTGAAAGTTAGTTGATACTAAAACGACATAAAATGGCTGGAGTAGTAAATTACGTAAAGGAATCATTTGGCGAACTAAAAAATAATGTAACATGGCCTACCTGGCCCGAGGCTCAGAACTTAACAGTTCTTGTAGCAGTGTTTTCTATTATTTTCTCGTTACTCATTTGGGGTATAGATTCTGTGTTTAGCGAAGTTATTGCCTTTTATTTTAAATGGATTAACGGTTAAAACGAAGATTTATGTCTGAAGTAAGTGAAAAGAAATGGTATGTTGTTAGAGCGGTAAGCGGTCAGGAAAATAAGATTAAGACTTATATCGAGAACGAAATTGCGCGTTTAGGTCTTCAAGATTATGTTGATCAGGTTTTAGTTCCAACAGAAAAAGTGGTTCAAATACGTAACGGGAAAAAAATAAATAAAGAAAAAGTTTATTTTCCCGGTTACATCATGATCCAGGCCAATTTAACAGGGGAAGTTCCTCATATTATCAGATCGGTTACGAATGTAATTGGTTTTTTAGGTGAAACAAAAGGTGGTGATCCTGTGCCATTAAGACAATCTGAAGTTAACAGAATGTTAGGTAAAGTTGATGAGTTAGCTGTAGATGAAAGTGTTAATGTAGCTATTCCTTTTACAAAAGGAGAAACTGTGAAAGTTATCGATGGACCATTCAATGGATTTGATGGAACTATTGAAAAAATAAATGAAGAAAAGCGGAAGCTGGAAGTAATGGTGAAGATTTTTGGAAGAAAAACACCATTAGAACTCAGTTATATGCAAGTTGAAAAAGTATAATAATTGTTACACTAAATATATAAGGTATAATGCTTAGCTTCCATTTAAGGATTGTATCAATGTAAAATTTTAAACATGGCAAAAGAATTAGGTAAAGTAGTTA
Source organism: Gaetbulibacter aestuarii (assembly GCF_039537665.1). Classification (NCBI taxonomy): domain Bacteria; kingdom Pseudomonadati; phylum Bacteroidota; class Flavobacteriia; order Flavobacteriales; family Flavobacteriaceae; genus Gaetbulibacter; species Gaetbulibacter aestuarii. Next base: position 250,122 of record NZ_BAABAY010000002.1, read on the forward strand.
AGTTACAAGTTCGGGGAGGTGCTGCGAATCCATCGCCACCGGTTGGACCCGCTTTAGGTGCTGCTGGAGTGAACATTATGGAGTTCTGTAAGCAATTTAATGCAAGAACTCAGGATAAAGCTGGTAAAGTATTACCGGTTGTTATTTCTGTTTACAAAGACAAGTCGTTCGACTTTGTTATTAAAACACCTCCAGCTGCGGTACAATTATTAGAAGCGGCCAAGTTGAAGAAGGGTTCAGGAGAACCAAACCGAAAAAAAGTAGCTAAAGTGTCTTGGGACCAGGTGAAAACCATAGCAGAAGATAAAATGGTAGATTTAAATGCATTTACTCTAGAATCTGCAATGCGCATGGTAGCTGGAACAGCAAGATCAATGGGTATAACCGTAACTGGGAAATTCCCATCTTAATCGATTAAAGACATTATAAAATGGCAAGATTAACAAAAAAGCAGAAAGAGGCTTTAGCGAAAATAGAAAAAGGTAAATTATATTCTATTGATGAAGCATCTGCATTAATCAAAGAAATTACCAATACCAAGTTTGATGCATCGGTTGATATAGCAGTGCGTTTGGGCGTAGATCCACGTAAAGCAAATCAAATGGTGCGAGGCGTTGTATCGCTTCCTCACGGTACTGGTAAAGATATGAAAGTATTAGCATTAGTTACACCGGATAAAGAAGCCGAGGCAAAAGAAGCTGGGGCTGATTACGTTGGTCTGGACGAATACCTTGATAAAATCAAAGGTGGTTGGACAGATGTAGACGTTATCATTACTATGCCAAGTGTAATGGGTAAATTAGGTCCGTTAGGACGTGTGTTAGGTCCTCGTGGCTTAATGCCAAACCCAAAAACTGGTACTGTAACTATGGATGTTGCTAAAGCTGTAAGTGAAGTAAAAGCTGGTAAAATTGACTTTAAAGTTGATAAATTCGGTATCGTTCACGCAGCCATCGGAAAAGCATCCTTTAGTGCTGATAAGATTGCGGGTAACGCAAATGAATTAATTCAAACATTAATTAAATTGAAACCAACAGCTGCAAAAGGAATTTATGTGAAAAGTATTCACATGTCCAGTACCATGAGTCCTAGCGTAGCGATTAATCCTAAGATTGGTTAGAAGTTAAACTTATATTATGACAAGAGAAGAAAAATCACAAGTAATTGAGGCATTAACTACCGAATTAACCAATAACCCAAATATCTATTTAGCAGATATTTCAGGATTAAACGCCGGTAGTACCTCAGATTTACGTCGCGCTGCATTTAAAGCGAACGTAAAGATGGCTGTAGTAAAGAACACATTACTCAAAAAAGCTATGGAAGCTTCTGATAAAGAATTCGGTGAACTTCCAAGTGTGCTTAAAGGGAATACATCTGTGATGTATGCTGAAGCGGGTAATGCGCCAGCAAAATTAATTAAGAACTTCCGTAAAAAATCTGAAAAACCTTTATTAAAAGGGGCTTTCATTGAGGAGGCGATCTACATTGGTGACGACCAATTAGACATGTTAGTAGAGATCAAGTCTAAAGATGAATTGATCGGAGAGATTGTAGGATTATTACAATCCCCTGCTAAAAATGTTGTTTCGGCTCTTAAATCAGGAGGTGGAAAATTAGCTGGAATTATTAAAACACTATCCGAAAAAGAAGGATAGTATCAAGCAAGTACGCACTTTTATTACAATTATATTAAAATTTAAAATTTATTAAAACGATAGAAAAATGGCAGATTTAAAAGATTTCGCAGAACAATTAGTTAACTTAACAGTAAAAGAAGTTAATGAATTAGCTACTATATTAAAGGATGAGTATGGTATCGAACCTGCTGCAGCTGCTGCAGTTGCTGTAGCTGGTCCAGCTGCAGGTGGTGGTGATGCTGAAGAAGCTCAAACTGAATTTGATGTAATCCTTAAAGCCGCTGGTGCTTCTAAATTAGCAGTTGTTAAATTAGTTAAAGAATTAACTGGTTTAGGACTTAAAGAAGCTAAAGGTTTAGTTGATGAGGCTCCAAGCCCAATCAAAGAAGGTATAGCTAAAGATGAAGCTGAAGCTCTAAAAGCTCAATTAGAAGAAGCTGGAGCTGAGGTTGAGCTTAAGTAAGCTTAACTTACTAAGAACTTAAAGGTTTAGGTCCGGAGCACGCGCTCCGAGACCTAGACCATTTTGCGTATATAGAAACGAGATACGCTATTTATATTTTTTTTAATCAAAACTCCGTCCATTGATGTTGTCAACACAAGCTGAAAGATTAAATTTCTCTTCTATTATCAATAGAACTGAATATCCTGACTTCTTGGATATTCAAATTAAATCCTTCCAGGATTTTTTCCAATTAGAGACCAAGTCAGAAGAAAGAGGAGATGAAGGACTTTATAATACCTTCATGGAGAACTTTCCTATTACCGATTCACGTAATCAATTCGTGTTAGAATTCTTAGATTACTTTGTCGATCCACCAAGATATACTATTGAGGAGTGTATTGAGCGAGGACTAACATACAGTGTGCCGTTAAAAGCACGTTTAAAATTATACTGTACAGACCCTGAACATGAGGACTTTGAGACCATTGTTCAAGATGTATACTTAGGAACTATTCCTTACATGACGCCAAGTGGTACTTTCGTTATAAATGGTGCTGAGCGTGTTGTAGTTTCACAGTTACACCGTTCTCCCGGAGTATTCTTCGGACAATCATTCCATGCGAACGGTACAAAATTATATTCTGCTCGTGTTATTCCATTTAAAGGATCATGGATAGAATTTGCTACGGATATTAACCAGGTAATGTATGCTTACATTGATAGAAAGAAAAAGTTACCGGTAACTACTTTATTCCGTGCCATTGGTTTTGAACGTGATAAAGATATTCTTGAAATCTTTGACCTTGCAGAAGAGGTGAAGGTTTCTAAATCAGGATTGAAAAAATATTTAGGCAGAAAATTAGCTGCTCGTGTACTTAATACATGGCATGAAGATTTTGTTGATGAAGATACAGGAGAAGTAGTATCTATCGAGCGTAACGAAATTGTTCTTGATCGTGATACCGAATTAGATAAAGATAATATTGAAGAAATTCTTGAAGCTGAAGTAAAAACGATTTTACTTCATAAAGAATCTGCTGAACAAGGTGATTATGCGATTATTCATAACACCCTTCAAAAAGATCCTACCAACTCTGAAAAAGAAGCGGTAGAACATATTTATCGTCAATTACGTAATGCTGAGCCACCAGATGAAGAAACTGCGCGTGGTATTATCGATAAGTTATTCTTCTCAGATCAACGTTACTCTTTAGGAGAAGTTGGTCGTTATAGAATGAACAAAAAATTAGGTCTTGATATCGGTATGGATAAGCAAGTGCTTACCAAAGAAGATATCATTACCATTATTAAATATTTAATCGAGCTTATTAACTCTAAAGCTGAGATCGATGATATTGACCACTTATCTAATCGTCGTGTACGTACAGTAGGTGAGCAATTATCACAACAGTTTGGTGTTGGTTTAGCACGTATGGCTCGTACTATTCGTGAGCGTATGAACGTTCGTGATAACGAAGTGTTTACGCCAATCGATTTGATCAACGCGAAGACCTTATCTTCTGTGATCAACTCGTTCTTTGGAACAAACCAGTTATCACAGTTCATGGACCAAACCAATCCACTTGCTGAGATCACGCACAAGCGTCGTTTGTCTGCATTAGGACCAGGTGGTTTATCACGTGAGCGTGCCGGATTCGAGGTTCGTGACGTACACTATACACACTATGGTCGTTTATGTCCGATTGAAACTCCAGAAGGACCAAACATTGGTTTGATCTCATCACTTTCTGTGTATGCAAAAGTGAACTCTATGGGATTCATCGAAACACCTTATAGAACGGTTAAAGATGGTGTTGTGGATATTAAAGGAGATCCAATTTACCTGAGTGCAGAAGAGGAAGAAGAGAAAATGATTGCTCAGGCTACGATTAAAGTAGATGATAAGGGTAAAATAGTTCACGATAAAGTTATTGCCCGAATGGAAGGTGATTTCCCGGTTGTTGAACCGGAAAAGTTGGATTATACCGATGTTGCGCCGAACCAAATCTCGTCTATTTCAGCATCCTTAATTCCATTCCTGGAACATGATGATGCGAACCGTGCGTTGATGGGATCAAACATGATGCGTCAGGCAGTACCTTTATTATTGCCACAGTCTCCAATTGTTGGAACCGGATTAGAGCGTCAGGTTGCTTCTGATTCTCGTGTATTGATTAATGCTGAAGGTAATGGTGAAGTATTGTATGTAGATGCTAAAGAAATTAAAATTAGATACGAACGTACTGAAGATGAAGCTAAAGTAAGTTTCGACAGTGATGTTAAAACTTATGAATTAGTAAAATTCAGAAAAACGAATCAGGGTACTTCAATCAACTTAAAACCAATTGTGGTTAAAGGTGATAAAGTAACTAAAGGTCAGGTGTTATGCGAAGGTTATGCGACTCAAAAAGGTGAGTTAGCCCTTGGTAGAAACATGAAAGTGGCCTTCATGCCTTGGAAAGGTTACAACTTTGAGGATGCTATCGTGATCTCTGAGAAAGTAGTTCGTGAAGATATTTTCACCTCGATTCATATTGATGAATATTCTTTGGAGGTTCGTGATACTAAACTAGGTAACGAAGAATTGACAAATGATATTCCTAACGTTTCAGAAGAGGCCACTAAAGACCTGGATGAAAACGGTATGATTCGCGTTGGTGCTGAAGTTAAACCTGGTGATATCCTTATCGGTAAGATTACTCCAAAAGGAGAATCCGATCCAACACCTGAAGAAAAATTATTACGTGCCATCTTTGGTGACAAGGCCGGTGATGTTAAAGATGCTTCCTTAAAAGCATCCCCTTCACTTAACGGTGTTGTAATTGAGAAAAAATTATTCTCACGTGCCGTGAAAGATAAGCGTAAACGTGCTCAGGATAAAGATGATATCGCTCAATTAGAAGCTGAATACGACGTGAAATTTGATGAGTTGAAATCTGTTTTGGTAGAGAAATTATTCAATATCGTAAACGGAAAAACTGCTCAGGGTATTTATAATGATTTAGGTGAAGAAGTATTACCAAAAGGTAAAAAATTCACACTTAAAATGTTAAATGCCGTTGATGACTACGCGCATTTGGTGTCAGGAAAATGGACGACAGACGACTATACAAATCAATTGGTAGCCGATCTAATCCATAACTACAAAATCAAAGAAAACGATTTACAAGGATCACTTCGTCGTGAGAAATTCACCATTTCTGTCGGAGACGAATTACCTGCTGGAATTATCAAATTAGCTAAAGTTTACATCGCTAAGAAACGTAAACTTAAAGTTGGTGATAAAATGGCAGGACGTCACGGTAACAAGGGTATTGTGGCGCGTATCGTTCGTCAGGAGGATATGCCTTTCTTGGAAGACGGAACGCCTGTAGATATCGTATTGAACCCTTTAGGGGTACCTTCTCGTATGAACATTGGTCAGATCTATGAAACGGTTCTTGGTTGGGCCGGTCAGAAATTAGGACGCAAATATGCTACGCCTATTTTTGATGGTGCTTCAATTGATCAGATCAATGAAATTACAGACGAAGCGGGTGTTCCAAGATATGGACATACACATTTATATGATGGTGGAACCGGTGAGCGTTTCGATCAACCTGCAACGGTTGGTGTGATCTATATGTTGAAATTAGGACACATGGTAGATGATAAAATGCATGCTCGTTCTATAGGACCTTACTCATTAATTACACAACAGCCTCTTGGTGGTAAAGCCCAGTTTGGTGGTCAGCGTTTTGGTGAGATGGAAGTTTGGGCACTTGAAGCTTATGGTGCTTCAAGTACGCTTAGAGAGATATTGACTGTAAAATCTGATGATGTTATTGGTAGAGCTAAAACTTACGAAAGTATTGTTAAAGGAGAACCAATGCCGGATCCGGGATTACCTGAATCATTCAATGTATTGATGCATGAATTGAAAGGTCTTGGATTAGATATCAGATTAGAGGAGTAATTAATATAAAATTTATTTCAACCATATATTATGGCAAGAAAACAAGATAAGAATACAGTAAAGAGATTTAATAAAATCTCCATTGGTTTAGCCTCACCTGAGTCTATTTTAGCGGAATCTCGTGGTGAAGTTCTAAAACCAGAAACTATCAATTATCGAACTCACAAGCCGGAACGTGATGGCTTGTTCTGTGAGCGTATTTTTGGTCCTGTAAAAGACTACGAATGTGCTTGTGGTAAATACAAGAGAATTCGTTATAAAGGAATCGTTTGCGACCGTTGTGGTGTTGAAGTTACTGAGAAGAAAGTACGTCGCGATCGTGTTGGTCACATTAACCTTGTGGTTCCTGTAGCACACATTTGGTATTTCCGTTCGCTTCCAAATAAAATTGGTTATTTACTTGGGTTGCCTTCTAAGAAATTAGATATGATCATTTACTACGAACGTTACGTGGTAATTCAACCTGGTAATGCCAAAAATGAAGAGGGCGAGCCCTTACAAAAAATGGATTTCCTTACGGAAGAAGAATACTTAAATGTATTAGAATCTCTTCCGCAGGAAAATCAATATTTAGACGATAACGATCCTAACAAATTCCTGGCCAAGATGGGTGCGGAATGTTTGATCGAATTGTTAGCACGTATCGATTTGGAATCGTTGTCTTATGAATTACGTCATAAAGCAAATACTGAAACGTCTAAACAACGTAAAACTGAAGCGTTAAAACGTTTACAGGTTGTAGAATCTTTACGTGAGTCTAATCAAAACAGAGAGAACCGTCCGGAATGGATGATCATGAAAGTGATCCCTGTAATTCCACCGGAATTACGTCCGTTAGTGCCGCTTGATGGTGGTCGTTTCGCAACCTCTGATTTGAATGACCTATACCGTCGTGTGATCATCAGAAACAACCGTTTGAAGCGTTTGGTTGAGATCAAGGCACCTGAAGTAATTTTGCGTAATGAAAAACGTATGTTACAAGAATCTGTGGATTCATTATTTGATAACACGCGTAAATCTTCAGCTGTAAAAACCGATTCTAACCGTCCGTTAAAATCTTTATCGGATTCCTTAAAAGGTAAGCAAGGGCGTTTCCGTCAAAACTTACTTGGTAAACGTGTAGATTATTCAGCACGTTCGGTAATTGTTGTTGGACCAGAATTAAAATTATTCGAATGCGGATTGCCAAAGAATATGGCAGCTGAGCTTTATAAACCATTTGTGATCAGAAAATTGATCGAGCGTGGTATTGTAAAAACAGTAAAATCTGCTAAGAAAATTATAGATAAAAGAGAACCTGTGGTTTGGGATATCCTGGAAAATGTTCTTAAAGGACATCCGGTATTACTAAACCGTGCTCCTACATTACACCGTTTGGGTATTCAGGCGTTTCAACCTAAATTAATTGAAGGTAAAGCGATCCAGTTACACCCATTGGTATGTACCGCATTTAATGCGGATTTCGATGGTGACCAAATGGCGGTGCATTTACCATTAGGTCCGGAAGCTATTTTGGAATGTCAGTTATTAATGTTGGCATCTCACAATATCTTGAACCCTGCAAATGGTTCACCGGTAACCGTACCATCACAGGATATGGTTTTGGGTCTGTATTACATGACCAAAGAGCGTAAATCAACAGAAGATAATGCCATTAAAGGTGAAGGCTTAACATTCTACTCTCCTGAAGAAGTAGAGATCGCTTTCAATGAGAAAAAAGTTGATCTTAACGCTAGAATCAAAGTAAGAACTATTGATATCAACAAGGAAGGTAAACTTGACAAAATGATTGTTGAAACTACAGTTGGTCGTGTGTTGTTTAACCAACATGTGCCACAAGCTGCCGGATTCATCAATGAAGTATTGACCAAGAAAACACTTCGTGATATTATTGGAAGAATATTGAAAGTAACTTCTGTTCCTGAAACAGCTGATTTCCTTGATGCGATTAGAACATTAGGATTCCAGTTTGCATTCCAGGGCGGACTATCTTTCAGTTTAGGAGATATTATTATTCCTAAAGAAAAACAAAGCATGATCGATAAGGCCAACAGTCAGGTAGACGGTATTACCGCTAACTATAACATGGGTCTGATCACCAATAACGAACGTTATAATCAGGTTATTGATATCTGGACGTCTACAAATGCGGAATTGACAGAATTGTCTATGAAACGTATTCGTGAAGACCAGCAAGGATTTAACTCGGTATATATGATGTTGGATTCCGGAGCTCGTGGTTCGAAAGAACAGATTCGTCAGTTAACCGGAATGCGAGGACTAATGGCGAAACCTAAAAAATCGAATGCCGGTGGTGGTGAAATTATCGAAAACCCTATTCTTTCGAACTTTAAAGAAGGACTTTCGATCTTAGAATACTTTATCTCTACTCACGGTGCGCGTAAAGGTCTTGCCGATACCGCCTTGAAAACAGCGGATGCAGGATATTTAACACGTCGTTTAGTTGATGTATCTCAGGATGTTATTGTAAACTCCGAAGATTGTGGTACGTTACGTGGGGTTGAGGTTGAAGCCTTGAAGAAGAATGATGAGGTAGTTGAAACTTTAGAAGAACGTATCGTTGGACGTGTATCTCTAAACGATGTTTACGATCCGCATACTGACGAGCTATTAGTTTCTTCAGGTCAATTGATTGAAGATGACATAGCCAAAGCTATTGATGATTCGGCTATTGAAAGTATAGAAGTACGTTCACCATTGACTTGTGAAGCATTACAAGGAATTTGTGCGAAATGTTACGGACGAAATCTTGCTACCGGTAAAATGGTTCAGCGAGGAGAAGCTGTTGGTGTTGTGGCTGCCCAATCAATTGGAGAGCCTGGTACACAGTTAACCTTACGTACCTTCCACGTTGGTGGTATTGCTGGTAACATTTCTGAGGATAACAAACTAGTTGTTAAGTTTGATGGTATTGCTGAAATTGAGGATCTTAAAACTGTAAAAGGTAAAGATAATGAAGGAAAAGATGCAGATATTGTAATCTCCAGAACCAGTGAACTTAAATTAATTGATAAGAAAACCGGAATTACCTTAAGTACGAATAACATTCCTTATGGTTCAACACTATTGATCAAAAATGGAGAGGAACTTTCTAAAGGAGACGTCGTTTGTACCTGGGATCCATATAACGGTGTAATTATTTCTGAATTTGCCGGTAAGATCAAATATGAAAATATCGAGCAAGGAATTACCTATCAAGTAGAGATCGATGAACAAACCGGTTTCCAGGAAAAAGTAATTTCTGAATCCAGAAACAAAAAATTAATTCCAACGCTTCATATCGAAGATGGTAAAGGAAATACGATTCGTTCGTACAACTTACCAGTAGGATCACACTTGATGATCGATGATGGTGAGAAGATTGATGTTGGTAAAATTTTAGTGAAGATTCCTCGTAAATCAGCTAAGGCTGGTGATATTACAGGAGGTTTACCACGTGTAACCGAGTTATTTGAAGCTCGTAATCCATCGAACCCTGCAGTTGTAAGTGAAATTGATGGTGTGGTATCATTCGGTAAGATCAAGCGTGGTAATCGTGAGATCATTGTGGAATCCAAGTTAGGTGAGATCAAGAAATATCTAGTGAAATTATCAAATCAAATTCTTGTACAGGAAAATGATTATGTAAAAGCTGGTATGCCTCTTTCTGACGGTTCTATTACACCTGATGACATCTTGAATATTAAAGGACCATCTGCAGTGCAACAATATTTAGTGAACGAAGTACAGGAAGTATACCGTTTACAAGGAGTGAAAATTAATGATAAACACTTCGAGGTTGTTGTAAGACAAATGATGCGTAAGGTTAGAATTATTGATTCTGGTGATACTATTTTCTTAGAAGATCAATTGGTACACAAAGATGACTTCATTAAAGAAAATGATGAAATTTACGGAATGAAAGTGGTTGAAAATGCCGGAGATTCAGAGCATCTGAAAAACGGTCAGATCATTACAGCACGTGAATTACGAGATGAAAATTCTATTTTGCGTCGTGAAGATAAAGAACTTGTAGTAGCAAGAGAAGCAAAACCGGCAACGGCAACGCCAATCTTACAAGGTATTACAAGAGCTTCATTACAAACTAAGTCATTTATTTCTGCAGCGTCATTCCAGGAAACTACCAAAGTACTTAACGAAGCAGCAGTAGCTGGTAAAATTGATACTTTAGAAGGCTTGAAGGAAAATGTTATTGTTGGACATAGAATTCCAGCCGGTACTGGTATGCGAAATTACAGAGATATCATCGTAGGTTCTAAAGAAGAATTTGATGAAATGATGCAAGTAAAGCAAGAATTAAACTATAATTAATACCAAAATAGTCCCGCCAATGGCGGGACTATTTTTTTATAAAATAATACGTTATGGCAGAAGATAATAATAAGCCTAAACAAGGACAGATCAATATCGAGCTGGATGAACAAGTAGCTGAAGGAACCTATGCTAACTTAGCTATTATCAATCATTCAGTTTCTGAATTCGTTGTTGATTTCGTTAATATTATGCCTGGTGTTCCTAAGAGTAAAGTAAAGTCCAGAATTATTTTAACACCACAACATGCAAAACGACTCCTTAAAGCTTTAGGCGATAATGTGGCTCGTTTTGAAAACACCCATGGTGAAATTAAAGATTACGAACAACCGCCTATACCACTTAATTTCGGGCCGACAGGTCAAGCTTAAATATATTAAATTTGCTAAGGGCGAATGTCGTTAGAATTGTTCGAAATACTTTAAATGAACAACCGCCTATACCACTTAATTTCGGGCCAACAGGTCGTGCTTAAGGATATAGCAATAAAAAATAAAAAAGCCACGTTTTAAACGTGGCTTTTTTATTTTAACTCGCTTTCATTTTGATATTCAATCGGTAGGAAAGTGCACCTGATGGACAACGTTTCACTTGTTTGATAATCGCTTTCTTATCGCCATTCTCCAAGTTGATCCAGGGAATAACATTATAACTAAATACATCTGATAATTCCCGGGCACATTTCCCGCATTGTGTGCAAAGTGATGGGTTAAAACTCACAGTTAACTCATCGTTACTGAATTCGTTTTTGAAATTAGCCATGGCATTTAATTGTTTAATTTGGGTATTAGGTTGTACTAAAATAATAAAATAAATCGATAAAAAGTATAAAATATACGATAAAATGTATAATTGTAAGAAATATATTATATTAATTAAATTCTGATGTAAAATGAAATTTAATATTCGGATATTTCTGTTGTGTCATTTGAAGTGAAAAGGGTGAATCGGCTAAAAACACTAATTGTCCCTGTTTATCCTTTGCCAAATAGCGTTGTTTCACTCTCAGGAATTCTTTAAACTCCTCACTTTTTTTGTCTTTTGCATCTACCCAGCACGCCTTGTAAACATTTAAATTTTCATAACTACATTTCGCTCCGTATTCATGTTCCAGGCGGTATTGAATAACCTCGTATTGCAGGGCACCTACAGTTCCTATTACCTTACGACCATTAAGTTCTAAGGTAAACAATTGCGCTACACCTTCGTCCATTAACTGGTCTATACCTTTATATAATTGCTTAGATTTTAAAGGATCGGAATTGTTGATGTATCTAAAATGTTCCGGCGAAAAGCTTGGAATACCGCGGTAGTTTAGTTCTTCACCTTCCGTAAGGGTATCTCCAATCTTAAAGTTACCGGTGTCGTGTAAGCCTACAATATCACCGGGATAAGAGATATCTACAATTTCTTTTTTCTCTGCAAAGAAGGCATTAGGACTCGAAAATTTTAATTTTTTGTTATGCCGAACGTGTAAATAGGGTTTATTACGCTCGAAAGTTCCGGAAACGATCTTAATAAATGCCAAACGGTCGCGATGGTTCGGATCCATATTAGCGTGAATTTTAAAAACGAATCCCGTAAAGGATTTTTCCGAAGGTTTTACCTCGCGTTCTTCACTTTGTTTTGGTCGTGGTTTCGGAGCTATTTCAACAAAGCAATCTAACAATTCACGTACTCCGAAATTATTCAAGGCAGAACCAAAAAATACAGGTTGTAATTCACCATTTAGATAAGCTTCTTTATCAAAATCAGGATATATACCTTCAACTAATTCTATTTCTTCTCTTAAGGTATTCGCAGATTTTTCACCAATAAGCGTGTCTAGTTCTTTATCTGCAAGATCTGTGATCTCAATAGTTTCTTCAATATCCTTGCGACTATCGCCCGTAAACAAATTGATATTCTTTTCCCAAATATTGTAAATACCCTTAAAATCGTATCCCATGCCAATGGGGAAACTCAACGGGCAAACTTTTAGTCCTAATTTTTGTTCAATTTCATCCAAAAGATCGAAAGCATCTTTACCTTCACGATCCAGTTTGTTAATGAAAACAATCATCGGAATATTACGCATACGGCAAACTTGAACGAGTTTTTCCGTTTGTTCCTCAACACCTTTAGCAACATCAATTACCACAATAACACTATCTACTGCCGTAAGCGTTCTAAACGTATCTTCAGCAAAATCCTTGTGTCCGGGTGTATCCAGGATATTAATTTTTGTTCCTTGATATTCAAAAGCCAAAACCGAGGTAGCAACCGAGATCCCACGCTGGCGTTCTATTTCCATAAAGTCACTGGTCGCTCCTTTTTTGATCTTATTACTTTTTACGGCACCTGCTTCCTGTATCGCTCCACCAAAGAGTAATAATTTTTCAGTTAATGTCGTTTTACCGGCATCGGGGTGCGAAACAATACCAAAGGTTCTTCTGCGTTCTATTTCTTTTAAAAAACTCATAAATAATGGTCCAAACGGGATGCAAATATACTATATCTTCATGCAATAAGAATTATTGATTGAAGCTCTTTTTTATTTTATTAAAAAATAATTTAAGTTCCGTTTTAAGTTGGTATTTTTGTGATACTATGAAAGAAGAAAAAGTAATCCTTGTTAATGAAAAGGACGAGCCTATTGGTCTCATGCCCAAGATGGAAGCCCATGAAAAAGCGTTGTTACATCGCGCCTTTTCAGTATTTATTTTTAATGATAAAAATGAGTTGATGTTGCAACAACGAGCGTTGGGCAAATATCATTCTCCGGGATTGTGGACAAATACCTGTTGCAGTCACCAGCGTGAAGGCGAATCGAATATTGAAGCCGGAATGCGCCGCTTACAAGAAGAAATGGGATTTTCTGTTCCGTTAGAAGAATCCATTTCATTCATTTATAAAGCGCCTTTTGATAATGGTTTAACCGAGCATGAATTTGATCACATATTATTGGGAAAATTTAATAATGAACCAAATATCAATAGGGAAGAGGTTGCTGATTGGAAATGGATGCCTTTGGAAGACGTAAAAGTTGATATTGAACAGCATCCCGAAACCTACACAGCCTGGTTCAAGGTTATTTTTGATAAGTTTTACGAACATATAAACATAAACTCATGAGAGTCACGGTAAGCAGAAAAGCACATTTTAATGCGGCACACCGCTTGTATCGTAAGGATTGGGAAAATGATAAGAACGATGCAGTTTTTGGCAAGTGTAACAATCCTAATTTTCACGGTCATAATTACGAACTGGTGGCGAGTGTTACCGGGGAGATCGATCCTGAAACTGGTTTTGTGATCGACATGAAGGTCTTAAAAGATATTATTAAAAATGAAGTTGAAGACGCTTTCGATCATAAAAATCTAAATGTTGAAGTACCGGAATTCAAGACTTTGAATCCTACGGCAGAAAATATTGCTGTTGTTATTTATAATAAAATGAAGGTTAAGCTGGATCCTAAATTAGATTTGGAGATAACCTTATACGAAACGCCTCGAAACTTTGTAAGTTATTCCGGAAAATAAGCTTAGCAAGTACAAGTTCACTGATAAAATCTTTTTAATACAAACCGTTTATTCGCTTTAAAAAAGTGAAAAATGTCATTCTATATCACTAATTTTGTTTAAAATTTAAAAACACAAATCATGGCGAACGTAAGAGACCTGAAAAAAGATATTAACTATGTATTAGGTGATATTATTGAGGAAGTTTATGTGTGGGAATATGAGAACACAGATAAAGACACCAAAAAAAGTGAGGCGATCATTGATGAGGCAATTACAACTTTTGATGAATTAATTGAAAAAGTAAACGCAAAATCCGAGAATCCTAAAGCTCACTTTAAAGCCATAAAACAAGAGTTGGAAGATAAGGGAAATGCCTTACTTGAAAAACTTAAAAAACTCGGTTAAAATTTTTAATGGGAATATTGCAAAATTAATTTTTGCGATTATATTTGCACCCATTAATAAGCCGATATAGCTCAGTTGGCTAGAGCAGCTGATTTGTAATCAGCAGGTCGTGGGTTCGAGCCCCTCTATCGGCTCCTTTTAGAGGTTTGCAATTGCAAGCCTTTTTTTTATGTCTTTTTTTGAGATTAATATTAAAATTTTATTCGTCCTTATACTTGCCAAAAAGCCATGAGAAAATGCCTTTTTTTCTTTTCTTGTTGAATTCTGTCTTATCCGGAGAAGGTTCAAACAAACGTTCTAAAAAACTTTCCTTTTTTGTGGGAGGACAGTCCAAACTTCTCGTTACCTTATCTGAAGGTGTTTCAAAGGAACTTTTGGTTAAACTATTGTAATGAGCGTCTTTATTTAAGGCTCTCAAATAATTTGCGAAAATAGGAAGCGCGGAATTTGCACCCTGTCCAATGGCAGTATTACTAAAACCAATTTGCTGATTGTCGTTACCCACCCAAATTACAGTAACTAATTGAGGTAAAATACCAACAAACCAGCCATCTTTATTATCCTGGGTTGTACCCGTTTTTCCCGCAATGTCATTCTTAAATTGGTATGTAGATCGCAATCGGCGGGCGGTACCTTCATTAACTGTAGCTTTTAAAAACTCCAACATAACCTGTCTGGTGGCATCACTATAGGCCTTCTCAACGGGCTGTTTAGGATTTAAATCTGTATAGGAGGCAAGAACTTTTCCATCATTTGTTTCAATTTTTCGGATGAACACAGGTTTTGATGGCTTGCTTTCGTTTACAAAAGAGGTGTAGGCTTCACATAATTCAATAACTTTTAAATTAGAAGAACCTAAAGCAATAGATGGAACTGATTCAATGTTACTTTTAATTCCCATAGCATGCGCCTGATCTATCACCCTTTCAATACCCGTTTCATGTAAGACCTTTACGGCAACAGTGTTTATAGAATTACTTAAAGCGTATTTTAATGAATAATTTAGAGTATTAATAGAATCTTTCACGGAAGCATTTGTTGGTTTCCAATCTTCGTAATCTGTATACGTAACCGCTTTTGGGGAGAAATAAGTACAGGGATTCATACCGGATTCTATAGCCGCAGTGTATACAATAGGTTTAAACGTTGAACCCACCTGCCGCTTACTCTGCGATACATGGTCATATTGAAAATAGCGATAATCAATACCGCCAACGTAAGCTCTTACAGCTCCGGTAGACGGTTCCATGGAAATCAAACCGGTATTCAAAAACTTTAAATAATACGATAAGCTATCGCGTGTTGACAGAGATTTTGAAATACTTCCATCCCATGAAAATAGTTCCTGTTCTCTCGGTTTACTTAAGGAATCCAGAATTTCCTTTTCCGAAAGGTTAGATGCTTTTAATCGTTGATATTTTTTCAATCGTTTCAGTGCCAATTCGAAACCAGGTTTATTTGTTAACCACGGTTTATTTTTTCCATAAGCGTTTTCATACTGTTTTTGCAATTTTGCCATGCGATCTTTCATGGCTTGTTCTGCATATTTTTGCAAGGTATTATCTAATGTGGTGTACACTTTTAAACCATCTCGATAAAGATTATAGTACTTACCGTTCGGTTTCTTGTATTTGTTTTGATGTAAAATACTATCCAATTGCTTTTTAATTGCTTCTCTGAAATACGGTGCTAAGCCCTGATTTGGAGCAAAATGTTGATAGTCCAGAATGAGAGGTTTTTCCATAGCTATTGAAGCACTATCGGCCTCCAGATACCCGTATTTTACCATTTGTTGTAAAACAACATTTCTCCTGGATTTAGATTTTTCAGGAAATAATCTGGGATTAAAACTATGATTTGCTTTCAAGGAGCCGATAAGGGTAGCAGATTGGGTAACGCTTAATGCTTTAGTATGTTCATTAAAAAATTTAAGTGCGGCACTTTCAATACCAAAGGTGTTATCCGGAAACGGAACTGTGTTCAAATAAAAGGTAAGAATCTCTTTTTTTGAGTAAATGGATTCAATTCTACGGGCTACTATACTTTCTTTAATTTTGTTTACAAGAAGCGTTAGAGGGCCATAATTACTCCGCCCATATAGGTTTTTAGCTAACTGCAAGGTAATGGTACTCCCGCCTCCCGAAGCATCATCACCGGTTAAAATTGTTTTGAAAAAAACCCGAAACAGGCTTTTGGTATCAATCCCATGATGCTCATAAAATCGGGCATCTTCAGTAGCAACCAAAGCATCAATAAGGTGCTGTGGAAAATCGTTATATGCAATGGATTGCCTATCGTATATGTAATACTTACCAATAAGTTGGTTGTTTACATCTAAAATACTGGTCGCCTGACTTTGCTTAAGATCTTTTAATTCATTGATCGAAGGAATTTTACCCCAAAGACCTAAATAAATGCTGAGATAAAAAAGTAATGCAGAGGCAAAAAATACACCTGAGCCTCTTAAAAGGTATACTTTCCAATTATTTTTTAGGGATGCTTTAATTTTATCGAACTCCAAAGGCAATATGTTTTTGTAGTGATTCATTATGAATGAATTTCCTATTAAAAACGAGTAATACCTTTAAGAATTATATCTGAATACTCTTTTATTTATTCTTTGATATTCTCGTTGGCTCTAATTTTTGCTAAAAACGTATCCAGTTCTTTGCCGTACTTAGAAGCCTTGACTTGGGGAGTCAAAGATTTATTTATGGTATCAAGTAGTTTGTACTGCGCATTGTAAATATCAGCAAGGGCGATATACGGTGCTACTTCACTATCAGCGTGATTTATTGCGAAATTAACACTGTACAGGTACCGACGCTTCAACAACTTTTCACCCATGGTATTTAAAGAATCTATTAGAGCAGAGTCACCCGATTTTTGAGCATTTAATTGTTCCTCGATCAAGTTTAAATTTTCACCATTCAATCGTGAAATAATCTTTTGATACTCAGCATAGACATCTTGCTGTTTGGAGCCTTTTATTTTAGCGCCAAAAGCAAAATTCTTTAATGACGTATTGATTTCGGTTATGCCTTTATCGGCAAAAAAGGCTATGCGGTTTTCCTGCTTGCTGTTTTTATCTAAATATAAATAGAACATTTGAGGTGATTCTAAAGCACTGCTCAGTTCAAAATCTGAACTTCCATTAATAGAAACGGAATCCACACTTACCAGGGAAGAATCATTCATTTTTTTTAAATAGATGGTTCCTTTTTTTAAACCATCCACATGACCTTTAACAATAAGGTCCTTATCTTTTTTACCACAAGCCACCATAATGAGGGCACATAACACCGGGAGTGTTCTTTTCATCATATCTTATTTTTTAGCGGTACAAATATCAAATTAAAATCAAATAAATGCTAATAGGATTCATATAAATTTAGTTGTGTTAAATAAAACTTAATATGAATTAAATTTTTGGTTTGGCACGCATATTGCTTTTTGATAAGTACTATTTTATTTCAGTAAGGTTACCTTACGTAAAATGTTTAGAATAGTTATTCATATTTTGGTTGGTTAGTTAGAAAAAAGCATCCCTAAAACGGATGCTTTTTTTATGTCTACATGTTTTTTAGAGTGCTTTTTATCGATGAAATGCATATTTTTATCGGATTTTGTTAAAATTATGTGCATTTCGTCGATTTATAATGCTTTTTGTCGCCATTGTATTATTCTAAATTATATATTTGACCTGTACTAAATAACATACTTTTTAGTTCAATGGATTAATTAATTAATATTTGCATTATGTTGTTGATATGGAGACCCCAGATCTAGCTTCATAATAAAAAAAGCAAATTGAAAGAAAACCGGGTTTGAGGGAACCCGGTTTTTTTATTGTATTATTCTGAAGGTTAAATTTATCCGCTTTGCAACAGGTTTTCTTGTTTTAGGAATTTGATGTAACCAGTTATGCTGAGTCTTTCCGCGCATAACCAGCAAGCTACCGTGCTCCAATACAAGCTTTTCTCTTAAATTTTTGTGGGTTTTATGTTTAAATTGAAAGATCCGTTCTGATCCTAAACTGATCGAAGCGATTATTGGATTTTTCCCCAAGCTTTTCTCGTCATCGGCATGCCAACCATTACTATCCTGACCATCTCGATACAAATTGGCAAGACAACTTGTAAATTCTGTTCCCACCACATTTTCAACTTCCTTTTTAATTTCTAATAGATCACCTTGAAAATTATGAGGTTGCATGGTAATATTACTATACTTATAAACCTTATTGTTATTGGCGAAAAAGGCGGTTAAACGAGGTTGTAAATATGTTTTTCCAAAAACGGTTATTGTATCTTGCTGCCAGGGTGTCGTGTTTAATAAATTCGCCAAGAGGCTGTCAGCTCTATCTTTGTTAAAAAACTGTGGATAGTATACAACTTGAGCATCAGGCATATTTAATTCATGACTTTCCTTTAAGCACATAATTTTTATTTTCTAAATTAGCATAATTAGGATTTATAATGAAGTACTACATTGTATTTTTATTTTTTGGTTTCCATGCGTTTGCCCAACTGCCCATAGGATTTGTGCATGTGAAAGAGCAAATCCCGGATTTAGAGGTTGAATTACGATACTACGGTAATTACAATTTTGTTGGAAAACACATTGATGGTTATTATGAAAATAAACTGGTGCTAACTGAGGAAGCTACCAGAGCTTTAAAAGCGGTTCAAAAGGATTTACGTAAAAGAGGCTTGTCATTAAAAGTATTCGACGGATATCGCCCGCAGCGAGCTGTAAATAATTTTGTAACCTGGGCTCACAAACTTAATGATACCATTAATAAAAGAATTTTTTATCCTGAGGTTAAAAAAGAAAATTTATTTAAAGAGGGCTATATTGCCTCACGCTCCGGACACAGTAGGGGAAGTACGGTAGATCTGACAATAGTTAATGCCAAGACTAAAATTCCTTTGGATATGGGTAGTAAGTTTGACTATTTTGGTGAGCGCTCATGGGTCAATTATAAAAACATTACAGAAAAGCAAAGGGCAAATAGGTTGTTCCTTCAACGGATCATGAATAAGCATGGTTTTCGCAGTTATGCAAAAGAGTGGTGGCACTTTACTTTGAGGCATGAACCATTTCCAAACGATTATTTCGATTTCCCAATAAGATAAAAAAAATGCTTTCAGAGTTGAAAGCATTTAATCACATATTGGAAGTAATTGGTTATTCTGTTTTATCGAGGTCCTTGGTCATTTTGAAACCTAAAAACAATCCCGCACCGGCCATAAAGAAAATGATTGCCGGATATATGGCGTCTGAGTCTAAAGTTGTGTATTCATCTAAAAGCATAGCAACAAATACGCCTATACCAATACCCATTAGCAAAAGGGCTAAATTTAAAATAACTATTTTCCAGGTAGGAGCGCTATTTCCACCGCGCATAAAAATACTGGCATCAGCGCCTTTTTCAATGAGTGCTAGACGTTCTTTATTTCGTGTTGAGAGAAATAGATATACGATGCCAAAAACCGCGAGAAAAAAACTCATTGGGATTAAAATGTCTTCCATAATTGTTTGTTTTTAATTGATTATTTTTATTGAATTCACTGTTTATGACGATAGTGCTTTCTTTTTGGTTACAGGTTTTTTGATTTTTTTATTTTCAATGTAACCAAATGAAGGTAAAGGTCGTCCTATCAACAAATGACCAACAACGACGAACACTATATCAATCAAATAAGCATGGGCGACACTAATGCATTTGCGGTATTAGTTGATCGTTATAAGGATTTGGTGTTTACTTTGGCCTTAAGGATGCTAAAGAACAGAGATGAGGCTGAAGAGGTCGCACAAGATACTTTTGTTAAGGTCTATAGATCATTAAAGAGGTTTAAAGGCGATTCAAAATTTTCGACATGGGTTTACAGAATTACCTATAACACCTGTTTAGACAGGATTAAAAAGAATAAAAATTTTAATTCTAATTATTCAGTTGATGAATTTACCGATTTACAACTTAAAAGTATTGACAATGCACTGGATAATTTAGATCTGAAAGAAAGACAAAAAACTATTCAAAATTGTATTGATCACTTGGACGAAGAAGATAGTTTTTTAATCACCTTATATTATTATGACGACTTGTCTATGGAAGAGATTGGTAAAACCGTTAACTTAACGGCCAACAATGTAAAGGTGAAATTATTTCGGATACGAAAGAAATTAGCCAGTATTTTAAGACAACATTTAGAACCAGAAGTAATTGAATATTATGAAAGAGAACGATAACAAATACCTGAATCAAATAGCCGAAAAGGTTGTTAAGAATAATCCAATTGAAAGTCCTTCAGGAGATTTCACCAGCCATGTTATGTTCGAAATTGAGCGATTAGAAAATTCCTCGGTTACTGCATATAAGCCTTTAATTTCAAAAACGGGCTGGACGCTAATTTGTACTGGATTTTTAGCCGTATTTTGTTTAGTGCTTTTTACCGGTAATTCTGATAATACGGGTAGTTGGTTGTCCACAATAAATTTAAACGGACTTTTCGAGAATAAAGTTTCCACTTTGTTTTCTCACTTTTATCTACCCAAAACCCTGTTATATCCTATGGTTCTTTTTGCAGTTCTCGTCTGGATCCAGTTACCCATTTTAAGAAATTTTCACAAAAAGCGTTACCAGTTTTAGATCTCGATGAGTATATTGGTTTTTAACCTAAAAACTTTTTAAGCTTATTTCTTTTTTGAGGAGGAACACCTTCATTTTCCAGGGCTTTTTTTAAATGCCCAATATCCTTGTTTTTATCGTAAAGTAGTCTGAAAAACTGGGTCGTGGTAATACCGTTTTTCACTTCCTTTAGCAATTTAAAAGTATCGCCAGGTTTTACCCGGCCTTCTTTAAGAACACGGGCGTAGGTTCCGGGAAAGCCATGCGATACAAACTGATTGATTATCTCTTGTGAGCCAAATTTCACACCCAGTTTATAGCAAGGTTCCCTCGGAATGGTAATTTGTATTTCGGCGTCGCCAACAGCGTAAATACTACCAATAGTAAGTTTGCAATCATCCATAGCTGAAACGGTGATATTTTCACCAAACATACCATATTGCCAGTCTAGTTCAGGATAAAGTTCTTCCCAATAAGCGTAGTGATCCCCTGAAAAAAGATAGCATGCTTTATACAATCCGCCGTGATGTTTTCGATCTGTTACTTCATCATTCGCCACATCTTCAGAACCCAAAAAAATGCCGGATTCCACAGGTTGTTTGTAAATCCCTGTGGTTTCAGTGCGTCCTTTAAAGGTAATTTGTCTCGGTGAAGCAATATTGGTAGCTGTTATCTTCAAAATAATTCCATTTTAATTTTAGTGTAATATCTAAAAAAAATCTCAAATAGTTCCATAAAAAAAGCCACTACGCGTTACATAGTGGCTTTAGATTTATATAGGTTGCTGCATAACGCAGCGCATCAACTTACTTGATCATCTCGTAGCTACGCTTCACAAAATTGGTAAGTTCTTCACCTTTCAATAAGCCTTGTGATAGGCGAGCCAGATCTAAGCTTTGATTAATTAAGCGTTCTTGTTTTTTTCTGGTCTTTGTGTTTAAAATCTGAGAAACTAACTCATGATTTGTATTTACAACCAGATTGTACATTTCAGGCATATTGCCCATGCCAAACATACCGCCACCGCCGGTTTGTTGCATCTCTTTCATCCGACGCATAAACTCAGGTTGCGTGATAATGAAAGGCGCAGCATTACTATCCATAGCTTCTAACTGAACGGTAAATTTCTCTGCAGGGATAACTTCATTAAGCAATTCGTTGAGCGATTTTTTCTGATCGTCATCTAATTTAGAAATGGTATTGTCATCTTTCTTGATTAGATTATCAACATGATCACTGTCAACACGCACAAAAGAAACATTCTCCTTGGATGATTCCAGTTTCTGAATCAGGTGCGATACAATAGGTGAATCAAGTAGCAATACTTCGTAATTTTTAGCCTTGGCAGCTTCAATATAACTGTGTTGTGCTTGTGTATCAGAAGCATAAAGGATAATAAGTTTATCATCTTTATCCGTTTGATTGGCTTTAATTTTATTGTAAAGCTCATCATAGGTAAAATATTTTTTATCTACCGTTGGGTACAAAAAGAAAGCATCTGACTTTTCAAAGAATTTATCTTCAGTAAGCATACCATATTCTATAACGATCTTGATATCGTTCCATTTCTTCTCAAAATCCTCACGGTTATCCTTGAATAATGATTTTAGTTTATCGGCTACTTTTCTGGTAATATAAGATGAGATCTTTTTAACGGCACCATCAGCCTGTAAATACGAACGGGATACGTTCAACGGAATGTCCGGCGAATCAATAACACCACGCAACATGGTTAAGAATTCCGGAACAATACCTTCAACATTATCTGTAATGAAAACCTGATTTTGATACAGTTGAATTTTATCTTTTTGGATCTGCATATCATTAGTTAACCTTGGGAAATATAAAATTCCGGTAAGGTTGAACGGGTAATCTACATTCAGGTGAATGTGGAAAAGTGGTTCTTCGAATTGCATCGGATAAAGCTCACGATAGAAATTATTGTAATCTTCATCCTTAAGATCCGTTGGTTGCTTCGTCCAGGCAGGATTAGGATTGTTAATGATATTATCAACGGTTATTTTTCTGTGAGGTTCCTTGGTTTCTTTACCATCTTTATCCTTAATGGTCTGAGGCTCGTGGTCAGGATCGTTTATTTCCTTTGTTCCGAATTTGATCGGAATAGGCATGAATTTATTGTATTTCAACAATAGTTCACGAATGCGTGATTCTTCCAGAAATTCTGTAGAATCTTTATCAATGTGAAGTATAACTTCAGTTCCGCGCTCTTTTTTGTCAGCTTCTTCCAAAGAAAACTCTGGCGAACCATCACAAGTCCAGTGTGCAGCAGGTTCATCTTTGAAGGATTTTGTAATGATCTCTACTTTTTCTGCTACCATAAAAGAGGAGTAAAATCCTAGTCCAAAGTGCCCAATAATTCCAGAGTCTTTTGCAGCATCCTTGTATTTGTCTAAGAATTCTTCAGCACCGGAAAAAGCGACTTCATTGATGTATTTTTCAACTTCTTCAGCAGTCATACCAATACCCTGATCAATAATATGAAGCTTTTTGCCTTTTTTGTCAATTTTAACTTCAATTTTCGGATTACCATATTCTACTTTGGCTTCACCCACATTTGTAAGATGTTTTAATTTGAGTGTTGCATCTGTGGCATTACTGATAAGTTCACGTAAAAATATTTCGTGATCACTGTATAAGAATTTTTTAATGAGCGGAAAGATGTTTTCCACCGATACATTAATGGTTCCTTTTGTCATGATGTATGTCGTTTTATAATTTTAATATTCTGCTAATTCCAAGGCAACAAAAATGCCAAGGCGAAAGATGTGACAAACTGACACAAATTTTATTGCTCCCTTTTTTTATTGTTTAAATATGAAGCATTGGGCTGTCAAACGATATTTTCGTATTTTGTTCTGCTAAAAAAGAACTAAAAGACAATAACTATGTATAATTCCAAAATAATAGGTTTAGGCAAATATCTTCCCGATAATGTGGTTACCAATGATGATTTGGCAAAAATAATGGATACTAATGATGAATGGATCCAGGAGCGTACCGGGATAAAAGAACGCCGTTGGATTGAAGAAGGCAGTGATGATACCTCGGCTGTTATGGGTGCCAAAGCAGCTAAAATTGCTATTGAAAGAGCCGGTTTAACCAAGGATGATATCGATTTTATTGTATTCGCCACACTTAGTCCGGATTATTATTTTCCAGGTTGCGGTGTACAAATTCAGGATTTGTTGGATATGCCAACAATAGGAGCGCTGGATGTTCGTAACCAATGCTCCGGTTTTGTTTATGCTATTTCCGTAGCTGATCAGTTTATTAAAACCGGGATGTATAAAAATGTACTGGTTATTGGTGCGGAATATCACAGTAATGGTTTGGACAAAACTACGCGAGGCCGTGGGGTAACGGTTATTTTTGGTGATGGAGCCGGGGCCTGTGTACTCACAAGAACCGAAGATAATTCTAAAGGTGTTTTATCGACGCATTTACATAGTGAAGGAAAATATGCTGACAAACTTATTGTAGAGTCACCGAGTATTGCCCATTGGGTTCCCGAAATTTTGGCTAATAAGGACGATATATCTTATTTTCCATATATGGACGGGCAGTTCGTTTTTAAAAATGCTGTAGTCCGTTTTAGCGAAGTTATTATGGAAGGTCTTCAGAAGAATAAATTACAGAAAGAGGATATCGATATGTTGATTCCGCATCAAGCCAACCTGAGGATTGCACAATTTATTCAGAAAAAATTCGGATTGTCAGACGATAAGGTCTATAATAACATTATGCGCTATGGTAATACCACTGCGGCTTCGGTAATTATTGCATTAACGGAAGCCTGGGAAGAAGGAAAAATAGAATCAGACGATATTGTGGTTCTTGCGGCTTTTGGTAGTGGTTTCACCTGGGCCAGCGCCATAATTCGATGGTAAAAAACGTTTAGCTACAATAGAAAAAACCCGAGTCCAAACGGATCGGGTTTTTCCAGCTATTAATCAACTTCAACTAACACTTTATTGATGTGAAGAATCTATATCATTAGACGTAATAAATGTCTTTTTATTGCATTGATATTCAATATTTAACGAACTTTAACACTTGTGTAAGAAAAAAACTCGAAACAGAATTTCGAGTTTTAAGAAAGTAACAATCGTATTTACGAATTTTTTGAAGACGACTAACTCTTTAAAAATAACTATTTCGTGTTTGGTTAGATTGAACTTTAAATATAATAACGTAGTTTGTTAAACTTTATTGTGTGCATTCCATTTTATTAAAATAAAATCAAAAGCCCAAAGGCGACAACTTTGGGCTTTTTTTATTTAATAACCTAGCATAGCACTAACCATCAACTCATATGTTTCGGTTATCAAATATTAAATGCTATTATAATCCTCCCTGGGCATCTTTGATGAAATCGTCACGTTGTTTTCTTGATTTTGCACGATATTTTCCATCTCCAAAGCGATATGAAAGGGTACCTGAAACCGTGGTAAATTCAGGGTAGAAATTTGCGGTTTGTAAAAATGGTCGCTCACTTTCTATAGATATTTTTTGTGTATTAAGTACGTTATTGAAATTTAAACTGAATGTTGCTTTGTTGTTCTCAAGGAATGAATAACGTGCTCCAAGATTTACAAAATACATAGGATCCATAGTAAAATTAAGTCCGGTATCTTTACCGCGATACATAGCGAAAGCAGTAAAGGTTAATTTCTGACTCGCATTGAAATTGTTGAATACTCTAAAATTCCAGATTAAATTATCAATGGAAACTGTTTCCAGTTGAATATCAGCTTCCGTTGGGTTTTGAATATTTGGATCTAATCGCTCTGCAATTCCCTTTTGGATTCTGGAGTACATATCAAAGCTAGCATTTAAACTCCACCACTTTGTGGGGCGGTAATTACTTGATAATTCAAAGCCGTAGGCCGTGGTATTACCAAAGTTCTCGTGGGTCAAAATAATTCTGTTAGAGTTTAAATCTGCGCGATCCACAAGTACAGCTCGGTTAATTTCATCAGAGATAAGTCGGTAAAACACACCGCCCGTAATAGTGCCTTTTTCCAGATTCCGGGTATAATTTACTTCGATTGAATTTGTAAATTGTGGTTGCAGGTTCTGGTTTCCTACATCTGAAATTAATGGGGTATTCCACTGTGGAATGGGGTTTACCTGCCAGATACCAGGACGGTCTACACGACGGCTGTAACTTAATTGATAACTGTTTTTATCGGACGGACTGTAAGTTAAGAACACCGATGGGTACAATTGAAAATAATTATTCTCAAAAGGAATCACCAGGTTATCGTTTGATGAAAGGTCTTCCTGATTGGCCAATGCGTCTACATTAACATTTTCGGCGCGCAAGCCTAACTGATAAGTCCATTTTTCAAATTTTTTCGAAAAGTTTACATAAGCCGAATAAATGTCTCTTGTGTAGTCAAAATCCGTATGCGTCGGAATATAATCACCATTTTGGTTTCTCACTCGGGCATCAGAATCATAGCCATTCTTATTTTCAAATAATCGGGCTTGAAGGCCTAGTTCTAATTTAGAATTTTCA
The DNA here is from genome assembly GCF_039537665.1 of Gaetbulibacter aestuarii. Taxonomy (NCBI): domain Bacteria; kingdom Pseudomonadati; phylum Bacteroidota; class Flavobacteriia; order Flavobacteriales; family Flavobacteriaceae; genus Gaetbulibacter; species Gaetbulibacter aestuarii. The sequence continues at coordinate 276,578 of NZ_BAABAY010000002.1, forward strand.
GAAAGTGGATTTACGTAATCCAGATTGATCGTAGTCCGATTTCTGTTGGTATTGTTTATTTCAAAATAATCTGGTCGGGTAGTGCCACTAAGATCGTTATAAGTATCTCTTGATTCATCAAAATTATTATAATCTACTTCTAGTTCAATATTATGGCCCTCTTTATCAAAATTTAATTTATAGTCAAAATTATATTGTCTGGAATTGTTGTCTATATCAATGTCATTGGTTTGATATTGATTTAAACTCATGTTATTGCGAAAAATGTAATCTGAATTAATAAAACTACCACCGTTATACCTATTATAATTTGTAAAAACGGATATGGTATTCTTGTCGTTTATATAGTAATCTACGCCAAATTTATAAACGTATGATTTATTATTGTCCAACATACTCAGACTCTGAAAGGAGTTTTGCTCAATTTGAGCAATGTTTCCGTAATTTCTGTTTTTTGAAATACTGTTGCTGTAATTACCATACACGTTGATTTTTCCGTTTCGGTAATTGGTATTAATAGAACTATTAAATTTAGGTTCTCGCATATAACTTAAACCAACTTGAGTGCTTCCATTAAAACCAATTTGAGTGTTTTTGTGTAACACGATATTGATGATACCACTCATGCCCTCAGGGTTATATTTTGCAGAAGGATTGGTGATAAGTTCGATAGACTTAATAGCTGTAGAAGGGATCTGTTTTAGCAATTGCGCGGTTGGAATATTGGTAAACTTACCATCTACCATAACTCTTACATTCTGGTTACCACGCAGGGTAATATCACCGGTTTGTGCATCAACGGAAACAGAGGGTACTGCTGTCATAAGATCGGATGCAGTGCCAAGAGCCGCGAGATCTTTACCGACATTAATAACCTTTCTATCCACTTTTTGTTGAATGGTTGATACCTCGGCAATAACGGTTACCTCATTTAAGCTCTCTAAATTTTCTTCCAGAAAGATTTGTCCAAGGTCAACCTTGTTGTTCTTTCTATCGAGCTCCATAGTTTTTGAATAGGTTTTGTATCCGATATATTGAATACTAACTTGAACAGTTCCAAGTTCAATTTTTTCTATTTCGAAAAATCCATCGTCCTGGGTAATACCTCCGGTGATAATTTCACCTTCACTATTTTTAATAATCACGTTAACATAAGGTAAGGGTTCACGCAATTTAGCGTCTAAAACCCTACCTGAAATAATACCTGATTTTACGGGGTTTGGATCGGGGTCGGGGATGGAATCGTTGGTTAGTGCTTGGGTTGAAATAGATACAAGAATAAAGCACAAAAAGATAAGTCTTTTCATTTGATTTGTTTTTTGATTGATTGAATGAATAATGTATCTTAAAGACGCCTAAGTATCAATTTCGTTACTCAATAATTTAATATTAACGTTTTGTTAACATGATGAAAAAGAAAACGCTGGTTATGGGAGCCTCAGTAAAATCGGGGCGTTACTCGAATTTTGCGATTCGGAAACTGATAGAAAAAAATATTGAAACGGTTGCGTTTGGATTACAGGAAGGTTTTGTTGACGGTGTAAAAATTGAGACTACTTTAAAACCTTTTACAGATATTCACACGGTTACACTCTATTTAAATCCAAAAAATCAAAAGCAGTTTTATAATGCCATTATTCAGTTAAAACCAAAACGCGTTATTTTTAATCCCGGAACCGAGAATCCTGAATTTTATAGCCTACTTGATAAGGCCGGTATTACGTATGAAATAGCTTGTTCTCTGGTGTTACTTTCTACGAATCAATATTAAACCTACAAAAGTGATCAAGCCATTTAAAGGTAGTATTTCCCATTGAAATTGATAAGCTCCAATAACACTGGTTGGCAAAATGGTAATTAAATAGGTAATTACAATGGAGATTAGTCCAACCAGCCAAGTATATTTATCTTTGATCTGATATTTGGTAAGAATCCCAAAGGAAAACAATCCTAACAAAGGACCATAAGTGAAGGTTGCAAATTTAAATAGATTGCTTACTACATTCCCTTCCAAATTATTAAATACAATAACCACGATTATCAATAATAATGAAACTCCAATATGTACTTTTTTACGCAGGGCTTTCCGTTCGTTTTCAGGGCGTTTTTCAATGTTTAAAAAATCTACTGAAAAGGAGGTTGTAAGGGAGGTTAAGGCACTATCTGCACTGGAATATGCCGCTGCAATCAATCCTATAATAAAAGTTATGGCGAGGCCTGTTCCTAAACCTTGATTCATTGCAATCTCCGGAAAAAGTAAATCAGTTCTGGTAATCCCATCAACTACTGGAATTTTTAACCCTGTTTTTTCCGCATATATAAAGAGCAAAGTACCTAACGACAAAAAGAAAAAGTTTACCACAACCAAAAGAGTGGCCATGGTTAACATGTTTTTTTTAGCTTCTCCAGGGGTTTTACAAGTGAGGTTCTTCTGCATCATGTCCTGATCTAACCCGGTCATAGCAATGGCAATAAAAATACCGCCAATAAAATATTTCCAGAAATAGGTCGCGGAATTCGGATCGTCAAAATAGAAAATTTTACTTTTTGAACTAAACTCAACAGATTTCAAAAATGTTGAAAAATCCCAACCCAGGCGATCATTTATCAAATAAATAGCTACTCCAACAGCAGTAAGCATGGCTAGGGTTTGTAAAGTGTCTGTCCAAATGATGGTTTTTATACCACCCCGATTAGTGTAAAGCCAAATGAGTAAAATAGAAATTACCACTGTTGCCCAGAAGGGTATGCCGATGTTTTCAAAGACAATATATTGCATAGCCAAAGCCACTAAAAACAACCGGAACGATGCACCTGTAACGCGCGAAAGTAAAAAGAAAAAGGCGCCGGTTTTGTAACTCGTCGTTCCGAAACGTTGTTCCAAATATTGATAAATTGAAGTAACATTAAGCCTGTAATACAATGGTAGCAAAATGGTAAGGATAAAAAGGTAACCAACAAAAAAACCAAAAACACCTTGCATATAAGCAAATTGCTGACCCCCGATCATACCCGGGACCGAAATAAAAGTAACCCCGGAAAGCGAAGCGCCTATCATCCCAAATGCCACTAAATACCAGGGAGCCGATCGGTTAGCTTTGAAAAAAGCTTCATTTGAATCTTCTTTTCCGGTAAAGTAAGAGATAATGATTAGTACAACGAAATAAGCAGCGATTAGTAATAAAATCTGAGATGAGGTCATGAGTTTTAAGCCATTTTTGCTGAAACAATATTAAGTAAATTTGTCGACATGAGGTCACTTTTCTTTTGAGGAAAATCGCAGTATTTGAATTTTAATAAAGTGCTATTAGGTAATAAATTGTAGATTTGTGAACATGGAATTTTCATCAAAAATATTAGAAAAAGCGGTAGAGGAAATGTCTCAATTACCGGGTATTGGAAAACGCACGGCTTTGCGATTGGTTCTGCATTTGATGCGTCAGCCAAAAGCTCAAACACAAAACTTGTCTGAGGCCTTGATGCAAATGCGAAATGATGTAAAATTTTGCAAGTCATGTAATAATTTGAGCGATTCGGAGTTTTGTAATATATGTTCTAGTCCGAAGCGCGATACAAAGACCATTTGTGTTGTTGAAGATGTTAGAGATGTTATGGCCATAGAAAATACAAGTTCATATCAGGGGTTATACCATGTTTTAGGTGGCAAAATTTCGCCTATGGACGGTATTGGTCCACATGATCTTAGTATAGAACCTTTAGTGAATAAGGTAAAGCGAGGTGAGGTTAATGAACTTATTTTTGCTTTGAGCTCTACCATGGAAGGAGACACCACAAATTTTTATATATTTAAACAAATTCAGGAGTATAACATCAAAACCTCTACAATTGCCCGAGGGATCTCAGTGGGCGATGAGTTGGAATATGCTGATGAGATTACCCTGGGAAGAAGTATTGTAAATCGCATACCATTTGAAAACTCTTTAAAATTATAACCATACCAACCAATTAACTAAATACCCTCTCAAACTCCATTGAAACTCTCAGTCATTATTTTAAATTACAATGTCCGATTCTTTTTGGAATTATGTCTAAGAAGTGTGCGCGCTGCCACAAAAAATCTTGATGCTGAGATTATTGTGGTCGACAATAATTCGCCGGATGATAGTTGTTCCATGGTGAAGGCTATTTTTCCTGAAGTAAAGCTTATAGAAAATAAAGAAAATTTTGGGTTTTCAAAAGGTAATAATATTGGAGTGGCAGCTGCTTCGGGGGAATATTTATGCTTTTTAAATCCCGATACTGTAGTTGCAGAGGATACTTTTGAAACCTTATTAAAATTTGCCGATTCCAAGGAAAATCTTGGAATAGTTGGTTGTAAATTAATAAATGGTTCGGGCCAATTTTTACCCGAAAGTAAACGTAACCTCCCTGTAATCAAGGTGGCCGTTCAAAAATTCATGGGTTATGGCAAACAATATTATGCAGGGCATATCGATGAGAATGCCATTCATAAAGTTGATGTTCTTGTAGGGGCATTTATGCTTATGAAGCAAGAGGTATTCTACGAGATTGGTAAATTTGATGAGCGCTATTTCATGTACGGTGAAGATATCGATTTGTCTTATTGTTCATTGAAGGTAGGCTACGATAATTATTATTTCGGGAAAACCACTGTTATTCATTTTAAGGGTGAAAGTACTTTAAAAAATGAACAGTATGCAGAACGGTTTTTTAGTGCTATGCAGTTTTTTTACGACAAGCATTTTAAGCGGAATAGATTATTCGATCTTTTTATTTACTTCGGAATTAAGGGTTTGTATTTCCTGAAAAATAAACCGCAAACCGTTTCAAGAAAACCAAAATACTACATTCTATTTTCAGAAAAAATAAATCCAAAGCTGATAAAAATTCTCGATAAAGAATTAATTTTATACACGAAAAAAACCAAGATTGAGCCTCATGCCCAACTTATTTTCGATGCTAATAACTGGAGTTACAAAGATATCATTAGCAATATGGAACAAAATAAGGTTATGGCTACGGTAAAAATTCTTCCGGATGATGCCCATTTCATTTTGGGTAGCGATAATGGTGTGAGCCGGGGAGAGGTTTTAGAATTTGATAAAATTGAATATAATTTAAAAAAATCAATGATTTTTAGTTAATTTTGCAACGACAAATTAAAAATTGACTATAACGTTATAGATATGGCAAAGTTTGAGCTGAAATTACCCAAGATGGGAGAAAGTGTTGCAGAAGCAACAGTAACTTCATGGTTGAAGGAGGTTGGTGATACCATTGAAATGGATGAAGCTGTTTTGGAAATTGCAACTGATAAGGTTGATAGTGAAGTTCCTAGTGAGGTAGAGGGTGTTTTGGTAGAAAAATTTTTTAATGTTGATGATGTTGTTCAAGTTGGCGAAGTGATGGCCATAATTGAAACAGAAGGTGATGAGAATGTTACCCAATCTGAGCCAACTCAGGAAGAATCTGAAATGGAATCCCCTGAAGATTCCAGCGCCAATGAAAGCTCAGAATCTGAAGACGAGCATGTTCAAGAAGTGGCGGATAGCGTTGAAAAAGCTAAAGAAACCGCGGCTCCTGTAGCGTCTAGCGAACATCGATTTTACTCACCTCTAGTTCGTAATATTGCCAAAGAAGAAAATATATCCCAGGAGGAATTAGATAGCATTCATGGTACAGGTTTGGAAGGACGTGTTACTAAGAATGACATATTAGATTATGTTCAGAATCGCAGTTCTCAAGAAAAACAAGTCACTGCGACTCCTGAGTCGAAACCCAAAGCACAAGAACCACAAGCAAAAACAGTGGCTCCCGCAACGTCTGCAAAACCTCAACCAAAACCTACGCCTAAAACAGTGGTGTCGAGTGATGGTGATGAGATTGTTGAAATGACCCGGATGGGTAAAATGATTGCACATCACATGATTGAGTCGACGCAAACTTCTGCTCATGTTCAAAGCTTTATTGAAGCTGATGTTACTAAAATTTGGAATTGGCGTAAACGAATGAAAAATGCATTCATGGAGCGTGAAGGAGAAAATTTGACCTTTACACCAATTTTCATGGAAGTCATAGCCAAGGCGCTTCGGGATTTTCCTATGATGAACATTCAGGTTAAAGGTGATACCATCATCAAGAAGAAAAATATCAATCTGGGTATGGCAGCAGCTCTACCCGATGGGAATTTGATAGTTCCTGTTATAAAGAATGCCGATCAATTGAATTTGGTTGGAATGACCAAGCAAGTTAATGATCTGGCTAACCGTGCACGATTAAACCAGTTGAAACCAGATGAAATTCAAGGTGGTACCTATACCGTAACTAACGTTGGAACATTTGGAAGCATTATGGGAACCCCCATAATAAATCAGCCGCAAGTTGGTATTTTAGCTCTCGGAGCGATCCGCAAAGTACCAGCTGTTATTGAAACACCGGAAGGTGATTTTATCGGTATCCGTTATAAAATGTTTTTATCGCATTCCTATGATCACCGTGTTGTAAATGGTGCCTTGGGCGGACAGTTTGTTCAAGCTGTTAAGAATTATTTGGAAGACTGGGATACCAATCGGGAGATTTAGAATTTCCATTAATCATTTAGGAAACAAACAGTATATTTGAAGGATGTTTTTGCGCTTTCTAAGACTAAAACCTTTCAAAAAAAATTGATATGCAATTAAATTTAAATAAGCCCATTTGTTTTTTCGATCTGGAAACTACCGGGATCAACATTTCCAAAGATCGTATTGTGGAGATCGCTATCTTAAAGGTTCACCCTAATGGCGACGAAGAGCGCAAAACCTGGTTAGTAAATCCAGAAATGCCCATTCCAAAAGAAGCTTCAGACATTCATGGTATTACAGATGATAAGGTTGCTGATGCACCAACATTTAAAGAAATTGCAAAGGATGTGTACAATGTTATAAAAGATGCTGATCTGGGTGGTTTTAATTCCAATAGGTTTGATATTCCATTATTAGCTGAAGAGATGCTCCGTGCTGAGATAGATTTTGATATGAAGAATCGCAAAGCTGTGGATGTTCAGACCATTTTTCATAAAATGGAACAACGTACCTTAAGCGCAGCCTATCAGTTTTACTGTGATAAAAATTTGGAAGATGCCCATAGTGCGGGAGCAGACACTGATGCTACTTATGAGGTTCTAAAGGCACAGATAGCAAAATATGAAGATTTAGAGAACGATATGAATTTCCTTTCGGAGTTTAGTTCCCGGAAAAAGTTTGCCGATTTTGCAGGCTTCATTAGTTATAACAAAAAAGGAGAGGAATGCTTTTCCTTTGGGAAACACAAAGGCAAGTTGGTTACAGAGGTTTTAGAAAAAGAACCGGGCTATTTTGGTTGGTTGCTAAATGCTGATTTTCCATTGTATACTAAAAAAGTCCTAACCGCCATAAAGTTGCGCAATTTCAATAATAAATTATAATTCGTTCTACTTAAAAACATCATAAAGTGAAACTAATTTGTATAGGCAGGAACTACACGGAGCACATTGCCGAGTTGGAAAATGAAAAACCTACAGATCCGGTTGTTTTTATGAAACCGGATACGGCTATTTTACTTAAAAAGCAGCCTTTTTTTATACCTGATTTCTCGAATGATGTGCATCATGAGGTTGAAATTTTGGTAAAAATTAATCGCCTCGGAAAACATATCGATAAACAGTTCGCTCATAAATATTATGATGAAATTGGGCTTGGAATCGATTTTACAGCTAGAGATCTACAGAGTGAATTAAAAGCAAAAGGTTTACCCTGGGAAAAGGCTAAAGCCTTTGATGGCGCAGCAGTTATAGGTGAATGGTTGCCTAAATCAAGCTTTAAGGATGTGAACGATATTACGTTTTTTTTAAAAAAGAACAATAATATTGTGCAAAAAGGAAATACGAGCCATATGCTTTGGAAAATTGATGAAATTATAGAATATGTTTCGAAATATTTTACTTTGAAGATAGGAGATATTATCTTTACAGGAACACCTGCCGGTGTTTCCAAAGTAGAGGCCAACGATACTTTAAAAGGATATATTGAAGACAGAGAAGTGTTTTCAATAAAAATTAAATAATTATGGAAAACCACTATAAACTAGATCGGGTAAAGGAACTAGCCGATAACGATGAAAATTTTATTCAATCTCTAGCCGAAACTTTTTTGGAGGAGGTTTCAGAAGATATTGAACGTTTAAAAACGGCTGTGGCCGAGAAAAATTACAAAGAAGCCTATCAAGCAGCACATAAAATGAAACCTACAGTAGATCTTTTTGAATTAGGTATTCTTGATGATCTTATAGAGGTGCAGGATTGGGGTAAATTCACCAAAACCGATATGGATATTACTGAGAAACTCAATATAGTGGCCACCGCAGTTGATAATGCTCTAGCAGAAATCAAGGAAGACTTTAATCTCTAATGCTTGCTGAAATAATTACCATAGGCGATGAACTCTTAATTGGTCAGGTTGTCGACACCAATTCAGCGTTTATGGCCAAACAACTCAATAAAATTGGGGTTTCGGTGTTTCAAATTACCTCAATTCAAGACGATAAAGACCACATTCTTCAAGCATTACACGATGCCGAAAGCCGTGTAGATATTGTAATTCTAACAGGTGGTTTAGGGCCAACCAAGGATGATATTACAAAAAAGACCATAGCCCAATTTTTTGATGATACCCTGGAGCGGGATCCTGAAGTTTTGAAAAATATTGAAAATCTTTGGAAAAATCACGTTAAAGGAAAATTACTCCAGGTTAATAAGGATCAGGCATTAGTACCAACAAAAGCGAAGGTGCTTATGAATAAATTAGGTACAGCTCCCGGTATGTGGTTTGAGAAAGGCGATAAGGTTTTTGTATCGTTACCCGGTGTGCCTTATGAGATGAAAGCCCTTATGGAACATCAGGTAATTCCCAAGGTTAAAGCTAAATACAACTGTCCGTATATACTTCATAAAACCCTTTTGGTGTACGGTCTGGGAGAAAGCGCTTTAGCTGAAAAGATTGAAGCCTGGGAAGATGCCTTACCAAAACACATTAAATTAGCCTATTTACCAAGTTTAGGTAAAATGCGCTTGCGCCTATCAACCAAAGGTTTTGATGTAAAAAAGGTACAATTAGAAGTGCAAGAGCAAATAGATTCCCTTTTACCATTAATAAAAGATGAGTTTGCCGGCTTTGAAGAGGAGGAAGGTTCTGTAGAGATCGTTATCGCTAAACAATTGGTAAAACTCGGAAAAACATTAGCTATTGCAGAGAGTTGTACCGGTGGTGCTGTTGCCGAACGGTTTACGGCACATTCAGGAGCATCCAATTTTTTTAATGGTGGCGTGGTAACATATGCAACAGCATCAAAAACAGACGTTCTGGCGGTACCAAAAGACATCATCGACACCTATTCCGTGGTCAGCTCACAAGTTGCTGAAGCCATGGCGTCCAATGCACGTCATTTATTCAAGTCAGATTATGCCTTGGCAACTACAGGAAATGCAGGACCTACCAAAGGGGATTCTGAGGCCGAAATAGGAACCGTATTTATTGCTATTGCTACAAAAGATGCGGTTTATTCTGAACAATTCAATTTTGGAAATCACCGTATAAAAGTCATCAATAAAGCGGTGAATAAGGCCCTTGAAATGTTGCTCAAAGAAATTTTTAAAAATTGATAAAATTTAGGTTGTCATAATATAAAGAATTTGTATATTTGCACCTCGATTTTAGGTAACACCAATTAAAGTTATAAAACAATGTCAAGAGTTTGTGAACTTACAGGAAAGAGAGCTATGGTTGGAAACAACGTATCTCATGCGTTAAACAGAACAAAACGTAAATTCAACGCCAATTTGGTTAAGAAACGTTTTTATATCCCTGAAGAGGATAAGTGGATAACTTTAAAAGTGTCAACATCTGCTTTAAAAACAATTAACAAAATAGGTATTTCTGCAGCAATTAAAGAAGCAAAATCTAAAGGGTTTTTAAAATAATCGCTGTAAATAAATAAGATAGAGATGGCAAAGAAAGGCAACAGAATACAAGTAATTTTAGAGTGCACAGAGCATAAAGAATCCGGAAAACCAGGAACTTCACGCTATATCACTACTAAAAATAAAAAGAACACACCGGAAAGAATGGAGATCAAAAAATTCAATCCTATTCTTAATCGCATGACTGTTCATAAAGAAATCAAGTAAAACTAGAGATCATGGCAAAGAAATCAGTAGCAACATTACAAACAGGATCAAAACGATTAACGAAAGCAATAAAAATGGTGAAGTCGCCTAAAACCGGCGCTTACATGTTTGTTGAATCGATCATGGCTCCAGAACAAGTAAACGACTTTTTAGCTAAAAAGTAAGTTACAAATAAGCATATATTATAAGCTGTTTTCTTCTCGGAAAGCAGCTTTTTTTATTTTATATTTGGTCAGTTAAATGATTTAATTTTTTGGGCGTTACCCTGCGGGTCGGGCTATCCGCTGCAAGTCCTCGCGCTTTGGCGCTGTGGGCTTTCCGCTACTATCCCTAACGCGAACAACCTAACAACAACACGATGAGCTTCATTAAAAAAATATTTTCCTCAGAAAAAAAAGAAACCCTCGATAAAGGGCTTGAGAAAACCAAAACGAGCTTTTTTGGGAAACTCGGCAAGGCCGTTGCCGGGAAATCAAAAGTAGACGATGAGGTATTAGATAACCTCGAAGAAGTTCTCGTAACCAGTGATGTTGGCGTTAATACTACCTTAAAGATCATCGAACGCATCGAAGAACGCGTAGCCAAAGATAAATATCTCGGAACTGAAGAATTAAATCTCATCCTGCGGGAAGAAATTGCCGCCTTACTCAGTGAAACGAATTCCGGGGAAGAAACCGAGTTTTCAATTCCTGATTTGCCCATACAAGACAATGGTCAAAAAACACCCTACGTTTTGATGGTGGTTGGTGTTAATGGCGTAGGTAAAACTACTACAATAGGCAAATTAGCCTATCAATTTAAAAAGAAAGGTTTAAAAGTGGTCTTAGGCGCCGCGGATACCTTTCGTGCTGCAGCTATAGACCAGCTTCAGGTTTGGGCTGACCGTGTTGATGTGCCAATGGTACGCCAAAATATGGGATCTGATCCCGCTTCCGTAGCCTTTGATGCTTTACAGTCTGGGGTAAAACAAGAGGTCGATGTTATAATCATTGATACCGCGGGTCGTCTTCATAATAAAGTGAACCTCATGAACGAGCTTACCAAAGTAAAACGCGTGATGCAAAAGGTCATTCCCAACGCACCACATGATGTTTTATTGGTATTAGATGGCTCTACCGGCCAGAACGCTTTCGAGCAAGCCAAGCAATTTACGGCGGCCACAGAGGTCACTTCACTTTGTGTTACAAAATTAGATGGTACGGCAAAAGGAGGGGTGGTCATCGGGATTTCAGATCAATTTAAAATACCGGTAAAATACATTGGGGTAGGCGAAGGCATTGAACATCTCCAGGTTTTTAACAAATATGAGTTCGTGGACTCTTTCTTCAAATAATAAGGTTGAAATACTCAAATTTTAAACTACAATAGAGTATTGTTAGGTTGAAGGCATACAGCTATTAAGTTTAACATCTTTTTAACACTTACAAATTTTATTATAAATTCAATATAATTTATTAATAAACAGTTGTTTACGATTATTTCGTTTTAGATTGTCAATAGGCTTGCATTTTTGATTTCATTTTAAAGGTGTTTTTTTAGTAATTTTAGACAAAACACTAGCTATGAAATACCTTCTCTATGCGCTTGTTATTGTGTCTTTTCTGTCTTGTAAAAAAGATGCTGACAAGTCTACAAATTTGGAGCAATCCGCTTCAGATACTACTACGGTAGCCACCAAAGATTTAAGAGAATTTAAAGTTCTCGATTCAAAATACATTAATAACGATATTTTTTGGGCGCCAATCAACGATGATCTTGCAGATTTTTCCGAATCGGATTATGAAGTACTAAAACCGCTCATAATCGACCAGGATATTCCAGCACTTCAAAAGAGTATCAACACCGGCAAATTATCCTATGAAAAACTCACAAAGTTTTATTTATATCGCATTCGAAAATTCGACCGGGAGAATGATTTGTCACTTAATTCTGTGATCTCTATAAATCCTGATGCTATTGCAGATGCGAAACAAAAGGATCGAGAGCTTTTGAACAGAAAATTAAAGCATCCTATTTTTGGGATGCCGGTGCTTTTAAAAGATAATATTAATGCAACCGGTATGCCAACTACGGCGGGTGCTGTGGCCTTGATTAACAATATGACCGGTGATGCTTTCATTACGAAACAACTTAAAAAGCACGGTGCTGTTATTTTAGGAAAAACCAACTTAAGTGAATGGGCGAATTTTTTGAGTGCCAATTCTTCTAACGGCTACAGTGCCGTTGGCGGACAGACGCTTAATCCTTACGGACGACGGGTTATTGATACCGGTGGTTCCAGTTCAGGTAGCGGCGTTGCTGTGGCGGCTAATTTTTGTGCGGCAGCAGTTGGAAGCGAAACGGCCGGTTCCATTTTATCACCGTCCAGTCAAAATTCAGTTGTCGGGTTAAAGCCCACAATAGGTTTGCTGAGTAGATCAGGAATTGTTCCCATTTCGTCAACCCTGGATACTCCGGGGCCAATGGCCAGAAATGTTACGGATGATGCGATTATGCTTGACGCGATGCTTGGTTATGATCCTCAGGACTCAAAATCTATGAGGCCGGATAACGAAACTCCTTTTTATAAAGGGCTCTCCATGGATGCCCTTAAAGGGAAGCGTTTTGGAGCTCTTAAAAGTCTTATGGAAGATAGTTTGTATGTTGCAGCAGTTACCGATTTAAAAGCACAGGGCGCAGCTGTAGTAGAGATTGAAGGAGCTGACATTAAATTACCTAATTTTTTAAGGTTACTCAATTTGGATATGCAAAAAGATCTGCCGGCTTATTTTTCTAAATTCGGGGGTAAGGATCTTACGGTTTCAGATATGCAGGATGTGATCGATTTCAATAAAAAGGATTCACTTAATACCATTCCTTACGGTCAGGCTTTATTCTTAGGTGCAGTTGCAGATCATGCGACACCGGAGGAATTTCAAACCATAAAAGATTCCTTGAAAATTAACGGAAGGCTCTTTTTCGATGTTCCTATGAAAGCCAACAATCTTGATGGTATTTTAAGTATTAATAATTATCATGCCGGCTTTGCAGCGGTAGCAGAATATCCGGCGATTACAGTCCCCATGGGATATAATGATACAGGGGCTCCGGAAGGTTTAACCTTTATTAGTAAACCTCGTTCTGAAAAACAGTTACTCGATTGGGCATACGCTTACGAACAAGCATCCAAAAATAGAATATCACCAAAAAATTATAAATAACTAATAGCTAAATATTATGAAAAAATATGTTCTAACCCTTGTGGTTTGCATTTATTCCCTAATTACATTTGCTCAAAATGAGGCGCATTGGTTGCGTTATCCGAGTATTTCACCCGATGGTTCTAAAATCGTATTTAGTTACCACGGAAATTTATACACAGTTAATGCCAACGGTGGTAATGCTGTTGCGATCACCACTGGTGATGCTTACGACGGCTATCCCGTTTGGAGTCACGATGGTAAAATGATTGCTTATTCCAGTGATCGTTATGGAAATTTTGATGTGTTTACGATTCCTGCCGAAGGCGGAATGCCAACACGGTTAACATTTAATAGTGCTGATGATTATCCGGATGATTTTACAGTGGATAATAAACAGGTGCTATTTGGAAGTGGAAGAGACGCGCCTGCAAAAAGTGTGCGATTTCCATCACCCAGATTATTCTTAAATCTTTATACAGTTCCTGTAAATGGAGGTAGACCGGTACTTGTAACCGCTGCCGGAGCTGAACATGCCAAATATAATAGTGACGGGACTAAAATAGTTTTTCAAGATCGTAAAGGCTATGAGGATGCATTACGTAAACATCACACCTCTTCTGTAACTCGCGATGTTTGGATTTATAATTTAAAGGACAACACCTACACCCAAATTTCAAATTTTAAAGGAGAGAACAGAGCGCCGGTTTTTAGTAATAACGATTCCGATATTTTTTATTTAAATGAAGAAGATGGTACGATGAATCTGTATAAAAAAACTATTGGTGCCAATGGTGAAAATGCTTTAACGCATTTTAAAGATTTTCCTGTTCGCCATCTCAGTATTGCGAAGAACAACAAAATGTCTTTTACCTGGAAAGGAGATATTTATACTTTGGTAGAAGGTGAGGAGCCTACTAAACTTTCAATAAATGTTCGCGATGATTCGGCTTTTGAAGCGGTAAAAAATGTTGACATAAAGAACGTTAGTGAGTTTAAAGTAAGTCCAAACGGTAAAGAAATTGCCTTTGTAAATCGTGGAGAGGTTTTCGTTACGGGTACTGATGATTCCAGAACCAAACGCATCACCAACACACCCGAACAAGAACGCATGGTAAGTTGGTCGCCTGACGGAAAAACTTTGATCTTTTCAGGGGAGCGTGAAGGAAGCTGGAATATATATAAAACTACATTGGTTCGACCTGAGGAAAAATATTTTTATGCGAGTACAGCCTTGAAAACAGAACCTTTGGTAGCAACAGATGCTGAAGAATTTCAAGCTAAATATGCTCCTGATGGCAATAAATTAGCCTATATAAAAGATCGAAATATCTTAATCGTAAGAGATTTAAAAACGAATAATGAAGTTACCGTTCTACCTTATGGACGCACATTCTCTTACAGTGATGGCGATTGGGATTACCAATGGAGTCCTGATAGCAAATGGTTGTTTGTTGATGATCAAAAAGGTCATGGTTTTAAAGAAAATACGGCCTTATTAAAAGCTGATGGAACAGGCGACTTTATTCATCCTGTGAATAGTGGTTTCGGAGAAAGCCAGGCTACCTGGGCACTCGATGGAGAGATGATGGTATACCGAAGCTCACGCGATGGGAAGAAATCGTTTGCAATTCAAGGACCGGAAGAAAGTGACTTGTTTGCCGTTTTCTTTGATCAAATGGCCTATGATACGTATACGTTGAGTAAAGAGGAATATGAACTCTTCAAAGAAAGAGAGAAGGCTGATAAAAAAGAGGATTCGGATGCCAAGGACGATAAGAAAAAATCGGAGAAAAAAGAGGTGAAACCGATTACTATCAATCTTAAAAATCTGGATTACAGAAAAGTTAAGCTTACCATTAATAGTTCAAGTATGAGTGGTTATGCTTTAACCAAAGATGCCAGCAAAGTTTTCTATTTAGCTCAATTTGAAAAAGGTTATGACGTTTGGGTGACTGAACCACGAACAAAAGAAACCAAAATTCTTGCTAAACTAAGTGGTTCCCCAAGTGGCATTCAAATTAGTGATGATGATAAATACCTGTTCTTAAGTAACAGAGGGCGTTTAGTAAAAGTAGACACCGATTCAGGGAAAATATCAAATATCGACATTGATGGGGATATGTTATTGGATACAGCCGGTGAACGTAGTTATATTTTTGATCACGCATGGCGTCAGGTTAAAAAGAAATTTTACGATCCTACGATCCACGGAATTGATTGGAAAATGTATCATGATGAATATGCCAAGTTCTTGCCTTACATTACCAATAATTATGATTTCCAGGAATTATTAAGTGAATTGCTCGGCGAATTAAATGCTTCTCATACGGGTGGTCGTTACTATCATAGAGCTGAAAATGGAGATGTGACGGCTTCTTTAGGGTTGTTATTTGATGAGACTTACACCGGAAACGGAATCAAAGTTAGTGAAGTGATTTCCGGCGGACCTTTGGATAATGCCGATAGTAAAGTGATGTCAGGAGATGTGATTATTAAAATCAATGATCAGGATATTCCCGCCGGAGTAAACTGGAATAAATTTCTAAATAACATTACAGATAAAAATACTTTGTTAACCATTAAACGAGGCAATACAACCTTCGATCAAAAAGTATTACCGATCTCTACCGGTGCAGCATCCGGTTTAATGTATAAACGTTGGGTGAACATTATGGAACATAAGGTTGATTCATTAAGTGGAGGTACTTTAGGTTATGTTCATGTTCGCGGTATGAATGATGGTAGTTACCGTGATGTTTTTGAGGATGTAATGGGTAAAGATGTTGATAAAAAGGCACTTGTAGTTGATACACGTTTTAATGGTGGTGGATGGTTACACGATGATTTAAATACTTTTTTATCGGGTAATTTATACCTGAAACTGGCACCGCAAGGACATGTTCTAAAGGGAGGTGAGTCTTTGAACAGATGGAACAAACCTAGTATTGTTGTTATGAGCGAGTCCAATTACAGCGACGCCTTCATTTTTCCTTACATTTATAAACAAAATGGTTTGGGTAAATTAGTAGGTATGCCGGTTCCCGGTACGGGAACTGCAGTTTGGTGGGAACGTCAAATCGACCCAACCATCGTGTTTGGTATTCCAATGGTTGCAACCATCGGAGAAGAAGGTCGTCCTACCGAGAACTTACAGGTTGAACCGGATATTAGGGTGGATCTACCTTACATTGACTTCTTAAGTGGTAAGGATACTCAAATTCAAGCCGCTGTTAAGGAATTGATGAAAGAGGTTAAAGAATAATTTAATTATTTCTTGTGAATATAGAACTCCTGAACGTTTAGTTTGGGAGTTTTTTTATAGCCCTATAAAAGCATTTATTTTTCCCCAAAGGTCATTGTCGAATGTCGACAAAGCAAAATTAACACCGTCCGCGGTATCACCCATCCGAACAATAACAAGATCCTTACTTGGTACAATGTAGATTTTCTGATCGTTTTTACCCAAAGCAGCATACATATCGTTTGGAGCATTCGGGATGAGTGGTCCCTGAAATTCGGTTTGTAACGAAGGTAAATGATAACTTGCTTTCCCATTGAGCCACCATAAATAGCCATATGATTTGTTAATATCCTGAGACGTGTTTGTCGCTTCCTGCAAATAAGTCTCAGAAACGATACGAGTATCCTTCCAAAGTCCTTTTGCCAATATCATCAACCCAAATCGCGCCATACTCCTGGTATCGCTCCAATACACACTGAAATCGCCATTTTGGATCCAGGCACCGCTCATTCCTAATTTATCTTTCAACCGAGTGTTAAAATAAGTGCTCCAATCCATCCCGCTTGCGGTGGCCACCACATCTTGCATTTTCACATAAACGTTGTGATAGGCCCAACGCGTTCCGGCGTCTGCTAGATATTGTAAATTTTCTTTAGCTACATTATCTCCCAGGCTGTCATCTAAACCAGAATCCATAGATAGAAGATTTTTACAAGTAATCAGGTTTTCTTTATCAAGTGGTGCACTGGTCCAACCGTTTCCCAAATAATCAGAAACCTTATTGGTTATGTTTATGAAGCCTTCATCCTGTGCTATTCCCGATACTGTTGAAGTAAGTGTTTTTCCTGCACTCGCCCAATACCATAAACTTTGTGTCTTATGACCATTAAAATATGCTTCAACTACAATTTTTCCTTTATGAAGTATCATAAAACTTTTGCTGTTTTTCTGTTGAAGAAAGTCAAGTAAGGGCTGTAACTCTGCATCATTCCAACCCAAATTTGAAGGCGATTCTTTCTCCCAAACGGTTGAATTATTTTCAGGAAAGTACAATGAATCTACAGAAATATTAGAGCTATCAGGGTTTTCGGAAGAGCATCCGTAGGTTAAAATGATACTCAAAAGGCATAGGAATCTATTGATTTTCATGGTGGTAGATTTGGATTTAAGACTCTCAAATATAGTAAAAGGTTTAATGTCTTTACTAAAAAGCTTTGATTGTCATTGCGGAACTTTAAATTATTTCAATAATAAATCCTAAATGATTCCGTATCTTTGCGCCCTGATTTGTAAAAGAATATGCGCACAAAAACGCTCAAAAAAAATAAAATAAATGTAGTGACACTAGGCTGTAGTAAAAATGTTTACGACAGTGAGGTTCTTATGGGACAGCTCAAGGCTAATGGTAAAGAGGTGGCTCATGAAGAAGATGGCAATATCGTGGTGATTAATACCTGCGGATTTATAAATAATGCCAAGGAGGAAAGTGTGAATACCATTTTGGAGTACATGCAACAAAAGGAAGCCGGGCAAGTTGATAAAGTGTTTGTTACTGGTTGTTTGAGTGAGCGCTATAAACCTGATTTGCAAAAAGAAATTCCCAATGTGGATGCCTACTTTGGAACTACTGAATTGCCCAGCTTATTAAAAGCACTTGGTGCCGATTATAAACACGAACTCATAGGCGAACGTTTAACCACAACGCCAAAGAACTACGCCTATTTAAAAATTGCTGAAGGTTGCGACAGGCCATGTTCGTTTTGCGCGATTCCTTTAATGCGCGGAAAACACCGTAGCACACCTATCGAGGATATCGTAAAGGAAGCTGAAAATTTAGCTGTAAAAGGGGTTAAAGAACTTATTTTAATTGCTCAAGATCTCACGTATTACGGACTTGATCTTTACAAAAAACGGAACCTGGCAGAATTACTGGAAGCTCTTGTAAAAGTGGACGGAATCGAATGGATCCGTTTGCATTATGCGTTCCCTACCGGCTTCCCGATGGATGTTCTTGATGTGATGAATCGGGAACCTAAAATCTGTAATTACATAGACATTCCGCTGCAACATATTTCAGATCATATTTTAAAAAGTATGCGTCGCGGAACAACCAAAGAAAAAACTACAAAGTTACTTCAAGCCTTTCGTGCTAAAGTTCCTGAAATGGCCATAAGAACTACTTTAATTGTGGGTTACCCCGGTGAAACGGAAGACGATTTCCAGGAATTAAAACAATGGGTAAAAGCCATGCGTTTTGAACGTTTGGGCTGTTTTACTTATAGCCATGAAGAAAATACGCATGCTTTTAATTTGGAAGATGATGTTCCTGAAGAAGTAAAAATTGACCGTGCGAACCAAATTATGGAAATTCAATCGCAGATTTCCTGGGAGCTTAATCAAGCGAAGATAGGAGAAACTTACCGAATTGTTATTGATCGTAAAGAAGGTAATTATTTTATTGGCAGAACCGAATTTGATTCTCCCGACGTGGATAATGAGGTTTTGATCGATGCTTCAACAACCTATTTAAAAACAGGGGAATACGCTACTGTGAAAATTACCGATGCAGAGGATTTTGATTTGTATGCTGAGGTGGTTTCCTTACCCTAAACAAATTGAGATAGCACAAAAACAGTGCTAAATCCAACTAAGGCCATAATGGTCGTCATGACCGTCCAGCTTTTAAAGGTTTGCTTTTCTGTAAGACCTAAATACTTGCTTACGAGCCAAAACCCGCTATCGTTTACATGAGAAAGAATCAATGCTCCTGAGGCTATAGCAATTACTAATAAGGCTTTATAAATTGGTGCGGTTTCGGGTACAAGTAACGGGGCCGTTAGTCCTGCCGAAGTGATCATGGCGACGGTAGACGAACCCTGTAAAATCCTTACTAACGCAGCAGCTATAAAGGCGAATACTAATATACTCACACCTTTATCGGCAAAATAATGAGCCAACATTTCACCGGTTTTTGTATTGATAAGCATTTGTTTGAAAACGCCACCGGCACCTGTTAGTAAGATAATAACCCCTGCAGGACCTAATGAGGCTGTGCTAATTTCAAGTAATTTTGATTTACTGGTTTTTCGCTTAATTCCCAAAACATACCAGGCAATTAGATTCGCCAGAATTAAAGCTGTGAACGGATGACCGATCATTTGTAACCATCGTTTTACCGTTTCTGAAATTTGCAAGGAACTTAAAAGCGGACTATTCAATAAGGTATTACTAATGATCAAAATAATAGGAATCCCAATTATTGTAGTGACTAACCAAACAGCGGGATAGGAATCATGAATTTTGCTGTCCTCCTGTAATTCGGGAGCATTGATATGAATTTTTTTAGCGATGTATTTTCCAAATAAAGGGCCACTGATAATTGCCGTGGGAATGCCAACAATAAACCCAAATAAAATAACCCAGCCCAGATCGGCTTTTAAAATATCAGCGACGGCAATGGGCCCGGGCGTTGGTGGGATAAACGTGTGTGTTATCGCTAAACCTGCCAAAAGCGGAATGGCATAAAGTAATAAGGACTGTTTGGTTTGGCGTTGAATGGAATAAATTAATGGGACTAAAAGAATAAAAGCAACGTCAAAAAAAACAGGAATGGCCACCAAAAAACCTGTGAACAAAAGCGCCCATGACGCGCGCTTATTTCCAAATTTCCGTAATAAATAATTCGCCAAAGCCTCGGCGCCACCGGAATGTTCAAGAATCGCTCCAAAAATGGCTCCAAGGCCCACAACTAAAGCGACAAATCCCAGGGTATTCCCCATGCCTTCCTGCATGGTTTTAATAATGGTTAGCGGTGGCATTCCGGCGATAATTCCAACGGTGATACTTGCAATTAGCAAGGCGATAAACGCTTGAATTTTAAATTTTAATACTAAAAATAATAATATGCCAATGCCTATAATTACGGCTGAAATTAAAGTATAGTCGATCATGAATCTTGCCAGTTGGTATGATAATGTTTTGAATTTTGAACGTCGTTGCGTTGGTAGGTGTGGGCTCCGAAATAATCACGCTGCGCCTGAATGAGATTGGCTGATAAGTTTTCCGAAGTCAATGAAATCCAGTAATGATAAGCCTGGTAAAAACAATCAACCGGAACGCGGTTTTCCAAACCATTTTGGATTAATGTTACCATTACCGATTCCCGAGATTTAAGAGCTTCAAATACAACGTCATTTTTTAACAAGTCATCACCGGTTTCAAACCACTTGGATAGATTCACCATTAATTCTGATTGAATGATGCAACCTCCGGTCCAAATTCGCGCTAATTCTGACAGGTTAATATTCCAATGGTATAAAATACTCGCTTCTTTGATCAATTCAAAACCCTGATAATGATTTACCAAACGTGCAAAGTAATAAGCGTTTTTCAAGCTTACTAAATCAGGTTTTTGGAAAGCTTCACTTTGAGGTCCCAGGCGCTTAGAAAGAGCCACTCGTTTTTCTTTGAAAGCTGAGATATATCGTGAAAACACTGCTGAGGTCATCATAGTTGTTGGTTGTCCTAAATCCAGGGCCGTTTCACTGGACCAGCTGCCGGTCCCTTTATTCCCTGCCTTGTCTAAAATATGGTCTAATAAATAACCCGCTCCATCTTTTTTTAAAAGTATGCTTTTAGTGATATCCAGCAAGAAACTTTCGTGTTCCGTTTTTTGCCATTCTGAAAATAAAGCAGAGATGGCCTCATTATCCATACCAAGGCGAAGTAATGCATAGAGTTCTGCCAGTAATTGCATTTCAGCATATTCTATTCCGTTATGAATCATTTTTACAAAATGACCGGCACCGTTATTGCCAACATGCGTACAGCAAGGACCGTTGTTTTTATCTTTTGCAGCAATAGCCTCGAGAATTACTTGAACCTGTTTATAGGCTTCAGGAGAGCCACCGGGCATTAAGGACGGTCCGTTTCTGGCGCCTTGTTCACCGCCTGAAATACCGCAACCAATAAAATGGATACCTGCCTTTTCCAAAGAATCAAAACGGCTTTGCGTGTCTTTAAAATAAGAGTTGCCACCATCGATAATAATATCTCCCGGATCGAGTAGGGGTTGAAGTTGTGCAATAACAGCATCAACCGGTGCTCCCGACTTAATCATGATCAGAATTTTTCTGGGAGATTCCAGCGATTGCGTAAACGCTTTTAAATCTGTAAAACCGGAAATGGAATCAAATGTTTCCGGATCTTTTATGAAATCATTTACAACGTCTGCCTCGTCACCTTCGGAACGATTAAAAACTGAAAGGGAAAACCCTTTTTCAGCAATGTTCAAACTCAGGCTTTTACCCATGACACCTAAACCAATAATTCCAAATTCTGATGTATTCATACTAAAGAATTTTGATGTGATCTGACCTACAATAGCCTCAACTGATGCTTCAGAAGAAAGATGTAAACCATAATCAGGTGGTTCCAAAGTATCGTATTGAGATTGCAACATTTCGGATTTCATATAATGACCCGAGCGGGACTCTAAACGTGATTGGATCACCTCAAAAGGGGCGTTTAAATACACCCAATGGATATTTTTTTCTTTTGAACTTAATAATTTTCGATAGGATTCTTTTAATGCGGAACATCCTAAAATGGCTCCGCCTTCTTTTTCCCAGATAGCGATTTGATCTGCTAAGGTTTTCAACCAGGGTTCGCGATCGCGATCATTCAGGGGAATGTTGTGTTTCATTTTTTCAATGTTCTCCTGAGGATGAAAATCATCTGCATCAAAAAATGGAATACCGGTTTTTTCCGAAAGGGTTTTACCCACTGTCGTTTTTCCGCAACCGCTAACACCCATAATGATGATCATTCAAAAAATATTATGAAACCTCTTTAAATGTAATAAAAAAAATCCCGATAAAACTATCGGGATTTCTAATTTATTGATTCACAGTCGCATGCTAAAATGCAACTTTTTCATCACTTATTCATCTTCTACCAAAACCCAGTCGCCTTTATCAATTAAAGGTTGTGCTTGTTTGTATTTCAAGGTCTTGTTTTCACCATTCATAACGTGTTTTATGGTCACACGGTCATTTCGACCAATTTTTGGACGATCTCTCACAATGGTTTCCACAATTTCCTGTTGACGCTGTCTGTTACCGGCAGCACGGTTTTGAGCAGAACGTTCATCTAAATTAGGAATTTCATCCTTCTGGATTTTTAGATTTTCTTTTCTACGTGTTTGGCGTGCTTCCTGAATGGTATTCTGGGTTTCCTGAGGTAATTCACCTTTAAATAAGAAGGCGATCACATCTTTATTCACCTGATCGATCATCGATTTGAACAATTCAAAGGCTTCGAACTTATAGATCAATAAGGGATCTTTTTGCTCGTGTACCGCTAATTGCACAGATTGTTTTAATTCGTCCATTTTACGCAAATGCGTTTTCCAGGCATCATCAATAATAGCTAGTGCGATATTCTTTTCGAAATCCGTTATCAGCTGCTTACCATTGGTGTTATATGCTTTTTCCAGATCGGTAACCACATTCAGGGTTTTCACACCGTCTGTAAATGGCACTACGATTCGTTTGAACTTATCGCGCTGATTTTCATAAACGTTCTTGATCACAGGGAAAGCCAGATCTGCATTACGTGTCATTTTATCCTTATAATGCGCAAAGGCCGCTTTATATACTTTAGCAGTTAATTCCTGTTCTGATAATTTATTGAATTCCTCCTCAGAAACCGGTGAGCTCATCGAGAAATAGCGGATTAATTCAAATTCGAAATTTTTATAATCTCCTGCACCTTTATTAGTTTCTGCAATACCCTCAGAGGTATCGAATATCATATTGGCAAGATCTACTCTTAAACGTTCACCGTGTAAGGCATGGTGACGGCGCTTGTAAACTACCTCACGTTGCGCATTCATGACATCATCATATTCTAATAAACGCTTACGTACACCAAAGTTGTTTTCCTCTACTTTTTTCTGAGCACGCTCAATAGATTTTGAGATCATGGAATGCTGGATCACTTCACCTTCTTTTAAGCCCATGCGGTCCATCATTTTAGCGATTCGTTCGCTACCAAATAAACGCATCAGGTTATCTTCAAGTGAAACATAGAACTGCGAACTTCCCGGGTCTCCCTGACGTCCTGCACGACCACGTAACTGGCGGTCTACACGACGGGAATCATGACGCTCTGTACCAACAATAGCTAAACCACCGGCTGCAATCACTTCCTTGGAAAGTTTAATATCCGTACCACGACCCGCCATATTCGTTGCAATGGTTACCTGTCCGGGCTGGCCGGCTTCAGCAACAATATTCGCCTCACGTTTGTGTTGTTTCGCGTTCAAAACGTTGTGATCTATTTTTCGAATGTTAAGCATTTTGCTCAACAACTCCGAAATTTCAACGGAGGTCGTACCGATCAATACCGGACGACCGGCTTGCGATAATTTTGTAAC
Organism: Gaetbulibacter aestuarii; assembly: GCF_039537665.1. Classification (NCBI taxonomy): domain Bacteria; kingdom Pseudomonadati; phylum Bacteroidota; class Flavobacteriia; order Flavobacteriales; family Flavobacteriaceae; genus Gaetbulibacter; species Gaetbulibacter aestuarii. The sequence goes on from NZ_BAABAY010000002.1 coordinate 300,622, forward strand.
CTCGTCAATTACGGCATTGTATTTTTCGCGTTTTGTTTTATAAACTAGATCATCGCGGTCATCACGGGCAATTGGGCGATTGGTTGGTATTTCAACCACATCCAATTCGTAAATTTCCCAGAATTCTCCGGCTTCTGTAACCGCTGTACCCGTCATACCGGATAATTTGCGGTACATTCTAAAGTAATTCTGTAACGTTACTGTGGCGAAAGTTTGCGTAGCATCTTCAATTTTTACATTTTCCTTAGCCTCGATTGCCTGGTGTAAACCGTCACTATAACGACGACCATCCATAATACGACCGGTTTGTTCATCTACGATCATGACCTTATTATCTATGACCACATATTGCGTATCTTTTTCAAATAAGGCATAGGCTTTAAGTAATTGGTTCAGGGTGTGAATTCGTTCTGATTTCACGCCAAACTCCTTGAATAATTCTTCTTTCTTATTAGCTTCTTCTTCAGAAGATAAATTTTCCTTTTCAATTTTAGCGATCTCCACACCGATTTCAGGCATCACGAAGAAGTTCGGATCATCTTTACCGGATAAATATTCAACACCTTTATCCGTGAGCTCGATCTGATTGTTCTTTTCATCAATTACATAGTACAACTCCGCATCAACCTTTGGCATTTCGCGGTTGTTATCCTGCATGTAATAGTTCTCAGTTTTTTGAAGTAACTGCTTAACACCTTCTTCAGATAAGAACTTAATAAGAGCTTTGTTTTTAGGAATACCCCGGAATACTCGTAATAATTTAAATCCACCCTCTTTGGTATCGCCCTCAGCAATTAATTTTTTCGCTTCGGCCAGTACCCCGGTAAGATATTTACGTTGCACGGCTACGATATCGTCAACCTTAGGTTTTAGTTCGTTAAATTCATGGTGATCCCCTTTTGGAATAGGACCGGAAATAATCAACGGCGTACGAGCGTCATCGATTAATACGGAATCCACCTCATCCACAATGGCGTAATGGTGCGGACGCTGCACCAGATCATCCGGCGCATGCGCCATGTTGTCTCTTAGGTAATCAAAACCAAATTCGTTGTTGGTTCCGTAGGTAATATCAGCATTGTAAGCTTTTTTGCGTGCAGCCGAGTTGGGTTGGTGGTAATCAATACAGTCTACACTCAAACCGTGGAACTCAAATAACGGAGCCATCCAGGCACTATCTCGTTTTGCTAAGTAATCGTTTACAGTTACCAAATGCACCCCTTTTCCGGCAAGGGCGTTCAGATATACAGGTAAAGTGGCTACCAGCGTTTTACCTTCACCCGTTTGCATCTCGGCAATTTTTCCTTGATGTAAAGCAATACCACCAATTAACTGCACATCGTAGTGCACCATGTCCCAGGTAATAGGTTTTCCGGCGGCATCCCAGGAATTGGCCCAAATGGCTTTATCACCTTCCAGAGTGATATAATCTTTTTCCCCGGAAAAACTACGGTCGGTTTCGTTGGCCGTAACCTCAATAGAGGTGTTGTTTACAAAGCGTTTTGCAGTTTCTTTCATTACTGCAAAAGCTTCAGGTAGTATATCGTTTAAAACGCCTTCAGTAATCTCGTAGGCATCATCTCTCAGTTTGTCAATTTCTTCGTAATATTCCTCACGTTCATCAATATCTTCAGTGGCATCAGCGCGTTGTAATAAGTCGGCTATTTTAGCATCAATCTCGGCATTTGCTTCAGCTATTTTCGCTTTAAATTCAGCCGTTTTTGCTCGTAATTCGTCATGCGACAAGCCTTCCAGAGAGGCTTCAAAAGCTTTAATTTCATTAACTAGAGGGGAAAGTGCTTTTACGTCTTGTTTAGATTTATCGCCAACAAATACTTTCAATACAGAATCTAAAAAACTCATGTGTTTTTGTTTTAAAAGGTTTGTTTGTAAGTCTTAAAACAAACCCGTTATTTATGGTTTATTTTTTATGCAGTGTTAAGTGGTATCAAAGATACATTATGAAATGTACTATTTAAAGATTAAGACAAAAAAAAAGCCTCAAATCGAGACTTTTTAACTATTCTTTATGCTTTCTAATATTCATCTTCATTCCAGAGGTAATCCTCGTCGGTTGGATAATCAGACCAGATTTCTTCAATCGAATCATAAGAATCACCTTCATCCTCAATCGACTGTAAATTCTCAACAACCTCTAAAGGCGCCCCCGTTCTAATCGCGTAATCTATCAATTCATCCTTCGTCGCTGGCCAGGGTGCATCACTTAAATATGATGCTAATTCTAAAGTCCAATACATAACTTATAGGTTTTAAATTTCCTGCAAAAATATATTTTTAAGGCAAACCACCAAGAAAAAAATGAAATATTTATCAATAATCTTAAGAACCTCCGTTTTAACACGCTAAACCTTTGAAATTAAGGGAACTCTACGCTTTATTTTTGGGCGTTACCCTGCGGGTCGGGCTTTTCGCGCTACACGGTAGCTAGCTTCAATCCCTAACGCGGCTTCCAGTTTCTCCTTAAAATTTATTTTTTCTCAGGAATCCACTTAACTTCATCAGCTTGCAAGTCTTTAGACAACTTCCGTGCCAACACAAAAAGGTAGTCAGAAAGGCGGTTTAAGTACTTCAAAGCATTCGCTTCAAAGGGTTCTAATTCGAAGAGTGCCACAGCTAAACGTTCGGCTCTACGGCACACACAGCGGGCAATGTGACAGAATGACACCGTTTGATGGCCACCCGGTAAAACGAAGTGCGTCATTTCAGGAAGTTCGGCGTTCATGGTGTCCATTTCGGTTTCCAATCGCTCAATATCTGCAGCAGAGATCTTTTCAATATTCAAACGTTCTTTACCATTTTTTAATACCGCTTTTTCAGGATCGGTAGCCATAATGGCTCCTATGGTAAATAATTTATTTTGAACCTCAATTAGAACATCCTTGTAATCGTTATTTATTTCCTGATCGCGTAATAAACCCAGATGGGAGTTTAGTTCGTCCAAGGTACCGTAACTTTCGATCCGGATATGATGTTTTGAAACGCGTGTTCCACCAAATAAAGCTGTGGTTCCGGCGTCTCCTGTTTTTGTATATACTTTCATGTTTTGTTATTCTTTTTCAGTCGCAATGTAATGATACTGCAAGGTAACGGTTTTTTGGAATATAATAAAGGCTGTTACCGTCATTGCAAGAATATCGATTTGTCATTCCCGCGGAGGTGGGAATCTCCTTCCTTCCAAAATTATGAACAAAGTGAAGCAAACTTTTTCATGGATTCTTGTCTTCGCAGGAAGGACCATCCGGATGCAAAAACTCTAATGGACCGTCATCGCGAGCGTGGCGAAGCAATCTGTCTCTTAATAATTCTATCCATGAGATTACCACGTCGCTATGCTCCTCGTAATGACAAAAAATCAAACCCGAATCCTAAAATGCTCCTTAACCTGCTCACCCCTAAAAAATACCAAGCCCCAAAAAAACAGATCAATCGTTACCCGCACCTTTTTATGGCGCTTTATGGTTTTCCAGACTGCAGAAAACTCAGGGTCATTATGAATATGATTAAAAATCCAAACGGTGTCATTCGTAGTAGTTTCCAGAAGATAAACCAAGGCCTTTAAATAATCGGCTTTATCCGAACTGTCAAAATAAATAAGGTCAAATGGTTTTCTAACTTCATAATCCGGCCAATCATGTTCTTCCAAGAGTTTTACCTCAGGTTGGGCTAACAAAATGGTTTTGTTAATAGCATCCTTTGTGCTACCAAAAATCACTACAGATTGTGGGTTAAAATACCGGACAATGCGATATAACAAGCGACTTTTTTTTCTGGAAACTTTTCCCTTACGGATTTTATCTAAGGTCTTGTAGTCTGTATATTTCGTTTTATCATAAAAACATTTTGTAACCAGATTATACACAAAAGGGGAGTGCACACCATGCTGATTCGTGGCCTTCAATAGAAATTTTATGTAGTGCCAGCTTTTAAGATTCATTTTTTACTCCTCCAATTTTGCCGATAATTCAAACCAACGGGTTTCTTTAGCTTCAATAGCATCTAAAATATCCTGTAATTCTTGCGAGAGTTCATTGATTTGTTCTTGTGTTAACTCCGGATCATTGAATTTTTCTTCCAAAGCTTTCTTATCAAATGCCAAGGAATTTAATTTACTTTCAATATTCCGAAGTTCTTTTTCTTCATTATAAGATAACTTTGCAGCTTCATTTTCAACCATAGATTCAGGGGTTTTTTCAGTGGTTTCTTTTGATGATTCCTGAGGTAAACTATCTTCGTAAACCCTGTAGTCGGTATAATTCCCCGGGAAATCTTCAACCACGCCTTCACCTTTAAAAACAAAAAGATGGTCTACCACCTTATCCATAAAATAACGGTCGTGCGATACCACAATGATGCACCCTGGAAAATCGAGTAAAAAGCTTTCCAAGACATTCAAAGTTACAATATCCAGATCATTAGTGGGCTCATCCAAAATTAAGAAATTTGGATTTTGTATCAGCACGGTGCACAAATAAAGTCGTTTACGTTCTCCTCCACTCAACTTTTCCACAAAATCGTACTGTTTCTTTCTGCTGAATAAAAAGCGTTCAAGAAGTTGCTGAGCACTGATTTGCCGGCCTTTTTTCAATGGAATATAATCGCCAAATTCTCGAATCACTTCGATAACTTTTTGTCCGGGTTTAATTTTGATTCCGCCCTGCGTGTAGTATCCAAATTTTACAGTTTCGCCAATAACCACCTTTCCGGTGTCAGGTTTTATAGCCTTTGTGAGGATATTCAAAAACGTGGTCTTTCCTGTACCATTTTTACCAATTATACCTACGCGTTCTCCTTTTTTAAAAGTATAATGAAACTGCTCTAAAATGGTTTTATCTCCAAAGCTTTTACCAACATTATGACACTCAATGATCTTACTACCCAAACGTTCCATATTGAGTTCCAACTGGATCTCATGGTCTTTTCTTCGTTGATGCGCCCGGTGTTTGATATCGGCAAAATCATCAATGCGTGATTTCGATTTTGTAGTTCTGGCCTTGGGTTGCCGGCGCATCCATTCCAGTTCTTTTTTAAATAGCTGTTTGGCCTTCCCGGTTTCAACAGCCTCGCGTTCAATGCGGGCATCACGTTGCTCTAAATAATAGGCGTAATTGCCTTTGTAGGTAAACAATTCCCCTGCATCCAATTCGATGATTTCATTACACACACGTTCCAGAAAATACCGGTCGTGCGTCACCATAAAGAGTGTAAATTGTTCTTTAGCAAAGAAATCTTCCAGCCATTCGATCATTTCCAGATCCAAATGGTTGGTAGGCTCATCCAGGATGAGTAGATCCGGTTTGGTAATCAGTGCATGGGCAAGCGCTAAACGTTTTTTTTGTCCGCCCGAAAGTGTACCTACCAATTGCTCAAGATCATCAAGTTTTAGTTTGAAAAGAATTTGCTTGTATAAAGTTTCGAAATCCCAGGCCTGATGACGCTCCATGGCGTCAAAAGCTTTCTGGTACCCTTCTGTATCTTCGGGATTTTGAAGGGCTTTTTCATAATTCTGAATCACTTTCAGGATGGGATTATCGCCTTCAAAAATGGTTTCTTCTACCGTAAGATCTGCATTGAATTTTGGATCTTGCGACAGAAATGCAACTTTAATGCCTTTTCGGTAAATAACATTCCCACTGTCGGGTTGGTCATCACCCGATAAAATATTTAAAATCGAGGTTTTTCCTGTACCATTCTTGGCCACAAAAGCGATCTTTTGATCTTTGTGTACACTAAACGACAGGTTTTCGAACAACACCAGTTCGCCATACGATTTCGTAATATTTTCAACAGTTAAATAATTCACAGGAAATATTTTTGCAAAGATGAGATAAAAAGCCCGAATTAAAGAATTGCGATTATTATTTCAAATAAGGTTTTAGGTTGTAGGCAGTTGTTTTTTCAGGTAACGTGATAAAAATACGTAACGCACAAATAATGCTATTAATAGTGGAATTAGCCCTATAGCAAATACCTGAACGCCAATAAGCCAGTGTAAGGTTAACAGGCAAAGCATGATGATCAAAAACTTAACATAGCCTAAAAACCAGCGTTTTATATTTTCGCGTAATACCACATCGATCATCAGGATATTTAAAGCAAAAGCCCAAAGCAGATTGTAATTTTGTTGCGTAGCCGAATGGTCTGTGGCAAACCAAAGTAACAAGATCCCAATACCTATAATTCCTGTAAAAAGGAATAAAATAAAATCAAGCCATTTTGATCGCTTTCCACGTTTTGAGTCCCGGTAAGTTATATAAATGATCAGCAAACCAATAACTCCAAAAATAAATAACGGACTGGTAAAAAACATATTGGGTTCTTTAACCGGTTTTTCCTGAAAAATAACATGACTCTCAGTAACTAATGGTTGATTTCCGGGTATTGTAGCTGCAGCGAAAAAATTATAAATATTACTTGGTAAGAACATGTGTTGCACAGGGGTGGCCTGAACATCAATGACACTTCCTAAAGCGATATCAATTCCCAGACTACCCCAGGAATTAAGTTTGACCTTATCATGAATGAGTTCTCTGAAAGTTTCCGGTTCAAAATCTTTGGGATCGTGATATTGTACTTGATTTTTAAAGGTTTTATTAACCACATCCTCAATTTTTGTGGCGCAATTATTATAAAAAAAGTCATATAAATATTCGCGGTTCTCAGGTTTGTAGTTTATAACCAGATCGTTGTATAGACTTTGCTTTTCGCTTTGCTTTAAATTTAGAACCTGTTCGCGAACGGTGCGATTGGTGTAGATATAATAGCTTAAAAAAGTATTGTAATTATCTTTTCCTATGGAATAATTTAATTTTCCGCGTGCAAAATTCAAGTAGAAATTAGGTGCGTCAAAATCATAACGTCCAAAATCGTAGGTTATATCTAAAAAATTAGAAGGATCTTTTATTCTGAAAGCATTATGACCAAAAGCATCATTGAGAGAAGCTCCCGGAGCAATAGTTAGAACACTAATTTGTGCCTGATTTGATAATGTTATTTCTTGTGCTGTTCCTACTTGAAGCGTCAATAAAATAAGTAGAAAAAAGAGTGAATTCCTCATAAAAAATTTAATTACCGAAAGATACTAAAATCCAGTTTCAATGAAAACACATTCGAGTATAAAGCTACACTTTGGTCGCCTATATCTGTAAATGCATAATCGATAGCAATACCTTGGTATTGGAAGCCCACACCAAAGCTTGGTTGAAAGGTTAATTGTTCCGAATTGTCAAACTGTAATTCATTCTGAAAGTTACCCAGGCCGGCTCGTAAATGAACCATATTCAAATAGCCAAACTCTAGACCAAGAGCCGGACTAATACTAGCGAAAGATGATGAAATAACGTCATTTGTCTGTTCGAAACGTACATTTAAATTAGTTGCTACGAGCAGCGTATAATCAGCATGAAATTCAATGAGTTTTGAAACCCCTAATTGTAATTTAGGAATGGTAATTTCTGTTTTATCAGGTAATTCTTGATTTTGCCCGGCTACCGCATTACTAATGGTAGCAAACTGGGTTTCATCAATAGCCCAGGCATTGTAGGTTGTTGTTATGTCGCGTGCCATTAGGCCGAATTTCCACTGATTTTTTGTTTCAAATTGGATTCCTAAATCCAAACCAAAACCCCATGAAGAAGCGAAATCTCCAATGATCCTACGAATTATTTTAGCATTTATACCGTAATTCAAACCTTCTACAGGTAATTTTCGGGCATAAGAAAAGGTTACCCCATAGTCGGCGGTAGAAAATAAACTAATGCGATCATAATTTATGTTTCCTTGAGCATCAATAAGTTGCGTGGTATTCAAAATATCATCAACACCAAAACGAATTAGAGAAAGGCCAATGGCACTTTCATCATCTAAAGGCATGGCAAATCCGGCGTAATCGTAATTAGCGATATTTGCGAAATAACTGGAGTGCATTAAAGCGAGCTGATTGTCTTCCAGATTCACTAATCCGGCAGGATTCCAATACCCGGCATTAACGTCGTTTGTGTTTGCAGTAACTGCACTGCTCATACCAAGTGCGCGGGCACCAACACCAATATCCATAAAGGCATTAGAGTATTTTCTGGTGGTTTGACCTGATCCCAGAAGAACACTAATTAAGAAGAATGCCGTGATGTAAGGTTTCAAATGGCTAATTTTTTTACAAATATGCGCATAATTTGTAAGCTTTAAAACTTCAAAAACCTTTAGATATTGCCACAGAGAAAAATTGTTTCTTATTTTTACCATATTAAAAGTATACTTATGAAAAAATATATTCCCAGTGCTTTAACCCTTTTGAATTTACTCAGCGGAAGTATTGCTATTCTTTATGTAATTAACAACAATTATGTGGGTGCCGCGCAATTTGTGTTTCTGGGAATTCTATTTGATTTTTTTGATGGATTTGCAGCTCGAAAATTGGAGGTGCAAAGTGAATTTGGACTCCAGTTAGATTCACTGGCAGATATGGTTACCAGTGGTGTGGTTCCCGGATTGGTGATGTATAAAATGCTATCGCTAACCACAAATAAATCCTTTATGCAGGATATTTTTCCGCAATGGGGATCAAATGTAAAGCTTTCCGGGTTTGAGGTGGAATTTCTTCCTTTAATAGGTTTTGCAATTACACTTGCATCTGCTGTAAGGTTGGCACGATTCAATTTAGATGATGAACAGCAAAGTTATTTTAAAGGCTTACCAACGCCCGCCAATAACCTGCTTATCATGTCGCTTCCTTTAATTTTGGAATTTCAGGAAAATGATAATATCAACGCCATTATTTTAAATAAAGGATTTTTGATAGTGGTTACATTATTAAGTGCTTATTTGCTTAACGCCAACATGAAATTATTCGCCTTGAAATTCAAAACTTATGGTTTTAAGGGTAATGAAGTGCGTTATATCTTTTTAATTCTGAGTATTATTTTTATTATCATACTTCAATTTGCCTCAATTCCCGTTATTATTTTCATGTATCTGGGTTTATCGGCTTTAGATCGAAAAAGAATTCAATAAGATTTTAAAATGGCTTCAGGATTTTTTGCCCTACTTGATGATATTGCCAGTTTGATGGACGATGTTGTGGTAATGAGTAAAATCAGCACTAAAAAAACGGCGGCTATTTTAGGCGATGATCTGGCCGTAAACGCCGAAAAGGCTACAGGATTTGTAGCTTCGAGAGAATTACCGGTACTCTGGGCAATTACCAAGGGATCACTGAGAAATAAACTTATTATTTTACCTATAGCTTTTTTGTTAAGTGCCTTCGCTCATGGTGCTATCAAGGTTGTACTTGTTTTGGGTGGCTTGTATTTGGCTTATGAAGGGGCAGAAAAGATCTACGAATTCTTTTTTCCCCATGAAGAGGAAATGGATACTGAAAACGAACCACTAACTAAGGAAGAGACCTTGATCCGTGAAAAAGAAAAAATCAAGTCGGCCATTATTACAGATTTTATTTTATCGATTGAAATTGTCATTATTGCCTTAGGAACTGTGCTCGAGGAATCCCTGTTATTCCAGATATTGGTGGTTTCGGTGGTCTCCTTACTGGCTACTGTTGGGGTTTATGGCATCGTAGCTTTAATTGTGAGAATGGATGATATCGGTTATAAACTGGTAAAGCTGAGTAATGGTTCAAAAGGATTGTTACACAAGTTTGGTAATTTTTTAATCAGGGCACTTCCCAAGGTTATAAAAGGGTTATCAGTTATTGGAACCATAGCCTTAATCCTTGTAGCCGGAGGTATTTTTTCACATAATATTCCTTTTCTTCATCATATTCTTGAAGACATACCGGGATTCTTGCGAGATGCTTTATTCGGGATAGTAATAGGATCTTTATGTCTGGGAATAGTAAATTTGGTTAAAAAAGTTTTACCGGTTTCGCTTCGAAAGCACTAAGAAGAACTGATTAATCGCGAATTTTCTTTTTGCGTAATTCGAAATTCTGACCCAGATAAACTTTACGAACCATACTATCGTTGGCTAATTCTTCCGGTTCGCCGGCTTTCAAAATACTTCCTTCAAACATCAAATAGGTTCGGTCTGTGATGGCCAAAGTTTCCTGAACGTTGTGATCGGTAATGAGGATGCCAATATTCTTTTTGGTTAGTTGCGCCACAATACGCTGAATATCTTCAACTGCAACGGGGTCAACACCGGCAAAAGGTTCATCTAGTAAAATAAAATTAGGATCGGTTGCCAGGGCGCGCGCAATTTCTGTACGTCTGCGTTCCCCACCGGATAACAGGTCGCCACGATTTTTACGAATGTGTCCCAAACCAAATTCTTCAATAAGAGACTCCATTTTCATGTGTTGCTCTTTTTTACTCAGTTTGGTCATTTGTAGAACGCTCAAAATATTATCTTCTATACTTAATTTTCTAAATACCGATGCTTCCTGTGCCAAATATCCAATCCCATTCTGAGCGCGTTTATACATCGGGTATTTTGTAATATCTGTTTTGTCCAGAAAAATATTTCCGCCGTTAGGCTTAATGAGTCCAACGATCATATAAAACGACGTTGTTTTACCGGCACCATTCGGACCTAAAAGACCCACAATTTCACCTTGTTCTACCTTCAGGGAAACATCTTTTACCACTTTACGTCCGCTGTAGGACTTCATTAAATTTTTGGCTTCTAAAATCATAATACGTTATCTGAACGCTAAAATTAGTAAAATCATATGCGAATCAAGGCTGAAACACATAATTTGTATTTTTTATTTCTGATTTTCCAGGGCATCCCAGAATTCGTAAGCCCGACGCAAATGCGGAATCACAATGGTTCCACCAATTAAAGTTGCGATACTTAAGGCTTCTACCACTTCGGCCTTACTCAATCCCGCTTTGTGACTGGATTCTAAATGATATTTTACGCAATCATCACAACGTAAAACAGTTGAAGCTACTAAACCCAAAAGTTCTTTGGTTTTAACATCCAAAGCTCCGGGAGCATAAGCATTGGTATCTAAATTGAATATGCGCTTGATAACTTTATTATTATCAGCCATAATTTCTGCGTTCATTTTAGAACGGTAGGCGTTAAAGTCGTTTACGATATCTGACATGTTATGCTTGTTTTCTTTTTTGATTTCGAACTACAATTCGAGAAATATAGATACTAATTTGATATAATATTAAAATTGGGATGGCCACAATAACCTGACTGGCAATATCCGGAGGGGTAATAATGGCCGAGATTACCAACACAATTACCAGGGCATACTTCCTGTATTTTTTCAAAATTTGAGGCGTGATCAATCCAACTTTTGTTAAAAAATAAATGATGATAGGAAGTTCAAACACCAAACCTGAAGCAAGCACTGAAGAACGTACAAGCGCAATAAAAGACCCTACATCAATTTGATTTTCTACGAGAGGCGAAATACTATAATTAGCTAAAAAGTTAATGGATAATGGCGTGATAACATAATATCCAAAAAGGATTCCTAAAAAGAATAACAAAGAGGAAACAATAATAAAACCTCTGGAATGTTTGCGTTCCTCTTCATGTAACCCGGGACTAATAAATTTCCAAAGCTGGTAAATAATGTAAGGGAATGAAATAACCACACCACCTAACATAGCAGTCCAAATATCAGCAGAAAACTGCCCGGCCATTGTTCTATTTTGTAAAATAAGAGGCATCTTATCATTACAAAAAGTGGAATCGATGCCCAGTAGCTGCGACATTTCACACAAATAATGATAGGTTGGGAAATTCATATAAATAGGAGCGAAAATAATATCCTGAAAGATGTAGCGACTAAAAATAAAAGCGAGTGTAGCCACAATAACAACTGCAACCACAATGCGTATTAAATGCCAACGTAAATCTTCGAGATGGTCTAAGAACGACATCTCATTCACATTTTTTTTTGCCATTATATGATTCCTTCTTTAATTAAGTCATGTAAATGCACTACACCGGCATATTTGCCATCATTTTCAACCAGTAACTGCGAAATATCATGGGTTTCCATAATTTCGAGAGCGTCGACAGCCATGGCTTGTGTAGCGATTCGTTTTGGGTTAATACTCATTATATCTTTGGCTGAAAGCTTTGAAAAATCGTCTACTTTGGAAAGCATCCGACGTAAATCGCCATCAGTAATAATTCCGATAATTTTATGGTCTTCTACCACCGCAGTTACACCTAACATTTTTTCAGTGATTTCAATAATAACATCTTTAATGGAGGTGGAGGGCGTTACTTTAGGTTTTTCATTTACCGAGGCAATATCTTCAACTCTCAAATAAAGTTTTTTACCAAGGGCGCCACCGGGATGATATTTGGCGAAATCCCGACTTGAAAATCCGCGAATATCCAATAAGCATACGGCTAGTGCATCACCAATTACCAATTGCGCTGTAGTACTTGTTGTAGGTGCCAAATTGTTAGGGCAAGCTTCTTTTTCAACATAAGCATCCAAAATAAAATCGGCCTGTTCACCTAAAAATGATTTTTTATTTCCGGTAATCGCGATGATCTTATTCTTACCACTTTTAATAAGAGGAATTAAAACCTTGATCTCCGGCGTATTGCCACTTTTTGAAATACAAATAACCACATCGTCTTTAAGAATAAGTCCCAGATCACCATGAATGGCATCTGCAGCATGCATAAAAATAGCTGGAGTTCCTGTAGAATTCAGTGTGGCCACAATTTTATTGGCAATAATGGCACTTTTTCCTATTCCGGTGATCACTACACGGCCTTTTGAATTATAGATAAGATTTACTGCGTCGGCAAAATCGGCATCAACGAGATTCGTTAAATTAAAAATAGCCTCACTTTCCGAGGCAATGGTTTGTTTGGCCTTTTCAATAATCGAATTTTTACTATTCAAAATGTACTTTGTTTAAATTTGATGCTTCTAAAGAATTTTATATCTTTAGAGATACTGAAATTAAATTTTTATTGTAATTTGAATTTCGTTACAAAACTAACGAAAAAAAAGATGAGGGATATCTTTAATAGCACTATTTCAAATTTTTGATTTAAATAGTCACCTCTAAACGTAAAAAAGAATTAATCTTGATAGCTAAAAGTGACTTACAAGCTGCCTTGAAGAAACATTTTGGGTTTGATAAATTCAAAGGACTTCAAGAAGCTGTTATAGAAAGTATTTTAAACAAACATCACACCTTTGTTATAATGCCTACCGGCGGAGGTAAATCTTTATGTTACCAATTGCCGGCTCTCATGCAAGATGGCACCGCCATTGTTGTTTCACCTCTTATTGCCCTGATGAAAAATCAGGTAGATGCCATTCGTGGACTTTCGAATGATGACGGTGTGGCTCATGTACTCAATTCATCTTTAAATAAAACCGAAGTTAAGCGGGTTAAACAAGATATTAAAAACGGGATAACCAAATTATTATATGTTGCTCCCGAATCGTTAACTAAGGAAGAAAATGTTGATTTTTTACGATCGGTTAAAATATCATTCATGGCCGTTGATGAAGCACATTGTATCAGTGAATGGGGTCATGATTTTCGTCCGGAATATCGTAATTTGAGGCAGATTATCGGGCGGATTGGCGACAATATTCCTATTATAGGGCTAACTGCTACGGCCACTCCAAAAGTTCAGGAAGACATCATAAAAAATCTGGGAATTACCGGTGCAAATACATTTAAAGCCTCTTTTAACAGACCGAATCTATTTTATGAAGTGCGCCCTAAAACCAAAAACGTAGATGCTGATATTATTCGGTTCATCAAACAAAATGAAGGTAAATCTGGAATTGTTTATTGTTTGAGTCGTAAACGCGTGGAAGAATTGGCTCAGGTACTTCAGGTAAATGGTATTAAAGCTGTACCATATCATGCTGGACTTGATGCGAAATCACGTTCAAGTTATCAGGATATGTTCCTGATGGAAGAAGTTGATGTTGTGGTTGCTACGATCGCTTTTGGTATGGGTATCGATAAACCTGATGTTCGCTTTGTAATTCATCATGATATTCCAAAAAGTATTGAAAGTTACTATCAGGAAACTGGTCGCGCAGGTCGCGATGGTGGTGAAGGTCATTGTCTGGCGTTCTATTCTTATAAAGACATTGAAAAACTGGAGAAATTTATGTCGGGAAAACCTGTAGCCGAGCAGGAAATTGGACATGCTTTGTTACAGGAAGTGGTTGCTTTTGCAGAAACTTCCGTATCGCGTAGAAAATTTATCCTGCATTATTTTGGTGAAGATTTTGATAATGAAACCGGTGAAGGTGGCGATATGGATGACAATGTTCGGAATCCTAAAAAGAAACATGAGGCTAAAGATGATGTGGTGATCCTTTTGGATACCATTGCAAAAACCAATCAAAAATATAAAGCTAAAGACCTTGTTAATGTGATTTTTGGGAAGGAAAACGCCCTAATCAATTCGCATAAAACAAATGAACAACCCTTTTTTGGTCGTGGTAAAGACAAAGAGAAGGGGTATTGGATGGCTTTATTACGACAAGCCTTAGTTGCGGGTCTTCTTAAAAAAGATATTGAAACTTACGGCGTGATAAAATTGCGATCGGCAGGAAAAGCCTTTTTGAAAAGTCCAAGTTCCTTTATGATGACCGAAGATCATGTTTATGATTCGGAAAATGACGATGCCATTGTTACTGCAGCTAAAGGTAGTGGTGCGGTGGCCGATGAGGTTCTTATGGGTATGCTGAAAGATCTTCGAAAGAAAAATGCCAAGAAATTAGGTGTTCCTCCATTTGTTATTTTTCAGGATCCTTCCTTGGAGGATATGGCTTTGAAATATCCAACCACTATTTCTGAATTGGCCAATGTTCACGGTGTTGGTGATGGAAAAGCAAAAAAATACGGTAAAGATTTTGTGGCCTTGATCGCCAAATATGTTGAAGACAACGATATTGTTCGCCCGGATGATTTGGTTGTGAAATCCACGGGAAGTAATTCTGCAAATAAATTATACATCATTCAAAATATCGACCGTAAATTACCTTTGGATGACATCGCTTCTTCAAAAGGAATGAGCATGGAAGAATTCATCAAGGAAATGGAAGCCATCGTTTATTCAGGTACTAAATTGAATATTGATTATTGGATCGATGAGATCCTTGATGAAGACCAGCAAGAAGAAATTCATGATTATTTTATGGAATCGAATTCAGATAGTATAGATCTGGCTATTGATGAGTTTGATGGTGATTATGATGATGAAGAACTTCGTTTGTACCGCATAAAATTTATAAGTGAAGTGGCTAATTAGTATAGACTCTTCAAGTAAATCTGGTCTTAATTTTCAATAATTATCTTTTTTAAGAAATCCTTAGTAAAGTAAAACAACAGACTTCGAACTTTGTTTTCTATATTTGCAGGGCTTAAAAAATAGAACAATGAAAGACGGTTTATACGCAAAATTTAATACTTCAAAAGGAGAAATCCTTGTAAATTTAGAATTCCAAAAAACACCCGGAACAGTTGGTAATTTTGTGGCTTTAGCTGAAGGAAATTTAGAAAATTCAGCAAAACCTCAGGGAAAACCTTATTACGATGGGTTAAAATTTCATCGTGTGATTCCTGATTTTATGATTCAGGGCGGATGTCCACAAGGTACCGGATCCGGAAATCCGGGGTATCAATTTGATGATGAATTTCATCCCGATCTGAAACATACTGGTCCCGGAGTTCTTTCCATGGCTAATGCCGGACCCGGAACGAACGGAAGTCAATTTTTTATCACACATGTGGAAACACCGTGGTTAGATAACAAACATACCGTTTTTGGAAATGTGGTTGAAGGACAAGACGTTGTTGATGCTATTGAGCAGGGTGATATTATTGAAACTTTAGAAATCCTCAGAGAAGGCCAGGATGCTGAAAACTTTAACGCGGTTGAAGCCTTCAGAAACTTCGAAGGTGCGCGTGAAAAGCGCATTGAAGAGGCTAAAAAAGCAGCGGAAAAGGAGTTGGATAAATTAGCTCAAGGCTTCGATACTACCGATAGCGGATTACGCTATAAAATTATTCAAAAAGGAAGTGGCAAGAAAGCGGAAAAAGGAAAAACAGTATCTGTACATTATAAAGGCCAGTTGGCAGATGGTACGGTGTTCGATTCATCTTACAAACGCAAGGAACCTATTGATTTCCCTCTAGGAATGGGTCAGGTGATCCTGGGTTGGGATGAAGGTATCAGTTTACTTTCAGTAGGTGATAAAGCCCGTTTGGTTATTCCTAGTCATTTGGCGTATGGTAGTCGAGGTGCTGGAGGCGTTATTCCACCTGATGCTAATCTGGTTTTCGATGTAGAATTGATGGATGTAAAATAATTCATTTTTTAAAAAAAATATACGAACTGAAGAACACCTCCATTGGAGGTGTTTTTTTATATTTGATTATGGAAGCAGTGGACTTACAAAAATTGAAATATCCTATCGGACAATTTGATTGTCCTGATCCGATTAACACCAATCATATTAAGGATTGGATCCAGGTTTTAGAGGAATTACCGGCTCGTTTGAAGAACTTGGTAAGCCCCTTAAATGAAGAACAACTAAATACGCCTTACAGATCCGGAGGATGGACCATCAGGCAGGTTGTGCATCATTTAGCCGATAGCCATCATCACAGCTACATACGCTTTAAATGGGCATTAACAGAGCCCACACCTGTTATTAAAGCGTATAACGAAGCCGATTGGTGTGAATTATTTGACTCAAAAACGGCACCAATTGATCTTTCTTTGAGTCATTTAAGCGCAGTTCATGCAAAGCTGGTCTACCTTTTGAAAGGGCTTACCTTTGAAGATTTAAATGCCGATTTCATTCATCCCGAAACCAACAAGACCTTCAATTTGAAACAATTGACTGGTATGTATGCCTGGCACAGCGAACATCATTGTGCACATATTGAAAATCTTTTAAACCGAAATAATTGGTGATTTTTTATGATCAGACCTTTCAAAATCAATGATATTCCTGAGTTGTTGGAGATGTATAACTACTTTGTTTTAAACTCCACAGCCACTTTTGATATTGAACCTTTATCGCTTGATGCATTTACTGAAAAAGTAACCCGTATCGATAAAGAGTATCCGTTTCTTGTTTTTGAGGAGAACAATGAAATTTTGGGCTATGCCTATGGAAGTAAATTTCGGCCCAAACCGGCGTATAACACAACTGTTGAATCTACTGTTTATGTGAAACAAAATACGCATCGCAAAAAAATAGGAAGTTTACTGTACGAAGCATTATTAAAGCAATTAAAAGACGCTAAGTTCCATGTTGTTCTTGGTGTTTTAACCTTACCGAATGATGCCAGTGTCAGGTTGCATGAAAAGTTCGGGTTTAAGCAGGTAGGATACTTGAAGCAGGTTGGGTATAAATTTGATACCTGGCTTGATGTAGGTTTTTACCAATTAGACCTGTACTAGGATTTCCATTTAATATTACAACCAATACTTGGCTTTTGTAAAGCTTTGTTCTCCTCGCCGTTCAATACACAATCCAGGGCATGTTTTAGATCGTTTCCGGAAACCGGAATGCCATTACCTGGCCGCGAGTCATCCAATTGGCCGCGATACACTAATTTATCTTCCGCATCAAAAACATAGATGTCCGGCGTACAAGCCGCGTCATAGGCTTTGGCAATTTCTTGTGTTTCATCGTATAAATAAGGAAATGGATAGCCAACAGTTTCGGCGTGTTCTTTCATTTTATCAGGTCCGTCCTGAGGATAATTTTCCACATCATTACTCGAAATAGCCACAAAACTAATACCTTTATCGCGATAGGATTTTGCTATTGAAACCAAAGCCTCATTTACATGGAGTACAAAAGGGCAGTGGTTACAAATAAACATTACCACGGTGCCTTTTGGGCCTTTAATGGCTTCGAAGGATATTGTTTTTTGAGAGATTGTATCAGGTAAATGGAATGTTGGTGCTTTGGTTCCCAAAGGAAGCATATTCGATGGAGTATTCGCCATAATAAAAAGTTTATTCAAATTTCGGCATAATTTGTATTTTTAAAAAATGAATCCAACCTTATCTTTCGACGATTTTTCTAAAGTTGACCTTCGCGTAGGTACTATTATTGAAGTTAATGATTTCCCTGAAGCACGTAGACCTGCCTATCAACTCACCATCGATTTTGGGTCTTTAGGAGTGAAAAAATCTTCAGCCCAGATTACCGACCTTTACACGAAAGAGGATCTGCTGAATCGCCAAATTGTTGCCGTTGTGAATTTTGAAAAGAAGCAAATAGCCAACTTTATGAGCGAATGCCTGGTTTTAGGCGCCGTTAATAACAAAAAGGTAATCCTACTTCATCCTGAAAACAAAGTAAAAAACGGCAGTGTCGTTTCCTAAGCCGATGATGGACCTTGATGCCGTAAAGATAAATTTTGATGCCGGTGCGCTTTTGGGCTTAAATATTGCTCTGGCCATTGTTATGTTTGGTGTGGCTTTGAATATTACCTTAAATGATTTTAAAATTTTGATGAGACAACCCAAATTAGTTCTGGTGGGTTTATTATCTCAATTTGTATTACTTCCATTTTTCACCTTTTTACTGGTAAGTTTGGTGAATCCTCAACCTAGTATTGCCTTAGGAATGATCATGGTTGCCGCATGTCCGGGCGGTAATATTTCTAATTTTATGACGCATTTAGCCAAGGGGAACACAGCTTTATCCGTAAGTTTAACTGCTTTTGCAACAGCATTGGCAGTGATCATGACGCCTTTTAATTTTGAGCTTTACGGACAATTATATAAACCAACAGCGATAATTTTAAAATCTGTAGAATTAAATCCCTGGGAATTATTAAAAGTGGTGTCGCTTATTCTTGGCATCCCTTTGATATTAGGCATGTTTATCCGATTTAAGAAACCGGTATTCGCCGTAAAATGTTCTAAGTTTTTAAAACCAATTTCAATACTTATTTTTATTGCTATCGTTGTGATCGCTTTTATGAATAATTTAGATGTTTTTTACAATTATGTTCAGCATGTATTGGTTTTAGGTATTAGTCATAATATTTTGGCCATTGTGCTTGGATTGGCTGTTGCCTATTTGTTCAAATTAAATTTAAAAGACAGGAAAACAATCGCTATAGAAACCGGTATTCAAAATTCTGGTCTTGGTCTTTTGTTGATATTTACATTCTTTCAAGGTCTGGGCGGGATGGCTATTCTAGTTGCTTTTTGGGGAATATGGCATATTATTTCAGGTTTAACTCTAGCAACCTACTGGTCTAAAAAAACATAATATTTGAAAACATTGTGGTTACATAGCGTTCGGTTATATTTGAAGCTGGCTTTATTTTTCTATTATAAGAAGATTGAAGTTGTAAAAAAGGGAGATATTCCAGCTAATGAACCACTGATGTTTTTAGGAAATCATCAAAATGCCTTGTTAGACGCCCTGTTAATTGCGGTTAGTACAAAGCGGTTTTGTTATTTTTTAACGCGAGCCAGTGTATTTCAGAATAAGATAGCTACCAGAGCGTTGAAAAGTTTGCAATTGATCCCAATATACCGAATCAGGGACGGTTGGTCTAATTTATCAAACAATGCGGCTATATTCGAAAATTGTACTGAGTTGTTGCATAACAATGAAGCCATTGCCCTTTTTCCTGAAGGGAATCATAATTTAAACCGCACCGTTAGACCTTTAAGTAAAGGGTTTACCCGAATTATATTCGAGACCTTAGAGCGTTACCCGGAGACCGATATAAAAATGATTCCAGTGGGTGTTAATTATCAAAAGGCTACAGCTTTTGGTGATTCCGCTGCCATATTTTTTGGAGCATCGTTTGAAGCTAAATCTATTATTTCAGAGGATAAAAATAAATCGGTGTTAGATCTTAAAGTCAAGGTACATGAGGAACTTATAAATTTAACTACGCATATTCCGCCCGATTCTTATGACACGACCTTGAAAATATTAGAGAAGCACAGAATTTCTTATTTAAACCCCAAACATGTGAATGACGTGATTTCTACTAACAGAATCACATCCGAAATAAAAACAGTTAAGAAATCATTTTTCATTAAGCACGTTTTTAAATGGCTTTTAGCTATGTTACTTTTTGGGCCTTATCTGGTTTGGCATTTGTTGGTAAAACCAAAGGTGGCTTCACCCGAGTTCATTGGAACCTTCCGCTTTGCCATAGGCATTAGTTTAGTGCCTGTTTGGATAATTTTTGGAATTATTTTGTTAACGGTTTATTTTAATCTAGCCGTTGGTTTATTATTTTTTCTTGTGATTCTCACTCTGGATCTGCTTACTGTTAAAATATAAAAAACCGCTACATGAAATGTAACGGTTTAAGTTATTTTAGAGCCTTCAGTTATATATCTTCAAAATCTATATCAGTAAAGCTTTCAGCCGATTTATTAACATCAGCTTCAGCGACCTCAGGAGCATCCTCCGTTTCTTTTTTGAAATTCTTTTGATGACGTTCACTAATCACTTCCTGACCTTTTTCATTGATGATGAAATCAGTCATTTCAGCAAGAATTTCTTTAAATTCAGCAAAATCCTCTTTGTAAATGTAAATTTTGTGTTTTTTGTAGTGAAATGAACCATCATCATTTGTAAACTTTTTACTTTCTGTAATGGTCAAATAATAATCATCCGCTTTGGTCGCTCTTACATCAAAAAAATAGGTCCGTCTTCCGGCTCTTAATACCTTAGAAAATATCTCCTCTTTCTCCATCATATCAATATGTCATTAATTATGCGTTAGTGTTTTATGTGTTGTACCAAAAATCTAAAAAAAAGTGAAATTAACCAACATTTTATTAATTTTCTTTTTCTTTTGAACTTGATTATTGAGATTTATTAAAAGAATAGCGCATTGAGATTATGGCGATCTACTCCGTTTTACTGAGTTGCTTTAAATACAAATCTTTATAATGACCTTCAGCGTTTACTAGGGAGTCATGCGTTCCTTCCTGAATAATCTTACCATCCTCAAGAACAATGATTTTATCAGCATTTTTAGCAGATGAAACACGATGGCTCACGATAATTGCAGTTTTTCCAATAAGGATTTTTTTAAGGTTATTTAGGATCTTTTCCTCAGTTTCTGTATCCACAGCAGATAAACAATCATCAAAAAGAAGAATTTTTGGCGATTTTATAATGGCTCGGGCAATAGAGACACGCTGTTTTTGTCCGCCGGAAAGGGTTATACCACGCTCACCAAGAATCGTATCGTAGCCTTTACTGAATTTAACTATATTTTTATGAACATGAGCATTTTTTGCAGCTTCAACAACTTCGTCATCGGTAGCATCAGATTTCCCGAATTTAATATTATTCTTGATGGTATCAGAGAACAGAAAGGCATCCTGAGGAACATAGCCAATATGACTTCTTAAGGTATTCAGGTTATGGTTTTCAATAGGCGTTCCGTTAATTGTGATTTCGCCTTGATCGATATCATACAAACGTCCGATCAAGTCTAGAATTGTAGATTTACCTGAACCTGTTTTTCCTAAAATAGCAAGGGTTTGTCCTTCCTTTAAGGTGAAACTTACATCATGTAAAGCCTGGATATTAGTATCGTCATAGGTAAACGAAACATTTTTAAAAACGATGTCGCCATGAATGTCTGTCGGTTCGGTAACAGTATTTTGAATTTCGGGCTCAATTTTTAAAAATTCATTGATTCGCTTCTGAGAGGCTTCAGCTTGTTGCACAATAGAGGTTACCCAACCAACGGTAGCTACCGGCCAGGTAAGCATATTCACATAAATAATAAATTCAGCAATGGTACCTAAACTGGTTATCGTACCATTAATGTATTGCATCCCGCCCACGTAAATAACCAAAAGGTTACTCGTTCCTATAAGCAACACCATCATGGGGAAGAACCAGGCTTGAACACGCGCTAAACTTACTTGTTTATGCTTTCCGTCTGCGGCAAGCTCTGTAAAATCATGAGCTGTTTTATTTTCAATGCCATATGCTTTTATTACTGAAATACCACTAAATGATTCTTGCGTAAAACCCGAAATGGTCGATAAAAATTGTTGTACAATAGTACTTCTACGATGGATCTCTCTACTTAGCTTATAAATGATTACCGATAGGATAGGTAAGGGGATAATAATGTACGTTGCAAGCTTAGGTGCATCTTTGAACATGTAAATAAGCGCGATTACAAAAAGTGTAATCGTATTAATGCTATACATAATGGCCGGACCAAAGTACATGCGAACTCTACTAACATCTTCACTGATGCGGTTCATCAGGTCTCCGGTTCGATTCTTTTTATAAAAATTAAGTGATAGCTTTTGATACTGCTGATAAACCTCATTTTTAAGATCATATTCCACATAACGCGAAACGATAATAATGGTTTGCCGCATAAAAAATGTTAGAATGGCTCCAACGAGTGCGGCTCCAATAATAACCAAAATGTCATGTAATAATTCGGTTCTAAATACCGCTTTGGTAATTTCACCATTCATATACCTTTCAATTGTCGAAAATATAGCCTTAACATAGCGCGGGGTAAACAGTAAAAATATACGCGCAACTATGGTAATAATTATACCGGCAATAAGATGGGTTTTGTATTTATAAAGGTACTTATTTAAGTGTTTTAGTTCTTTCATTCACCATATCCAAATAGGGTAGCAAAGATACATATTAAAACCAACTTTTAAGAAGTCTTTGAATTTTAGAATGTTAAATATACTTTAAAATATAACTGACAATTCCATTTAAAAAAGCATGTTATTTTTAAAATAATAGTATTTTTGCCCCGGAAAATATTAGCATCAAAACTATAAAAAACCGTTCTTACTCATTATGCTGAACAGAAGACATATTCGCATTAAAGTTATGCAAACGCTTTACGCTTTTAAAGGAGGCGAAAGTGATGATTTCTCCAAAGACCAAAAATTTTTACTGTTTAGCATTGAGAATATGTACAAACTGTACCTGATGCTTATCTTATTATTGCTCGAGATTCAAAAACGTGCAGATTCCGATCTACAAAAGAAACTGAAAAAATTCCTGGCTACTTCAGAGGATAAAAACCCTAACCGAAAATTCGTAAATAATCAGGTCTTTGAATATCTAGCTGAAAATACACAATTAAAAAATCAGTTCGAAACACATAAGATCAATAACTGGGAATTGGATAACGAATATGTTGATATCCTTTTTAAAGCTATTGTATCGAGTGATTTGTATGCTGAATATATGCAAACCAGAACCTCAGATTTTAAGGAAGATAAAACCTTCATTATAGATATTTATAAAGAAATTATCGCGCCAAATGACAAGTTGTATGATTATCTGGAAGATAAAAATTTGACGTGGTTGGACGATCTCCCTATAGTGAATACAAACATTTTGAAGCAATTGCGTAAATTAAAATCATCCAGTGGAGACGCCTTGTTCGTTCCGAAGTTATACAAAGACATCGATGATAAACAGTTTGCCATCGACCTTTTCAAGAAAACACTTTTAAATCGTTCTAATCTAAATAAAATAATAGAAGAGAAAACGCAAAATTGGGAAGCCGATCGTATTGCTACAGTTGACAATATACTTTTGCAAATGGCTATTTGTGAATTGAAAAATTTCCCGACCATTCCGGTAAAAGTAACCATTAATGAATATCTTGAAATCGCGAAGGAATATTCAACCCCAAAAAGCAGTATCTTTATTAATGGTATTTTAGACAAACTTGTAAAAGAATACACCGAAAACGACGCTTTAAATAAAATCGGACGCGGATTACTCTAATATTATGTTAAGGGTTTAACAAAAATTTTTAATCCTTTAAATAATTATTACTTTTACCTAGTTAATTATAAACCACATTCTAACATGAAAAAAATACTTGTAGTATTAAGTGCAATTTGCCTGGTGTCATTTACATCATGCAAGCAAAATGCAGCTAAAAAAATAGATGCTGCTAACTTAAGCGCTGCAGCAGAGCGTGATGCAGTTGCTTCAAAATTTCCTGTAATGCAATTTGACCAAACCGAATACGATTTTGGTGAAATTGAAAAAGGAAAACCTGTTGAAACAACATTTTCATACAAAAACACTGGTGATGCACCTTTGGTAATTACTGATATCAAAACATCTTGCGGATGTACTGTACCTCAAAATTGGAGTAGAGATCCTTTAGCACCTGGTGAATCAGGGCAGTTTACTGTACGTTACAATGCAAGTGGTATGAATAAAATTACTAAAACTATCACAGTAACAGCAAATACAGAAAAAGGTAAGGAAGTCGTGAAAATCACTGCTTTTGTGAAACCTGAAGATACTAACAGCTAAAAAACAAACCTAATGGAAGGAGGAATTGGCCAATTTTTACCGTTTATACTAATGTTTGTGGTGATCTATTTCTTTATGATCGCTCCGCAAATGAAACGTGCCAAAAAAGAAAAAAAGTTCAACGCAGAATTAAAACGCGGCGACAAAGTGGTTACCAAGAGTGGTATGCACGGTAAAGTAATTGAGCTAAATGATAATAGTTGTGTGATCGAAACCATGTCTGGAAAGATCAAATTCGAACGCTCATCTATTTCTATGGAAATGAGTCAGAAACTCAATGCTTTAAAAAAATAAGTTAAAGTAAACGAATAAAAAAAAGCTTCCCTAACGGAAGCTTTTTTTATGCTCTATTTTTTCAATTTATTGTTTTGCAGTTAATTCTGCGATCTTGCAAATAACTTCCGTAGCCTTGATCATGCTTTCGACAGGCACGTATTCATAACGCCCGTGGAAATTGTGCCCTCCTGCAAAAATATTGGGACAGGGTAGTCCCATATAGCTTAACTGCGAACCATCTGTGCCACCTCGAATAGCTTTGATATGGGGTTTAATGTGCAATTCTTTCATAGCTTTTTCTGCAATATCCACAATGTGCATAACAGGTTCAATTTTCTCCCGCATATTGTAATACTGATCTTTGATCTCTGTGAAAACCACGTCATGATCGTATCGGGAGTTAATGTCTTCAGTAAGATTCATCATAACTTCTTTTCGCGCTTCAAAGTGTTTGCGATCATGATCGCGAATAATATATTCAAGTTTCGTTTCGTCAACATCGCCTTTAATTTGAGTTAAATGAAAGAAACCTTGATAGCCCTCGGTATGTTCCGGAGTTTCCATCCGGGGTAATGAATTGATAAATTCCGTGGCGATATACATGGAATTGATCATCTTTCCTTTGGCATAACCCGGGTGAACGATCTTTCCTTTTATCGTGATCTCCACACCTGCTGCATTGAAGTTCTCATATTCCAGTTCACCAATCTGGCTACCATCCATAGTATAAGCCCAGTCGGCTGCGAATTTCTTCACATCGAATTTGTGGGCGCCACGACCTATTTCTTCATCGGGCGTAAATCCAACCCTAATTTTTCCGTGTTTAATTTCAGGATGCTGGATCAGGTATTCCATAGCCGTTACAATTTCACAAACCCCGGCTTTGTCATCTGCTCCCAGAAGGGTAGTACCATCAGTAGTTATTAAGGTCTGACCGGTATATTGTCTCAAATCTTCAAAATAATCAGGTGATAATACAATGTTTTCTTTTTTATTCAACAAAAGATCGCCACCTAAATAATTCTCATGAATTTGTGGTTTTACATCTTTACCGCTAAAATCAGGAGAGGTATCAAAATGCGAGATGAAACCAATCGTAGGAACCTCTTTATCCACATTACTTGGTAAGGTTGCCATGATATAAGCATTGTCATCAATACTCACATCTTCCATACCAATAGTCTCTAATTCCTTTGCTAGTTTTCGGGCTAAATCCCATTGTTTTTCAGTACTTGGCGTGGTTTCAGATTTAGGATCGGATTGGGTGTCAACGGTTACATAACTGATGAAGCGTTTTATAAGGTGATCTTTCGAAATCATAAGGTAGTTTTTAATAGCTTATTTTGCTCTAAAGTTACAACTATTGAGATTTTTTTCATTTGAATTGCTCAATTTTTTATTTCGAAGTACTTTTGCACAAATCAAACAGATGTACAAATCACTTCTTCGTCCAATATTCTTTTTATTCGACCCCGAAAAGATTCATCATTTCACTTTTTCCTTAATTAAATTTTTCTCGAAGATACCCGGATTTAAAGCTTCAATGCGCGCCATTTACGATGTTGAAGATAAACGTCTGGAGCGGAAATTGTTCGGACTTACCTTTAAAAATCCCGTAGGGCTCGCAGCCGGCTTCGATAAGAATGCTTTGTTATATAATGAATTGGCGTCGTTTGGATTTGGTTTTATTGAAATAGGCACAGTTACACCAAAAGCTCAGCAAGGGAATCCGAAAAAACGTTTATTCAGACTTAAGGATGATCAAGGTATCATCAACCGGATGGGTTTTAATAATGAAGGTGTTCAAGCGGCCATAGAACAACTCAAAAAAAATAAAGGAAATATTATTATTGGCGGTAACATTGGTAAAAATACTGAAACACCGCAAGAAGGGTATACAGATGATTATCTAACATGTTTTAATGCGCTACATCCTTTTGTGGATTATTTTGTACTTAATGTAAGCTGTCCGAATGTGAATAGTCACGCGAAATTAAATGACAAGGATTATTTGCAAGAACTCATTTCGGCCGTTCAAAAAGCCAATAAAAAGTTCGATAAACAAAAACCAATTCTACTCAAAATCGCACCAGATCTAAACGATGGTCAGTTAGATGAGATCGTCGATCTAGTAAAAACCACGAAACTGGATGGGGTTATTGCCAGCAATACTTCTGTATTTCGTGATGGACTTAAGGCTTCAAAAGAGCAGCTTGATGCGATCGGAAAAGGTGGTTTAAGTGGTCAGCCGATCAAAGCAAGAAGCACCCGTGTTATTAAATACCTTTCAGAAAAAAGTGGAAAAGCGTTCCCAATCATTGGTGTAGGAGGTATTCATTCTGCAGAAGATGCCCTTGAAAAACTTGAAGCAGGAGCCGATCTGGTTCAGATCTATACCGGATTCATTTATGAAGGTCCGAAACTTATTAAAGCAATCAATAAAGCTATTTTAAACAAAACCAATTAAGTAGCAAATCCTGAACCAAATTACAATTCACAGTTACGGCGCTTACAAAAATTAATAGTATTTTTAAGCACAAACGAAACGCATGTCAAACCCGGTAAAAATCATAGAATGTCCTCGTGATGCGATGCAGGGAATAAAAACCTTTATTCCTACCGCGAAAAAAGTGCAGTATATTCAGTCGCTGTTGCGGGTTGGTTTTGATACCATCGATTTCGGGAGTTTTGTATCGCCCAAAGCCATTCCGCAAATGGTGGATACTGCTGAGGTTTTGTCGCAACTTGATTTG
Organism: Gaetbulibacter aestuarii; assembly: GCF_039537665.1. NCBI lineage: Bacteria > Pseudomonadati > Bacteroidota > Flavobacteriia > Flavobacteriales > Flavobacteriaceae > Gaetbulibacter > Gaetbulibacter aestuarii. Next base: position 327,949 of record NZ_BAABAY010000002.1, read on the forward strand.
AGCAAAACAAGTAGTAAACTATTAGCTATCATTGCTAATATCCGTGGTGCAGAAGATGCCGGTAAACATCCGGAAATCGACTACCTGGGGTATCCCTTTTCTATTTCTGAAAACTTTCAGATGCGTAATACACACAAAACCATTGCACAATCGGTAGAAACCCTTTCGGAAATCCTGAATATTGCCGACAAAGCCAATAAAGAAGTTGTCGTATATATTTCCATGGGCTTTGGAAACCCTTATGGCGATCCCTGGAATGTGGAGATCGTAGGGGAGTGGACCGAAAAACTAGCTAATATGGGCGTAAAGATCCTATCATTAAGTGATACTGTTGGGACTTCCAATCCGGAGAATATTACGTATTTGTTTTCAAATTTAATTCCGAAATACCCTGACGTTGAATTTGGAGCACATTTACACACCACACCGTCATCCTGGTTCGAAAAGATCGACGCGGCCTACAAAGCCGGTTGTAAACGATTCGATGGCGCCATTCAAGGTTTTGGAGGCTGTCCTATGGCCAAGGATGAATTGGTAGGGAATATGCCAACTGAAAAGTTATTATCTTACTTCACTACACAGAAAGCGAACGGCCTCAATGCCCTTAGTTTTGAAAGCGCTTACAATGAAGCCTCAAAAATTTTCTCCGTTTATCATTAAATTTTTTAGTCTGTAATCAGCTAAAAAACAAGACGTTAAAAACCTGTTAAAAAGTTTATTTAAATTTAATCTAAATAAACTTTGGACAAACAATTTTGTGTTTTATATTTGCCACCTCAAACAATTGTTTATTTATAATAAGTCTAAATAAAAATAGAAATCAACACTTAGTAATGAAAAAATTATCTTTAATCTTTGCTCTATTCATCGGTACTGTAGTCAGTGCACAAACTGTTCAAGACTCCATTACATTCGATCCGCAGAAACAATTAAACGCGGCACAACGTATCCTTTCCGGTAATTACGGAAAATCAGTTACCGTTGGAGCATATGGTGAGTTAACTTACAATCAGCCAGAGGCTTTAAATGGCCAATTGGATGTACACCGAATCGTTTTACTTTTTGGTTATAAATTCAATGATAAAACACAGTTTGTAACAGAGATCGAGTTCGAACACGTTGAAGAAGTATATGTAGAGCAGGCCTTTGTAAACTATAATGTGGCTCCTAATGTAAACCTTCGTGGTGGACTTATGTTAGTGCCATTCGGAATCATCAACGAGTTTCACGAACCAACAACCTTTAATGGTGTAGATCGTCCCGCTATGGATGGTGCTATCGTCCCAACAACCTGGCGTGAGCTTGGTTTCGGTGTAACAGGTCGTTTCAACAGCTTATCTTTAGGGTATCAGGCCTACGTTTTCAACGGATTTAAATCTACCGCTTTAGACGGTCAGGGTGGTATCGACGGTAATTTGGGCGGTGCTTCAGCATTACGGGGCGGACGTCAAAAAGGTATCGAGTCTACCGTAAGCAGTCCAAATCTATCTGTGAAGTTCGATTACTACGGTATTCCGGGTCTTCGTTTAGGTTTATCAGGTTATTTCGGCGATACCCAATCAGAAGATCAAATTGAAGATATTCCCGGAGCAACCGTTGGTGTTTCAATGTTCGCTTTGGATGCCCGTTACCTTTACCAGCGTTTCACAGCACGCGGACAATTTGTACGCGGAAATTTATCAGGTACCGATGCTTATAACGATTTAACCGGTCGCGATCTTGGAAGTGTTTTACAAGGGTACTACATCGAAGGTGCCTACAATTTATTACCTCAGGGTAATGCGCAACGTTTGTTCGCCTTCGCCCGCTACTCGCAATACGATACCCATGCAGAAACTGCCGGGAATTTAGCCGAGAACGACGCATACAATCGTACGGTACTTACCACAGGTTTAAGTTATCACATTGCACCTGGTGTTGTGGTTAAAGGCGATTACCAGTTCCGCGACAATGCACAATCGGGCGTTGATGTGCCAAACCAGTTAAACTTCGGTATCGGCGTTTGGTTCTAAAATAATTTGGGCGTTACCCTACGGGTCGGGCTTTCCGCGCTACACGGTAGCTTGCTCCAATCCCTGCCTGCCGGCAGGCAGGCCTAACGCACATCCCAATGGGCAGATGGCTTCCATAAAAGGTTGTTGTTTGCCCAATGGGTTTTAAAGTAGCACTTAATAAAAAAACCAATACTTTTGTAGTATGATTTTAAAACAACTTTACATTCTCACTTTAGCCGTCACATTCATGTTCAATGGCTTACCCAAATACATTCAAAAACGGGTGGATAAAGAAATTGAGAAAACCTTCGAAATTGAAAAATTTGATATGTCTGAGATTACCATTTCAGCGGAACTTCAAAAACAAGTCCCTTCAAAATTCAACAACGATAATCTTTTTAAAATTCAATCCGGAGAAAAGCTTATCTGCTATGCATATGTAGCGCAAGCACCCAGTAAAACAGCACAGTTCGATTATTTGGTGCTGTTAAATCCGGATCTAACGGTAGCGGGCTCTAAAGTGCTCATTTACCGCGAAGAATACGGTGGTGAAATTGGAAGTACCCGTTGGCTAAAACAATTTATTGGTAAAAAACCGGGCGACGATCTAAAATACGGGGATAATGTGTCAGCCATTTCCGGGGCAACCATTTCCGTTCGTTCCATGACCAACGCTATGGAAGATCTTCTGGAATCTGTAAAAATATTACACACCAATAACGTACTATAAATGCAAATCAACGGCCTGATACAAACCCTTCCAAAAGAACTTAAAATCCTTATCGGTGCTTTTGTTATTGTTTTAAGTGTTGGGTTCTACACAGGTTTGCTGTTTGTAGGAGAGACCTCTTCAGCAAAGCCCAGCGGTATTGAACAACAATATCTCGGCAATGAGGATGATGAAAATGCTGAGGTCATGCATTTCAAAAAAAGTGATCAGGAAATGCTCACCTTAGTTCATAACCATATCCTGTCTATGGCCCTAATTTTCTTTTTGGTTGGCGGTTTGGTTTCCATAACAAGACTGAATAAAAAACTGAAACGCTTTCTGATTTTTGAACCCTTTGTTTCGGTGATCACGACGTTCGGCGGACTCTATTTGTTGTGGACAGGCATCACCTGGATGACCTATATCGTAATGATCTCCGGTATGCTTATGACGCTTTCCTTTGTGGCTGCTACCTTTATTATTTTTGTTCAGCTCTTTCAAAAGCCAGGAAATTAAAAGTGAAATCCCGGCTTTTTTTCAAATTAAAATCGCCGCAACACCATAGTACGTAATTCCTAATTAAGTTGTATATTTGCACGCAATTATAATCGTAATTGCACTATGACTGCACATCAAAACAAAATTCTGGGAGAAGGGCTAACTTACGATGATGTCCTACTGGTACCAGCCTATTCAGAAGTACTACCCAGAGAAGTAAACATTCAAACAAAATTTACACGAAACATTACTATTAATGTGCCTATTATTTCGGCGGCTATGGATACCGTTACCGAAAGTAAAATGGCTATTGCTATGGCTCAGGAAGGTGGTATTGGCGTGCTTCACAAGAACATGACCATCGAAGAACAGGCCCTAAAAGTGAGGCGTGTAAAACGTGCGGAAAGTGGTATGATCATCGATCCGGTTACTCTTCCTCTAAACGCTACTGTTCTAGATGCCAAACAAAATATGGCAGAGCATAGTATTGGCGGCATTCCTATTGTGGATGACAAAGGTATTCTAAAAGGAATCGTAACGAATCGTGATTTGCGTTTTGAAAAACAAAATTCCAAACCGATTTCAGAGGTAATGACCAAAGATAATTTGGTAACGGCCGGTGTTGGAACATCGCTTCAGGATGCTGAAAAAATTCTTCAGCAGCACAAAATTGAGAAACTCCTCATTGTAGACGATAATTACAAACTTTCAGGTTTAATTACCTTTAGAGATATCACGAAGTTAAGTCAGAAACCTATTGCTAATAAAGACGAATATGGTCGTTTGCGTGTTGCAGCAGCTCTTGGTGTTACCGCTGATGCCGTGGAACGAGCAGAAGCCCTGGTAAATGCCGGTGTCGATGCCGTGGTTATCGATACAGCACACGGACATACACAAGGCGTAGTAAAAGTTTTAAAGGACGTTAAAGCAAAATTTCCGGATTTAGATGTTATCGTAGGTAATATTGCAACAGCCGAGGCCGCAAAATATTTAGTAAAAGCCGGTGCTGATGCCGTAAAAGTGGGTATTGGTCCCGGGTCTATTTGCACTACCCGTGTGATCGCCGGTGTTGGATTCCCGCAATTCTCTGCTGTATTAGAGGTTGCCGCTGCTATTAAAGGTTCAGGTGTTCCTGTGATTGCTGATGGTGGGATACGGTATACCGGAGATATTCCAAAAGCTATTGCAGCCGGAGCAGATTCAGTGATGCTGGGCTCACTTTTGGCAGGAACCAAAGAATCCCCGGGTGAAACCATTATTTACGAAGGACGTAAATTTAAAACCTACCGTGGCATGGGTTCCGTTGAAGCTATGAAACAGGGTAGTAAAGATCGCTATTTTCAAGATGTGGAAGACGACATTAAAAAACTGGTTCCTGAAGGTATCGTAGGTCGCGTTCCTTACAAAGGCGATTTATACGAAAGTATCCATCAGTTTATTGGTGGTCTTCGTGCCGGAATGGGGTATTGCGGAGCCAAAGACATCCAAAGTCTGAAGGAAAACGCGAAGTTTGTGAAAATAACATCCAGTGGTATTCATGAAAGTCACCCTCATGATGTAACGATCACGAAAGAGTCTCCGAACTATTCTCGATAATATTTTAACCCTTTATAAAGGTTTCTAAGAAAGCTTGAACGGTTTCAGATTTCCCAAGGGGTTCCATAAAACAAACATAAAGATTAGCACCCGCAGCCAGATAGGTTGCCGGGTGTTTTAGTTTTTTATATTTCCAGGCCGCAAGAAATAAGAGTAAAATGATGAATCCAACCCCGAGGTAGGTTGGAAAAATAATATCAATATTCGGCCATTCCGAGGCGTGCATACCAATATAGGTGTTTTGAACACCCCGTCCAACGGCTGGAAACATGATAATAAAAACCGTTGAAATAAGCCACCACGCGTGATTTTCCAATTCCTTTCGATGAATAATACTTTTAATCACCGCAAAACCAAAGGCTAACATCAAGGGTATCTCAATGGCGGCTACACCGTAGAAAAAGTAAGGTTGGAATGGACCGAAGCGCTCAACATTTTCCATGGCTAAATGAGCTGTGTTAAGATCGCGATACATCATACTCAAAGCGGTAAGGCAAACACCACCGGCCAAAAACATGCCTATAATACCATTGGTTCTGTGTTGTTCAAGTTTACCGTGGGTGGCTAAATAAGGTTGAATAATAAGGTATAAATACCAAACGGTTCCGGTCCAGTAATGCACGTGAACAGACCAGGCGTTATCAGTAAAATCTCCCCAATAGTCGCGGAATATACCCAGTTGCATGAACGCCATGGGGATAAACATCCACAGGTATAGGGTTTTGTATTTTTTCATTGGTTGGTGGTGTAAATCGCTCTAAACTAATGTTTTGTGAGAAATTTTCCAAATAATTGTAACCAATGAAAGGAAATTTGTTAATCCGTAAAAACGCCACGATGAGGTTTTAAAGCATCTCTCACAGAGATCATTTGATCTTCATTAACAACCAAAAAGGCTAAAACATGATGGTCATTTAGCGCTTCTACTCCTGTAGTAAGATCACCGAGTTTTTCCCGCAACATATAATCTTTGAGATGAATTTCGTGATGTTCGGCAATTTTTTGGGCATCCGGACCCCTAAAGTCCCAGATCAATTTTATTTTTCGCATATCATAGCCATTAAATCGATTGAAAGATACTGTAATTTTCATCTAATTTAAGGTAATATTGTATAAAATTAAACGTTTGTTAAACCAGCTTGCATTGTAGCTTTATATTAGTATTTTTGTCCAATTCCATAATTGATTTTTAATGAGTGTTAGGTTATTCTTTGTATTAATTTTTAGTGTTTTCTTTTTTAGTGCCACGGCGCAGGTTTCAAATGAAGCTATTCTTTTCACCATCGATTCCACACCCGTTAAGGCGTCAGAATTTATTAGATTGTACAATAAGAATTTGAATCTGGTTCAGGATGAATCGGAAAAAGAGGTCGAAAATTACCTGCAGCGATTTATCGATTATAAACTGAAACTTCAGGAAGCAAAAACAGAGGGTCTTGATAAAAAGACAAGTTATTTAAGGGAATTACGAACCTATACTGAACAATTAGCAAAAAATTACATCACGGATTCTAAAGTAACCGATGCTCTTGTGAAAGAAGCTTACGATCGGGTCTCTCAGGAAGTTAATGTGGATCATATTTTGGTCCGTCTCGCAGAAGACGCCAGTCCACAGGATACCTTGGCCGCTTACAATAAAATAATGGACATCCGTGACCGTACGCTCAAAGAAGGTTTTGATAAGGTACGCAAAGAAGTTCATAATGGAAAGACTATTTATGGTGAAGCCTTAGGATATTTTTCAGGCTTTAAAATGGTGTATCCTTTTGAAACGGTTGCCTATAATACGCCCGTGGGCAATATTTCTCAACCGTTCAGAACACAATTCGGTTACCATATTTTAAAGGTTCTGGATAAACGTCCGGCTCGTGGTAAAGTAACCGTGGCCCACATTATGCTGCTTACGAAAGATAACGATTCAGTTTCGGCTGTTCAGGAATTGAAGATCAATGATATCTATAAAAAACTTACAAATGGAGCGTCGTTTGATGCATTGGCCAAACAATATTCCGAAGATAAAAATACGGCTGCTAATGGCGGAAAGCTAGCAGAATTCACAAGCGGACAACTTAGCGTTCCTAAATTTGAAGATGCTGCCTTCGCACTTAAAAATCCGGGGGATATTTCCGAACCTGTAAAATCAAAATTCGGTTGGCATATTATTAAATTAATTCGAAAAGAGCCTGTAGAACCTTTTGAGAGTATGAAACCGGAACTCGTGGAAAAGATCAAACGTGATAGTCGTTCCAAGTTAATTGATGATGCCTTATACGCCAAACTTCGAAAGCAATACGATGTGGATAATAACCCTGTTGCCGTTCAATATTTTTCGAAATTGATAAAACCTTCAAACAGTAAAAAGGTTGTGTTGCCGGACAATTATATTAAGGTAAAACCCTTATTCACTCTGGGAGACAGAACCTATACCTACCGTGATTTTGGTATGTATTTGGAAACCTATGCTCTGATTCCGGAGAATACGCAAGATGCAACGCCTTTTATTCAGGAATTTTATGATAAATTTTTAAACACTAAATTAGTAGCTTATCATAAGTCAAATTTAGAACATATTAATCCGGAGTATGCTGCTATTCTGCAGGAGTACAGAGATGGATTATTATTATTCGATTTGATGGATAAAAAAATATGGAATCTATCAAGTTCTGATTCTACTGAAATGAAGGCTTATTATGAAAAGCATTTGGACAAGTACAGAACGCCTGAACAGATCGATGCCACAATGGCCCAATCTACAAACACAACGGTATTGAAAAAGGTGGTGCGATTATGGAAATCCGGGATGGATTTGGAACACGTGAAAGCCTTAACCAGTAACCCAAATACACCGGATGTTATATTTAAAACTGGTCTGTTCTCTAAAGATGATCCAATATTTCCCGAAAACTTAAAAATGAATCCAGGTATATCTAAGATATTTAAGAAAGACGAATCATTTTTTATTTTTAAAATAAATGAAGTAAAACCGGAGACTCAAAAGCCATTTGATGAAGTTCGAGGTTTAGTTCAAAGTGATTTTCAGGCAGTGAAAGAAAAGGAATGGTTAGAATCCCTCAAGAAAAAATATAAAGTATCTATTAATCAAGACGTTTTACAAGCGGTTAAAACACAATTACAATCACAATAAATGCGTAACAGTTCTATCATATTTGGATGCTTCATAATACTGCTGGCGCAATCTTGTCAGTTCTTCAAAAAAGATGTCGATAAGGTTCCTATTGCACGCGTTAACGACTCATATCTTTATGAAAGCGATATCAAAGAGCTCGTTTCAGATGCCAATTCTAAAGATGACAGTACCCTGCGTGTTCAAAATTTCATTACCAAATGGGCTACAAAGCAACTGCTTCTAGACGGAGCATTGCTCAATCTGGGTGAAGACAAGCAAGAAGAGTTCAACAAACTTGTGGATCAATATAAAACCGACCTATATACTAAGGCTTATCTTGAAGCTTTGGTAAAAAAGAATATTGATACTACGATAGCGCCTCAGGCCATGACCGATTATTACGAGAATAACAAGGAAGCCTTCAAACTTAATGAGCCATTGATAAAGTTTCGCTATGTTCATGTTGATGAAAAGATGAACAATTACAACGACATCGAGAAAATGTTCAAACGGTTTGATAACGAGGATAAAAAGACTCTGGATTCACTGTCAATTCAATTCAAATCATATTCTCTAAATGATTCCATTTGGATTAAGGTAAGTCAGGCTATTGAAAAAATTCCAGCGATCACGGCTGAAAATAAAGATCAACTGTTAAAAAAATCTAATTTTATACAACTCAAAGATTCATTAGGAGTATATTTGATGCAAATTAACGATGTTTTATTAAGGAACGATACTGCGCCGCTGGAATACGTGAAGCCTACCATCAGGCAAATCGTTATCAACAAACGAAAACTTGAATTGATAAAACAATTAGAAAAGGATATTACAAAGGATGCAATTAAAAACAAACAATTTGAAATTTATAACTAATCTTAAATATTTAACCTTCCTAGGTTTATTGCTGGTAAATGTACATTTAAGCGTTGCTCAGGAAATTATTGAAGATGAGCCAACGCCTTCTGATAGTACGGTAGTGGAGACCACTAAAATGAAGGATTCTACAGCTGCTTATCAAGCAAGAAAAGTGGATGGTGTGGCTGCTGTGGTTGGTGATTATATTGTACTTGATTCCGATGTTAATCGAGCGTTCCGTCAGTTAGAAGCTCAAGGTGTGAATACCAAAGAAATTACCCGTTGTCAGCTGTTTGGTAAATTGCTCGAAGATAAGCTGTATGCGCACCAGGCCGTTCAGGATAGTATTGTAGTCTCGGATGCGGAGATACGCAGTAAAGTGGATTATCAAATTGAGCAATTCTTGCAGCAAGTAGACGGTTCTATGGAGCGATTACTAAAGCTTTACGGAAAAGAAGACGAGAAGTCACTGCGTGATGAAATGTTTGAAATTAATAAAAGCAATGAACTTTCTGCGAAAGAGCAGGAAAATATTATTAAAGATCTAGAAATTACACCGGAAGAAGTTCGTATATTTTTTAATAAAATCCCGAAAGATCAGCGACCAACGTTTGGTACTGAACTGAAAGTTGCTCAAATTGTAGCCATTCCAAAGATTTCTGAGGAAGAAAAACAACGCGTCATTAATCGCTTGAAGGAATTTAAAGAAGATATTGTTGAAAATGGTGCCAGTTTCCGTTCTAAAGCAGTGTTGTATTCTGAAGACCCGGGTTCTGCAAGTCGTGGTGGACGTTATACCTTGAACAAAAAACAACCTCGAATGGCGAAAGAATTCCGTCAGGTGGCGTTTTCAATGCAGGAAGGAGAGGTCTCCGATCCATTTGAAACTGAATTTGGATACCATATTCTGAAGGTTGATAAAATTCGTGGTCAGGAATACGATGTGAGTCATATATTATTGATTCCAAAACCATCTCAAAAAGAGATCGATGAAGCCCGAGAACGTCTGGAAAAAATAAGAAAGCGTATTGTTGATGGCGATATTTCATTTGCTGACGCAGCGAGAGAGGCTAGTGACGAAAAAGAAACGCGCGCGGATGGCGGTCAGTTGATCAACCCGCAAACGCAGGATTACAATTTCGAACTAACCCGAATGGATACAGAGTTGTATACGCAAATTCAAAATTTGAAAGATGGTGAAGTTAGTCAGATCTTTACGGAGCAGGATCGTACCGGAAAACCAAAATTCAAAATTTTAATGGTTACCGGAAGAATTGATGAGCATAAAGCCGATTTTGCTCGGGATTATCTCAAGATTAAAGATCTGGCGCTCGAGGAAAAGAAATTGAAGACCATCGAGGAGTGGCAAAAGGAAAAAATTAATGATACTTACATAAAAATTAACGGTGATTATCGTAATTGCGAATTCTCAAGCAACTGGTTAAAAAAATAAGTATGTCGGACGTTGCAGCCATTAAACAACTGGTTAAACAATACCAGGATCTAAAAAATGAAATTGCGAAAGTAATTATTGGACAGGATGATGTTGTAAACCAGATCCTGATCTCAATTTTTTCCGGTGGACATTCCTTATTAATAGGTGTTCCCGGTTTGGCTAAAACGTTAATGGTGAATACGATCGCCCAGGCTTTAGGACTCGATTTTAAGCGTATTCAGTTTACACCCGACCTTATGCCCAGTGATATTTTGGGAAGTGAAGTTCTGGATGAAAATCGCCATTTTAAATTCATAAAAGGGCCCGTTTTCGCCAATATTATTTTGGCGGATGAGATCAACAGAACACCGCCAAAAACACAAGCTGCCTTGCTGGAGGCTATGCAGGAACGCGCTGTTACGGTTGCAGGACATCACTACAAATTAAATTTGCCTTATTTTGTGCTTGCCACTCAAAACCCCATTGAGCAGGAGGGAACGTATCCTTTGCCGGAAGCACAATTAGACCGATTCATGTTTGCTATAAATTTGGATTATCCTTCCTTTAAAGAAGAAGTTCAGGTTGTAAAAGCTACAACCAATGATGTGCAGGCAACCATCAATCCGCTGTTCACTGCACAACAGATCATCGATTTCCAACATCTTATCCGCCGTATTCCTGTACCTGATAATGTTGTAGAATACGCCGTTTCCATAGTTGGTAAAACCAGACCGGAAAGTGAAGCGGCTACAGATTTAGTAAAAACTTATGTGGATTGGGGTGCGGGACCAAGAGCGTCGCAAAACCTGATCTTAGCGGCTAAGACCTATGCGGCTACGCGAGGTAAATTTTCACCAGATATGGAAGATGTTCAGGCCGTTGCTCCAAGTATTTTACGTCACAGAATTATTAAAAACTACAAAGCTGAAGCTGAAGGTATTTCCGAAATTCAGATCATTCAAAGTTTATTTTAAAAGCCCAAACCCCCGGCTTTTTTATCTCTTTTTCCGAAGGTATATTTATGACCAATAACGCCATAATTAAATAATATCTTTTCATCGGATAATATTGGTATAATTTTCACATCTTTATATATATTTCGTAATTTTGCGAAACCTTAGAATAACCTTTAAAATCAAACTATATGGCATTTGATATCGACATGATAAAAGATGTTTATTCCAAAATGGCAGAGCGTGTAGATAAGGCTCGAGACATTGTGGGAAAACCTCTTACACTTTCAGAAAAAATATTATACTCACATTTATGGGATGGTAATCCCGATAAAGCTTTTGTCCGCGGAAAAGATTATGTAGAATTTGCTCCAGACCGCATTGCGTGTCAGGATGCTACCGCACAAATGGCTTTGTTACAATTTATGCAGGCAGGAAAACCTAAAGTTGCTGTTCCAACAACAGTGCACTGTGATCACTTGATCCAGGCTAAAGATGGTGCTGCGAACGATTTAAGACATGCTAATGATGTGAGTAGTGAAGTATTCGATTTTCTGGAGTCGGTTTCAAATAAATATGGAATTGGTTTCTGGAAACCAGGAGCCGGAATTATTCACCAGGTAGTTTTAGAGAATTATGCTTTTCCGGGAGGAATGATGATCGGTACTGATTCGCATACCGTAAACGCCGGTGGATTAGGTATGGTTGCAATTGGTGTTGGCGGTGCTGATGCTGTAGATGTCATGGCCGGAATGGCGTGGGAATTAAAATTTCCAAAATTGATCGGAGTAAGATTAACCGGTAAATTATCAGGTTGGACAGCTCCTAAAGACGTGATTCTAAAAGTAGCTGAGATTCTTACCGTAAAAGGGGGTACAGGAGCCATTGTAGAATATTTTGGTCCTGGTGCAAAATCAATGTCCTGCACAGGAAAAGGTACGATTTGTAACATGGGTGCTGAAATTGGTGCAACCACATCTACGTTTGGTTATGACGATTCTATGGAGCGTTACTTACGAGCCACCGAAAGAGAAGAAGTAGCTGATGCTGCTAATGAAATCAGATCGTACTTAACAGCAGATGATGAGGTTTATGCCAACCCCGAAGATTATTTCGATCAGGTGATTGATATTAATCTTTCTGAATTAAAACCAATGCTTAACGGACCTTTTACTCCTGATTTATCTACAGAAGTTGGTTCTGATATGACTGAAAAAGCAAAGAAAAATGATTGGCCGGTGAAGGTAGAGTGGGGCTTGATAGGTTCTTGTACCAACTCATCTTATGAAGATTTATCCCGTGCTGCATCAATCGCGCAACAAGCTCTGGATAAAAATTTAAAAACAAAATCTGAATTTGGTATTAACCCGGGTTCTGAAAAAGTACGTTATACAACGGAGCGTGATGGTATATTAGAAGTTTTTGAAAAACTGGATGCCAAGATATTTACGAATGCTTGCGGACCATGTATTGGTCAGTGGGCACGTTATAGTGATCCTAAGAACGCTCCTAAGAATAGTATTGTACACTCATTTAACCGAAACTTTGCGAAACGTGCCGATGGAAACCCGAACACGCATGCTTTTGTAGCCTCTCCTGAAATTGTTGCTGCCATTGCTATTGCCGGTCGTTTGGATTTTAATCCGATGACGGATAAATTGATTAATGAAGATGGCCAGGAAGTGATGCTTGAGGAACCAACAGGATGGGAATTACCTCCAAAAGGTTTCGAGGTTAAGGATAATGGATACATCGAACCAAGAGAAGATGGAAGTAGTGTTGAAGTGAAGGTAGCAAACAACTCCGAGCGTTTACAATTATTAACACCTTTTGAACCTATTGGGGATCATATTGAAGGTGCTAAATTATTGATTAAAGCCTTTGGAAAATGTACAACAGATCACATTTCAATGGCTGGTCCGTGGTTACGTTTCAGAGGTCATCTAGATAATATTTCCAATAACACCTTGATTGGTGCTGTGAATGCCTTCAATAAAAAGACCAATTTTGTAAAAAATCAACTTACTGGAGAATATGGTGGTGTTCCGGATGTTCAAAGAGAATATAAGAAAGCCGGTATCAAAACAGTAGTCGTTGGTGATCATAATTATGGTGAAGGGTCTTCACGCGAGCACGCAGCTATGCAACCAAGACATCTTGGTGTTGCAGCGGTGATCGTAAAATCGTTCGCGCGTATTCACGAAACGAACCTTAAGAAACAAGGTATGTTAGCCTTGACCTTTAAGAATGAAAATGATTATGATCTGATTCAGGAAGATGATACGTTCAACTTTTTAGATTTGAATAAGTTCGCTCCTGATACACCGTTAACTATTGAAGTGGTTCATAGTAATGGTTCTAAAGATGAAATTAAAGTAGAACACACCTACAATGATGCTCAAATCAAATGGTACAAAGAGGGTTCTGCTTTGAACTTAATCAAAAAACAAAACGCGTAATTAATTACGAAACTTGAATATCGAAAAATCCAGCGCCTTTGCTGGATTTTTTGTTTCAGTATAATTTATTTAAATCCTAATAATTGTATTTTTATAAAAATACCTCAAAATGAATTCCAGACAAGATCAATTAAAAGCCTTCGACCGATTATTAACCATTATGGATGAGCTACGTGCCCAATGTCCCTGGGATAAAAAGCAAACCATGGAAACCTTAAGGCATTTAACCATTGAAGAAACCTATGAGCTAGGTGATGCTATTTTGGATCATGATTTGGAAGAGGTTAAAAAGGAATTAGGTGATGTTTTGTTGCATATTGTATTCTATGCAAAAATTGGAAGTGAAACGAAAGATTTTGATATCGCAGATGTATGCCATAGTATCTGTAATAAATTGGTTGCGAGACATCCGCATATTTATGGTGATGTTAAGGTAGAAAATGAGGAAGATGTAAAACGCAACTGGGAAAATTTAAAGTTGAAAGAAGGCAAAAAAAGTGTATTGGAAGGTGTTCCAAGAAGCCTACCTGCTTTGGTAAAAGCCAATAGAATTCAGGATAAGGTAGCAGGTGTTGGTTTTGATTGGGAGGCGCCTCATCAGGTTTGGGAAAAAGTTCAGGAGGAGTTACATGAATTTCAAGCGGAGGTAAAAACCAAGAATCAGGATGCTATTGAAAGTGAATTTGGCGATGTCCTTTTCTCCTTAATAAACTACGCACGTTTTCTGAATATCAATCCGGAAAATGCTTTAGAGCGAACCAACAAAAAATTTTCAAAACGATTCCAATATCTGGAGTCTAAAGCCCAAAGTTTAAACAAACCTCTTAAGGAAATGACCCTTGCAGAAATGGATGTTTTTTGGGAGGAAGCTAAGAAATTATAGGACTTTTCTTATTAAAAATTGTAATTATCTTAACATCTGTAACTTGTGAAAAGCGGCTTCATTTCCTATCTTTGCAAAAATGGGAACGAAAATGGGTGTGATCCAAAATCATAGAATCTTCAGCTTTAATTTTTTAGTGTTTAGAAACCAATCTAAAAAATTTATTCCACCAGCAGTATAACACTGTTCCTATACCCCTATCTCTCTTAGTGCCTTTAATTTTATTTGAGATTTAAGGACTTCCGTGATTTCTATTGAAATCAGGAAAATTATTTTTGTAAGAAATTACTTAAAATTTAGACGCCACCAACACATGACAATTAAAACATTTGATGCCTTTACCAGATTATCCATAATGGATATCAACCGAATAACCAACTTTTTACATGCCAATTTAGGTGAGTTTAAAGATAAGAAAAGTGCTATTCGAAAATCTATTATGTATGCGGCCAAGGAGATGCCGGGACTTGGTGGTTATGTTTTTATCATGGAGGAAAAAGGAGAGGTGATTGGCGCTGTTGTAGTAAACAGAACGGGAATGAACGAGTATTTATCAGAGAATATTTTGGTATACCTCGCTGTAAAGAAAGGATTCAGACAAAAAGGTATAGCCAAAAAGTTAATTAAACACACCGTTCGATATTGTAAAGGGGATATTGCAACCCATGTCAGTATAGACGATCCGGTAAAAAAATTATTTGAAAAACAAGGATTCAAATCCCGAAATATAGAAATGCGTTTAGAGCGCTAAAACGATCAAAAAATTGAATTAATTATATATAACATTTAAGAATGAAAATTATCTCAGTAAGACGAAAAACAATAGTAGAAAAAAGACACACCATAAGGATGGGTGAATTAACAACCAAAGTGACGTATATTAAAAAACACGTTTTAGGTTTGCCTGTTAAAACACTTCACAAGTATCGTGAAACTTATTATGGTGAAGTTAAGGATAGTAAAGACTGTATGCTATTTGTTTAGTATTTAAAAGAAGCAAAACACCATTAACTCTTAAAAACCAATAAATGAAAGTATTAGTAATAGGTGCCGGTAACATGGGCCTTACATATGCTCAAGGGATGTCCAAATCGAAACTCCTCAAAAAGAGGAACATTATGGTCGTGGACAAATCCGAGGAAAAATTAGAAGAACTCAATCAAATAGCGCATTTCGATGCCTTTAAGGAATTAGATGAATGCGTTCCAAAGGCCGATATTATCGTTGTGGCCGTAAAGCCCTATCATGCAGAGGGGGTTTTCAAAACAATAAGAACGCTGGTGAAGCCTCAGCAAATTATTATTTCGATCATGGCAGGTGTAACCATAGCCAAGATTAGAGATATTACCGGATTGAAAAAAGTGGTTCGAGCCATGCCAAATTTACCGGCACAAATAGGTAAGGGCTTAACTTCTTATGTAACGTCAGAAGACGTTTCAAGAGTTGAGATGCTAACTGTTGAAAGTCTTTTGGATACCACTGGTAAATCAGTGCGTGTTTCCAGCGAAAAGTTCATTGATGCTTCTACGGGAATTTCCGGTAGTGGTCCGGCTTATGTATTCTACTTTATGCAAAGTATGATGGAAGCTGCACTTGAAATGGGCTTTTCAAAACAAGATTCTACAGTTCTCGTAAGTCAAACGTTCACCGGTGCTGTGGAACTCTTCAATCAAAATAATTTAACACCAAACTCCTGGATGGACAAAGTGGCCTCAAAAGGTGGAACCACCCGCGCCGCATTAGACTCCATGCAAGACAACAAAGTAAACGAATTAATTAAAGAAGCTGCTTTTGCTGCATTTGGACGTGCAGTAGAATTAGGAAAAGAATACTAACATGTCAAAACAAAGAATCGTTATCAAAGTTGGAACAAATGTAATGACCAACCGCGATAATCGTATCGTAAGACCGGTATTAAGAAGACTGGTAAAACAAATTGCAGAACTTTATGAACGGGATATCATGACCATTTTAGTGTCGTCAGGTTCCGTGATCGCAGGAAAGGAAGTTCTGGGAAAATCGAAAATTAAAGATAGAACGCAACGTCGTCAGGTATATTCGGCCATAGGCCAACCTCGAATGATGCGTTTGTACTATAACATATTTCATGATTTTGGAATGAAATGTGCCCAGGTGTTGCCTACTAAACGAGATTTTAGCCCGGGCTTACACCGACAAAACATGATTAATTGCTGTGAAGGCTTATTATCTGAAGGCGTTATTCCAATTGCTAATGAGGATGATGCTGTTTCGGTAACCATGTCGATGTTCTCAGATAATGACGAGTTGGCGAGTTTGATCGCCCAGCTGCTTGATGCAGATAAGCTCATTATTTTAACAGATATTGATGGTCTTTATACGGGTCATCCTGAAGAATCAGACAGTGATTTGATTAAAAATGTAAATCCCGATGATGATCTAGACAAATTCATTAAGGATAACAACAAGGCCGAAGAAGAAGGCCGTGGCGGTATGGGATCAAAATTAGATTATGCCCAACAGGCAGCTGCTAAAAATATCCCAACGTTCATCGCCAATGGAAAAAAAGATAATACCATTATCGATATTATAGATGGTAAAGCAGTAGGAACTAAAGTATCACTTTAAAAAGAAAGAAAGAACAATGAAATTATTACCAGAAAATAAAAAGAATGATGTTTTAGAGTCTATGATTGCCCTTATTAATTTAAACGAAAAGGAAATCTTAGACGCTAATAAAAAAGATATAGAGGCTTTTGATCGGGATGATCAGGCGATGTACGATCGCTTGATCTTGAATGAAAAGAAAGTTCGAGGTATGATCAAAGCTATTAATGATGTTAAAGTGCAGGATGATCCTGTGAATAAGATCATTAGCCAAAATGAATTGAATAGTGGTCTTAAAGTGGTGAATAAAACAGCACCATTTGGAACCATTATGATCATTTATGAATCCAGACCCGATGTTACTGTTGAAGCTACCGTTTTAGCTTTTAAAGCCAATAACAAGATCTTGTTAAAAGGCGGTAAGGAAGCGGTACACAGTAATAGAGCTATTGTAAAACTCTGGCATAAGGCCCTTGAAGAAAATGGCTTGAGTACGGATTATATAAAAATGCTCGAGTTAAGTCGTGCGGAAACTCAGGAATTCCTAAAAAATCCAACCGAACAGCTCGACCTTATCGTTCCCAGAGGAGGAGAACGCCTGATCAAATTTGTGAAGGATCACGCTGAATGCGCTGTACTTGTGAGTGGTCGTGGTAACAATTTTTTATACATCGATGAAAATACCGATTGGAAGAAAACCATCAATGTTATATTGAATGCCAAAACAGATAAAATTTCTGCTTGTAACGCCCTGGATAAAATTCTGATCAATAAAAATATCGAGGATTATGAAGATAAACTTCGAGATCTTGATAATGTGCTTAAAACCAATGGCGTTAAGGTTTTAGTTGATGAAACTACACATAAAGTACTAATTGATGATAAACAGATTGAGAATCGCTCCATCTGGTTTGAAGAATTCTTAGAAATGAAATGTATCATTGGTACGGTAGATTCTATGGATGATGCTGTAAAGATGATCAATACTTTTTCAGGAGGTCATTCCGCAACCATCATGACAACAGACAATGAGCTGGCAGGGACTTTTATGGATCAGGTAGATTGTGCTGCCGTATATCACAATGCGTCTACCCGTTTTACGGATGGCGGTCAAATTGGTGCCGGTGCCGAACTTGCTATAAGTACAGATAAATTACACCACAGAGGCCCACTAGGCCTAAAACAACTGGTTACCAATAAATATTATGTTTATGGTGACGGTCATGTAAGAGTGTAAACTAAAACTGAGATAATTTTCAATAAAAAACGCCCCCGCTACATGCGGGGGCGTTTTTATTTATTTTGATTTTATTTTTAATAAAGCTCTTTGATCTTCTGGAATTTCTCTTTCCAAAGCTTTAAAGCGTCTTTATGCTCTTTAATATTGGTGTGAACTTCCTGAACTAACGGGTTATCATCATCAACATTGGTAAAGAATTGTAAATTGTTTTCAAGTTGATTGATTTTCCCTTTAAGCTCATCAATTTTTTTACGTATAAAAGTTCGTTCGTTATCCAGGTTATTCGAATTATCCGAGGAGTTGATAGCATCCAGTTTATTTTCAAACTTTATCATTTCAACCTCGTTCTTCTCCATATCCAGATTACCTAAAATGGCGTCAACAGTTTTTTGGAATTTACCTTCAATATAACGTTTGTTGTGTGGCACCCGACCAAGATCCTTCCATTCATTAATAAAATCTTTAACCTTCTCAATAGCTTTGTCTTTGTCTTTTGGTGGTTTAAAATCTTTAAGCTTGGCGAGCAGTTCTTCTTTTTCCTTAAAAGCTTCAAAGAATTTTTTCTGAGCCTCGTCGCGTTTTGTGTGAATTCTATCAAAATAATGGTTGCAGGCGGCTTTGAAACGTTTCCATATCTTATCGCTGTCTTTTCTCGGCACATGGCCGATTTTTTTCCAATCGCTCTGGATCTTCTTCATCAAAGGTGTTGTGGCTGCAAAATCTTCACTATCCTTATTATCCTCAGCAATTTTGATGAGTTCCATCTTTTTCTCAAGATTTTTGTACTGCTCTTTCTTTAGACCTTTATAAAACGCATTCTTTTTTCTGTTGAAAGATCTAACGGATTCTTTGAATTTTGCCCAGGTACTTTCGTTGACTTTCAAAGGTACTTTACCCGCATTGAAGAATCGTGTCCGTAAAGCTTCAACAGCTTTGATTTGTTTTTGCCATTCATTATGCGTTTTTGCGCCTTGTTCGGTAACGGCATCTATATCTGCAATGATCTCTAATTTTTTCTCCAGATTTTTCTCGTAGATCTTATCAATCTCTTGATAATAAACCTGTCGTTTATCATTGATTATTTTTGTAGCTGCTTTGAAACGTTCCCAGATTTCTTCACGATGTTCCTTGCCAACAGGTCCAAGTTCTTCTTTCCACATTTTGTGAAGTTCCTGTAACTCTCTAAAGGCACGCAATACATTTTCATCTTTTGCGAGTTCTTCAGCACGTTCTATGATGAGTAATTTTTTCTCAAGGTTGTGTTTGAAATCCAGATCGCGAAGATCTCTATTCAAATGTAGAAAATCGTAAAAACGCTCTACATGGTGATGGTAACTGTTCCAGGCATTATTGTATTTATCCCTTGGAATTGGGCCTGTATTACGCCAGCGCTCCTGTAATTCTTTAAAATGCTTGTAAGTCGTATTGATATTCTCTTCAACATTGATCAAACCCTTCAATTCTTCAATGATTTCGAGCTTCTTTTCGAGATTATCCTTGAGGTTATTTTGTATGTTTTTAAAATGCTCGTTGAGTTTTTTTCGGTATTCTCTGTAAGCCGTTTTATAGCGTTTGTAAATAGGGGAGCTATAATAAAAGTCTATTTCATTACCGCCATCACTTAAAAATTCCTCTTTTTTCTCATCAACAAGATCCTGATATTTCGATTTGAACTCAGAATTAATGGCATTAACGTGATTTTTGATGGCTTGAACCTTTTCGTTTTGAAGTAAACGCTCAAGTTCTATGGTAAGTGATTCCAAAGACATCGACTCATAATCTTTTAACTCAATTTTATGCCTGTCTTTATTCCCCTCATCTTCAGCATCTTCAGCATTGGAGGCTTCGATTTCATTGATCACATCATCATGATCAATAGCATCTTCATCTGAGTTAGAATCTTGCTTTTCTTCTTCAGAAACGGTAGGCGCTTCCTCAGGTTCAGGAGTTTCCACCTGAGATCCTTGGGTATTTAGTGTTTCATTTTGTTTTGAAACTTGTTCCTCTACCTTATTGTCAGCTTCGGTTTTTGAGTTATTATTTACGTCAGACATTTTAAAAATGTTTAGGTTCGATATACGACTTGAGCATTTAAAGATACTAACAAGTCTACTATTTACAAAGGCTTAGAAGTTTTTTAGTAGTTAAATTATGAGTTTTTTAACTGGTCATTCCAAATTTCCCAGGCCTTTTCAGCTTGTAATTTAAGCATATTTAGGCCATTAATTACGGTAGCGCCTTGTTGTTTTCCGAATTTCAGGAATTTTGTTTCCTCAGGATTATAAATCAGATCATATAAAATATGGTCTTCGGTCAAAGCTTCATAGGGTATTTCCGGGCATTCATCAACCTTGGGAAATGTTCCTAAAGGCGTGCAATTAACGATCAATTGATGGTCTTGAATAATACTTTCATTAAGCATATTATAGGTGAATTTCACACCTTTTTTCAATCTGCGTGAAACATAATTGAAAGAAATGCCCAATTCTTCCAAACTATAAGCAATGGCCTTACTAGCACCTCCGGTTCCAAGAATTATAGCCTTTTGATGATGTGGTTTTAAAGCAGGTTGCAAAGCGTTTTTGAAACCGTAGTAATCTGTATTATAGCCGGTTAGTAATTTGTCTTTTGATATTTTGATGGTATTAACGGCACCAATGGCTGCAGCAGTCTTGTCTAATTTATCCAAATATGG
Organism: Gaetbulibacter aestuarii; assembly: GCF_039537665.1. NCBI lineage: Bacteria > Pseudomonadati > Bacteroidota > Flavobacteriia > Flavobacteriales > Flavobacteriaceae > Gaetbulibacter > Gaetbulibacter aestuarii. The sequence goes on from NZ_BAABAY010000002.1 coordinate 348,982, forward strand.
AATCACTTCCTCCTTGTAGGGAATAGTAACATTCAAACCGATCAATTCCGGATTGGTTTTTAAAACTTCAGGGAACGCATTTATAGTATCGATGTCAAAATTCTGATACGTGAAATCCTTTATATTTTCCTTTTCAAATTTGGCCTTAAAATAGCTTCTTGAAAAAGAATAAGAAATATGTTTACCCAAAAGACCTAACTTTTTCATACTCATTTACTTTTTACACGTCGGGTTCTTTGACCGTACCATTCCAAAAATAAAACAATCAGAATACCTAAAATAATATAAAATATGGCATACAAGGTCTCCATATTGAGATGCGGTAAATAACGCTGATAATTTTCAACTACTTTTTCGCCGGTTGAATCGAAAATTAGTTGTCCGTTAGGATCTAATTTAAAAATGGTTTTTTTCCAGGGCCAAACAACGCCTAAAGACCCAATAATAAATCCGATAATGGCTGATATGGTGATGTCTTTGTAATGTTTCAGAATATAGCTTAAAAGATGTGAAAAAGTAACTAATCCAGTAATGGAGCCCAGTGTAAATACGGCTAATACCTGCAGCATTCGCAAACGTTCAGGATCATAAATAAACTGAAAATCACCCGAAATGATATTCCAAAAGGTGTCGTAGAGCGCATTTACAGAATCGACTAAAAGAAGGACATAATTTCCTAAAAGTATCAATATAAAGGATCCTGAAAATCCTGGTAGCGTCATTCCGGATACGCTAATGATTCCGCAGAAAAAAACGAACCATAAATTATCATTTTGTGTGGCGGGACTCAAAAAACTAATACTTAACCCGATCATAATCCCCAAAGCCAGAGTGATCTTGGTTCTGTAATTCCAGGCTTTAAAGTCTTTGTTGATGTAATAAATAGATCCGATGATCATTCCAAAAAACACACTCCAAACATAAAGTTCATAGTATTTTATGAGGTAATCAAGAATTTTAGAAACGCTAAAATAACTCACGATCATCCCCGAAAACAAGAGGCTTAAAAACCGCCCGTTAACGTAGTGGTAAAAACTTCGAAACCGCCCATTAATAAGCAGTTTGAAAGCTTTTCTGTTTATTTTTTTTAAGGAGTAAATAAACTCTTCATAGAAGCCCGCAACGAAAGCAACAACACCACCAGACACCCCGGGCACTTTATTAGCGGCACCCATGCCTAATCCCTTAAGGACTAAAAATATCTTGTCTTTTAATGTTCTGGTACTTTCCATGGTTATTTTTTAGAACCGAGTCTTTCCAGAATAAAAATAACTAAAAAACCAATAGCCATTAAAATAATGGCCCAAACCAGATGGTTTTCGCCTTGAAAGTGAAAAGGGGAAACGCTTTTTTGCAGTAAAGGTTCCTTAATACCTTTAGAATTCATGTGCCAGGTTAGTGTTTTTTTCCATGGCCAAACCTTGTTAAGAGAACCAAAGATAAAACCGGTGAGGATAGCCAGTGTTAGGTTATGATAGTGTTTAAATAACCATTTTAAAAAATGACTAAAACTAAGTAAACCAATTAAAGCTCCGGAAGCAAAAATAGCCACTCGGGTAATATTAAAATCATGAAGTGCATCGCTCAGCGTTTTATAAGCCCCAAGAATTATGAGAATAAACGAACCTGAAATTCCCGGAAGGATCATAGCGCATATTGCTATGGCACCGGCAAAAAACAAAAAACTATTGTTATCATTCGTAGCCAGTGCAGGTAAATTTGAAATATAATAGGCCGCTAGCGTCCCTAAAATTAAAAACAAAACTACAGAAGGACTCCATTTGGTAATTTGTTTCCCAACGAAATAGATGCTAGCAACGATCAACCCAAAGAAAAACGACCAGATGAGAACCGGATGGTTTTCCAATAGATACTTGGCCAGACGCATAAAGGAAACAAAACTGATTAAGATTCCGGAAAGAAGTGCTACCAAAAAATTCCCATTCAGGCGTTTCCAAAACGGCGTAAAACCCTCTTTAAAAAGCGTTCTGAATAAACTGAAATTAACATTGCTAATGGTGGTAATTAATTCTTCGTAGATTCCTGAAATAAAGGCGATCGTGCCACCGGAAACTCCAGGAACAGCATCGGCTGCGCCCATGGCAATACCTTTCAATGATATAATGAAATAATCTTTGATGCTTCTCTGCATAGCGAATGATTTTTTAGCAAGAAATCAAAGATATGTATTTAAAACGAGTCGGGCTTAATGATTTGTTTTAAGAATGTTTTTTACAAATATTTTATTGGCAACCTCAGGAAAAAGTTCTTCAAGAATGAAGGAGAACTCTTCGTTAAATTTTAAAGCGTTCTTTAAATGAAAAGTACCTTTATCGGCCTCATTTAGTGAAAAATACAGTCCTGCCAGGCGATATTCTATTTCGGCGTTTTCCGGATAAAATTCTACAGCCTGATCTAAATTATAGATGGCAGCTTCGAATTCGCCAATTTTTATGAGTATATCGGCTCTTGATAACCAGGTATTCAACTCATAATTTCCAAGTTCCAGGGTTCTTTTGTATCCTCTTTCGGCTTCTTCATAAAACTTTAAACGCATATTAATCTGGGCATAAAGCTTCCAATACACCACATTCTCAGTATCAATATTAATAGCTTTATTGATGTAATAAAGTGCTTTTTGATAATTGCCTTTTTTCTTGTAAAACCTGGTAATGGCAATCCATCCTTTATCTAATAATGGATCTTCATGAACGGTACGTTCGAAATATTGAATGGCCAGATCGTATTTGTGTAATTTCTCAAAACAATGTCCTATTCGCAATAAAGCGAAGGACGTGGGATCATCAAGTTTCAGGGTGATGTTGTAATTTTCAATGGCTTCATTATACCGCTTTAATTTTTCCAATACCTTGCCACGCTCAAGGTATGCTCCGATAAAGGAATCATCAGAAATTATGGCAAAATCAAAGGCAGCAAGCGCTTTTTTATACTTTTTAAGATGAAAATACTGTTTACCTAACTGGTGCCAGGCCACTTCACAGTAGGGGTTCTTATCCAGGAAGATATTCAAATAGCTTATAGCATCCTCAGTCTGATTAAGAAACTCGAAGCAATACACTACATTATATAATGCCGAGTAATCTTCCAGATCCGCTTCTAAACATTTCATGAAATACGTTTTTGCCTCCTCAAAATTATCTAAAAACAGATATTCCATGCCTATTAATGAATACAGATCAACAACATCGTCAGTGAGTTCCAAGGCTTGTTTTAAAACTTCGATAGCCTTTTTATGATCGTCCTTCTTTGAAAAAATATTAGCCTTTTGAATAAAAATTTCTTCGTTTGTAGGATCTAAACTGTATAACTCATTCAATAAAGTATCTGCTTCAACTAATTTATCCTCAAAAACATAGACTTCTACTTTAAAAAGTTTCAGGTTTATTGATGAGGGATGTTGTTCAAGACCTAATTTTATAGCCTTTTTAGCTAAGGCAATTTTGCCCTGGTTGAGATAGTGATGAATGATGTTTTCAAACTCTTCAGAATCGAAGAATAAAACGTTGTTCGTTTTTAGCATCGATTCAAACTTTGTTAGCGGTAAATTGTCGTTGTCATTATGACTAAACTCCATAAGCAGATAAGTGAGATTTCAACTAGAATAAATTTAAGACTATCAGTTAATAATAGTCATTTAGGGGCTAAATGTTTTCAACAAAGTAATGAACAATATTACTTTTTAAGATTGTTTTTTATTGATTTTCAAAGGCTTAATGCGCTTTATCTATAAATTAATTCCATTCAGAATTTCTAAAATAATCTCACTACCTTGAATTATTTCGGCTTCAGAAATGGTTAATGGCGGCGTAATTCGTACGGCTTTAGGCTCAAAAAGTAGCCAAAAAAGAATCAATCCACGGTTTTGGGCTTCCATAACAAGCTTGTTTGTAATGGCTTCCGATTCCATAATTAGTGCCAGCATCAAACCTTTTCCTCGAACTTCCTTAATTAATGGATGTACCAAATATTTTCTGAAAAGCTTCTCCTTTACAAGCGTTTCAGACATTAAATTACTTTCAGTTATTTCCTTTAGAGTTGCTAAAGCAGAAGCTGCGATTACAGGATGACCTCCAAACGTTGTGATATGCCCTAATTTCGGGTTATCGCTTAGGAGATCCATTAATTCTTCAGAGGCTGTAAATGCTCCGATAGGCATGCCGCCACCCAGACCTTTTCCGCTAACCACAATATCCGGAATACAATCAAAATGCTCAAAACCAAACAGTTTACCGGTGCGGCCAATACCGGGTTGGATCTCATCTAAAATTAAAAGTGCTCCAACCGCTTCACAACGTGCTTTCACCTTTTTTAAATAATCATTTTCAGGCATTATAAAGCCGGCACCGCCTTGAATGGTTTCTAAAATGACGCCGGCTGTTTTTTCAGTGATCTCGGAAAGTTCATGCTCGTCATTGAAGCTTATGAATTTTACATCAGGAATTAATGGGCGATAAGCCCGTTTGCGTTCCTCATAACCCATAACACTCATGGCGCCCATGGTATTACCGTGGTACGCATGGTGTGCCGCGATGATCTCTCCTCTTCCGGTAGCACGTTTCGCAAGTTTTAAAGCGCCTTCAATAGCTTCAGTTCCCGAGTTCGTTAAATATGTTTTTGAAAGTGTTTTAGGTAAATAGTCTGCAAGTAATTTCGTTAGGGCCACAGCTGGTTCCTGGATATACTCTCCGTAAACCATAACATGAAGATAGCGATCCAATTGGTCTTTTATAGCCTGTACCACTTTTGGATGGCGATGCCCTAACGGACAAGCAGATACACCGGCCACAAAATCCAGATAGGCCTTTTGTTCACTATCAAAAATATAAGAACCTTCGGCATGTGAAATTTCCATAGCCAACGGGTGGGTGGTGGTTTGTGCCTGATATTTTAAAAAATCAGATTTCAAATCGGTAGATCTTTATTATTTAACAGGTTTTGGTTTTAACTTCTGCGGCGATTTTTTAACAGGGGCCGGTTTTGTTTTTAAAGAGTCGGGTATGTGTCTTGAGGCCTTCTGTTCTTCGTCATCAGGCGTATTACTCTCGTCATCTGCTTTTTGAATGCGGTCTAAAAGGGCTTCGTCAAAAAAGTCATCCTGAGGTACATAGTCATCCAAACCTTTTATTTTAGGCAATTCCAACGGTGGATCGTCCTTAAATAAATCGGCTACACTTTTGGGGCGTTCGTCTTCACGCCAATCAAATCCTTTAAAATATTTTTCTTTTTCTGGGAATTCGGTTTCCTTGTAAAGTGTTGCATCGATATTATTAAAACGGGTGTATTTTTGAATTTCGCCATCGGCAAATTCCATTTCAATACTCCCGGATTTTGATTTATCTATACCAATCAATTCCTGTTCTTCATTTCTTGAATAGAAGATCGATTCTGCATTCTTATTGATATAAACATCTTTTAAACGATTATCTTCATCAAACAAACCAATAAGTTTTAAACCTTTAATTTGATTATAACCATCTTCAGTTAAAGTGTCTTTTGCTATTACAAAAGCATTGTCATAAACTACTAAGGAATCCAGTTTTTTGACCTCCTGATTGGAAATGAGGTGAATGGTATCTCCGGTCATTTGATTTTCCAGATTCCATAAAATAGGACGTTTTTTAGTAGAAAAGGCATCTCCGCCGGAGGAAAAACGTTCCAGGTTAATCAATTCTGTTAATCCTGTTTCCTGATTCGAAATGATCGAATCCGCTTTAGCGCTAATATCCGATTTAAATAATTTAGCATTGTAATACGCTTTTGTAATGCGGTGATCCGGTTTTCCGGTAACCATGATCTTATCAGCATGGAGATAAATAGAATCCTTTTCCTGAACGGTAATTACCAAAGCCCGCTTGGTTATGAATAATGAGTCCTTTGCCTTGTATATTTCAGCATAATGCCCTTTAGCAATGGTATTATTTATGGTATCAGTAACTTTTATATTATTTGTTGAAGAGGCGAAACTTCGATTGTTATCAAAATAAAGGCTATCTCCTTCAATAATCTTATTGTTGTAATAGATTTTAGCCTTTTTCATGGCATAACCAATTTTCAATTCGGTATCGTAAAAACCTTTTTCACAATAGGTTTTGCTGTCTGGTGTCGTGATGGTTGACGGTCCGAAAACATAAGCATGACCTGTATCTGAATAATAATCAAAGAAATTGGATTTTATAGTGGCTTCATCATTTACCAGAACAACATTATTTTGGAATTTGTATTTCTTAGTTTCCATATAATACGTCCCAACTCTACTGGTAATAGTTCCCGAAGAATCCTTTACAACCTTACCGCCACTTTGGTAATACGATTGTTGTTTCGCACGATCAAAATACAAGGTATCTGTTTGAATTTCAGAAGTAGGGTCCGTTAAAACGACATCACCACTCGCAAAGGCTAGTTGGGTTTTTCCGCTATATTCAATGTATTTTGATCTTAAGTTAATGGTATCCCCTTGTTTTGCAAAAACATTACCGTAAGCTTCAACAAAATTCTCACCGCCGTAATAAATGGCTTTATCACACCAAATATCAATACTGCCTTGTGCCACATGAACTTGTTGCGACGCATCACGTGTTAAAATACGCGCTCCGGGATAATTAGCCTCATCGACATTTAAACGACCGGCATATTTAATTTCAATTTTCTTTTGTTCCTGCGCAGCGCTTAACTGTACTGCAGTGATCAAAATAAAAAAAAGTAGGAGATATTTGGGTTGTATTGAATTCAATGTATTGATGTTTGAGGCAAAAATAACGATTAATCTCTGGTTTGCGTATGTTGTAACAAAAAACGCTCCAAAATTATTTTTTGGAGCGTCAAAACTTTAAATGTTTTAACTTAATTATTTATACAATTCAGGGTTTTTCCGATATTTCTTCTTCTCTCTTTTACTAAATTCTTTTAGAAAAATAGTTTCATTACAATCAACGATGTAGTGCTCATGTTGTTTTAATTTTGTTTTTCCATTTGTGGTAATAAAATACGGTGTGAGGTATTCGGAATAACTTTTTTTATTTTCTAAATGATCCTCAATTTCGCGCTTCAATTGTGTGTAATGAATATTAAAGTATAACCTATAATCATCTTCACCTAGCATATCCAAAGTTCCAAGCTCGGTTTGGGGATAAACAGTTTGTCCTAATGTCACTAAAAATGAATTTTGTTTAAAACCTCTGTATGAAGCAAAAGTACCATCATCATGTTCTATTAGGATAGAATTCATATCGCTTTTAAAATCATATTTTAATGATTTGTCTGTTTTAAAATCATTAACAAGGTCAACAACAACACCTTTTCTCATAGCACAGACAGTATCAGGACTTTTTCTAAAAACAATATAGGATTTCCATTTTGAAGGTTTTTCAAAACCTAAATACGTGTTACCAATATTTGAACTCTCATTGATATCCACACCTTTATTCTTTTTAAAAGGTAGGCAATAGGTGAAAAGGCTATCTACTTTTGGTTCTGGATTACCTCTGAAATAATAGTATCCATAAGAAAATCCAATACCCTTTTCCGGGTTAATTGGCGTCAGTCTAAAAAGGTATCCTTTGCTATTACTAACCACGCGGCTAATTCCTGAATAACCTGAATTTTCTAGCTGATTAAATTCCAAACTTAAATAATAGCTTCCTGGCACTGATTTATTGTAATAAAACTCAACACTGTGATCGTCGTTCCTTTTGTATTCGATAGAAATAGTTTGGGTTTGAGATGTTACGGAGTGGCTCATTAAAAAAAATAGAGCCAACGGAATGGTACATAATAGATTTTTCATGTTTGTAGGTTTAATGGATTAAGGGATTTTAGGCTTAAATTATGGGTTTCAAATATAAAGAAAAAGACCGCTGATTAGCAGTCTTTTACAGATTTAAAAATGAATATTTAAAAAAACTATTTCTTTTCTCTAAAAATCGTTTGTTTACGATCCGGACCAACAGATACAATAGTAATTGGAATATCCAATTCTTGTTCTAAAAACCCAATATAGTCATTTAAGGCTACCGGTAGTTGTGAATCTTCCGTCATTCCCGTAAGATCGGCTTGCCAACCTTTAAATTCCGTGTAAATTGGTTCCACATTTTCGGGTTCAATATTGTATGGTAAATGCTTGATCACTTCACCACGATATTTATAGGCTGTACAAATTTTTAAGGTTTCAAAACCAGAAAGCACATCGCCTTTCATCATCATCAACTGCGTTACACCATTAACCTGGCAGGCATATTTTAGAGCTACAAGATCTAACCAACCACAACGTCGCGGGCGTCCGGTAGTGGCGCCAAATTCGTTTCCAACACGACCCATGGTTTCCCCATCTTCATCAAAAAGTTCGGTAGGGAAGGGTCCCGAACCAACGCGGGTGGTATAGGCTTTAAAAATTCCAAATACTTCACCTATATCGCCCGGTGCCACTCCTAATCCTGTGCAAGCTCCGGCAGCAGTGGTGTTACTTGAAGTGACAAACGGATAGGTTCCAAAGTCAATATCCAGTAAGGACCCTTGAGCGCCTTCAGCCAAAATGGATTTTCCTGATTTTTGAGCCTGGTAAATATATTCTTCAGAATCTATAAATTTTAATGACTTCAAAACGTCTATAGCCTTAAAGAATTCGGCTTCCAGTTCTGCTAAATTATATTGGATATCGACATCGTAGAACGCGATCATCGATTCGTGCTTATCTGCTAAAGCACGATATTTTTCTTTCCAGTCTTCCAGTTCCAGATCTCCAACCCGGATACCATTTCTACCGGTTTTATCCATATAGGTTGGTCCGATGCCCTTTAAGGTTGAACCAATTTTTGCTTTTCCTTTCGAAGCTTCACTAGCCGCGTCGAGCAAGCGATGGGTTGGCAATATGATATGTGCTTTACGCGAAATAAGTAATGATTTTTTATATTCTATGCCCTGATCTGCTAATTTGTCTAATTCACCTTTAAAGATCACAGGATCGATAACCACACCATTACCTACTAAATTAATAGCATCATCATGAAAAATTCCCGAAGGGATGGTATGTAAAACGTGTTTCTTTCCATTGAAAACAAGGGTGTGTCCTGCATTTGGTCCGCCTTGAAATCGGGCGATAATGTTATAGTTTTTTGTAAGTACGTCAACAATCTTTCCTTTGCCTTCGTCGCCCCATTGTAATCCTAGTAGTAAATCTACTGCCATTGTTAAAGTTAGTTATTTGGTTGATTTTCTATTTCCGTAAAAATAAAGTGAGTGGTTATTGATTTCAATATCGAAAACTTCTTCGATAGTTTTTTTTATCGACTGGATCCGTGGGTCACAAAACTCGATAACCTCGCCGGTATCTGTAAGTATTACATGATCATGTTGTCTGTCGAAATAAGACTTTTCGTAATGCGCCTGATTTTGTCCAAATTGATGCTTACGCACCAAACCACATTCCAGAAGTAATTCTATAGTATTGTAAAGTGTTGCACGAGATACGCGATACTTTTTATTTTTCATGCTGAGGTATAGTGACTCAATATCGAAATGTTCGTTATGATCGTAAATTTCTTGTAGGATAGCGTAACGTTCGGGTGTTTTTCTATGTCCGTTACTTTCTAAAAAGTTGGTGAAAACACTCTTTACGATCTCTTGATTGTTAGTATCTACCTTGTCACTCATAATTGCGTCGCAAATTTACACTTTTTTTACACTCGTGATACCTTATCAATACCATTAATTTTTTTCAATCTATCGATGAGTTTTTTAATAAGAGTATTGTTTTTAACAACCACATTTATTTTTCCTGAAAAAATACCGTCATCACTTTCAAAACTGATGCTTTTCATGTTAACATGCATATTTTCAGAGATCACCTTGGTAATGTCGTTTACGAGACCCAAATGATCGATACCCGTAAGTTTAATTTGTGCCGAGAATTCCTGTTGGGTGGAGTCTACCCACTTGGCCGGCATGATCCGGTAGGCATAGTTAGATTGTAAACTTAAAGCATTTGGGCAATTCTTTTTATGTACTTTGATACCTTCTGTTACCGTTAAAAACCCAAACACATCATCGCCGGGAATCGGGTTGCAACAGTTGGCTAATTTATAATCTAGTTTCTCTTCATCTTTACCAAAAACAAGAGAATCAAATTTGTTTGTAACTTCCTCACGTTCAATCTCTTCTTTGGTAGCTGTTTGTTTTCTTGAGATCTTGCTTTTGAAAAAACTCATCAACACATTACTTCGCGAAGAAGCAAATGCTTTCAGCATCGTGTTATCAATGGTTCCTAAACCAACGCGATAGAACAGATCCAAACTGGTCTTCAACTTAAAATAACTTACTAACTCATTTACTGAAGCCTCATTAAGGGTGATCTTTAACTGTCTCAGTTTTCTACGCAAAATCTCTTTTCCTTCCTCGCCAATACGTTTTTTATCCTCTTTTAAGGCTGATTTAATTTTACTTCGGGCACGCGCCGTTGTAGCATAATCCAGCCAGTTGGCATTGGGTTTTGCACTATCGGAAGTTAAAATATCCACCTGGTCGCCACTTTTTAATTCGTGACTCAAGGGAACCAGTTTTCCATTTACCTTGGCACCGCGGGTTTTCATACCTACTTCGGTGTGGATACTAAATGCAAAATCGAGAGCAGTAGCACCTTTTGGAAGCGATTTTAATTCCCCCGCAGGGGTAAAAACAAATATTTCTTTAGAATATAAATTGAGTTTGAACTGTTCTACGAAATCAACAGCACTGGTATGTGGATTTTCCAAAGCCTCCTGAAGCCGGTTGACCCAATTATCTAAACTGTCCTCTTTTTCGTGTTCCTGCTTGTATTTATAATGGGCAGCGTAACCTTTTTCAGCAATTTCATTCATCCGTTCACTTCGGATTTGCACTTCAACCCAGCGTCCTTTGGGTCCCATTACAGTAATATGCAAGGCTTCATATCCTGTTGATTTTGGTGACGATATCCAATCGCGTAAACGAATGGGGTTGGGTCTGAAGTGATCGGTGACTACGGAATAGATCTTCCAGGCCAAGAATTTCTCATTATTGGCATCACTACGGTAAATAATTCGGATGGCGAATTTATCGTAGACCTCATCAAAAGAAACACCTTGTTTCTGCATTTTTCTTCGGATGGAGAAAATGGATTTTGGGCGCCCTTTAATGGTATATTCGAGTTTTTCTTTATCCAGAGAGTTTTTAATAACCTTACTGAACTGTTCAATATACTTATCCTGCTCTTCCTTACTTTCTTTAATTTTATTCAGGATATCGAAATATACCTCCGGTTCGGTGTATTTTAAACCCAGATCCTCAAGTTCCGTTTTTATGTTATAAAGCCCGATGCGATGGGCGAGTGGCGCATAAATGTATAAGGTTTCCGAAGCGATCTTTATCTGTTTATCCGGCGCCATGGAATCCATGGTTTGCATATTGTGAAGACGGTCGGCAATTTTAATAATGATCACCCGGACGTCATCATTCAGAGTAAGCAACATTTTACGGAAGTTTTCTGCCTGAAGCGATACATCCATATCTTTTTCCTTACTCAAGGAAGAAATTTTAGTAAGACCATCAACAATAGTAGCAATGCTGTCGCCAAATTTTTGCTGAATGTCCTCAATGGTATAATCGGGACTATCTTCAACCACATCATGGAGCAGGGCAGCAGCTATAGAGGTAGCATCCAGACCAATTTCCTGAGCTACAATTTTGGCCACAGCCAGGGGATGGAAAATGTAGGCTTCACCCGATTTTCGTCTCTGGTTTTTATGGCCGTCCATGGCTACCTCAAAAGCACTACGAATCAATTTTTTATCTTCCTTGGTTAAAGTGGTATAACTCACTTTTAGAAGCTGTTTGTAGGCTTTCGTTATAGCGGCGTTTTCTTTTTCAATTTCTACAGCTGTCATAAAATAAAAATAGCACAAAGAATAGAAACAACCAACAATAGGCTGAATTTAATAGGATTTTTTAAAGCTTTTGTTGCGATAAGAATTCGATAAGCTTTTTTGTAGCCTTTCCGCGGTGTCCGATATGGTTTTTTAACTCCAGATCCATTTCGGCAAAAGTTTCTTCAAAGCCATCCGGTTTAAATATAGGGTCGTAACCAAAACCACCATCCCCAAATTTTTCTTTGGTTATTTTTCCTTTACAAATACCCGTAAATGTTGAGGTATGATCATTTACCATTAAAGCGATAACGGTTTTGAATTGCGCCGATCGATCATTTTTTCCGCTTAAAGCGGAAAGTAACTTTTTCATATTCGCTTCAGGATCTTTGGCTTTACCGGCATATCGCGCGGAATAAACACCGGGAGCCCCATTTAAAGCCGAAACTTCCAAACCGGTATCATCTGCGAAACAATTATAGCCATAATTTTTTTTCACATATTGTGCTTTTTGTATCGCATTACCTCCAATTGTATCCTGAGTCTCGGGGATATCTTCAAAACAGCCGATATCTTCAAGACTTAGAAGTTTAATATTGTTTGGGATCAATTTCTGAACCTCTTTGATTTTATTTTTGTTATTCGTTGCAAAAACGAGTTCCATCACATTTTTATTTAAAGATGTAAAATTAAGGGATTAAAATAAATTAAATGACATTCAAAAATTATGTATATTTAGACAGCTTCAACTCTCGTAAAAAACTAAAAGACAATCCACTAAACTAAACGAATCATATGAAATCATCACTTTTTTTAGGCCTGCTATTGCTGTTTTTTTCCTGTAAGGAGCAGGAAAAACACGATTATCTTGGGGTAGTCCATTTGGATGTTACCGGAAATGACGCTGCAAAGAAACATTTTGAAAAAGGGCTGTTATTACTTCATAGTTTCGAATATCAGGATGCGCGCGAAGCTTTTCTTGAGGCTCAGGCTGCCGATCCATCCATGCCTATGGCGTATTGGGGTGAAGCTATGACTTACAATCACAGCTTGTGGAGTGAACAAGATTATGACGCCGGGCTTGCGACTTTAGAAAAGTTGAAAAATATAAATGTGCCAACTTCATTGAATTCTTTAGAGTCTGATCTGATCAAAGGTCTGGATCTTCTTTATCAGCCTAAAACGGCTAAAAATGATCGCGATGTAGCGTATAAAGATTACATGAAAATCTTGCATGATAAATATCCTTCAAACCATGAGGTGGCAGCGTTCTATGCCTTATCATTATTAGGCTCGGTGGCCGAAGGGCGTAATGATTCCATTTATGGAATGGGGGCAAAAATAGCCCAAGGTATTTTAAAGGAAAACGCCCAACATCCGGGTGCTTTGCATTATCTGATTCACTCGTATGACGATCCGCAACACGCCTTTATGGCCCTGGATGCAGCTGATGCTTATGCTCAAGTGGCTCCTGATGCCAGTCATGCTTTGCATATGCCTTCGCATATATACGTTGCTTTGGGTATGTGGGATAAGGTTGTACAATCGAACATCGATTCTTATCAGGCAAGTTTGCACCGCATGGAAGCTAAGAATTTAGATAATAACGCCAGAGGTTACCATGCGTATCATTGGTTGGAGTATGGATATCTTCAAAAAAATCAGGTAGAAGAGGCTGAAAAAATGGTTTACGATATGCAGAAGTATTGCTCAGAAACGCCTTCCGGCGTAGCACGTGTGCATTTAATGTTTTTAAAGGGTACATTTTTAGCAGAAACTGATCTGTGGGATCACGATATTGCTTCAATTCCTGTTGATGTTTCCGGGTTGAATATTGGAGTTCGTGCTCAAAACTATTTTATAGAGGGTATGCGGGCTTTTAAAACGGATAAGGTTGAAGACCTGAAAATTGCCATAGATTCTCTATCATACGAAATTAAAAAAGAATCGCTACTTGCTGATAACCTAAGTAAGGGATTTGCTGTATGTTCTTCAGCGTCGCGCTCGCTTCCAACACAATCTGATGTTAACGAAGCTAAAATTATGCTCCTGCAATTACAGGGTTTGCAAGCCTGGCAGGAAAACGATCCGGAACAGGCCGAAGCCCATTTTAAAAATTCGGTGACGCTCCATGAGCAAATGAGTTACAGTTATGGTCCGCCTTTCATACAAAAACCGCCGATGGAATTCTATGCCGAATTTTTAATGGAACAAAACCGTCCGGCGGAGGCGTTGGAACTTTATCAAAAAGCTCTAAAACGAGGAACTAAACGGTTATTGCCTTTACGAGGAATAAACGAGGCAGCCATAATGCTTGGCGATAATAACCTTATTGCCTCATCTTTGGAAGATTTGCAAAATATTTAAGTTTAATTCATGGATTTTAAATCACCACTTGAGGCTTTTTTATACTGGGAAAAGAAAACCCCGGATCAGGTATTTTTGAATCAACCTATATATGGTAAAATACTTCAATATACCTATAAAAAGGCCGGTGAAGAAGCAAGAAAAATAGCAAGTGGTTTACGTGCCCTGGGATTACCTGAAAGCAGTCATATTGCATTACTTTCAAAAAACTGTGCACATTGGCACATGAGCGATCTGGCTATCCAAATGGCAGGTTACGTTTCGGTTCCAATTTATCCAACCCTGACAGCAGATGGTGTTCAATTAATTTTAGACCATAGTGATGCCAAAGCAATTATTGTTGGTAAGCTTGATAGTTATGAAGCTCAAAAAGCAGGAATAAAAAATATGCCAATTTTGAGTATAGGGATGTATGGGGTCGAAGAAAAAAATACCTGGGAATCCTGGCTGAAGGCCTATGAACCTATGGTGCCTTTTGAAAGAGATCCCATTGATTTATTTACCATAATTTATACGTCAGGAACAACCGGAATGCCAAAAGGTGTGATGCATTCCAGTTATAACTTTGTTTTCTGCAACAAAATTTTCATTAAAAAACTATTGGCGCCGGATCATTTTCGGTTTTTTTCGTACTTGCCGCTGGCCCACGTTGCAGAACGACTTATTGCCACCTTGTGTATTTGCAAAGGAGCAGAAGTTTTTTTCCCGGAATCACTTGATACATTTGCTTCCGACCTTAAAAAAGCAAAACCACATTTGTTTTTTGCTGTGCCCCGTATTTATGCGAAATTTCAAGAGAAAATATTAGAAAAGATTCCACAAAAGCGTCTTGATCTGTTGCTGAAAATTCCTGTTTTAAATATGATCCTAAAGAAAACGCTTCAGAAGAATTTAGGAATGGGATCAGCTCTTATTATAGGCTCAGCGGCTGCACCTATATCTGTAGATCTGATTCATTGGTATCAAAAGATAGGCGTTACTATTTTACAACTTTATGGTATGACAGAAGATTGTTCTTTGTCGCATGCCAATACGCATGAAGAGAATAAGGTTGGTACTGTGGGTAAAGCGCATGAGGAAGTGTCAGTAAAACTTTCCGCCGAAGGCGAAATTTTAATTAAGAATGATTGTATGATGCTGGGATATTATAAAAACCCGGAATTAACTGCTTCGGTTTTTGAGGATGGTTATTTTAAAACCGGGGATACCGGGGAGTATGATCACGAAGGGTATCTTACGATCACGGGTCGGGTTAAAGATCAATTTAAAACGGATAAGGGAAAATATATTATTCCTGCACCTATAGAATTAGCTTTAAGTGCAAACGAAAATATCGGACAAATTTGTTTGGTAGGCACAGGGATTCCGCAGCCTATTGCTCTCATTACTTTATCTGAAGTAGGGCGGACTAAAACAAAAAAAGCTTTAGCTGAAAGTTTGATGGCCACCGTAAGAGCATTAAACCCTAAATTAGAAAAACATGAACGGGTTGAAAAGGTCGTGATCATGAAAGAAGAATGGACGCCTGACAATAATTTAACTACCCCAACACTCAAGGTAAAACGCAATGCCATTGAAAAAATTCATAAACCCTATTATTACAGATGGTTCGCGATGGAGGACAAAGTGATTTTTGAAGCCGAACTAATATAAAAATCCGGCATTTTTATGATTTATGTTAGGTGTAGCTCCATTAAAAACCTGTATATTAGTCTAAGATATAAATAATAAAAACAGATAAAAAATGACAGTAAACTTTCAATATGTCGATATGGATGTAAGTGAAACATTATCAGCATTTACTGAGGAGAAATTAGAAAAATTATTTAATAGATATGAGTTTTTGATCAGTGCCACAGTGCATTTTAAACAAGAAGGTAGTGATCATGAGGCTGGTAAAATTTGTAATATAGAATTGAGTTTACCCGGCCCTCGAATTTTTGCAACTTCGAACACGCACAATTATGAAGTCTCTGTTCGTGATACCATTAGTGATCTGGAACGCCAGTTAAAAAAACGCAAGCACGTTTATAATACACACTAATCATCATTGATGGTGGTAGGGTTCATTTCTCAAAATTGTGAATCCCCGGTATAACTGTTCAACAAAAAATAAACGAACCATTTGATGGGAAAAGGTCATTTTAGATAATGACAGTTTCCCATTACTTTTTTGATATATTTCATCTGAAAATCCATACGGTCCGCCAATAACAAATATCAGGCGTTTTACTCCGGAATTCATGTGTTTCTGTAGATACTCTGAAAATTGTACAGATGTGAATTGTTTTCCTTTTTCATCAAGTAAAATAACAACATCACCCGGATTTATTTTCTTTAAAATCAGTTCTCCCTCTTTTTGTTTCTGCAACGTTTCCGTGAGTTTTTTTGCATTTTTTACATCCGGAATAATATCCAGATCAAACTTGATGTAATACTTTAAGCGATCCTGGTAAAGTGATATTAATTCTTGAAGTTGGGGATTATCCGTTTTTCCTATGGTGATGAGTGTGATAGTCATAATCGCAAAATTACTATTTACTATTTATGAAAGCTTTATTTCAGAAGTAAAAAAAATATAAAATTCGTAATTGTAAATCAATGTTAAGTAAATCAATTTCTTATTTTTGTTTCAGAAACCAGTTCAATATGATTACTCAAGAACAGTTTGACAACGAGGTCAAAATGATTATAGCCAATGCCATACGGGAAGATGTGGGAGATGGCGACCATAGTTCTTTAGCTTGCATTCCTGCCACCGCTCGTGGTAGAGCCAAGATTTTGGTAAAGGATAAGGGGATTATCGGCGGTGTTAACTTTGCCAAAAAGGTATTCGCCTATGTAGACAAGAATCTTCGGCTGGATGTAAAGATCGAAGATGGATCCGAAGTGACTTTTGGCGACGTTGTAATGTACATTGAAGGCCCTTCGCAGTCTATTCTAAAAGCAGAGCGCACTGTTCTTAATGCTATGCAACGGATGAGTGCTATTGCTACAAAAACGAGAACTTTTGTAGATTTGATTAAAGGTACTAAAACCAAAATATTAGACACCCGAAAAACGACACCCGGCATTCGCGTACTGGAAAAATGGGCCGTTAAAATTGGTGGTGGTGAAAACCATCGTTTTGCGCTTTATGATATGATCATGCTAAAGGATAATCATATTGATTTTGCAGGCGGAATCACCAAAGCCATAGAAATGACCAAAGATTATTTGCGAGAAACCGGAAAGGATCTTTTGATTATGGTTGAGGCTCGTGATCTGGTTGAGGTTGAAGAAATTCTAAAAAACGAAGGCGTATATAGAATCCTGCTAGATAACTTCGATTTTGAAGATACTTTAAAGGCCGTTAAGCTGATTAATGGTAAATGTCTCATTGAATCGTCAGGAAATATTAATGAAGCCACCGTACGACACTACGCCGAATGTGGTGTAAACTACATTTCCTGTGGAGCCTTAACACACTCTGTTCACAACATGGACATTAGCTTGAAAGCTATAAAGTAATTCTTGTAATAGTTTTAGCAAACGAAATTTGATAACTTTGCTTTTAACTAAGAAAAGTATTGCCATTAATGACCAAAGCCGTTGAAGATAGACTTGAAAAAATTCCTGTAATCAATATCATTGTGAGGTTTTTGAAGAAAGTGAAACTTCCGGGTTTGGAAGGACTTTCATTTTACGACCTTTTCGAACTTTACATTACCGGCATTGTTAAAGGTGCTTTAACAACCCGAGCAAGTGCGATTGCCTTTAGCTTTTTCACTGCATTATTTCCTTTTTTGTTGTTTATTCTGATCGTGATTCCATACATCCCGATTCAAAATTTTAAAGTAGAATTCCAAACGTTTTTGCAGTCGTTTTTACCACCAACAACTTCAGACTTCTTCTTCAACAATATTTTTGAAAATATTGATCAATCACAACAGGCAGGCTTATTATCCGGAGTTTTTATCTTATCGATAATTTTGATGGCCAATGGTGTGAACGCCATTTTTTCTGGGTTTGAAAATTCCTATCACGACCAGCTCTCTCGCAGTGTATTGAGACAGTATTTATACGCTTTAGGAATTGCCTTGATCCTGGCCTTTTTACTCATTCTTACCATTGCTGTTCTTGGATATTTTCAAATCTATGTGCTAGATGAAGTATTTAATGTTCTCGATAAGCGCGGCTATCAGATCAGTACTCAGAGTACGGTTTGGCCTGATGTGGTGAAATACGTCTTTTTTGTAGTCATGATCTACATTGCCACTTCAACCTTATATTATTTTGGCACCCGGGAAGGGCGAAAATCCAAATTCTTTTCTGTGGGTGCTTTATTTACGACGTTTCTCATTGTTGTAACCTCTTATTTATTTGGAGTTTACATCGAGAATTTTGCCCAATACAATAAACTTTACGGCTCTATTGGTGCCCTTTTAATTTTGCTTTTTTATTTATGGCTGAATTCTAATGTGTTACTACTTGGCTATGAATTGAACATATCCATTTATAAACTTCGAAACAGGAAATAGAGCATGTTATATTTTATTGATGTTATTATTCCTGTGCCGCTTCAAAAGTTATTCACGTACCGTATTACTTCAGCGGAAGCAGAATTTCTAAAACCCGGTATGCGGGTTGCTGTACCTTTTGGCAAGACCAAAATTTACACAGGTATCGTACATCATATTCACAACCATGCACCAACGGCTTACGACGCTAAGGATATTGAGCAAATTCTTGATGAGAAACCGGTGGTGAATGCCTGGCAATTAAAACTCTGGCAGTGGATTGCAGATTATTATATGTGCACGCTGGGCGATGTTATGCGGGCGGCCTTACCAAGTGGTTTTATTTTAGAAAGTGAGACCATCATTGTAAAAAATGCTTCGAAAGAAATTAAAGATACCGATCTGGAGGATGATGAATTTTTAATTTATGAAGCATTGCACCATCAATCGTCACTCAAAATTCAGGATATTTCGAATATTCTGGATAAAAAACAGGTGCTCTCGGTTCTTAACCGTTTGATCGAAAAAGATGCGATTACGATTCAGGAGGATATTTATGAAACCTATAAGCCAAAATTAGTTCGCTATGTGAAACTTCATAAAAATCATAATTCTGAAGTACAATTGCACAAACTACTGGATGAGTTAAGCCGCGCTCCAAAGCAACGCGAGGTGGTGCTGACCTTATTTTCATTGTCGGCTCAGACCAAAAAGCCTGTAAAAGTCACTGATTTGTCTAAGGCCAGTGATGCCTCTTCAACCATAATTAAAACTCTTATCGATAAGGATATTTTAGAAGAATATTTCATTCAAACGGATAGAATACAATACGACGGGGAAGACAATGAAGACTCAAAAACCTTAAATGAATATCAAGCCACAGCTTTAGAAGAAATAAGATCTTCAAATGAAAAACATGATGTTACTTTACTTCATGGGGTGACGTCTTCGGGTAAAACAGAGATCTACGTTAAACTCATTGAAGAGACTTTAAAAAAAGGGAAACAGGTTTTGTATTTACTTCCTGAAATTGCCTTAACTACACAACTTATCACGCGTTTACAGGATTATTTTGGAGAACAAGTAGCTGTGTATCATTCGAAATACTCGACACATGAAAGGGTGGAGGTTTACAATAATATTCTGGAAAATAAAACCAAGGCAAAAATTGTATTAGGCGCCCGTTCTGCCGTACTATTACCTTTCAGTAAGTTGGGATTGATTATTATAGATGAAGAACACGAACAATCTTTCAAACAATTCGATCCGGCGCCTCGGTACCATGCCCGTGATACCGCTATCGTGCTGGCCTCCTTTTTCAATGCGAAAACCTTGTTGGGTTCGGCGACGCCAAGTTTAGAGAGTTATTACAATACACAACAAAATAAATATGGTCTTGTAGAACTGAATTACCGATATAATAATGTGTTAATGCCGGATATTGCGCTGGTAGATTTGAGAGACAAGTATAAACGCAAGCGGATGAAAGGTCATTTCAGTGACACACTCATCGAGGAAATGACGGAAACGCTTAAGGAAGGTTTTCAGGTTATTTTGTTTCAGAACCGTAGAGGATATTCTCCAATTATAACCTGCCAAACCTGTGGCCACTCACCACAATGTCCAAATTGTGATGTGAGCTTAACGTATCATCAATACAGAAATCAATTACGCTGTCATTATTGTGGTTATTCCATGGCCATGCAAATGAAGTGTATGGCTTGTGGTAGTCCGGATTTGGATAACAAAGGTTTTGGAACGGAGCAAATTGAAGCTGAGGTAAAACAGTTATTCCCTGATTTTAAAGTAGGCCGAATGGATCTGGATACCACGCGCGGGAAACACGGTTATGAAAAGATTATTACGGCTCTGGAACAACAGGAGATCGATATTTTAGTTGGAACACAAATGGTCACGAAAGGACTTGATTTCAGACATGTGAAATTAGTAGGCGTTTTAAATGCGGATAACATGCTGAATTTCCCTGATTTTAGGGCGCATGAACGCAGTTTTCAATTGTTGCTTCAGGTTTCGGGTAGGGCAGGGCGCACCAAGGAACGCGGTAAAGTTTTAATCCAGACCTACAACCCCTATCATACGATATTGCAGCAGGTATCCACCAATAATTATATCGGGATGTATCAGGAACAAATGGACGAGCGTTTTACCTTTAAGTATCCACCTGTTTATCGGCAGATCAAAATTACCCTTAAACACAAGGATTACAGTAAGGTGGAAACCGGAGCTATCTGGTATGCAAAATCCTTGAGGCAAATTTTTGGCGACTTCGTGTTAGGACCAGAATCTCCGGTAATTTCCAGAATTCGTAACCAGTATCACAAAAATATTTTGGTCAAGATTCCTAAAAAGCAATCATTACAAAAAACTAAAGAAGCCATTATTAAAATTAATAACAGCTTCTTAAGTATAAAAGATTTTCGGGTGGTTAAAGTAAATTTAAATGTCGATAACTTCTAAATGTTATTTAACGCATCAACTAATTGGGTCTTTTTATTTCTACTTAGTGGAATTTCGTATGCCCCCACTTCCACGTTTTTACTATTAAATCGGTCGATTTTGTCCAAATTCACAATGTAGGATTTGTGAATTCTTAAAAATTTTCCTGCAGGTAGTTCTGCTTCAAAAGATTTCATTGTAGATAAAACGACTAAGCTATTTTCTTCAGTAACTAATTTTACGTAGTCACCAAGAGCTTCGATCCATTTAATATCTTTAATGTACACTTTACGTTTTTTAAGATTACTTTTCACAAAAATGTGTTCTCCATCTTCTTCACTGTGGTCCAGTGTTAAGCGATGTTGTTCTAAAGCTTTCTCTACAGAAATGTTAAAGCGTTCTTTTGTAATGGGTTTGTGTAAGTAATCGGTAGCATCATAATTAAATGCTTTAAAAGCATATTCTGTTTTACCGGTTACAAAAATAATTTGAGGTTTTTTGTTTAATACGTCTAAAAGCTCAAAGCCATTTAAAACAGGCATTTCAATATCAAGGAAGATAAGGTCGACCTGGTGCGTATTTAAACCATTTTTTGTCTCTAGCGCGCTGCTGTACTCAGCAATTAGATTCAGAGCGGGGTGATTCTCCACTAATTTAACGATTGACAGCCTTTGGATCGCTGAGTCGTCTACTACTACACAGTTTAAAGTCATAACATTTTATATTATTTCGGTTAAGATATCGACAATAGTACAAAAAATTACGTTAAAAACCAAAAAACATCGGTAAACTGTAGTTTTTAACAAAATTTTAACAAAACTTAGATTTGGAATTTTGTCCCTCGATTTTGTTGTGTAATATACAGAAAATAGTTATTTTTGCAGCCAATTTTTAACAATAAATTCAATTTTTATGAATCATTATGAAACTGTTTTCATCTTAAATCCCGTTTTATCTGAAGATCAGATAAAGGAAACAGTTAAGAAATACGAAGATTTTCTTGTTTCTAACGGCGCTAAGATGATAGCTAAAGAAGATTGGGGACTAAAAAAATTAGCCTACCCAATCCAGAACAAAAAAAGTGGTTTTTACCACTTGTTTGAGTACACTGTACCAGGAGAGGTGATTGGAGCCTTAGAATTAGAGTTCAGACGTGATGAGCGATTCATGCGTTATTTAACTGTAGCGTTAGATAAACATGCCATCGCCTGGGCCGAGAGACGAAGAGAAAAACTTAAAGCAAAAGCGTAATTATGGCAACGACAACATCTATTGAACAACAGTCTAAAGGAAAAAAAGACGGAGAGATCAGATATTTAACCCCGTTGAATATTGAAACAAGCAAACAAAAAAAGTATTGCCGTTTCAAAAAATCAGGAATTAAATATGTGGATTATAAAGATCCTGATTTCTTATTGAAGTTTGTAAACGAACAAGGTAAAATTTTACCAAGACGTTTAACAGGAACCTCTTTAAAGTATCAAAGAAAAGTATCTGTTGCTGTAAAAAGAGCAAGACACTTAGCCTTGATGCCATACGTAGCAGATTTATTAAAATAAAATACCAATAACAATGGAACTTATATTAAAACAAGACGTTGAAAATTTAGGATTTAAAGACGATGTTGTAACAGTTAAGAACGGTTATGGTAGAAACTTTTTAATTCCACAAGGGCAAGCTGTGTTAGCAACGCCTTCTGCTAAAAAAGTATTGGCAGAGAACTTAAAGCAACGCGCTTATAAAGAGAAAAAGATTATTGAAGACGCAAACAAAACTGCTGAAGCTATAAAAGGATTGGATATTAAAATTGCTGCAAAAGCCACTGAAGGTGCTTCTGCCGGTGATAAATTATTCGGTTCGGTTACTAAAGCAGATCTAGTAGAGGCTTTCGAAAAAGAAGGACATACTGTTGATAAGAAGTTTGTATCCATTACCGGAGGAAATATCAAACGTTTAGGGCAATATAATGCCGTGATCCGTTTACACAGAGAAGTGGTTTTTGATTTCCCATTTGAGGTTATTGCACAGTCTTAATAAAAAAACAAATAGTAAAAAAGCCTCAACCCATGTTGAGGCTTTTTTTATAATCAAATTTTTAGAGGGATTTTTATGAAATACAGACGATTAACAAAAGAACAATTTGAAGAATTACACCAGGAATTCATCAACTTTTTAGCTACGCAACAGGTGACTGCCGATGAATGGGAAAATCTTAAAAAGAATAAACCTGAATTGGCCGAAACCGAATTAGATGTTTTTAGTGACCTGATCTGGGAAGGTGTACTGAACAAGGCTGAGTATCTTGAACACATCGCACCACAACATTTGTATTTGTTTCATTTAGATGAAGAAGAAATGCACGCTATCGTTCTGAACATAAAAAATGACGCAGTTGATATTACTACAGAAGAAGGTTACAACTGGCTTCGTGACAATTTAATGGACGAAAGCGTGGAGTTCTTACAAGCCGATAAACCATACACAGAAGACAAAAACCTTGATAAATTCAAAATGATAGAACAAGGCGCGGTCATTACCAAGGGAGAATTATATGCTTATTTTGATAAATTGATCAATTAGAGTTCTCATTCTTAAAAAAAGCGAAACCCAAATCAAATGAAAGACTTATTTTTGTTTCAGTAAACATGGAATTTTAAAAAACACCTTACTTTCCTATGGCTCAAAAACCCAGTATTCCTAAAGGCACCAGAGATTTTAATCCGGAAGAAGTAGCAAAGCGTAATTATATTTTCAATACGATTCGCAAAACTTTTAAAACCTTTGGTTTTCAACCTATAGAAACACCTAGTTTTGAGAATTCAGATACTTTGATGGGGAAATATGGAGATGAAGGGGATCGCTTGATCTTTAAAATTTTAAATTCTGGGGATTATTTGTCAAAAGCTGATGAAAAGGCTTTGGAAGAAAAAGATAGTAATGCGCTCACGTCTTCCATTTCCGAAAAAGCCCTACGTTACGATCTAACAGTACCTTTTGCACGCTACGTGGTACAACACCAAAACGAGATAGAACTTCCTTTTAAACGTTATCAAATTCAGCCGGTTTGGCGTGCTGACCGTCCGCAAAAAGGGCGTTTTAGAGAATTTTACCAGTGTGATGCCGATGTGGTAGGCAGCGACTCCCTTTGGCAAGAAGTAGAGTTTATTCAATTATACGACACGGTATTTACAGCTTTGAATCTTCAAGGTGTTACCATCAAAATTAATAACCGAAAGATATTATCCGGAATTGCTGAGGTTATCGGTGCTTCAGATAAACTCATCGATTTTACTGTGGCTTTGGATAAATTGGATAAAATTGGTGAAGACAAGGTTAAAGAAGAAATGTTGAGTAAAGGGATTTCTGAAGCTGGGATCTCTCAACTTCAGCCTTTGTTCTCATTATCGGGTTCTTTTGAATCTCAAATTCAAACCTTAAAGAGTATTTTAGCAAATTCCGCCGAAGGCAAAAAAGGCATTGAAGAACTAGAATTTATTGATAAGGCCATTTCAGAACTTGGATTGGCGACGGCAACTTTACAACTTGATGTTACTCTTGCGCGCGGCCTAAATTACTACACCGGTGCTATTTTTGAAGTTGCTGCGCCAGAGAACGTAGATATGGGTTCTATTGGTGGTGGTGGTCGTTATGATGATCTTACCGGTATATTTGGGATGAAAGATATGAGTGGTGTAGGTATCAGTTTTGGACTGGATCGTATTTATCTGGTTCTTGAAGCTCTGGATCTTTTTCCGGAAACTATCTCTAAAACCATTGATGTACTATTCATTAATTTTGGTGAAAAAGAAGCTTTGTTCAGTTTAAAGGCCATTAAACAATTGCGGGAAAAAGGTGTTAATGCAGAGTTATATCCTGATGCTGCGAAAATGAAAAAGCAAATGAATCACGCGAATAAAAGGAATATTCCATTCGTAGTGATTGTTGGAGACGAAGAAATGCAAATGAACCGTTACGCCTTAAAAAACATGAGAACCGGTGCTCAGGAAAAAGTATCCTTAGAAACATTGATCGCTGAGGTTACTGCTTAAAGGTTCTCCATTTTTATTTATTTGGGATTTCCCTTAATAAAATCTTCCTATCTTTATTATTCAAAATTATGGAATAGCAGTTTTATAGATTTTGGTTACCATTAAACTAAAACCAACTTATGAATAAAAAGATACTACTCTGGTCTATTACGGCAGCACTAGCCGGATTCCTTTTTGGCTTTGATACTGTTGTTATTTCCGGGGCTGAAAAAAAATTACAATTCTTATGGCAAACTTCCGATATGTTCCATGGCATCGTGGTAATTGGTATGGCGCTTTGGGGTACCGTTGTGGGTGCCATTTTTGGTGGTTTCCCAACAAACAAATTAGGCCGTAAAAAAACCTTGATCTGGATAGGGGTTCTGTATACTGTTTCCGCGGTAGGTTCCGGTTTAGCCAACGATCCATGGGTTTTTGCAGTATTTCGGTTTATTGGTGGTTTAGGCGTTGGTGCCTCTACCATTGCCGCACCGGCTTATATTTCTGAAATTGCTCCGGCAGGCGATCGCGGGAAACTCGTAGGTTTGTACCAGTTCAATATTGTTTTTGGGATTCTGATCGCTTTCTTTTCAAATTATTTATTAAATGGCATTGGCGATAACGACTGGCGTTGGATGGTTGGCGTGGAGGCCTTTCCTGCTGCTATTTATACTATTTTAGCCTTTACGCTTCCAATGAGTCCACGTTGGTTATTAACAAAATTCAGGAATGAGGAAGCTCGAGAGGTGCTTCAGATCATCAGTCCTGAAAAGGATCCTAAAATACTCATAGATGAGATCAAGGATGAAATGGATAAAACGGTGCCGAATGAGTCTATTTTCATGAAAAAATACCGATTTCCTTTAATTTTAGCCTTTTTAATAGCATTTTTCAATCAGTTTTCGGGTATCAATGCCTTTTTGTATTACGCACCGCGTATCCTGTCGGCTGCCGGTCTTGGTGAAAGTGCCGCCTTACTGAGTAGTATAGGCGTTGGGGTAACTAATATGGTTTTTACGCTTATTGGTATTTATTTGATCGACCGTTTGGGACGAAAACAACTCATGTACATTGGATCCGTCGGGTATATTATTTCTTTGACTTTGGTTTCCTGTGCCTTCTTTTTTAATTGGCAGGGCGGACTTATGCCTATTTTCTTGTTCATGTTCATTGCGGCACATGCGGTTGGTCAAGGCTCGGTGATCTGGGTGTTTATTTCCGAAGTGTTCCCGAATCATTTACGGGGTTCCGGTCAGTCCTTTGGTTGTTCGACACACTGGGTTTTGGCGGCAGTCATTCCGTCATTAGTTCCCGTGTTATTTGCCACCATTGGGCCGGGCGTTGTTTTTATGATCTTTGCTATTATGATGGTACTTCAATTGTTATTTGTGATATTCCTGATGCCTGAAACTAAGGGCATAACCCTTGAAGAATTAAGTAAAACTCTAATAAAAGAATAACCTTTGAGACATTTTTTAATTTACACATTAGCGTTATTTACTTTTGTTTCATGTAAATATTCGGATGATAAGAACACAGAGCGTTCGTCCGTTCAGGATGCTACGTCATATACTTTAGAGCAATATCGTCCGCGTTTCCATTTTACCCCAAAGGCACACTGGATGAATGATCCTAACGGATTGGTGTATTCTCATGGAACCTATCATCTTTTTTATCAATACTATCCCGATAGTACGGTTTGGGGACCCATGCATTGGGGGCATGCCGTAAGTAAAGATATGTTGCATTGGAAACCTCGCCCAATCGCTTTAAAACCCGATAGTCTGGGTTATATTTTTTCTGGAAGTGCCGTTATTGACAAGCAAAATACGTCTGGTTTTGGTGCCAATGCGATGATAGCCATTTTTACTTATCACGATCCTGTAAAAGAAAAGCAAGGAGCCATCGATACACAGACTCAAGGGATTGCCTATAGTTTAGATAAAGGTGAGACCTGGACGAAATACAAACATAATCCGGTGATCAAGAATCCCGGTATTACAGATTTTCGGGATCCTAAGGTGTTTTGGAATGATGAAACAAATTCCTGGCAAATGGCTTTAGTCGCCAAAGATCATGTGGAATTTTATGAGTCTGCAAATCTAAAAGATTGGAAGAAGTTAAGTGATTTTCGGTTTCCGGATGATCCACCCTTAGGCGTTTGGGAATGTCCGGATCTTTTCAAAATGAGGGTAGGAGACACGGATGAAGAAAAATGGGTACTCATTGTGAGCCATGGTGGAAATAGCGCTCCAAACGGTGGTTCAGGAACGCGATATTTTGTGGGCGATTATAACGGAAAAACGTTTACTACGGATCAAAAACAAAGTCAATGGATCGATTACGGAACGGATAATTATGCAGGAGTTACGTATAATAATGTGCCAAATAATGAGCGTTTATTTATAGGCTGGATGAGTAACTGGGAATACGCTCAAACCACGCCAACAACAACATGGCGCAGTGCTATGACTTTACCAAGAAGCCTTTCACTAATTAAAAGTAACAACCGGTATATCTTGAAAAGTCAGCTTTTGGATACATTTAAATCCATAATAAAACCGGTTGAAGAAGGAAGTATTTCAGGGCATTTGCCCTATGATTTTACCTATGAAAAACTTCAAGAGAGTTTTATTTCATTCCATGCCGAAATCAAAGATTCCCTTCAAATTCAATTTTCAAATTCAAAAGGAGAGCATTATACCATCAGTTATCATAAAGATTCCGGGGTTTTGTCTGCCGACAGAAGTCAGTCCGGTTTGGTTGATTTCAATCCCAACTATAAAAACTTTTCTTTTCAAACCATTCCTGTTGGAGTAAGAGATTCGCTTTCTTTTAAAATTGTGCTCGATGCCTCATCCATTGAATTATTTATCAATGATGGTGTTTATGCATTAACAAATCAAATTTTCCCGACGGAACCTTACACAGCATTCCAAATAAATAGCGATGTTACAATTTCAAATTTCGAAATAAAACAGGTTGAAAATGTATTTGATTTATGAAAAACTGAGACTTTTATTCGGTTCTAAAGTCAACATTTTATTATTTACTAAAATATCAAGCTTTTCCGATCCTTCAAGCTCAAAAGCTGTCTCCTTTTGATTTACGGTGACTTTAATGATCTGATTCCTGAAATTAATTTTAAAGGAATAAGCGCTCCATTGCTCCGGAATACGTGGTGTAAAACTTAAAGTATTATTACGAACACGCATACCTCCGAAACCTTCAACAATACTCATCCAGGTTCCTGCCATAGAGGTGATGTGCAACCCTTCATGAACCTCGTGATTGTAATCATCCAGATCCAGTCTTGAGGTTCTTAAATAGAAGGTATAAGCCTGTTCCATCCGGTTTAATTTCGCAGCCTGAATACTGTGTACGCAGGGCGAAAGGGAGCTTTCGTGAACGGTGAAAGGTTCGTAAAAATCGAAGTGGCGCTCTAAAGTTCCTTCATCAAAATGATCTTCAAAAAAGTAAAATCCTTGTAAGGTGTCTGCTTGTTTAATATAAGGTGATCTTAGAATTCGATCCCAACTCCATTTCTGATTGATAGGCCGTTGTGATTTGTCTAATTCGGATACGGTGATCAGGTTCTTGTCTAAAAATCCATCTTGCTGCAAGTATACCTCATGTTTTTCTGAATAAGGTAAGTACATATGATCCGCTACACTTTTCCAGGAGGAGATTTCGGTCTGAGTAAGAGCGGTTTTTTTAATGATTCTCTCGTAATCCTTTGAGAAATCGCGTTTAACAATAGCTATGGATTCCATAGCAAAATTAATACACCACTGGGCTATATAATTAGTATACCAATTATTGTTAACGTTATTTTCATACTCATTCGGACCGGTTACTCCTAAAATAACATATTGGTTTTTTTCTGTTGAAAAGGACGCACGTTGTTGCCAAAAGCGTGCAATGCCAATCAATACTTCCAGTCCTTTTTCCGGTACATAACTGTAATCACCCGTAAAGCGTTGATAATTAAAAATAGCATAAGCAATAGCACCATTTCGATGGATCTCCTCAAAAGTAATTTCCCATTCGTTGTGACATTCCTCACCGTTCATTGTTACCATCGGGTAGAGTGCAGCACCATTTGAAAAGCCTAATTTTGCGGCATTTTCAATAGCCTTTTCCAAATGATGGTAACGATATTCTAAAAGTGTACGAGCCACCTTTTGATCTTTCGTAGCCATATAGAATGGAATGCAATAGGCTTCCGTATCCCAATAGGTACTACCGCCGTATTTTTCACCGGTAAAACCTTTTGGTCCTATATTCAGTTTAGCATCGCGACCTAAATAGGTTTGATTCAATTGGAAAATATTAAACCGAATACCTTGTTGTGCTTTTACATCGCCTTCGATGCTAATATCAGACATATTCCAGATGGCATCCCAGGCCTTTTTTTGGTCTTCTAAAAGTTGTTCATAGCCTTTATTCTTAGATTTTTCAATAATATTCTGGGCTATGGCGACCAATTTATTTTTATCGTGATTTCTATCCACCACATAGCCTCCAAATTTATGAATGGCGTAGGTTTCATTTTCTTTTACAGTATGCTCATAACGAAAGTTAATGCGGGTTGCATCTGTTTGTGTTTTGTGACTCGAGCTTAATGGCTTTTTGTTAAGGAATAATTGAGACGACATGAACGTGCAGGTGTGAAAATTGGTTTTCATAGTCTTAGCCTCAATAAACGCCTGGTCATTTTTATGACTTACATTCGTGGTATCCCAGAATTTATCATCCCAATTACTGTCTTCGTTGGTAATACCAGAATCTAAATACGGTATAAATGCGATTGTTGCATCTGAGTTCAAAGGTGTGATGTTGTAAGCAATGGCGCCTACTTCATCCAGATCCAGACTCAAAAAACGTTTGGTTTCTACCTTAACTTGAATATCATTTTGAAGTGTAGCGGTAAAACTTCTGGATAACCAGCCTTCTTTCATGTTCAGTTCGCGTTTGAAATCTGAAACCATCTTACAGTTGTTAAGGTCAAGAGCTTCACCATTTATGTTAACATCAATACCGATCCAATTGGGCGCATTAATTACTTTAGCGAAATACTCCGGATAACCGTTCTTCCACCAGCCCACACGGGTTTTATCGGGGTAGTAAACGCCGGCAATATAACTTCCCTGGAAAGTTGGTCCGGAATATTGTTCTTCAAAATTGGCACGTTGTCCCATGGCGCCATTACCAATACTAAATAAACTTTCAGAGGATTTAACGCGCCTGGCATCAAAACCTTCTTCTATAATCGACCACGGGTCAGCTTTAATATAATCTTGATTCATTGGTTTGTTTTTAGTTTGAACTTAAGGATTGATGAATTGTTCAAAAAAGTCCGAAGGAATTTCCCTGAGGTCTGAAAAATTAAAATCAGCTTCATTTAATGTGCCTTTATCACCAATTCCAACAGAGGTCATGCCGGCCCGGTTGGCGGCTTCAATACCTGCGATGGCATCTTCAAAAACAATACAATTTTCAGGCTGAAGCTGAAGTTTTTTGGCGCCAATAAAAAATACTTCAGGATCTGGCTTCGCTTTACTCACGCTGTTGCCGTCTACAATACCCTTGAAACGGTCGTGTAAATGAACCTGTTTCAGAATGAGTGGTGCATTTTTACTGGCAGACCCTAAAACGTAAGGAATATTCAGGCTGTCTAATGTATCCAATAAAGCCTCTGCACCGGGTAATATTTCACTGGCATCCATCTTATAGATGTACTGTAAATAATTATCGTTCTTGCTTTTTAAATACTGCTGTTTTTCGGTTTCAGAAATGGTTATATTCCCAATATCCAATAATATTTCCAGGGATTTCACACGACTAACCCCTTTCAATAATTCGTTATCCTTTTTGGTGAAGGTAAAGCCCAGATGATCTGCCAGATCTTTCCAGGCCAAATAATGGTATTTTGCTGTATCTACAATAACCCCGTCGAGGTCGAATATAACACCGATCTTTCTCATGGGTTAAATTCTTTAAATAATAATCTAAATTGAACGGGCTAAATGTATGAAATTATGCAAATTTCTCAGTTTTTAAGCCTAAAAATAAAAAAATTTCAAGCCGAAAACGTTTTCGATGCATTTTTGATAATTAAGTGTGGCTTGCTATGCCTGGGAATTATTCCAATTTTGGTTCCTGTTGCGTTCTGCAATGAATACCACCGCCACCCCAGCTAATTTCCAAAACATCTAAAGGAACAATGTCTCTATCAGGAAAATATTTCCTTAAGATCGTCTGGAGTCTTTCATCTTTTATTTTCTCAGATTCGGGCATGCCTTCTTTCCAGGTTTTTGAGCAAATTACAGCACCGTTGGTTATTAAAAAATTAGCGTATTCCAGGCAAGGCACAAAGCGAATGCTATCTCCGGCTTTAAATTTTTCCTTTGTTTCTTCGCGCTGTCTGTCTAAATAGCTTTGATCTATAACCGATGGATAATAATACAAAGAATAATCCGGAGCTTCAATGGTTACTATGATATAGGGTTTACCGTTGGGTTGCCTGGCTTTTTTAAGTTGCTCCAAATTACTTTGGTAAATGCGGTAATCTTCTTGCTGTAAGATTGATTTATTTTTATCCCTTTCTGAAATTACCGTAGCTACAATAGTGCTGTCGTTTAAGAATCGTGTAGAAACATCGATATGCCCGTTAGCACCATTCCCGAAAATATTGTCAATTTTATGCTGGGGTTTATCTATAAGAGGAAATTCATCCAACCAGATCATTTGTTTTTTATTCAGCGCTTTTAAAATGGTTTTCTCAACTTCTTTTAGGGATTTATTCGGATTTCGCTGATCGGCCATGGCCCGGTAAGCCATTACAGTATTATGGCTCACATCAATACCGCCGCCTTCTAAATAGATACCGGTAGAGTCGATATCGATACCCATATCCAAGGCTAACTTGTTATCCGCATCACCACGTGGTTTATCGTACTCCGTAAATGCTGGATAGGCATCGCCGTAAGAACTCCATTTAAAATCAATTAATCGTAATTGCTTTCCATTTGTCGCGAAAATGGGACCCGGATCGCGGACCCAATTCATCGGAAAATCAGTTTTAATAAACTCTACATTCGTCCATTTGGCGCCAAGAGAATCCAGCTTTCCAAGAGCGCTCGATTTCAAACTATCATTATCGTATACCACCTTAGTTTTTACGTATTTTGAAAGTGTTGCGATCACTTTAAGTCGGTCGTTATAACTTGTGGGATAAGAGTTTTCAGTGGCGTAATCTGTCCATACAGCCTCATGAGGCTCCCATTCCGGTGGGAAACTGTATTTGGATGTTTTATTTTTAGAACACCCAATAAAAAGCAAGACAAAAATGATAGCAAAATATTTCATAGTAATGGACATTAGGTAGATATTACCGTTTTTTCTTACATCACTAAAGTAGTAAATTTTGTTTAGTTGCAGTTATCCCTAATCTAATATCTCTGCCAGGGCTGCTTTTTTCCATAGGATTTGTGCTTGATCTCCGTTAATGTGTACAGTATTTAATTACGAATGACTGAAGACTAAAAACCTAAAGCTAAATTGGCTCAATATAAATTTACTAAAATTATTTAAGGGTGTTAAAAAATTTCATCCAGGACCATTTCATATTGCTTTACCGTGATCTTTAATCCATGTGCTTTTAATTGCTGTATTTTAGTTTCCTGTGTTTCATCCACATTAATAATCCTGATCGTTTCTGAAACCTGTTGAATGGCTTTAAAAAGTCGTTCCCAAACGTGAGGGTCATTCTTGAAAACATCAAGCTGTGCCAAATAGTTACGTTCGGGATCAATAATGAAGTAAGCTTCCCGGTTTCCTTTAAAATGAACTTCAAAATAGTGATATGGTCCTCCTAAAAGCGTTTCTTTTTGATGGTCCCAGGAATAGCCATCCTGATTTGGTAGTTCATCCCAATTCAATTCATTCATAGCGATCTCATGTACCTCAGGTTTTAAAACTGAACTACAATTTATAATTCCGCTAAAACATGAATATTGTCGGGTTATTTCAAAACCAATTTTTTGATAGGCATGAATAGCAATGGCATTTTCTGTGATCACTTCTAGCTGACTTCTTTCAATACCATGTTTTTTTAGATCGTCTAGAGCAAAGTCATACATCATTCTTACAATACCACGTCCGCGGTATTCCGGGATAACGCCTGTTCCTGTGTTGAAGGCGGTTCGTATTCCTTGTCGGTTATCAACGGCATGAATAATAAAACCCACAAGTTTGTTGCCATCAAACATCCCGTAGGATAAGTTGAAATCAACCTTAGCGGCGGTCCAGCGCTTACGGTAATAGTCCTTTTCCAAAGGCATTTTTACAAAATAATTTTCGAAGGCCTTCAAAAAGCAATCTACAATGGTATCAAAAGCGGTGTTAGAAAGTGATTTTACAACCATAATTAAAAGTTGTTTTGTAAGTGCCATTCCGAATTGGTGATCCTGTAGCAAACACAGTTCTCATGCTCGGGATAAGCTGCTAATTTAGGATGCTTAAATTCTGCGAGCCTGGTCATTCCGATTTTTTTCATCACCTGTTC
The DNA here is from genome assembly GCF_039537665.1 of Gaetbulibacter aestuarii. Taxonomy (NCBI): domain Bacteria; kingdom Pseudomonadati; phylum Bacteroidota; class Flavobacteriia; order Flavobacteriales; family Flavobacteriaceae; genus Gaetbulibacter; species Gaetbulibacter aestuarii. Next base: position 382,793 of record NZ_BAABAY010000002.1, read on the forward strand.
CGATCTGTTGTTTTGGATCGTACAAGTGGCAAAAATCTGTTTTAAATGTAAGTCTTGAAAAGCCAATTCCAAACAGCGTTGCGCCCCTTCAGTAGCATAACCTTTTCCCCATGCCGATCGTTTTAAGCGCCAGCCAATATCTGTGGCGGGGGTAAATTGTGAATTAAAAGTTTGATAGGCTAAACCGATAAATCCAATGCGTTCTCCGGTATCTTTTATTTCCGCAGCATAATAACAATGTCCGTAGGTTTTATAATGCTTTTGAAGACGGTTGATAAATTCTTCGCTTTCTTCTCGAGTCAGCGGTTTTGGAAAATGAGCCATAACCTCCGGATCAGCATTCATGGCAGCAAAATCGTCCAGATCATCCAGAGTCCATTCTCGGAAGCCTAAGCGCTCCGAAGTGAATAAATAGTTGTTTTTCACTTATTAATTCGTCTTTAAGCGCTCTAAAAGATCATGTAAAGCTTTATTATCATAAACTCTGGATCGTTGTATCACGGTGTTCACGTTTCGTGTATTTCGAATATCATCCAGCGGATTTTCATCTAAAATCAGAAGATCAGCAACTTTTCCGCTTGAAACACTACCGTAATAAGCTTCCTGATCAAAGAATTTAGGACCGTTAACAAAGGAAGTTTTTAAGGCTTGGGCAGGGGATAGGCCATCTTTCACCAACATTTCCAATTCGCTATGAAGGGAGGATCCCGGATAAACATAGGAGTTGAAGGCACCGCAATCTGAACCTGCCAAAATTGGTAAACCTGAATTATAAGCAGGAAGTACCATGGCATTGAACATGCGTTCCATATCTTCAAAGGAGGTCTGGCCCTCCGGAGAGCGTCGTTTGGCGGAGGCTATCCGACCGTCATAGGTTTTAATAATGCCAGAACCAATAATAGCCAACAAACTATCAGAACTATGATCTTTTGTTGCGAGATTTTCTAAAACTTTACCGATATAAACCGTTGGGGTTACAAACAAGCCTTTTGATGCTGCTTCATCCATAAAGGGTTTCACCATATTTGGATCATGTGTTTCTACCAAAGACCCGATGGCTCTGTAACCGATGTTGAGATTCCGGATGCTATCACCAATAGGTGAGGTCACGGGTAGAAAATAGTACATGTGCTCTACGCCATCCAAACCCAGATCCATAGCTTTTCGAATATCAGCGCTTAAAGGCATGTGGCCGGTCACTTTCAAACCGCGTTTTTCCGCTTCGCGGATAATTTCATAATAGACCTCCGGGGTTAAACTGCCGTCATAGGTTTTAACAAAGTCTACATGAATACTCTCGAGAGAATCCAGAGCTTTACTTACCTCGTTCTTATTATGCAACGCAATAGAACCTGCCCACGCCGGTCTTGGTCCGTCGAGTTTTGGTCCGGCAGTAAAAATATTTGGTCCTTCAAGAAGGCCTTTTTGAATGCTATCCTTCCAGGCCATAACTGAAGGAGCAAGATCGCCACCGCAGTCGCGAACGGTGGTAATACCTTCTGCTAAAAACAGCTTCAGTAAATTTCGGTTTTCTCCAATCAGCCTATCACCGCCACGAAAATGCACATGATTGTCCCAAAGACCCGGCATCACAAATTTATTTTGAGCGTCAATGGTTTTTGCTGCGTCGTATTGACCCAACTCTGCCATCGATGCAACCGATCTAATGGTGTCGTTAGAAATGCTTATCAGTTGATCCGGAATTGTAGTACCATTTTCAACATCAATTACAGAAGCATTGGTGATAAGAATATCGGTTTTTGTTTTTGAAGGTTGACAGGAAATTGCCATAATAATCAGGCCAAGAAGGAAATAAAAATTTTTCATGAAAGGAAAATAAAATAGTAGAAATAAAGATACAATATTTAAATCAGCGTAACTAAACCCTGAAAGGATTGCACTTTTGTTTTAGGAATAAAAATATAATCACAGGCATCAATATCGGAATGAATACCGATGGCTTGTATTTCTAAAACCCCGGATAATTTACCATTACTTTTAATGATTCGAAACATTGAATACTCTAAATTTTGTATGATGCTCTGAACCTCTTTTTGATTCTTATAGCGCTTGACTTCCTTCTTTTCATCATAAACAGGTAAAATTTCAATAATTATGATTGGAAGATAGCTGGCAATTTCTTTTTCAAAACTTTTGATCACCTGTAATTCTGAACCTTCAACGTCGATTTTTAAAATAGACATTTCTTTAAAATCAATATGCTCTCTCAGGACATTAACATGAAAAGCCGGAACCAATTCCTGGTGAAACATGTTATTTTGCCTATAATCCGGAATTATAGTTGCCGAGGCGTCATCCGCACTGTCATTGTAAAAATGTAAAGATTCCAATTGTGTTTGATCCGATACCGCAACGGGAACAATTTGGGTATTCTCGATCTTATTAGTTTTTATTAATTGATGCAAATAAAAAATACAACCGGGGTTCGGTTCGAAGCCAATGTACTTAATTTTGGGATCAATGCTCTTCATTTTCAGTAGTGTTTGTCCAATATTGGCACCAACATCTATCATTTTATGTCCGGCAATTGGGTGGATTATTTTCAAGAGTTCCAACATCCAGGGATCATTTAAGTTTCTGTGTGAAATACCCAAACCATGAATAACAGGAACTTTATATTTGATATTATCGATCTTTAGACTAAAGGTGAAATTAAATTTTACCAGAATTTTTTTTAGAAATGAATGCAGAGGCTTTATCATATTAGAATACCCGGTAAACTCAGTTTAATCAGACTTTTTTGATTTAGTTTAATGCATTTAAAGATACTATTTTTTGCTCAGGTTAAGCATGTTTAAAAAGAACTGCCTGGGTTTCCCGACTCATTATTTCACACTATTCAGCCGAAATTTTACCATATCAGTTATAAGAGCGTAGGGAATAGGCTTATTAATGGGAAACTGTACAGAACCTTTTCCTTGTTTATAACTTGAAAGTCTCGATTGAAAAGCCTCATGCGTTTTAGGTGTTGCAAAAAAACCAATATGCTTTTTAAAAGCACCAAAATATACCAGAGGTTTTTTATTGAGCTTATAAACCGGCATGCCGTAGGAAATACTTTCTATCGCTTCGGGAGCATGCTCTAAAATGGTTTTTCGAATGTTTTCCAAAACTGGCTGAAGCGTATCGGGTTGCATCTGGATATAAGCATCAACGGTTTTTATGGAAGTATTCATTCGTGGCATAACAAACAAGCTTTAAAAATTTAATCAGTTGGATCCAATACTGCTCTCATTTGCATCCGTTGCAAGGAAAACGTATCGCTTTGATCGTTCAGAAAATCGATAATGACAATAGTTTTATGGGCGAGTTCATTTTTATCAATATCGGTAACAATTTTGGAAAAGGCATCATTCGTAACTAGCGTAAATAATAATTCCGATAATTTTTCTAAGGCTGAAGGATGTAGATTTTCAGCATTTTCTAAAAGATCTTTATCACCCATTTTTGAAAGATCCCTTAAAGTAAAACCGAACTCCTTTTGAATCGTAGAATCAATGTCCGGTAGGGTTTCATTTGCATTTTTGGAGCTTAAACCACCCACTTGTTCTATTAAACCGGTTAGCAATAACACGAGCTTTTTCAGTTCACGTTCCATAAAATCTTTTTCGAGGCCCATGATTTTATAACTAAGTGTATCAAAGGTACAAAGATTATGAATTAATCTGACTTCATTTCCTGATCAATAAAGTCATTGAGGTTCTCAATCATGATAATCGCCTTTTTGTATTCAGCTAACAGATGCTGGTTATTGAAGAGCGATAGTACAAATGCGTTCTTAAGGGTTTAACCTTTCAGTCCCGTATTTTATGTTCCATATTTTAAAAGATGACATGCTTAGAACTCATTAACCTTAGCTTTCACAACGCCCAGAGTAAGCCTGTTTCTTAAGCGCTGGAATGGTTGTTCAATAAAAATATACATCAAACTCGATACGATGAGTATGATCACTATAGTGATGATGCCGTTTAAAACAATAATCTCCCAATCTGACAGGGTAGAATTTTTAAAAAATTCTGCGGCTTTGGGGTAATACCAAATCATCAGCATTTCACTGAATAAATAAGCGGAATAGGATATTTGCGCAATGGGATAAAAGAATTTTAGGGATAAAAACCGATTTACAGGTTTAATCGCAAAACTTTGAGAGTAAATGCATGCCATGATCAGGTAGGCTACGGCATAACAAAAGACTTCCCGGTGTAAAACCTCATACCAGGTACCCACCCAGGCCGGTAAATGGTAGAATATGGAGTTTTCTAAAGCAATGGATTGCCCTAATTTTATATTTGAAATAAAGAAGAAAACAACGAGTGAAACGATAATAAGAATCGCATTTAAGGTTCTTTTCGACGTAAAAAATTGAAGCACCCTATCCCTGTAATATACATTTAAATAAGCGGTTATAATACCCGCGAGCAGGCCACCATACCTCAAATGAGTGAGCATGTAATAATCCCAAAACCAGGTAAGCCAACCTTCACTCGGGTAGGGGTTATTAAAGGGTATGGAAAAATTTAAGATATCTGCGGAATAGTAATAGGTTAAGGCGATAGGAATAATAGCTGAAATTAAGAACAACAGGTATTTCCGTTTGAACAAGGGCAAAATAAAAGCAATAAGAAACGGGGTTACGATATAGAATTGCTCTTCGATGGCCAGCGACCAGGTCCATGGGACGTACGATCCTGTAACATAGTTGTTAATGTACAATAAATTGATCCAGGCGTCCTGCCAGTTGTGCAGTGGGGTGCCTTTGAGGAAATAAATACCCAGGATCATGGAGAACACATATACTGGGATCAACCGGAAAAACCTACGGGTGTAGAATTTTTTAAAATTGATCTTAGCGTTTTTCTTGAATTCTTTAAAAAGAATGGTTCCGATCAAAAAACCACTGATCACAAAGAACAGATCCACGCCCAGGTCGCCACGCGTGATCCATGCCAATAGTGGAAAGTCGGCAATACTTTGTGTGGTTTCAGGAAAAACATTGAGTTGAAAGAACCAAACGTGTAGGATGATCACCCATAAAATAGCGATGGCCCTAATGCCGTCGATAACTTTATAATTTTGTTCAGGTCGGTTAAAAAGATTTGAGAATGAATTTTTTAAATGTTCCATTCTGAAGGTTTTGGTGGTTCGTTAAAATAAAGAATAACAATAAGTTACAACTTCAAGTTACTAATGTATGAAATAAATTTGGAATCTCCGGGATCAAGGTTCATATTCAAACTGCAACCAAAGCTGATCGTTATAGAAGATCGCCTCTGTAAAGCTATTGGGTAAAAGGGTGTAATTGTAATTCACAATGCTTGGGCCACTATTAAAATAAGTCACTGAGCCCGTTGGGATATTTTTACTTAAGGATTGCCACAACAAAAAGTCGTATTCAAAAGCATACAACTCACTAGAATTAGGAAAGGTGCTGTTGAAAGTATTTTCTTTTGAAAGATCATAGGTAACCTCGGTGGTGTATTGTGGGGTACTGGTTTGCCCGTACCATCTCACTTGTACCGGATTATTATCCTGCTAGGTAAATGCCATGGTATTATAAACTGAGATATCATCGGGCCCGTAATAATCGATCTTTTCCAGCGTGCCATTGCGGTATACAAAGTACTTACGACCTTCATAATAGAGGTTGTTTTGGTCGCTTCGCCATTGCCTTTTCACTAGAATTTTTCCCGCACTGTTGGTTTGGTAAACATCGCGAACCAAAAGCTTTCCGGTACTTAACCTATAAAATTCCCGAAGGGCGATATACCCCCGAGGCGTATATTCAAAAATGATCTTTTCATCGTTGAAGGCAGACGTAAGTTCTGTAAGTAAGCCATCCTGATACGTAGCTTCGTAGGTTCCCAGACCAATGGGGTCGCCGTAAATAATTCGGGCAAGGATCACCGATTCCGTTAAACTTTCATTGCTCCTGGAGCAGGAAAAAGTTATCAGGAAAAGCAGCAATATGAGTCGATGGTGGTGATGCATAAACTTTCAGACCGTTTTGAATATATAAGGGCTTGAATACTAAATTACTAAAAATAAATTAGGGCTTGAGTAACAAGGATTATACGATCGTTTAAATTGAAGAATTATGGCTTCGTTAATTTTTTAAATTTTATTCCATTCCCAAATACCATATTTCAATGCCGTAGGAAGCTTAAAACCACAACGTTTAAGCGTTAGCATAATATTGCCCCGGTGATGGGCCTCATGATGAATGAAATAGCCTAAAAGCGGCACCACACCACGTTTGAATCCTTTGACTTTCCCATCATTTTCAATACTATTTTTGAACATTTGAGCCACGAGATCGGCGGTTTCTGTGTGGCATTCGATTAACATGGCTATTGACTTCGGATCACCGGCTTTTATCGTATTTAAATGAGCAACTAGAGTTTTATCAAAACCTTCCAATTTCCAGAAACGTACATTATACATATGCGCCAGTTGATGCCCAACCGTGCCGCCACCGCGTGGTGATGTGGTCATTTTCAGAGCCTCTTCCGTCAGGTTGTTCAAAAGAATCAAATTGGTGCGATGGTTTATGTACCAGGTGTCTATGATCTGTTGTTCGATGGCATTCATAGGAAATTATTTTTTTAAATTCACTAAATAGGTTGTCCAAAGGTCAACAGATTTTTATCCGGGTCGAGAATGGAGAATTCCTTTTGATTCCAGGGCTTGATCTCCAATTTTCCATGGGGATGTATTTCCGTATTTCTTTGAAGCAAGGCGTGATAAAACCCGTCAATATCGTTGGTTCGGATATAGACTTGCCCGTAATTTTCATTCGGGTTCAAGTCTCTAAATTCGAAGAAATGGATTTGGATCTGGTCTTTTTCCATCATCAGGTAGCCGTCAAAGTTGGAACTTCCAAATGTTTTAAACCCCAATTGTTTTGCGTAATAATCTCGCGTAACACGTTTGTCACGCATGGGTAATTTCGGGTGGATGTGAGTGAGCATGGTTCTTAAATTTAGTTTCCTTCAGGGGGTTAATTGACCTGTGAAACTAAGGTAGTTAAAAATTAGTTTCGAATTTTTAGAAACTTCGCCAAACCCGGTTATTCATCCTCACAAAGACTTAAAGTAATGACCCGACCCTTAGAATTAGCGATATATTTAATACCACCTTCATCCAGATAGGCATTTTCTTTTCGGCCCGAGGTGTGCCACATCACATAGCCAAAATCACATTTACCCATATGGCCATTTTCAAATTCTCTTTTGGCTATGACCCTGACGGCATCCCAATATTTTTCTCTGGAATGACCAAAAAAGATCACGGGATTAAATTCATCAGGCAATTTGCGTTTGTAATACTTTTTGATTCTATTTAAACTGGGGTATCCAACCGAATTACACAAATCCATTAGATTTTCTGTGAACTTATCGTCAGACGGGTGAATAAAATCTTCCCAAATACTCCGGGCAAGATCAGATTTAAAATTTGTTGAAATTATATAGTTTACACGATCTGTTTCGCTTTTCAGGTTTTCAATACTGTCGGTAACTGATTTATCAAATGTTTTATACAGCAGATATTCCCGAAGCGCCTGATCGTATTGGTAATTAAATACTAATTGTTCTACAATGGTATCTATTTTTTGTTCGAACCTTTTTTCGGTGAGATCAGGACTTTCTTGTGCATAGTTGAGGTTTACAATGAATCCGAGAAACAGGATGAATAGGGTATTTTTATGCATTTATGAAAATTGTTTTATTGCCGATTAATTTATTCTGTTTTAGCTTTTATCTGATTTAAGATCCAATCGATTTCACCTAAGAAAGAATCTTTATTTTCTTTAATTAAATGCTGACTATCTGTACTCAGGTTTTCGGGATCAGAAATCAATCGTTTCCAAAGTAGGTAATGGGGAACTTTCGATCTTAAATAATACCCAATATCAGATGTTGCGAGGACATATTGTTTTCCTTTAAGCACATAAACTTTGTCATAATCAAAAGCCCCGGAAATTTCACTATTTAACAGCCCCATAACCGCTGCTTCTATTCGGTTACTGGTTTCAATGATTTCGAAAATACCGTCGTTATCAAGATCTCTTATACAATATGAATTTACGAGAACACCTTCGTGACCCGGTGAATTCGATTTTAATTCAGAGATCGTTTTTTCAATTAATTGGATGTTATTCTGGGAGAAACAGGTCCAAATTAAATTTATGCCAAGTATAAAAGTCAAAATCCATTTTTTCATATGTTTTGTTACAATTGGATTGTTTTAGATTGATTTATGAATTTTGATGGAAATTATGAAGTAAAAAAAAATAACTTAAAAGATTAAGAATCCCATCAGGTCGGACTCTAAATAATCTATTTATTTTAGGTTTTTGTCGTGTAAATCCTTTTTTATTAAAAACATTCAAAAGCATAATACTCTGCGACAGTTGGGTAAATACCCCCTTTTGTAGTATTGTTCTTTGCGTCATATTCATAATCAAAATTCAAGGTATTTTGGTCATTTATCGTTTTACTTAAAATATTATTGGTATTAAAAAATGAGGCCAATGGCACCTGGTTATAATAAACCCAAAAATTCAAGTAAATATTTCCTTTTAGAGGATTATAAGCCGTATCGTAGGTGAATACAATGTTGTTATATAAGGTGGCTATTTGGCTATTAGCAGTGTCATATCTGTATTCTTTCATGTTCCTAACATTGTTGTTAGTGTCAAAAAAATAGTCGGCATAAGCCACTTTTTGATACCTGACAAGTCCCGGAGATTCATAACTAAAATAATATTGTTGCACCTGGATTTTTTCTGAATAGTAACTAAATTTATATAAATAATGGTCGCCTGTAAATTCCCGAAGTTCTACCAACAAGTTGCCATCATACTTTGCTGATAAAATGGGGGTGGAACCGGGATAGTCAGCACGGATAATTAAAGAATCTCTTGTAATATAATCTACATTGTAGATCATGCCTTCGGGTAACGAATTGTGAGCGAAATCTCTTAATCTGGATAACTCAGCGTTTTTATATTCAAAGGCGTATTTTGTATATCCGGTTTCACTTTTAACTTCAGTAAGAAAACAGTTGTTACCGCCCATGTTGTCCTTGGAACAGGATAAAAAAGCCAAAGTTAAAAGAAGTATGATTAGTGTGGGTCTTTTCATGGTAATTGGTTTCTACTGTTCGTGTTATCATTTATGAGAACAGTTGAAAGGCTAAAATAGTAAAAAATAACTTACAGTAGTTTGCGACTTTGTAGAGCTGGCATTATCCATTTTTTTCTTCAAGTAGTCGATATTCTGTAGTTACTTGATTACCACTCTCAAAAAGTTCCAGGAGTTCGGAGGTTCTATTCTTAATTTTGTAAATGTCTTCTTCTAGATAATACCTGCCTGATTTGGTTAGAAAGTAAAAATCTATTTTCTGGTCATTGGTGGGTTCTGTGCGCTCCGTTTTTGTTGCTTTTATCAGGTATTGTGTACCGACAGCTAAAAAATGTTTCGCGGCCTGTTGTATGCTTTCATGGTCGAAACCTCCAATAAACGCTTGTCCTGTACTCAAATAAACACTGGCATCACCGGTTTTAAAGGAAACAACCGTTGCAATGGCATTGCCCATATTCCAATCCATGATCATCCCGTAGAGGTCCTTATCCTTTTCCAGCTGTAAATGGAGTTGCTCCGGCGTTACCCGCATAGCCAGATCCCTGAAGTCGCGATAAGGATTCTCAGTCAGAGATGACTTTTTGAATTTTTTTGGTCTAAAAACAGACTTTTTACCCATAAATACCACCATGACTATAATGATAACGAGTACTATAATAAATAATCCGGTGCTCATAATTGTGGTCTGAAAATATTGTTTGTGTTCTGGTAAGCATTTTTAATGACCTCTTGAACTAAAAACCCGGAGGCGGGAGCGAGGCGTAAAATAAGTTTGATGCTAATGTATGCCATGTTGTTTTGATTCCATTTTGACTATTGATTTCGAAAAGTTGCTTCTATAACTAAAATAGTAAAAAATAACTTACATCTTCCCTAGGTGATTTTTGAGTGGGTTAATGAAACCTTTCTTTTAATAGTTATAACAATTCGTATAGGTATAGTATTCGGTTAGGGTATTACTTTCATTACAAACGCTATACGGATGTTTGTTCAAACCTTTAATTGTTAAATTATTGGCGTCAAATTCGTAACTATAATTACTGGTTGCCCCTCGGGTTTTGTCGATTTCCGTGATCATATTATTTTGAGAAAAGAACATGGCATTGGGCAAATTCTGGCATAAAAATGTGGGATAAATGATGCCTTTCCAAGGATTGTTTCCTATGTCGTAAGTGTTTTCACGTTCGTTAAAAAGTGTGTAATTACTGGCTGAACTGGTATCGTATTTATAAATCTTAGTAGCGATAGCATTACCGTTTTCATCCAAAAAATAGTCGGCATAAGCTATGTTTTGGTAGGTTGAACCACTAACATAGTCCTGCTTTACCGTGATCTTATCAGCGCTGTATTCAAAAATGAAATAATTGTACCTAGTGGCGCTGTAAAATCGTTTTACTTGTATGAGATCTCCGTTCTGATATTTTGCCGAGATAATGGGCGTGCCCTTTGATCCATCACTTTGAACCAGGCCAATGTCTATGGAGTCGGTTGAAATGTGATTAACATAATAGGTATTTGTGGTACTGCCGTAGGTTTCATTAATTTGATCAAGGATCTGATTGCTATCGTAGTTAAAATCATATTTCGAAGTTGCAAAACTGATCGCTTTGATCAGGCAGTTCTCTTCAACCGGAGTAGGTGCGGTTGGGTTTTCAGGTGTTGGTTTAATACTTGATGATTGGTCACTGGAACAAGCAAATAATGCCAGGGCCAAACAAAGCAGGCCGATAAAAAAATGTTTCATTAATGGGGTTTTTTAAAATAGGTATTAGTGGTTTTTTGGATTATTATAGAATTCGTTGCATAAGCTAAAATAGTAAAAAATAACTTACAGAAGCTAGAGATTTCTTGGCTATGCTTATTTCTTCAAATACATCTTACTCTCAGAATTTTCAAGAACCAATTTCTTTTTAGACAATTTCTTTATTTTAAAATGCCCATCTTCCTGGCCAACATTTACGGTGATCATGTTTTCGTTTTCGTCGTAATACCAAACGCCACTTTTATGCAGGTCACCCTGACTGGCTTCGAAAACATCATTTTCCTTAAAGGACATCGTCGTAAGAAAATTGTCCTGCTTATGCGTTTTCTTATTGATGATCTTTTGAATGTTCCAGGTTCCGAATAAGGCGGAAGGCGCTTTAAACGACGTTAAGGTGAAAAAGCCGATCAGGAGGAATAAAGCTAATTTTTTCATGGGTGCAGTTGTTACAATTTTAAGTAACTAAAGTAGTAAATAAAACCGAACATGCTGATGGTTTAAAAGAATAGGCTCCGAATTCAGGAGACTTCTGAGAGCGTGAACTTCTTGAAATTTAAAAATTTAACCACTTTTTATCCATTTATAATAATTCAGTGTTACACCAACACCTAAACTTAATTCGTTGAAGCGGTCCAAACTGTAATATCTTAGAAAAAATGTAAACCATTTATAACTGCTTTGAAGTTCTGACTGAAATTCAGTAGCTCCATTGAACATGGCGACTTTTGAAGACAGCGTGCCGTAAAAAGGTCCTAAGAACAATTCTTTTTCAAGACCCATGAGGATTCCCGATGATGATTTGATTTTGTTCTCAGGAATTTTATTCAGGTTCATATGGCTATACCCCGCAATAAGGTTAATGTTATGTAAATTTAGTTGCGATTCGATCGCATAAGAGCGGGAGAAAAAGTTCCTTTCAAATGAAATGTCTTTGTAGTTCCATCGAAAGTCCATATCAAAATCGCAATTGGAAATAGGATGTCTAAGCTCTAATTCCCCAAATTGAAATGTATTAGTGTCCCGATTGGTTTGATAGCTATACGAACCCTTAATAACACCAATGCGCGTATAAGGTGATGTTATTTCAAGTTGCGTACCAATCGGATTGTGAAATAGCCCACTATTGGCCAATAAACTAATCTCATAGGCATCAAAAAAATCTTTATTGCAATCCTCTTTTAAAAAAATTTCAATAGATTTTTTTGAACCTAGTTTATATTCAAAAGTGCGATATCCTACAAATAAAAATTCCAGGATGTTTAAGGAATCCGGAACTGAAATTTTAAAATTACCTTCGAAGTCTGTTTGAGTTCCTATTTCGGTTCCTTTGACTTTAACAACGACTCCAGGAATTGGCGTTTTAGAATTTTTATCTTTTACAATGCCGCTATACGTTTTTGATTGGCAAAATGTGATGGTTGTTGTAAAAAGAAATAAGAGAAGTAATGCTTTTTTCAAGTTGGGTTGGTTTAAAAACTAAAATAGTAAAAAATTACTTAAAGTGTTTGGAGACTTCACAGAGCGGTATAGTTCTTAATTTTTATTAATTTAAAATACTTAATGTGATATCAATGTCAGTCAATTTTTTTATTAGTACAAAACTTTTGAAATGCCCTTTCTTTAAGGCTATTGATTGATTTAAGTAGGTTTTAAAATCTTCTTCGGAAAAATTTGTTATGGGAAAACCAAAAACGTGTCCTAAAAATTCAATTTCAATAAATTTTTCACTTGAAAATAAATAAGTCATTCGCTCAAAGTATAGAATTGTTTTGGCGGGCTCTTCTTCCATTAACATTATTGCTCCAAAACTTCTAAAAAAATAAATTACAGGTAGTTCACCTTTGTTGTATCTAGCAAATTCTCTAATGATATTATAATTTAAATATTCATCGATCTTATTTTGACGATGTAACTCTTCATATACCATTTTATATAGACCTCTCTTAAAGTTTCTACATAATTGAGATTGAAAGCCTTGAGTAAATCTAAAAGAAGTTTTTACATTTAAACTTAATCGACCTTTTTTCTCTTTAATTTCAAAAAATTTTGATTTGAATCTTCCAACTTTTCTTTTTGTTCTTTCGGGTACTAAAAGCCTTTTTCTTGAAATGTTAAAAGCCTCTTTTAAAGCTTCTTCTATAGAATAGGTGGTTAATGTGCTATCTCTATTGCCAAAATAAGAATTACAGCTATCACAAATGTTTTTATAGTAATTATCACCACCCAAGGATTTTGGTATTGTATGTGCTTTTTTCTCAAATGTTTCTGCTGATTCATCTTTTAGACACCAAATACACTTCCTTTTCATAGTTGTTTTCTGGAAAACAATTCACCTACAACGGTCTCGTATTACCGTCAGTTACGGGTTAATATGTGTTAATTTTAGGTTTAGCATAGGCTTTAGTAATTCCGAGTGGATTCGGACGTAGTCGAATCCGTCGTAATTGAGGCTATACATTGTTGTATAATGTTTTTTATTCATAAAGACTATTGTATTCATCTTCTTTTGCCATTTCCTCAATCAAATAATCAGACCAGTCTTCTGTATAAAGATAAGTGTCGTTTGGTTGATCATAAACACAGTATTCAGGTTTTGTTAATTCAGGGTTCTCATTTCCGTTTTCAGGTCTAACTTGATATTTCTTCCAACATCTAGTATGCGTGTCCATATTGAACTTGTCTTTTTCCTTTCCGTTTTTATTTATTTTAGGATTGCCTAATGCTGTTTGTACTTTTTTAACTACAACACTTGGTTTGAGTAAATCTTTGTTTGTTACAGGGACTTGTACGAATTTATTTTTAACTAATGCAGCAACTCTATTCACATTGGTTTTTTGCGTATCATCCAATTTGTCGTAAGCAACAAATTGAATTGGTAAAGTGTTTTTTGTTTGGTGATTGGCAACTTGAATTAGAAATGCCTTAAACGAATATTCACCACTATTCATTATGTCAGTTGTAATTCCGCTACGATATGCCTTTATAAAGTCTACAATTGGTTTAGTTGAAGGATTAGCGATTATAGCATTATTTAAACTTTTCGATGATGGATAAAGCTGAAGCGCAAAAGAAAGTGACTCTCTTAGGCAATATTTATTACCAAATTCTTTAAGCATTATTTTATCATAATTTAGAAGCATTGCTTGACATTCTGCGAAAATATCAGAATCAATTTCTGGGATTGATTTATGTTCTACCATATTCCTTAATGGAATAAAAAACTCTAAATTTTTTCTAATTGGATTATTTGTGTCTGCTACAAAATATTTTGAAACGCAAGTGCTTAATTCCCAATAACAATAATCTCCATCTTTTTTTTCAAATCTGTTATTTTTTTTGTAGAAAGGTTTCTTTTTTTGTCTGAAAAAAATAGCGTGAAATAAAGCTGTCCAAGAAATTACCATTAGAACAATATAGCCTCCTGATTTAAATTTAATTGCAGGTTTATTGTATGTTTCCACTGCAAGTAAAGCCGAATCTCTCGACTTTTCTAGACACTTTTTTACTGCTTTTGGTAATCCTCTAGGCATTGTTTCTAAATGTTGCACAGCGGTCTCGGCTATGAGTAGTTGCGTGGGTTAGTGCTTAACTTTGCAAGTACACACCAAACTGAAAATCCTCGCGGATTTTCAGAAGTAGACGAGAAAAGGCAATTATTTATAACCATTGTTTTAAGCTGGCTTTTTAATTCATTAGTCTTATTATATCATCAGTTCTTGTAATAACAAATGAATCGTTATCAGTCTTTTTAATTTCAAGTTTTTCTTTAGTTCGTATCAGAAAATGCTCTTCATTGTCGTCAAGTTCATATTTTACTCCAGAGTAATAAAGTTTATCGTTTAAATTTTCAACAATGTATTCTAAAAGTAGGACTTGGTTTTTATATTCCCAATTGTTTTCAATATCTCTCGGTTTAACTCTTATGTTTTTTTTATCTAACCATTCTATTTCGAACTCACGAGCATTAAAAAAATTTTGACCAAGACAAATTTCTTCAACAAGGTCTCTGTCATAAAACACATATCTGTTAGTTTTATCAACAATATAATCTTCTCTTTGAACAAGTCCTGATTTAGTGTAGGGAACTCCCATATTTTGTTTTCCAACAATAAATCTCCATTCATCTTCATATTTCCATTGTTCTGATTTAATATTGGTGGCATAATATAAAGGAACAAGCATTGTTCTATAAGCACTAACATCAATTGGCGATAGTTTTTGAGAGTAATTTAAAGGATATAAGCCCAAATATTCCTCGTCGTCAGTTATTTTACTCTCAATGCTTTTTTCTAATTTAGAAGTATTGAACTTAATTTGAAAACCCTTTTCTTGTGTGTAATGAGGCCACATTAAAGGATTATTTTCTTTACCAGTTGTAGAAATAATTCCAAACAAGTTAGTAGCAGTATCATAAACATTGGAAATAAATCCTTTACATAAGTTTTCCTTATTGCAATCTTCTTCGAAATACTCATTTAATTCTTTGTCAGAAAGAATATTACCCCAAAGTCTCTTATACTGTTCAATATCAATCGGCTTACTTGTATACCATAAAAAAGGACTACAATCAAGAGTGTCATTTAATTCAATCGGATGTGATGCATAGAAGTAGCCTTTAATTAATGCATCTATACTAAATCTCGAAATTGCATAAAACTTAAATATGTTTTTTGGCTTTTCCTTATTGTGTTCAATAATCGCTTTATGGTCAGAAGAATTATAATCTTTGACGTATTTAAAATCATTGAATTCGTATGTTTCTATGTTGTTCATTCAGCTTGCTTACAACAGTCAGTTAAACACAATTGCTTTTAGCTACCCTATGTTTATCTCCAAATATACAAAACCCCTTACAAGGCTTAGCGAAAAGTTATAAACACTTATTAACGCAGCTGCAACAACTCCCTCCGCAAAACCTTCCGCACATCCACATTATCCTGCTGCGGGATCAAATGGTCTTCTAAAGCTTCCGTATGCGTTATTTGCAGCGTATGGTCTATAAAACCATAACCCTTATACACGCCGTTGGCTATTAAAATAAAGCCGGCTTCGTCCGCCGTGCGCCCCGGTTGTTTAATGATGTTGTCCTGCAGGGTAGCCGTGGTTTGCACGATCGCTTTTTTAACGCGTTGGTTGTACTGCTGTGGGGCTTCTTCGTCGCGGCATACGCCTTTACAAGTTGTTATTTTATAGTGGTTACACTGGTCCACGCCTTCCTGCAAATGGCAGTATTTCGGGCAGAGCGTGTAGGTCTCGCAAAGCCGTTCCAAAAAGTTGCGGCAGGCGGTAATGGTGTACAGGGTCATAAAGGGCTGTGGACAGTTCTTCAAACGGTTATAGGCCAGGTGCAGCACACCGTTGCGGTCTTCATAACTAAAGATCCCATAGGCCATGGGGTTGCGTTTCGCCTGCACATTGTAATAGGGATAATGTTTTTTAATGGCGGCGTCTTCCATCAGCAGGGCAATGAGTTCGCTGCCGGAGAGTTCATAATCGATATCGGCGATCTCGCGGCACAACTGCAGTTCCTTATCCGACTTGTCGTAAAAATGCCCCAGTACGCGTTTTTTCAGGTTCTTCGCCTTGCCCACATAAATGATCTTACCCTTTTTATTCTTAAATAAATAGATGCCTGGCGCCTCAGGAATGCTCTCAAATACCGGCGCAGGTAAGTGGGGCGGGAGCGTGGCTTCCTTCGAACTCTTTTTGAAAAAGGTGGAGATCACCTGCTCGGCATTTTTTGCGTTCAGCAATCGCTCAAACAAGATCACGGTCGCTTCGGCATCACCGCGGGCTCGGTGGCGATCGGCAATAGGAATGCCTTCAGCAGCACACAATTTCCCCAAACTGTAGGAGCGGTGACCGGGCAGCAGTTGGCGCGCCAAACGGATGGTGCAAAGCTTACGTCGTGTAAAATTGATCCCAAGCACTTTGAACTCGCTGCGGATAATATTGTAATCAAAATTCACATTATGCGCCACGAATACGCAGTCTGCGGTAATGGTCAATACCTGTTCGGCAATGTCGCCAAATACGGGCGCATTGGCTACCATGGCATTGTCGATCCCGGTAAGCGCGGTAATGTGTGTGGGGATTAGGGCTTCGGGATTTACCAGAGAGGTAAACTCGTCGATCACAGTGTCGCCGTCGTATTTAAAAATAGAGATCTCGGTGATCTTATTGCCGCGGCCGGTGGTTTCAATATCGATAATGGTGTACATCATTTCACTAACTTCTCTAAGGCCTTCAACTCTACACCCAGACTGTTGAACATCGTGATGATGCTGGAGAGTTTCAGCTCCTGTTCGTCGTATTCCTGCGTGTTGATGCTGCAGGTGAATTCCCAGATCTCCTGCACTTCGTCTATCGGGATCTCATACGAATGATAGGTTTGGTTATCGGGTACCAAAAGCAGGGTGTTGTTCTCGGCGATCTGGTTGTACACGCGTTTGTAGGTCATCCCGTCGCTCTTACTGATGATGATGTAGGTGCGCCCGCTGATGATGTCGCGGCGGTCTTCAATATAACGCCCCACCACATAGGAACCGTCTTTCATGGGCAGCATGGAATCGCCCTTAATGGGAAACGCGCGATGTTTTCCGGTAGGTAAAAAAGGCAGTTTTATTTTTTGCAGCTGCTCGATGTATTCCGGATCGTCATAACCGTCCAGATAGCCGGCAGAGGCTTTTACGGGCACCACTTCGATGAGGTTCTCGTTATCCGAATCGACCATAATGGGGAAAAGCACGCGTTTATTCCCCACTTCAATAAAGGAGGTATCCTGCGCCTTGCTGAGGTCGTTTCGCAATAAAATATCGATCGGAATTTTAAAATAATCGGACAGCTGGATGAGAAATTCGATGGTGGGTGCCGAGCGGCCTTCTTCATACGAACTGATACGCGAGCGGGTGACGCCGAGGTCTTCCGCCAGGAGTTCCTGCGTTACACCCCGGAGCTGCCGAAGATGTCGGAGATTTTTTGAGATGGTTTTCATAATGCTACAAATATTGGCAATAATTGCTTGTAAATGTAGCTAATTTTGTGATATGAAACAACAGATTTTACATCTTGATCTGGATACCTTTTTTGTGTCCTGTGAACGCTTGATAGACAGTAAGTTACAGAAGCGACCTTTGTTGGTGGGCGGTACGGGCGATCGCGGTGTGGTGGCGGCCTGCAGTTATGAAACGCGTCGTTTTGGGGTGCATTCGGGCATGTCGATGAAGCTGGCGCGACGGCTCTGTCCGGAAGCGGTGGTGATCCGTGGAAATTCCTCCATTTACACCAAATATTCGCGTTTGGTTACGGATATCATCAAAGACAAAGTACCGGTGTTCGAAAAAGCGAGTGTCGATGAATTTTATGCCGATCTGAGTGGTATGGATCACTACTTTGGAACCTATAAATATGCCTCCGAATTACGTTCGACCATCATTAAAGAAACCGGTCTGCCGATCTCCTTCGGTTTGTCGGCCAACAA
Organism: Gaetbulibacter aestuarii; assembly: GCF_039537665.1. Taxonomy (NCBI): domain Bacteria; kingdom Pseudomonadati; phylum Bacteroidota; class Flavobacteriia; order Flavobacteriales; family Flavobacteriaceae; genus Gaetbulibacter; species Gaetbulibacter aestuarii. The sequence goes on from NZ_BAABAY010000002.1 coordinate 401,199, forward strand.
GATCGTATCGAAAGTCGCTACCGGTGAAGCCAAACCGAATAATCAATTACGGATCGATGAAGGTTTTGAAAAGCCGTTCATGGCACCCTTGTCCATTAAAAAAATTCCTTCCGTAGGCAATAAAACTTTTCAGGTGCTGCGGAATCTGGGGATCGATCGGGTAAGTGTGGTGCAGCAGATGCCTTTGGAAATGATGACCAGTGTTTTGGGACAGAACGGCAAAACGATCTGGCTGCGGGCTAATGGTTTGGACAATCCGCCGCTGGTACCGTTTCACGAGCGTAAATCTATTTCCACGGAGCGCACTTTCGGGAAGGATACCACCGATATCACCAAACTGCGTACCACCATTTTCGCCATGGCGGAAAACCTGGCGTTTCAGTTGCGTCGCGGTGAGAAATTAACGGGCTGTATCAGTATCAAGATCCGCTATTCCGATTTCAATACCTATAGCAAACAGCTAAAGATTTCTTATACCAGTGCCGATCATATCCTGATCCCTAAAGTGATGGAATTGTTTGATAAACTCTACCAACGCCGCCTGTTGATCCGTTTGGTGGGCGTGAAATTCAGCGATCTGGTAACGGGGAATTACCAGATCAATTTGTTCGATGATACCGAAGAAATGCTCCGGCTGTACGACGCTATGGACACCATCCGAAACCGCTACGGCGAACTCAGCATCCAAAAAGCGGCTGGCATGGGCGCACGAACCATCGGGCGTTTTCACAATCCGTTCAGCGGCGAACCACCAACCTTATTAGCACATCGCAATCAGTAATGTATTTGAATTGTCACACATACTATTCCTTACGCTTCGGCACTTTTTCAGAACTGGACCTTCTGGAACTGGGGCAGGCCTTTGGCTTTAAAACTTTGGCGCTGACCGATATTAATAATACTTCAGCCTGTTTGAATTTTATACGCAAAGCGAAAGATTACGGCATCAAACCCGTGGTAGGCATCGATTTTCGGAATGGTGCGAAACAGCAGTTTGTGGGTATCGCGAAGAATAATGAAGGGTTTTATGAGTTGAATCGGTTTTTATCGGAGCATTCGCATGCGAAAAAAAAGATTCCTGAAGGTGCTCCCGATTTTAAAGACGTGTTTGTGGTGTATCCGTTCGAGCAAGTGCTGCAATTGGAAAAAAAGAGCTTCAAAGCCCATGAGTTTATTGGGGTTTCTGTGGAAGAAATGAAACGCTTGCCCTTCACCATTTACAAGGATTTTAAAGATAAACTGGTGCTGCAACAGCAGGTGACCGTTCGGGCGAAACGCGATTTTAATGCGCATCGCTTGCTGCGGGCGATCGATAACAATACGCTGTTGAGCAAACTCCCGAAAACGGAGGAATGTCTGGAAACCGATGTGATGTATTCCAAAGAAAAATTAAAGGACGTCTTTCAGAATTTCCATTTTATTTTGGAAAATACCGAAGCGTTGTTGGAGCAATGTACGATCCATTTTGATTTTGGAAATGATCGGATCTCGCAGAACCAAAGTGTGTATTTAGAAAACGAAGATGCCGATTTTGAACGACTAAAAATGCTTTGCGAACAAGGTTTGCCGAAGCGTTATAAAAATCCCAGCCAAAAGATCAAGGACCGTTTGCAAACCGAATTGAAAACGATCCGGGAGATGAATTTTGTATCCTATTTTTTGATCAATCATGATATTGTTGATTTTTCGAAACGCCGCGGTTTTGTACATGTGGGGCGGGGCAGTGGCGCCAACAGTATTGTGGCCTATCTCATTGGGATCACGGATGTGGATCCCATCGAACTGGATCTGTATTTCGAGCGTTTTATCAATCCGTATCGCAGTTCGCCCCCGGATTTCGATATCGATTTTTCCTGGAAAGAACGTGAAGAGATCACGCAGTATATTTTTAAACGTTTTAAACATGTGGCGCTTTTAGCTGTGTATAACACCTTTAAGTATCGTGCTGTGATTCGGGAACTGGGGAAGGTCTTTGGTTTACCGAAAGAGGAGATCGATAAGATCAGCGTGGGGAAATACGAAAAACCGGAGCTGGACGAGTTTGGGCATCTGGTGTTGAAATACAGCAAACTCATCCAGGGTTTTCCCAATTATGTGAGTGTGCATTCCTGTGGTATTTTGATCCTGGACAAACCCGTACATTATTTTTCGGCCACCGATATGCCGCCTAAAGGATTTCCGACCGTGCAGTTTGATATGATCATCGCGGAAGATGTGGGCATTTTTAAGTTCGATATTCTGGGGCAACGTGGTTTGGCGAAGATCAAGGACACGCTGGAGATCATCAAATACAACAAACCCGACGATCCGCCTATCGATATCACTGATGTGGAAACTTTTAAAAAAGATCCGAAGGTGAATGCTATGCTGAAGAACGGCAAAGCCACGGGGGCCTATTATGTGGAATCGCCGGCCATGCGCGGTCTGATGCAAAAGCTGCAAACGCAGGATTATTTGGGTTTGGTGGCGGCGAGCTCGATCATTCGTCCAGGCGTTTCTGATTCGGGGATGAAACAGGAATTCATCAAACGGCAGCGCGATCCCGAACGCCGTAAGGAAGGGCATCCGGTATTGCTGGAGATCATGCCGGAAACCTATGGCATTATGGTGTACCAGGAAGATGTGTTGAAAGTGGCGCATCAATTTGCCGGACTCACGCTGGGCGAAGCTGATGTGTTGCGACGCGGGATGAGTGGGAAGTTCCGCTCGCGAGCAGAATTCGTGGCCGTGGAAGAAAAATTCATAGCCAATTGTCGGGCTAAAGGCTATCACGACGATCTCATTTTTGAGGTCTGGAACCAGATCAAGAGTTTTGCGGGTTATGCGTTTGCGAAAGGGCATTCGGCGTCGTATGCTGTGGAGAGTTACCAGAGTCTGTATCTCAAATGTTATTATCCGTTGGAATTTATGGTGGCGGTGCTCAATAATGGCGGTGGCTTTTACAGCACCGAGCATTACATTCACGAAGCGGAGCAGTGTGGTGCGCATATCGAAGCGCCCTGCATCAATAACAGCGATCACCCGAATACCATTGTGGGCGACACTATTTATCTCGGTTTAGGCTATTTGAAAAATCTGGAGCATTACACCGTAAAACGCCTGTTGACGGAACGGAATTTCAACGGACCCTATGAATCTCTCGATGACTTTATCGATCGGGTTCCCATCAGTATCGAGCAGCTCACGATCCTGATCCGTATCGGAGCCTTTCGGTTTACGGGCGTACCAAAAGCAACCTTGTTATGGCATGCCATGTTCAAACTGAATGTTTCCAAACCGCATACCGAACAAAAGCAATTGTTTCGCCCTAATCATAAGAATTTTACGCTTCCGGAACTGGTGTCGGGTTGGGTGGAAGATGCTTATGATCAGATGGAATTACTGGGCTTTCCTTTGTTTGATTATTTCAGTTTGGTGAATGAAGCCTTTAAGCCGCATATTTTTGCGAAGGATATGAAAACCCAGGTGAACAAACCGGTTTTGTTGTATGGCAAACTTGTGAATACACGCTATCACAAGGCATCCAACAATAAGATCATGCGTTTTTCAACCTTTATTGATGCCCAGGGCGATTACTTTGATGCAGTGCATTTTCACCATGTGGTGGAAAAGTATCCCATTCACGGGATCGGGGTTTATGAATGCTTTGGAAAGGTGATCGAAGAATTCGGTTTTTACAGTATTGAAGTGATCCGTACCCGAAAACTGGCTCTTAAACCCGATCCGCGATTGAATTAAAATTTTTGTAAATTCCGTGGTATAAACAACCACCATGTGTTTTCATATTTCCACCACCAGAAATAGCCGCGCTTTAGAAAAACGGTATCAGGTCAAACTGAGTGACGAATCCATTCGAACTATAGTTGATAAACCGCATTATCATTTGAATGGTTTTGCGCATCCGAATGTGTTACTCATTCCGCAGCAAAAACCTGAGGTTCTGGCACCGGGCGTCTGGGGTATTGTACCGGAAAACAAACAGCCGGACGACATTAAACCCTATTACAAAGAAGCGGTGAAGTTCGGCGGTGGACTAAACGCGCAATCCGAAAAAGTATTCAATCATTTTCTATACCGTAATTCCATCAGAACAAAACGCTGTGTGATCCCGGTAAATGGTTTTTTTGAACCCCATGATCATCAAAAGAAAAAGTATCCCTTCTTCATCAAAGATAAAAGTGATCAAGGCTTGTCATTAGCGGGAATTTACACGCTCATTGGGACTTATGTGACCTTTAGTATTTTGACTAAAAAGGCAAGTCCACTTTTCGAAAAGATCCATAATGTTAAAAAGCGTCAGCCGGTGATCTTAACGGATGTACAGGTTCATAATTGGCTGTCGGATGAGCAAGATGAATCGGTTATTGCCTCTGTTTTAGCAACGCCTTATCCAGATAAAAGTTTAGATTATTATCCGGTGAGTAAGGATCTGTTTAGTACGAAAGTTGATAGTGATGTCCCTGATATTTTAGATAAAGTAAAATACGAGGCTCTAGAGGAAATTTTTTAATTTGAAAGGCATAAAACGCGTCAAATCATCAAGACTGAATTTCTTCGGAAATAGTGAAATTTGGCCTCAACATGAAATTCAAGTTAAGCCTTTATCCTGTTTTGATTTTGGATTCTTCCATGAGTTTCAATCCATAAGAGCGGATGGTTTCAATAATGGTAATGGATTCCATGCCTTTTGGCGTCATGCTGTATTCCGTTTTCGGTGGTACAACGGCATAAACCTTTCGGTGTATAAACCCATCTGCTTCCAGTTCTCGTAATTGCGTGGTTAGCATTTTATCAGAAATATGCGGGATATCACGTTTGAGTTCGCTGTAGCGCATAACACGATCCTTTAAACGCCAAAGAATAGGCATTTTCCAGGTGCCACCAATCCGATCCATGGCAAATTCTACTGGATTATAATATGTTTTACCATTGTAAATGAAGTCCGGCATACTCAAAAGTACTTTAAATACTAATACTTTCCAAAAAGTATGTATCATACTTAAAAGTGTATTACATGGAAAAATAAAGTATTAATTCGACATTTGGTTTCACAAAATAAAACACTATGAAAAAAAATGTATTAATTGTTGTAGCCAATCCATCCGAACACCCTACGCTTCATTATCCGGTTGGTTTTTGGGCCTCCGAATTGTTTCACCCAATTTCTGTTTTTAATAACTCAGACATAGACTGGGATATTGCAAGTCCGGCGGGAGGTCAGGTGATTATGGACCCGATGAGTAATCCCAATGATAGCAGTCAATATTCTGCCTGGGACGCGTTAAGTAAAAAATTTGTTGATGATGCTGTTTTCATGAAACAGTTGGAAAACACCAAATCGCTGGATGCTATAAATCCGGATGATTATGATGCGATCATGGTAGCCGGTGGACAATCGCCTATGTTTACCTTTGAAGGTGCTAAAAATTTACACAAACTATTTTTATCTTTCTACGAATCCGGCAAGGTTGCAGCAGCCTTATGTCATGGGGTTGCGGTATTGAATTTCATAACAGATGCATCGGGACAATTTCTGGTTGCGAACAAGCAAATAACAGGTTTTACCAATGCCGAAGAAGATCAGGCTAATGCGGCAGTTAATGCGGTGGTCATGCCCTGGCGTATTGAAGATGAATTGATCAAAAAAGGTGCTATCTTTAAAAAGTCGGAGGCCTGGAAACCATTCGCTATTGTTGACGGAAACCTTATTACCGGACAACAAAACATGAGTGGTGAAATTACTGCCCAAAAAATTGTAGAACAATTAAAAATTTAAATGATGACTATCGCAATCATAGGAACCGGAAATGTTGGCGGAGCTCTTGCTACAAAGTTCTCTGAGGCCGGACATACTATTTATCTCGGTGTTCGAAACATTTCTGATTTTAAGGGAGCATCTTTGTTACAAAATGCCAATACCACGGTACATGACATAAAAGAAGCCGTGAATAAAGCTCAAATTATTGTACTGGCTACGCCGGCATTTTTAGCTGATCAAGTGGCTAAATCCCTTGGGAATACCAACGGCAAAATTATTATAGATGCCATGAATATCATCATGGGCAAAGGACCTCAGGGATTTACGAATACCACGGATGCTATTTTGAACAATACGGAAACACGGGATGTGGTAAAATGTTTTAATACAACGGGATTTAACAATATGGAAAATCCGGTTTATGGTGGTCATCGCATTGATAATTTTGTTGCCGGCGATAGTCATAAAGCGAAGGAAGTTGCTAAAAAACTATCGCTTGATATTGGTTTTGAAACGTGTTATGATATTGGAGGTAATGATAAATTCCAGCTTATGGAGCAATTTGCCTGGTTTTGGATCAATCTGGCCATGTTCCAGGGTCAGGGTCGTGAGATCGCTTTCAAAATATTGAAACGTTAACCCATTTTGGTTGAAACTATTTGAAGTGACTATAATCACTTAACCATCACACGTAGGTCATTGTAAACCTCATAGTTTCGCTATACATTTGATGTATCAAGTTAGCGATAAAGGATTAACTGGAAACAGTTGGATTGCATTAATTCTGATTTTGAAACTTGGTTTATTTTTTCGAAAATAACCTCTGGGATGAATTAGTTTTTCTGTGATGGTCGTCAGAAGATTTAGGTTGGAAGATAACATCGTAATAACTGTAGCTTGAAGTTTAAAATTTTACCTTATACGTGGGATTTTAGATTAGGGGGGAATCTTGGATTCCCCCTTACTGTTTTAAAGGTGTCAATATTTTTTAGAAATTATGGAATCACCTGCTACTTCGCCATTAGTATGGCAGATAGACGATCATGACTTAGTCATTTCAAATCCAAAAAAGATTTATTGGCCCGGTGAAGGCATTAGTAAACTTGAGCTTTTAGAGTACTACAAGGCGATGGCGCCTACACTTTTACCATATTTCAAAGAACGCCCTTTTACGGTTCAATTTTTTCCACGTGGTATCAACGATTTCTCCTATTACAAACGAAATTTTGATGAAGAATCCGATCATTATGATCATTTTACTACGGCATCCTACGATGAGATCAGTCAGCATAAAAGTATTCAGGTTCCTTTATTAGATAAGGCCATAGGTTTGTTATGGCTAGCCTCAAAAGGTGGTATAGAATTTCACCTCTGGGGTTCAAAAATGCCGGATTATGAATATCCTGATATGGTTATTTTCGATCTGGATATAAGTCCGAAAACCAATTTTAAAAAGGTGCTCGAGGCCGCCTTACATCTCCGCGATTTGTTGAAGGAGCACGGATTGAAATCTTTTTCCAAAACTTCAGGAGGCAAGGGGCTGCATGTTTATGTTCCGATCAAAGCAAAATACAGTTTTGAATTTGTTCGGGAATGGGCAAAAACCATCGATCAGGAATTAATGGATCGCTATCCCCGATTAATTACCTCAGAACGACAGGGTCAAAAAACCCATGCCGGAGATAAAGTAACTATTGATTATATGCAAAATGTGATTAGCCGGAATACCGCGGCACCGTATACGGTGCGAGCCTTCAAAAAAGCTCCTGTTTCCGCCCCAATTTCCTGGGAGGAAGTAGCCAAAGCCCATATAACACCGGCAGATTTTACGATAAAGAACATGCCAGAACGCTTGCAAAATATTGGTGATATTTTTAAACCGGTCCTCACCTTAAAGCAGGATGTATCTCTTTGATTTACAAAACATTTTCAATACGGAGGGCGGTTTTTAAACCGCCCTCTTACGAACAAGTGATTATTTTGTATCCATCATTATTAATTAATCATGAAGAACAATGTAACCAGGATATAAAATAACTTGCTCTATAACTGCCTCTCATTCACAGACTCACCTTTTAAAACGTTTAGAATACTGAAGCAGCTTTTTTATTGATTTTTAGCTTTGCCAATTCCGACAACTTCTTGTCGATTCGTTTTTCTTCGTCGACTAACTCGTGCAGAGACGCTGCAATTTTCCCTTCTCCAATTTCATCTGCATAGGTGGCCAGGGTGCCCAGGGTTTCCATATTGTTATGGTTCAATCGTTGGATAGATTCCAAAACAACGACATCCTTTACAAAACTATCGGTTGTTTTAGCCAACAATTTATTGGTTTCTTTGATGATGGAGTGACAGCACTCATCCTTTTCACCTTTGGGTTTAATTTCAAATTTTGACAGAAAATCGTATAATCTCAGACTTTGTTTTGATGCAGAACTCAATTCGAGATCAATGATCTGTTTTAAGCCTTCATTTGTAACCTGTTTTTGCATCTTTGGCAATTCTTTTTGCTCCTTTATTGATGCGTTATATAATTCGCGTCCTCTAACGAGGAAAACGTCTTTTAAATTTTCAATGCGCTTTGTCATGACTTCTTTACTTTTTATGAAACTTTTAATTTTACAGTAAGTTAGGTCTTATCTTTCTTAAAACGAATGACTTTCATAGTCCTGATGTGGGATATTTAATGGTTTTTATTCGTTAGTTAATTATACATCTGAGAGGTTTTCTTCAAGGCCTTTTGATCTAGAATATGAATTTTATGGCCATCAGTATCGATCCAGCCATCAGCTCTAAATTCCGACAATAAACGATTGACAGTTTCTCTCACGGTTCCGATAAGTCCGGCAAGATCTTTTCGGTTAATACTGATCTCGGAGGCATCTTGATGCATGCCATTAAATTTAGTATCCAAATATAATAGGGCATCTGCTAACCGACCTCGAACCGGTTTGTAGGCAATTTGAGAAGCCTTGGCTTCCATTTGTCGTACGTAAATAATCATTTTATCCAGAAAATGTTCAAAAAACTCAGGGTGTTCCTTCAAGGCTTCCTGAAAATCTCTTTTGTAAATAAAAAATATGATGGTTTCTTCCAATGCGACACCAGAGCCGGAATGACGGCTATTTAGTGCCAGGTCGCCATAACTCAGAATATCGCCTTCAGTGGCAATATGAGTAATAAAATCGCGACCACCACAACTGGATTTGCTAACTTTTACTTTACCTTTTTTTATCAAATAAATACCCTGAGGCGAACTGCCTTCAAAATAAACAACCTGACCTTTTTTGAATACCAAAGTATCCTTGTTTTCAAAAAGATCAAATTCTAACAAGGTCTTTTCAGATTCGTCCGAATAACCATTTATGGATAGTGTCTCCTCTGTTTTCCACATGATCTTGCAATTTTGGTGATGTCGTTAAAGATATTTAATAGCTCCTGATCCTAAAATGATTATCATCAAGTTACCTGATTTTAGTTGTTCACTAATTGATTTATATCACTAAAAATCATTTCGGAAGTCACTTTTTTAAATGAAATGAACCGTGATAAAAGTGGTTCAGAATGAGACTTATGTCCTATGTTTTCAAGGGAATCTCAGCTAACTTTAAAGGACATCATTGTGTAACCCAAATAAGTTGTTTCCATGAAAAATTTAAATAAAAAAATCATAGAAGATCTGGCTTCAGTACATCATGCTGAATGTATTTCTGTATATATCCCAACCCATCGCTACGGATCAGCGGTTTTGGAACAGGAAGATCATTTGCGTTTGAAAAATGAACTGCGAAACCTAAAAGATATTTTACAAGCATTAGGTTTTCAGGATAAGGTAATTACCGAAAAAATAAAACCAATAACCAGGCTGATAGATGACAATGCGTTTTGGCGCGAACAATCTGCAGGACTAGCTATTTTTTTATCTGATACTGTTTTTGAAACCATCAGGCTCAATTTTTCACCGGAATCCTTCGTGTATGTGAATGCCTCATTTTATTTAAAACCACTGATCGTGCATTATGCTGAGCCTTTCGATTTTTATATTTTACAGCTTGAATCTGATAAGGCAAAATTGTTTGAAATTGAAAATGACACGATCACAGAACGGGTGATAGAGGATCTTATGCCTTTGGTTCTTGAAGAAACAGTAGGCTATGATTTCAAAGAGAACCATTTGCAATACCACAGTGTGCAGCAAGGCAGCAAAACGTTACAAATGCATGGTTCGGGTGCTGGAAAAGATGATTCAGGATTGGAAATTCAAAAATTTTTCAGAGCTGTGAATAAAGGTATTCTACCGATATTGAATACGGCGCAAAGACCACTTGTTATTTGCGGTCTGGAGCATTTATGTGCAACGTATAAAAAGATCAATTCGTATCCAGGTTTGTTTCATAAATTCCTACCGAATCTAAAACCAGATGAAAATTTAGAAGTTCTAAAAGCTAAAGCGCAACACGTGTTGGCGCCATTAAGAAGAACACGTTTCCAAAATGACCTAAAATCTTTTAAAGATAAGCTCTACACCCCTGAAACAGCCTTTGATATGAAAACGATATTTAAGGCGATGTTCCACAAAAAAGTGGCCATTTTATTTTTAGAAAAAGGCTATGAAAGTTGGGGAACTTTCAATCCCGAAACCAATGATCTGGTTATTGCCAAAAAACATGTGTCGCCCAATGTAAGCCTAACCAATTTGGCTTGCGTTACCCTGTTTTTGCAAGGCAGAAAAATCTATGAATTAGATAGGGAAGATCTGCCATTTTCCGCTTCATCATGGAACGCCATTTTGTACCAATAAAATAACATGTTTTTATCATGAGAACTCAAACTGAAAATTCGAAAAGCGCTGTAAAGCGATCCGAAGCTGTAATTAATAAAATCAAAGGGCGTGCTCAAACTCTGAACAAACCCCGAGATCTGGATGCATTAATAGAACAAATAGGCGATGCCAAATATGTACTTTTAGGAGAAGCTACACACGGCACGCATGAATTTTATTTGTGGCGGGCTATCCTTACCAAACGGTTGATAGAAGAAAAAGGCTTTTCTTTTGTTGGGGTTGAAGGGGATAGTCCGGATTGTTATCGCGTTAACCGATATGTTAAGCACTATGATGGTCATGCTAAGAATGCTTATGAGACCATTCGTGAATTTAACCGCTGGCCAACCTGGATGTGGGCGAACTGGGAGGTTATTGAGTTTATTGACTGGCTGAAAGATTTCAACAATAAAAAATCGACCAAGCATAAAGTTGGATTTTATGGTCTTGATGTTTATAGTTTAGGGGAATCGCTAGATGCTTTAATGAAATACCTCAAAAACACAGATATTAAAGCCTATTTAAAAGCGATGGAAGCTGTGAAGTGCTTTGAGCCCTTTGGATTTGAAGGTACTGATTATGCCAGAGCGACGTGGCTTATCCCCAAGACCTGTGAAACAGAAGTGGTTGATTTATTGCGGGATATTAGAAGTAAAATAACAACTTATAATACCGATCCTGAAGCCGTTTTCAATACGGAACAAAATGCCATGGTTGCCGTGAATGCGGAGCGATATTATCGCACTATGATGAAGGGTGGCGGTGCTTCCTGGAATGTTAGAGATCGGCATATGGTAGAAACCTTGGAGCGTTTAATGGATTTTCATGGCGATGATGCAAAAGCTATTGTTTGGGCGCATAATACCCATGTGGGTGATGCCCGGGCAACTGATATGAGCAAGCAAGGCATGGTTAACATTGGAGAACTGGTTTCGGTATATCATGATGCGGATGAGGTCTTCAAGATTGGTTTTGGAACTTATAAAGGCACGGTAATCGCCGGTAGGAACTGGGGTGATCCTATGGAGATCATGGAAGTTCCTAAAGCCTCCGAAGATAGTTGGGAGTCTATTTTACACGAAGCCGGAGCAGGAGAGAACCTGGTATTTACCACCAAAGGCTGGCATGATGATCACGATTTTGATAAGCGATTTAAACATCGGGCTATTGGTGTGGTCTATCAACCGGAATACGAGCAATTTGGTAATTATGTTCCTAGTGATATTCCTTTGCGATACGATGCGTTTATTCATATAGACAAAACGTCTGCATTACATCCGGTGCATCTAGAACCCGACGGACATCAAATACCGGAAACTTATCCCTGGGGCGTATAATTCATCTTTTGATTGTTCTTATTCTCTTTTAAAAGTTGAATGGCTTCCATATCTGAAACCGCTGAAAAATCCTGGTAAAATGCCCCTACAGCATAGAAATTATCAGGTTGCAACAGGCAAACCACCTTAGAAACATCATTGGAGTTTTGAAGTTTTGTCAACGCTGATTTAGACGACACAGGTATGGCAATAATGATCGCTTTTGGTTTTTCTTTAGCCAGTAGTTTTACCGTTGCTAAAATGGTATTTCCCGTGGCAATACCATCGTCTACAACAATCAGGGTTTTGCCCTTAAGTTTCAAAGGTTCATCCCCCTGATAATACAAATTCATTTTGTCTTTTAAGGCAGTTCGCAGATGTTTTATTTCTTCCTGGATATAAGCCGGAGATACTGATCTGGAGGCTTCGGGATCAAGAATTTTACTTTTTAAACTTACCGCACCAATGGCATATTCCCGGTTATATGGATGTCCTATTTTTTTAGTAAGAACAATATCTAAGGGAAGATTGAGGGCTCTGGCAATAATGGCACCTATGGGTAAACCGCCGCGGGGTACAGCCAACACCACTGAATTTGTGTTCTTATAATCGCCTAAAGCCGCCGCTAATAAATGGCCCGCTTGAATTCTATCAGTAAACATAATTTTAATTTTTAAGGAGTTAAATAGTTTTGAAACCATCTGATCGACGTTTCGGTAACCTGTTCCAGTTTTCCGGGCTCTTCAAATAAATGGGTAGCACCGGGTATAATTTCAAGTTTGGCACTATTGGGCAACAATCGAAAGGCAACCTGATTTAGTGGAATTACTTGCCGGTCCCAACCGCCAACTAATAACAGTACGGAAGCCGAAACATTTTTTATAAGCTGAGCATCGGCAAGGTCCGGGCGGCCACCACGAGATACTACCGCCTTAATGTGCGATCTTAAAGCGCCGGCTGCGTTCAGGGCTGATGCAGCGCCGGTACTTGCTCCAAAATATCCAATAGGAAGATCTTTAAGAGGTTCCTGATTATGGGCCCATTCCGTAGCCGTTATAAGACGTTCACTTAACATCCGGATATCAAATCGGTTGCTATAAATTTGATCCTCTTCCGGCGTTAAAAGATCAAAAAGTAAAGTAGCAAAATCATGATCGTTTAATTTGTTTGATACCGATTGATTTCGTGGACTCAAATGGCTACTGCCACTTCCATGGGAAAAAATAACCAATCCTTTGGCATCTACGGGAATGGTTAATATACCCTGAAGTTCCTTGTCTCCAACGGGTATTTTAATGGATTGGTGTTCTATCGTTTTCATACTTAATTTTTTTAGTCTGACTTATTAAACGTTATTCAGCTGATTTGGAGGTCTTGGTCTTACCTTTTTTGGTCTGAGATCGTTTATAACCTATCACAGTTCGCGATTCCATGTCTTTTCTCTCAAGATCCTCTTCCAACTTTTTATACACGCTGATGTCTTTTATGGTAACAACAACGGCAACCACAATATTCTGACTATTGACTATAGGTCGACCACTAAGTAAAACTCTTCGTTTCTCTTTGGTTTCCAGATTTTTGAGGATCACGTCAACATCATTGGTGATCTCACCTGTTAAAGCGCGTTGTGCAGGCAATTCCTGAGATGGAAATGTGGTCTTTCCATCCGGATAGAATACTTCAAAATGATCGGAAAAATCAAAGGAGATACTGTAATCATCTTCGATCTTAAACAATTCATTAGCACTATAATTTGCCATAAGCACTTGCTTATCCGAATTAGCAACAATAACGCCATCACTGATATTCTCAAGGATCATATTCAGTTTTTGCTGACTTTCTAGTAATTCATTGCGTTCTTCCTCAGCTTCCTGTTTTAATTCAAGTTCTTCGGTAATATCCCGAACAACGGCATAAATGAGTCCGGTACTTTTATCCAGGGTTGCATTCCAGGTAAGCCATTTGGTTGAACCATCTTTACAAATCCATCGATTTTTAAAATTGATAATATCCTTACCTTCATCCAAAGTCTTAATCTCTTCAAAAGTTCGCGTAAGATCTTCAGACAAAATAAAGGATGAAAAAGGCTTTGCTAATAGTTCAGAAGTCGTGTATCCCAATATATTGCTTAATGAAGGATTCACTCTTACGAAGGAAGTTTTATCGGCAATAACAAGACTATCAATGGACAGGTCAAAGAACGTGTTGGCGGCCTTAAGAGACTGCTCTGTTTTTTTTCGCTCGGTGATATCGGTTGAGATCGATCCAATGGCGTAGATGCGGTTTGTGTTGTCGAATAATGGAAATTTTACAGAGAGATAAATATGCTCGCCATCTTGTTGTTCCATAGTTTCCTCTATGTGAATTTCTTTTTCTTCCTTGATGACCTCCATATCGGAATTTCGATAGCGATCGGCAACAGCTTTCGGCAGAAAATCGTGATTGGTTTTTCCAATAAGGTCTTCGGCTTTGGACTGAAACAATTTTTGGTATTGATTGTTTACCAAAAGGTATTCGCCATTCAATTTTTTAACAGAGATGGGGTTGGAGGTATTATCTATAATAGACTGAAGTAGTTTTTTACTTTTTATTAAGTCTAACTCATATTGTTTTTTAATCTTCAATTGGTGTTTCAGCATAAAAAAAACGGTAGTGAGCATACCGATGGAAAGTATAATAAGTCCGAATAATACCCAGTGCCAGGCTACGTTTTCAGTTAGTGAAGCGATCTGGTTAAGATAAATGATACCGATTGCAATAATTACAACAAGATTAATGATATAACCGGTTGTGATCCGAATTTTTGCTGAAATTTTCACCTTAAAAGAGATTAAATGAAACGCGTTTTACTTTGTAAACTAAAGGGGTTTACCCTCAAGTTTTAAGGGTCTTAGTAAAGCTATTAAATGTTGAAGGGAGATAAAATGATGAATATCATTTTGATAGCATGTTTAGGATTTAAATACGCTTGTTTTGAGATTCTTCGCTTCATTTCATTTCGCTCTGAATGACAATCCATTTTTTCATTACCAGAATAGGAACGATGTGGATTCCCGCCTTTGCGGGAATGACAAGTACTATCAATATATTAAATACAATTTATCATTCCTGCGCAGGCAGGAATCTAACTCGCGGTAACGTGCATAAAAAAGTCCAACACCAGGTGTTGAACTTTTGCTGTTGTAGCGAGATCGAGATTTTAATAATCTTTTTTGGGAAGCTGGATAATATCAAAAGTCTAAATGCTAGCGCATTACTATTTTTATCCACTTTTACTCGTGAGCAAGCTCCCGGTAACGTGCATAAAAAAAGTCCAACACTGAGTGTTGAACTTTTGCTGTTGTAGCGAGATCGAGATTTGAACTCGAGACCTCCGGGTTATGAATCCGACGCTCTAACCAACTGAGCTACCTCGCCATATTTAAGGCTGCAAAGATAATAACATTATTAATCCGTGCAAACATAAATTCTTGAAAATATTCTAGAAAATAATTGTAAAACTTATCAATTAATGTATATATTGGGCATCATTAAATTTTACGACTATTTATGGACGACAAAATTAAATTTGAACTAGAATTCCCTATACATGCTTCCCCCCAATTACTTTTCCAATATATATCCACACCTTCCGGATTATCGGAATGGTTTTCAGACAATGTAAATTCCAGAGGTGAGTATTTTACCTTTATCTGGGATGGGAGTGAAGAAAAGGCCCGTTTGATCAGAAAAAAGAGTGGTGAAAGTGTAAAATTTCGTTGGGTAGAGGATGAAGAGGAAATTTATTATTTTGAAATTCGAATTCAGGTTGATGAGATTACAAAGGATGTGTCTTTAATGGTTACTGACTTTGCGGAAGAAGATGAAATTGATGAAGCAAAAATGCTTTGGGAAAATCAAATATCTGATCTGAAACAAGTTTTAGGTTCTGCCTAATTAAGCCTTCAAATTATATAATATAAAGTATCTTTGCTCATTCTTAAGAATGAGCTTTTTTTATGAAAAATTTTAACGGTACAATTCAGGAAAACGAACAATTTATTTCAGCAGAAAATCGGGGATTAAATTATGGTGACGCTTTATTCGAAACGATGAAATACGCCTCGGGTAAACTGTTGTTTTGGGAGGATCATTACTTTCGATTAATGGCTTCCATGCGTATAATGCGGATGGAAATTCCCATGAACTTTACCATGGAATTTTTAGAGGATGAAATCTTAAAAACGCTTGAGGCCAATGCACTTAAAGATGATACTGCTCGTATAAAACTACTTGTATATCGGGAAGAAGGTGGCTACTATACGCCGGAATCCAATGATGTAGGTTTCGTGATATCAACAAATAAACTGGAAAATACTGAATATCATTTGAATACAGGTCATTATGAGGTTGATCTTTTTAAGGATTATTATGTATCACCTTCTTTGTTATCAACCTTAAAATCGAACAACAAAGCACTTCATGTGGTTGGAAGTATTTATGCTAAAGAAAATGGTTTGAATAATTGCCTCATTTTGAATACTGATAAGCAAATTGTTGAAGCTTTAAATGGTAACTTGTTTTTAGTGAAAGATAAGACCATTAAAACACCGCCATTAGCTGATGGTTGCTTAAAGGGTGTTATGCGCCAGCAAATTTTAGAATTGGGGAAATCTTTGGAAGATTTTACTATCGAAGAGGCTTCAATTTCTCCCTTTGAACTTCAAAAGGCTGATGAATTATTTATCACGAATGTGATCA
This sequence comes from Gaetbulibacter aestuarii, assembly GCF_039537665.1. Taxonomy (NCBI): domain Bacteria; kingdom Pseudomonadati; phylum Bacteroidota; class Flavobacteriia; order Flavobacteriales; family Flavobacteriaceae; genus Gaetbulibacter; species Gaetbulibacter aestuarii. The sequence goes on from NZ_BAABAY010000002.1 coordinate 417,835, forward strand.
CAGGTATCCAGCCCATAAGCCAATACAGGAAAAAAACATTTTCCTCAACAATTGGAGAAAAATTGATAATAAATTTAAATGAGAAAATTTTAGCTTAATTAGTTATAGCTTGGGTTTTCGGGGGCATTAGACCAAATGCTGTATTCGCCACCAAATTCCAACATTTTTTCTTTCCAAAAGGATTCGTAATCCTTTTCGATGATCTCTTTCTTGTAAACATTTGCAGTAACAACCCAGGAATTAGCTTTGAGTTCGCTTTCAAGTTGCGATTTATCCCAACCGGAATATCCCAGGAAAAAGCGGATATCGTTTTCTTTAATAGCTTCTTTTTTAATAAGTTCAGCCACTTTATTAAAATCACCACCCCAATAAATTCCAAGCGAAATTTCAATACTGTTAGGAATGAGTTCAGGTACCTTATGAATAAAGTACAGATTGTCCTGTTCCACAGGGCCGCCATTGTAGACTTTAAATGTAGCTTCCAGCTCAGGAATCAGATCCTGAACGGTATATTCTAAAGGTTTATTCAAAATAAAACCAATAGATCCGTCTTCAGTGTGGTCTGCTAATAAGACGATAGATCGGTTAAACGATACATCGCCTATTATAGCTGGTTCAGCTATAAGCAGATCTCCTTTTTTCGGCTTGATTTGCACCATATTATGAGGAATTTTGCTACTAAATCTAATATTTATTTCTTAAAAAACAAAAGTTTTACTGAGATATAAAAAAAGCCTTCAGAAACTGAAGGCTTGATTTATGTTAAATAGGTGGTTTAAATTAGTTCACCGCGTTTGCTAAATCAGAACCAGCTTTAAACTTAACAACTTTTTTAGCTTTTATTTTTATAGTTTGACCAGTTTGAGGATTTCTTCCTTCTCTTGCAGCTCTTTTAGATACTGACCAAGATCCAAAACCTACTAAAGAAACTCTGTTTCCTTTCTGTAAAGCGCCTTCAATTTCAATAAGCATACATTCTAGAGCTTTTTTAGCAGCAGCTTTTGTAATTCCGGCATGTTCTGCCATTGCGTCGATTAAATCTGTTTTGTTCATAATATTAAATTTAGTTATTAATTGGTTAAACAATTTTGTTAAATCCTCTACAAATTTATACGGATTATGCAATCATGCAAGTAATAGCAAGGGAAATCACGTGTTTTGTTGATAACTTCGAATATTTGTTAATAAAGCCTAGATTATTTGCCGCATTTTTTAAACTTATCACTGTTATCAAGGGTTTAGAGCATTTTCGCGTCGGTAGAAAAGCTATAACCATTCAACAATGAAATCGTGTCCATTAATTTTTTCCCGGGGAGTTTTATTTGTTCTATTATGATGTAACCATCTGGAGCTGCCACTCTTAATTCTTTTTTGGTGGTGAAAATAGTTCCGGGGGCTTCATTATGAGCTGCCTTCATTTTTTTGGCAGCATATATTTTTACATCCAGGGTTTCAGAATCATTTTTCAGGGTACACCATGCTGCAGGGTATGGACTTAATCCTCGGATGAGGTTGGAAATGATGTCAATAGGCGCATTCCAATCGATCTTGGTGTTATCCCGATCCAATTTTGGTGCAGGTTTAATGTTTGCAGAATCATGCTGTGGGCTGGTGGATACTTCACCTTTCCTTATTAATTCAACTGTTTTCAAGATCAAATGGCTACCAAGGTTCATAAGTTTATCATGAAGACTGCCGGCAGTTTCATCCGGATCAATATCTATTTCTTCCTGAAGGATCATATCTCCGGTATCTATCTTTTCATCAATAAAAAAGGTGGAAACTCCCGTTTTTGTTTCACCATTAATGATAGCCCAATTTATGGGTGCAGCACCACGGTAGTTGGGCAGGAGGGAGGCGTGTAAGTTAAAAGTTCCATGTTCAGGAAGTTGCCAAACTACTTTTGGTAGCATTCTGAAGGCCACAACAATCTGTAAGTTTGCATTTAAGCTTTCGAGTGCTTTTAAAAATTCCGGGTCTTTTAGGTTTGTAGGCTGTAAAACTTTTAAATCCTGAGATTTCGCATAGATTTTTACGGCACTTTCCTGAAGCTTTCGTCCGCGTCCTGCAGGTCTGTCCGGTGCTGTAACTACTCCAACAATACGATACCCTTGTTCTACCAGTGCTTTCAAGGGTGTTACGGCAAATTCCGGGGTTCCCATAAAAACTATTCTTAGATCACTCATCATTTTTTTATTGTTTAGTCCGGAAGTCATTACTTATAAATGACTCAGGGAATATGTATTGGTTTTTGTTATTTTAATAATGTCCTTTTCCAACAAGAATTTAAGGACCTGTTTCGTATCATTTTCCGCGGCATCTAATTTCGAAATAATTGCTCTGGAAGACAAATCAGAATGCTCTAAAAGCAAAACAATTTCCTTCTGTAGGTGCTTTAGATCTGAAGGTTTTGATTGCGATTCTCTTTCAATACATACCGAGCAAATACCACATTCCTCTGTTTTTTCCTCACCAAAATATCGTAATAGTTGAACACTTTTACATTCATTTTCATTTTCAATGTATTCCAGCATGGCATGAACCTGATCCTGTTTTACTTTATTTTGTTGCTCTATGATCTCCGCGATTCGGTTTATGGTGATTCTGTCTTCACGAGGTTCAATAAAGGTGATTTGAGCGTCTGTTTTTATATGTTTGAATTCGATGATATCATCTTTTTCAAGGGTTTCTAAAATATGAATAATCTCTTTCTCCGAAACGCCTGCTTTATCAGATACCTTGTTCGTATTAATACGTGTTTCCTGGTCAAAAACGCCACCATACAATCTTAGTAAGGCCTTAACTATAAGGGCTTTTTTCCCATCGTTTTCCAAATATTTCAATAAAACCTTATTTGGAATTTTAAATTGAAGACTGACCTTGTTTTTGAATTGTCTTGATAAACTAATGACACTATTGCGATCTAAAACCAATAAAGCATTATAAGTTAATAAGGTGTTGAGTTTATAGGTTTTGCAGAAACTTGTAAAATCAAAATTAAAGGTATTATAATCGCCTTCTCCGTAGGGAATCTGAAAATAACTACACAACTTCTTGTACACAAATTTCACAGATTTAACATCGGGTAAAACCTTTAAGAATTGATTTTCTACAAGATCCGGATCGCTATTATTTTTTAAAATTACTGCAAATGCTTTTTTACCATTTCGGCCCGCGCGACCGGCTTCCTGAAAATAACTTTCAATACTTTCGGGTAAATTCAAATGAACTACCGTTTTAACATCCGGTTTGTCAATGCCCATGCCAAAGGCATTGGTTGCCACCATGACCTGTTTCCGGTTTTGCATCCAGTCCTGCATGTTTCGGTCTTTTTCAACAGACGACAAACCGCCGTGATAATACGTTGCAGAAAGACCTTTATCGTTTAGAAACGCACTGGTTTCCAAAGTGCTTTTTCTATTGCGAACATAAACGATCGAAGACTCCGGATTCTTATTAAGGATGGTCTCTAAACGATAGAGCTTGTCGTCTTCATGAAAAACCATATAGGCTAAATTAGGACGGAAAAAAGAACTTTTAAATACCTTAGGATTCATAAAGTCTAATGCCGTAATAATATCATCCACCACTTTTGGTTTCGCGGAAGCCGTAAGTGCCACCATATTTACGGCTGGATGCAATTGTCTGAGGCTTAAGATGTTTTTGTAAGCCGGTCTGAAATCATTTCCCCATTGCGAGATACAATGGGCTTCATCAACCGCAATGAGATTCACCGGCATTTGTTTGATACGATCCTGAACCAATTCCTGCTGCAAGCGTTCCGGGGAGAGGTACAAAAATTTATAATTTCCGTAAATGGCATTATCCAGAAGCGTATCTAATTCCGCAGTTCCAATGCCACTGGTTAGTGCTAGAGCTTTAATGCCTTTATTTTGTAGGGCTTTCACCTGATCTTTCATTAAGGCGATTAAAGGTGATATTACGATACAGATTCCCGGTTTTGCCAGCGCCGGTATTTGAAAGCAAAGCGATTTTCCTCCACCTGTAGGGAGCAGTGCAAAAGTATCTTCCCCGGAAAGCACTGCTTCAATAATTTCTTCTTGAAGCGGTCTGAATTCCGTGTAGTTCCAATAGCGTTCCAGTAGCTTTACAGGATGCTCCATGTTACAAATTGATAATATTTAAAATATAATCTGTTCGCTTTTCAACGGTATCAAAAGGGACATCAATAAGTTGGTAGTTATAGGATTGATACGTGTTAACAAGGTGTTTATGAATCACTTTGGCTTCCTCAAAATTTTCATACCGTTCATTATCTGTTTTGTAAATCGCTTTCCAGGGTTTTAGTATAAAAACAGCATCATAAGGATGTTCGTTACAGGCTTCAACGAAAGTATCGGGATATTTCATGTTAGCAAAATCCATATAGGCCACAATATCCGGAATGCCGCGATCGTAAAAGACCGTATCAGATTTTAAATTCCTGGCGTGATGATACTGTTCTAATCTGCCATTTAAAAGGGCTTCGCTAAATCGTAAAGGATCACTTAAAAACAACTGATCAATCCCCTGTTTTTGAGCCTCCAAAGTAACCTCTCTGGAAATTTCTTCAAGACAGGTAAGACCGCGATCCATAAGGGTCTTTATTATACTTGATTTTCCTGTTCCGGGACCTCCCGTTATAACAATGCGTTTTGTGTTCAAAAGGTGTTAATTTAGCTGTAAAAATAGGAATTTTAAGCTATGAAACTGTATATTTGTAACCTAAAAAACGACTATGAGTGAATCTTCAAAAACTGAAGCTTTTTATAAGAAACTGAAAGAACAACTTTACGATACGAGCAGCTGGCCTTCTGAATATCTTTATAAATTTATTATTAAATCAGATGCTTTCAAAAAAAATACAATTGAGCATATTTTTGATAATATGGGAGCTGTAATTCAAACTACTGAATCTAAAAACGGCAATTATATTAGTGTTTCTGTAAATGTTGAAATGAAGGATCCTGAAACCGTTATTGTTAAATACAAGGAAGTCGCAGAAAAAGTTGAAGGCGTTATTAGCCTTTAGTTCTTTTTTTTGTATTTTGCGAGGGCACAATACTACATGCACTAATTTTTAAGCTACACATTTATTTTGATCGACGATTTAGAATACAACACAGAGCGTGAACATTTGATTATTCCCGAATACGGAAGACATCTTCAAAAAATGATCAACCACGCTAAAACAGTTAAAGACAGAGACGAACGCAACAATTTGGCCAAAGCCATTATTGCCGTTATGGGTAACATGCAGCCGCATTTGCGCGATGTTCCCGATTTTCAGCATAAACTTTGGGATCAATTGTTTATCATGGCGAACTTCGAATTGGATGTAGATTCTCCTTACGAGAAACCTACCAAAGAGATTTTTGAAGAACGACCTGATCCTTTGAAATATCCTCAAAATTTTCCAAAATATCGTTTCTACGGGAACAATATAAAAACCATGATCGACGTTGCTAATACGTGGGAGGATGGCGATTTAAAAGAAGCTTTGGTTTATACCATTGCCAACCACATGAAAAAGTGTTTTCTGAATTGGAATAAAGATACCGTTGAGGATGATGTGATTTATGATCACTTATATGAACTTTCAGGTGGGAAAATTAATTTAAAGAATACTGATGAAGATCTGTCCGATGCTTCAAGTTTAATGAGGTCTAAAGGAAAACACACGAAAAAGCAACATCACAAAAAAGGATCTGGCAAACATCGCAAGCGTTACTAAATAATCTATGGGAACATTTAAAATTGAAGGTGGTCATCAACTAAAAGGAAGTATAAAACCACAGGGAGCTAAAAACGAAGCCTTACAAATTTTATGTGCCGTATTACTTACCCCGGAAAAGGTAACTATTCACAACATTCCGGATATTGTTGATGTTAATAAACTCATTACATTATTAAAGAACCTGGGAGTTAAAGTGGAGCAGTTATCACACTCCAGTTATTCCTTTCAGGCCGATGATATCGATTTGGATTACCTCCAATCCGATGCCTTCAAAGTAGATGGTCGTGGCTTACGTGGCTCGATCATGATCGTTGGTCCGTTATTATCACGATATGGTAAAGGCTATATTCCTAAACCAGGTGGTGATAAAATTGGTCGCCGTCGTTTGGATACTCATTTTGAAGGCCTTATTAAATTGGGTGCAAGCTTTAAATACAGCCGTGAAGATCAGTTTTACGGTGTGGAAGCCAAAAAATTAAAGGGGACTTACATGCTACTTGAAGAGGCCTCTGTAACCGGAACTGCCAATATTGTTATGGCAGCTGTTCTGGCGGAAGGTCAAACTACGATCTATAATGCCGCCTGTGAACCTTATTTACAGCAGTTATGCCGGATGTTAAACCGCATGGGGGCGAAGATCTCCGGTGTGGGATCAAATATGCTTATCATTGATGGTGTTGATGCTTTAGGCGGAACGGAACATACGATGCTGCCTGATATGATTGAAATAGGTAGCTGGATCGGTTTAGCCGCCATGACAAAAAGTGAACTGACCATTTCTGACGTTTCCTGGAAGGACTTAGGGTTGATTCCTAACGTTTTTAGAAAGTTAGGGATTACTGTTGAAAAACGCGGTGATGACATTCATATTCCTGCGCATACCAATGGTTATGAAATTCAAAGTTTTATTGATGGTTCCATTTTAACCATTTCTGATGCGCCTTGGCCTGGTTTTACGCCGGACCTTTTAAGTATTATTTTGGTTGTAGCAACACAGGCTCGCGGGAGTGTTCTGATCCATCAAAAAATGTTTGAAAGTCGGTTATTCTTCGTGGATAAATTGATTGATATGGGCGCTAAGATTATATTATGCGATCCGCATCGTGCCACAGTTATTGGTCATGATTTTAAATCTACTTTAAAAGCGACTACCATGACATCACCTGATATACGTGCCGGTGTTTCCTTGTTGATCGCTGCACTTTCTGCGAAAGGAACTTCAACCATCATGAATATTGAGCAGATCGATAGAGGTTATGAGAATATAGATACCCGTTTGCGTGCTATCGGTGCGAATATTGAACGGATCGCCTAAATAGCAATTCCAATCATCATTTAAATTTCATCTTTTCCAAATAAAAAAAGGTATAACCAGGGAGTCAGTTATACCTTTGGACTAAGTCAATTGGTTTTTTATAAAAGGAAATTTACAAAATCGCTATTAATCAATTACTTAGCTTTAATATTTTAAGGTGTTAGCACACCGTTGATGACATGAATTACGCCATTAGTAGCCTGAACATTCAATAGTTCTGGCACTAATTGTACCGAACCATTTATTGTTAGCGTACCAAGATCCAGGTTGAAATCTCCGTTCAAGGTGGTTACAGGACCACTCATGAGATCACTGGAATACACACGCCCTTCAACAACATGATACAATAAAATGGATTGCACAGCTTCAACAGGAAGACCATCAATTGCTGCGATGGCTTCATCTGCGTCAGCAACCTCTAACAGGTCAATAAAGGCCTGATTGGTTGGAGCGAATACCGTGAGTTGTGGATAAGGACCTTCACCCTTAAGAACATCTACTAATCCGGCTTTTGTGGCAGCGGCAAGTAACACTGAGAATTCAGGATCATAACTTGCGGCAGTGTCAACTAAATTCAGTGTTGGCGGCACTAAAACTTTATCAATAACATGTATTAATCCGTTAGTTGCTTGTACGTTGGCGCCAATAACTTCAGAATCATTTATGTAAACTTTGGGTGCCATATCAAGATTCACATTTACAGCTGCACCATTAGCTGTTGTGGCAAAACCGTTTGATAACTGGAAGCTGAAAACATAGCCCGGCAAAACGTGATACAATAAAATTGATCCTACAGTATCTGCATCGAGCCCGTCAATAGTCGCCATAGCTTCATCTGCATCGGTAACACCTAAAAAGTCTATAAACGCCTGATTTGTAGGGGCAAAAACCGTAAATGGTCCACCATTAGCCAGGGTTTCAACCAAACCTGCCTTTTGGACAGCATGAACCAAAACAGAAAATTCCGGAGCTTGACTTAAAGCAGTTTCAACTAAATTTCCTGAAGGTAGTGTAAGTACCTTGTTAATCACATGAATGACTCCGTTTCGAGCTTCAATATCCGCCATGGTTACCTGAGCATCATTCACCATAACGCCCATGTCACTTACATTAACAACAACATCAGTACCTTCAACTGTCGTTACCGGACCTGAACTAAGGTCATAACTAAACACGGTTTGAGGAAGGACATGATATAATAGAATATTCTTGATATTTGGTATATCGGCTACATTTTGCTTCGTAATACCCGCGGCCATAAAAGCTTCATCAGTTGGAGCAAATACGGTGAGTCGATTTTTGGAGACTACACTTGCTAATTTTGTTTTAGCTAAGGCTAGACTTAATATTTCGAATGTAGGACCGTCTTCAGAGTAGTTATCATCATCTGCATCGTCTTCGTCATCTGAATAGGATTTTGACTTACCATGTTTGGCCGTAGCATTGAAAGAAGCCAGGGTTTCAACAATTGATGGTTCTTGTTCGTTTACAGGAGCATTATTTACAGGTTCTTCGCTACAAGAAAAGGTAAATAACAATAAACTAATCATGAGAAGGGAAAGTTTCAATAGATTCGGGAGAGTCTTAGTTAACTTGATAGTTTTCATGATTTTACAATTTTTTTTGCCCTTCCAAGATAATAAAATTGTTTAATAAATTTTAAAAAAAGTTAAACAAAATGATGAAGTGTAAAAAAAATCGATGAATGGTAACAATTTAAAAAAGCTATGTTCTTCTCTATGAATAAGTTTGGTTTGAAATTAATTTAAAGCTTCTTTATACACTTTTAAACAACGTTCGCGAGCTGCTTTATGATCTACTATGGGATCAGGATAAGTTAATTCCTGAAAATCAGGAACCCATTGTTTTATGTATTTCAGATCTTTATCAAACTTTTTGATCTGTGTTGTTGGATTGAAAATTCTAAAATAAGGAGCAGCATCAACACCTGAACCGGCAACCCATTGCCAGTTTCCTACATTACTTGCCATTTCATAATCGTGAAGTTTTTCAGCAAAATAAGCTTCACCCCAGCGCCAGTCAATCAAAAGATGTTTGCATAAAAAGCTACCTACAAGCATACGAACACGGTTGTGCATAAAACCTGTTTCATTGAGTTCGCGCATTCCTGCATCCACTAATGGATATCCGGTTTTACCTTCACACCAGGCTTTAAACTCTGCTTCATTATTTCGCCATTGAATGCGATCGTATTTCGATTTAAAACTTTTGGTTGCCGTTTGTGGATAATGCCAAAGAATTTGCATAAAGAATTCGCGCCAGATCAATTCCTGCCAAAAGATTTCATTTTTTTCAGCGATTGCTTTTTTGATCATTTTTCGGATACTCACGGTACCAAATCTTAAATGCGGGCCTAAGCGTGAAGTGCCGTTCTCAGCGGGAAAATTACGTGTAGCTTCATATTCCTGGATCAGTGTTGGCCTTACATCATAATCTGCAATTTCCTGAGATGATTTTTTAAAACCCATGTCGGAAAGCGACAAATTAGGAAGTCGTGAATTTTGAATCAGGTTGTCGAGATAGGAATTTGTATAGAATATTTCCAGATTATGAGACTTGAAATTTTCTTTCCATGTTCTCATGTAAGGCGTATAAACCACATAGGGATCCCCATCATTTTTTACCACTTCGTCTTTTTCAAAAATTACCTGATCTTTGAAAGTCTTGAAGCCAATTTTGTGTTCATTTAATAAATCATTAATTGCTGCGTCGCGTTCTCTTGCATAAGGTTCGTAATCATGGTTGGTATAAACGGCCTGAATGTCGTAGGTTTCAATAAGATCTTTAAAAACGGTTTCAGGTTTTCCAAAATACATGGCTATGCTACTGCCATGCTCTTTCTGAAGCGTATCACGCATGCTTTGAAGCGTTTTGTAAATGAAACTCACGCGCGCATCGTTTTCCGGAAGTTTATTTAATATTTCAGTATCAAAAATAAATATGGGCAATACTGGATAATCACTTCGCAAAGCTTCGTAGAACCCAACATTATCATCCAGTCTTAAATCTCTTCGAAACCAAAATACAGTTACTTTTTGAGTCATTGTATTGTTACTTTTTGTACTTCCCGAAAAGCGTTTCTAATTTTTCTTTCCGATAGGAGAAAATCTCTTCTAGCTTTGGTTTAACCAGGATTGGATGCGTCAATCTACCAATAAAGCCGAAGGGTATTTTATAATCTATAATATCTTCCATTTCAATACCGCCATCTATCTCTTTAATGAAGTGTTTATGATGCCATAATGCGTAAGGTCCAAATCGTTGTTCATCAACAAAATACTCACCTTCGCGAACATGGGTAATCTCTGTAACCCATTTGGTTTTAATACCCAGAACAGGTGTTACGATATATTGGATGATCTGGCCGGAAAACATCGGTCTGTCAGCACCTGATAGGATATTAAACCCCATATAATCAGGTGTAATGGTCTTCAGGTTTCTAGGATCAGATAAAAATTCCCAGGCAGTTTCCTTACTGATGGGTAAATTTTGTTTTTTATGTAGTGTGTAAATTTTCAAGGCAAATTAATTAATTATTAAAAAGGATATAGGCGTTCAGGGAACAGGCGATGCAAAGCCAAATAAAATACGGAGCAATTAACCAGGTTTTAGTTTTTAAAACATGGCGATAATCGAAAAGGAACTTTCCAACAACTATGGTAAGCAATATGATGCTGATAAGTCCGACACCTATGAGGTGCTGATTGAAAAAAATATAATTCCAAATGACATTAAAGAAAAATTGAACAGCGAATAGTGATAGCAATTTCGTTTTGTCAACTAAGGGATATAAGAAGGCCAGGTAAATTGAAAAACAGATCATTATCGTAGTCCAGGCCACACCAAAGAACCATCCCGGTGGTGTCCAGGGTGCTTGATTTAAATTGGTATACCAGGCGGTTTGCGGACCATTATTCATTAAGATCGTACCCAAACCAAGAGCTCCGAAATTGATAATCAAAAATAGGGTAAGGTATTTTGCAAACTTCATATTTACTTAAAATTGGTAAACTAAACGTGGTTTGATCAACTTATATGATTCGTAATTTTATTACTTAAGGGATTTGTTGCCGAGGAATAATAATCAACTAAATTTCCCTTTCTGTCAATCAAATATTTTTGAAAGTTCCATTGTACACTCGAGTCTTTAACCCCATTATTGATCTCCTGAGTTAACCAGGTATAAAGAGCATGTTGATTTTTGCCTTTAACTTCTATTTTTTCGGTCATCGGAAAAGTCACTCCAAAATTCACATCGCAAAACGATTGAATATCACTGGCAGTGCCAGGTTCCTGATGTCCGAACTGATTACAAGGTACGCCGATAACAACCAGGTCATTTGAATACTTTTCGGATAGCGCTTGAAGTTCCTTGTATTGCGAAGTAAATCCGCATTTTGAGGCCACGTTTACAATAAGCATAAACTTACCTTGAAAGGTTTTTAAATCTAATGGCTTACCATCCAAACTATTAATTTCGATGTCGTAAATACTGGTGGTGTCTAATTTCTTTTCCATGGTATTTTTTGAAAATAACGTTGAAACGAAGGCTTTCAATGGATTCATTCTTAAATTTTTAGATTTACAATACCGCAATCCATTTCAAATACCTGCCCCGAAAGTGCTGCCGCCTTTTCGGACAGTAAAAACGCTGCCATATCAGCTACTTCATTAGGGTCCAAATATTTTTTTAAAGGGTGACGCTCTTTCATATTATCAACCAACTTGTCATTTCGCAACAATTTAGATGCTAAATCCGTATCCGTTACGGTTGGTGCAATGGCATTAACGCGAACGGTAGGTGCCAGCTCGGCTGCTAGGGATTTTGCCAATCCTTCCACACCGGCTTTTGCTGCTGCAACACTACTGTGAAAGGGCATACCTAATTTAGTGGCAACGGTACTGAAAAGTACCACCGCCGGATGTTCGCCTTGTTTTAGAGTAGGTAAATATTTGTGAATCGCTTTAACAGCTCCAATAACGTTAATCTCAAAATCTTCTCTGAAATCGTCAGTGCTTAAACGTGCTATGGGTTTTAAATTGATGCTTCCCGGACAGTAGACTAATTTATCAATACGATCGATTTCAGGGAGCTCATCTTTCAATACATCACAAGAATGATGTTCCAGATTCTCATGAGTGATGTCTGGAGACGTTCTGCTGATATTAATGATTTTAAATTGATCGAGGTGTTTTTCAAGGATCGCTTTGCCAATACCCTTACTACCACCTATTATTACAAGTGTTTTCATAAAGTGTCAGGGCATTTTTAATTCATTATGGCCTGCCCTTGAGCCTTTTTTCTATTTTTTGTTTAATTGCCGTTAAACGCTTCATAAGATCCATTATATCAGGATCTTTATCTTTTTTATAAATCGTGTTCAAACTCAGTATTAAATCTTTTACTTCTCTAGAAGATTCTATACGCTCGCTCGTGGTTTTAAACGTATGCTTTCGGTTTTCAAACTCTAAAGCCTTCTCAATAAGTTCCATAATTTCGTATGTCTTTTTATCTGTTTGTTGTAATCCAAAATTGGTTATTTTTTTGGCCAATTTGCAAGATAACAAAATAAAGGACGCTTACTTTTTTAAGGACTATTTATTAAGGAAATTTTAAGGTTTTAATCCTTGATTAAGCAACCATTAACGCACCTTTTAAGCGTTTTTCAACCTTCCGTTTCATTGCGGTTAAGCGTTTCATAAGATCCATAATATCGGCGTCATGATCTTCTTTATAAATTTCATTTAAATCTAAAATCAAGGCTTTGGCTTCACGCGAAATTTTAACGCGGTCACTGGTCGATAACGATCTTAAACTTGTTTTTTCAAATTCTAAAGCTTTATCTATTACATCCATAACTTAGTGATTTAAATAATTTTGTAATTCTCTGATTTTTTCCGGAGTATTAAATTTCCCTCCGTAATAGGTTGTTACCGTGGCTGATGTATCATCCTTGATACCTCTGGAAGATACACATAAGTGCTTGGCATCAATAATTACCGCAACATCTTCAGTATCAAGAATGGTTTTTAACTCGTTGGCAATTTGGTTTGTCAATCGCTCCTGAACCTGTGGTCGCTTCGCATAGTATTGTACAATACGATTCAATTTTGATAAACCAATTACTTTTCCCGAGGAAATATAGGCTACATGAGCCTTACCAATAATTGGAACGAAGTGATGTTCGCAATTAGAGTAAAAGGTAATATCCTTTTCAACAAGCATTTGGTTATAATTGTACTTATTGTCAAACAAGGCTACCTTCGGTTTGTTTTTAGGATTTAATCCGGAATAGATCTCATCAATGAACATTTTCGCCACGCGTTTCGGAGTTCCTTGTAATGAATCGTCAGTAAGGTCTAAGCCCATAACATCCATTATTTCCTCGAATAAAATGGCAATACGTTCTTTCTTCTCATCATCAGAGATTTTGAATGCATCAGGTTTCATCGGGGTTTCTAATCCGGTATAAAGGTGATCATCGCCAATTTCTTCAGGTGTAAATCCGTTTAATTGGTGGCCGTTGTTTTTCTTTTTCAAAGATTCTGTAATCATTTTTGTCTTTTTTATGTGCTGTCTTAAGGAACTCAAAACCTTAATCAAAGCACGTTATCGTTTTGATATTGAGTTGTGTGTTATTTGTTTTTGACGGCTACACCTTAACCGTCCTTTTTCAAAAGTTCTTAGTTTTTCATGTTTTGTTTTTCTGCCCTGAACGCGTTTTCGCCACATTCTAAAACTGCTCGGTTTCATTTCCCGGCGCATCAGTTCGATCACTTCTTGTTCATTCAAACCAAATTGAAATTCAATAGCTTCAAAAGTGGTACGATCTTCCCAGGCCATTTCGATAATTCTGTCAATATCTTCAATACTTAAACTCATACGTATTGGAAGTTATATTGCATATCGTATTTTATTTTTTGGTCAAGCATTTTTTCGAAGAACGATTTATTTTCTTTAAACGTCTTATTATTTTTAAATTGAATAAACCGACCCTGCGCGTGAATGCTAGCTCCATTGGTTTTGTACATTACCAACTGGTAGTAAGGGATGGCCCAGGTAAAATTCTGAAGGCCTTTATTGATGTAAACTAATATGCCGCTTTTTCGCAGCTCTATATTAGCATAATTGATATCAGATACTTTGTTTATAAAGTTTTGAAGGTTCGGACTCACATCTCTAATGATCATGCGTTTCGATCCGATGCCTCCCATTTTAAAGGACTCTAAGAAAGAAAATGGTTTTCCAACAAGATCTTCCAGTAACTGCTTTTCTTCCTTATTTTTATATGTGCTATTGAGTATCATGGTGGAACTTATTTACTCAAAGATACAAAATGTTTAAAGTTTTTTCTAAAAAATTAAACAAAATTAACAATTTGAAGCCGTTTAACTCTTTTTAAAATAGTAAAGTTATTGATTTACTGCTGTTTACGATTTTTAGAAACAGTATGCTTTTTAAGAATTCTTTTACTTTCTGACTTGACCAATTGATCTTCTCGCATTTTCCATAATACATCTGTAGCACGTTTTCGGGTTTCGTCAATATCCACGATTGGATAGGGGTAATCTTTTCCAAGATGGAAGTTATTAAACTCCTGGTCCATGTCAGTCATCAAGTAGGGCTGATGGGCAAAAGGTGTTTCAAGATCTTTCAGTTCAGGCACCCATTTTTTAATGAATTTCGCTTCAGGATCGTGTTCTAAACTATTTTTTACCGGATTGTAAACACGCAACATATTAGTGCCGGTCTCACCGGCTTGCATCTGTAACTGTGGATAATGAATTCCCGGTTCAAAATCTAAAAACATTTGAGATAAATGCGTTGTAGCGTCTTGCCAGGGTTGCCATAAATTATGAGTGAAGAAGGAAACTACCAAGGCACGCATTCTAAAATTAAGATATCCGGTTTCATTTAAGCAACGCATACAGGCATCAACAAGCGGATATCCCGTTAATCCTTTTCGCCATGCCTCTTGATATTGCTCAGATATGGATTTTTTCAAACGATGAAATCCTTTATTAATACTGGCTTTTTCCATAGTGTGTTCCATTTCGAACTTTTGTATGAAATGGGACTGCCAGCGCAAGCGCGACATAAAGGATTCGATGGCTTTAGTGTTTTTTGCCTGATCTTTAATTCTATAGGCGTATTGGTAAACCTCCCGAACGGATAGATTTCCCCAGGCCAGGTAAGGCGAAATTCGACTGCAACTCATTCTAGCTAATTCCGGTTTTGAAATATGAAACATATAGTTCACATGGCGCTCTTCAAAAAATGAATTTAAATATTTCAAGCCTGTGGAGCGGCCTCCCTTTTGAAATGGCGAATCCATGTTAGTAGCCAGATTCGTGACATTGAAATACCGTTCTAATTCCGCTACAGCTTCAATAGAAAGTAATTGTCCTTCTCCCGGATTGAATGTAAGCGTTTCCATACTGAAAAAGGTATCGCAAAGGTCTTTCCAATGGTCGCGGTTCTTTAAACCTCGCTGCACGCCGTTATTGATGTTTTCATGCCAATTGATCCAGTTATTCTTGCAAAAGCGTTTGAAGGATTTATCACGCTCATAGGTTACCAAAATACCGGTTTCCTGATGGGAATAGATATTTTTTACGTTGTAACTGGAAAGTAATTGATTCACGGCGGCGATAATATCAGAACTCACGGCTAGAATTTTGGAATTATATGGTTTTAATTGCTCGTTGATGTCGACTATAGACTGTTTGATAAAATCCCAGTGTCTCTGGCTGTAATGAATATCATTTATAAGTAAAGGTTCGAAAACGTATAGCAACAGCACTTTACTACCGGAAGCCAGGGCATTGTATATTGCCTCATTATCTTCCAATCGAAGATCTCGTTTCAGCCATACTACATGTAAATCCGGTTTAGTAGTCATCGGGGTTTTCAATTATATGTTTTGCCTTCTCTTTGATCTCAGAAAGTTTTTTGGAGTCCATTTTATTCAACAAACTGTACATCATTTTCATTCTAAAATTAGATTCCAATTGAGGTCGTTTATCGTCCAAAAAATTCCAATATAAACTATTAAATGGGCAAGCATTTTTTCCTGTTTTTTTACTTTTATCATAATGGCAACCGGAGCAGTAATTACTCATTTTATGAATGTAAGATCCGGAGGAAACATAAGGTTTGGTTGCTATTTTACCGCCATCAGCAAATTGGCTCATACCTCGTGTGTTTGGTAGTTGTACCCATTCAATCGCATCCACATAAATACCTAAATACCAGGCATCGACTTCGTCCGGATCGATCTGTGCTAACAAGGCGAAATTTCCTGTAACCATCAAACGCTGGATATGATGCGCATAGCCGTTTTCCAGGGAGTTGGTGATGGCATGTTTCAAACAGTTCATTTTGGTATTCCCGGTCCAGAAAAATTCAGGTAATTTATTGGTGTTTTCCAGAGCGTTCAAGGTTTTGTACTCCGGCATAAACGCCCAATACATACCGCGCATATATTCGCGCCATCCAATAACTTGACGAATAAAGCCTTCAACCTGGGAGATATCAATGTGTTCGCCGTGTTTCCGATAGTAATTAAGGATCGTTTTTACGACATCCTGCGCACTGATGAGTTTCAAGTTCATCGCAAAGGATAATCTGGAGTGGAACAAAAATTCCTGATCGGTATGCATGGCATCCTGATAATCCCCAAAATGGATGAGCAGGTTTTCGCAAAAATATTTTAATTGATCCAGGGCTTGTTCTCGTGTAATGGGGTAGTGAAAGGTTTTTGAGCTAAAGGATCCAATGGTTTTTATTTGTGCGTTTTCAATGTCTTTTACAATTTCTGTGACGTCATTTTGAAAATATTTGTAGGGTGGAATGGGAGCGTCGCCTTTCCATTTATTTCTGTTGCTCTTATCATAATTCCATTTACCACCTTCAGGTTGATCACCAACCATTAAAATATCATGTTTTCTACGCATATCACGGTAGAAATTTTCCATGAGGTATTGTTTCTTGCCTTTAAAGAATTTGGCGAGATCATTACGTTCCGTGTAGAAATGCTCTGCGGAAACACATTTTGATTCTACATCAAGTGCCTGACAAAATTCTGAAAGTTGCTGGTCCAATCGATATTCATCCGGAGCGATGTATTCAAAACACGTTATGTTATTTTCTGAAATGATCTTTTTGAGATTCTTGTTCAGATTATGAGTGTTTTCGGGATCATTGATCTTGTAATATTGAACCTCATGGCCATGAGATTTCAAATCTTCTGAAAACTGACGCATCGCAGCAAAAAAACCAATAACCTTTTGAATATGATGGGTTACATAATCCGTTTCCTGACGCATTTCAAACATGGCATAAATAACCATGTCGTCCTGAGTTTTGAACCAGGAGTGTTTACAATGTAGCTGATCGCCTAATATGAGTCGGAGTGTCTTCAAATTAAAAAAGGGTTTTTTGTAGCCACAGATTTTGAAATTTCCCCTGCGGATCGTAGCGCTCGGCCTGTAGTTTTACATTGAATTTACGATCTCTTGGATCATTGCCTACTCCGGAAACATACATCCAGTTGCCATAATTACTATGAACATCGTAGTCCATAAGTAGCGATTCAAAATAAGCAGCACCAATACGCCAATCCAGTTCAAGGTCTTTTGCAAAATAAGAGGCTACATTTTGTCGGCCGCGATTACTCATCCAACCTGTTTCGGCTAATTCTATCATATTAGCATTTACAAAATCGGAGGAAGTTCTACCTTCGATCCAAGCTTTAATATCACTTTCGTTGGTTCGCCAGGAATAGTTCTTGTTTAAAATTCCACCCAGATAAAAAATAGTATCGCCGTGCTTCAGGCTGATATATTTAAAATAATCCCGCCAGATGAGTTCAAAAATGAGCCAATAGGTGGACTGGTTTTTAAAATGCTCTTTTTCAAAAGCTTTGATCTGCCAATAAATATGGCGGGGGGAAATACTTCCGTTAGCCAGCCAGGCTGAGAATTTGGAGCTGTAATTGGTTCCAACTAAACCGTTGCGTGTTTTTTTGTAAACCCCTAATTTTTTTGTTTTGAAAAAATAATTTTGAAGTCGCTTTTCTGCTGCTTCTTCACCACCTTGGAATGGAAAAGCTGAATTTGGGTGGGTTTCAAAAGATTCAAATCCAAGATCTTCGAGGCTCGGTATTTCAGTATCATTTCTAATATCTGAAATGGCTTCAGTAGCTTTGGTTATTTGTTCCGGTCGAACCGAAGCTTCTTTTTCCAGTTTTTTTCTGAAAACTGTAAACACCTGTGGAATTTGAGAAAAAGCTAAGGGAATATCATCCGGATGAAATAAAAATTGATCGTAATAAGTAAGTAGTTTTACAGATTCGCCTACATTGGAAACTAAGGCGTCTTCTACCGCTTTTTCTTCCTGTGTCCATTCCTTTTGTGCATAAATACCTTTTATATTGTAGCTTTTTATGAGATCAGGAATTTTAATTTCCGGACGATCATAGAAAACGAATAATTCGATATTGAGATCTTTTAAACCCTTCTTTAAATTTTGAACCGTTTCAATAAGGAATTTGGCGCGGTATTTTTCGGTTTTTTTGAATCCGAAGATTGTGTCTTCAAAATGTCTGGGATCGAAACAATACAGGGCCAGTATGCTTGTGTGGTTTTCCAGAGCTTGTTTTAAAGCGGCCTGGTCTTGTGTTCTGAGGTCATTTCTAAACCAAACTAATCCGATGTTGTCTTGTTTCGTCTGCATTTTTCACTACAATATTTTACATTTTCCCAATTGTTGCGCCACTTTTTACGCCAGCTGAATGGCAATCCGCAGGTCGGACAGATCTTTTCCGGTAAATGTTGTTTATGATGCGACATCAACCAGTTTATTTATCATGCCCTTGAAAATAAACCCGTGAAACGGTAATACACTGAACCAATATAAGCGTCCCCATAAACCACGAGGTCGAAACGTAGCGGTTTGTTTCAACAGACCGTCTTCAATTTTAAATTCCAGCCAGGCTTCACCAGGCAGTCTCATTTCAGCATAAAGCAAAAGGCGTTTTTTCGATTTATCGGCAAAAATGACGCGCCAAAAATCCAGAGCATCTCCGGCATCCAGTTCCGTTGGACTCGTACGCCCGCGACGTAAACCAATACCGCCAAAAAGTTTATCCAGGTAACCGCGAACCTTCCATAAAAAGTTACCGTAATACCAACCATTAGTTCCGCCGATACTCCATATTTTATCCAAAGTTTTTTTAATGTCTGTCACCTTACGTTCCTTATAATCTTTAAAGCAACCATATTTTGGTACGTTAATGTAGCGATCCATGTGGGTTCGCAAACGGCCACTGCTAACCATGGAATCTTTCCAACTGGAAATAATACTGTTCTGTTCGATCTTTTCAAAAGCGAGTTTTACTGCTTCCTGATAGCAAATGGGTTGAACATCTAAGGTTTTGTTTATGTCACTAGGTTTTCCAATGATCTGAACCTTCATGCTATCCACCAATGAAACCGCTAATTTATAAGAGGTAGATGTGACGAAATACAGCCAATAGGAGGAAAGGCGTGGCGTCATTACCGGAACCGTTAGAATGTAGCGTTTCAATCCGCGGACTTCCGCAAACTGAAGCAACATGTCTTTATAAGTAAGGGTTTCCGGTCCGAAAATATCAAAGGATTTGTTGTACAGATCTTCACGCCCTACGCTTCTTATTAAAAACCTAAGAACATCGCGCACCGCGATAGGCTGGGACTTAGTGTGTAACCATTTTGGCGCCACCATAAACGGTAACTTTTCAACCAAATCACGAATAATTTCGAACGAGGAACTCCCTGAACCAACGATGATTCCTGCTTTGAATATAGTAAGCGCATATTTGGATGAGCTCAGGTGTTCTTCAACATTTTTTCTGGACCGCAGGTGTTTAGAAAGTTCTTCCTCATTAGTGATACCACTTAAGTAGATAACTTGTTTAACATGGGTTTGTTCTAAACGCTTTTTAAAGTTGATCGCACAGCGTTCCTCCAGCGTCTCAAAATCTTTGGAGGTATTCGACATGGAATGGATCAAATAAAAGGCGACATCAATATCGTCGGGAATATTCTTTAAGGTATCCGGATTTAAAAAATCGGCCTCAATAACATCAATATCTTCATCCTCAATATAACTTTTCTCTGCGCGAAGTGTATCACGAACTGCGCAAACAATATGATGTCCTTGGTCTGCTAATATGGGGATTAAGCGCTTTCCTATGTAACCCGTTGCTCCTGTTACAAGAATTTTCATAGGCTCAGGATTTAGGGCGTTGATAGCCAAAACGGGCTTTCAATTCCGGAATAGCATAACCGTCTAAACCGTTGATACTGGCAATCTGAGCTTTGGCCAAATTAATGAAGCCATCACTTTCAATAAGATCATCATTCACAAACAAAGCTTTAATTTTCCCAACTACGAGAATGGTGTTGTTTGCTTTAATTGGATATTCTTCTACAAATTCCATTGCTAGTTGAAGTGGTGATTCTTTTACGAACGGCGCTGAAAACGGGTCTTTATACTCTGGCTGAAGGTCGGTGACGTCGAACTCTGAAATAGATGCATCGTATTTTGCAGACGTATGATGTGCATCTTTGATAATATCGTGGTGAATTGGATTTATGGTGTATTCGCCGGTTTCTTTGAGATTAACATAGGTGTTTCGTAATACGGTTGTTGGCCGCAGAAAAAAGCCTAATAAAGCCGGACTGGAACCTAAATGTGTTACTGAGCTGAATACAGCCACATTCTCGATACCATCTTTCGATCTGGTTCCGATAAGGTTGGCCGATTTAAAACCGGAACAACTGTTAATAAGATTGATCTTATAAATATGTTCCAGATTTTCAATGTCAGTATCACTAAAATAGGTCATTATAGATTTATGAAATTATTTATTTTAACGTTCTTGGCTTTGAGATCGAACATGAGGTTATACAGTCCGAAGAAGGTACGATTGATATAAATAAAGTGCTTCGATCCCCGGTTACCATTCATTTTACGCAGTTCTGTACTTTTGGAATAGCGTTCGCCGAGTTCAGCCACTTTTCCAAAGAATTTAGGATCTGAGAAATCAAAAGTTTGGGCATGGAAGGGTTGCGTAAATAAACTCAACATATCATAGAACATACCCGTGAAGAAGGTTTTTTCCTCCTCGGTATCATCTTCTTTTAAAATTTCCAGTTCGTATAATTTGGTTTTGAAGAAAGCTTCATTTTCGATATTTTCTTTCTTTGCCAAATCGAAATAGGGCTTATAAAAATCATCTGGAACTTGTTTCATGCAACCAAAATCGAGTGCAATAAGTTCTCCTTCCTCAGATATTAAGAAATTTCCCGGATGCGGATCGGCATGTACTTTTCTTAAGGTGTGAATTTGATACATATAAAAATCCCATAAGGCCTGTCCAAGACGATTGGCTTTTTCCTCATCGGTATTCACGGCAGTAAATTCCGATAAATGTTTACCACGCATGTAATCCATGGTGATAATGCGTTCAGATGAAAGCTCCTCGTAATATTCAGGAAATCTCAAATTAGGGATGTGTTTACAAGCCTGAGCGATCTCTTTGCTTTGTTGCACTTCCAATATATAATTGGTTTCTTCAACTAGTTTATTTTCTACCTCTTTAAAGTATTTATCCGAATCTTTTCCTTTGATATTGAACATACTCATGGCTACAGGTTTTACCATAGCCAAATCTGAAGCAATACTCTCCGCAACTCCCGGATATTGGATTTTCACAGCAAGTTTTTTCCCATCTTTTTCTGCGACATGCACCTGACCGATGCTGGCAGCATTAACAGAAGTTGCGTTAAAAGTATCGTATAGTTCATTGGGATGTTTCCCAAAATATTTTTTAAAAGTTTTGATTACGAGTGGCGCAGACAATGGTGGCACCGAGAATTGTGATAACGAAAATTTTTCAACATAGGCCTTAGGTAAAATACTTTTTTCCATACTCAACATTTGAGCCACCTTTAAGGCACTTCCTTTCATCTGTTTCAGGCTGTCATAAATATCATCGGCATTACTTTGATTCAGGCGTTCTCGCGCTTCCAGTTCCGATTTTGATATTTTATCACCGTAATATTTTAGGTAATTTACGCCCACCTTGGCACCTGTTTTAACAAGTTTGCTGGCGCGGGAAATTTTGGAAGTAGGTATTTTATCTATGGTCTTCATTGGCAATGTTTAGCTCATTTTAATTTTTTCTTTGAATAAAAATTTTCCCAGGTCGATCATGCTTTTTAACGGGGCGACATCTAAAACATCGAATGTCGTATTCACAGACTTTTCAATGAAAATATCTGTTTTTTCAAAAGACGGCGATGTATCATCCATCCAGAACTTCATGGTGATTAAAAGTTGGAACCAGGCAGATTCCTTGAGAGAATGGTCCTGAATTTTATCCAATTGGTCTTGTTTGAAATCTAAAAGCTGAATACCAAGTTTTTCGATGTAATCTGTAAAATGAGTTTTAAGTCCTGTAAGTATTCGCAGGTCTTTCAACGTATTTTTATGCTTACTCAATGTGTAAACTACATAACTTCTGTTGGCCGTCAAGATTTCGAAAAAGGTATAGTAGAAACTTAATAATTTATTTCGGGCATCAAAGATTGTGTAATCTTCATTTTTTTCAAGCAGCTTTATAGCATTTTCAAAAAAAGCTTCAAAAATGCTGCGTTCCAGAGCATCAAATGAAGCGAAGTACTTGTAGAATTCTGCTTCTTCAAAATCATTGTTCTTTGCGAAAATAAACACTGATTTTGGAGCTTCATTATGCTCTAATACATAAGCCATGAACTGGTCTATAATTTTATTTTTTGAGATTTTCTTTTTTGCTGCCATATCCTTTAATTTTAGGTCAAAGATACAAAATGTTTAGCAAAATACTTAAAAAGTTAAACAAAATAAATTTAATTATAATAAAGAGACCTTAGTATCAACCAATAGTCCATATTGTATTTTTTTAATTTTTTTGATCGCCGTGATCTAAGAACTGTTAAGAAATCGAAAAAAACTTTACCGAAAAAACTTTGGTAACATATTATGATTCATTATTTTAGCAATCCCTTAACTATTAAAAATGACCTGCTTTGAAAAAATTAATTTTATTATCCATTGTACTTATTGTATCAAGTTGCACTGCAAATTCTGAAAATCCTGCTCCAGAAGACCCGGTAGCAGCAAACCCCGAAAATCCTTCGGATGGTACTCCCGAAAATCCTGCAGATAATACTGCTGAAACTACTGATCAAAATGAAGAAGTTGTCTTCAAAATAATTCGTCCAGGTGATACTGATGTAGATTATTTTCCTGTTGATGTAGAAAACATTGAAATGATGTTTGAAGTACATCATCCGGATGGTGTCAAACAAATACGATTAGTTGGTATCGATGCAAAAAACGAAGCTGAAAATTGGACCGATGATTTCAATCCGCAGAGCGGTTATTTCTACTTCGAAAGGCGATTTAAAGGTGGTGCTTTGCGTGATTATCGCATTGAAATGGAAACCGAAAATGGGGAGTTTATAGTCAGTGAAAAAATTTTTTATATCGATAATTTTGCGCACGAACCGGGCAATGTTCAAATGGGAATTATCCCGACATACCAGGGCTATATTAACCTTAAAGACGGTGATGAGGTACAAGCTGGAACTCCCTTGTACATTGGAGTTGATAGTATGGATCCGGATGGCGGTTTTCTAGTAGAAGACAATGAGCATGGCTTAGACGATCTTAATGGCATCTTATGGGTAAAACTGAAAATAGATGGAGTAGTCGTAGAAACAAAAACAAACTCTAGCGAACTTCCTCTGACTCCAGAATCCGAAACCAGTGCACGAAGTTTCGGTCTTTATGAGTTTTTCAATATTGTTTTGTCTGAGGGTGTTCACACCGTTCAAATTGAATCCAGCGACCGCGAAGGAAATATCAACCAATGCGCACCAATAACAATTACTGCTGTTTCTCAATAATATATAAGTAAAACAGAATTTTTAAAACTGGATCAATATTTATTTGGTCCAGTTTAAATACTCAATTTTCAAGATTTTTCTTAAAGTATTGTTTTACAATGTGGGAATCCTTATTTTAGGATTCACTTAAAACTAACAAAACGACAGACAATGAAAAATCTATTATTATGTGTACTCGTTGTATCAGTATCCTTAACGGTCGATGCACAAATTGAAATCCCACAACCTAGTCCAACCACTACAATCAAACAGGAAGTGGGCCTCACAGATGTTACTTTAGAATATTCCAGACCAAGCATGCGCGGTCGAACTATTTTTGGAGATCTGGTGCCTTACAATGTGTTATGGCGTACCGGTGCAAACAGTAATACTAAAATTACATTCAGCCAGCCGGTAACCGTAGGAGGCACAGAACTTAAGGCTGGATCTTATGCTATTTACACCAAACCGGGTGAATCTTCATGGGATGTGTACTTTTATACAGATACCAACAATTGGGGAACTCCGCAAGAATGGGATGATTCTAAGGTAGCTGCCATGATTAATGTACCTTCCTTGGAAGATGCCATGACCACAGAAACATTTACACTGTCTTTTGATGATCTATCTAATAATGGTGCAACTTTAGGTATCAAATGGGCCAATACCTATGTTGGCGTTCCATTTGAAGTGCCT
Organism: Gaetbulibacter aestuarii; assembly: GCF_039537665.1. Taxonomy (NCBI): domain Bacteria; kingdom Pseudomonadati; phylum Bacteroidota; class Flavobacteriia; order Flavobacteriales; family Flavobacteriaceae; genus Gaetbulibacter; species Gaetbulibacter aestuarii. Next base: position 442,581 of record NZ_BAABAY010000002.1, read on the forward strand.
ACAGATAAAATGGTAACAAGCGCTATTGATAAGGTTATGAATGGTCCGGGTGCTGGCGATTACTACGCAGCAGCTGTGTATTACTATTCCAGTGATAAAGATATTAATAAGTCTAAAGCATGGATGGAGAAAGCCATGAGCATGATGAAACCCCAGTTTTGGCACTACCGTCAAATGAGCTTGATCTATGCTAAAGCCGGTGATAAGAACGCGGCCATTGATGCAGCTAAAAAATCTTTAGCCGGTGCCGAAGCAGCCGGAAATGCTGATTATGTAAAAATGAACAAGGATTCCTTAAAGGAATGGGGAGCTATGTAATGCCGTACTTCTATAAAAATTTAAAGCCACCTTTTGCGGTGGCTTTTTTATTAATCATTGTTTTCTAATTCGAAGAGTTTCTCTACCGGCGTTTCAAAAAGTCTTGAAAGTTTTAAAGCTAAAACAGTTGAAGGTACGTATTTACCTTTTTCCATAGCGTTTATGGTTTGCCTGCTCACTCCGATCTTTTCTGCAACATCGGCTTGAGTCATATCGTGAATAGCCCGTTGTACTTTTAAATTATTCTTCATCGCTATTGGATTTTAATTTTAAAAAATTGAATCTTATAATGAAGAATAGCAGGGGGGTAAACATATTGAAAACCAAAACCTGGAAGAAACTTAGGCCATAAACGAATACAATACCCAAAAAGAGAACAGCGTAGTTGAACACAATGGCCCAGATCAGTGACTCTGTTCGAAGTTTAGCAATGTATTCATCTTCGATCCTTTCTTTGGTAAAACCTACGATGAGTCCGCCAATAATGATTAAAATCGAAGTAAGTTCGTCCATAAAACTATTTTCGATGATATGGAAGTTTCCTTTTTGACCTATGATCGGTTCGTCAAAAATACTGAAAACAGGAACTTTTAATAAATTACTTTCAAGATCATTAAAAAGTAAATAAACGCCGCCAATGAGACCAATTATCAAGAGAACCCAGCCCAGGGTTTTCCATTTGTGCGGTAATAAATAAGATGTTGTCATAACTGTTTGTTTTAAAATTGATATTACAAAAGTAAAACAAACTTTACATAAAGACAAAATTATTTAACATAAAGTTAATAAAACCAGACTTTTAATACTCCAATTGAATGAGATTACGAACCTGGTCCAGTAAACTGATCAGGTTTCTGCTGAATTCGAAAGTCATAAGATCACTTTCAGTTTTACCCTTTCTCAATAAGGCATTAAAATGATTGATCTCATGAAAATAACCAAAAGTATCTTCTTCAAAAGTTTTAGTTTCTGTCTTCCTATTGTAGGTGATACTAACTGAACTTGGCGTATGGAATTGTCGGTTAATTTTAAGCAGGCCATTTTCAAAGGTAAACGTCGCCTCGGTTGGAAGGTCTTCAATCAAACTACTCTCTAAAAAGGCTTCTGCTCCGGATGCGTATTTAAAGATCATCTTGCAGGAACTATCGGCTCCATTATCAAAAAAAGTAGCTTGAGCATCTATGTGGTTTGGCTTGCCCAAAGTAGATAATGCAGCGAAAATAGGGTAGATGCCAATATCTAATAAACTACCGCCGCCCAGATTTTTTCTAAACAAACGGGAGGCATCGTCAAATGCTCTGAAAAAACCAAAATTAGCTTCTAGTTTTAATAATTTACCGTAACGAGGATTTTGGATCTCTTTTAATGCGAATTGATAATGAGGTAAAAAATAGGTCCATAAAGCTTCCATAAGCAGCACATTTTTATTTTGAGCTGTTGTGATCATGGTTTCAACCTCTTCGGCATTCATGGCAAACGGTTTTTCGCATAAAACGGCTTTTCCATGATTCAAACACAAAAGTGTGTTTTCCTGATGTAAAGCATGTGGGGTAGCAATGTAAACAGCGTCAACATCCGGGTCTTTTACTAAAGCTTCATAGCTGTCGTAAGCTTTCTTTGCTTTATAGGTTTCAGCGAATTCGTCCGCTTTACTTTGTGTTCTGGATGCTACAGCACATAATTCGGTATCGTTAACATATAACAGATCATTGGCAAATTTTGTAGCAATATGTCCTAAACCCATAATGCCCCATTGGATCGGTTTAGTTTGTTCTGAGTTGTTCATTTTTACAAGAGAATTGTAGTATACATGCAATAGTAATAACAATAGCACAGCCTACAAAATTAAGCCATAAAAATGGCAAATTTATTTTATCGTATAGATCAAGCAAGTAAAGGCCAATTACTGCAATTTGAGTGATAATCGCACTGATGAACACGGCACGGCCTTTTACGAATTTAAAAAAGAAAGCCAACAGAAAAATCCCTAAAACATTGCCATAAAATATGGAACCAATAATATTTACCAACTGAATTAAATTTTCAGCAAGATTCGCAATTCCTGCTACCAGAATTGCCATTATGCCCCATAAAAAGGTAAACCATTTCGAGGCTTTTACCTTCTGTTCTTCGGTGATTTCAGCTTTATTTCTAATATAAAGATCGATGGTTGTGGTAGAGCCTAAAGCGTTCAGTTCACTGGCGGTACTCGACATAGCTGCACTTAAAATTACCGCCAATAACAGGCCGATCAATCCTCGAGGAAGATTGTTCAAAATAAAATGAATAAACACATAGTCTTTATCGTTACTTTCTACTTTTAGATCCTTTTCTTCGGCAGCTCTATCAATGAGTTTCCGTGCATCTTCACGAATTTCTCTATTCACGTTTTCAGCGATTCTAAGATACTGCGCTGATTTGGCACTTTCTGATGTCGCAAAATTTTTGATCAACGTTTGTTTATCGTGAAATACCTTATCTTGTTCCTTCTGAAGTGCTTCATATTCTTTGGCATGCGATGAATTCATAACCATTTCAGTCGCTGTAGGATTAAAGTTCAAAGGTGATTCATTGAACTGATAAAACACGAATACCATAACACCCAATAGTAGAATAAAAAACTGCATAGGGACTTTTAACAGGCCATTGAACAGAAGGCCAATCTGCATTTCCTTTACCGATTTTCCTGAAAGATAGCGTTGTACCTGACTTTGATCAGTACCGAAATAAGAAAGCATTAAAAAAGTTCCTCCAATAATGCCGCTCCAAAAGGTATAGCGATTATCAAGGTTAAATGAAAAATCCAGAATATTCATTTTATCACTGGCACCGGCAATATCAAGTGCTTTGGTAAAAGTGATGTCCTGAGGTAAACCCTGAACAATAAGAATAAAGGCAATAACCATACCTACGAAGATGACACCCATTTGGTGTTTTTGGGTAACACTAACGGCTCGGGTTCCACCGGAAACGGTGTAAATAATAACCAAAACACCTATGATAATGTTTAATGTGAGCAAATTCCATCCCAACACTACGGATAAAATAATAGCTGGGGCATAAATTGTTATTCCTGCGGATAAACCGCGTTGAATTAAAAATAAGAGCGCTGTTAAGGTTCTTGTTTTTAGATCGAACCGATTTTCCAGGAATTCATAGGCCGTATAAACTTTTAATCGCGTGTATAATGGAATGAAAACAATGCAAATAATGATCATGGCAATGGGAAGACCAAAATAAAATTGGACAAAGCCCATACCATCATGAAAGGCCTGGCCCGGTGTAGATAAGAAGGTAATGGCGCTGGCCTGTGTAGCCATAACAGATAAGCCAATGGTCCACCATTTTGAGGTGTTACCTCCTTTTAAATAATCCTGAACATTTTTGCTACCCCTTGTTTGATACGTACCATAGGCTACGATAGCGATTAATGTAATGCTGAGAATGGTCCAATCTATCCAACTAAGTGCCCCCATTTTAATATAATTGCATTAAAATGTAAAACAGAATGATGTACACAGCATTGGCCACCAAAACAATGGTGTATAATTTTTGCCAGGGCTGCCTATGGTTTTCCTTCTCAGACATTATTCGTTATTGCTTCAATTTATCTTCTTTCCTCAGATCTTCTTTGCCTAAAGATAGCATATTCGCAAATAATCGATAGGCACCTGAAACGCCGGCGGGAAATTCTCTAAAAAAACTCAAACCGGTATAAACAAAATGACCTTTTCCATATTTGGCTACCAATAAGCTTCCGTTTTTTGGCGTTTCACCCTTATCGTGCATGGAAAGTATCGGGGTGAATTTATTACTCCAGGAATCCGGAAAATACAGCCCACGTTCCTGTGTCCACCCTTCAAAATCGGATTCGGAAATTTTGTTTGGATAATTTAATACGGGATTTTTTGGGTCGAGAAACGTTATTTTCGCATTTTCATCGGTAACCCGATCGCGTGATAAATTTATCTCGTAGGGCGCCAGTTGATCTACTTTAAGGCGATAACTATTGTTGTACTGAACCACCATGTTACCACCATTTTTAACAAAATCAAAGAGCTGTTGTTGTTTGTATTTTAAAGCATCTACCACATTGTAAGCACGAATCCCAACAACAACGGCATCAAATAAACTCAATGTTTCAGGATTGATCTCTTCGGGTTTTAGAATGCGTACATTGTACCCAATTTGTTGCAGACTTTCGGGTACCACATCGCCGGCACCTTGAATGTATGCTATTTTTTCACCACGTTTTTTGATGTTCAAACGAACCACTTTGCTTTCACTTGGTAATAAAACTGTTTGAAAGGGGATGTGTTCGTAATTAATTTCAACTAACTCTCGGGTATACGTTTTGTTACCTACATGAACCAGGGGAGCAATAGTGCCTTCATCTTCGGAGTCCGGGGGGATAACAGAAAAAACCAGCGTTTGTTCTTCTCCTTTGTTCTTGATGTTAAACTTTTGCTGTTCCGGAATGACAGTCCACCCTTGAGGATGTCTTAGCTCCAAAGTGCCTTCTAAATTATCGCGTCCTGATCTTACGATTACCGATACTTCCTGAGCCTTATTGGTATCGAAAATAATCACTTTTTCAGGGAGTTTTGCAGCGGCTTCAGGGATAATTTCAAACGGACGATACAATTCCCCTTTATCAGGTTTGGCAAAGCGGTAAACGACATCTTTGGTGATGGTTAAGGGAACATTATCGATGATCAAATTAAAATCCACCTGATAGGCTCTAGGCGTTTCCGGTAAACCGATCAAACTTTTATCATCTACCTTGTACATACCCAAGGTTCCTTTTTCATTTAACCAATAAGGACTCGTTGGTTTTTGGTTTGGATCTACTTGTAAGGTGGCATCAAAACTATAATCTACGTTGTTAGCCAGTTGTTGATTTTTTAAATTCGGTTCTGAATTGTTAAAATTATAACTCTGTAAAGTGACATTCTGAGCACTTCGATTTAAAACTTCAATGGAAACCGGTACAGCTTCTCCCGGAGTGGCCCAATTTGTTGCTGCGGAAGCTTCTAAATACAGTCCGGCACACATGGTAATGATGTTTTTGATCTCCTTGGTTTTTAAATTACGCCAGTGGTCGTCATCGATCTGTTGAATCAGTTTATAAGCATTTAAAAGCTGCGGAATATGGACTGAAGGATTATTGAAGTTGAAATGAGTTTCTACCTGCTTTAGAATGGTACCAATAGCTTCGCCATTCTTAACGCGTGTCCATGTGGTGTTGATTCCGGCAAAAACATCATTTTTATTTTGAAGCGGAACGCCCTTCAAAAACTCAATATATTCCTCCTGAGAACCACGTTGTGACAAACGTCCAAAACCCTGACATAAATGCTGACTGCTCGCCAGCGATGCAATTTCGTTATTCGACATGCCTTTAGTTGGGTAATAAACACCAATATCCAAACTGAGCATATTACTTTTGTCTGCTTTATCAAAGTTTTCGCGACTGCCATACATCCACCATCCGGTATTAAAAAATATTCGTTTGGGTTGCCATAAAGTGGTCCGATCCAATTGATCCGGATAAGCTGATTTATCATTGGCCAGATCAAAGGCTTCGACGCTTAACATCGCTGAGCTTGTATGATGCCCGTGTGTTGTTCCGGGCGTTCTGTGATCAAATCGGTTAATGATCACATCCGGTTTAAATTTTCTAATAGCTAAAACCACATCACTCAAAACTTCATCTTTATCCCAGATCTGTAGCGTTTCTTCCGGATTCTTGGAATAGCCAAAATCATTGGCTCTGGTGAACATTTGTTCGCCTCCATCAATACGTCGTGCAGCTAATAATTCTTCGGTTCGAATAACACCTAAAAGCTCACGGATTTCCGGACCAATAAGGTTTTGTCCGCCATCCCCACGAGTCAACGCTAAATAACCGGTGCGTGCTTTTTCATAATTCGACATATAAGATATAAGTCGGGTATTTTCATCATCAGGATGGGCAGCAACATAAAGAACGGTGCCTAAGAAGTTTAATTTTTGAATGGCTTCATAAATGTCATTTGAAGCAGGTGCTTTTGGTTTTTGTGCGTAAGAAAATGAAAATGAGAATAACAGGGAAAAGAAACCGAGGATGATTTTTTTCATAGTAATGGTGTTAGCTTTTCACCAAATATAAAAAAGAAACCAGCAAAAGCACTGGTTTTAATCTTTCTTTAACGGTTTCTAAAGGTTCGTTTTTTCATTAATTTGAAGTCTTCGGAGCTACTGAAGGCATTGCTTTTCCTTTGTCTTCAAAAAACAAGCGTTGCAAAGAATCAACTTGTTTCATAATGTTTTTAATCTCGCCTTGTTGCTGTCCAAAACTTTGTGAGAATAATTCCTCCATGTTATACCTACCACTTATAGAATCCTTTTTAAAGAAATCGTCAAAAAAGTTATCGGGCATAACGTGGTTATTTTTGAAATAACGTTCAAAAACAGTTTTCAAACTATCATTCATTTTATCGGAACTGGAATAACTGTAACTATAGATCGAATCATACCTCGTGAGATTCCCATTTTCATCATATTCTTTATTCACCTGAATATTCTCTTTCGGCATAACGGAATCAGTTTGTTTCATTTGTTTTTCCTGGGCGTGGCCTAACAGAAAAGATAGTATTGAAACGTGAATTAAAACGATTTTTTTCATTTTTAAAAAAGTTTAAATGAGACATGAATTTCCGATCAAAAAATTACCAAAAAATAGAATAATCAGTCTATTTTAAATTGCTAAATTTTTATTAAAATTTGAAGGACAGAACTTTAAATTCAGGGCTTTACAGCCATTTCTTTCGTTTGAAATATAAGATCATTCCAATTAAAATAACAGCCATAATGCCAAGGACGATATAATAGGCGTTGTGATACTTTAACTCAGGCATATATTCAAAATTCATCCCATAAACCCCGGCAATAAAGGTAAGCGGAATAAATATGGAAGCCATTATGGTAAGTACCTTCATCACTTCATTCATTTTATTACTTATGGACGACATATACATATCCATCAATGAGGAAACCATTTCGCGATACACATCAATGTCTTCACAAACCTGAACAAGGTGATCATAAATATCTCGGTAAAATGTGAGTGCATTTTTTCCAATCAGGTTATTTTCGTTTTTTTCTATGCGATTAATAACTTCTCTGGACGGAAACACAATGCGTCGGGCTCTTAAAACTTCGCGTTTAAGATTGAGGATCGTTTTACTCGCATCGTTAGCAATATTTCCTGCCAAAATATCGCTTTCGAAATCTTCAATGGTATCTCCCAACACGTCAACTAAATTCACATAGTGATCGACAATGGTATCCATAAGAATGTAGAGCAAATAGTCGGCTCCCATATCTCGAACACGTCCTTTTGAGGTACGAATACGGTCTTTTACCATATCGAAAATATCCAGATCAGATTCGTGGAAGGACAATAAGTAATTATCGCCAAGAACGAAATTTATTTGTTCTGATACAACGGCATCGTTATTGCTCGTGTCGATGTAGAGCATTTTAAGAACCACATAAAGGTAATTCTCGTACTCATCAATTTTAGGACGTTGTGAAATGTTTACAATATCTTCCAGAACCAAAGGGTGAATGTCATAATGATTCCCTAATTTCTCAATGGCATCAACATGGTTCAACCCATTTACATTGATCCAGGTTATGGCATCGGTAGATTTGAATTTGAAGGTGTCTTCAATATTCGATAAATTTTCCTCAATGTAATTGTCGGCTTTATAATCAAAAACTTCGATGAATAACTGCTGACTTTCTTTCTGTCCTGTGTAAACAATGGAACCGGGAATTAGCCCCGTTTTATTCTTTCGTTTATGTTTTTTTTTGCCCATAGTATCCTTTGTGCTTTAAAGATACTTAATTTTTAAATCTCATCCTCAACTTCGAAATCTTCGATCGCGTCTTTTTGAATAAGTGTCACTGATTTTTGAATTAAAAGGTTGTTTGGATAGGTTACCAGATCGCCATTTTCTAAACGCAAATGCACTTGAAAGGCGCGAATATCTTCAATGATGGCAGCATCAGGAAAATCGCTATCATTAATTTTAATTTTATCGCCTACTTTGTATGGGAAATTGAAGAACATTATGATACCCGAAGTAATATTGCTAAGGATGGACCAGATGGCAAAAAGTCCGATTCCTATGACTCCAAAAACTGTTGAAAATACCACAGCTAGATTCTGGAATTCTGAACCGAACACATAGGATTCGATAAGAATAGCGATAAGAAAAAGTGCTACCGAAATGTAACGATTGATCAGGCGAATTCGGGCGTCGTTAATATGACTTTTTTTTCCAATCTTGCGAATCGTAAAATGCAGGACATAACGTATGATGAGCAAAGCTAATAATACAAATCCTGAAACGATTAATTGCTGTTGGTTGTTGTTGAAAAATTCTAGCATAAACCTAAATTAATTTGAATTACTGCAAATATACAGTAGAGTAGCGAACTAATTACAGGATTTTAAGAGGATTTATTAAATGCCTAAGGTATCTCGAAGCCTTTCATATGAATTACTGTTTTCGTGCCAATACGCTGTTTTTAGCATTTTTAATTTTGTGGCTTTTGTGGTTAACATTTTATCATTATCCGGATACGTTTCTTCCCAGGACAAAATATCATAGGGAAAATCCGGACTAAAATGTATCTCCAATTCACGCTGTAGATCAGGATATGAAATCCTGTAAACGCCTTGGTGTAAACTGGCATTTGCTTTAAAAGCTTGTAGTTTTTCATGCTTTAATCGCAGATATTCAAATGACGGAATAATCTCGAGTTCACCCACCGGCAGCGACTTTGGGTCTATGCGAAGTTGCGTCCATAATTCATTTTCCAGAATCGTTTTTTGTAAATGAAAATTTTGATCACCTTCGGATTGAAAATAAGAATGGATCGTAGCTTCAAAGTCGGTTCTGTTGTTTAGCTGCATATAGGTTTGTCCGCACCACTCCTGAATCGAGGCAGAAACCTTGATAGCATGCTCTTCATTATTAACGGGATAAAACGTGCTTTGCATGATCGAATAAGGATAAATTCCCGTTGTGAATTTTTTTATGCTATTGAGTTTTAAGACTGAAATATTTTCAGGGTTTCGATAATCGGCTTTAACCTGTTCTTTCGGTAGAAAGTCCTCTGTAACGTAAACCAAAACGGCATGGCCATCGCGCATTTCACCATATCGGGCTTGTTCTAATTTATAGGAAGTTACTTCCGCTTTACCACGATACCAGTAGGCTTTGAATGCCTCGCTTAAGTCTTTTTTCTGAGAGGATTTATCTATTTGAGATGCTTCCTTTTTAGGCTGATTTTCAGAGGAAGTCTTTTGGTTGCAAGAGCTTAAAATAATCGGTAACGCTGCTAAAAACAAAACCGTAGTTTTGATCTTGATGTAGTTCGATTTCATAAACATTTTTGATAAAATTACGAACATCTCAGCGGCCTACCATGTCATTTAACGTTTTATAAACAAGTTGGGTGGGTAGGCCCATCACGTTAAAGTAAGAACCTTCCAAATTAATTACTCCAATTTTACCGATCCATTCCTGGATACCATAAGCCCCGGCTTTATCAAAGGGTTTAGCGGTTTCGATATAGTGCCAGATTTCGTCATCTGAAAGTGCTTTGAAGGTCACCTTGGTACCCTCATTTAAGGTTTTATTGAAGGTTTTAGTCGTAAAACATACCGAAGTGATAACCTCATGGGTTTTATTGCTTAAAGATCGAAGCATCTCGTAAGCTTCCCGAGCATCACAAGGTTTTCCTAAAGCCTCGTTCTCATGCCATACTATAGTATCGCTTGTAATAAGAATATCGTTGTCTTGTAATTCTTCTAAATAGGGCAGGGCTTTCAATTGTGCCAGATAATCACTGATCTCAAAGTGCTTTAAGCGATCAGGAAATTCTTCTTTAACAGGCTTGAGACGAATCTCGAAATCCAAGCCCAGATCTTTAAAAAATGCTTGTCGCCTGGGCGATCCCGATGCTAAAATGATATGATAATCTTTAAGTCGGTCTTGAAGCATAGTCTTAGTTTATTGACATTGTAATTTGAATTTAGTTTTGAGCCCGGAATACCATCAAAATATATTGATAGATGATAAATAATACCAGGATAGCACTCAATATAAAAACAATATAAATTTTTCTGTTACGTACTTTTTCTTCCTTTCGGATGGTCTCTTTAAGATGTTCTTTGGCGCTTCTGCTTAATGATTTATGCGTGAAATCACATTGGTGATGTACATGACTTTTTTGATTGAGGCTCTCTTTTAAATCAGAAAATGGAATTTTTTTGGTTTGGCTAAATACGTTCAGGGTGTTTTTAAATCCAACATAACCAAAACCCATAATATGTCTTCTTCGGACTGGTGCCAAACTCTCGTAGTTTTAATTAATCATATTTTGCATTCACATCTAGGGCCCATTTACCCTGAACTTTCATGACCTGTTGGATCACATCGCGTACAGCACCTTTTCCACCTTTTTTATGAGAAACATATTTTGAAATGGCTTTTATTTCCGGAACAGCATCTTGCGGACAGCATGGTAATCCAACCTTTTGCATCACTTCAAAATCAGGAATGTCATCACCCATATACAATACATTTTCAGGTTTGATTTTATTGGTCTTCATGTAATCGTCCAAACAGCTAATCTTATCCTGAACGCCCAAAAACACATCCTTAACGCCAAGACCATTCAATCGAAAACGCACGCCTTCGTTACTTCCCCCGGAAATCACACATATATGATAACCGTGATTCAGAGCTGTTTTTAAAGCATAACCGTCTTTGATATTCATGGTTCGAACCAGATCACCATTCGTCATTACAATAACGTTTCCGTTTGTTAAAACGCCATCAATATCCAAAATAAAGGTGGTAATATGTTCTAAATATTCTTTATAACTTTTATCTTCCATGGGTATTTTGAATTGATTTTGTTAAGAGTTTATAGATCGCTTTGTGTTCAGGATTCTTCAACAAATCCAAATGCTTTTCAATGGTCTTTTTGTCGTGACGTTTTGCCGGTCCGGTTTGTGCCATATAAGGTGATAGGGTTTGGATTTTTTTAGCGGTTTCCATGATCAGTGGTTTCAAAAGATCGAACTCTGCCGCTTCACTTTCCGTGATCTCATGCCCGATGCGATACAGCTGATTCGTAAAATTATTCACAAAAACGGCTGAAAGATGTAAAACGCGTCGCTGATTACTATTTACGCGTTTTGTAGGACTACCCAAACTCGTGGCCACTTCTTTCAATATAGGATAACTTTTTTTGTCCAGAGTTTCGATGCAAATAGGTACATTTTTAAAATCCATTTCTGCGCCTTTGCTGAATGTCTGTAACGGGTAGAGAACTCCGCGCTTGTTCTTTTTATCCAGATCATGAACATTAACACTTCCCGAGGTATGCACAACCAATCTGTTTTCAAAAGGAAGGGCAGAAGATAATGTAGCTATGGCGTCATCGCTCACAGCAAGAATATAAAGATCGGCCTCCATAAGTTCGGATAAATTATCAGTAATGGCAGTCTTGTTTTTATAGCCTTTGATGCTATCTATCTGACGACTAAACCATTGCGCCACCCGAACGTTTTCGGCCTTTTCAATAGCTTTAAAAAAATGGGTGCCCACATTTCCGGACCCAAGTAATACAACTGATATCATACTGCTAAAATACTAATGAATTACGACATAAACGTATAGAACCTTAAAATTACAGATTTCAATAAAAACCATACTTTTTTAGATTACTTTAACACTATTAAGTAAAGTTTAATACGTAAATTTGCAGAACCCAAAAAAGGGCTACAATTATGCAGGAAAAACTAGCTAAGATTCTCTTCTCTACGCGACTTACAGCTGTTTTATTCATTCTTTTTGCCGCGGCCATGGCTACCGGAACTTTTCTCGATGCGGGAGCCGACAAGTCGCCAACAGCTTTCACTAGAAATTTAATTTACAATGCCTGGTGGTTCGAGGCCATTATGGTATTCTTCGTTATTAATTTTATTGGAAATATTTATCGATATCGCTTGTACAAGAAAGAAAAGTGGTCGACCTTAATTTTCCATTTGGCATTTATCTTCATTTTACTTGGGGCATTTATTACCCGTTACATCAGTTTTGAAGGCATGATGCATATTCGCGAAGGTGCTACCGAGGATACCTTCTATTCACAGAAAACCTATTTGACTGGATTTATAGATGGAAATTATGAAATTAATGGCGTTGCACAACGTCGTACTTTTGAAAGTCAAGTGGATTTTTCAGAACGTTTGGATAACGATTTTGAAGTTAATACAGATTACAATAAGCAACCGGTAACGATCAAGTTGGTCGATTTTATAAAAGGAGCAGAAGAAGATATTATTCCCGATGAAAATGGCGAATCCTATTTAAAATTAGTTGAATCCAGTGGTGGCTCCCCGCATAATCATTTTTTAAAGGTTGGAGGCCCGGTTCAAAGTATTCACAACATTTTATACACTTTGAATAATCCTACCGAAGGTGCCGTAAATATTACGTTTCAAGGTGATTCATTAACGATTCAATCGCCATTTGAAGGTGAATATTTAACTATGGCAACCCAGACACAAGGTAAGTTGGTTAAAGATAGTATTCAACCATTACACCTGCGCTCTCGTTATATTATAGGAAACACCCAATTGGTTTTTCCTAAACCCGTGGTTAAAGGGAAATTTGATATTGTTAAAAAATCAAGAATTCTTAAGAACGATAAGGACGGTGTGAAACTTCAGATCACAACCGGGGGAGAGACCAAAACCGTTGGAATTATCGGAGGTCAGGGTACGGCAGGAAATTATAAAGAAGTAAGCGTTGGAGGTCTCGATTTCACCTTCGATTACGGCTCCAAAATTCTGAAATTACCGTTTTCCATTAAGTTGAATGATTTTGAAGCGGAGCGTTATCCCGGAACTGAAAAAGGGTATTCATCGTATTCCAGTAAGATCACAGTTTTTGATAAAAAGGATGGTGACTTCGATTATAATATTTACATGAATCATATTTTGGATCACGGAGGTTATCGTTTTTTCCAATCGAGTTTTGATCCCGATGAACAAGGAACCGTGCTTTCGGTAAATCACGATGCCTGGGGAACTTTCTTTACCTATTTGGGATATATGCTTTTGTATACTGGACTAATGCTCATCTTGTTCGTGAAAGGCTCTCGATTTGGCGACCTCAAACGGATGCTCGAAAAAGTAAAATCCAAAAAAGCCAAAGTGCTTTCAGTACTCGTGCTTTGTTTCGCCCTACAGGTTCAGGCTCAGGACCATTCTGCTGATGACGGTCACAATCATATGAGCGCATCTCAGGCACAGATCGATTCCATTCTAAAAGCCAACATGACACCTGCGAAACATGCAGATGAATTTGGTCATTTGGTAATTCAGGATCTTAGTGGTCGTATGATGCCTGTGAACACTTACGCTTCCGAGTTACTTAGAAAACTCAGCAAAAGTGATACTTACAAAGACTTTAATGCCAATCAGGTATTTCTTTCCATGCAGGAAAACCCACAATTGTGGTACAGTGTTCCTATCGTTTATCTCAAAACCAGAAAAGACGATTCCATTCGTTCGATCATTGGGGTTCCTAAATCTCAAAAGTATGTGACTCTTGCAGATTTTTTCACAAGTACCGGACAATATAAATTAGGACCATATCTGGATGAAGCTTATCGTACTACATTGCCAAATGCGTTTCAAAAGGAATTCAAAGAAACTAATGAACGTGTGAATTTGTTGTTCAATACCATAGAAGGAATGTCCTTAAAAATATTTCCTTTACCGGATGATGACAATAATAAATGGATTTCCACATACGATTATCGAAACGGCGATTACAAAATAAAGGATTCGTTGTACGCTAATTTCATAAATAGTGGATTCTCTGCCTACTTATATACGCTGGATCAGGCAAAGCAAACAGGCGATTTCTCACAACCCAACAAATTATTAGAAGCATTTAAAACCACGCAGCACAGATATGGTGGTTCTGTAATGTTGAGTGATAAAAAGATAAACACAGAGATATTGTATAACAAGTACGATATCTTTAAAAAGCTATTCAGTTGGTACATCTACGCCGGTAGTTTAATGTTTATCTTTTTGATCGTTCAGATCTTTAATGACAAGAATAAACTCATCAATGGCGGTGTTACTTTGTTTAAATTCATCATTTTAGGCTTGTTCATATTGCATACAGCTGGCTTGATCGCGAGGTGGTATATCTCTGGTCATGCACCATGGAGCGATGCTTATGAATCGATGATCTATGTGGCCTGGGCAACCATGTTCTTTGGTTTGGCTTTCGGCCGAAAAAGTGACCTAACCATCGCTTCAACAGCCTTTGTTGCTTCTATGATCTTAATGGTAGCCCATTGGAATTGGATGGACCCGGCAATTGCCAATTTACAGCCGGTATTGAATAGTTATTGGCTCATGATCCATGTGGCAGTTATTGTGGCAAGTTATGGTCCGTTTACCTTAGGAATGATCCTGGGCGCCGTTTCTTTATTACTGATGACCTTCACCGGCAAAAAGAATAAAAAGAAAATGGATCTCAATATTCGGGAGCTTACTATCATTAATGAAATGGCCTTAACGGTTGGTATCGTAATGCTTACTATTGGAAACTTTTTAGGTGGTATGTGGGCTAATGAGAGTTGGGGTCGTTATTGGGGTTGGGACCCGAAAGAAACCTGGGCATTGATCAGTATCATGGTTTACGCTTTCGTATTGCACATGCGTTTGGTTCCGGGACTCCGCGGACGCTGGTTTTTTAATCTCATGTCCATTGTAGCGTATTCGAGTATTATGATGACCTATTTTGGAGTGAATTTTTATTTATCCGGACTTCATAGTTACGCCAGTGGTGATCAAATTGTAAGTTTGAAATTTATAGGAATTGCCTGTGCCGTTGTGGCGCTTTTAGGTTTTGTCTCTTACCGGGGCTATGCAAAATTTTATAAAAAATAATTTATAGCATTTCTATAACATAGAGATAGATTAACCCAAAGGCTATAGCTAAACCAAAGCTTAAAAGGGTACCTATTAAAATATACTCGGTGAGCTTACGGTCTTTTGCTTTTGATAGATCTCCAAATCGAAAAACAGATTTAGCTGCAATTAAAAAGCCAACACCTTCCCAGTGATTCGTAATAATGAAAGCAAAAACGAACAGGCGCTCTAACATGCCAATATAAGCACCCGCATTTTTTAGAGAAGCTTCATTAGTGAAGGCACTTAGATCCCATTTCGAGATCAATATTTTCATGATGATAGAAGAAACCTTGGTAACACAAAGAAGCCCGGTTATGGTGAGTAATATTTCCGGAGCAAATAAGGCTTGAATATTCCAGGTTATATCCGTGTACATTTGAACTACAAATGCTATAACCGCAATATGTGCCAATTGGTCTAAAGCGAATAACCACCGTGGGTTAAATTTTGAATTCAGATACAATTTTATACCATCGATGATGTAATGCGAGCATAAAATAATCAGTATTCCAAGCCAGTAGTTTGTGTTAAACTGGAGGATAATTACAAGAGCCAAAAGGTGAACCACCATGTGAGCATACAAATACTTTGATCTGAGTTTATGTTCTTGTTTATGATTTACCCAATGCTCAGGTTGGAAAATAAAATCGCCGATAATATGCGCAAGGAATATTTTTATAAAAAGACTCATCATAACTTTTGGACTTGTGTTTTGTAATAGTTTAATAATTTAGAGATCTCGTCGAAGCCTGCACGCTTGAGCACTTTACTGATATTCCCTTGTGATTTTCCTAAAAGTTCAGCCAGATCATTTTGATCCAATTCAGGTTGTTTCAATGTTATTTTGATGATTTCTGAAGCCGTTGTATTCCAGCTGTTCATCGTTAATTGTGCCAGAGCAAACATGGTGTTTAGTGTATCATCAAATGTGTTGTTTGGAGATTTTATCGCCAGTGTAGACTGCTTCATGGTTTCAAAACAAGTTCCCGAATGTTCAAAAGCAGTGCCATTCGATTCGGTAATCTTGTCTGAATCATAGCTTTTATCACCAATGCCAATGGCCAGGCGAACATCAATGTTTTTGAATTGTTTGATGGTGGCTTTTATCAGCGCACAGGCCAATAGTGCCTTATCTGGAGACACTTCCAACTGAAAACTATCTCCCCTATAAATTTCCCATTGTTTCGGAGATTTTCCAAAAAAGGCTAAGGTTTCCTTTAAAGCTGGGAGCCATTTTTCAGGGTTTTCTGCCCTGGAGTTTATGATATCTCCTGTGATGATGCTCGTCATATCATTCGTAATCAAATAAAAATCGAATAACAAATATACAAAAAATATATCCAAAAACGGCAATATTTTAAAATATATCCAAAAACGGTAATATTTCAAAATATATCCAAAAACGGTAATATTTTAATAAAAAGTTATCAAGAACAGAGCCATTTTAAATATTGGTAAAATGCTTTTGAAGTTTATCGAGAGTGATCTCCTTAAAATCCTTGATTACCAGATTGGCCTTTGAATAGTCCTGATTTTTTGAATGAAAGCTATCATAGGCAATGCTGAAAATACCGGCCGCTTGAGCTGCAACAATACCATTCGTAGAATCTTCAATAACCACACACTCTGAAACAGCATGTCCAGAGGCATCAGCTGCCTTTAAAAAGATCTCGGGGTGCGGTTTGGACGCTTTAAGCTCTGCGCCACTAAGTTTCGCTTTAAAGTAGGGATTCAGGTTAAAACGTTCAAAAATACGTTCGATTCCGGCCCTGGAGGCTGAAGAACCTAAAACCAGTGTGATCCCGGCGTCGTGATAATGTTTGATAAGATCTAAAACACCTTCGATAAGATCAAAGTCATTGTCGTTATCAAAAACGTAATCGAAGTGCTTACGCTTAATAGCCACAAGAGATTCCGGATCTTCATTCAGATCAAAATGCTCCACCAGACGTTTGCAAATGTTTATGGTAGATTGGCCGGTGAACGATTCATAAAGCGCCGCGGGAACATCAATTTGTAAGTCCTCGAACATGCGATTATAAGCATAGCGATGCAGCGGTTCACTGTTAATGATCACCCCGTCCATATCAAAAATCACGGCTTTAACCATAGTAAATTTTTTGCGAAGATACGGAATTGTATAACCTTCTTACAACAAAGTTCTTACAAGGAATAACATGGTTAAAAATTAAAAAATTTAATTGTAATTTTAGAACGAACAATTTTCGTATGATGACCAAAGGACGCATAGAAGCTTTTACAGATGGTGTACTAGCGATTATTATAACCATTATGGTTTTAGAACTAAAAGTGCCTCATGGCGGTGCTTTTGAAGATTTAAAACCGCTAATTCCGGTTTTTGGAAGCTATATTCTAAGCTTTATTTACATCGCCATTTACTGGAATAATCATCATCATATGATGCATACCGTGCAACATGTAACCGGAACAATACTTTGGGCTAATATGCATTTGTTGTTTTGGTTATCCTTAGTACCATTTACCACAGGTTGGATGGGGGAAAATCATTTTTCTTCGGCGTCTGTGTTTTTATACGGCATTGTATTACTTGGTGCTGCCTTGGCTTATTTTATTCTTCAAACGACTATTATTAAAAGTCATGGAAAGACCTCCATTTTAGCCCGGGCTTTAGGTAAAGACCTTAAAGGAAAGGCTTCGCCGATTCTCTATATCACCGGGATTGCGACAGCTTTTGTAAATATTTGGATCTCCGGTGCCTTGTTCATAGCTGTTGCGATCATGTGGTTAATACCTGATCGTAGAATTGAAAGGACACTTCGGGATAAAAATTAACCGCTCATTTTTCTTTTTTATCAGACATCCAATTGGTTTTAAAGCAATAGCTTACCAGCATCCGGTTTAAATTCATTTGGTGAATTTCATGATTTAAATATCCCAATTGTATATTGGCGGATTTTGATATGTTGAATCCTAGGCAAATTTGAAACCGGTTTTCATCCATGATCTGGTCTTGGAAATTAAAAAAGAATTCATTCGATGCCGATATAAATAAACTTTTATTCAGTATAATTTTTGATCCAATGCGATAACGCATTCTATGTTTTACATTATGACTATGTTGGTAATTAAAGATCCGTTGTTCTAATCGAATGCGATGATTTATGGGGAGTAAAGCAGTACTTTTGATGTAGTATTGCTCGTAAAAACGGTTTTCAAATAAATGACTGGTACCAACGCTGCTAAATGTTTTGTCAATATCCAGATAACAATAGGCCAGGGTGAACATAGACTTGTTCTTTAGATGATAGTTTACGCCGGTGTAATAGAACATCAAATTGATGTTGTCCAGGGGCTCGAAGGTGCGTAGCTGCAAGCCTGTCTTAAGACTTATTCTCTTCGATATTTGATGATTTCCATCGATCATATACCAGGCGCCTAAGGTGGTTTCTGGTGTTGATTGAGAAAAACTTAACGAGGTTGTAAACAATACAATCAAGATAAAGCGAGGGAAAAGCTTCATGAGCTGGTAATATTTGGGAGTATACTTCTGAGTAATTTTTTAATATCCTAAAAAGAGCTTTTAGGGTGCTCTTTTTAGGATTATAAAAATGAATTAAAGGTGTTCATGTAAATGATGATGTTCATCAATTAGAGGTCCGCCTTCAACAATGTTCTCATTCGCCTGAGAAGCAAATTTTTCAAAATTGATATGAAAATAATGCGCTAATTGAATGGCTTTACGGATGTAATCGCCTTTTTTAAGCCAGGTGTTCATAGGATCCAAAATCTCTGTAGGAACACCGGGGCAATACTTGGGCGTATATAATCCGAATATGGGATTTTGTTCATAATCTACATCCGCTAACTCATCATTCAAGATAGCCGTGATCATGGCGCGTGTATATTTCAGTTTAATGCGAGATCCTGTGCCATAAGGGCCGCCGCTCCAACCAGTATTGATCAACCATACATTAACGCTGGCTTTGGTCATTTTTTCACTCAACATTTCTCCATAAACCGTGGGATGTAATGGCATGAAAGGCTCTCCAAAACAAGCTGAGAAGGAAGGTACGGGCTCGGTAATGCCTGCTTCAGTTCCTGCTACCTTAGCTGTATAACCTGAAATAAAATGATAGGCTGCCTGACCTGCTGTTAATTTAGAAACAGGAGGCAACACACCAAAAGCATCACAGGTCAGGAAGAAAATATTCTTCGGATTATTCGCAAACAAGGTTTCCTGAATATTTTGAATGTGGTAAATAGGGTAGCTTACCCGGGTGTTTTGGGTAATGCTACTATCCTCATAATCAGGTTCTTTATTGTCTTTTAAAATAATATTTTCAAGAATAGCGCCCGGTTTTATGGCATTAAAGATCTCAGGTTCTTTTTCTTCAGTAAGATCAATAACCTTGGCATAACAACCACCTTCAAAGTTAAAAATGATATTATCTGAAGTCCAGCCATGTTCGTCATCACCAATCAATTTACGATTAGGATCGGCGGATAGGGTTGTTTTACCGGTACCGGACAATCCAAAGAAAATAGCAGTATCACCTTTTTTACCTACATTGGCAGAACAGTGCATTGGAAGTACTTTATTTTCTGTTGGAAGGATAAAATTCAAGGCAGAGAAAATACCTTTTTTCATTTCTCCGGTATAGGCAGAACCTCCGATTAAAGCTATTTTTTTAGTAAAATTCAATATTGAAAAATTACCTTGTCGGATGCCATAATCTTTTGGATTTGGACATTCATAGCCGGGAGCACAAAGTATCAGCCAATCTTCTTCAAAATTTTCAAGTTCTTTTTCGCTCGGTCTCAAAAACATATTATAGACAAACATGTTAGACCAGGGGAGTTCGGTAATGGTTCGAACATTGGTTCTATATTCCGGATCGGCGCAAACGTAACCATCACGGGCATAAAGTTCTTTACCCGAAAGGTAGTTAAGAACTTCTTTTTCTAATTTATCGAAGTTTTCAGGAGAAACAGGTTTATTAACTTTTCCCCACCACACTTTAGATTCTGTATAATCGTCTTTAACTATAAAGCGGTCCTGAGGTGAACGTCCGGTAAATTTTCCGGTTTTAATAACCAAAGTACCGTTTAAGGTTTCTTCTCCCAGACCTTTTTCTAAAGTAATTTTCTGTAATTCTTCCGGAGTTAAATTCCAGTTTACTTTTACATCTTTCAGTCCGTATGATCCGAGATTCCGGTCTTTTTGAGCTTTTTGATTTGTTTTCATAATTTTAAGATTTAGCGTTATGTATTAGATTTATTAAAAGGGCCAAAATAGGGGTACAAGTAGGAGTGAAATGATACAGAGTAGCAATAACAAAGGCGCTCCCACCTTCAGGTAATTCATAAATTTGTAGCCTCCTGCCGTCATCACCATGGCGTTTGTTGTGGTTCCAATAGGTGTTAAAAATGCGGTGGAAGCACTTATGGCCACGATGATCATAAAAGGTTTTGGCGACAGGTTTAGCGAGTGCGCCGCTAATAGCGCTATCGGTGCCATTAAAACCGCTGTAGCCGAATTATTTATAAACTGACTAAAAGTAGTGGTCAGTATAAAAATACCGGCTAACAACAAAATAGGATGTATGGCTCCTAAGTAGCTTACAAGGCCGTTCGCGATAACTTTTGCTGTACCTGTTTTCTGAAGTGCAATGCCCATTGGGATCATGGCAGCGATCATTACAACGCTAGTCCAGCTAATGCCTTTATAGGCCTTTTCGATAGGAACACAACCGGTGAGTAAAATGATGCCTGCGGAAATAAGTGCTGCAATAGATCCCGGAACGATATGAAATACCATAAGTACGATCATCAGCAAAAGTGAGCCTAGCGCGATGTAGGATTTACCACTTAACTTGGCCACATTTTTAGCCATACCTTCCGGACTCCCAATGATGATCAGATTTTCATATTGTTTTTTCAAAGCCTCAATATCATGCCAGGTACCACGGATCACAAAGGTATCTCCGGGTTTTACGGTAATGGTTTTTTCTTCAATCGGTTTATTGTTTCTGGAAGCTGCCAGTAATTGGATGCTGTATCGTTTAAAATATTCTCCTAGTGTATATTGTCTGCCCACCAAAGCCGAGTTCGGTGATACAATAACTTCGGTCATTCCAACCTCTTGATTTATTAAATTGTGTTTCAATTCGTCTACGCTTGGCTCTAGAGGTAATAGGCCTAAACGGAAGGTGATCATCAATTTATTTATCGCTGCTGCATCACCTTTAACTGTAATGATATCATGATAACGCAATTCGGTATCACCATCAGGAAATTCTTCAAAAGCAGGAATCTTTTTTAATACCTTGGGATGTCTTCTTTTCAATCGAAGAATCGCCACATCGAAATCCGATTCAAAATTCCATTGTTTAATTGGTGTATTGATAAGTGGTGACAATGAACGTATTCTTAATCGGTAATAGCCATCATCAATTTTATAGGCATCAATCCAATGGTATAGGGTTGATTCAATATTCACAGGTTTGTTGTTGGTTTTATTTTTCGGTAATAATTTATAACCAACGTATCGAAAATAAACCAGGGTTATGATGAGTAAAGGCAAACCAATCAACGCAAATTCAAAAAACGAGAAACCTTTAAATCCGCTATCAATCAAGGCATTACTAACAATAATATTAGGAGGTGTTCCGGTAAGCGTGAGTAAGCCACCGGTATTGGAACCAAAAGCGATCGGAATCAGGAATTTAGATGGCAATGTCCCGATGCTCCAGGCCGATGAAATGGTTAAAGGCATTAAGGTTGCCACCGTACCCGTATTACTTACAAAGCCCGAAAGTACACCGGCACCCAGAGTAACGATTACCAATAATTTTGGAACGCTGTTACCGGCCCATTCCACAAATTTTTTACCCGCCATGGCGGTCCATCCGGTTTGTGCGATGCCTTCACCAATAATAAATAAAGCAGCGATCATGATAACGGTTGGATTGCTGAATCCGCTTAAGGTTTCCGGAGCATCCAAAATACCTGTGAGGTATAAGGTGATCATGGATAATAAGGCTACAATATCTGGCGTAAATTTGCCCCAAACAAAGAAGGCGATGGTAACAATTAATATGGCAAGCATTATGTAGATCATGGTAGGATTTTGAAAAATTGAATTTGTTTGAACGATAATTGCTTTTAAACAACAGTATAAAATTAGAGCCTAGGTTTACCGTATATTATGACGAATGTCATACTTTAAGATTGATGGTCATTTTTACCAAAATAGAGATTTTTAGAGGTCTTAATTCCTAATTTTACAAGCGAAAACGTAATAGTATATTATGATTTTGAGGGAATCTTAAAAATGATTGCTTATTTTTGAGACGGGAATCTTTTTTAAGCGTCAGAATACTTTATTTTTGCATAAAAAAAACGCTAAAATCATTATTTGTAATTCCTTATCGATCAAATTTGAAAACACCACCAGTGGAAAGTTGCGGTTGTTTAGCAAGTTAGCAGACAGTAAGGTTTTAATGACAGAAGAAAAATAAATAGTTAAAGATGAAATTAGATATACTAGCTATTGGAGCTCATCCTGATGACGTGGAACTGGGATGTGGCGCAACGATAGCCAAAGAAATTGCAAAGGGAAAGACAGTTGGGATCATCGATCTCACTCGTGGTGAATTGGGTACGCGAGGTACTGCTGAAACCAGAGAAGAAGAATCAAAGCACAGTGCTGATATTTTAGGTGTATCTGTTCGTGAGAATATGGATTTTGCCGATGGATTCTTTATGAACGACAAAACGCACCAAATGGCCCTGATCAAAAAGATCCGACAGTATCAACCGGATATTGTGTTATGTAATGCGGTATCGGATCGGCATATCGATCATGGAAAAGGAAGTAAGTTGGTAAGTGATGCCTGTTTTTTGAGCGGATTGATCAAAATTGATACAGAACATGAGGGCGAACTACAGCAGAAATGGCGTCCGAAACATGTGTATCATTATATCCAGTGGAAAAATCTGAAGCCGGATTTTGTGGTTGATGTTTCCGATTATATCAACACCAAAATGGAAGCGGTTTTAGCTTTTAAGACCCAATTTTTCAACCCGGCTAGTTCAGACCCGGAAACACCTATATCCAGCAAGAATTTTACGGATAGTATTAAATATCGTGCCCGCGATCTGGGACGCCTGGTAGGGGTTGAATACGCTGAAGGATTTACTGTAGGACGTTATGTGGCTGTAGACAGTTTGTACGACCTGAAGTAGTTCCTGTTTCGTGTTTAAAATATTAAAAAAGTCTTTGTAGATACCACTGAAATCCTTTACATTTGCACTCGCATTTATTGTGCGTTTAACATGGTGGTTGTAGCTCAGTTGGTTAGAGCGCCTGATTGTGGTTCAGGAGGTCGTCGGTTCGAGACCGATCTTCCACCCAAAAATACAAGCCTTTCAAAATTAATTTTTGAAAGGCTTTTTTTGTACGATTTATTTTTGAATGTTTAATCTGTTTTTACATCGGTACCATCAAGTTTCACGCGATCTTTTCGGTTGGCCAGTTCCCAGGCAGTGTAAAAAATGAGGCGCGTGCGGGTTTCGTAAAACGCGTAATTTATTTTATCCGGTGTGTCCGAAGGGCGGTGATAATCGGCATGCGTACCATTAAAGTAAAAGATCACCGGGATATTATTCTTAGCGAAATTGTAATGGTCGGATCGGTAATAAAACCGGTTTCGATCATTTTTATCGTTATAGGTATAATCGAAATCCAGTTTGGTGTATTTTTTGTTTACGGCTTCAGAAATATCGTGTAATTCCTTACTTAAACGATCAGAACCAATAAGGTATAAATAATTGGGTTTGCCTTCGTGTTTTGGATCCACACGACCAATCATATCAATATTCAGGTCGGTAACCGTATTCTCCAAAGGAAACACCGGGTTATCGGTGTAGTAGCGCGACCCGAAAAGTCCGATCTCTTCACCGGTAACGTGCAAGAATAAAATGGAGCGTTTTGGTCGGTGTCCGTCATGCACAGCCTTTTGAAAAGCTCGGGCAATTTCCAGAACAGCAATGGTTCCGGAACCATCATCGTCAGCGCCGTTATTAATCTCGCCATTTTTGGAAATACCTATATGATCCAGATGAGCGGAGATGACCAGAACCTCATTGGGTTTTTCGGAGCCTTTAATAAAAGCCAGGACATTTTCAGAGTCGTTGTATTTATCACGCAGATAACTTTTAGGGATGCTTTGAAAATAATCATCTCCACCAAATGCTGAAGGAACCTGATATTTAATGTAGTGATCTTTCAGGAAATTCACGGCCTTTTTTTGTCCGGGTTCTCCCGTCATGCGGCCTTCAAAATCATCAGAGGCGTATACATAAAGTAGTTTTTTAAGGTCGGAAGCTTTAATGGTCTTTGCGTATTTGGTAGCGATGTTGATATCGCTGGCGGTAGCCATTTGGGCACAGGCCGTATGCAGGAAAAATAGGGCCGAAGCTATCAAAACGAGTTTTTTCATGAAAAAATTTTTTACGATAATACGAAAAGTGAGGGAAACTGATATTTATTTTTTGTTGAAATTAACATTATTAAGGCAAAAGTAAAAACAGATAAAGGTCACCAAAAGTTCCTCTTATCCGTAGTATAGATTTCAAAAAGGGGTATATTTACCTACATTTGCGAGTTTTAGTATATTTGAAAACAACAAAACATCAATTAATAAAACTATGAGTAATATTGTTAAAGTAATAAACCTTTTGACTTTATTATTCTTCTCTCCAAAAACTTTTGGACAAGAAAACAAGATCGACTTAAAAGTGGAAACTTCTAAAAGAATTTTCCTGTTAACCGAATCTGTGGGCGCAGTATACTCTAACACTTGGTATGCATATAAATTGGATAACGGAGAAATAGCATTGATTTCAGAGGGTAAATCAAAAGAAATTAGAAGTTTTATTAACTTTAATTGTGAAAACGAAAACTACATCCTATTAGCTTCAACTAATTTTGGTTACAACATTACACCAGAAGAATTTAAAAAGCTCGTACCTAAAAGAGCCATTGATTTGGGTAAAAATATCCAATGTAATTAATAAAAAAAAAACCTAATGCCAACAACATGTAACATTCATTTCTTAGGTTCTCGACTGCTTCTGAAAATTTCTGTGAAATTTTCAACTTTTTGTACAACTGCTTACCGATAGGCCGTCTTGTTAAGTTTAATGCTACACGAGGCAACTTTTCATAAATAAGAACCTTACTACCAGTCATTGGAGCGCAACCTTTTGATAAAATATTCATCTTACTTAAAAGATGATATTTATGAATAATATTTTAAAATTTGGAATTGTTAGTTTCATTGTCTTTACTTTGTTTAGTTGCAATAAGGAGGATGACCTGAAGCAAGAGCAATCCATTATCGGAACCTGGCAATTAGTGGAAATTTACTCTAGTGATGGTGGCCCGGGAACCTGGAATCCTATTGAAAATGGATATAAATATACATTTTTAAGCAAGGGGAATTTTTTATCGAACAGATTTGAAGAATGTACCTAAGGAACATACACGCTGGACTCTAATGAATTAACGCTCAAATTTGATTGTGATGGATTTACCACAGGAATAGAAAACCCTGAAGGAACATTTATTGAAAAAATAAATTTTGAATCAGGATACTTATTCATAAACCCAACTTATATCCTGTGTGTTGAGGGCTGCAACTATAAGTTTAAAAAAATAAATTCAGTGGAATCAATCTAAGAATTATAGATTTAAAAAATAATACTTGGTTTAGTGCTTGATCAAAGGTTTGTAAAGTATTTTTAGCCTCAGATTACGATGAAAATTATTTTATTCATAAAAAAAGACCGCTTTATTAAAGCGGTCTTTTTGTATAAATTTTTATCTCAAAAAGGGATAAATATTTTTGTGAATTAATCTATAACTTCTACGTTAATAGCATTTAATCCTTTTCTTCCTTGTTCCGTACTGAATTGTACTTTGTCGTCTTCTCTAATTTCATCAATTAAACCAGAATTATGTACGAAAATTTCTTCGCCTGTATCTGATGATTTAATAAATCCGAATCCTTTTGAATTGTTGAAAAATTTTACTGTGCCTTCTTGCATCTTTACTTAATTTTAAATTGTTAATTATTTTTTCTCAATAAAAATATCCTAGTTAAGAAAAGCATACTAAAGCATAATAATTAGACTGAAAAACAATCTATTAACTTAATAACACTATTGAAAAAGTAATTGTAAAAATAAAATTGGAAAGTAGAGAAAAACTCGTAAAAACTAATTGTACTATATACTACCTTAAAACTCTATAGGTATATTTTATTGTTGGGCAAAAGTAGACTATTTATTTGACGTCACCTAATTTTTTGATTTAGTTTTGATTTAAAGCATTTTATTTTAATCGACAGGTTTCTAAAGATTGGAAATAAAATTCAACAAATATTACAACTAACCTAATAATGGCAAATAAGTAACACAGGGAAAAAAATTGAAGCAGTTATTTCCGGTTAGAAAAACCGGGACTTAGCTAATTATCCACCTTTTTCCCTATCTTAGGTTCCGGGATTTCACAACGCAATTTGATGCAAACCGTTGTGTATCATAGTAACCAACCACTAACAAATGATAAAATTCTTCAGAAGTATACGCAAAAAGCTCATTGATCAGGGTAAGACATCCAACTATCTAAAATATGCTATTGGTGAAACGGTATTGGTGGTTATAGGGATCTTAATTGCTTTACAAATCAACAATGCCAATGAGATTTCAAAACAAAATCAGCAAGTAAAAAAGTATGAACAAAATATTGTTTCAGAACTAAAAAATGATTTAAAAATGTTGAACAGTCTTGATAGTTTTAACATTACGCAATGCCAAAAAATTGTGAATTACATTTCATACTTTAAAAACCCTACCAGAGACACCGATACAGTTATTAAAAAAATGTATGATATCCGATATAATGGTGCTAGTTACAGAAGTATTGCTTATACCATTGATGAAATTATTAGCACCGGTAATCTTTCTTTATTTAGTTTAGAGAAAAAAACGGCCATTTTAGAATTAAAGGCCATCCAGGAGTTTTATGAAAAAAACAGAATTGAAGTGGAGCAAAAATGGACCTTAAGCAATATCGAATTCGAAAAAGCTATCGACTTAATTTCCTTTAATGATTTTTCGCAGAGTGATTTTAATAGCTTGAATGATTGGAGATTTAATTTAAAATCGGAGCAATATAGGTTGTTTAACAATAAAATTTTGGCTGAATTACGTCTTTATTATTTTCGAACAGACCAAAATAATCAGATGAGAAATCAAACTGAAAAACTGTTACAACTATTAGATAATAATTGAAATAATCAAGCTCTCAAAACCCAATAAGCGCTGTAATTTATAACGCCCATTTGTTGCCAAATCATAGCCGAAATGTTCAACAATGAAAACCAAATGATTGGAAAGAACAAGATCATCAGAACAAGGAAAGGATGGACTTCTTTGGAAAATGCCCCAATTTATTAAAATATGGTTATTTATGAGGTTTTTCCTGAAGTGAAACGAAAGGGTGTTAAAGGTTTGGATAAAGTCAGTATTTCGACTATAGAAAAGAATAATGAAATGGCGGTTTTTCTTGTACTTCAATTTATTCTGTGATAGTTTTTTTGATAACCCTTTTAAAAAACCAACCGCAAAAGAGGGCCATTGAAAATATGGTTGCCATGGCGTATAATTTATTCTTGAATACCTCATTTTTATAATTTTTTAGACAAACGGTTTGAATCCATGAAATTCCGGGTATTTTAACCCTCTGATTTTCAGTTTATCAATAATATTTTTAAATTGCAGTCCCCAAATTAATTAATTGTCTATGAAACTAAACCCTACAATGCGCATGTTGCTATGCGCCCTTACCCTAACATTTTCTTTTTCTCGCATCCATGCTCAGTTGAGTATAACCGGAGATCTAAAACAATACCATAAAACGACCTTAACATTTACCGGATTGAATGTGTCAGAAGCCCCGGGAACCTTTTTAAATTACAGGATGAATGTTACGTTTACCTCTCCTGGAAATGAAATTTATGTAGTTCCCGGCTATTTTGCAGCAGATGGTGATGCCGCTAACACTTCCGCAACCAGCGGTGATAAATGGCGTGTTCATATAAATCCTGACGAAATCGGAGTATGGAGCTATGTTGTTTCCTTTAGAACAGGTACTGATATAGCGGTGAGTTCAGATGCCAATGCCGGAAGTGCAACATCTATTGATGGTACTAGTGGTACGTTTACTATTGCAGCCACGGATAAAACCGGTAACGATTTTAGAGCTCATGGCAAGTTGCAGTATGTTGATAAGCCTTATGCCCAATTTGCTGATGGGACCTACTTCTATGAAATTGGTTCGGATAGCCCTGAAACTTTTTTAGAATACGGCGATTTTGATGCCACAGTAGGAAGACATACGTTTGAAGAAATCGTAGAATATCAAGATGATAGTGATCCTACCTGGGCCGGCGGAAAAGGTATTGAAATTATGAGTGCTGTAAATTACATGGCAAGCCGGAGTATGAATGTGCAGTACTTCTTAACCATGAACATTAACGGGGATGGTAAGGAGGCCTTCCCATTTCCGAGTGATACGGAATACACAACCTACGATGTTTCCAAACTAGCCCAATGGCAAATAGTTTTTGATCACATGTACAACAAAGGAATGATTCAGGAATTTGCACTAACTGAAGATAGAAACAGCAATTGGTTTGAAGAACAGGAAGGTGTTGGACTACATGATTTTTCAACAAGCAGAAAATTATATTACAGGGAGCTTATTGCTCGCTTTGGCTATTTAAATGTAATTTATAATATTGGTGAAGAAGCCAACTGGGAAAACTTCGGAAAAGGCAACGACTATTATACAGCTGCACAGGTTGAGGAGGCTGCAGCCTACATTCAGGCACTCACACCGTATACCGATCTCATAAGTATACATAATGGACCAAACACGGATTTTTCAATATTTTCTGAGCTAACAGATCTTTCCGGTTCTTCGTCGCTAACCTGTATATCGCTTCAAGGAAGCTATGATAATTACAGTTCAGGACATGATGAATTAAATGACATTCATGACTTGGCTCAAAACGATGGTACCAATTGGGTGATACGTTATACAGAACCATACTATGATAGTAATAGTATGATAGATTTGGATACATGGACAGAGAGATCGCTCTGGGCGAGTTTAACCGCAGGAGGAGCCGGTATTCATTATAATTCCAATGACGGCGATATTTCCGAAGACAACTATAGACTCTGGAAAGGATTTTTTCTTCGAATGCATTATGCTAAAGAATTTTTAACCGACAATGCGATTCCTTTTTGGAACATGTCCAATGATAATGATGCTATCAGCAGGGGAAGCTTATTGAGTGATGGCACTGATAATTATATTGTTTTTTTAGCTGAAGGAGGGACAGCCGATATTGACCTGCCCGGTAGTAATAATTATATTATAAAATGGTTTGATCCCAGAAATGGCTGCGGTTTACAAGATGGTTCAATAACTTCTGTGAATTCAGGAAGTGCTCAATCTATAGGTGATCCACCGAATAATCCAGAGAAAAGTTGGGTGGTATTCATTAAAAAAAATGAATCACTTTCTACAAATGAAGAACAGGAGCTTAGCTCAGATTTTAAAATTTTTCCTAATCCCACGACTCCCGGTTATATCAATATTTCCGGACTTCATAACGATAGATATGCGTTGAGGGTTTTTGATATCAGTGGACGCCTTTTAGACATAACTACAGTTGAAATATCAGATAATAATCAAAAAATTAATATGGGTCATTTAAACTCGGGAATCTATATTTTAAAATTTGAAAGTTCTACCAAGCAAGCGTATTCTCAGAAGCTGGTTATTAAGTAGTTAAAAAAACAATATCTGGATTTAGGAAAATAAATGGAATGAGGTGTTTTTTTGTAGCTAGGTTTAAACTGTCTGTCTGCAGACAGGTGTAATAAACCGGAGACCAATTATATTACTTCCTTAAAACGTATGGCAAGAGCGGGTTATTGAAAATATGGCTACTATCGTGGATAGGTATTCCTGGTTATCATCTCAATTTTTTTAATTTTTCAGACAAACGGTTTGAATCCATGAAATTGCTAATTATTTTAATCGCTTGGTTTTCAGTTTATCAATTATATATTTAATATTGTAGAACCCAAATTAATTAATTGATCATGACACTAAACCCTACAATGCGCATGTTATTTTGCGCCCTTACCCTAACATTTTCTTTTTTTTACACCCATGCCCAAGTGAGTATAACCGGTGATCTTAAACAATATCATAAAACAACCTTAACCTTTACCGGATTGAATGTATCAGAAGCCCCGGATACCTTTTTAAATTACAGGATGAATGTTACGTTTACCTCTCCAGGAAATGAAACCTATGTGGTTCCCGGCTATTTTGCCGCAGATGGCAATGCTGCCAATACATCGGCAACCAGCGGTGATAAATGGCGCGTTCATCTAAACCCTAACGAAACCGGGTTGTGGAGCTACGAGGTTTCCTTTAGAACAGGCGTTGACATAGCGGTGAGTCCGGATGTCAATGCAGGAAGTGCAACTTCGATTGATGGTGCTAGCGGAACGTTTACTATCACAGCCACGGATAAAACCGGTAACGATTTTAGAGCTCATGGCAAGTTGGAGTATGTTCAGGAGGATTATGCCCGGTTTGCTGATGGGACTTATTTCTACGAAGTTGGTGCCGATAGTCCTGAAACCTTTTTAGAATACGGCGATTTTGATGCCACAGTAGGAAGACATACGTTTACTGAAGTAGCAGCTTATCAAGATGGTAGCGATCCCACCTGGGCTGGCGGAAAAGGTACTGAAATTATGGGTGCTGTAAATTATCTGGCAAGCCAGGGGATGAATGTGCAATACTTTTTAACCATGAACATTGAAGGAGATGGTAAAGAGGCCTTTCCATTTCCGAGCAACACGGAATACACAAGCTACGATGTTTCCAAACTTGCCCAATGGCAAATAGTTTTTGATCACATGTACAATAAAGGCTTGATTCAGGAATTTGTACTAACTGAAGACGAAAACAGCAATTGGTTTGAAGATCAGGAAGGTGTTGGACAACATGATTTTTCAACAAGCAGAAAATTATATTACAGGGAGCTTATTGCTCGTTTTGGCTATTTAAACATAATTTACAACATTGGCGAAGAAGCCAACTGGGAGCACAACGGACCTGGTGCCGACTTCTATACAGCTACACAGATTGAGGAGGCCGCAGCCTACATTCAGGCACTCACACCGTATACCGATCTCATAAGTGTACATAATGGACCAAACACGGATTTTTCAATATTTTCTGAGCTATTAGATCTTTCCGGTACGTCCTCGCTAACCTGTATATCCCTGCAGGGAAGTTATGATAGTTACGGTTCAGGACACAATAAAGTCAAGTCGTTCCACGATTTGGCTGAGGCTGATGGTACAAAATGGGTGATTCGTTACACAGAACCATACAATAATAGTAACATGAATATTGAGACATGGACAGAGAGATCGCTTTGGGCAAGTTTAACGGCAGGAGGTGCCGGGATTCATTATTATTCCAATAACGGCGATATTACCGAGGATAATTATACGCTTTGGTCGGACTTCTTTAACCGAATGCGTTATGCTAAAGATTTTTTATATGATAATGCTATTCCTTTTTGGAACATGTTCAATGATAATGATGCTGTTAGTACTGGACGATTATTTAGTGATGGCACGGAGAATTATGTTATTTTTTTACCAGGAGGGGGTACAGCAGATATTGACCTGACCGGCAGTAGTGATTTTACAATAAAATGGTTTGATCCAAGAAACGGCGGTGCTTTACAAGATGGTTCTTTAAGTGCTTTGAGTTCAGGAACTGCCCAATCTATAGGTAATCCGCCGAATAACCAAGATAAGAGTTGGGTGGTGTACCTTAAAAAAAATCAAACACTTATAACGAATAAGGAACGAGAGCGTAGTAAAGATTTGAAAATCTTTCCAAACCCAACGGCTCCTGGTTATATCAATATCTCCGGACTGGATAACGATATATATACTCTAAGAATTTTTGATATCAGTGGGCGCATTTTAGATGAAACTTCTGTTGAAATATCAAAGAATAATCAAAAAATGAATTTGGGTCACTTGAATTCCGGTATCTATATTTTGAAATTTGAAAGTTCTGCCAAGCAAGGGTATTCTCAAAAACTGGTTATTAAGTAGTTAAAAATAATATCTGGATTTAGGAAAGTAGGAGAATTAAGGTGGTTTTTTGAAGTTAGGTTTTAATCGCCTATCTGCAGGCAAGTGCAACAAACCGAACACCAATTGTTGCACCTGATAATAACCTGTAATAGATTGGAGTTAAATCTGCGAGTATTTTAAAGGTTTAAGAAAGACCCTGATAATATTACTCATGTTGCCTTTAAATTCATCCATGGACGTTAATTGCTTCCAGTTAGGGTGATTGATAAATTTAGACCAGCCGCTTTTATTTTCTTCCAAATCGGTATTTGCCAACATATAGGTAAGGCAAGGCATATGATCACCTGCGATATTTTTACCATAGAATACCATAGGTAATCCCGCATCGGCGAAAATGCTAAACTCGCTCTCGAACATTTTTAATTTACTTTTCAACGCACCTTCCTGCTGACTTTCGTAAATCCGGAGTTCGTAAATACCTGCATTTTTAGGAACAATGAGTTCGGGAAATTCTTTAGTGCTAGATATAAGACTAGTGTGGATCCTTTTAAATGGTATGCTGTTTTGGTCTGCAGACAGGTAGTTTTTAGCAGATTTTATGTAGATATCATCATCAAATAAATGGCGCTCACTGTTCTGATAACTAACAACATCATGATGCGGAATTAGAAGATAGATCTTTTTAGGTAATGATTCACCTACTTCTTCAAAAACGCCAACATGTTTTACGCCTTGCCGGTTTAAGGCAGGAATAAGCGCTTCTTTAAAATAATTGTGTAACAAGTCCGCAGATCTAAAAAATTCCAATTCGTACACCCTAAGTTCGTAAACTTGGGTTTGAGCTTGGACTGAAAAGCTCATTATTAAAACGAAAAGTAGTGTAGCGAATAAATGCTTCATAATGGACTCAAATTAGTGAATTTTCTTGAATTATCAATCTGCGTTTTTTCCCTATCTTACTCAAAATTCATTTCCAGCTATCCATGAACACCGCATCATGAGAGAAACTTTAATAGTAATTTTATTCTTTTTCAATGTGTACCGGTTCAATTCGAAAATGACTCAGTTGCCATCGCAGAGCTTCTTAAAAAAGATGATAAAGATTTTGGAAATTACGATATTTAAAAACATCTTGAAAATATTACTAATGATTACATCCTACTGAAAAATCGAGAAATTTGGAACCTAAATAAAGAAATCGAATAGTTAAAGAATAATAAAAACCCTAAAGAGAAAAGGGTAGGTTCGTTTAATATTTCGGATGTGAAAATTTATGACGATATTGCATACGTGGTTTAGGACCTATATCCAACGAAAACAATCAATAATATTTCTAAAAATTTTCATTGGCTCGAAAGTACTATATTCAGAAAAATCAACGAAAGTTGGAAAATAGCTCTTAAACATTCAACAAGAATTGAAGAATAACATAGAGGTTTTAAATCAGATCTAAAATAATGACGTAACCTGCAAACTAAATCTTTAGCGTATGATTTATTACTGGTTACACATGATCTACATTTTTATCGGGTCCCGATTTTTTTGGAAAAAAATACCTCCGGGAACTGATCTCACAAGAACACGCCGTGTTAATCTTTTGGATTGCGAATCGTTTCGTTTCATGGCAAATTCCAAATATTTTTATTACATGGATCTTATTCGTTATGAGGTGGTCTTCCGCTCAAAGCTTTATAATAACACGGTAAAAAAAGGGATGTTTGGGGTGCTGGCTTCGCAAAAAATTATTTATAGAAAACCCTTACGAAAATTGCGGAAATTCGAAATCACTTTAAAATTCGAAGGTGCTGATGACAAATGGGTATATCATAGACAAACCTTTACGCAAGATGGTGAGCTATGCGCTATTGGATTTACAAAAGCGGGATTTTGGAAACATAAAAAAGCTCAAAATATTAAGGATATATTGATCAATAGTGGTATTAACAGAGCTGTTAGAATGCCGTCAGCAGAAATATTGGATCTATTTGAACAAGATTATGAGATCCTACAAAATAGTTTATTATTTTAAAAGTTGAAAACTGAGATTAATTCAACTCGATATCTTCAATGCTATCATCTAATTCGATGCCATCGATCTCATCAATATTATCGATATCAAGCTCTTCCAATTCATCAATGGCTTCTTCTTTAAACTGAGTTTCTTTGGCATCTAATGTTTCCGTGCTACTTACTTCTGTTTCGGTAAATAAGGCTTTATAAACAACCAAAACCAATGCCGCGGTGGTAAGTAAAAAACTGAATTGCACTAATTTTTTAACCTCACCGGATTTCTTTGAAAAATAAAAGGCAAGCACACCAAAAATAAGGGCAGCAATACTTGGTATTACAGCCAGATTGGAAACAGGTAATACAGCTAAAATTATAGCTAAAATCGCTGCAATTAGGGCCAAAATGGTAAACAACTTTTTCATAATTAATTTCTTAAGCCGGAGGCGGATTTAATGCGTAGTTCTCCGGTTCCAACCGGGATCTTGAATTTTCCGTAGACAATAATTTTATTGGCGTCAGCAGTGAGCCATATCAAATTGCTGTTGGTGCCTTGTAAGGCATTGGTACTTCGAGAACCAAGCGCTAATTTATAACAACTTTTTTTGCCAAGGGCCGTACTTATGGTTTCCTTACCTAAATAAGTAAATTGTCCTTTCAATTCCTTATTATCAAAAATAATGGTAAATGTCTTTACCGTCCCTACACTCATAGAACTATAATCTAAAAGCCTGATGGAATACAGTGTGGATACAATATCTTTTGTGCTATTTCCAATCGAAACGCTTTTGTTTTCCTCATAACCATTTTTCTTTTTCATCTGAGATTTTACAGTATGCGTTTTGTGGCTAAACGTGTATTTCATATACTTGTAAAAACCGCCTTCAGTAATATCTCTTTTGTAAAGGTATGGCGTTAGGCTTTTCGGACTTACATAACTTTCATAAAGGTCACGAATTTTAAAAAAATTGTCCCATTTACTATAGGTAGCTGCAGTACACTTTAATTGAAGAAGTGTAGCTTTTGAGGTTTTTACCGGACTGGTTTCCATCTTGATCTCGGCAAGATCGTTTAATATACCCGACATGTTATACGATGCCGTGTAAACCAAGGTTTCATTGTAACCAATGGCATCGTTTTGTGCGTAAGATAGAAAGGTAAAAGAAAAACACAGTGCGATTAAGAAAGTTCGAAGCATGTTGTAGATTTTAATTTATAACGTTTTTGTAAACATTTATTGTGCCGAAAATACAATTCATATCAGTTTTATACTAATTTAAATTGGGCCATTTCGAAGAAATCGATGAACTGACAATTATCATATTTTCTGGTAATTAACTGTTATAATTTTACAAAGAACCTATTTTCTTTGATGATGAAAGCCATACTCTTACCAACCGACTTCTCAAATAACTCCGTAAATGCCATTCATTACGCTATGCGTTTATTTAAGGATGAAAGATGTGAGTTTTATATTTTGAACATTCAAAAGGCCTCTTCCTTCATTTCGGATGATATGTTGGTAATGTCTTCTACAGCAACCCTTTACAATACGCTTGTTGAAGCTGCCAAAAAATCGATCAATAATCTAATTGTTAATCTTAAAAAGCAATTTAAAAATGATAATCACATTTTTCATGCGCTGGTTGATTACGATAATTTTGTTGATTCAGTAAACCAGATCACCACACAACATAAAATTGATCTGATCGTAATGGGCACCCATGGAGCTTCAGGATTAAAGAAAATGTTGTTTGGCAGTAACACGGTACATGTTATTAAGCGTTCTAAAGTTCCTGTTTTGGTAATTCCTGATAAATGTCGTTTTAAAAATCTTGATGAGGTTGGGTTCACTACAAGCTTTAAATCGAAATATGAAGAGCAGGATTTTAAGTTTTTACGCGATCTTTTGGTTCGACATAAATCCCATTTATTTGTGATGCACGTTATCCAGAGTGAGGACACCGAAATAGAATTAAATGATAATGTCGATTTTTTTAAATTAAATTTTGATGATGTATCTATTCAACGCATACCAAACCATAAAGATTCGGTTTATAATGGGATTCATGAATTTGCAGATGCTCATAAATTAAAACTGATTGTTATGTTGGCTAAGACCCATGGCTTTTTAAATCGATTATTTTCTGAATATCGTGTGGAAACCTTCGCTTTTAAAATCGATTTGCCCTTACTCGTTCTAAAACAGGTTAAATCAGATAGTTGAAAATTTTATGTTTTTTTTTAAAGGAATAAATTATTCCAAGATTCGGTGTAACAAAAACAATGAGTCTACGTCCTATTACTGTCAATCAAAACAAAACCATCATCATGAAAGAAGATAATCAACTCATCGTGCTGACCCATTTGAGTCAGCTAATCACCTTAGTCATTGGCTTCGGTAGTTTGTTGTTGCCATTAATATTATGGTTAACACAGAAAGAAAAGGTATATACCATGGATGCCCATGGTAAGAATATTTTGAATTTTCAAATTAGCATGATTATTTATGCCTTATTATGTATTCCGTTAATTTTCTTGTTCGGTTTGGGTATCGTAGGCTTGATTGGAGTAGGGATCATATCCTTTGTATTTCCGATCGTGAATGCGATCAAAGCCAGCCATGGAGAAATTGCAAAATATCCGTTATCTCTTAATTTTATTAGTTAGTTAGTTTTTAGAGATAAACAAAAACGCTCACCAATCGGTGAGCGTTTTTTGGTTATGGAATAATTTTTTTTATGAATTTAGCATCACCGGCATTACAAGCATAGTTACATGCTCACCATCATCCAGACCATCAACAGGGGTTAAGATTCCTGCACGATTTGGCATACTCATTTCCAATTGCACTTCATCTGAACTCAGATTATTAAGCATTTCAGTAAGGAAGCGTGAGTTAAAACCGATTTGCATATCGTCGCCCTGATAATCACAGGTTAAACGCTCTTCAGCTTTATTACTGTAGTCTACATCTTCAGCTGAAATATTCAATTCAGCTCCGGCAATTTTTAAACGGATCTGATGTGTTGTTTTATTTGAAAAAATACTTACACGACGCACAGAATTTAAGAATTGGGTTCTGTCGATCACAAGTTTATTCGGATTTTCTTTTGGAATTACCGCCTCGTAATTTGGATATTTTCCATCGATCAAACGACAAATCAATTCTGAATTTTCAAAAGTAAATTTTGCATTACTGTCGTTGTATTCAATAATCACATCTTCTTCACTGGCTGCTAAAATTCCTTTTAAAAGATTCAAAGGTTTTTTAGGCATGATGAATTCTGCTACCTGACTTGCCTTTACATCCTCTCTTGTGTATTTAACCAGTTTATGGGCATCGGTTGCCACAAAGGTTAAACCTTCCGTAGAGAACTGAAAAAACACGCCACTCATCACAGGACGAAGATCGTCGTTTCCTGCTGCAAATATCGTTTTACTTATTGCACTGGCCAGAATATCGCCGGTTACAACTGTTTTGCTTGGGTCTTCAAGGGCTACAGCTTTAGGGAATTCATTGCCATCAGCATAAGCCAACGCATATTTACCGTGATTCGAACTGATTTCAACTGTGTTATTATCCTCTACAACAAAGGTTAATGGTTGTTCAGGAAAGGTTTTGAGTGTATCCAAAAGCAAACGTGCCGGAATAGCGACACTACCTTCGCTGTCACTTTCTACATCGAGTGTTGAAGCCATAGTAGTTTCAAGATCACTGGCAGAAACGGTGAGTTTATTTTGATTTAATTCGAATAAAAAATTATCTAGAATAGGTAAGGTGTTTGAATTGTTAATAACACCACCCAAAACTTGTAGTTGTTTTAATAAATAAGTACTGGAAACAATAAATTTCATCAATTATTGGCGTTTAGTTTTCAAAATGTCTATTTACAAAGATATTCTTTCGCATCTTTATTTGGAAACAAACTTATTAACATTTAAGCTCCATATTTTTTCTTTCTCAGGTAATTGAAAACAAAACCGAAAAGTGCCAATAAAACCAGTGGTAGTGCTATATTTAATAGTTGCCACAGTGTTTTTTGAGAGGCTATTTTTTGCTGGTCCAGGAAGGCTACAGAGATTTGTTTTGATCGAATGTTTATAAGTCCCGTATCATCAAGCAGATAATTCACAGCATTGAGTAGGAATTCTTTGTTACCGTAAAGTTGTCCTGTCCAACGGTCGAAGCCCAGTTCCTGCGGCTGATTTTTGATAACATCATTTTTAATGAGGTCACCATCAGAAATCACCACCATTTTTGTGGGTTCACTAATGGTTTTAAAATCATTTATTTTGAAAGGCTTCAGGCGATTTTCAAACACGGAATGAAATTCCCCTTCAAGCAATACAGCCAAAGTGATATTACCATGATTAAAAAGCTTTAGATCCTGTTCTTGGGTTACGATATTCAAACTAATTTCACTTGGTGTTCCTTCAAGTTTGCTCAAAGGAGCGGATTCCAATAAAATAGTTTTCTTCACATCATTTTTAAGGGTGTCGATCTGGTTGGCAAAATCAAAGCGCACCAGATTGATGTTATTAACGATTGGATGATGATTTTCTGTTCCCGCCAAAGGCGAATAGGGCCAACGTAAATTTTGAAATTGAGAATCGCTACCCTGACCAATAGCCAAAGTAATTGGGGCAGAGTAGAGGGTACTTACCAAATTAGGATTGATACGAACGCCGTATTTGAAGAAGAAATCCGTAAGATTTAATTCGCGCCCAACAGCATAGTTCATGCCCCGGCTGTTGTAAAGGCTATCCTTTTCCATAGCCACCTTATCAATAAGCCACATGCTTTTGCCGCCATTCATGGTATATTGGTCCAAAACATATTTTTCACTATCTGTAAAGGGCTCTAAAGGTTTCGCATTAATGATCAGATCGTACTGTTCCAGTTCTTTCAAGGTTTTCTGCGGATTGCTCCCCACACTATCTAAGGTGAAGGGTGCGATAAAATAGTAGGAACCAATTTTCTTGACAAAATCAGCAATGTATTTATCGGCCAACTGGCCATTACCTTTCAAAATAGCGATCTTCTTGCTTTTGGGTTGGGTCAATTTTTTAAAACCATCCGTAAAAGCGTATTCCAGATGTTGAATCGAGTTGGTAACAAGATCCTGCTGTGAAGCACCAATCTTATTTTTTATCAATGAAATAGCGACCGTTTGATCGTTATAGCTAGCCAAAGCCCAGGGAAAAATAATGGCTTTTGATGATTTACCGTTTTCCTGCACGCTCAACTGCATCGGAGTTAAACCGCGCTGTGTCAGTTGTTGGATAACCTGATCCTGATTAGCTTCATCTTGAAGCGGATCGATAAAATTGAAAATGATATTATTATTTTCCGAATGGAATTCTTCAAGGATCTGTTTCGTTTCACTTTGCAAACGACGGAATTCTGCAGGGAAATCATCACCTTTTAAAAATATATCTATTTGTAATGGCGAATCCGCCTCATCAACAATATTTTTGGTAGCCTCGCTTAAGGTATAACGTTTATCCTTGGTAAGATCAAAACGTTCATAGACCTTACTGCTAATCACATTAACAACGATCAGTGTAAGTAAAACCAGGGCAATATATTTAATAGTCTTATTCAAATTCCTTTTCAAGTTGATATTGTTTTACCGCCGTTACCGTATCATGGTCAAAGGTAAGTTCCAAACATTCCTGCATATGGTTAAAAGCGCCTGGCTCAAAACCTAAATTGTAATTCCACAGTTCTGGTGAGTTTGCTTTTATGTTATCGTCCCAACCATACCATTCTGCCTCTCCTAACTGTTTTTCAACCTGTGCTTTGGTTTTTCCAATAAACAAGCTATCCGAGATCATATTATCACTCATTTCATAACGTAAAGCCGGTTCCTCTTTCCAGGCTTCGGCATCAAAGTATTTTTCGTGGTGATAAGAACTAAAAATATTTAAAACCGGATAGAATACATAATAGAATACAAATGGTGTTAATACCAGGGCGATCAAAAAACTGAGCCATTTGCGTTTGTCTATGGTATTGGCGAACCACCACATCAATAAAAATATGACAACCAAAAATATAATATGCAAAGGGGTGTAGATCATTGGCGCTCGCGGTTTAGGGTTAATTTTGTAAGGATTAAAAAGAATACAGTTATACTTAAAAAGTAAATGATATCTCGCGTATCCAAAACGCCGCGACCCATGCTGTTAAAATGATATTTCATACCAAGCTGATCTATAAAATCACTAAAAGTGAAATCGGCGATCCCTTCAAATCCCGCATAAAAGAAAAAACACAAGAATACCGCACTAATAAAAGCCACAATTTGATTGCTTGAAAATGTAGAAGCAAATATTCCAATTGCTGTGTATGCGGCTACCAGGAATAGCAGACCAAAATAAGAGCCCAAAGTACTTCCCAGATCAATATTGCCAACAGGATTTCCTAATTGGTACACCGTGTATACATAAAGTAAGGTTGGTAACAGCGCAATGATTATGAGAACAAAAGCTGCAAAATATTTACCTAAAATAATATTACGAATACCTATAGGTTTGGTTAATAATAACTCTAAAGTTCCTTGTTTCTTTTCATCGGAAAAACTTCGCATAGTAACCGCCGGAATCAAGAAGATCAAAATCCAGGGCGCCAGTAAAAAGAAGGAGGAAAGATCGGCAAAGCCGTAATCCGGGATGTTGAAATTACCTTTAAAAAGCCAGAGAAATAAGCCATTTAGAACCAGGAAAATGGAGATAACAAGATACCCTACAGGTGAGGCAAAAAATGAGTTTATTTCTTTTTTTAGTATCGAGAGCATGTTTCGATGATAAAATTAAAAAAATTACGGCAAGAATTCTATTTTATTTACACTCCATGCTTCAGGCCTGATACTGAACAATGGTTTTGTTTTAGACCAAACATCCTTAAAAACCTCAGAGCTTCTGTAATTTTGAAGTGCTTTTTCATCATCCCAATAACTATAAGTAAAAAATACACTGGGATCATTTTTATCACGGTAAAGTTCTAATAACCGGCAGCCTTCAAAGCCACGAATGCGTGATTTATAGCCTTCAAAATGTTTCAGAAACACCTCGATATTTTGTTTATAAAATCCCATTTTTACTATTCGTACAAGCATAAATTACTCCTTATTAAAGTTTATGGTTACCGTATCCCTAACACCTAAGCCTAAAAGTGTTGAAGCACTTCCAACGGTTTGAGGATCACTTTTAAATACCGCGATCTCTAAAAAATCTCCGGAATTGAACACCACGAGTTTCCGACCTTCATCATGACGTTTTTCAGCAGGAATATCAAAGTTAACGATCTGGCTATATTTCTTAAAGATCTCAGTAAATTTATAATGTCGTGCTGAGATCACGAAAGAACGTCCTTTTTGGATTTGCTCAAAAAACTGACGCTTAATATTCGTGACTACATTCCCGTAATTATCAATGTAGATCACACTTCCTATAATTTGTGTTTTGTCATCATTCACATAAGGCACAATATTTTTAATGGGCTTTATGGCGTCTATACGCTTACCAACCACATCCAAAGTCCCGCCTCGAGCAATATGGCAGGCTACTTTCACAAATACATCTAATACAGGAAAACTAGTTTGGATCTTATCGTGAATATTGATTTCAACAATGTGTTCCGGAGCAATTTCTGAGCAGATCATACTCATAATGCCGTTATTGGCACAAATAAAAAAATGCCCGTCCAGTTTCATGGCAATATGCTTATTTTCCGGATTAATTTCAGAATCGATCCCAATAATATGGATGGTGCCTTTCGGGAAACTATTGTAGGCATTTTGGATGATATACGAAGCTTCCGGAATATTAAACGGCGAAATAGAATGCGAGATATCAACAATTTTAACATCAGGAAGTTCACTGTAAATAGCCCCTTTGGTAGCGCCAGCAAAGTGATCTTTTTCTCCGAAGTCGGTTGTTAGGGTGATAATTGCCATCGGCAAAATTGTTGATATGTTTTTAGCGTTAAGTCACTCAAATTTATGTATTTTTGAGTGGGTGTATTTTGTTACACAAACCTACGCAAATTTTCGTTTTTGTTTTTATAATTTAACCAAAAATGTAACGGGTTGGTAATTCAGGTGGCGAGCCTAAAATTCACCTTCAGTAATAACCTTAAACCAAATATGCATTCGCCTATCAACCAACTGATAGCAGCTTAATTTAAATTAAACACAGGCTTTTGAACGAAATTATAATCGAACTGGAAGAGATCTCACCGAAAGAATTTTTTGGTGCTCAAAATGTAAACATTGAACTGTTAAAAAAATATTTCCCAAAACTCAAGATCGTAGCACGCGGTAACAAGCTGAAAGCCTTTGGCGATGAAGAACTTCTCGAAGAATTCGATCGCCGTATGAATATGCTCTTCAAGCATTTCGGGCGCTACAATAAGATCGACGAAAATACCATCGAGCGCGTGCTCACCAGCCAAAGTAGCGACGACTATAACACCTCCAAGCAAAGTGGTGAAGTTCTTGTGCATGGCGTTGGCGGTAAGCTTATAAAAGCGCAAACCGTTAACCAACGCAAACTCG
Organism: Gaetbulibacter aestuarii; assembly: GCF_039537665.1. Classification (NCBI taxonomy): domain Bacteria; kingdom Pseudomonadati; phylum Bacteroidota; class Flavobacteriia; order Flavobacteriales; family Flavobacteriaceae; genus Gaetbulibacter; species Gaetbulibacter aestuarii. The sequence continues at coordinate 485,802 of NZ_BAABAY010000002.1, forward strand.
TAGAACTGATGCGCAAGAACGATATGGTTTTTGCCATTGGTCCTGCAGGAACCGGGAAAACCTACACGGGTGTGGCATTAGCTGTTCAGGCGCTGAAAAACAAGGAAGTAAAACGAATCATATTAACCAGACCTGCGGTGGAAGCCGGAGAAAACCTCGGGTTCCTTCCGGGCGATCTTAAGGAAAAGCTCGACCCATACATGCAACCGCTTTACGATGCGTTGCGCGACATGATCCCCGCAGAGAAATTAGCCCATTACATCGAGAATGGTACCATCCAAATCGCGCCATTAGCATTCATGCGTGGCCGAACGCTGGATAATGCTTTTGTGATTCTCGACGAAGGTCAAAATACCACCCACGCCCAGATGAAAATGTTCTTAACCCGAATGGGCAAGAACGCCAAATTTTTGTTAACCGGCGATCCGGGTCAAATTGACTTGCCACGACGCACCATTTCAGGCCTCAAAGAAGCCTTACTCATATTAAAAAATATCGAGGGCGTGGGCATCATTTTCCTAGACGACAAAGACGTCATACGTCACCATCTTGTAAAAAAGGTCATCGCCGCGTACAAGAACATAGAGAACAGAGAATAATTTTTTTTCAGGAGCTGTTTCCGGCTTTCGGCAGTCGCGCTTTGCAAGGCGCTCCAACAAAGCCTCAATCCGGGCTAGGGCAGCAGAAAAACGAAAGAACATAACAACACAAAATAAAACAGAATTGCAGTCATGAGTCAGACCATCATAAGCACCGATTTTCATTTTCCGGGACAAAAAAGTGTTTACAAAGGCAAAGTGCGCGAAGTCTATAATATCAATGATGAACAATTGGTAATGATCGCAACCGACAGGCTATCGGCCTTCGATGTGGTGATGCCAAAAGGGATTCCATACAAAGGACAAATTTTAAACCAGATCGCCACAAAAATGATGGCAGCTACGGAAGATCTTGTTCCCAATTGGCTAACTGCCACACCGGATCCTAACGTGGCCGTAGGCGAACTTTGCGAACCTTTCAAAGTAGAAATGGTGATTCGTGGTTATTTATCCGGTCATGCCGCTCGCGAATATAAAGCCGGCAAACGCATGATCTGTGGGGTTCCCATGCCTGAAGGGATGAAAGAGAACGATGCTTTCCCGGAACCTATCATCACTCCGGCTACCAAAGCCGAGAAAGGCGATCATGACGAAGATATTTCCGCAGAAGATATCATTAAACGCGGTATCGTTACTGAAGAAGATTATGTTGTTTTAGAAGATTACACCCGAAAATTATTCCGTCGTGGTAGTGAGATCGCAGCATCGCGAGGCTTGATTTTGGTAGATACCAAATACGAATTCGGGAAGACCAAAGAAGGTAAGATCGTGTTGATCGATGAGATCCATACGCCGGATTCCTCACGTTATTTTTATGCCGAAGGTTACGAGGAGCGTCAGGAAAAAGGCGAACCCCAAAAGCAATTATCAAAAGAATTTGTGCGCCAATGGCTCATTGCTAATAATTTTCAAGGTCTGGAAGGTCAAACCGTTCCGGAAATGAGTGATGAATACATCCAAACGGTAAGTGATCGGTACATCGAATTGTATGAGAATATTACCGGAGAAGCCTTCGAAAAAGCCGACGTAAATAATATCGAAAAACGTATCGAAGCCAATGTTTTGGCTTATCTAAAATCATAAAAAATGATACTGAACGCCATGAAAAATTCATGGCGTTCTTGTTTGTTATCCCTAAGTAATTCAATTAATTGTTATGAAACGTGTCTATTTTATTTTTCTGTTTTTCATAGTAGGAACATCATTTTCTAATGCGCAGAACACATCGCCACTTCAGATCGATCAGATCATGCAAGGCGAAGATTTTGTAGGTTATTTACCTGAAAACATCACATGGTCGGACGACAGTAAGGAGGTCTATTTCAGTTGGAATCCCGATGCCGATACATTGCGTTCCACGTATAAAGTTAATGTCCATTCAAAAGATATAAGTAAATTATCAGTTGAAGCGCTTAAAAATCAAACCAATCGAGGTGACTACAATGGGGATGACACTAAAAAGGTCTATGCTTCCAATGGTGATATTTTTCTTGAAGATACCAAAACCTTCAAAATAAAACAGATCACAAACACCCTGAATCGGGAATCAAATCCGGTTTTTTCGGGTAATGATCAGGCGGTGATCTACAGAATGGATAATAATCTTTATACCTGGTCGATGGCTGATGGAAGCACCAAACAACTTACCGATTTTCGCACCGGAAATAAGAAAGAAGACAAAGAAACCGCTCAGGAAAAATGGCTGGAGAACGATCAGCTTGAGGAATTCGATATTCTAAGAAAACGTAAAGGTGAGCAAGATGCGCGCGAATACCGGAATGCTTTGATCGAACCTAAGCGTCCTAAACCCATTTATTTAAATGGAAAAAGACTTTCCTATGTCGTGGCTTCACCTGATCTCAACTACGTGATCTATCGGTTGTATAAAGATGCCAAGGACAAAAATACCGACGTTCCGGATTATGTCACCCAATCAGGATATACAAAAGATAAAATCGCCAGACCTAAGGTTGGCGGGCCGCAAAATCAATACGAATCCTGGATCTACGATACGAAAAGGGATACTATTTACCGGATCAAAACAGATCATTTAAAAGGGATTTACAAAAAACCGGAGTTTTTGAAGGACTATGCTGAAGATACTTCAACTTATAATGAAAGTTATGACGATCCTAAACCTGTGATCATTGGAAGTCCGATTTTTTCTGATGATAATAAGGCGGTGTTTTCCATAAGATCTCAGGATCACAAAGACCGTTGGATTGCACTTTTGGATTTAAATAATGGTGATTTAAAAGACATTGATCATCAGCACGACGAGGCCTGGATTGGCGGACCCGGAATTAGTGGTTATGAAATCAATCAAACCCTAGGGTGGATCGATAATGACCATATTTATTTTCAATCGGAAAAAACAGGTTTTTCTCATTTGTATACCGCCGATGTTAATTCCGGTAAGATAAAAGCTTTAACCGAGGGCGATTTTGAAATTTTGGATGTTCAACTTTCAAAAGATAAAAAGACCTTTTTTATCACCAGTAATAAACCAGGTCCGTTTGAGCATCAATTTTATTATTTACCTGTAAATGGTGGGAAAATGACAAAAATCACTAATGTTAAAGGTGGTTTTGAGGTTTCCGTTTCACCGGATGAAAAAATGCTGGCGCTTCGCTATTCCTACATCAATAAACCCTGGGAATTATACCTCATGCCAAATAAGCCGGGAGCAAAAATGGAACAAATAACACATTCCACAACAACACAATTCAAATCGTATCCCTGGCGTGAAAACAAGATCGTGAAGTTTAAAGCCTCTGACGGTGTCATGGTTCCGGCTACTTTATATGAACCATCGCCTGATAAAAAGAATGGCGCTGCGATTATTTTTGTACACGGTGCGGGTTATTTACAAAATGTACATCACTGGTGGTCGTCCTACTTTAGAGAATATATGTTCAATAATATGTTGGCCGATAATGGGTATACCGTTTTAGCGATTGATTATAGAGCAAGTAAAGGCTACGGGCGCGATTGGCGTACAGCAATTTACCGTCACATGGGTGGTCGCGATTTCGAAGATCAGGTTGACGGTGCCAAATATTTGGTAAATGAACAAGGCATCGATCAGGATCGCATAGGTATTTACGGGGGTTCTTACGGCGGGTTCATGACCCTGATGTGTTTATTCAAAGCACCGGAGGTCTTTAAAAGTGGCGCGGCATTACGTTCGGTAACAGATTGGGCGCATTATAACCACGGCTATACTTCTAATATTTTGAATACGCCCGTTGAAGATCCGCAGGCTTACAAACAAAGTTCACCCATTTATTTTGCTGACGGACTTGAAGGTCAATTATTGATGCTTCACGGCGTTATTGATACCAACGTTCATTTTCAGGATGTGGTGCGCTTATCACAGCGTTTGATCGAGCTTGGAAAAAAGAACTGGGACCTGGCGGTATTTCCTTTAGAGAGTCACGGTTTTGTGGAATCTTCCAGCTGGACCGATGAATATAGGAGGATTTTTGATTTGTTCAATAATACCTTGTTAGAGAAGTAATCAAAATTAAGCACATCTATTTTTTAAACCACCCACTGACCTTTTGAATAAGCGCGTAAACAAAATGGTTGGTTTTTGCGTAATGGAACGAGATTATACAAACTATAATCATGAATAGTATGGCTCCTATAACCGCTTCATAAGGATCTAAAGCTTCTGTGAAGTATCGTTTTAATCCGTATCCGGTATAACTTCCATAAAGTAATATGAAATGGATCACATAAATGGACAAGGTTTTCTCGCCAATTCTCGCAATGATGGATTGTTTTAAAAACTGCTCAAACGTATAGAACAAAGCGAATAAAATGAGCACATTACCCAGGCGGATAAACAAATAATTAAAATCGGCACTACGATGAAACAGTTCAACACCGGTAACCTCACTTAGCCAAAAAAGAAAAGAGGTGGAGCAGAACATAAAAAGCAATCCTACAATAAAAAAACATACAATAGAAAACACCTTGAATCGGTCTCTATGCACATGTCTGAAAAATACCGTAGATAAAAAAGCTCCGAATGCTGAATAACCAAACCAAGGTAAAATGGTAAATACGGAGCCGTTACTTTTGGTCATATAATTAGCAAAAACAGCGGGAACATGATCCAGCGTTAAATTGCGGTATAAAGGTTCGGAAACAAAGATGATACAGCCTATGGAGAACAAAACTATCGAATAAATATAGCTGTGCTTTCTAAAAAGTAAATGCAGGAGCACCATAAGGATCAAAGCCAATCCAATACACTGCAATACATCGATTACTAGAACATAAGAATTGAAATAACCGGTAAGCCAACTTAGGATATTTATGCGTAAACTGTAGCCAATGCCCAGTAACAAAAGCCCTCTTAGTATTCCTTTCTTAATACGTTGTTTATCATCGCCTTTAGCATAAGCTTTTAGCAATAAATAGGCAAAAACTAATCCGGATATAGTGAAGAAAACGGGTGCTGTGATACCTCTAAAATATTTCCATACGTTATAAATGGTATTACTTTCGTCCCGATAAATAGGGTTTAGAAGGGTATCTATAAAGTGACCCTGGAGCATCATTAAAATGGCAAATGCTCTTACCGCATCAATAAAATATAGGCGTTTGGCTTGCAAGGCTTAATCAGTTTCAGGGTCTAAATATACTTTTAATTAATGAAAACCTTAAATTCTAAAGTTATATATTTAGTGGCACAACCAATCAACGGAATTCCGTATGGACGATTTCTTAAAGGCTTTTGCTAACCTGACCTGGGGTTTACCCTTACTCATTTTACTTATTGGTGGAGGTTTATATTTATTAATATTATCGCGTTTTTTACCTTTTCGTTTTTTAGGTCATGCTATTCAGGTGTTGCGCGGACGTTATGACGATCCAAATGATCCCGGACAAATAAGTCATTTTCAGGCCTTATCTACGGCTTTATCATCAACTATTGGTATGGGAAATATTGCAGGCGTGGCCGTAGCTATAACCATCGGTGGTCCCGGAGCGGTTTTTTGGATGTGGGTGAGTGCCGTTATTGGGATGTCTACCAAGTTTTTTACGTCAACTTTAGCGATCCTTTATCGCGGAAAAGATAGTGCGGGTCAGTTACAAGGTGGTCCTATGTATTTTATAGTCGAAGGTTTGGGTAAATCCTGGAAACCTGTCGCCTTGTTCTTTAGCTTTTGTGGTATGGTTGGAGCATTACCTGTTTTTAATGTGAATCAATTAACACAAGCTATAAACGATATAGTGCTTATTCCACAAGGGTACACGGTTACTTTTAAATCAAATTTCATTATCGGACTCATTTTAGTTTCCATCACTGCTGTGGTTATTTTAGGCGGACTTGACCGTATAAGTAAAACAGCTTCAAGATTAGTCCCTACTATGGTGGTGCTCTACTTTATTTTAATAGGAATCATACTCATAAGTAATTTTTCAGAAGTTCCCGGATATTTAAAATTAATTTTAACGGAAGCCTTTTCTGCTTCACTTTATAAAGGAGAAACCTTTTTAGGCGGACTTACCGGTGGACTCATTTTACTGGGAATTCGCCGCGGAGCCTTTTCCAATGAGGCCGGTATTGGAACAGCACCTATGGCACACGGCGCGGCCAAAACAGATGAACCTGTTCGCGAAGGGCTCGTGGCCATGTTAGGACCAGCCATTGATACTTTAGTGATCTGTACGCTTACGGCTTTAGCGATTCTAGTCACAGGGGTTTGGCAAAGCTCGGATGCCAATGGTGTGAGTTTAACGGCATCGGCTTTTTCAAATACTATGCCTGGTTATGGTAAATATCTGTTGCTCATTTGTATCATTACTTTCAGTGTAAGCTCCTTACTTTCTTATGCTTATTATGGAACTAAATGTATGTCCTTTTTGGTCGGTGATGGGTACAAACATTATTACAATTATTTCTATCTTATGAGTATCATTCTGGGAGCCACCGCCTCGTTGAGTATGATGATCAATTTGGTCGATGGTTTTTTCGCCTTAATGGCATTTCCTACCATGACAGCAACTATTTTAATGGCACCGCGTGTTATAAAGGAAGTTAAAAGCTATCAACAAAAACTTAAAACCAACCAACTAAAGAATTAAAGCATGACTAAAAAAGATCCTAAAGCGTATTGGAAGGCGAATATCCGTTACGTTCTCATTCTTCTTGTGATTTGGTTTTCGGTATCCTATGGTGCCGGAATTATCTTTAAAGAAGAACTTGATAGTATTAAAATAGGCGGTTTCAAACTAGGCTTTTGGTTTGCTCAACAAGGCTCAATGTATGTTTTTGTGATCCTCATTTTCGTTTATGTTCGATTGATGAATAAACTGGATAAAACCTACGGCTATGATGAGTAATATGATTTTTCTAGAAGCTTTGGATGTCCAGAATTGGACCTATATTCTTGTTGGTCTAACGTTTGCTTTATACATAGGGATTGCAATTTGGTCAAGGGCAGCATCAACGAAAGAATTTTATGTAGCGGGTGGAGGCGTTTCGCCATTAGCAAATGGTATGGCAACGGCAGCCGATTGGATGAGTGCTGCATCCTTTATCTCTATGGCCGGAATTATTTCATTTGCCGGTTATGACGGAGCTGTTTATTTAATGGGCTGGACGGGAGGTTATGTTTTATTGGCATTGCTCTTGGCTCCTTATTTAAGAAAGTTTGGAAAATTTACGGTCCCTGATTTTATTGGTGATCGTTATTATTCTAAAACAGCCAGGTTGGTCGCTGTATTTTGTGCTTTGCTGGTTTCCTTCACTTATGTTGCAGGTCAAATGCGAGGAGTGGGCATCGTTTTTTCAAGGTTTTTAGAGGTAAATATTAATACCGGCGTGATCATCGGAATGATCATTGTTTTGTTTTATGCCGTGTTGGGCGGTATGAAAGGGATCACGTATACCCAGGTAGCTCAGTATTGTGTGCTTATTTTCGCCTTTATGGTGCCCGCAATATTTATATCCATTCAAATGACCGGAAACCCCATTCCGCAATTTGGTTTTGGAAGCACTCTAGCCGATGGTTCGGGAACTTACCTCCTGGATAAATTAGATGGACTGAGCACTGAGCTTGGCTTTAATGCTTACACAAACGGGAGTAAGGCTACGATTGATGTTTTTGCCATTACCCTCGCGCTTATGGTCGGCACTGCAGGTTTACCTCATGTGATCGTACGTTTTTTCACAGTAAAACGTGTAAAGGATGCTCGAAAGTCGGCCGGTTTAGCACTTTTATTGATCGTGATCTTATATACTACCGCGCCAGCGGTTTCTGTTTTTGCAAGAACGAATATGATCGAAACTGTTTCTGAAAAGGCTTATGCTGATGTTCCGGTGTGGTTCAAAAAATGGGAATCTACCGGTTTAATAAGCTTTGATGATAAGAATAAAGATGGCAAAATTACCTATGTAGCCAATCCGGAAAAAAATGAATTAATAGTAGATCGCGATATTATGGTTTTAGCCAATCCTGAAATTGCCAGGTTACCAAACTGGGTAATTGCATTGGTAGCTGCCGGTGGTTTGGCTGCTGCCTTGTCTACTGCTGCCGGTCTCTTGTTGGTTATTTCTTCTTCAGTGTCTCACGATCTTGTTAAAAAAATAATCAACCCGGATATTTCGGAACAAGGCGAATTAATTGCCGCTAGATTGTCGGCAGTTGGAGCAGTTTGTGTGGCCGGATATTTTGGAATAAACCCACCGGGATTTGTTGCTGCAGTTGTGGCATTAGCGTTTGGCCTGGCGGCAGCCTCGTTTTTTCCGGCGATAATTTTAGGTATTTTTTATAAGAGAATGAACAAAGAAGGTGCCGTTGCAGGTATGATTGTTGGAATTACTGCGATGCTCCTTTATATGATCAAATTTAAATTGGGTTGGTTCGACGAAACATTACCGGATCAAAGTGCATGGTGGTTTGGAATTTCTCCGGAAGGCTTTGGAAGTATAGCCATGCTATTGAATTTTGTGGTATCGGTTACCGTGATGCGATTCACGGCAAAACCACCTCAGGACGTTCAGGAATTAGTAGAAAATATTCGTATTCCAAGCGGAGCAGGAGAAGCCACCGATCATTAATTTAAAAAGTATTTTGCGATTCCTTTAGAATAAACATTTTCAAAAACGGTTGGCATGACTTAATTTTATACCACTAAACTTCATAATTCATGAGTAATTATCACATTAAAAATTTAGAAGAATATTTTCAGGTCTATCGAAAATCAATACGGAATCCCGAAGGTTTTTGGGAGGAAGTTGCTGAAGAACATTTTATGTGGCATAAAAAGTGGGATCGCGTGTTAGATTGGGATTTCACTAAACCCGAAGTAAAATGGTTTGAAGGCGCCAAATTGAATATTACCGAAAATTGTATCGACAGGCATTTGAGGATACGTGGTGACAAAACCGCTATTTTATTCGAACCTAACGATCCAAAGGAAGAGGCGCAACATATCAGTTATGCTCAACTTTCGGAACGGGTTAATAAATTTGCCAATGTTTTAAAAGCTCAGGGTGTTAAAAAAGGCGATCGGGTTTGTATCTATTTGCCGATGATTCCCGAACTCGCAGTTTCTGTTTTGGCTTGCGCCAGAATAGGGGCCATTCATTCGGTGGTTTTTGCAGGGTTTTCTTCAACAGCATTAGCAACCCGAATCAATGATTGTGATTGTAAAATGGTTATTACCAGCGATGGTTCGTATCGTGGTGCCAAAACGATCGATTTAAAAGGTATCGTTGATGAGGCTCTGGAGCAGTGTGAAGGTGTGGAAACTGTTCTAATTGCGAAACGCATTCATTCTGATATCGAAATGAAATCAGGTCGAGATCAATGGTTAGAACCTTTACTCGATGAAGCGTCTGCTGATTGTGAGCCAGAGATTATGGATGCTGAAGACCCTTTATTTATTCTATATACTTCCGGTTCAACCGGTAAACCAAAAGGCATGGTGCACACCACTGCCGGATATATGGTTTACACCGCTTACACTTTTAAAAATGTGTTTCAATATCGTGAAGAAGATGTGTATTGGTGCACAGCAGATATCGGTTGGATTACCGGGCACAGCTACATCGTTTACGGACCTTTAGCTAATGGTGCCACTACTGTAATGTTTGAAGGCGTGCCGAGTTATCCGGATTTTGGACGTTTTTGGGAGATCGTTGAAAAACACAAGATCAATCAGTTTTATACTGCGCCAACCGCTATTCGAGCTTTGGCTAAACAAGGCACCGAACTGATTGAAAACCATGATTTGTCGTCATTGAAGGTTCTGGGCTCTGTAGGCGAGCCAATAAATGAGGAAGCCTGGCATTGGTACAATGATAATATTGGTCATAAAAATAGTCCGATTGTAGATACCTGGTGGCAAACGGAAACCGGTGGTATCATGATCACACCAATTCCATATGTTACCCCAACCAAACCAACATATGCCACCTTACCTTTCCCGGGTATTCAACCTGCCTTGATGGACGAGAACGGAAAGGAAATTAAAGGCAATCAAGCCGATGGTCGCTTATGCATTAAGTTTCCATGGCCCAGTATGGCGCGCACCATTTGGGGTAATCATCAACGTTATAAAGACACGTATTTCTCAGCATTTGAAAATATGTACTTTACCGGAGATGGTGCCTTACGCGATGAGGTAGGTTATTACCGAATAACAGGTCGCGTTGATGATGTGATCATTGTTTCCGGTCATAATTTAGGAACAGCGCCTATCGAAGATGCCGTTAACGAGCATCCAGCCGTAGCGGAAAGTGCCATTGTTGGTTTCCCCCATGATGTAAAAGGAAATGCCTTGTATGGTTATGTGATCTTAAAGAATTTCGGTGAAACACGTAATCAGGATAATTTGAGAAAAGAGATCAATCAAATGATCACCGAACAAATCGGACCAATTGCCAAACTGGATAAAATTCAATTTACTCAAGGATTACCGAAAACACGCTCCGGTAAGATCATGCGCCGAATTCTAAGAAAAATAGCGAGTAAAGACACAAGTAACCTTGGCGATACCAGCACTTTATTGAATCCGGAAGTTGTTCAGGACATTATTGATAATGCTTTGTAAAGATCCGGATTAAAATCCACTGAGCAGATAATCCCAGTTCAGGTGCTTTTGTTTATCCAGTCGCGCCAGGATTTTTAAGAAAATCACGGCAGTTATCAAGGCGTCACCACTTGCGGTATGTCGGTCCACTTTAGGCACTTTGAGTTCTTTGCAAAGATCGTCTAGAGAATAATGCGGTAAATTCTCGCGATAAATGATGTGTTTAGATTTTCTGTATAACACACCGGTATCGATAAATGTGTTTTTTAGTTTTCCCAGGCCGTTTCGTTTGAGCATTTCGTTTATCATGTTCTTATCAAAATTGGCATGATGCGCGATTAGAACGCTGTCTTTAATGTAAGCTAGGAAGGCTTTAATGGCTTCCAATTCAGATATTTTTTCCTTTCCGGTGCGTAGTAATTCGTGGATCTTAACAGTTTCAGGTTTAAAAATCTCCTGATGTACATATAATTCTAAACTATTTTTTACCGCTATGATCTTTCCGGTAAAAGCCACAGCACCAATAGAAAGCACACGGTCTTCTTTCGTATTTAATCCTGTAGTTTCTGTATCAAATGCAACAAATCGGGTAGCGTCGATCTCGGGATTTGATTTATTTTCAAAGAGATCTAAATAAGACTGAAAAAATTCAGGATATTCCTTTTTTTCTTTTCTGAACCAATGAAACGCCATTTAAATAAAGTTTTTAAGATCGAAACGGATTTTTAAGGTTTCCTGAACATCGTGTATGGGTTTAAAACAGCGTTTTAATTTAAGTTTTTCTTCCTTGGTTAAACTCTCTAAAGAAATATATTTTCCGGAGTTTCCGTGAAGTAAACCTTGCTTGGTTTTAAACTTCAACAGGGCTTTGAATGCATAGGAACAGGATTCAAACAACTCTTTATTTTCCGGTTCCATGGCGGCTAATTTCTCAAAACGATCTCCGGTGTTATTAAGATGCTTCACATGTTTACTCAAAATTAATAAGCGTCCGGCGTCAATCAAAGGCATCATAGCACGATTCTTAATATTGAACAGGTCCTTTTGTTCATCATGATCTTCAACAACAAATTGTCTGAAGAAACTCAATGGCGACGGACTTTTAACTGCATTGCTTCCCATAAATTTAAAGAAAGCCGATGTGTTTTCTAAGGCATCAAAAATAGCATCCGATAATTCATCCACTAAAGATCTTTCTCCATAAACACAGTTGTAATCAAAAAAAATGGAAGAGAGCAAAATTGCTTTCTCGTTTGGCTGTAGGATCCAATTTCGAAACTGTTGTTTCCATTCCGTTAGTGAGAGGCACCATTCAGGATTACTTCCCATCATATCAGCATCACAATATTCAAAACCTATTTTATTCAATGCTTTGGTAATATGATTGGCGAGTTCCAAAAAATATTCTTTTGTCTTTTCGTATTTAGCTTCGGGCACATCTTCAAAAACTAAAGCATTATCCTGATCTGTAAAAAGTAATTGTTCCCCTCGACCTTGACTACCCAGTGCCATCCATGCAAATTTCACCGGAGGTTTAGAATTCATTTTTTGAAGCGATAATTCAACGACACGTTTTGTCACCGCATCGTTAATCTGTGAAATTATTTTAATGATATGCGACAGTGGTATATTTTGCTCCAAATAATTTTTTAAAAGGGTATTGGTTTTAAGTCGTGCAGAGCGAAGTTTTTTTGTTCGATTGGCTCTTTTGATCTCTTTTAGAATTACTGAAGGAATATTACCAAGCGAAACGAGTACATCGTGGTGGGTAAGTACCCCAACCAACCGGGTGTTTACGGTACCATCTTTGGTAATGCACAAATGACCAATATTATTTTTGATCATTTGAAGCTGTCCGTCAGCAACTGTTAAACCTTTTTTACTCGTTATTACCGGAGAACTCATCACGTTAGAAACCGAAGTCGTAATGGTGTAAAGCCCGGTAGCAATTTTATTTTTTATATCACTATTGGTTATAATACCTAAAGGTTTTTTTTCATTATCAACAACGATGATACAGCCAATTTTGTTCTTACTCATTTTTAAGGCTGCCTCTTGTAGGGTTGATGCAACACTACATGTAATGGGGTTTTTGGTGTAATTAGCAGTTTGAAATGTGGCAAGGTCTTGTGAATTATTTGGCAAATAATCCACAAATATTTCCTTGTTTTCCTCGGCAGAGTATGAATCATATGCGTTCGTGGCAAAGGCCGTAATGAGGTATTTATAAACTTTAGAATTGTTTTCTGCAGCCTCCTGAAAATCCTGGATGGGAATGGCATAAACAATAGACTCCTCATGGGCACTCGCAGTAAGCTTATAATTTTCTTTGGTAATCAGGGGGCGCACACCAAAAATATCACCCACATCACTTATAGAAACTAATTCCTGAGTGTTATTAGCAGTATGAATTAGGCTAATGGCGCCATCGCGCACCATATAAAAGTGGTCCTGAGAACTATCACCTGCTTTAAAAAGGGTATCGCCTTTTTCCAAATAAATGATAGAAACATTTTCAGCAATACTCAATAGCTTTTTAGGTTTAATAAGATCGAATGGTGGATATTTTTCCAAAAAATCCCCGACACGTTCAGCTATAGAGTTTTTCATGAAATAGGCTGTTTTTGTTTTAAGGTTTGATTCTAATTAAAATTTGTATCAGTAAAAGTACTAATTCGCCGTTAATAATTTTATTTTTACCATAGTGATCTTATTAAGAATGTTATTCCAGGTTTTACACTCACTTAAATCTTAATAATAAATAATAAAAAAATGAAAATTAACAGTTTAAGCGAAACAGAATATAATCCTTTCTATAAACGCTACATTCAAAAAGTACCACAAGATTTGACACTGATCCAGGGCTATATGGATGGCGAAAAGGCGATGGTAAGGTTCTTCAAAAATATCCCTGATAAAAAGCATAATTATCGGTATGAATCCGATAAATGGAGTGTTAAGGAAGTCATCCAACATATTATTGATACGGAACGAATCTTTATGTATCGTTGTTTACGAATTTCAAGACATGATAAAACACCTTTGGCTGGATTTGAGCAGGACGATTTTATAGCACCTTCCAGAGCGCATCAAAAGGACATGGAAAACCTGATCGACGAATACAAGGCCGTTAGGAATCATTCGATCGAATTTTTAAAAAGTCTACACGACAATGATCTTAAATTCATTGGTAATGCATCAGGCAATCAAATGTCTGCCAGAGCTGCGGCCTGTATTGTTTTAGGACATGAGATATGGCATCGAGAAATACTGAAAGAACGCTATTTATAGATCGTCAGTAAGCGGGATTTCGATCTGAGGAATCTTCCTTAGGATAATAAAAACTAAAAAGGATAAAATTCCAAAAATTGAAAAACCGATAAAAAGAGGCAACACAGAGGTTTTTACGAAACTTCCAATAAAATTGGCAATAGGCACTGCCATAACCGTTGAAATAAAACCGTTTATAGCCGCTCCAATACCCGCAATATGACCAAGTGGCTCCATAGCCAAAGCTCTTAAGTTACCAAATAAAAAGCCTACGAAAAAGAACTGCATGGCAAAGAATGTTAAGAGCAAATAGACACTAGGGTTTTTTCCGGAAGCAAACAAAAATACATAGAGAATAGACACGACTGCATAACCTATACAGGATACAAAAGCTATTTTTAAAGCACCAAATTTTTCAACTAACTGACTGTTTAAAAAAGTAGCCAGACCAACCGTTATTGCCAGACTGGCGAATATATAAGGAAACATATCAGCCATATTATATTGCACCTGGAAGATCTGTTGCGAAGTACTCAAATACACCATAAAAGATCCTGTAATAAATCCGGAAACCAAAGTAAATGCCACGGCTTCTTTATATTTAAAAAACTCTTTCACGCCATCAATAAAAAGATGCGAACTGAACTTAATACGTTTTTCTTTTTCCAGAGTTTCAGGTTGGCGAATGGCGAACCAGATGATGACGAACACACCAATTATTAAATTGAAATAAAAAATGGATTCCCAGTTGAAAAAGTTTAATAAAAACTGACCTAAAGTTGGGGCAACCACAGGTACCAGTATGAAGAACATCACAACGATAGAAACGATCTTGGCCATATAATCGCCGTGAAATTGATCTCGGATCATAGATAAACTCAGTGTTCTTGGTGAGGCTAAACCTATTCCTTGTAATATACGGCCAACGATCATTACCTCGAAATTTTTGGTAAATACACAAATTAAACTGGCGATGATAAAAATGCTAAATCCAACGTAAACTATAGGTTTTCTTCCGAAGCTATCGGATAGGGGTCCGAAAACAAGTTGACCACAACCAATTCCTAAAAAGATCATGGTGATAAGCAATTGATTCTCATTGCTTGAATGTGTTTGAAGGTCAGACCCAATAGTTGCCAACGCGGGTAGTAAAGCATCTATAGAGAGCGCCACTAATGACATTAAGGAGGCCATCATGGCGATAAATTCGAAATTAAAATTTCTAACTTTCTTTTTCATTTGGCAAAAGTAAGAGAATAAATTCTCTGAAATATGTATTTTGCATTTATTAATACAATTTTAATATTGTTAAATTTGATACTGAAAAGAAAACTATTCAAATGAAAATTCAGCCGCTTTTAGACTATATCAATCGCTATGTGGAATTAACTCCGGAAGAAGCCGCTATTATTGAAGAAAAAGTCATTTTCAGAAAATACTTAAAGGGGCAATTTGTTTTACAGCAAGGCGATGTTTGTAAATACCAATCCTTTGTAATTTCAGGTTGCACCAAAACTTATTACAGCGATGAGGAAGGGCAGGAGCATATCGTCCTTTTTTCTGTTGAAGATTGGTGGCTCTCGGATATAGGGAGTTTCATGAGCCAGAGTCCTGCGGATTTTAATATTCAATGTATTGAGCCTACTGAACTCATTATGTTTTCTTATGAAGCTACCGAATATCTTTATGAAAAGATACCGAAACTGGAACGTTTTTTCCGCCAGGTTTTGGAACGCGGATTGGTAGCTACTCAAAAACGCTTAATTCGAAATTTTAGCCTTTCAGCCAAAGAACATTATCTCTATTTTAAGGAACAATACCCGGAAATTGAACAACGTATTCCACAATATCTGGTAGCATCTTATCTGGGAATTACCAAAGAGTTCCTGAGTAAAATTAAGGCGCAACTTCTTTTCGAAGAATAAAATGTTAAACTAGTTTAATATTTTTTGATAATCTACTTCATTTTTTAATTCAACGAGGTTTTCGATCTTTGTGCATCAAAAATTTGTTAACCAAAAAAACACATATTATAAAATGAAAAAGACTTTTAAAAACATTGCTATTCTTGCACTTATTAGTGTTATCGGAACAGCTTTCACAACCAGTAATATTGAAAAAAAATCTGTAAAAGTTGAAGCTAGCCAAGTGATTTGGAAAGGGTATAAAGTAACTGGTTCTCACGAAGGAACGATTGCTATTGAAGAAGGAACGCTAACTTTTGATAATGATAAGTTAGTAGGAGGAGAATTCGTAATTGATATGACGACTATTGCCAACACGGATCTTGAAGGTGATTACAAATCAAAATTAGAAGGACATTTAAAATCTGATGATTTCTTTGGCGTTGAAAGTCACCCAACTGCATCTTTAGTGTTCACTGAGGTAACACCTTCAGGTAAAAATGCTTATGATGTAACTGGTGATCTTACCATTAAAGGCATTACAAAACCGGTAAACTTTACCATGGCGATCTACGGAAGTAAGGCTAATGCTACTTTAAAGATCGATCGTTCAGAATACAACGTACGCTACGGTTCATCAAGCTTTTTTGATGGATTGAAAGATAAAGTAATCTACGATGAATTTGATTTAGTTGCAGATTTACAATTCTAAGACATTCTGTACCATAAAAAATTGCTAGAAAAAGAAAAAAGTCCCGCTATTTAGCGGGACTTTTTTTAATGTATGTTTTTAATGGCATCTAATACCATTTGGTAATAGGCTTTATTTGAAGGAACCAAATGATCATTAGGCGTATCAATAGCATCAATGAACCCTTGAAATTCCTCTAAACTCACCAATTTTAATGCTTCCACCTCTTCTTCCTGGCGTTGCAGTTGGTCTATATCAACTTTTAATTTGCATAAAAAGCTGTGGTGAAATTCATTATCCTTGAGGCCTGAATCATAACTTTGGAAACAGGGAAAGATACCGATTTTATGCAAATCCTCTTTAGAGATATGCAAACCAATTTCTTCTTCCGTTTCTCTTAAAGCTGCGGAGGTAATCGATTCACCGGCATCGATATGTCCGGCAACGGAAACGTCCCAAAGTAGTGGGCAAATGGTTTTTTTAGCCGAACGCTGCGACAATAAAATAGCCTTGGAATCGGTATAAAACCATATGTGAACCGTATTATGATAAAATCCTTTTTGATGTACTTCTGATTTTAAAGCTGATGCTCCGGTTGGTATCCCGGTTTCAGTTAAAATATCTAAATATTCTTCCATAAGCATAAAAAAAGCCTCGGTTAAGAGGCTATTAAGTTTTAATTAAAGTAGCTAAATGATTCACCATCTTTGATCTGTAGTAGGGTTTCATAGATCAATCTGATCACATTTTCAACATCGTCTTTATGAACCATTTCTACAGTGGTGTGCATATAACGCAATGGTAAAGAAATCAAAGCAGAAGCTACACCACCATTGCTATAAGCAAAGGCATCCGTATCTGTTCCAGTGGCTCTAGAGAGCGCTGAACGCTGGAACGGAATTTTTTTACTTTCAGCAGTATCCGTGATAAGATCACGCAGTTTTTGCTGCACAGCCGGAGCATAAGCAACAACAGGACCCAGACCAAGCTCAAGATGGCCTTCTTTTTTCTGCTCGATCATTGGGGTAGTAGTATCGTGAGTTACGTCGGTAACAATGGCAACATTTGGTTTAATGGTTTGGGTGATCATCTCTGCACCACGCAACCCAATTTCTTCCTGTACAGAATTCGTCACGTAAAGACCAAATGGTAATTTAATGTTATTTTCCTTTAATAAACGTGCTACTTCGGCGATCATAAAACCACCCATACGATTATCCAGGGCACGACAAACAAATTTGTCTTTATTAAGAATGTGGAATTCATCCGGATAGGTAATGACACACCCCACATGAACGCCCATTTTTTCAACTTCTGCCTTATCTTTTGCACCGATGTCGATAGTGA
Source organism: Gaetbulibacter aestuarii (assembly GCF_039537665.1). NCBI lineage: Bacteria > Pseudomonadati > Bacteroidota > Flavobacteriia > Flavobacteriales > Flavobacteriaceae > Gaetbulibacter > Gaetbulibacter aestuarii. The sequence goes on from NZ_BAABAY010000002.1 coordinate 503,669, forward strand.
TGTTATCGGGTTTCGGTGCTTCTTCTTTTGATTTATCTCTGGTGTGAATTGCAGGCCAGCCAAAAACACCTTTCACAATACCATTTTTGGTATGGATATTAACAATCTTACTCGGCGCTATTTGATGGTCGCTTCCTCCATTTCGGATAACATAGATCAAGCCGTTATCTGTAATGTAATTAACGTACCACGAAATTTCATCGGCATGCCCTTCAATAACCACTTTATATTTAGCATCAGGGTTTATCACACCAACTGCTGTACCGTAGGTATCGGTAATAAACTCATCAACATAAGGTTTTAGATAATCCATCCACAATTTTTGGCCGGTCCACTCGTATCCTGTCGGCGCTGCATTATTCAAATATTTCTCAAGGAAGTCCATCGACTTCGCATTTAGAACACTTTTTTTTGCCATATGATTTATGTTAATTTAAGGTCTGTGATCGTAGCGATCAATGAATATTATACTGTCTTTTGTAAAAGTACTAGGATTTATTCAGTTTTTAAAAGTTTATAAAAATAATTTGTAACATCTTTTCATTACCACATACTTATAGCCTGGTACACTAAAACTAACATATATGAAATTAAGCATTACCAACCTCACGAAAACCTACAAAAACGGTGTAAAAGCTATTGACAATCTCAATTTAGAAATTGGTACCGGTATGTTCGGCCTTTTGGGTCCGAATGGTGCCGGAAAATCCACGCTGATGCGGACCATCGCAACCCTGCAAAGTCCTGATTCTGGATCTATTCAATTTGGTGAAATCAATGTTTTAAAAGATAAAATGGCCTTAAGAAAGGTTTTGGGCTATTTACCACAATCTTTCGGAGTATATCCAAAAATGTCTGCCGAGGCGCTTCTGGATTATTTTGCTACGCTGAAAGGTGTGAAATCTAAAACTGATCGTGAAACTCTGGTAAAGGAAGTGTTAGAGATTACCAACCTTTATGAAGTACGTAAAAAGGAGGTGGCAGGCTATTCCGGTGGCATGAAACAACGCTTCGGTATTGCGCAACTTCTTTTGAATAACCCAAAGTTGATAATTGTAGATGAACCAACGGCAGGATTGGATCCCGCTGAACGCCATCGCTTTTTAAATGTACTGAGGGAAGTAGGTACCAATTGTTCTGTTATTTTCTCAACGCATATTGTAGATGATGTGAAAGAACTTTGTAATGAAATGGCCATTCTGAACGGTGGCCGCATATTGCAACATACCACACCAACTGAGGCTACAGAAGCTATAAAAGGCAAGATTTGGACACGCATTATTGAGCGTGACGAATTAGAATCTATGGAGGCGACTTTTAATGTTCTGTCTTCTAATTACAATCAGGATAATACCCTGAACATCCGCGTTTATGCCGATGAACAACCGGCTCCCGAATTCAGAACCGTAGCACCACAATTAGATGATGTTTATTTTATAGCATTAAAGTCTGATACCGAAGTAACAGCCTAAACCTTGATCTCCTAAAATTCAAAATAATTATGTTTTTAACTATTTTAAAACACGAATTACGATACTGGTTTAGAAAGCCTGCATTTTATATTTACACGGCAATTTTTGTATTGATTTCCATGTTCTTATCCGCTAGTGCAGCCGGTATTTTTGATGGTGTAACCGTTACCACAGGATCAACCTCAATTGTGAATTCGCCATTTGGTATTGCCAACCTGTTCATTACTATGGCCATACTTATTTTCTTTTTGTTTCCCTCTATTATCGGTCTTTCCGTATACCGGGATTACAGAAGTGATATGCACACCATCTTGTACTCTTACCCGTTTTCAAAATCGAATTACTTATTTGCCAAGTTTTTCAGCGGTGTTATTGTGGTGACTTGTATTGTAATTGCTATTGGATTTGCTCTTTTTATTGGATTCCGTTTACCGGGAACAAATTCAGATATCGTAACGGCGTTTAGTTTACAGGCGTATCTAACAACATATTTGGTCTTTATCTTGCCCAATATTTTATTATTTGGAGCCATTGTTTTTGGTGTGGTAACCTTCACAAGAAACATTGCGGCAGGGTTTATCACGATTATTCTTCTCCTATTCATTCAGGGGCTTATGGAAAGTTTACTCTCCGATCCCGAAAATCGTTTGATCGCAGCTTTATTGGACCCTTATGGAGGTGCAGCACTAAATTATTACACGCGATATTGGACCTTAGCTGAGCAAAATGAACTTCAGTTGCCCATCAAATCTGTTATAATTTATAACCGACTCATTTGGCTTTCTGTGGCTACTATAGTGTTTGGTTTGGTTTATAAATTTTTCTCCTTTAGTCAGAATACCTTAACATTCAGTTTCAAAAAACACAAAGAAACGCGCTCAGTTAAAAAGAATTTTGGAGGTATCGTTCGTATTAAATTACCAAAAGTAACTGTAGATTATTCCTTTTGGCATAATTTGAAAACAACCTGGAGATTATCGAACATCGATTTCAAATATATTTTAAAGAACTGGCCGTTTTTAAGTATTGTTCTGGTTGGCTTAATCATTGTTTTGATTGCCTTATCGGAAGTTGGAAACCTTTTTGGAACGGAGACCTTGCCCGTAACCTGGAAAATGCTTAACAGTGGTGGTTCCTTCACTGTAGCAATAAACATCTGTACATTTTTGTATGCCGGCATGCTGGTACATCGGAGCAAAATTGCTAAAATGAATGAGTTGATGGATGTAACACCAATACCGAACTGGAGTTTATTTACTTCCAAGTTTATAGCGCTTATCAAGATGCAGGTCGTATTGTTAGGGGTTATCATGCTTTCAGGAATTCTTTTCCAGATCTATAAAGGTTTTTATCATTTTGAGATCGGACATTACCTTGAGGAACTTATTGGCTTAAGACTTATTAATTATGTGATTTGGGCATTTTTGGCTTTATTCATTCAAACCTTATTTCGTAATCCCTATATCGGTTTATTTGTATTGTTGGTACTTTCTATCGGAATTCCACTATTGCGTTTTGCCGGAATAGAGCAGGCTATTTTTAAATACAATGATGGTCCGGGCTTTCAATATTCTGATATGGATGGGTATGGATCGAGCCTCATACCGTATTTTACCTATAAGCTCTATTGGATCCTTGCAGGCTTAATGCTATTCATTTTATCTGCCATGTTTTGGGTGCGAGGGATTCCGCATTCTTTCAAAGAACGTTTATCAATCGCTAAATCTCGTTTTAAAGGTATTTACGTGGTTAGTTTTGTGGTTTTATTTGCAGCATTCATTGGTCTTGGAGGTCGTATTTATTATGAAAATAATATCTTGAATGAACGAGTTTCTGCGAAAGAACGAGAACAACGCCAGGTAACCTGGGAAAAGACCTATAAAAAGTATCAGGATAAAGCACAACCGCGTATTGTAGCGGTAAAAGCTGATATGAACATTTTTCCGAAAACCCTGGATTTTAAAGCAAGTTGCGACTACCTTATGGTCAACAAATCGGGTGAGGTTATTGATAGTATTCTTTTGAATCATAATGATTATCCAAGTACATTCAGGTTTGATAAACCTGTAAACCTTGTTTCAGAAGATACTGTTTACAATTTCAATATTTATCAATTGAAATCACCGTTGCAACCGGGCGATAGTTTAAAACTCCACGTAACGGTTCAAAATAAACCCAATTCCTGGTTGCGTAAAAATTCACCGGTATTAGAAAATGGCACCTTTATCAATAATTTTGTGCTATTTCCTTCGCTGGGTTATTCTTCTATTAATGAATTAACGGATAACAAAACAAGGGAAAAATATGGTTTACCACCAAATGATCTGAAACCGGAGCCTACTGATTCTACAGCCTTGGGTAATACCTACATTAGTAAAGATTCCGATTGGATCGATTTTGAAGCTACAGTAAGCACCTCTCCGGATCAAATTGCCATAGCTCCGGGATATTTGCAAAAAGAATGGACAGAAAACGGTCGTCGCTATTTCCATTACAAAATGGATAGTAAGATCATGAATTTCTTCGCATTTAATTCAGCGCGGTATGAAGTGAAGAAGGATAAGTGGCACGATGTGGATCTGGAAATCTATTATCACAAAGGACATGAATACAACCTGGAAAGGATGTTTGCGGGCATGAAGGCTTCTTTAGATTACAATTCCAAAAATTTCAGTCCGTACCAACACCGTCAGGCGCGTATCATTGAGTTCCCGAGAACTTCAGGAACCTTTGCCCAATCGTTCCCAAATACCATTCCGTATTCTGAGGGTATTGGCTTTATTGCTGCCGTAGATGATTCCGAAGAAGGCGGGGTAGATTATCCTTTCGCTGTAACGGTTCATGAAGTAGCGCATCAGTGGTGGGCACACCAGGTTATTGGTGCTGATGTTCAAGGTGCCACCATGCTCTCTGAAAGTATGTCTGAATACGTTTCACTGGAAGTATTGAAACATCAGCATGGCACAAACAAAATGCGTAAATTTCTGAAACGTGCATTAGATGAATATTTAACCCGAAGAACCTTAGAACGTAAGCGCGAAAAACCATTGATGTATAACGATGGTCAGGGTTATATTCGCTACCAGAAAGGTTCACTGGTATTCTATGCACTCGCCGATTATATTGGCGAGGATAAGTTGAATCATGCATTACACGATTATGTGGAGAAAGTTAAATTTCAATATCCACCATATACCACAACGGTTGATATGATGAATTACATCCGCGAAGTAACACCGGATTCACTCCAATATACTTTACATGATATGTTCGAAACCATTACTTTATATGAAAACCGGATCAAGAATGTAACTTCTACGAAACTGGATAACGGAAAATATAAAGTAGATATTGAATTTGAAGTGAGTAAATATCGAAATGATGAAAAAGGTAAAAAGTTCTATTCAGATAATAAGACGGATTCTTTGAGTTTTAAAACCGAAGAAATGTCTAAAGCTATTTATTCTCTACCTCTGGCAGATTATGTTGATATAGGTATTTTTGCTACTGATAAGGATAAACCGGCAGGTGATAATGAAGAAGTTCTTTATTTTAAAAAGCACAAGATCACGGCTATTGATAATAAAGTGAGTATCATTGTTGATAAGGAACCTACAGAAGTAGGGGTAGATCCTTATAACAAACTGATCGATACAAACTCGTTAGACAACAGGCGCCAAATATAATTCTGCTAACCAATCATACCAAACCTGTAAGCTTTAACGTTTACAGGTTTTTTGATCTATAACGAAATTATATTCGTATATTTTTGAAACTAATGTTGGGGTAAATTAGTAATTTTGAACTCAAAACGTCCCGAATTTCAAATATGCGCAAAATACTAGTCATATTTATTTTTTGTCTTCCTATTTTGGGTTTTACCCAAACGCCTGAGCAGGAACAGGATAGTACTGAAGTTACCTATCTGATTATTGAAGGTGATTCAGTGCCGCGAACTACCATCGATCTGGATGAGGTGATGCTTTTGCAAAAACTAAAGTTTGACAGCCGTGAGGACCGCATTCGCTATCTCATTCTTCGCAGAAAAACCATTAAAGTATATCCTTATGCAAAACTTGCAGCCGATCGTCTGGATTCACTGAATAAACGATTGGAGACGCTTACCCGGAATCGCGATAAAAAAAGATATACCAAAATGATCCAAAAGTATATTGAAGGGGAGTTTTCAGATCGCTTAAAGAAACTAACGCGCACGGAAGGCCAGATTTTAGTAAAACTGATATACAGGCAAACCGGCGTAACCACCTTCGATCTTGTTAAAGAATTACGGAGTGGCTGGCGTGCCTTTTGGTACAATACTACCGCCAGTATGTTCAATATTTCATTAAAAGAAGAATTCGATCCCTGGAATAATAAGGAAGATTACCTCATTGAAGATATCTTGCAACGCAATTTTCAAAATGGTATTTTAGAGCGACAAAAATCGGCCATTCCGTACGATTACTACGACTTAACCAATAAGTGGTTACACGGTGGTTGGGATGAAGCAAAAAAAGAAGAGCAATAGCTTATGCGCATACAATCGACCTTAGAAGAAAAACTAAACGCCATAACCCATGGTATTGGGGCTTTATTCGGGATTTTTGCCTTAGTATTACTGATAAATCATACGCTTCAAGCGCCTTTTATTAACAAATTTAGTGTGGTAGTTTACGGGCTTTCCATCATCATTTTGTTTACGGCATCTACTTTATATCATAGTGTAAAAAACGAGACCAAAAAGCATTACTTCCGTATTGTTGATCATATCAGTATTTATGTATTAATTGCCGGAACCTATACCCCCGTAACTTTGATTGCTTTGGCAAATACCAAAGGGTGGACCTTATTTTGGGTCGTGTGGTCTATTGCAGCTATAGGATTAGTGATCAAATTATTTTTTACCGGTCGCTTCGAAATTTTTTCAACCTTATTATACCTGGTTATGGGCTGGTTGATCATATTCGATTTTTCCAATTTATCAACTATGGTTGGTAGTAATGGCATATTGTTCCTTTTTGCAGGTGGTTTGGCTTATACCATAGGCATAGTGTTTTATGCTATTCATAGCATTCCCTATAACCACGTGATCTGGCATTTGTTTGTTTTAGCTGGAGCCGTGTTTCATTTTTGTATGATTTACTTTTATATTTTATGATCGAAATAAAGCCAGCCAAAACTAAAGAAGAGATCAAAACCATAGCCGGATTAGCCGATATTATTTGGCGCGAACATTATATTCCAATTGTAGGAAAATCCCAGATCGATTACATGCTCGATAAATTTCAATCGGCTGAAGCCATGGCTGATCAAATTCATTCGGGTTACGAATATTACACGATGATTTATAATGATAAACCTGTAGGCTATCTGGCCATTGTAAACGAAGCATCAGCATTATTCCTAAGTAAGATCTATGTTTTAAAAAAATATCGAGGAAAAAAGATAGGAAAACACGCCATGCAGTTTATTGAGGAAAAAGCCAAAGCTTACGATAAACCGAAAATTCGCCTAACGGTGAATATCAATAATGTACATTCTATTGAGGTCTATACAAAATTAGGATTTCGAAATGTAGGTCCGTTGGTAACAGATATAGGTGAAGGCTTTATCATGGACGATTATGAACTCATAAAAGAGATCTGATCAACTGTCGATAACATCGCGGTATTCTTGAAAAAAGGCTTCAAATAAACTCATTTTTTCAGAAAAGAATACCATAACCTCCTGCCAGGTATTTTTGTTGTGGATAGATACTTTTTTTTCTAAAGGCACATAGATCCTTGAAATCTCTTTGCCGTTTTCTAAAACGTAGCTTTCTTCAAAAACAGCTTCCGGTAAATAGTCGTCTTGTAAAATAGATTTTAAAGCAAGTAGTTTTTCCCAAAACCGAATACGATTTTCTAATGGTTCATCCAGATCCAGAGCTACAAAAGCTCTTTTGGTGTCAAAGTGAAATTTAAAATCCAAACCTTTCAGTTTGGTATTATACAATAACCATTTCCGGGGAAAGGATTTCCCAAAGCTCGTCCAGAATTCCTGTCGTAAAACCCGTGATTCTTCCTTTGAAAACATTTTAAAAATAGAAACTTTTAGATAAAATAGGCAATGGCCACACCCAGAATTATGGCGATAAACTTATTCAAATTGAATTTATGACCCTCACCACTTTCAAATAAAATAGTTGTTGAAATATGAAAAAAGATACCAATAACCATAGCGTTAATGCTGTAAGCTACCATGGGATCAAGATCAGCTGTATTTGAAACCAAAGTTCCCAGCGGTGTCATCAGAGCGAAAACAAGTAAGAAGCCGATAATTTTTGTTTGGTTAAATCCGGAACGAAATAAGAACAAACTCACTAAAGTAGCGATCGGAATTTTATGAACTAAAACGCCAAAAACCATATCATTGTGCTCATGAATAGGGAAACCTTCTAAAAAACTGTGAATGCACAAACTAATAAACAGTAACCACGGAAAAGCTGTTTCTTCCTCATGTATGTGCACATGCCCGTGCTCAGCGCCTTTCGAGAACAATTCCAGCACAATTTGCAGCAGAATACCGCACATTATAAAAAGCCCGCTAAGTTTGTATTGTAAATGTTGGTAAACCTCAGGTAACAATTCAAAAAGCGTTAAGGCCAATAAGAACGATCCGCTAAAAGCCAGTAATAATTTCGTGTTCCAGGTTTTTTTTCCGCGTGTTAAAAAAGCAATAATAATGCCTAGAATTACAGCAGAAACGGGAAGAATATAATTAATCATTAAAAATCAGTTTGTACAATAAAGAATTGAAGTTTGGTGTAAAAGGCCTGCCCAAAAGTACAATTTATTTAAAGACCATTACTAAACAGTTGTCTTCAGCTTTACAATTTAATCGTATTTATTTTTGTGGGGTTTCTACCGCATGCTGCGGCAGTCAGGCTTTTCGCTGTATCTTTTTTTAGCATAACTAAAAAAAGGATGCCGCTACAATCCTTAACCCAATAATTCTCAAATTCATAAGGTATGCGCTAAAATTACATTATTTTTGCAATGAATTTCAACACATCTATGGAAGAAAATTTTAGTATGGTTGCCAAAACCTTATTTGGTTTCGAAGATATTTTAGAGAAAGAACTCCTGCAACTTGGCGCTATGGACATTAAAAAAGGCGTTCGAAATGTCTCCTTTGTTGGCGATAAAGGCTTTATGTATAAAGCAAATCTGGGTTTACGCACGGCTATTAAAATATTAAAACCCATACATAGCTTTAATGTGGCAAATGAAGATGATCTCTACAAAAAGATTTATGCCATGGATTGGGAGCAATATTTAAAACCAACGGGTAGTCTGGCCGTTGATGCTACCATCCATTCTGATTTGTTTTCTCACTCCCTTTACATCGCACAAAAAACCAAGGATGCTGTTGTTGATAAATTCAGAGACACGTCAGGGCAACGCCCTAGCGTCGATCTGAAATTTCCTGATCTCAAGATCAATGTGCACATCGATCGTCGGCGTTGTACCATTTCCTTAGATTCTTCCGGTGATTCGCTACATAAACGAGGTTACAGAACTTCAACAAATATTGCACCCATAAACGAAGTTCTCGCTGCTGGATTGGTGATGCTTTCCGGATGGGATGGTCAAAGCGATTTCATGGATCCTATGTGTGGTTCAGGAACAATACTTATCGAGGCAGCCATGATCGCTTGTAATATTCCGCCTAATTTGATGCGGAAAGAGTTTGCTTTTGAGCGCTGGCAGGATTGGGATGTTGAATTGTTTGAAACCATTGAGGAATCACTTCTTAAAAAAACCAGGGATTTTCATTTTAAGATCACCGGTTATGATAAAGCGCCTAGTGCGGTTTCTAAAGCCAAAGAAAATATCACCAATGCCCATTTAGGAGATTTTATCGAGGTGAAACACGAAGATTTCTTCAAAACCCAGAAAGCCGGAGAACGTAAGTTACATATGGTTTTCAATCCGCCGTATGGCGAGCGTTTGAATATTGATATGGAAGAATTTTACAAGTCCATAGGAGATACGCTAAAACAAAACTACCCCGGAACGGATGCCTGGCTTATCACCAGTAATTTGGATGCCTTAAAGCATGTTGGATTGCGAACATCCAAAAAGATTCCATTGTACAATGCTAAATTGGAAGCGCGCTTTGTAAAATATGTGATGTATGAAGGCAGTAAGAAAGCGAAGTATCAAAAATAGATTCTAAAGTGATCTACTTCTTATAAAGCGGAATACGATACGAGATTATATATCCCCAACCTACACCAATACCGGAACTATCATTGGTTTTATTAAATCCGGGGATGTATAAATTACCAAAATTCTCAGGCACAGTTTCACTTGCCATCATTTTAAGTTGCACATTCACACCAAAATATAGGTTGTTAAAAATTTCAGCTTTAATACCCAATTGTAATTCCGCCCAGACGGCTGTTAAACCACTATAGGTTTTGCTTTCTGTAGTTGAGAATTGAGGCGCCCAATACTGGTTTGTATTGTAAATGGTGTAGGCATTCCTAACCTGGGTAAAACTACTTACACCAACACGAAAACCGGCATATATCATGTTATCCATATCCAGCCAATTGGTGTATAGGTTATAATCGATACCACCTTTTAAATAACTTCCTTTACTGGTTACATCCAGGTAATCGTTCGCCGTGTTTTTTTCGGCATATCCAAGTTCTCCCGCGATGTAAAGGCTCTTTTTAATACGATAATCGGCCACCACTTCAAAACCGCTAAAATTATCATCATAGAATGATCGAATAAGTTTGCTGACATCGCCACCAATCCGAAGACCATATTTTTGTTTTATACCCAGAGTGTCTTTAACCGGTTCCGGAATGCTGTCATTTTGCGCTTGTAATCCAAGGCAAATAAATAGCAAAACGAAACTAATGTAATAAGATAAATTGCGTCTCAGTTTCATTTTCTACAGATTGGTTCGGGTTTACAGGAGCTATGGACTTGATCCAGCGGTCAGGATCGGATTGATCGACCTGCACGGAAACATTTTCAAATATATATTTGTAACCGCAGGCACGGGATACAAAAACGGCTTTGGTACTGTAATTTATAGTAATCAAAACAGATTTACCATCAATAAAATCATCACTGGTATCGTCTGGAGTTCCATTATCGTTTATAAAGGTGTCCTTAATTAATCGGTATTCGGTTTTGTTGGTTTGCGTATTCAGGGGTAAAATGAGTTTACTTTTGTTAGAAACATTGTAAAAGTCGGGTAACGGTTCGGATTGTCCTTCACCAATCACCGTTAATCCAAAAATATTCTTACTGTTCTCCGGATTGTTATTATCAAAGGCTTCCATAACCAGACCTGGCGTGGTAGGGGTACTGGCCGGACAAATATCATCAGGTTCGCAACTTATGGAACTCGTCATCACTATTCCCGAGAGCAAGCACAGAAGTATGCGGATATTTTTTTTAATCATAGTTTTTCTTCCTATCGATTTGGATATTCAAAAGAACGATTTTTTTATCAATTATTGTTCTTTGAGATCAGCGATGTTCCAAAAGTACAACATTTTCAACATGAAATGTTTGTGGAAACATATCAACTGCTTGTGTTTTTACCACTTTATAATCGGCATCCATTAAGGCCAGATCTCTGGCTTGCGTGGCACTGTTACAACTAACATATACTACTTTTTTCGGAGCAATATTCAATATTTGTTGCACGACGTCTTTATGCATGCCATCACGTGGCGGATCTGTAATAATGATATCAGGAGTGCCATGCATTGCGATAAAGCGGTTGTTAAAAACATGCTTCATATCACCTACAAAGAATTCAACGTTTTCAATCTTATTTAATTGTGCGTTTTCTTTTGCAGCTTCAATAGCATCCGGTACAGCCTCAACACCAATTACTTTTTTAGCTTTTTTAGCCACAAATTGAGCTATGGTTCCGGTTCCCGTATAAAGATCGTAAACGAGTTCCTCACCTGTGAGATCTGCAAAATCACGGGCAATTTTATACAATTCGTAGGCCTGATCAGAATTGGTCTGATAAAATGATTTAGCATTTATTTTGAACCGCAAACCTTCCATGTCTTCAAAAATATGATCTTCACCTTTGTAGCAGATCACCTCTTGATCGTAAATTGTATCATTTCCTTTAGAATTTATCACGTATAGTAGGGAGGTAACTTCAGGAAAGGTTTCGGCTATAAAATCCAGAAGTAACTCACGTTTTGGTTTGTCCTCTTTAAAGAATTGAATCAATACCATAATATCTCCGGTAGAGCTCGTACGGATCATCATGGTACGCAACAATCCGCTTTGATCTCGGGTATTAAAAAACTCCAGATCATTTTTTACTGCGAAATCCTTCACTTTATTTCGAATAGCATTCGAAGGATCAGCCTGTAAAAAGCAATTATTGAGATCAAGGATCTTATCCCACATTCCCGGAATGTGGAAGCCTAAGGCATTTTTATCTTTTAGGTCTTTTCCGGAATTTATTTCTTCCGGGGTCAGCCAACGGCTATCGCTAAAAGAAAATTCCATTTTATTTCTATAGAAATACTGGTTTTTTGAACCTAATATGGGTGTGACTTCAGGTAGCTCGATATGACCAATTCGGGTTAAATTATTGGTCACTTCTTTTTGTTTGTAATACAACTGGTGTTCGTAGGCCATATTTTGCCATTTACACCCCCCGCAAGTACCAAAGTGCTCACAAACCGGATCTGTTCGTTTATCCGATAATTTATGAAAGGCTATAGCCTTGCCCTCGTAATAGGCTTTACGTTTTTTAAAGGTCTGAACATCAACCACATCACCGGGTACGGCATGAGCTAAAAAAACAACTTTACCATCCGGTGCTTTGGCTATGGATTTTCCTTTGGCGGCAGCATCAAGAACTTCGAGCTGCTCAAAAACTTTTCGGTTTGATCTTCTTTTGGACATGCTGCAAAAATAAACAAAGCGACTGCGATTTAAAGCAAAACCATGGTATTTTTTACAGGGTAACTAATTCCGCCATTTGGCGAAATAAAAATGTTTTTTAAGGCCATTAAAATTTATTAACTTGCAGCCCTATCCAGGGATGATTTCTCTCCCACGCTGCTTTTTCGTTGACTTCGAAAGAATAAAGGTATAGAAGGAATGGTTATTTTATAAATTTAAAAAACAATTAAAATGGCTGTTTTAGACCAATTAACTTCGCAACAAGCGATTGATTTAGAAAACAAATACGGGGCACACAATTATCACCCCTTACCTGTAGTGCTTACAAAAGGAGAGGGTGTGTATGTCTGGGATGTAGAAGGTAAAAAGTATTACGATTTTTTATCGGCTTACTCCGCAGTAAATCAGGGGCATTGTCACCCAAAAATTGTGAATGCCATGACCAATCAGGCGCAAACCCTAACCTTAACATCGCGCGCCTTTTATAATGATATGTTAGGGAAATTCGAAAAGTTCGCATCAGAATTTTTTGGTTTTGATAAATTATTACCAATGAACACAGGTGCTGAAGCTGTAGAGACCGCTTTGAAGATCTGTAGAAAATGGGCCTATGAAGTGAAGGGCATTCATGAAAATGATGCCGAGATCATTGTATGCGAAAACAATTTTCACGGACGAACCACAACCATAATTTCCTTCAGTAATGATCCGGTAGCCAGAGAGCATTTCGGACCTTACACCAAGGGATTTATTAAAATTGAATACGATAATTTAGAAGCTCTTGAAAAGGCTTTAAAAAGTAGTAAAAACATTGCCGGATTTTTAGTTGAACCTATTCAGGGTGAGGCCGGTGTTTATGTGCCAAGTGCGGATTATTTAGCCAAGGCGAAAGCCCTTTGTGAAGCACATAATGTATTGTTTATAGCCGATGAGGTTCAAACCGGAATTGCCAGAACAGGACGCTTATTAGCAACCTGCGGAAATTGTAACTGCGAGAATAAGAACTGTTCCGGTACGCCAGAGGTAAAACCCGATATCCTTATTTTAGGAAAAGCTCTGAGTGGCGGGGTTTATCCGGTTTCTGCCGTGTTGGCAAATGATCCTATCATGAACGTGATACGTCCCGGAAACCACGGAAGTACATTTGGTGGAAACCCTGTAGCAGCTGCCGTAGCGATTGCCGCTTTAGAGGTGATCCGTGATGAAAAACTTGCTGAGAATGCTTTTGTTTTAGGAGAACTTTTCCGCAGTGAATTAAATAAATATATAGAAACCAGTAACATTGTAAAACTGGTACGTGGTAAAGGGCTATTGAACGCCATCGTAATTAACGATAGTGAAGATAGTGATACCGCATGGAATATTTGTTTGGCGCTTCGTGATCATGGGTTGTTAGCAAAACCAACACATGGTAACATCATCCGTTTTGCACCGCCTCTGGTGATGACCGAAAATCAGTTGCTGGATTGTGTTTCGATCATTACAAAAACACTGAAAGCCTTCGAAAAATAGGTTGAAGTTTATGGATACAAAAAAAGCGACTTATACAGTCGCTTTTTTTATTTTTCGTTTGGGATAAACAAATTACTGGCCCATCATTTCCTGCATACGCTCTTGCATAAGTTCCTGATTACCCATGGCATCCCAGCCTAATTTATATCCAAAGTATATAGTTATAGCTAAAGAAAGCACGCATAAAATAATTCCAATAATGGAAAGTATTTTACCGGTTTTTACATTTTGATAACCTGTATATTCATCGGGATTTTCCTTGTAAATGGCCGAAGCCTTCGCCGCAAGCACTAGCGCTACGATTCCTAATATAATTCCGATTCCGTAAAAACAGCAACCTAATATTGATAAAATTCCAAGAACTAATATGAGTGTAGAATTGGGAAGTCTTTGTTGTTCCATAATTGATTGTTAAAAGTTAAAGTGTTTATAAAAATAGCCGGTAACGATGATTACCGCATTCAATATAGCTAAAAAATAAATAAGTTTTCCGGCGTATTTAAAATTTCTGATGGCATTAAATCCAATAACCCCAAAAAGGAGCACCAACGTAAAAATAGCCGGATACATGTGAAATGCAGCTGAAAAATCACCTTGAATAAGTAAAACCAACGAGCGTTGCATACCACAGCCAAAGCATTCGATACCAAAAAATTTTTTTGATAAGCAAGGGAGCATGTATTGCTCATAATTTGTTGCCAGGAAATTCATGTGGACTAAATTAATAAATAGCTTTAGATTATCATAATTTGTAAATGATACTTTTTCATATTGAATCCCTTGTTTTTATCTGATGCAAGCTCAGTATTTCTATGTAAATTTGTATTCAAACAAAAAGTAAAATGAAGTATTTAAACTACTTTTTAATTATTTTGGGAATTGCTCTGGCTTTATATTCTGATAGTTTTGAAGATTACAACAAAAAAACTACGGTTTTGGTTTTGGGAATGGCTGCTATGATGATAGGCATTTACCGTATCAGTAAAAAGTTGCGTAGCCGTTCTGATCGGGATAATTCCAATGCTTCAGACGACAATTAAAAATTTCCAATGGATTTCAAGATTAATGATTTTGTTTCTGTTTTAGATGATGACCTTTCAGGTACTATTAAACGGATAGAAGGGGATGTTATTTATATTGAAACCTCTGAGGGTTTTGAACTCAGTTATCATAAAAATGAACTTATAAAAATGGAGGACAAATCAGGTTATAGTAAATCCATTTTTTCTGAAAAGTCATTAAAGGAGGTTGTTGCTGAGAAAGAGAAACCAAAACGCAAACCTTCAGCGCGTAAAAAACCGAAGGAACGTCATGAGGCTGTTATGGAAGTTGACCTGCATATTCATCAACTCGCGCCTTCCACAAAAAACATGTCTAATTTTGATATGCTTACCCTTCAACTGGATACCGCAAAGCGGAAATTGGAATATGCTATAGCCAACCGCATCCCGAAGGTGGTTTTTATTCACGGCGTCGGTGAAGGCGTTTTAAAATTGGAATTGGAGTACCTTTTCCGTCGGTATGATAACATAAAATATTATGATGCCAATTACCAGAAATATGGCTTGGGCGCCACAGAGATCTACATTTATCAGAACCCTAAAAATTAATTAAAAGGCGGCGTTACTTTTCTAGTGTTTGTTGTAATACCATCCTTCAGAATTCCAAAATCAAGTATTTCCTGAGAAAGAAACGATAAGCTAATGTCACGAACCTGAGCACTTACTGTATAGGTTTGATATATGGTGTGTTGTCTGTATGCTGTTGCCGGTACAGTAGTACTAACATCTGGATTTAAATAATCTGCTCCAACATTATTATTTGTAATATCGTTCTCGGGGTTTTGATCCTGTGATTGATTTTCTTCATCGCGGGTAAGTACGCCATCGCCATCGTCATCAGGATCTAAATAATCCGGGATACCATCACCATCGGTGTCTTGCGCATCATCCAGATTACCGTCACCGTTGGGATCCGGGTTTTCATTAGCAGTTAAGACATTGTCGCCATCATCATCCATATCGATATAGTTAGGTAAACCGTCACCATCGGTATCGTCATTTTCATAATTGCCATCACCATTAAGATCTTCTAATACGGCAGGTATGCCGTCTTTATCGTCTTCGGCCAGAATGGTACTAAAGTCTACTGAGCAAGCATCATTTTCGTCCTGAACAATATGAACATTCGGCGGAATATCTGTACAAAAAAGGTCATTCGGTAGGGAAGCATCTGTATAGGTTCGGTAATAAATGGTGGCAGATTTTGTTGTAGTCAGTGTTCCATCGGTTCCTACCGCAATTAGATCAGCTTTAGAAAATTTAGTAATCAATAAAGATAGGGATTCTGTAGGGTCAGTTTTCGTTTTATACAAAACGATATCTGAAGCACTTTCGCAGGCTTGAAAATCTTCTCCAAAGTTCAATTCAACTGTTATCACATTACCATCATCACAAGAAGGTAGTAAAAGCAAAGGCAGTAAAAGAAAGAAAAACTTTCGCATCGTATTTGGGTTTTAGGCAAAAATAGTGGAATTGTTAATTATAACGTAGCTTATTGAGAATAATTTTATTTCAAGTACTTTTGTACTTTAAACACCAGGCATGAAACAGGTTTATTTTGATAATGCAGCTACGACACCTATGAGAAAAGAGGTGGTGGAAGTCATGACCGCGGTTATGCAAAATAACTTTGGGAATCCGTCATCTACCCATAGTTTTGGAAGGCATTCCCGAGCTTTGATAGAGCAAGCTCGTAAAACAGTGGCTAATAGTTTGAATTGTTCTGCCGGTGAAATTATTTTTACTTCCGGTGGTACTGAGGCTGATAACCTTGTGCTTCGCAGTGCTGTTCGCGATCTGGGTATTAAAAATATCATCAGTTCTAAAATTGAGCATCATGCGGTGTTGCATACACTGGATCAATTAGCTGAGGAATATAATATCGAATTAAGCTTCCTGAATTTAGATTCAAAGGGCGGTATCGACACGAATCATTTAAAAACTCTGCTGGCATCAGATAAACCAACTTTAGTGAGTTTAATGCATGTGAATAATGAGATAGGTACTATTTTAGATCTTCAAAAAGTAGCTGAACTTTGCAAAGCTAGTGGTGCTTTGTTGCATTCTGATGCCGTACAATCTATTGGCCATTATCCTATTAATCTTCAACAAACACCGGTTGATTTTTTAGCTGCTGCCGCCCACAAGTTTCATGGTCCAAAAGGCGTGGGGTTTGCTTTTATTCGGAAAAATACCGGTTTAAAACCTTTGATATTTGGAGGCGAGCAGGAGCGAGGTTTGCGTGCCGGAACAGAAAGCACCCATAATATTGTGGGCTTGTCTACCGCGCTGGAATTGGCAGATAAGAATTTTGAAGCAGAGCATCAAAAAGTTAAAGATTTGAAATCTTATTTTATGACCTCCCTGAAAGACGCGATTCCTGCGGTGAAATTTAACGGGTATTCCGGGGATCTGGAAAAAAGTACCTATACATTGGTGAATGTATGTTTACCGGTGAACGCACAAAAAGCCTCTATGTTATTGTTTCAATTGGATTTGAAAGGTATTGCCTGTTCAAAAGGAAGTGCCTGCCAAAGCGGAAGCAATCAAAATTCACATGTACTTAACGAAATCCTTGAGGAAGCTGATCTTCAAAAACCTTCCGTTCGATTTTCATTCAGTATTTTTAATTCAAAGGACGAAGTAGATTATGTAGTTTCTGTTCTCAAAGAAAACATTTTAAGCACAGTTAGTTAATGTCACTCTAAAACGACATGGTCGTTCTTACATTAAAAACTCGTGGTGTAAGATAATTTGGAATGGCGTATTGTCTTTTGGTATACACATCGCGAACCCAAGTATTGGTTATGGAGTTCTGCACATCAAAAATATTGTAGATCTCAAATCCAATACTCAGTGTTTTAAAAGGTTTTTTCCAACCACGATCAAATTGATTATCGGCATCAACTAGAACGTACTGCAGCCCCAGATCACCACGTTTATAATCCGGTAAGCGATTTTGATATTGGTACGGATCGGCATAACTGGGCGAACCTCCCGGAAGTCCCGTATTGTAAACTAAATTGAGATACACTTTTAAATTCGGCACATTTGGCACATAATCTTGAAAAAGAGCAGCAAACTTTAAACGTTGATCTGTTGGCCGTGAAATATAACCTCTATTTTCAATATTTTCTTCCGTTTTTAAATACCCAAAACTGAACCAGGATTGAGTTCCCGGAACAAATTCACCATTCAAACGCAAATCCAGTCCGTAGGCATAAGCTTTCGCATTATTTGTAGCGCGATAACGAATTCTAACATTTTCAAGGGTGTAAGGATTCACATCTGTAAGGCCTTTATAATAGACTTCGGAAGTTAATTTAAAAGGTCGATCCCACATTTTAAAACTATAATCGTTTCCAAAAACAACATGGAAGGATTTTTGAGCCTTAACTGAAGGGCGAACGGTTCCTGTGCTATCGCGTAATTCACGATAGAAAGGTGGCTGATAATATAGTCCACCTGAAAGTCGGAACACCATATCCTTTTCCCAATCAGGTTTCAGCGCAATTTGAGCTCTGGGGCTGATCACTGTTTGGCCAGCGGATTCTGAAACCGTACCATTATTATTTTTATTTTTCACCTCCCAAAGATGCGCTCTAAGTCCTGCATTCAACCATAATTGCGAGGATCCAATATCCGTTTTTTTGCTCCATTGACCGTAAGCCTGAATGCGATTGATAGTTGTATAATTAGTAGATCTAATATTCTCAAAAGGAACTATCGGGCCTGAATATGGTGCATAAGGTTGCTCGTTAATCGGACTTGTTTTAGGTGGGCGGATGGAGAACCCAGCAGAATCGATCACTTCCCATTCCACCAATCGGTCTCGAATATCTTCATTGGAATACTTTACGGACCAATCTATCTTGTTGTCATTTTTGGTGTAACTACCGTTGAATTCAAAATTTGAGATCAAAGCATCGAGATCATTTCTACCATGATTGATCTGGCTTCCGATACCTTCGGTAAATTCAACTTGTCCTAAATTCTCATCACCAATATTTGTATTAACATCACCTAAGGCGTATTGGGCTAAAATATCAAAATATTCTTGTTCCGTGGTGTGATAGCTCGAAGCGGTCAAATTCAGTGTGAGATGATCATTAGCTAAATAGGTTCCTTTCAATGCTCCAAAAAGTGTACTATAGCGGTCCTTTTCTTGTCCATCATAATAAATGACCAAAGCTTTAGGATCTGCAATAGTGCCAAAATTAGTTTGTCTGGCTTGGGGAATGAACTGATAATCATTAACCGAGGCATTACCCAAAAAACTCAACTGAAATTTATCGGTAAAACGATAGGTGAATAAACCTTGAATATCAGCAAAAACGGGCGAAACCGTAGTTTCTGTTTCTTTGGCGTTAATTAATAAGCTGTTATCCCGGTATCGCGCCCCAACTAATGCCGTAAATTTAGAATCTTTACTCATGTTTTCCACGGAAACTTGGGCGCCAAGTAAACTGATATCGGCATGCGCTTCAAATTGAAAAGGTCTTTTGTAGGTAATGTCCAGAACAGAGGATAACTTATCGCCGTATTTTGCCTGAAATCCTCCGGCTGAAAAATCGACATTCTGAACCAGGTCAGAATTTACAAAACTCAAACCTTCTTGTTGTCCGGATCGAATTAAAAACGGGCGATAAACCTCTATGCCATTCACGTAAACCAGATTTTCATCAAAATTTCCACCACGCACATTGTATTGGGTACTTAACTCATTATTATTACTTACACCGGGAAGCGTCATGAGCAAATTTTCAACACCGGCATTAGCTCCGGGAATTTTCCGGATCGTTTCGGGATCCAGGCTCGTTATGCCTTCAACATTTTTATTTCGAGAAGAACTAACAACAACGGTAGCGATTTGTTCAACTGCGATTTTCATTACCGGATTGAATTCCATGATCTCTCCATTTTTCAATTCGAAGGACACTTCGATATTCTTTAAAGAAATATGAGAAAACTTTAGCTTTACTGCCTGATCCGAAGGAATTTGGATCAGGTAAAAACCGTTGACGTTACTTTGAGTTCCTGAGGTGGCAGTGGTGATACTTACATCGGAAACGGGATTATTATTTTCGTCTAAAATAATACCCTTTACAGTGGCTGTTTGCGCCGAGACAAACGCTGTTGCCAACAATAGTAAAACCAAAATATGCCTCGAAAATTTCAATAGTTAAAATTTATTTCCTGTAAAAAACTGCCTTAAATGTAGTACTATTTCCGGCATTATCAACAACGACAACCTTCAAATTGTTTTTTACATCCTGAATCATATTATCATTAAAATCATGGGTCAGGGTATTGGTCTTGTAATCGTATTCCATAAGGATCCATTTTCCATTCACCGTGGCTCTATAAGCTGAAATGCCTGAAGCCTCGTCTTCGATCTTTAATTTTAAGAACCGGAAATTACTCATCCATTGTCCATCAAAAAAATTACGGGGTGTAATTGTAGGAGCAATAGTATCCATGGCAATGGTGTAAGTACCCAGAGTATTTGCTTCGGTAGTAAGGGTATTTCCTATGCGTTTCGTTGCTGAATAGGCCGGAAATCCATTATAACCTACCAAACGAGCGATATACAAATGATTTATATCTTCAGGTTTGTATTGGCTCACATCAAACGAAATTTTGAAATACTTTTTAGCCGGAACAACATCCTTATGGAGTGTTAGTGTATCATTTTTAACATCAAAATCTATGTAAAAATCTTCATAAAAAGTATCTGCGTTAAATGTAACATCAATACCATCTTTACTGAGGTTCACTTTTTGATCGTGGTGGATGTAGTAAGGTGTTTTTTCAACAGGAGCTGGTTCTCCCAGAGCCTTTTTTGTTCCATTAATATTAATGGTAACCCAGGTTTCATTGTTTTTAAAATCAGCCACTCTAATTTTATAAACGGCATTGGTACTATCTTTTATGGTTACAAACCCATCATTCACCGCATCTTTAATAATACTTAATGGATTATTTATTCTGAAGAGTTTTTGAATACGCTCGTCGTGAGTTTCGTAATATCCATAATCAATTAGTTGATTGATATGTTTGGATTCAGCGAATGAGAACTTACGAAAATCCATATCGAAGTTTTGCTGCCCATTAAGAAAGGTGGCAATATTGTAAACGCCATTTGAATTTGAGGCCTGATCTTGCCGGTCGTTGGTTTCAATACCGAAACCTATTTTACCAACAGCATCGACGTTTTCGGTAATATAATCGCCATTTTGTAATGGAATCAGACGTAATTTCACTCGGGAATTTTCATTATTAACACCGGAGTTTTCATCCATAGGATATGCAAAAACAGAAGAAACATAAGGATGGGTTGTGTCTTTAATATCGATTCCGAAAAGCATCGGATTCATGGGATATTGATTTTTATCACGAATTTCAAAATGAAGATGTGGACCGCCGGAACCTCCGGTATTACCGCTGTAAGCAATAAATTCGCCTTGTTTCACAGGAAGTTCTCCGGCACTTGGAAAGGCCTCAATTTCATAGGATTCCTGACTGTATTGCTTTTTTTTGATATAGTTTTCTATGGTATCATTAAACTGTTGTAAATGGCCATAAACTGTAGTGTAACCATTTGGATGAGTTACGTACAACGCTTTTCCATAACCGTAATGAGATATTTTTATACGACTTACGTAACCATCAGCTGCAGCTTTTACTTTCAGTCCTTCACGTTGCTGTGTTTTTATATCCATACCGGAATGAAAATGGTTAGAACGTAACTCTGCAAAAGTTCCTGCAAGTATTAACGGAATGTCCAGGGGACTTTTAAAATAATCCTGAGGATAGAAACTTTGGGCCTTGGCAACAAAAACGCTAAAAAATAATAGTATAGGGATGAAACGCATAAGCAAGTATTCGTGCTAAAATATTAATTCGATTCAAATATGCAAACTATAAAACACAAAACAATGTACCTTATTGTGTTAAAAACACCTTATCTAAATTTTATGAAAAAACTATTGTAAGTTTTGACTACTAATGTTAACTTTGTGTGATAAGTATTGATATTTGTACATGAGTAATATTGAAGATATTGTTGATTCGTTAGAGAACAAAATTAGTAAGATATTACACAAATTGGATATTTTAAAGCAAACTAATTCGAAGTTAAAAGAAGAATTAGAACAATCGCAAAAAACGATTAAATCCCAGGCTCAGGATATTGCAGACTGGCAGGAAAAATTCGATGCTTTAAAAGTTGCAAATACCATGCTTGGTAGTAGCGAAAATAAAAGAGAAACGAAACTCAAAATAAACGCTTTAATAAGAGAGATAGACCATTGCATTGCGCAGTTATCTGATTAGAGAAATGAAAATCAATGTCTGAAAAGCTTAAAATAAAGCTATCTATAGCGAATCGTGTATACCCGCTTACCATCGATGCGAATCAGGAAGAAGGATTACGAAAAGCCGCTAAAAACATTGAAATAATGATAAAGCAATTTGAGCAGAGTTACTCGGTAAGAGATAAACAAGATGTGCTAGCTATGTGCGCCCTTCAATTTGCCTCGCAGGTTGAACAAAAATCAATCGATAAGGCGAGCGTGAGTGAACATGTTGAAGAAAAGCTAAAAGCATTAGATGCGCTGTTATACGCGCAATTAAACTCTTAAAAAACGTTCTTTAAATACATAAAAGTTACTGCCTACATTGGTTATTTTTTTGCTGAACTCAACGTTAATTCTTTAAAAAAGGTGAGTCTAAGTTGTAAAAGCAAGCTGCCTCCGAGCAGATCCTTGATCAGCTTGTTAGCCTTAAACTTGTTTTTAAGGAGTTCATTCAAAACCTTTACCAGTGTAGGCTTTTTTATATCTAACCGTCAACTAAATTAAATACATGGAAAACCCAATTATATTTATAATAGTTGCTGCTGTTGTTGGCTTGATTATAGGCTTTATTGTGGCTAAAACTCTTGAAAAGAACAATGCCTCGAAGCTTATAAAAGAAGCAAAAAAGAGCGCAGCAATGATTTTAAAAGAAGCTCAAAGTGAAGGTGAATCAATTAAAAAAGATAAGATCCTTCAAGCCAAAGAAAAATTTATCGAGTTAAAATCAGAGCATGAAAAAGTGATCTTTGCTCGCGATAAAAAAATGGCAGAAGCTGAAAAAAGAACCCGCGACAAAGAATCTCAGGTATCTAGTGAGTTATCAAAAAACAAAAAACTTAATGAAAGTCTTGAGGACAAAGTAAAAGATTACAATCACAGAATATCTGTACTCGAGAAAAAGCAGGAAGAAATAGACAAACTCCACAAGAATCAAGTACAGCAACTTGAAGTTATTTCCAGCCTTTCGGCGGAAGAAGCCAAAGAACAATTGGTGGAATCACTTAAAGGAGAGGCTAAGAACGACGCCATGGCTTACATTCAAAACGCTCTGGAAGAAGCCAAAATGACAGCGGAGCAAGAAGCCAAAAAGGTTATCATTAACACCATTCAACGTATAGGAACAGAGGAAGCTGTTGATAACTGTGTATCAGTTTTCAATATAGAATCTGATGATGTGAAAGGACGTATTATTGGTCGCGAAGGTAGAAATATTCGTGCTATTGAAGCTGCTACAGGTGTTGAGATCATCGTAGATGATACCCCGGAAGCGATAATTTTATCTTGTTTTGATTCTGTACGTCGTGAAGTGGCTCGTTTATCACTACATAAATTAGTTACAGATGGTCGTATTCATCCGGCCCGTATCGAGGAAGTTGTTAAAAAGACAAGAAAACAAATCGATCAGGAAATTATCGAAGTGGGTAAACGTACGGTTATAGACCTCGGTATTCACAACTTACATCCTGAATTAATTAAGGTTGTGGGTCGTATGAAATACCGTTCTTCCTATGGTCAAAATTTACTGCAACACTCCCGTGAAGTTGCTAAATTGTGTGGTGTGATGGCTGCTGAGTTAGGTTTAAATCCGAAATTAGCAAAGCGTGCCGGACTCTTGCATGATATAGGAAAAGTGCCGGATGCTGAAGCTGACATGGAAACACCGCATGCTATTTTAGGTATGCAGTGGGCGGAGAAGTTTGGAGAGAAAGAAGATGTTTGTAATGCCATTGGTGCCCACCACGATGAGATCGAAATGAAATCGTTGCTAGCACCTATAATCCAGGTTTGTGATGCTATTTCCGGAGCACGTCCGGGAGCACGTCGTCAGGTATTGGATAGTTACATCCAACGATTAAAAGACCTGGAAGATATTGCTTTTGGGTTCAGTGGTGTTAAAAAAGCTTATGCGATTCAAGCCGGTAGAGAATTGCGTGTTATCGTAGAAAGCGAAAAAGTAACCGATGATAAAGCGGCAGATTTATCCTTCAACATTTCGCAAAAGATACAAACCGATATGACGTATCCGGGCCAGGTGAAAGTTACTGTAATTCGTGAAACACGGGCCGTTAATATTGCAAAATAAATTTTTATAACATGATATTGAAAAATCCGGCTCCAGGGCTGGATTTTTTATTTTCGAGGATGGTATTTCTGAATCACTTTAGATAAGTGACTTTTGTCCATATGAACATATATTTCCGTTGTCGTTATACTTTCATGGCCCAACATTAATTGTATAGAACGCAAGTCGGCATCGTTTTGTAATAAATGCGTAGCGAACGAATGACGAAAGGTGTGGGGCGAAACATTTTTTTTGAGCCCAATTTTTTCAGCCAGTTGTTTAATAATCGTAAAGACCATAGCTCTGGTTAGTTGTTTTCCTCGACGGTTTAAAAACATGGTGTCTTCATAACCTGTTTGAATGTCAATATGATTTCGAACATAATTTATGTAGTTATTGATAAACTTTTTAGTGGAGTTTACAATGGGAACAAAACGTTCTTTATCGCCTTTTCCTGTTACTTTGATGAAGCCTTCTTCAAAAAAAAGATCGGATAGCTTTAAATTTATGAGTTCACTTACTCGGAGTCCGCATCCATAAAGTGTTTCCAGCATGGCTTTATTTCGTTCGCCTTCGGGCTTACTTAGATCAATGGCGGCAATTAAACGATCAATTTCTTCTTCCGATAAGGTATCGGGAAGTTTTCTTCCAATTTTAGGCGATTCAATAAGGTCCAGAGGATTCGTTTTCCTGTAGTCTTCAAAAACTAAATAACTAAAAAAACTCCTTAAGCCTGAAATTATTCGCGCTTGTGAACGGGTGTTTATAACCTTGGCAATATCGTAGATAAATTTTTGAACAGTCTCCTTATCGATATCAATAGGAGAGATGGTTATTTCATTGTCTTCTAAATAATTGATAAGCTTTCTAACGTCAAGAAGATAATTAACAATGGAATTAGCAGCTAATCCACGTTCGATCTTCAAATAAAGTTCATAATCTTTTAGTGCCTGTTGCCATTTCATGGTCATAAATGTACATAAACTTTAAAATTTGATAGGAAATGAACGATTATAATTTTAGCATTTTCAAACTATTAATTTGGAGAACCGTTTAAGTATAAATTTTTTAAAAAGTTCGATAAACGGACATAACTAACTGTTTTTTAGGAGATAAATATATTTTTTTTAAACCTGAAACAGAATAATAATTATATTGCGGCATCCTAAATCTAATAT
Organism: Gaetbulibacter aestuarii; assembly: GCF_039537665.1. Taxonomy (NCBI): domain Bacteria; kingdom Pseudomonadati; phylum Bacteroidota; class Flavobacteriia; order Flavobacteriales; family Flavobacteriaceae; genus Gaetbulibacter; species Gaetbulibacter aestuarii. Next base: position 529,261 of record NZ_BAABAY010000002.1, read on the forward strand.
TCATGAAAATTCTACTATGATCCACCCCTCTCTCTTTTTTGTCATAAGTGACCTCAGCTAAAAATTCATTGTTCCTTTCTAACAGACTGATTAACTGTTTTAATTAGGTCTTCGTTTTTTATTGATACTAACTTTGGATTCGTAAGCTACAGGCAATATCGTATACGTCATGTTGGCCCTTAATACAACCAACAAAACTATATTTTAAACTAATTTTTTAATCCCCAAATTAATTAAACCATGAAAACAAAAACATTTTTTTTATTATGCACATTACTTTTGAGTTCTTTTGCAATTCAAAAGGCAAATGCCCAGGAATCAGACATTACCCAAGCCATTAAATTTAAACCTTCTTCCTTGATTTTTGGTACAGTCCAAATGGGATATGAAATCAAGGTCTCAAAGAATAGCTCCTTTCAAGTTGATGGTGTTTATATTATGAGAAATATAAATGAGGTGGAGTATACCGGATTTGGAGGTGCTGTCCAGTATCGTTTTTATTTACAGGATACCGCTTTGAAAGGTTGGTTTGTGGGACCTTATGGTCTATATGCTTCATCAACGGGTACCAACGATCTCAAGTTTACAAGGACTACTGTCGGTCTTGCGATTGGTTATCAATTTCAACTGAACCCTGTTATTATAGATATCTTTACCGGTCCTGCTTATTATTCATTTAAGGCTGATGACCCAGATTATGATGCGGTACTTTCCGGTTTCGGACCTTTAATAGGGTTTTCCTTAGGAATAGGGTTTTAAAAAATGTTTCTACTTAAAAAAAGACCGTTTAACCCTTTTTTAGTGTATGCATTTGCTAACCTGGAATTTTAAAAATGTTAAACCATAGGAGTTTATCTTTTTAGAAATTCTTTTTGATTTAATCTTCATAAACTTAAACTTTTTTAAACATGAAAAAACTCATTTTATTTTCTTTACTATCCCTTTTTATTTTTTCAGCTAACGCGCAAACTCAATTCGGTATAACAACAGGTTATTTAAATAGCAATGCTAAGGTTTTCTTTGACGGAAATTCTAGTTCCGAATCAAATTCCGGTTTTTACATTGGTGGTGTAGCTGATTTTACAGTGTCAGAACAATTACACGTTCAACCCGAATTAGTTTATGTTAATGTGAATAGCTCTGGTGCCATCAATCTACCTGTGATGCTTAAATATTACGTGTCGGAGAAATTTAATATTCAAGCTGGTCCTGAAGTTACTTATTTGTTGGAGGAGGAAGCTGAAGATGAAACCTCTCTAAGAATAGCTGCAGGCATAGGATTAGGTTATGATATTAATCAGAACTTTTTCCTTGAAGCCCGATATTCGTTTCAAATCAATAATTATTATACCGGACCTTTTGATTTAACAGCACGTGATAGTTTTATCACCATCGGGGTTGGTTATAAATTTAATTAAAAAAACACCTTACTTTAATTTGAAGCCGAAAATTTATTTTCGGCTTTTTTTATTGACATAAATATGTATCGCCACTTTAGTAGCCAATAATTTTTTTTACTTTTAACAAAATAAATGTAATGCTGTTATCTGAAAATTGAAACATGAAAAAGCTTATCATAATTAATGGGCCTAATTTGAATCTTTTAGGAAAGCGTGAGCCGGATATTTACGGGAGTTCAACTTTTGAAGATTTTTTTAAAGAATTGAAAAATCAATTTGATTCGGTTTCGTTGGATTATTTCCAATCTAATGTTGAGGGCGAAATCATTAATAAACTTCATGAAACCGGATTTTCCTATGACGGTATCATTTTAAATGCTGCGGCCTATACTCATACATCTGTTGGAATAGGTGATGCTGTAAAAGCGATTGAGGCTCCTGTGGTAGAAGTTCATATTTCCAATACGTTTAGTCGTGAGGAATTTCGTCATCAATCCTATATATCAACAAATGCTAAAGGCGTAATTTTAGGATTTGGCTTACAAAGTTATGCCCTTGCTATTCAAAGTTTTTTATAATACCAATATCTATTATAAATAAAAAAGTTCCGGTTTTCGCCGGAACTTTTTCTATATATCGATTAAATTTTTATAAGTGAATCACTTCATCATAAGCATCGGCAACGGCTTCCATCACGGCTTCACTCATCGTTGGATGCGGGTGAACAGTTTTTAAAACTTCATGGCCGGTTGTTTCTAATTTTCTACCCAAAACAGCTTCGGCGATCATATCGGTTACACCGGCACCAATCATATGGCAGCCTAACCACTCACCATATTTTGCATCGAAAATCACTTTAACGAAACCGTCTGCACTTCCGGCAGCTTTAGCTTTACCAGACGCAGAGAATGGGAATTTTCCAACTTTAATATCGAATCCCTTGTCTTTGGCTTGTTTTTCTGTTAAACCAACGCTGGCAACTTCTGGAGAGCAATAGGTACATCCTGGGATATTTCCATAGTCTAATGGTTGTACATGTTCGCCAGCTAATTTTTCAACACATAAAATACCTTCTGCAGAAGCAACATGCGCCAATGCAGGGCCAGGAGTAACATCACCAATGGCAAAATATCCCGGTATATTTGTTTGATAAAAGTCGTTTACTAAGATCTTATCTCTGTCTACAACAATACCAACATCTTCCAGACCAATATTTTCGATATTAGTTTTAATACCTACAGCACTTAAGATAATATCAGCCTCAAGTTGCTCTTCACCTTTTTTGGTTTTAACAGTAGCTTTTACGCCTTCGCCGGAAGTATCCACACTGGTTACTTCAGCAGAGGTCATGATTTTGATACCTGACTTTTTGAAGGAACGCTCTAATTGCTTGGATACGTCTTCATCTTCAACCGGAACAATATTTGGCAGATATTCTACTATCGTAACTTCTGTACCCATAGTATTATAGAAATGAGCAAACTCAACACCTATAGCCCCGGACCCAACAACGATCATTTTCTTAGGCTGCTTTTCAAGTGTCATGGCTTCACGGTATCCAATCACTTTTTTACCATCTTGCGGTAAACTAGGTAATTCTCTGGAACGTGCTCCTGTTGCGATAATGATATTATCTGCACTGTACTCGGTTCCATCAACGTCTATTTTTTTTCCAGGCTTTAATTTTCCAAACCCTTCAATAACGTCAATCTTATTTTTTTTCATTAAAAACTGAACGCCTTTACTCATGCCTTCTGCAACACCACGACTGCGTTTTACAACGGCGTCAAAATCATGTTCAGCATCTTTTACTTTTAAACCGTAATCTTCGGCGTGTTTTAGATATTCAAATACTTGTGCAGATTTCAAAAGGGCTTTTGTGGGAATACATCCCCAATTCAAGCATACACCGCCTAAACTTTCTTTTTCAATAATAGCAGTTTTAAAACCTAATTGTGAGGCTCTGATCGCCGTAACATAACCACCAGGACCGCTTCCAAGAACTATAATATCGTATTTACTCATGAGTTATTTTTTAGACTGCGAATTTACGAAATCGAACGCTAAAAAAGAATACAGACTAATTTTAATTTTATTCTTATTGAGCTTCAGACATTGGTTGCCTCAAAGAAATTGGTTTTACAGATTCATACTGAATTTTACATCGTCAATGATTCAGAATATATTGCTTTTTGTTTAAGAATTTGAAATAATTGATTATCAAACATTTATAAAAATGTCTATTCTGGAAATTTTTATGTAATATTTTAATATAACTTACTGATGTTCAAATATTTTGATTACATTGTAAGTCTATTAACAAACCAAAATTAATCCAAAATGAAAAAAGTATCAATTCTATGCATGCTACTATGCACTGTAGTCATGTATTCTCAAAAGAAAAAAAACGGAACTATTTACAAAGAACATCCTGCAATCAAAGTTGTTGAGGATATGCAAAAAGCATTTGTTAAAGGAGATTCTGCCGCAGTGGCAAGTTATCTAGCTGATGATTTTAAAGGCTGGAGCGGATTTAACGATAATCCGGATGCAAAACCAATGACCAAAGCTAATTTTGCAGGAGGAGCTATCGGTTGGAACAAATATGTTGATTACTTCAACATCTCTCGTTTTCCCGGAGCATATCCGGATGCCCTTGAATATGACGAAGCGGGTACTTGGGTGCAAACCTGGGATGTCCTTTCCGGTATGGAAAAACGCACCGGTATGGATATGACGATGCCTATTCATCGCTTATACGTGGTGAATAAGGACAATAAAATTGCCTCCGTTATTAATTATTTTGACGAAAGTAAATTTATGGGAATGCGTGAAGCTATGGATGTGCGTCCTAATGGAACAATCTATGATCAGCACACTAACATTAATACCGTTAGAAAAATGCTCGGCGCTCTGGTTCACGGCGATGTAGACAAAGGTTTTAGTTATTTTACAGATGACGCCCGTTTTTCAAACTTAGATATGCCCATGGGTGAAACGCATACTGTGGCAGAGGAGAAAGAAGGCTTTAAAAATATGCTCAAGGATTGGGATATTGTGAGTATGGATGTTGTAGGATATCCTGATTATTTAGAATACGATAGAGGAAATGCCAAAGTAGTACAATCCTGGTGGAACTTTAAAGCAAAACGCAAATCAGATGGGAAAACGGTAACTATTCCTATTCATTTTGTACATGATTTTAATGATGATGGCAAAATTACCCGTGAGGCAGGGTATTACACTGCCGCAGCTATGGCAAACTAAATAGTTAAAACATCAAAACAAAAAAACCTTCAAATGAACTTTGAAGGTTTTTTTTATAGAATTTTATAAAATTGAAATTTACTCGGAAGCTTTTTTAAAATCGATACTCACTGAATTAACGCAATAACGTTCGCCGGTTTCTGCAGGGCCGTCATTAAAAACATGTCCGAGATGCCCGCCACAGTTTGAACAAACTATTTCGGTTCTGATCATGCCATGACTTTTATCTAAAACGTAATCTACAGTACCTTTTATGGCCTTGTCGAAACTTGGCCAACCACAATGAGCATCAAACTTACTATCACTTTCAAAAAGTTTTTGTCCACAACCTTTGCACACGTAAGTGCCATCTTCAAAGTGTAAATTGAATTTTCCCGTATGAGGGCGTTCTGTACCTTTTTCTCTTAAAACACGGTATTCCTCAGGACTCAGGCTTTCACGCCATTCCGCATCTGACTTCTTTACTTTATTGCTCATCTTTAGCCGGAATAAATTTTAAAGCAACACCATCGATACAATAGCGTTTTCCGGTGGTTTGTACCGGACCATCATTAAAAACATGTCCTAAATGCCCACCACATACCGCACAATGAACTTCATTTCGGGAGTAGCCTAATTTATTGTCTTTAGCGACCCCAATATTTCCTTTTACTGGTCTGTCGAAACTTGGCCAACCGGTTCCGGAATCAAATTTATATTCACTTTTAAAAAGCGGTGTGCCATCAGCCACACAAACATAAGTTCCCTTTGCGTGATTATTGTACAAAGGACTGGAAAATGCAGGCTCAGTGCCTTGTTGGCGCATCACATAATATTGCATATCTGTGAGTTGTTTTTTCCACTCTGCAGGAGTTTTAGTAACTTTAAAAGTATTAGAAGATTTTTTATTTGAAGATTCTTTTTGGGTGTTACCCTTGCAACCAAAAGCAATAGTACACAATCCAATTAATGCAATTTTTTTGAAGTTCATAAGTTTACTTTTCGTAATAAGTCGATGGTTTTATTCAAAAATAACACGAGATAAATGAAACTTATATTAATTATTGTTAAAAAGTTGCTTTTAAAATTTTGTTCGCAATACAATTTTGTACATTTAGGAATAAAAATAATATTATGAAACTCAAGCAAATCATCTTACTAAGCATAATTTCAGGTATCATCCTAGCCTGTGCCACGAATCCTTTCACAGGAAAGAAAACCATGGCCTTTGTGCCCAATTCCCAATTATTTCCAACCGCTTTCGCGCAATACGATTCCTTTTTGAGCGACCATAAAGTAATCAAAGGGACGCGAGAAGCCGAAATGGTAAACAGAGTTGGACAAAAGTTAGCGATAGCTGCTGAAAGATGGTTGACTGCTAATGGAAATATAGGTTACCTTCAAGATTATAAATGGGAATATAATCTGGTAAGAGATTCATTAGTAAATGCCTGGTGTATGCCTGGAGGTAAGATTGTAGTGTATACAGGAATTCTTCCAATAACACAAAATGAAACTGGTCTCGCTGTTGTGCTCGGACATGAAATTGCGCATGCTTTAGCCAATCACGGGCAGCAACGAATGAGTGCGGGAATGCTTCAACAATTAGGCGCTGTTGTTGGTAATGTAGCTTTGAATGATGAGCAATCTCGTCAAATTTTCAATCAGGCGTATGGCGTAGGCACAACCGTTGGTGGAATGTTACCATTCAGTCGGTCGCATGAAACGGAAGCCGATCATATTGGTCTCATTTTAATGGCTATTGCAGGTTATAATCCTGATGCTGCACCGGCTTTATGGGAGCGCATGAAGGCAAATAGTGGTGGACAAGCACCTCCTGAATTTTTAAGTACACACCCCTCCAATGATACACGAATTCAAAATCTAACGAAATGGGTTCCGGAAGCTAAAGCGGAGGCTGCCAAATTTGGCGTTACTAGTTTTAAGTAATTTTTCATTCTAAAATATTTCACTACTTTAGAAGCGGCCAATTAAAGGTCGCTTTTTTTATGAGTGTACTTGCAAAAGGAAGTAGAAAACTGCTCAATGCCTGGGCGTTTTATGATTGGGCTAATTCTGTTTATAGTTTAGTAATCGCTTCGGCCATTTTTCCTATTTTTTACGGTAGCCTTTTTCGAATCGCTAAAATAGAAACGGTAGAGGTTTTTGGCGGTCATATAGCCAGAGCACCGCTAATAAGTTACACAACATCATTCGCTTTTGTTTTTATTGCTATCGTTACGCCTTTGATTTCCGGTGTAGCTGATTACATTGGGAATAAGCGAGTCTTCATGAAATTCTTTTGTTATCTGGGCGGAATTTCCTGCATTGGTTTATATTGGTTTTCCTTGGAGCATATTTACATCAGCTTACTGTGTTATTTTTTTGGTCTTGTTGGCTTTTGGGTGAGTTTTGCCATTAATAATTCCTATCTGCCTGATGTTGCCTATCCGGAACAGCAGGATAAAATTAGTGCTAAAGGCTTCTCTTTGGGATACATTGGTAGTGTTATTTTATTGCTTGTTAATTTGGCCATGGTTATGAAACCTGATTTTTTTGGAATCACTACTGATGAAAGCGGACTGGCAGAGATCAAGGCAATGAAATACTCTTTTATTTCTGTGGGCATCTGGTGGATCGCATTTAGTCAATATACCTTCTATTTTCTTCCGAAGGGAAATAAAAAAGTAAGAAATACGCATAAGTCTCACGTAATCCTTAATGGTTTTAAAGAGTTGAAACTGGTTTGGCATCAATTGGGTGAAAACACAAAATTGAAACGCTATTTGGGTGCTTTTTTCGTATACAGTATGGCGGTTCAAACGGTGATGCTTATTGCAACCTATTTTGGAGAAGAAGAAATTCATTGGGGTTCTGATACAGAGCGTACCGTTGGATTGATCGTGAGTATTTTGGTTATTCAGATCGTTGCTATTATCGGAGCGACCCTTACAGCCATGGCCTCCAAGCGATTTGGGAATATAAAAACCTTGATTTTTATAAACATGTGTTGGGCTGTGATTTGTATTTACGCCTTTTATGTGATTACACCCATAGATTTCTATATTGCTGCTGGATTTGTGGGTATCGTAATGGGTGGTATTCAAGCCTTATCGCGGTCTACATATTCTAAATTTTTGCCTGAAACTAAGGACACAACATCGTTTTTTAGCTTTTACGATGTTGCTGAAAAAATAGGCATCATCATCGGAACATTCCTCTATGGTTTCGTGGCTCAAATAACGGGCAGCATGCGCAATGCTGTGTTATTTTTGTTGGTGTTTTTCCTCACCGGTATTTTTCTTTTAACTCGGGTTTCGAAACCTGCCTAATAAAAAAATCCTACCGTGAGACGATAGGATTTTTTAAAATCTATTTTTCAAAGACTTTATTCTGATTCAGTAGGCTTTTCGGCCTTTTTGATATCAATTTTAAGTTCTTCTTTTTTTGAATCGTAATCAATTATGATGTCATCACCTTCATTCAGATTTGAGGATACAATTTCTTCCGCCAAAGCATCTTCAACATACTTTTGAATAGCACGTTTTAATGGTCTGGCTCCATATTGCTTATCGAATCCTTTATCGGCAATGAAATCTTTGGCTCCATCGGTAAGGGTTAAGTTATAACCCAGGCCTTTAATGCGGTCTAGAAGTTTTCGCAATTCAATATCGATGATTTTATTAATATCTTCTTTTTCAAGTGTATTAAATACTACCACATCATCAATACGGTTCAAGAATTCGGGAGCAAACGACTTTTTAAGAGCGTTCTCAATCACGCTTCTGGCGTTCGCATCTTCCTGAGCTTTCTGAGACGCCGTACCAAAACCTATTCCGGTACCAAAATCCTTAAGTTTTCTGGCACCAATATTTGAGGTCATGATAATGATTGTATTTCTAAAATCAATTTTTCTACCTAAACTATCTGTTAAATAACCGTCATCTAAAACTTGGAGAAGCATGTTAAACACGTCAGGATGCGCTTTTTCAATCTCATCCAGCAAGATCACAGCATAAGGCTTACGTCTTACTTTTTCTGTTAACTGACCACCTTCTTCGTAACCTACGTATCCCGGAGGCGCACCAATTAAGCGAGAGATCGCAAATTTCTCCATGTATTCACTCATATCGATACGCACTAAGGCATCATCGCTATCGAATAATTCTCGTGATAGAATTTTAGCTAACTGCGTTTTACCAACACCGGTTTGTCCTAAGAAAATGAATGATCCAATAGGTTTATTCGGATCTTTCAATCCGGCACGGTTACGTTGAATAGCTTTAACTACTTTGGAAACTGCTTCATCCTGGCCAATTACTTTTCCTTTGATTAGGTTCGGTAATTCAGCTAATTTATTGATTTCGGTTTGAGCGATACGATTTACAGGAATACCAGTCATCATCGATACCACGTCGGCGACATTATCCTCAGTCACGATCTCACGATGTTGCTTGGTTTCTTCTTCCCACTTTTGTTGGGCAATAGACAGCTCCTTTTCAAGACGTTTTTCATCATCTCTAAGCTTTGCAGCTTCTTCATACTTTTGTTTTCGAACTACAGAATTCTTAGTCTCCTTTACGGCTTCCAGTTTTTTCTCTAATTCGAGTATTTGTTTCGGAACATCAATATTAGTGATGTGAACACGTGAACCGGCTTCGTCCAATGCATCAATAGCTTTGTCCGGAAGGAAACGATCAGTCATATAACGTGCCGTTAGTTTTACACAAGCTTCGATAGCTTCGGGTGTAAAATCTACGTTGTGATGTTCTTCGTATTTACTTTTAATATTGTTCAGAATTTCTATTGTTTCTTCAATGGTCGTAGGTTCTACGATCACTTTTTGGAAACGACGTTCTAAAGCACCATCTTTTTCAATGTACTGTCGGTATTCATCCAGCGTTGTAGCTCCAATACATTGAATCTCACCACGTGCTAAGGCAGGTTTGAACATGTTCGAAGCATCCAAACTTCCTGTAGCGCCACCGGCTCCAACGATCGTATGGATCTCGTCAATAAAGAGGATGACATCGTCGTTTTTCTCCAGCTCGTTCATTACGGCTTTCATACGTTCCTCAAACTGACCACGGTATTTGGTTCCCGCTACTAAACTTGCAAGATCCAGAGTTACTACACGTTTGTTGAATAAAATACGCGATACCTTTCGCTTTACAATACGCAAAGCCAAACCTTCGGCGATAGCGGATTTACCAACGCCGGGTTCACCTATAAGAAGTGGATTGTTCTTTTTACGTCGACTCAAAACCTGAGACACACGTTGAATTTCTTTTTCTCTACCCACAACCGGGTCTAATTTACCATCTTCCGCAAGGGCGGTAAGATCGCGACCAAAGTTATCTAAAACCGGAGTTTTACTCTTTTTATTGCTTTTTCCGGATGGGGCGTTGAAGATATTTTCTTTTGAATTATCATCATCAGCCTGAGCCGCATCATCATCAGAAAATGATTCCGCTTTAGGCTCTATATAATCGCTGTCGTTTGTAATCATTGATTTAAATTGTTCTTTAACATTATCGTAATCCACCTTCAACTTATTTAAAAGTTTTGTAGTTGGGTCATTTTCATTTCTTAAAATACACAACAATAGGTGGGCTGTATTTATTGAGGTACTTTGAAACAATTTGGCTTCAAGAAATGTTGTTTTCAAGGCACGTTCTGCCTGTCTGGTTAAATGTAAATTCTTTTTTTGATTCGAGGCTATTGTAATATTGGGGTTTGCAGGACTTAAAATTTCTACTTTACGTCTCAGGTGGTTCAAGTCAACCTCCAGAGCATTCAGAATGTTTATTGCCTTCCCATCGCCATCACGTAAAAGACCAAGCATTAAGTGCTCAGTACCAATAAAATCATGGCCTAAGCGCAATGCTTCTTCTTTGCTGTACGCAATAACGTCCTTTACTCTTGGTGAAAAATTATCATCCATAATCTATCCTTTCTGCTTTAAAAGTAATAAAACATTTCACTAAAGGCAAAAACTATACCTTAAATTAGATGTATGTTGCTAATTGACGAAAAAAAGTTTATAAAATCAAAATAATTAGTGGATTACTTATTAACTGAAAACACCCCTAAAATTGTTAATAAAAAACATGAAAAATACAGGCTGTACACCCTGCTATCCCTACCGAAATTATTATATTAGCACGTTATGAATTATGGATAAAAACTAAACTAATTTTATATGGCAGAAGGTGAAAAATTGATACCTATCAACATTGAAGATGAGATGAAATCGGCCTACATTGATTATTCAATGTCGGTCATTGTGTCACGTGCATTACCAGACGTTAGAGATGGTTTAAAACCAGTTCACAGACGGGTACTTTTCGGGATGCATGAATTGGGAGTTAGATCGAACTCCGCGTATAAAAAATCTGCAAGAATTGTGGGTGAGGTTTTGGGTAAATACCATCCTCACGGTGATACCTCGGTTTACGACACTATGGTACGTATGGCTCAGGAATGGAGTTTACGTTATATGTTGGTAGATGGCCAGGGTAACTTTGGGTCTATCGATGGCGATAGTCCGGCAGCGATGCGTTATACAGAGGCGCGTATGCGGAAGATTTCTGAAGATATGCTTGCCGATATCGATAAGGAAACTGTAGATCATCGTTTGAATTTTGATGATACTTTACAAGAACCTACCGTGTTACCCACGCGAGTTCCCGGGCTTTTGGTGAACGGTGCTTCAGGTATTGCTGTAGGTATGGCAACCAATATGCCGCCGCATAACCTAGCGGAAGTTGTTGATGGTACTATTGCTTATATTAATGATGATACCATCGAGATCGATGAATTGATAAAGCATGTTAAAGCACCTGATTTTCCAACAGGAGGTACTATTTATGGATACGACGGTGTTAAGGAAGCTTTCGAAACCGGTCGCGGTCGTATTGTGATCCGTGGAAAAGCCAATATAGAAGAGGTTAATGGTAGAGAATCTATTATTGTTACAGAGATTCCATATCAGGTGAACAAGGCGGATATGATCAAGAAAACAGCAGATCTTGTTAACGATAAAAAATTAGAAGGTATATCCACTATTCGTGATGAATCAGATAGAAACGGAATGCGAATCGTCTACGTTTTAAAACGTGATGCCATTCCGAATATCGTTCTGAATAAGTTGTTCAAATACACGGCTTTACAATCCTCTTTCAGTGTGAATAACATCGCATTGGTTAATGGGCGTCCGCAATTATTAAATCTGAAGGATCTTATCCATTACTTTGTAGAACATCGTCATGAAGTTGTTGTAAGACGTACAAGATACGAATTACGCAAAGCGGAAGAGCGAGCACATATTTTAGAAGGTCTTATTATTGCCTCAGATAATATTGACGAAGTTATTGCTTTAATCAGAGCGTCATCTAATGCTGAAGAAGCTCGTGAAAAATTAATTGAGCGATTTAAACTCACTGAAATTCAAGCGAAAGCGATCGTGGAAATGCGCTTACGTCAGCTTACCGGATTAGAACAGGATAAGCTGCGTTCTGAATATGAAGAATTAATGAAAACCATTGAAGATCTTAAGGATATCCTCGATAAGAAATCGCGTAGAATGGATATCATCAAGGAAGAACTTGAGGAAATTAAGAGTAAATATGGTGATGAACGTCGCTCTACTATTGAGTATGCCGGTGGCGATTTAAGTATTGAAGATATGATCCCTGATGAAAAAGTGGTTATCACTATTTCTCATGCGGGTTACATTAAACGTACATCGCTTTCAGAATATAAAACTCAAAATAGAGGAGGGGTTGGACAAAAAGCCTCAACAACCAGAAATGAAGACTTCCTGGAGTATTTATTTGTTGGAACGAACCATCAATATATGTTGTTCTTCACTCAGAAAGGAAAATGTTTCTGGATGCGTGTTTATGAAATCCCGGAAGGAAGTAAAACATCGAAAGGTCGTGCTATTCAGAACCTGATCAATATTGAGCAGGATGATTCTGTAAAAGCATTCATTTGTACGCAAGATCTGAAAGATGAAGACTACATCAACAGTCATTATGTCATAATGGCAACGAAAAATGGTCAGGTTAAGAAAACTTCTTTGGAGCAATATTCAAGACCAAGAACCAATGGTATCAATGCGATCACCATTAAAGATGATGATGAATTACTGGAAGCAAAATTAACAACTGGCGAAAGTCAGGTTATGCTTGCGTTAAAATCCGGTAAAGCCATTCGATTTGAAGAAGCAAAAACACGTCCGATGGGACGAAATGCTTCCGGTGTTCGAGGGATTACATTGGCTGGACCTAAGGATGAGGTTGTTGGTATGATCGCTGTTAATGATTTTGACAGTAATATCCTTGTGGTTTCTGAAAACGGTTACGGAAAACGTTCAAGTCTGGAAGACTACAGAATTACAAATAGAGGCGGAAAAGGTGTTAAAACCATTTCTATTACAGAAAAAACCGGTAATTTAGTAGCCATAAAAAATGTCACTGACGATGACGACCTGATGATCATCAACAAATCAGGAATCGCTATCCGTATGGCAGTTCAGGATTTACGCGTTATGGGTAGAGCAACTCAGGGTGTAAAACTGATCAATTTAAAAGGTAATGATTCTATAGCTGCTGTAGCTAAGGTGATGCACGATGAGGAGGAAGTTGATGAGAATGAATCTACGGATACACAGGCGTCTTCAGAAGATGGCACAACTCTTGATAATTCTAATGATGAGAATAATACAGATAACTAAATTAAATATTTTAAAAATGAGAAAACAATCACTTATAATTATAACCTTATTCATGAGCACTTTGCTGTTCGCGCAAAAAAGGGAACTGAGAGACGCTGAAAAGGCGATTAGATCTTCCAATTTTGCTGAGGCCAATTCAGCCTTAGAAAGTGCTAAGGCTATGATGTCTCAAATGGATGAGGATCTGAAATCTAAATACTATTATCTTAAGGCTGAAGCTTTATATGCCGAAGGTAAGGGGTCTTATGATGACATTCAGCAAGCCACAGAAAATTTGGGTAAAGTGACTTCTGATTACGTTCAAGAAGCCGGAGAATTCAAAACCAAAATGGCAAATGAGTTATTGAAGAAAGGGAATGACCTCTACACGAATAAAGATTATTCCAAATCATCAAAATACTTTGAGCAATCGTACAGATTATCTCCACAGGATACTACTTTTTTATATTATGCAGCGGCTACCGCTTTAAATGTTCAAGAATATAAAAGAGCTTTGAAGTTGTATGAGGAACTAAGAGATCTTGGTTATACAGGTGTTCATACAGAATACTTTGCTACGAATAAGGAATCCGGTGAAGAGGAAGTTTTTGATAAAGCAACCTGGGAATTGTACAAAAAATCAAATGATTATATTAAGCCAGGTACACGTCAAACAGAATCTAAACGCCCGGAAATCATCAAAAATATTGCCTTGATCTATATCAATGAAGGAGATAACGATAAAGCAATTGGTGCTATTAAAGCGGCTAGAGAGGAAGATCCGAACGACGTTAATCTCGTATTGAATGAGGCTAACATTTATCTCAAAACAGGAGATAAGGAGAAGTTCAAAGAACTTTTGGAAAAAGCTACTGAAATGGATCCTACCAACCCTGAATTATATTATAACTTAGGTGTTGTAGCTTCTCAAAATGGCGAAGCGGAGCAGGCAAAAACGTATTATGAAAAATCTATCGAATTAGATCCACAATATATTAATGCCTACATTAACCTGGCTGTTTTAACCTTGGCTGATGAGAAGGATATTATTAAAGAAATGAATGGTCTCGGTAACTCTGCTGCTGATAATAAACGGTATGATGAGTTGAAAGAAAAACGTCAGGATCTTTATAAAAACGCCGTACCTTATTTAACCAAGGCTATGGAAATAGATTCTGAAAATGTTGATGCAGCTCAGACTTTAATGAACATTTACAGTATTTTAGGTGAAACTGAAAAATACAAGGAAATGAAAGCTAAAGTTGCTGAATTACAAGGAAACTAAGATAAAATAAATACTCACTTTCTGATATAAAAAAACCTCCGGAATTTCCGGAGGTTTTTTTTATATAATCTTTTTAATAACACGGAGCTTGTGAGTATGCATGCGCCTATCTACATTGTAGATTCCGGAGTGGTCTAAACGATCAATACGAACCTTACCATGGGCATGTATGATGTAATTATCTTCCATAATAATACCCACATGAACGATGATACCTTCATGATTATCAAAAAATGCCAGATCACCCGGCTCACTTTCTTCAATAAAACTTAAAGCTTCACCCTGGGTAGCCTGTTGTGATGCATCTCGCAATAATTTATAGCCATTTAGTTTATAAACCATTTGGGTAAATCCCGAACAATCAATTCCAAAAGGCGTTTTACCGCCCCACAAATAAGGCGAATTCAAATATAAAAATGCGGTCTCTACTAATTTTTCTTTGGCCTTTTTTCCCTGTGTAGTATGACCATCATGATGATGATTCAAAAGGGTTAAACCGTTCAAGGAAGCTCCTAAAGGAATAGGATATAATTGCTGGTTGGAATCTTGAATAAATTCGATTAAATCTGCCGACATTTTAGGCGGCTTTTTCTCTAAAGCTTTATAATCTTCTTCAGAAATTTCGAAATATTGTTTATTGTCTACCCAGCATTCATAACCGTCGTAACTCAAGCGTATTTTGCTCCATGACTTTCGTTGTTCCAATATTTTAAATAGTTCACCGTACAACAACTGCGAGACCAACTCGCTGGTATCATCAGGTTCAATTCTAAGAGGAACAATACTTAAGTTACAAATTCCGTACTGCATTAAAATTTAATTACGTTCAAGAACCATGGCCGAAGCGCCACCACCGCCGTTACAAATAGCTGCAGCACCAATCTTAGCATTATTTTGTTTCAAAACACTCAATAAAGTAATCAAAATTCGCACACCGGAACAGCCCAACGGGTGACCTAAAGAAACTGCTCCACCGTTTACATTTACTTTATCATCGCTGAGTCCAAGAATTTTCATATTGGCCAGGCCAACAACGGAGAAGGCTTCATTAAACTCAAAATATTCTACATCATCTAAGGTAATACCAGCTTTATTTAAAGCCTTTGGAAGCGCTTTAGCTGGGGCTGTAGTAAACCATTTAGGCTCCTGAGCAGCATCGGCATAACTCTTAATAGTCGCAATAGGTGTTAAACCTAAGGCATTTGCTTTTTCTTTGCTCATCAAAACCATGGCCCCGGCGCCGTCATTGATCGTGGAGGCATTGGCAGCTGTTACTGTTCCATCTTTAATGAAAGCAGGGCGTAAACTGGATACTTTATCCATTCGTATATTTTTGAATTCCTCATCTTCAGTAACTACCAGATCGTCACCACGACGTTGCGGTACACTAACAGGAACAACTTCATCATTAAATTTTCCGCTTTCCCATGCAGCAGCAGAGCGTTTGTAAGACTGAATGGCGAAAGCATCCTGATCTTCACGGCTGAATTTATATTCCGTAGCGCAGGCATCAGCACAAACACCCATGGCATTTTGGTCGTACGCATCAACCAGACCATCCTTTTGCATACCATCAATTAAAGTGGTCGGACCAAATTTTGTAGCAGTTCTGGCGTGCAAATAATGAGGAATTAAACTCATATTTTCCATACCTCCGGCTACAACAATATCATTATCGCCCAGTGCAATAGACTGAGCAGCTTGCATTACAGCCTTCATGCCTGAGGAGCAAACTTTATTTACCGTTGTACATGGCACAGTATCCGGAATTCCAGCATAAATGGCAGCCTGTCTGGCCGGTGCCTGACCGGCTCCTGCCTGTACAACATGGCCCATTAAAACTTCCTCTACTAATTCCGGTTTTAAATTTATTTTTTCTAATGCACCTTTAATCGCAATAGCACCTAATTTCGGGGCAGGAACGGTAGAAAGTGATCCCATAAAACTACCTATTGGCGTTCTTGCATACGATACAATTACTACTTCTTTACTCATAACATCATCTTTAGTTTAGTACCCGCGAAATTAATCATTTTTTGGCACAAAGTGAATGATTCAGGTATCAGAAAACGGCGGCGGGCTATTATTTTTATTACATTTGAAAACCTATTTATTTTAAATGAAAGACTTTATAAACAAATTGTACAGAAACCATTCCCTGATCTACAAAGGATTATTGTTTGTTTGTACCACATTTGTTATTGTATATCTTTTTCCGAAAAGCGGAAAATTTAAATACAATTTTGAGAAAGGAAAGCCCTGGCAATCTGAGAACCTTTATGCACCTTTTGATTTTGCTATAAAAAAATCAGAAGATGAAATTTCCGCAGAAAAAAAAGCTGTTACGGAAAACGCTACCCTGTATTTTGACCTGGACAATGGTATAAAATCTGCTGTAGATGAAGCCTACAAACAGGAATTTCAAAAAACTTTTGCTGATTCAGTTCCCAACCGTCGGTTAAATCACCTTTACAATGCAGGACAGGCCATCATTAATGATATTTACGATTATGGTGTTCTAGATGAGAATTATAATTTTTCAAACGACAGAACTATTGCGATTTTAGATGGACGAGTTAAAAAGCAGGACGGATTATTTTCGGATCTTACCAAACAGGATCATCTCACAACCATTATAAATTCAGACCTTAGCAAGGAAAATCTTCAGGATTATAAAACCGTATTTACCTCCTTATTTTTTGATCTAATTCAACCAAATTTAAAATTCGATAAAGTTTTCACGGATAAGGCGCTCCAGGAAAGTTTAGATAAAATTATTTACACCCGTGGAAGTATTGAACGGGGAACCCTAATTGTAGCGAAAGGGGAAGTAGTTCAGGGCGATAAATTTCAAATATTAAAATCACTGGAATTGGAATACCAGTCGCAGGTATGGAATCAAACCAGTTTCTATTGGGTGTTATTCGCCTATACGTTACTAGTCTCACTAGCCCTTTTGATGCTTCTTTTATTTTTGAGAAAATACAGACCTGACGTTTTTGATAATAACACCAAGGTGACCTTCATTTTCTTTAATATCTTTTTAATGGTTTTTTTAACCACTCTGGTGATCAACTACAATTCTAAATATATTTATGTAGTCCCCATTTGTATCATGCCCTTAATATTCAAGGCGTTTTTTGATGCCCGCTTAGGTCTTTTTGCACACGTTATAACCGTATTACTACTAGGGTTTATAGTTCCCAATAGTTATGAATATATGTTCCTCCAGATTATTGCAGGAATTGTTACGATCCTTACGGTTTCTGAGTTGTACAAACGTGCGAATTTATTTATTTCTGTAGGGCAAATTACGTTGATATACATTGTTGCCTATTTCGCCTTTTTCGTAATCCATGAAGGCACTATAGAAACTTTAGAGTGGACGGTTTTCGGACTCTTTATTTTAAACGGTCTGGCAACACTATTTGTGCAACCTTTGATATATGCGTACGAAAAATTGTTTGGGCTGGTAAGTGATGTGTCGCTTTTGGAATTATCGGATACCAATTCAAAATTACTTAAAGAACTGTCGAATGTAGCACCAGGAACATTTCATCATTCGTTGAATGTTGCGAATTTAGCTGAAGCTTCGGCAAATGAAATTGGAGCAAATGCTATGTTGGTAAGGGTAGGAGCCTTGTATCATGATATTGGTAAAATGAAAAACCCTACGTACTTCATTGAAAACCAATCTACAGCAATAAATCCGCATGACGAATTATCCGCCAAGGAAAGTGCCAGAATCATTATAAATCACGTTATTGATGGTATCGAAATTGCTCGAAAGAATAATTTGCCGGACCGTGTTATCGATTTTATTCGGACACACCATGGTACAAGTTTGGTGTATTATTTTTATGTACAGCATAAGAAGGATTTTGATGAAACCGATACGGCAGATTTCACGTATCCCGGACCCAAACCTTTTAGCAAGGAAACCGCTATTTTAATGATGAGTGATAGTATCGAGGCGGCTTCAAAAAGCTTGAAGGAACCAACCACTACAAAGATCGATGCTTTTGTAGAGAATATCATTGATAAGCAGATCGAGGAAGGGCAATTTTTAAATGCCAATATCACTTTTAAGGAAATCCAGTCGATCAAGAAGGTGCTTAAATTAAAGCTCGCGAATATCTATCATTTAAGGATCGAATACCCGGAATAAAAAAATAAATAAAAAGTTGCGTTGTTCTTTTGATTAAATTACATTTGCAACCGCAATTTTATTGCACAAGTTCTTATTAGAATTTAGGAGAGGTGCCAGAGTGGTAATGGAGCAGATTGCTAATCTGTCGACGCGCAAGTGTCGCCCGGGTTCGAGTCCCGGTCTCTCCGCTAGAAATGGATGAACAATCTTCGCATCTGAAAAAACAGGAAGAATATGGATAGCGTCATGAAAGGAATTACGGCTCGACAGCTTGCCCTTTCAGAAAAATAGTCTGTCGGACTATTTTTTAACGCCCAATTCGGGGTGTAGCGTAGCCCGGTTATCGCGCCTGCTTTGGGAGCAGGAGGTCGCAGGTTCGAATCCTGCCACCCCGACAAATTAAAGCGAGGAACTCTTGTGGAAAGCTCGCTTTACTAAAGGAGTGGAATGGTTTAATTTGCAACAAATCCAATCAGGATCAAAGCAATTAATCCTGCCACCCCGACAAATTAAAATGTGAATTTTTTACACATGGTCCGGTCGCGTAGCTCAGCTGGATAGAGCATCTGCCTTCTAAGCAGACGGTCACAGGTTCGAATCCTGTCGCGATCACCATTATTTTAACGTAAAGTATTGATTTTCAATACTTTACGTTATTTTTTTACAATCGTTTTCCCGCTATTTTCCCGTAATCTAGCCAAGTATTCGGCTAATAGTTGTTACTATCTGTTAGTATTATGCACAAAAAGTAATTAAATTGTTGCTGAAATTAAAAATGAATTTGGTTTAAAAAGGTTGTTTTTTAACTAACATATTGCTTTTTAAAGACTAAAACCAATAAAAAAGGAGTTACACTATGCAACTCCTTATCTTACCATAAAATACCTTTAACACTATTTATTTGGATGCACTACCCGGATAAAATGTAAGCGTTCCGGTAAAAACATGATCGGTTTGATGTTCTGGTATAAATCCGTCCGGGAAGTTAGCCCAGCCACCTTCAATAAGGTTCACCCAACTGTCTGTGTAACCACCTCCTGTAGCACCCTCAAAACGACCTGTGCCGCCAGTAAACTCAAAAGCATCTCCGAACCAAAGCTCATAATAAGGGTCATCAAAAATTTGATATATTTGACCTATAACACCTGGAGGTGGAATGTTATAATACAACGCGTCTCCGTTTGCAGCTACAAATACACCTTCTCCTGCTTTATATTGGAAATTAGGACCGCCGCAAAATGAGATGATCGTAGTAAATTTTCCCAAGTGGGTGCCCTCACCTTCACCAACCTGATAATTACCGGCACTACCAAAATCTTCTTCAGGAACGTCTGAAGCATACGCTGAACAATCGGGGGTAAACGAATAATCTCTAAGCGTATAAAAAGTTGCTTTGAATGGTACCGTAATGGCCTTTTGTGCTGCCATTTTTAAAGAAATGCCATCAGTAGGTTCTGTACTTTGAATTTGCTCATTGGAACAAGAAAGAATAAGCAATAAAGATGTTAGGGCTGTCATAAATGCATGTAAACGATTCATTTTTTTTAAAATTTAGATATTTTTAATTTAAATAATGTAGAACCGAAAAGGTAGAAGAGGTGGTTGGTTAAGCTAATTCACTACATTAATCTCGTAGCTGTTTTATACCAAAAATTGATATCACTTGTGCTTAAAGTATTGAAATATAGTAAGATAAGTAATATTTTTTAATGATGAATATCAGAAATTACCAAAAAATAATTTTCTATTTTTAGTGGTTATTCCAAATAGGTTAAAATATTTAAAACGCAAATGTTCAACTTATTGAAGTTTTATTTTTTTATTCAATTTTATTGCAAACAACTATCATCTTTTTCTCCTTTAAATCTTTAGTAAAAAATAAATAGGCCTCGCCACCATCGGAGATATTGAATTTTTGTCGAATTTGTTTCACGTTCTCTGGAAAATTCCTTGTAGTTATATTAGCCTTTTTGATTCCAACTTTTTTGATGTCTTTTTTATTAAAAGGAATCACATTTTCAATCATAAAACGACGTCCGGGAAATTCGATCAAAGTTTCATTGGTATATAAATGGGTATGCTTGTGAAGTTTGTTTATCTTATATTTTTCAGCAATCATTTGAAATGCTCCGGCTTTTAATATTGATGCGTTAGGTTCATAAAGATAGGATAGCGGTTCACTATAATGAGCATGGGCTTTTTTTTCTTCTTCTAAATTAAATTGAAAGATCTCTGTTTTCTTATTTTTTAAATTTACAGTGATCACTTCCACCGTACCTGAAAATCCTTTTTGAAGAATCCAGAGCAATTCTTTAACCTCGTTATTTACACTAACAACATGAATTTGCTTTACGCTCTTAAGTTCGTTTAATCCGGCACTTAGGTCTAGTAAAGGAGCTGTTTTAATGAGGATATCCTTGCTATGATCAAATAGGATATTTAAATTTTCGGGTACATTTGGTAAGCAATCCTTCAGAAAAAAAACACGGCTTTTGTTGGCGTCTCGTCGAGATGGGTCTACATAGATCCAATCAAAAATATCTTTGGAATTTTTCAGATATTCCAAACCATCGGAGGCAATACACGTTATGTTTTCCACTTCCAGAGCAGAAAAATTATGAGTAACAATTTGAGATAAATCAGGATTAATTTCACAATGCGTAACCTGATCAATTGCTTTAGAAAAATAAAAAGCATCCACTCCAAAGCCACCTGTAATATCGATCAATGATTTTCCAGATATCAATGTTGATTTATAATCTGCTGTTCTTTCTGAGGAGGTTTGCTCAATATTCAGCTTATTTGGGTAATAAATATTTTTAGAATGAAACCAGGTTGGTAATTTCTTTTCACAACGCTTTTTTGATTCGATCTGTTGAATGAGATCGTCGGTAGTAACATCCGGTAACTCCGGTTGTTTTAATACCAGTCCGGGTAAGTCGGTATTTAAATTTTTATTGATAAATTCCTGAACCTCTGTATTTAAAACTGCCGTGTTCAAAAGGATCCCATTATAAATTTCGGGTTAATTTTTTAACGAGCTTATTTTCGGATAAAAATTCTTTTAAAATCACCTTTAAAGAAGTATAGGTCGGAATGGCAATAATTAAACCTACAATACCGAATAAAATTCCGGCAATAAGGATCACTAAAAAGATCTCTAAAGGATGCGATTTAACGCTTTTTGAATAAATGATAGGCTGACTACCAAAATTATCGATAAGCTGCCCGATACCGAAAACAACTAAAACACCCAATGTTTTTGGTAATATTACTTCACTGAAACTCATACCTAAATTGCTGGTCATGGTTAAAGTGATCATAATAATCAATCCGATCAATGGTCCCAGGTAGGGAATTAAATTAAAGAGAGCACAAAGGAAGGCGATCACTACCGCATTATCGATACCTACTATAAATAAGCCAATTGTGTAAACAATAAAAAGTACGAGAATCTGGAAAATAAGTCCAACAAAATAACGGGACAAAAGATCTTTGATTTTAACATACGACTTTTTCCATCGCATTTCATTATTTTCCGGAACAAGAGCCGTTAAACTGTTCTCAAGTAAATGACTGTCTTTTAGAAAGAAAAATGAGATAAATAACACCGAAAAAAGCCCAATACTAAAACTTCCTAAACTACTGATAACACTATTCAGGAAATTTGGGATCATGGAATAATCGATATTATCCAGGAGGTTTGAAGCTTTAAAGGATTGTTCAATGTCAATCTGCCTTAAGTTGAAATAATTAACAATTTCAGAATAGAGATCTTCAACATTTCGTTGTAAATCGTTAATGTTAAGCAGGGATAGATTCTGTCCTTGTTTTAGTACTAATGGGACAAACAGACTCATCAAACCCAAAAAGACACTGAGTAAAAACACAATGGTAACAACAACGGCGATGGTGTTTTTAAATTTTAACTTATTCACCAGAAAAATAACGATGGGCCGTCCGATCAATGAGATCACTGCGGCAATGGCTACATAACTGATCACGGAGCGAATTTCGTAGAGTAAGTAACAAAGCAAGGCCACACCAACAATGATGGCTACGGCTTTCAGGATTCCTTTCGAAATATCGTTCGAGTTCATGCGGTAAATATACTAATTTGAATTTAGCAAAAAATGCCTGTTTTGCTATTCTTTTTTGTTAATTGAGATTTTATTCCGAGGTATTTTGAAGTTGTGAAGTGATCTCATATAAAGCAATCGTGGATGCCTGAACCACATTCATGCTACTATTAAGGCCAAACATATCGATGTGCAAAACGGTATCAGATAATTTTAAAACCTCTTCGGAAATGCCTTCATTTTCTGCACCAACTATCAGAGCGATTGGTTTCTCACCCGCAAATTTGTACTTCCTAATAGGAGAACTATTCTCGGTGATCTCTAGAGAAACAAGTTTATAATTTTCATTTTTTAATTGTAGCAAAACACTGTTGATGTCTTTTTCCATTTCAAATGAAACAGTTTTTTCTGTTGCTCTTGATGTCTTTTTAATTTTTCTACCCAAATGGATATGCTCTCCACAAAGTATAAGTTTCTCAATTCCAAAGGCATCTGCCGTTCGAAATAAACTTCCAATATTTGGTGCATTGTTTACATTATCGCAAACTAATACGATCGGAAAACGTCGCTCTTTGAATTTGGAATTATAATGTGTAAGCTGTTTCATTTTTAAAAACCGCTTTTAATGCACTAATGTTCGAAAACGTATTTTACAATATTGGCACCCATTTCCAATGCTTGTTCCCGAATTTCAGGTGGGTCGTTGTGCACTGCAGGAGATTCCCAGCCGTCACCAAGATCGCATTCGTAAGTAAAAAGTATTACAAGTCGGCCATCATTAAAAATTCCGAAAGCCTGCGGTCTTTTGCCATCGTGTTCATGAATTTTGGGAAGTCCTTTTGGGAATTTATAAAAAGCACTAAAAATTGGATGATCTGCTGGTAGTTCGATGAGCTCTTTATCAGGAAAAACTTTTTTAAGTTCACGCTCAATATATGGTTTCAGCCCGTAATTATCATCGATATGTAAAAAGCCGCCTGATAACACATATTTTCTAAGGTTTGCCGCTGTTTCATCATCAAACAATACATTACCATGGCCCGTCATGTGTACGAATGGATATTGAAATATCTCCGGGCTTTCAGCTTCCACGGTAGGGACGTTTGGATCTATTTTGGTGTTAATATGTGTATTACAAAAAGCTACTAAATTTGGCAAAGACGTAGGATTGGCATACCAGTCGCCACCGCCCTTATATTTTAAAAGTGCGATCTCTTGAGCATTTGTAGCTATTGCTAAGAAGCAAAAACTTAAACTCCAAAAAAGGTATTTCAATATATTTTTATTCATTTATAAAAGCTATGGAATGACAAGCCACTATGGCTGCTGTTTCAGTTCTAAGTCGGGTGTCTCCAAGTGATATCGGTTTAAAACCGGAATTACGCGCTTCAGTAATTTCCCGGGATGAAAAATCACCTTCCGGACCGATTAAAATGGTAACGTGAGAACCCGGTTTTAATTCTGTTTTAAGCGATTTTTTTTCGGTTTCCTCACAATGGGCAATATATTTTTCACCTGTAAATTTTTCCTTTATGAAATCATCAAACAGCGTCAGATCATCAAGTTCCGGCATGTAATAATGTAAGGATTGTTTGGTTGCCGCTTGAATTACTTTTTCGTACCGCTCTTTTTTTATCACGCGTCGTTCACTATGTTCACAAAGCAGTGGTGTAATACGATCAACCCCGATCTCAGTAGCCTTTTCCAAAAACCATTCGAAACGATCGTTCATTTTGGTTGGAGCTACAGCAAGATGAACCGTGTATGGACGAGGCGGTTGCTTCGTTTTTGAAATAATGGCTACTGAACATTGCTTTTGATCCGGTTGCAAAATTTCAGCTTCAAAAAGCCACCCTTTTCCATTCGTTATAGTTAAAAGATCTCCTTTAGCTTTTCGAAGCACCTTAACAATATGCCTACTTTCATCTTTATCAAAACTAAAGGTGTTGCTGTTTTCATCAATATGAGGTGTAAAAAATAATTGCATGGTTTTAAAGCTTCAATCTGGCAGTGGCTGTAATACTTTGTTTTGAAAAATTGCCTTCAAGATATTTTAAATATCCCACAATAGCGATCATTGCGGCATTATCAGTAGTGAATTCAAATTTAGGAATATATGTGGTCCAACCAAATTTTGATTCGCCCTGTTTTAAGGCATTGCGAATTCCTGAATTGGCAGAAACGCCACCACCGATAGCTATATGCCTGATTCCTGTTTCTTTTGAAGCCAATTTTAATTTGTCTATTAAAATTCTGATGATCGTATATTGAATGGATGCACAAATATCATTCAGGTTTTCTTCAATGAAATTTGGATTGGATTTGGTTTCTTTTTGAATGAAATAAAGGATAGCTGTTTTCAATCCGGAGAAGCTAAAATTTAATCCATCAACCTTAGGTTTCGTGAATTTAAAGGCTTTGGGATTTCCTAATTTGGCACGTTTGTCTATTTCAGGACCGGCAGGGTAACCCAACCCAAGTATCTTTCCACTTTTGTCGAAGGCTTCTCCAACCGCATCATCAATAGTTTCACCAATAACGGTCATTTCAAAATAATGATCCACGCGAACAATCTGTGTATGACCTCCGGAAATGGTAAGCGCTAAAAACGGAAAAGGCGGTTTTTTAAATCCGGGTTCATCAATAAAATGGGCCAGAATATGGGCTTGCATATGATTAACATCAATGAGTGGAATATCTAAACCATAAGCTAAAGATTTAGCAAAAGAGGTGCCCACAAGTAAACTTCCCATTAAACCGGGGCCTCTGGTAAAAGCTACCGCCGCAAGTTGTGATTTTTCAATACCTGCTTTTTTAAGCGCTTGATGTACTACAGGGACAATATTTTGTTGATGTGCTCTGGAGGCAAGTTCCGGCACTACACCGCCGTAAGCTTCATGTATTTTTTGGCTGGCTACTTCATTGCTCAAAATCTGACCATTATGGATCACGGAAGCCGCGGTATCGTCGCAAGATGATTCAATTCCGAGAATAAAAATATTTTCTGAGTCCATATGTGAATTTTAGGCACAATAATTGTTAATTTTGAACAAATTGGAAGTCTTTGCTATGCTTCATGTTCGTAAGTACAAAAATAGGCTATTCAAATTTAAATCATAACTCTTAACTCCATCAAAAAAGCATTTAAAATAACGTATAAAATTATTGGCATCCTCTTGATGCTATTTATTATTTGCGTTTTAGTACTTTCCATTCCGCCTGTTCAAACGGCTTTGGGAAACTATGCTACCAAACGACTCAATGAAGATTTTGGAACGAACATCAACATTGATAAGATCGGGATGCAACTTAACGGTGACGTTCAAATCAAGAAAATATACATTGAAGATTTTAAACAAGATACCTTAATCGCCATTGATGAACTCAATACCTCGATCATTAGTTTAAAAAAGATATTCAACAATAAACTCACTTTTGGAGATATTGATATTCAGGGTCTGGTTTTCAATATTAGAACTTATAAAGGTTACAAGGACACCAATTTGGATGTTTTTGTGGCCAAGTTTGAAGATGACAACCCGAGAAAGGAAAAAAGTGATTTTTTAATGTCTTCCAGTGATGTGAATATTAATGATGGGATATTCCGTATTTCAGATGATAACAATCCGGATTCTAAAGGTTTGGAGCTTGATGATCTTCATATTAATGCTACGAATTTCCTGATCAAGGGGAGTGATGTAAGTGCCCGAATAAATAAACTAGCTTTAAAAGATAGTCGAGGTCTGGCTGTTAAAAATATGATGACCAATTTCGAGTATACATTAACGGGAATGACCTTTGATGATCTTGAAATAGAAACACCAAGATCGATAATAAAAGGATATCTTAAGTTTACCTACGATCGTAAGGATTTACAATATTTTGTTGATAAAGTAAAGATAGACGCACAATTACGAGATTCTAAAATTCAGTTGGATGAGTTGAATACTTTTTATAACGAATTCGGGAGAGATCAATACGCGCGTTTGGATGTAGATATCAGTGGAACCTTAAACGATTTGGATGTTAATAAACTGGATCTGGTAAGTAGGAATACGCGAATTCGAGGAGATATCAACTTTAAAAATGTCTTTAGTAAAGAAAAAGGAGGTTTTGAAATGGACGCCCAATTTAGCAATTTAACATCTACATATTGGGATCTCGATGCCATAATGCCTAACGTTTTAGGGAAAGTAATTCCTACTGCTTTTGAAAATCTTGGTAAGTTTAAAATTACTGGAACTTCTAATGTCACAGCCTCAACTGTTGATGCAGATATAAATATCAATACGGATCTTGGGTTGGTTGATGCTAATCTTAAGATCAATAAGGTGAATGATATTGATAATGCCGGATATAAGGGAACACTTAAATTCGATCAGTTTGATTTTGGAACTTTTTTGAATGATCCCAAAGTTGGAAAAGCTTCATTAGATTTTGATGTGGATGGTAAAGGTTTTGTAGCCGAAAAAATAAACACGGCTGTAAAAGGAGATATTTACAATATTGAATACAACAATTACAATTACTCCAGCATCAAGGTTGCCGGGAATGTGCGAAATAAAATTTTTGATGGAAACTTAATAGCAAACGATAAAAACCTAATATTGAATTTTACCGGATTTGTTGATTTTTCAGAAAAGGTGAACAAATATGATTTCGAGGCTGAAGTGAGTTATGCAGATTTAAAGGCTTTAAATTTTGTAAAAAAGGATGATATATCCATTCTAAAAAGCTCGGTAAAAATGAACATGAATGCCAGC
Organism: Gaetbulibacter aestuarii; assembly: GCF_039537665.1. Taxonomy (NCBI): domain Bacteria; kingdom Pseudomonadati; phylum Bacteroidota; class Flavobacteriia; order Flavobacteriales; family Flavobacteriaceae; genus Gaetbulibacter; species Gaetbulibacter aestuarii. The sequence goes on from NZ_BAABAY010000002.1 coordinate 556,903, forward strand.
GGTTACGATGATGCTTATGGTAAAATTGTGTTTAAAAACACCAGTTATAAAAACCAAAATGATACTTATGTTTTCGATAACCTTACATTAGAATCAAAATTTGTTGATGGTACCCGTTTTATAGACATTCTTTCTCCAGATATTATAGATGGCCACATGGAAGGAAAGTTTAAGTTCAGAGATCTGAAAAAACTTTTTGAAAACTCTATAGGTTACATTTATACCAATTATAAGCCCAATAAGGTTGAAACAAATCAGCATATCGATTTCAATTTTAAAATTTATAACAAAATTATCGAAGTTATTTATCCGGAACTGAGTTTAGGAAAAAATACCTTTATTCGAGGGCGGGTGGATAGTGATGAAAAGAAATTTCGTTTAACTTTTAAATCGCCGGAAATTACGTTTCAAAAGAACTTTGCCAACAATATAGAGTTGCAGGTAGACAATAGTAATCCGCTTTTTAATACCTACCTGGAAATTGACAGTTTGAACACCAAATACTACGAAGTTTCTAAATTCAATTTGATAAATGTTACGGTTAATGATACTTTATTTGTACGCTCCGAATTTACGGGAGGTAAACAGAACAATGATAAATTCAATTTGAGTTTATATCATACGATAAATAAGGATAATGAGTCGGTAGTTGGATTTAAAAAATCCGATATTACGATTAAAAATAATAAATGGTACATTAATGAAGATAAGAACCAGAACAATAAAGTTTCGTTCGATAAAGGTTTAACAACCTTTAATATTGATAAATTTAGGATTAATCATCAGAACGAAATAATCAGGCTATCGGGTTTCGTTAAAGACTCCACTCAAAAAGATATTAAACTGAATTTTACTGATGTCGATCTGGCGAAAATAACACCGGATATAGATAGTTTGTCATTGGCTGGAAAAGTGAATGGTAAATTAGATATTTTACAAAAAAATGGTAGTTATTTACCCAATTCAAGTGTGGTAATTGACGACTTTGAGGTTAATGATTTTATGCTGGGATCTTTTGACGCCAGTATTAAGGGTAATGAAGATTTAACCAATTACACGGTAGATGCTTTTATTAAAAATGATACGGCGAAATCATTTAATGCAAAAGGGAATATTTCTGTTCAGGGAAAAAGCTCGAAAATTGATGTGTCACTTAATTTTAACAAGTTCAATTTAAAGCCATTAAACCCTTTGCTTCAGGACGTGCTTAACAAAATTAGGGGACAGGTAACAGGCAAGGTAGATGTTGTAGGCGATTTATCCAAACCGGGTTTTGATGGTGATTTGACGCTGGAAAATGCCGGATTGGGTATTCCGTATCTTAACGTAGATTACGATTTTGAACAAAAGTCTAGTGTCACACTAAAAGACCAAACTTTCATTTTCAATTCTATTGGTATAACAGATACGAAATATAAATCCAAAGGTATTTTCAAAGGTCGTTTAAGTCATGAAAATTTTTCTAATTGGAGTTTAGATTTGGATATTCAAACAGATCGATTATTGGTTTTAGATACTCAGGAATCTGATGAAGCGCTTTATTACGGTACCGGTTTTATAGGAGGAGAAGCCACATTAGAGGGGCCAACGGAAGCTTTGGTAATTAGTGTTGAAGGCGCAACAAAAGCAGGAACCGTTTTTAAAATTCCATTAAAGGACACAGAATCCTTTGGAGACAATTCGTATATACATTTTATAACTCCCGAAGAAAAAAGTGCCAGAGAAAAAGGGGAGGAGATCGTATTTAACGAAATAAAAGGATTAGAACTTGATTTTGATTTAGATATTACGGAAGATGCTGAGGTGGAAATTATAATTAATAAAGATACCGGACATTCCCTGAAAGGCCGCGGACGAGGTGGTATTTTGGTTGAAATAAACACCAATGGAAAGTTTGATATGTGGGGGGATTTCTCCGTATTCGAAGGTGTATATAATTTTGCTTATGGAGGTTTGGTGCAGAAAGAATTCACGGTACAACCCGGTGGTACCATTGCTTGGAATGGGGATCCTCTTGACGCACAAATTAATATGAAAGCTGTTTATAAAACGCAAGCTAATCCATCGCCTTTATTGGATAACCCGGTAAACAGAAGTATCCCGGTGGAATTGATTATTGAACTAACCGGAAATCTGGAACAACCCGAACCAACATTTAATTTTGATTTTCCTAATGTGAATTCAGCCATTAAATCAGAGTTGCAGTACCGTTTGGGAACCGATGAGAATATTAGTAATCAGGCTTTATATTTTCTTGCTAGTGGAGGATCGTTTCAAGGACGAGGATTTAATGATATAAGCTTGTCGGGTACAATTGCCGAGCGTCTTAATGGTATTATTGGCGGTATTTTTAGTTCGAAAAATGGTAAATTCAATATGAATCCTTATTTTGAAGCCGGACAAAATACAGCCGATTATCAAACAGATAATAGAGTAGGCTTTACTTTGCAAACCCAGATAAGCGATCGTGTATTAATTAATGGTAAAGTGGGTGTGCCTGTAGGAGGTGCCGGTGCTACCGAAACGGTTGTAGCCGGTGATGTTGAGATTAATTTTCTGTTGAATAAAGAGGGAACCCTAACGGCGCGCGTGTTCAATCGTGAGAACAGCATTCGAAATTTTGGAGAGAATATTGGTTACACACAAGGTATCGGTTTGTCATATAATGTAGATTTTGATACCTTTAAGGAACTGCTCCGAAATATTGTAAAGAAGAATACTAAGGCCAAAGAAGATACTAAAGAACAACCCGTAGAAACCGAGGAAAAAGTAATTCCTGATGTATCACCGGCGAGTCAAATCTAGAAAATCACCTATTTATTACCCCTTGTATACCAAGGGATTCGATTAATTTATCAACTAAAACGTTATAGTTTCTATTCCTGATTGAAAATATAGCCTAAGACTTAGAAATGTGCTTTTTGTTTAGTAATTTTACTCAGTTAATCAGAAAATAAATGCCGAAATTAATAAAGAAACTAGCAGTATTAACTTCAGGAGGAGACTCACCGGGAATGAATGCCGCTATCCGATCTGTGGTCAGGACATGTGCTTATCACAATATTCAATGTATTGGAGTTTATCGTGGATACGAGGGACTCATTGAAGGAGATTTTAAAGAAATGGATGCCCGTAGTGTTCGCGGCATCATTAATAAAGGTGGAACGATCCTCAAATCGGCTCGATCTAAAGAATTCAGAACTAAAGAAGGACGCCAAAAAGCCCATAAACATCTCATAGAAAATAATGTGGACGGGCTTGTAGTTATTGGTGGTGACGGTTCTTTTACCGGAGCTCTGATCTTTAACCAGGAGTTTGGTTTTCCTGTTATGGGAATTCCCGGAACCATTGATAATGATATTTTCGGAACGTCACATACTTTAGGTTTCGATACCGCTTTGAATACTGTGGTTGACGCCATTGATAAGATTAGGGATACAGCAAGTTCGCATAATCGTTTGTTCTTTATAGAAGTTATGGGACGAGATGCCGGACATATTGCTCTAAATACAGGTGTTGCCGGTGGAGCTGAAGAAATTCTGATTCCAGAAGAAGATTTAGGAATGGAACGCTTGGTAGACTCTCTGAACCGAAGTAGAAAAACAGGTAAAACCTCAAGTATAGTTGTTGTAGCCGAAGGGGATAAAATAGGAAAGAATATTTTTGAACTTAAAGACTACGTAGATCAAAATATGGAAGGGTACGATGTTCGTGTTTCCGTACTTGGGCACATGCAACGCGGTGGACCTCCATCTTGCTTTGATCGTGTTTTAGCAAGTCGTATGGGTGTTAAAGCAGTGGAATCATTATTAGAAGGTAAAACCAATTTTATGGTTGGTTTATTAAATAGTAAAATGGAATTAACGCCTTTGGATAAGGCAATTAAAGGAAAAACAAAAATTAATTTAGAACTTTTACGTGTCTCAGATATCATGAGCACATAACCAATTATATAATAATATGTCAAAACTAAAATTAGGAATTAACGGATTTGGAAGAATAGGTAGAATCGCTTTTAGAGTAGCGGCCTCTAGACCTGATATCGAAATAGTAGGAATTAATGATCTCTTAGATGTTGATCATTTAGCTTATTTATTAAAATATGACTCAGTTCACGGAAGATTTAATGGTACCGTTGATATTAAGAACGGTAACCTGGTAGTAAACGGTAATGAGATCAGAATTACAGCTGAGCGTAACCCTGAAGATCTTAAATGGGATGCTGTAGGTGCAGAGGTTGTGTTAGATTGTACCGGTATTTTTACCACTTTAGATAAAGCTAAAGCGCACTTAAAAGCAGGTGCTAAAAAGGTGGCTATATCAGCGCCTTCTGCGGATGCACCTATGTTTGTAATGGGTGTTAACCAGGATAAAATAACAGCAGCAGATACCATCGTATCTAATGCCTCTTGTACAACAAACTGTTTAGCGCCTTTGGCTAAAGTTATTAACGATAACTTTGGTATTATTGAAGGTTTGATGACTACAGTTCACGCTACTACAGCAACGCAAATGACTGTAGACGGACCATCTAAAAAAGATTGGCGAGGCGGTAGAAGCGCATTAGCCAATATTATTCCATCTTCAACAGGAGCAGCGAAAGCTGTTGGTAAGGTAATTCCTGAATTGAATGGAAAATTAACCGGTATGGCTTTTAGAGTACCAACCCCGGATGTTTCAGTAGTTGATTTAACGGTTAGAACTGAAAAATCAGCCTCTTGGGATGAAGTGAAGGCAGCGTTAAAAGCGGCTTCCGAAGGACCTCTTAAAGGTGTTTTAGGTTATACTGAAGAATCTGTGGTATCTCAGGATTTTGTTTCAGAATCTATGACCAGTATTTTTGATGCCGGAGCAAGTATTGCATTAAATGATAACTTCTTTAAGTTGGTGTCCTGGTACGATAATGAGTTTGGTTATTCAACGAAACTTGTTGATTTGGCTCAATACATCAGCAAAATTTAATTTTGAATTTATAACACTATAAGACTTCACATAATGAGCTTAACGTTCTTTATGTGAAGTTTTTTTTTATCTTTAAGCTATGGTTTTAATAGTAGACAGTGGATCTACCAAATCCGACTGGATCGCGGTAGATAAAAACGGAAATAAATTACTTGAGAAGATACGTACGAAGGGTCTTAACCCTGCTATTCTTTCTAAAAAAAAATTGAGTAAAATAATTCGAGAAAGCAAGGATCTGAGTGAAAATAAGGATATTGTCACCCATGTTTTTTTCTACGGAGCAGGCTGTGGTACCGAAAATGCCAAGAAATTATTAAGTGAAGTTCTCGAAGATATTTTTCCGAATGCTCATGTTGAAGTGAATGAAGATACCTTGGCAGCCGTTTTTGCCACAATAAATCACCCCAAAGAAGCGGCCGTTGTTTGTATTTTAGGAACCGGTTCTAATTGTAGTTACTGGGATGGCGAAAACTTACATCAACGTGTTAAATCTTTAGGTTATACCTTGATGGACGATGCATCTGGAAACTATTATGGAAAACAGTTGATTAGAGATTATTACTTCAACCATATGCCGGAAAATGAAAAAGTGGCTTTTGGTGCAAAATATAATATGGATGCCGACTATATTAAATATAACTTATATAAACAGCCAAGTCCGAATGCTTATTTAGCAAACTTTGCTGAATTTATGTTTTTACATAAAGATTCAGAGTATACCACGAACCTAATTAAAAAGGGGATTCGTCTTTTCGCAACTAATATGATCATGCAATATAAGGAAGAGTTAAAAACCGTCCCTGTTCATTTTGCCGGATCGATTGCATATTTTTCTCAAAATGAAATTAGGGAAGTAGCGCAGGAAATGGGTTTTAAAGTTGGTAATTTTATTAGACGTCCAATAGATGGTTTGATACCTTTCCATACAAATGATATGTAATTCGCGTATTTGAATTACTAAATGTTTTTATTTCTTCAATTATCGTCTTGATTTTCGGTAGTTTAATTGTTTTTTCAACGACATGATGTCGATCTTTTTTCATTCAAACGTAACTATTTCATTAAGTTTAATAGAAATCAAGTAGCTCTCTTAAACTTTTTATTAATATATTTACCCTGTGATATAATCACATATTAATGGCGTTTTATAGCAAAATTAAAGATAGTTTAACACCCAGATTTGTACTTTCTTTTGTTGTCTTCCTTTCAATTGTAGCGATACTCTCTCTTACCTACTTTTTTATAGACCAATCGATTGAGAGCTCTACTTTGGTGAAAATTCTTTTGGGTTTATGTGTGGTACAAATTCTCATTTTACAATACTTTTTTAAAAATCAATTAAAACATGATCTGATTAGGAAAAACCTGAATAACCGCATTGAGGACCTTAAATTCGAGCTCGATAAAGCACAAAATACGGTAGATCATAAATCGGCGTACCTAGCCAATATGAGTTATGAAATTCGTACACCACTTAGTACGGTTTTAGGAATGCTGAACATGCTTAAGGAAACGGACTTAAATGGTGATCAAATCGCTCAGGTAGAAATTGCTGAATATTCATCGAAGCATCTTTTGCAATTGGTTAATATGATAACCGATAACGCCGATATGGAAAGTGGCGATGTGACACTGAAGCTCTCTCCTATAGATTTGAAAACTGATTTAACGCGACTATTTAAGGTTTTTGAATATCAGGCCTGGGAAAACGGATTGGATTTTGAATTCAAATTCTTATCAAAAAACAAGAAGAAATATTCTTTATTAGGCGATTCAGCAAGGATTCAACAAGTATTAATCAATTTGATAAATAATGCTATTAAATTCACAAATACGGGAAAAATTTCTATTATAGTTGATGATACCGTGAATTTGGATGGCGACCAGATCGTAAGTTTCTATATCAAGGATACAGGAGTTGGTATGGGGCCGGAGGAGGTAAAAAGTGTTTTACAACCTTCAGACCATTTAAACCCTTTATTTATGGATTACCGTGGTGGAGGCATGGGGCTTTCTATTTCTTATAGTTTAGTAGAATTAATGGGTGGTGAACTTAAATTAGAAAGTAAGGAAAATGAGGGTTCCACATTTTATTTTAGTTTACAACTTAAGAAGACGTTAAACGTTAAAGAGGAATCGAGCCAGATCCAACCGATTTTAAGAGAGAACATTCATGTTTTGATAGCTGAAGATAATCTTACCAATCAAAAGGTAATTAAGTTCTTATTAGAGCAATTAGGAGCGGAGTGTACTTTTGCTCGTAACGGATTACAGGCGGTGCGACTTTATGAAAAAGAGGACTTTGATATCATTTTTATGGATATTTATATGCCTGACATGAATGGTTACATGGCAACCAGAGCCATCAAAGAGACTGCAAAATACCTCAAAAAAAACACTCCGATTGTTGCCGTTTCCGCAAGTGCCTTTGAAGAAGATATTACAAATGCCAAAGAAGCAGGAATTGATGATTTTATTGCAAAACCAATTGATGTAAATAGGCTTAAAGAACTGCTTGAGAATTACGCTCCAAAAACCTCAATAATACATTAAGATTTTACAGCAATAACACTAATTTCCACATTTACATTTTTGGGTAATTTTGCTACCTGAACGGTTTCTCTAGCCGGAGCGGTAGATTCATCAAAATAACTTCCATATACACTATTTATCTCTCCAAAATCATCCATATTGGCTATAAATATTGTAGCTTTTACAACGTGACAAAATGCCATATCTGCAGCTTTTAAAACAGCTTCGAGATTCTCCATAACCTGTGTTGTCTCAGCTTTTATGTTGTGCGTTATCAAGCTATTGTTAGTTGGATCAATGGCGATCTGACCGGAAGTGTATAAGGTATTTCCGCTTAAGATAGCCTGATTATATGGGCCGATGGGTTGCGGTGCGTCAGAGGTAGTAATAATCGTTTTCATTTACTTAAAAAATTAATTGCTGAATTTATAGTTGAATGTCCGGTTGTTTACGTTTCTCGTACTTAAGATCTTTCAACATACTGGACTTAATTCCAATAAAGAAATTCCAGGAACTTCTGGAGCTAAATGGTACCCAACTAAAATTCATACGCCAACTTAAAAGATCACGCTCAAAACGCAATTGCGTAAAGGTAAATCCGGCGTTTTTCAGATCGTAACCGGAGGAGCCTCCAACTGACCATTTATCGGAAAGTTGTATATCACCGGAGAACATGATAGAATGCGAAGATATTTCATTTTGCCTACGGCTATTGGAATAATTTACGGCGTAAGCCACGCGAATACTCCAGGGCACTTTATAATTATATAATTGACTATCATTTTCGCTTTTTTCTTTCTCGTCGTCGCCCTCTAAATTACGCCTGGTAAAATCCTCTGATACACCTAAAAGGTCATCGGCGCGACCACCATTCCTCACATTTTGCTCAATACCGGCCTTATTTCTATCATTGGCACCACTCTTTTTACTCGAGAACGACCAACTGGCATTTAAATTTGCTCCGGTGAGTCGGAACAAACTTCCACCGTTTTTGATATTGAGTTTATCGATTCGGTTATTTTGGCTGTCCAAAGCATAGGGGTCCAAAGTAGCTGCGAAGTTAATATTCAGTTTGTTCTTGAATAGGGTGGTACCACCATTCATTCTTACCGGGCTTAGTTTCAACGAATCACCGGCTAAATTATAGGAGGTTGAAAAATTTAAATTGTTTAATAATTTGATCTTTTTAGGTTCTGTAGCCGTACTATCTTTATCTCTTACCTTAGCTTCAATATTGTTCGATAACGACAATCCGATATTACTTGAAAAGCTTTGAGAAGGAGTTCCAAAAGCACCTTGTTCAAAACGCGTGTATGTACCATATTGCCTATTGATATCCTCTTGGGTTTGGCCATCAGCTGTAATAATTTCAACACCATCGTAATATTTATCGAAGGCCGGATTGATGTTATAGCTTATAGATGGTCTCATAACATGCCTTATGGCTTTTATCTTGCGATCTTTTCCTTCTTTTTCAAAATTGAACATTCCATATAGGGTTGTTCCAATACTGGTGCTGAAATTGTAGGTTCTAAAGGCATCAAAACCGTTTACATTTTCAGTAACGAATTGCCGACTAACTTCATCGTAATATTTTTTTATGGTTTTAAGTGTCCAAACCTCCTGGTAATTGGTACTCGCACTAACACTAAAATGCTTAAAAAGTTTGAAGTTTGTTGTTAACGGAATACTATGAGACATGCCGGTTTTTGCATCGTCGAACATGGCGCTTGTGAAAAATAAGGAGTCCGTGGTCTGAATGCGATTCTCCGCTCTTAAATTGTATTGAAAGTTAATATTTTGAATGATACCCTTTTTTGATCCATTTTTGGGAGCAAACGGATAAATTCTACTAACACTGGCCTGCAGTGTTGGTAAGGTCATGTTAATTTGCTGGGTATTGGTATTTTGTGAATGGGTAGCTGTAACACTTAAATTTACCTGTGGTTCACCCATAAAGGTCTTTGAATACGAAACAGAGGATGACAGCGTGTTATTCAAAAAGGCTCCTGTATTTATCTGATTCAATGAGTTTCGATAATAGGTACTACTTCCTAAGTTCACCGAAGCAGAAAACCTGGAATTCGGACTTGCTTTAGCATCCTGGCTGTGAGACCACTGAATATTATAAATTGTTGATTTGGAATAATCCGGAAAACCACGCTCACTGGTAATAAGGCTTTCATAACGCAAGCCAACATTTCCTGTAAATTTATAACGCTTTCTATAGGTGCTTTGCGTGCGTAAACCATAACTTCCGTTAGTATAGTAATCTCCCAGAACAGAAAGATCTACATAGTCATTGATAGCAAAATAATAGCCGCCATTTTGCAGAAAATAACCCCGGTCATTCTGTTCTCCAAAACTTGGTATAAGCACTCCGGATGTATGCTTTTCAGATTGTGGAAAAAATCCAAAAGGTAAACCAACCGGCGTTGGAACATCATAAATAAAAAGATTCGTTAAACCGGTTACAATCTTCTTACCAGGAACCACTTTAGCCTTTCTGAGTTTAAAGTAATATTCGGGATCATCAAGATTTTTTGAGGTTGTGTATTTAGCATCTTTTATAAAATAAACCGAATCATTCTCTTTTTTAGTTTCCTTAGCAATAACGGTTCCTTCGCCTTGTGCGGTTTGAGAATTATAGATTAAGGCTTTCTTGGTTTTTGTATTGAATACTATGGAATCAGGTTCTACTTTGTTGTTACCCTGAGTAAAAACAGGTTTTTGGGTGTAGCCCTCAATGGAATCTGTTATCCCTTTAGCATAAACAGTGTTCTTCGTATAATCAATTACGATATTTCCAGCCGTAATATTCATGTCGCCATAATCTATTTTGGCATCATTATACAAATACATTTTATGAGCTTTTCTGTCGAACGTTGTGTAATCCTTAGCATGATAGACTACATTATTTTCTAAAAAGACCTTTTTTGGAGCTATGGAGTCTTTAAGCGTAGAATCCTGTTCTTTAACGTTTGTAGCAGGGTTTATAAGGCTATCTCCAATAACCAGAGTCGTATCTCGCGTGGTTTGGATAATAGGCTCGCTTTTGGGAATGGTTTTTCCTTTGGTAGGTAATTCTTGGGCCAAGCCTAACATGTTAATAAACACTGTAAAACTTAGAGTAAAAAGTATTTTAATGTTGTTTGTATGCAACGCTTTTAAATGTATTTTTGTAAAAGTATGGCTCGGTTTTTGAAATGCCAAAATTACATATATTTTTCTGGGTATGTTTTATAATTCCAATTAAAAATTGCAATTTAAAATAAACCGGATCAATGGTCGTTAAAACGGTAACATCTCGTTCAATTCTTAAATCTTAAAGAGAAAATCAATAGTTTTTCATGAAAACGAAGCATATAGTACTTTTCGTATTTTTAGTAGGGTTTTTATCACTAAGCTCATTCCATAAATTTGAAAATGAAAAGGTTCAGTACAGTAAAGATAAATTTGTTGTTGTCCTGGATGCAGGTCACGGAGGAAAAGATCCTGGCAAGCCCTCAAAATATGGTTACAAGGAAAAGGATATAGCTCTAAAAATAGCACTTGATGTTGGTGAACAATTAGAGAAAAATCCAAATATAAAAGTCATTTACACAAGAAAAACAGATACTTTTATTGAATTACGCGACCGACCTAAAATTGCAAACAAAGCCAAAGCAGACCTGTTCGTTTCGATCCATTGTAATGCTCACTACAGCCAGGCCTACGGGACGGAAACCTATGTGATGGGCGTTGGAAATACACAGCGTAACTTTGAGGTAGCCAAGGCGGAGAATGAGGTAATCTTTCTTGAAGATAATTATCAAGATAAATACTCGGGCTTTAATCCGAATTCACCGGAATCCTTACTCGGATTTTCTGTTGTAACTGAAGAGTATACGGATCAGAGTATATTGTTGGCCAGCTTGATAGAGAAGAACTTTTCACAAATGTATCAACGTAAAAGCCGCGGTGTAAAACAGGCTAGTTTGTGGGTTATTCATCAAACGGCAATGCCAAGTGTACTAATTGAAACAGGTTTTGTAACTAACAAAACGGAGGGCGCTTATTTAAATTCTTCTAAAGGACAAAATCAAACGGCAACGGCTATTACGAAAGCTATTTTAGAGTACCGAGATCAGTTGAGTAGCGGTTATACAACGGAATATGCAATTACTGAACATGACAATTCTAGTACAACGACCTCAGGAAATGACAGTCCCATTGTATATAAAATCCAAATCGCAGCGAGTTCCAGAGCGCTTGAACCCAAACCCTATAATTTTAATGGTTTGGATCATGTAACTCGTGAAAAGGAAGGAAATCTTTATAAATATTTTTACGGCGAGACCTCGAATTACGATATGACCAAAGATCTTGAAAACGAGGTGAAAAAGAAAGGGTATACCAGTAGTTTCGTGGTGGCATTTAAGGATGGAAAGAAAATTAGTCTTACAGAGGCACTAAAAACCGCGGCAAATTAAAAGGTTCTTCCTATATTTACTTTAAATTTGTTAATCTAAAGTTCAATTAATTTGAAAATATCTAAAGAAGTAAAAACCTCAGTATTAGTTATTGCTGGTATCGTTTTATTCATATTTGGTTTTAATTATCTCAAAGGGAAAAACCTTTTAAATTCTTCAAGAACGTATTATACCGTTTATGACAATGTTGAAGGTTTGGAGTCTTCAACCCCAATTACCATCAATGGTCTTCGTGTTGGAAAAGTAATATCAATTGGATTTAAAGGTGATGGATCAGCCCATTTGCTTGTGGAGTTTACCGTGGATAGCGATTTTGAATTTTCAAAAAATAGCAAAGCGGAATTATATGAAACCGGCCTCATAGGAGGGAAGGCTATTGCAGTTGTTCCGGCTTTTGATGGAGCGCCTAAGGCAGAGTCCGGTGCTACTTTAGAAGGTACCATTAAACCAGGTTTAAGTGAACTGGTGAATCAACGATTAACACCCCTTCAAGAAAAAGTTGAAAAAGTTACAACTAGCGTGAATACAGCTTTTACGAATTTGAATGATGTTTTTGATGAAGAAGCCAAAGCTAAAATGAGAAAAAGCATCGAGGATTTAGATGGTGTTTTGATAAGTTTCAAACGAACTTCAGATAACCTAAATAACATGCTCGGTGATAAGGAAAGTAATCTCAATAAATCGCTGGCCAATGTTGAACATCTTAGTAGTAATCTTTCAAAAGTATCTGATTCTCTCGCACAGGCGAATCTAAAATCAACTATAAATGACCTTCAATCAACATTAAATAACCTTAATACCATGATTGCCGGAATTAATGAGGGCAATGGTACCATGGGAAAATTAATGAATGATGATTCCCTCTACGATAATCTGGAAGGCGCTACAAGACAATTAGAAGAATTACTTCAAGATCTGAAATTGAATCCTAAGCGTTACGTACATTTTTCTGTATTCGGAAAAAAAGCAAAACAGTACGACGCAGAAGGCAATGAAATTAAAGATAAGCAAGACTAAAAATGGATTTTGTTTCTCAAATATTATTTGTGATCGTACTCATTTTGGGTGTCGGTTATTTCACGAAAAACGTAAAAAAATTACGTCGAAATATTAAGTTAGGGCACGATGTTGATGTCAGCGATAACAAAGCAGAACGCTGGAAAAACATGACGATGATCGCTTTGGGTCAGACCAAAATGGTGCGTCGACCCATTGCAGGTATTTTACACGTTATTGTTTACCTCGGGTTTATCATTATCAATATTGAAGTCCTGGAGATTATTATCGACGGTATTTTCGGAACGCATCGCATTGGATTGCATGTGCTACCTGAATCATTTTATGGTTTTCTAATAGGTGTTTTTGAGATTTTGGCTGTGCTTGTGTTTGTATCGGTTATTGTTTTCTGGTTGCGTCGGAATGCTTTAAAAATCAAGCGTTTTTGGAGTAAGGAAATGACTAGATGGCCTAAGAATGACGCCAATTATATTTTATATTTTGAAATGGTTCTAATGGGATTATTTTTGGTAATGAATGCTACCGATCCTACCTTACAACAAGCCAATACCGGAAATATATTTAGTCAGTTTATAGCGCCATGGTTTTCCGGACTTCCGGAAACAACAATTCATTTTATAGAACGCAGTGCCTGGTGGCTTCACATCGTTGGGATCCTGATTTTCTTGAACTATCTGTATTTTTCAAAGCATTTACACATACTTCTTGCATTTCCTAATACCTATTACGGTCGTTTAACACCTAAAGGACAGTTCAATAATTTGGAATCTGTTACGAATGAGGTTAAAATGATGATGGATCCGAACGCAGATCCGTTCGCTGCACCTGCCGAAGGAGCAGAAGATGATGTTCCTGCAAAGTTCGGTGCCAGTGATGTGCAAGATCTTAATTGGTTACAATTACTTAATGCTTACACGTGTACAGAATGCGGTAGATGCACCAGCGAGTGCCCGGCGAACCAAACAGGGAAAAAATTATCACCTCGTAAGATCATGATGGACACTAGAGATCGGCTGGAAGAGGTAGGAAAAAATATCGATGCTAATGATGGCGAATTTAAACCTGACGGAAAACAACTTCTCGATGATTATATCAGCAGAGAGGAACTTTGGGCATGTACTTCCTGTAACGCCTGTGTTGAGGCTTGCCCGCTAAGTATTGATCCGCTTTCAATCATTATTGAAATGCGACGTTATTTAGTTATGGAACAATCGGCTGCTCCCATGGAATTAAACAATATGATGACCAATATTGAAAATAATGGAGCGCCCTGGCCATACAATCAAATGGATAGATTAAATTGGAAAAACGAATAAATAAGTATACATGAGCGAAGCACTAAAAGTACCTACAATGGCCGAATATATGGCTCAAGGCAAACAACCTGAAGTTTTATTCTGGGTTGGCTGTGCCGGTAGTTTTGATGACCGAGCAAAAAAAATAACAAAAGCCTTTGTAAAACTCCTGAATAAAGCCGGGGTAGATTTTGCAGTTTTAGGTACAGAAGAAAGTTGTACCGGTGATCCGGCAAAACGCGCTGGAAATGAGTTTTTATTCCAGATGCAGGCCATGACCAATATTGAAGTTTTGAATGGCTATGAAATTAAAAAAATAGTAACGGCTTGTCCACATTGCTTTAATACCTTAAAGAATGAATATCCTGAATTAGGCGGAAATTATGAGGTGATGCATCATACTCAGTTTTTAAAGTCCTTACTTTATGATGGGCGTCTCAGTATCGAAGGAGGTCAGTATAAAGGTAAGCGAATTACATTTCACGACCCTTGTTATCTGGGGCGCGCCAATAATGTTTATGAAGCACCACGCGACCTGATCCAAAAACTGGAAGCAGAGTTGGTGGAAATGAAAAACTGTAAACGAAATGGGCTTTGTTGTGGTGCCGGAGGAGCGCAAATGTTCAAGGATGCTGAAAAAGGTGATAAGGAGGTTAATATTGAGCGTACTGAACAAGCGCTGGATGTAAAACCTGAAATTATCGCAGCCGGTTGTCCATTTTGTAACACCATGATGACCGATGGTATTAAGGCTAAAGAAAAAGAAGGCGCGATTGCCGTTATGGATGTTGCTGAGCTTATTGCGAATGCTCAGGATCTGTAATCCATTAATTTAATTTTAATCGATTTATTCCCTAAAATAAAATGTTAGTAGATTTTGAAAGTTTACCCGATGAATCTCGAGTTTGGATCTATCAGGCGAATCGTTCCTTCACAGAGGAAGAACTTAATGAAATATCTCAAAAACTAGATACTTTTATAACTCAATGGACGGCCCACGGAGCTGATCTTCAGGCAGGCTATACCATTGAATACAAGCGTTTCATTATAATTGCCCTGGATCAGAACAGGAATGCTGCCACCGGATGTTCTATTGATGCTTCTGTGCATTTTATACAGCAATTAGAGCAGGAATATGTTGTAGATCTTATGGATAAAATGAATGTGTCCTACAAGCAGGGTGAGTTCGTTGCTTATAAATCGCTAATTGATTTTAAACAAATGGCCAAAGACAAAGCGGTTTCTAAGAACACCATTGTTTTCAATAATCTTGTAACTAACAAAGCAGAATTTAAAGAGAATTGGGAAGTGCCTGCTTCAGAGAGCTGGCACAGTAGGTTTATCAAATAACGCCGTCGTTGCGTTTTTAATTTTGAAAAAACTTTTATTTCTCAAACAGAATAATCAATTTTACATCTTTTTAGAGCTGAAAAGGCAAAAAATATGGCCACCGAGATTTTCTTACTAAATATATCAGGACAAGATAAACCAGGTTTAACTTCGAGTTTAACAGGAGTTTTGGCGGCATATGAAGCTAAAATTCTCGATATTGGCCAGGCCAACATTCATGACACCTTGTCTCTAGGTATTTTATTCGAAATTCAATCTGGAAAAAAATCGGCTGCGGTTTTAAAGGATTTACTCTTTAAGGCTTATGAATTGAACATTAAAGCGAAATTCACACCGATTTCTTCCGATGATTACGAGCATTGGGTAGGCTTACAAGGTAAAAATCGCTATATCGTTACCATTTTAGGTAAGAAATTAGCAGCGCAACAAATCTCTGAAGTGACCAAGATCATTTCTGATAAAAATCTCAATATAGATTCGATCAAACGTTTAACCGGACGTTTATCTTTAATTAAAGAGGAAGAATATCCAAGAGCTTCCATTCAACTATCTATTCGTGGTAAAATTGACGATAAGACCGAATTTACAGAGAAGTTCATGCAGATCTCAAGTGAATTGGATGTTGATATTGCATTTCAAGAAGATAATATTTACCGAAGAAACAGACGTTTGGTATGTTTCGATATGGATTCAACGCTAATTCAAACGGAAGTTATTGATGAATTAGCAGAATTAGCTGGTGTAGGTCCTGAGGTTAAAGAAATCACCGAACTAGCCATGCAGGGTGAGATCGATTTTAAAGAGAGCTTTACGCGTCGCATGAAATTGCTTAAAGGTTTGAAAGAAGAAGTTTTACACGATGTTGCCGTGCGTCTTCCTATTACTAAAGGGGCTCGCAGACTTATCGATACATTAAGAACTTACGGATTCAAAACGGCAATTCTTTCCGGGGGATTCTCTTTTTTTGGAGAGTACCTTCAAAAGGAATTAGGAATCGATTATGTTTATGCTAATCGACTCGAGATAAAAGACGGTGTATTAACCGGAGGTTATATAGGCGATATTGTTGACGGTAATAAGAAAGCTGAGTATCTTAAAGAGATAGCTAAAAAAGAAGGAATTCACATCAGTCAGACGATCGCAGTTGGTGATGGAGCAAATGATCTGGCCATGTTAAATCTAGCCGGATTAGGCATTGCTTTTCACGCTAAACCAAAGGTTAAAAAGAATGCCCAGAGCTCAATTTCTAGTATTGGTTTAGATGGGGTTTTATATTTGTTGGGGTATCACGATAGGCATATCGATCTTCTGGAATAAATCATCCCATTATTGTTTAATAACTTCGTTATAAAACTATCTTAAAGTCTTTTCATCTTTTTCTTAAATGTAGTACTTTGGCACGGTTATTACTGTTCCCCAGTACAACAATAAATAACAAAAATAATCCTTTATATGCGCCACATCTTTTTCTTGTTACTTACACTAATAACATTTAGAATAAGTTACGCTCAGAATGTCTCCGATCCATTAAG
Source organism: Gaetbulibacter aestuarii (assembly GCF_039537665.1). Lineage (NCBI taxonomy): Bacteria > Pseudomonadati > Bacteroidota > Flavobacteriia > Flavobacteriales > Flavobacteriaceae > Gaetbulibacter > Gaetbulibacter aestuarii. Next base: position 574,063 of record NZ_BAABAY010000002.1, read on the forward strand.
GTCTGAAGATGTTTTAGCACAAGAAAAATGGGTGGATTCTGTTTACAATTCATTAAGTCTCGAAGAAAAAGTAGGGCAGTTGTACATGGTACAGGTCATGTCCGATCAGGATCAACAAACAAAAAATCAAGTTATCAATACGATCAGGAAGTATCATATTGGTGGCATTATATATTCGAAAGGTGGTCCGGTGCGTCAGGCGAAACTTAACAATGAATTACAGGCGCTTTCAAAAACTCCATTATTAATTGGCATGGATGCGGAATGGGGACTTAGTATGCGTTTAGATTCAACCTTTGTTTTTCCCTGGAATATGACCCTAGGAGCCATTCAAAATAACGAACTCATTGAGCAGGTAGGAAAACATATTGGTGAACATTGCAAGCGTTTGGGGGTTCATTTTAATTTTGCGCCGGTGGTAGATATTAACACGAACCCGGACAATCCCATAATAGGAAATCGCTCTTTTGGGGAGGATAAAATTAATGTTACCGAAAAAGCTTTAGCTTTTATGAAGGGCATGCAAAGTGCCGGAGTTTTAGCTTGTGCCAAGCATTTTCCCGGACACGGCGACACAGATCAGGATTCTCATAAAACCTTGCCAACGGTAAGTTTCGATGAAAAGCGTATCGATTCCGTTGAATTATATCCATACAAATCTTTGATTAAAAATGGGCTTTCCAGTGTTATGGTAGCACACTTGAATGTTCCTGCTCTGGAGCCCAGAGAAGGTTACCCTTCATCATTGTCTAAACATATCGTTTCTGATATTCTAAAGGTACAACTTGGTTTTAACGGCCTTATTTTTACAGATGCCTTAACCATGAAAGGGGCTTCCAACTTTAATGAGACCGGAGATATTGATCTGGCTGCATTCTTGGCTGGGAATGATGTGATGTTAATGTCGGAAGATGTAGGTATAGGAATTTCAAAAATTGTCGAGGCGTATAAGAACAATATAATCACTGAAGATCGTTTGTCTCATTCCGTAAAAAAGATTCTGGAAGCGAAGTATAAAGCTGGCTTAGCGGATTATTCACCCATTAATGTGAATGATTTAGTTTCTGATCTAAATCGCATTGATGATCAGGTTCTAAATGAAGATCTTATTGAAAAAGCGATCACGATTGTAAAAAACAAAAATGATCTCCTTCCTATTCGAAATTTGGAGACCAAAAAAATAGCCTATGTGAATTTGGGTGATGACTCAGGATCTGACTTTTTAAATGAATTGAAAAAGTATACCAAGGTGAACGAGGTAAAAAACCCTCATTCGGATAATACACTTCTGGGTTACAATACCGTTATTGTTGGTTTACACCGCTCTGATGAGTCGCCCTGGAAACCTTACAAATTTACTAAAGAAGAGCTTACTTGGCTAAATGATATTTCAAAAGATCATGCCGTTATTCTGGATGTTTTTGTGAAGCCATATGCTTTGAGCGAATTGAAGAATTCTGAAAATATTGAATCCATTGTGGTAAGCTATCAGAATAGTAAAATAGCTCAGGAGAAATCAGCTCAACTCATTTTTGGAGCTATTGCTGCCCAGGGGAAATTACCGGTTTCTGCTAGACCAGAATTTCCTGTAGGAACAGGCATTACAACCTTTAACTTAAAACGTTTAGGCTATACCATTCCTGAGCGGGAAGGGATGAGTTCAGAACGACTGAACAAAATCGATTCCGTCGCACAACGTGCTGTGGATTTAAAAATGACACCCGGAATTCAACTATTGGTAGCACGCCATGGAAAAGTGATTTACAATAAAAACTTTGGAAGCCATACATATAACGGAAAGAATAAGGTAAAAGACGATGATATTTATGATGTGGCCTCACTAACCAAAATTTTGTCCACACTTCCTTTATTAATGGAGTTAGAGGAGAAAGGTATTGTTTCGCTTGATGAAACATTGGCGCAATTATCACCGTATTATAAAGGTTCTAACAAGGCCAATATTACCCTTAAACAAATGTTATCGCATTATGCACGCCTGCGTCCCTGGGAGCCATTTTATTATCACACCTTGAACCCGGATACAAAGCGGCCAAGCGCAAAATATTACCGCACAGAACGAAGTCCGAAATTCAATGTTGAAGTAGCAAAAAATCTTTACCTGCGCTCCGATTATCCGGATTCCATTCAAAAGATCATAAAGGATTCAGACTTACTTCCAACGCTGAGATATCGTTACAGTGATTTTCCATATTATATTTTGAAGAAATACATCGAGGGCCATTATAATAAGGGTCTGGATGAATTGATTCAAGAACATTTTTACCAATCCCTTGGTGCAAATCACACCACCTACAATCCATATCATACGGTAAGTGATAACAAAATTGTGCCCGCTGAAATAGATGATTATTTTCGATATCAGGAAGTTCACGGTTACGTTCATGATATGGGCGCTGCCATGGAAAACGGAGTAGGAGGCCATGCCGGTATATTTAGTAATGCCAATGATGTGGCTAAAATCATGCAAATGTACCTTCAAAAAGGATTTTATGGAGGAAAACGGTTTTTAAAACCGGAAACAATTGATAAATTTAATACCTGTTATTATTGCTCTGAAGATAACCGTCGCGGTGTGGGCTTTGATAAACCTCAATTAGAAGGTGAAGGACCTACTTGCGGCTGTGTATCCTTAACCAGTTTCGGACATTCCGGATTTACGGGTACTTATGCCTGGGCCGATCCTGATGCTGATATTGTTTATGTGTTCATGGCAAATAGAACGTATCCTAAAGCCGGGAAAAATACGTTACTGCGCGAGAACGTTCGAACCGATATTCAAGAGCTTATTTATGAGGCTATTGATGATTAAAAGCTAAATAAGGCTTTGGTTGAAATAAAAAATTTAAACTGCTGAAAAAGAAATGAAAATAGGAATTGTATGTTACCCAACCTTCGGTGGAAGTGGCGTAGTAGCCACAGAACTGGGTCTGGAATTATCCAAACGGGGTCATGAAATTCATTTTATAACCTACAGCCAACCTGTGAGGTTAGAATTATTAAGTAACCATGTTCATTACCATGAAGTGAATGTACCGGAATATCCTTTGTTCCATTATCAACCTTATGAGTTGGCACTATCCAGTAAACTTGTGGATATGGTTAAATTACATCAGATCGATATTTTACACGTGCATTATGCCATTCCGCATGCTTATGCTGCTTATATGGCCAAAAAAATGTTGCTTGAAGAAGGTATTCATGTTCCTATCGTAACCACGTTGCATGGTACAGATATTACCTTGGTAGGAAGTCATCCATTCTACAAACCTGCGGTGACCTTCAGTATCAACAAATCAGATTCGGTTACGGCGGTATCTCAGAGCTTGAAGGATGATACTTTACGTCTTTTCAATATTAAAAATGATATTCATGTTGTGCCGAACTTTATTGATCTGGAAAAATATAAATTTTCATTTACCGACTGTCAAAGAGCTATGATGGCTGAAGAAAATGAAAAAATAATTACGCATGTTAGTAATTTACGACCGGTAAAACGAGTATTGGATGTTATCCGAATATTTAATAATATCCAAAAGGAAATTCCGGCTAAATTAATGTTGATTGGTGAAGGGCCTGAACGGGAAAAAATTGTAGCCTTATGTAAGAAACTGAATATTTACGATAAAGTTGTTTTTCTTGGGAAAAGTAATGAGATCGACAAGATCCTATGTTTTAGCGATCTATTCTTATTGCCATCTCAAACGGAAAGTTTTGGTCTTGCAGCATTAGAAGCTATGGCTTCTGGCGTACCGGTAATTTCTAGTAATACAGGAGGGATACCCGAAGTTAATGAGCAAGGGTATTCCGGATTTTTGAGTAATGTTGGAGATATTGCCGAAATGACCAAAAATGCCTTGTATATATTAAAAAGCGAAGAACGTTTAAAAACCTTTAAAGCTCAGGCAAGACAGCAGGCTCAAAAGTTTAACGTGCACAAAATTGTTCCGATTTACGAAAAAATTTACCAAGATACTTTGGAGAAATGTTTGATCTCCTAATGAGATAAAAAAAAGCGCCCAAGAGGCGCTTTTTTTATGTATTGAAATACTTTCTATTAGAATCTGTAACGGATACCTAATGCAATATCAAAATCTAAATTGTCATTGTAGTTACCAAAAGCAAATTCTGGTCTGGCATCCAATGATATTTGTAGTGGGATATCAAAATTATATTCTATACCGATGTCACCAGCTCCAAAAATAAAGGTTTCGCTACCGTTATAGCCTGGAAAATCAGGTTTATAATCATATGAGGCTACTCCTCCACCAACACCGGCATACCAGTTAAAGTTACCGTCTAATAACCATACCCATTGGTATAATCCGGCTAAGCTGAAGCCATCAAAATTATTGTCGGAACGGAGTCCCAGGTCTAATTCTAAACGGTTGTTCATGCCCAATGCTCTTTGATAAGACACCTCAGCACCAAAGCCGTTTCCGTCGCCTAAACGTAGTCCAAGGGCATTAGGAGAAATTTCCTGAGCCTGAGCAGTATAAGCAAAGGCAACTAATAAAAAGGTAATAAAAATTGATTTCTTCATAAATTAAAATGTTTTGGTTTACTACTATATACGAGCCTTTCGCAAAAAAAGACCATATAATTTTTATTCATTTGGTTTAAACAAAAATAAGACCAAAATTGTAATTATCTTTATCCTTCAAAAAAAATAGTAGAATTTTCTTCATTATATGTCCTTAGAAAATCGCTTAGATATATTAAAATCGCATCTTACAGGCGAATTGCTTTTTGATGATCTCACAAAATCACTTTACGCCACAGATGCTTCGGTGTATCGCATGTTACCGCTTGCAGTCGCTTATCCAAAGAACAAGGCGGATATTAAGGTTTTAATTGCTTTTGCTCAAAAGAACAATACCAGTTTAATTCCACGCACAGCAGGAACCTCATTAGCAGGTCAGTGTGTTGGAGAAGGCATTGTTGTTGATGTTTCACGATATTTTACTGAGATCCTTGATTTTGATACAGAAGCTAAGACCATAACGGTTCAACCAGGAGTTGTACGCGATAGCCTGAATTCATATTTAAGACCGCATGGTTTATTTTTCGGACCGAATACATCCACTTCCAATCGTTGTATGATGGGAGGGATGGTAGGAAATAATTCCTCCGGAACAACCTCAATTCAATATGGCGTTACCCGAGATAAAATAATCCAGTTAAAAACAATTCTAAGTGATGGTTCAGAGGCTGTTTTCCATAAAGTTTCGAGGGAAACTTTTCAACAAAAAACAAAAGAAAACAACTTAGAGGGTAAAATTTACAATACCATTTATAATGCTCTAAAATCAGAAACGGTTCAAAAGAGAATCATTGATAATTTTCCAAAACAATCCATTCACAGACGTAATACCGGATATGCCGTCGATGCTTTAATTAATTCGAACACCTTTAAAACGGCTGCGGAAGATTTTAATATGTGCCAGTTATTAGCAGGAAGTGAGGGTACTCTGGCTTTTACCACTGAAATTACGCTACAATTAGACGATCTGCCTCCGCAACACACCATCATGGTACCATTTCATTTTAATACCATTGAAAGTTGTCTGCAGGCTGTTGTTCCTGCAATGAAGCATCATTTGTACACCTGTGAAATGATGGATAAAACCATTTTAGATTGTACAAAAAACAACCGAACGCAACAGGCTAACCGTCAATTTCTGGAGGGAGACCCAAAAGCGATCTTAATGTGCGAGGTGCGCGCAGAATCCGCGGAAGCGGTGGAACTGCTGGCTGAGAAATTAATAAAATCCGTTATGGCTTCCGGATGGAGTTATGCTGCCCCAATCCTTCGAGGAGAAGAAATCAATAAAGCTGTTGAGCTTCGAAAAGCGGGTTTAGGACTATTGGGGAACATTATTGGTGATAAAAAAGCTGTGGCTTGTATTGAGGATACAGCTGTGGATCTTGAAGATCTGTCATCATATATCTCGGAATTTAGTGCTCTAATGAACTCCTTTGATCAGGATGCTGTGTATTATGCTCATGCCGGTGCAGGCGAGTTGCATCTTCGACCCATACTTAATTTGAAAAAATCAAATGATGTTGCTTTATTCAAGGATATAACAACTTCAGTTGCCAAACTCGTGAAGAAATACCGTGGTTCCATGAGCGGTGAACATGGTGATGGCATTGTGCGATCTAGTTATATTCCTATGATGATCGGTGAGGAGAATTATCAACTTTTAAAGCACATAAAATCAACATTCGATCCTCATAATATTTTTAATCCCGGTAAGATCGTAGATGCTTTACCCATGGACAAAAATTTGAGATATGACCCTGACCGTATTGAACCTCAAGTTGAAACCTTAATGGATTTTTCAGCTTCAGAAGGTATTTTGCGTGAGGCGGAAAAATGTAATGGTTCCGGTGATTGTAGAAAATTACCTGAGTTCGGTGGTACCATGTGCCCAAGTTACCGAGCCACTAAAAATGAAAAAGATACTACGCGGGCCAGAGCAAATGCGTTAAGAGAGTTTTTAACACATTCGAATAAAACCAATGCTTTTGATCACGAAGAATTAAAAGAAGTATTTGACCTTTGCTTAAGTTGTAAGGCTTGTGCCAGCGAATGCCCGAGTAGTGTGGATGTAGCCAGTTTAAAGGCGGAATTTCAATATCAGTATCAGAAAGCTCATGGTGTTTCTTTGAGAACCCAATTGTTTGCTTACAATGATACGATCAATAGATTCGGTGGCTGGATACCCGGAATAACAAATGCCTTGTATTCCAATAAAGTTACAGGCCACATATTGAAGTCTCTTGCAGGTATTGCCAAAGAGCGATCATTACCATTGGTGTCGAAAAGCACATTGCATAGTTGGTTTGAAAGCTTCAATAACTCAAAGTCACAAAAACTCTATATTAAAACGGTTTACCTCTTTAATGATGAATTTACCAATCGTTTGGACACGAATATAGGTATCGATACCATTGAATTATTGGAGGCTCTTAATTATGAGGTCAAATTAATAGACCATACTGAATCCGGACGAAGTTTTATTTCCAAAGGGTTATTAAAACAGGCAAAAAAGTGTGCCAACACTAATGTAGCTGCCTTTAAGAATCTAGTTTCTGAAAACACCCCATTAATTGGTATTGAACCTTCCGCAATTTTAAGTTTTCGAGATGATTATTTAAAGTTGGCCGATGATCTGGAAGGCGCAAAATATCTGGCTAAAAACACCTTTTTGGTTGAAGAGTTTTTGGAAGCTGAAATTAAAAAAGGAAATATAAAACCGGAACAATTCACTAATGAAGTGAAAACGATCAAGTTTCATGGCCATTGCCATCAAAAAGCAATCAGTTCTGTAATGCCTAGTTTTTCTATTTTGAATTTACCTCAAAATTATAAGGTAACAGTAATACCGAGTGGTTGCTGTGGTATGGCGGGAAGTTTTGGTTACGAAAAAGAACATTACGAGGTTAGCATGACTATTGGTGAACAAACCTTATTTCCGGCCATTCGAAAAGCGAAAAATGAGGTTGTTATTTCTGCTAATGGAACGAGTTGCAGACATCAAATAAACGACGGTACCGGGAAAAAGGCATTTCACCCTATATCTATTCTTAGAGCGGCATTACGTCACCCCTAAAGCTTAATCTACCTTTTCCTTTTTAGGCTTTTTGGCAGCTTGCTCAACGATGGTTATAGCCGCTATAAGATCTTGCATATCGAAGTTATCTTCTTGTTCGTTAACGCTGAATGGCGCTAATTTATCTTCGTTATAATGGTATATTTTCCAACGTTTGAATTGGTATTCCAAAGCTGTGAAATTTTCGATCCAATCCCCTGAATTCAAATACATGGTTTTGCCATTCTTGGTTTCTATAAGCTCCATTTTAGGTTGATGAATATGTCCGCAAACCACATAATCATAGCCCTGTTCAATAGCCAAATGCGCTATTTCTCTTTCGTAGTCCTTGATAAATTTAATAGCACTTTTTACGCTGTTTTTTATTTTTTTAGATAAGGAAAAGCGTTCTCTACCTAATTTATGGGTAACCCAATTGATGTACCGGTTAAGAACGGTTAACAAGTCGTAACCATAACCGCCTAATTTAGCAAGCCATTTTGCGTGTTGAATTGAAAAATCGAAAACATCTCCATGGAAAAACCAGGCTTTTTTGCCATCAAGTTCTAAAACTATTTTATTTACGATTGAAATATTTCCAACCTCCGTGCCGTCAAATTTTCGAAAAACTTCATCGTGATTTCCGGTGATATAAATAATTTTAACGCCGTTAGCAGCCATATCAATTATTTTCTTTATCACTTTCAAATGGGATTTAGGAAAGTAACGTTTATTGAAATGCCAGGCATCAATAATATCGCCATTCAAGATCAAGGTTTTTGGGGCAATACTGTTGAGATATGTAAGTAAAGCTTTGGCCTGACATCCATAGGTTCCCAAATGCACATCAGAAATAACAGCCAGTTCTATTTTTCTCTTAATAGTCAATTCTTCGATTTATTTACGGTACAAATAACCTCATTATATATTACGTAATGATTATGTAATAATTATTTATATATCAGTTTTTTGTTAACTTATTGTTATGCAAGGCTATTCAATGGTACAAATTTTAATTTAAAACTAAGGTTTGATTCCTTAATTTGTTCTGAATCTTTATCATGGAATTTTAAAGGGTTGAATTCGAAAAAAGCTTTATTTTAGCAAAAAATTATAGTATGGCAGGAAATTGTTTCGGTAAACTTTTTAATCTTACAACTTACGGTGAATCTCATGGTCCGGCATTGGGCGGAGTTATTGATGGTTGCCCTCCGGGAATTTCTTTAGACCTCGAAGAAATTCAAAATGAATTAAATCGAAGAAAACCGGGACAATCTAAAATTGTAACGCAACGAAAGGAGCCTGATACTGTAGAATTTCATTCCGGAATTTTTGAAGGTGTAACAACAGGAACACCTATAGGTTTTGTGATCAAGAATACTAATCAAAAGTCTAAGGATTATAGCCATATTAAGGATTCTTATCGTCCAAGCCATGCCGATTATACTTATGACAAAAAATATGGCCTTCGTGATTATCGTGGAGGTGGGCGCAGTTCGGCGAGGGAAACTGCTTGTCGGGTAGTGGCAGGCGCTATTGCAAAGCAAGTTTTAAAAGACATAAAAATTACAGCCTACGTATCACGTGTGGGTACTATGGGACTCGATAAACCTTACGAAGAATTGGATCTTACTCTGGTAGAATCGAATATTGTGCGTTGTCCTGATACCGAAATGGCTAAGAAAATGGAGGATTATATTAAAGAAGTACGAAGTAAGGGAGATACCGTTGGTGGTGTGGTTAGTTGCGTTATTCAAAATGTTCCTGCAGGACTTGGTGAACCTGTCTTCGATAAACTTCATGCCGAATTAGGAAAAGCCATGTTGTCAATTAACGCAGTAAAGGGCTTTGAATATGGAAGTGGATTCCATGGAAGCACAATGTATGGCAGCGATCATAATGATGCTTTTAATACCGACGGCACAACCAAAACCAATTTTTCAGGTGGTATTCAGGGTGGCATAAGTAACGGTATGGACATTTACTTTAATGTGGCGTTTAAGCCCGTAGCTACGCTCATTCAGGAATATCAAACTATTGATAAAGAAGGAAAGGTTGTTAAAATGCAAGGCAAAGGACGTCATGATCCTTGCGTTGTTCCTCGTGCAGTGCCTATTGTAGAAGCCATGGCTGCTCTGGTGATTACCGATTTTTATCTGCTAAACAAAATTTATCAATAGGAGGAGGATCTTTTCAATCTTTATTATTCCTATTGAAATACGTACCTTGTTGTTTTACAAACTAGAAAAACTGACTTAAATACGCTATGAAGAAACTAGCATTACATTGGAAGATTATTATTGGTATGGTTCTCGGAATTATTTTCGGGTTTATTTTAACCTCTGTTGAAGGTGGAAGAGGGTTTGTTGGAGACTGGATAGCACCTTTTGGAACCATTTTTATAAATCTTTTGAAGCTCATTGCGGTTCCTTTAATTTTAGCCTCTTTGATCAAAGGGATTTCTGATTTAAAAGATATTTCCAAGATCAAATCCATGGGTTTAAGAACCATTTCTATCTATATTATTACGACCCTGGTAGCGATTATTATTGGTCTTACCATAGTAAATACAGTGCAGCCCGGAAAGGGGATGCCTCAGGATACCCTTCAAAAAATTGAGGAGCGCTATCAAAATGACGCCGGAGTGGCGGATAAATTAGAAAAGGCTTCTGCGCAGAAAGATGCCGGACCTTTGCAACCTTTGGTTGATATTTTTCCAAGTAATATATTTGAATCTTTTGCCAGTGCATCCATGCTCCAGGTTATTTTCTTTGCCTTGTTCGTGGGTATATGTTTACTTTTGATTGGTGAAAAAAAGGCAAAACCTTTAATCGATTTCTTTGATTCCCTAAATGAGGTCGTCATGAAAATGGTGGATCTTATTATGTTATTTGCGCCTTACGCCGTATTTGCTTTATTAGCGAATGTGATCGTTGCATTTGACGATCCTGATATTCTTTTAAAATTACTTATGTATTCACTTTGTGTGGTAGGTGGTCTTATCTTGATGATTTGTTTTTACTTGTTACTTATTGGCGTGTACGTAAAAAAATCACCGATGTGGTTTTTACAACAAATCAGTCCGGCGCAACTATTGGCGTTCTCTACCAGTAGTAGTGCTGCAACACTGCCCGTTACCATGGAACGCGTTGAGGAACACCTGGGCGTAGATAAGGAGGTTTCTGGTTTCGTGCTTCCTGTAGGTGCTACCGTGAATATGGATGGAACAAGTTTATACCAGGGTATTGCCGCGGTATTTATCATGCAGGTTATTTGGCCTGAAGGTTTAACTTTCACAAATCAATTGGTTATTATTCTAACGGCGCTTTTAGCTTCCATTGGAAGTGCAGCCGTACCTAGTGCAGGTATGGTTATGTTGGTGATTGTTTTAGAATCTATAGGTTTTCCGGCGGAATTATTACCAATTGGACTAGCCCTGATTTTTGCAGTTGATCGCCCATTGGATATGTGTAGAACGGTTGTGAATGTTACCGGTGATGCAACGGTTTCCCTTATTGTTGCGAAATCTCTGGGCAAAATTCATGAGCCAAAACCTAAAGAATGGAACGACAATTACAATGAAGTAAAATAGAATTTATCAAAATTATCATGAGTAACACCTTAAGCATAAACCATCCAATTGTTTCTGTGTCCTGGTTACATGATAATCTGGATGCTGATAATCTTGTGGTTTTAGATGGAACCATGGGGAAAAACCTCGATGAGGCTTACTCGCAAATACCAAAGGCTCGTTTTTTCGATATTAAAAATAAATTTAGCAATACATCTGATCCTTTTCCTAATGCCTTTCCTTCAACAGAACAATTTCAAAAGGAAGCTCAAACTTTAGGTATAAATTCCGATAGTGCCATTGTGGTTTACGATGATAAGGGTATTTATTCCAGTGCTCGTGTTTGGTGGTTATTCAAATCTTTCGGTCACAATAACGTCGCGGTCTTAAGTGGCGGGTTTCCGGCTTGGGAAAAAGCAGGGTACGCTACTGAAATAGCCAAATCCTATTCCGGTGAATCCGGGAATTTTAAAGCCGTACTTCAACCCAAAACCATGCAATTCTTTAAGGGTTTAAAAAGTGTGGTTCAAAATCATTCTCATAAAGTTGTGGATGCGCGTTCAGCAGATCGTTTTCAAGGTAAAGTTCCTGAGCCAAGAGCAGGATTGCGACAAGGAACAATTCCCGACTCTGTGAATTTACCTTTCACTGATCTACTGGAAGACGGTCACCTTAAATCGAAGATCGAATTGGAAAAAGCACTTTATATGGTGGCTCAAAAAAATGATCCTGTAGTTTTTTCTTGTGGTTCGGGTATTACGGCCTGTGTGCTTGCATTAGGCGCATCAGTTGCCGGTTATAATAATATTTCAGTTTATGATGGTTCCTGGACCGAGTGGGGGACTTTAGTTGAAGACTGATTATTCCAAAAATTTTGCTTTTAATTCAGGCGTCGGAACCATGCACTCCGCTTTCTTTCCAAACCATTTGTAGCGGTTCCTGGCTATAAAATCGTAAATCCAATTTCTTAAAAATGTAGGAACAATAAAAAACACACACCACAAAGCATGTGGAAATCCTAAACGGTAAGCCACTTTTAAGGCGGCCGTACTTTTATAATCCAAACCTTTTTCAGGGGTGTAAAGCAATACAGAATCAGTTTTTTGTGTATCGATATTAAATCGTTCAATCAATGCTTTGCCTGTATTACTTTGAAGCGCTGTAAACATGAATTGGTTCTTCTTATCGTATTTTATAACGTATTGTATACTGCTGTTGCAAAGATTGCAAACACCATCAAAAAGAATTAAATATTTTCCCTGCGGAAGTTTTATCATTTTTTAACAGCTTCAACGAGTTCCAATTGCTCCAAACTCACATTGGTAGTGAACATGCCATAGTTTACAACAGCTTTGTTCTTTTCAATTTTATCGATACTTCCCACAGCACGACCATCTTCCATACGCACGCGATCGCCTACTTTTAGAACTGGTTTAGGTTTTTCAGGTATTTCCTTAGCTTTTTCTTTGGCTATTTTTTTCTTTTTACGAATAACTTCAACCTTTTTATCAGCTTCTTTTTTTACCTGCTGCTCTTTTGCTTTTTGGGCTTTCTTTTGCTTCGCTGAAATTTTTTTGCGTTTGGAATTTTCAATTTGTATCAATTTGAATAATTCGCCCATTAAGTCGCGTTTCCGTTTGTTTTCAAAATATTTTTCAGCCAGATCATTTACTTTCTGACCTAAATAGATCAAACGCTGATTGCTGTCATATAACTCCTGATAGCTTTCCAGTTTTTTCTGTATGCGCGCATTGATCTCTTCCAGTTTTTCAGCTTCCTCAGAAGTTTTCTTTTCATTTTCTTTTAAGGACTGTCCTGTTTTTTCCAGTTTTGATCGTTCCTTCTGTAATTTGGCGATCGTGGCATCAAAACGGATCTTACTACGTTCAATTTTTTTCTTCGCCCGATTTATCAAACTAAAAGGGATGCCATTTTTCTGAGCGACTTCAAATGTAAAACTACTTCCGGCCTGTCCAACAACAAGTTTAAACATAGGTTCCAGTGTTTTCTCATTGAAAAGCATGTTGGCGTTCACCATATGTGGGAGTTCCGTAGCTAGTATTTTTAAATTAGAATAATGCGTCGTAATGATCCCGAACGCTTCCCGATGATAAAATTCTTCCAAAAATGTTTCGGCTAAAGCACCACCAAGTTCCGGGTCACTTCCTGTACCAAATTCATCAATTAGGAATAAGGTATTCTTATTGCATTTGGTAAGGAAATAGCGCATTTGTTTCAAGCGATAACTGTACGTGCTCAGGTGATTTTCGATGGATTGGTTATCTCCAATATCACTAATGATGCGATCGAATAAACAAACCTTACTCCGCTCATGAACCGGAATTAAAATACCGCATTGTAACATCACCTGAAGTAGCCCGATCGTTTTTAAGGTAATACTTTTACCGCCGGCATTAGGTCCGGAGATCACTATAATACGACTGTCCTTTTTAAGTTCTATCGATTGCGGAAATGTTTTTTCCTGTTTTTCCAGATTGTTTAAATATAAAAGCGGGTGGTAAGCATCTCGTAAATGCATACTTTTATCCTCAGAGAATTCCGGAAGTATAGCATTCAAGGATTTCGCATATTTGGCTTTCGCAGAAATTACATCGATACGTGTTAGGAATTCCTGATAGCGTTCTAAAAGTGAATAAAACGGGCGTATAAAATTGGTTACTTCCTTTAAAATACGAACGACTTCCTCGCGCTCGTCATATTCTAAATTATTAAGTTCTCTGGAATATTGCATGGTAGTTTCAGGCTCAATGTACACAATGCTACCTGTTTTACTACCGCCCATAACACTACCTTTCACTTTCCGTCTGTACATGGCTTTAACGGCCAATACGCGTCGGTTTTCAACAACGGTTTCACGGATATCATCCAAATAATCCATTTGATGATAGGTGTGTAATGCTGTTGCGAAACTCTGATTGATCTTTCCTTTTACCTTATTGATTTCTTGCCGCAAGCGGAAAAGTTCATCGGATGCCTGATCTTTGATATCCCCAAATCGATCTACAACACTATCCACTTTTTCAATTAAAAGTTCTGTGATTTCAATATCTGAAGCATATTGATAAAGCTCCGGATAGTAGTCTTCAAACTTTTTAAGAAACTTTAGAATGGCATTGACCGTAATAGACATACTTACCAGTTTTTTCAAACTGTGAACCTCTAAAAATGTATTTTCTATTTTTAATAACTGAAGCTCTTTTGTAATGGCTTCAAAACCATGATTGGGTATGCGGTTATCATTAAAGAATGAAGACAGGTATTCATTCGTGAGGTTTAAACTGGTTTTTAAAGCGGCCTCATTTCGGTAAGGCGTAATACTTAAAACCTGCTCACGTCCCAAATGCGTTATGCATAGTTCGCTTATTTGTTCTAAAACCTGCGGAAACTCCAGATCCTGAAGCGTTTTTTCGTGAATATGTATATGGCGTTCTTTCATCTTTAGCGATAAAATTGTTTTAGGTCGGTAAGATGTATTTCGCTAACCTTCATTTGGGTTAATTTCAAGTTCGTATTAAGGCTCATTTCATTTTTAATGCAGCGCAAATTTAAAGAATCTAGGCGTATGTTTTAGGCTATTAGAACGAAACTATGTGAAATAAAAATACCGGGTTAACTAATGTAATTCCAGATATTCTTATACTTAGTCAATTGTTTGTAAGTTCTAAGTATAAGTTGATTTTCAGGTTGGCCAAGCGAAGGGTCCTGATTTATGATTTTCTTGGCGTAGAATCGAGCGCTTTTCAGGATGTCGTTGTCTTTGATTATATCAGCAATCTTCAGATTCAACACCCCACTTTGTTGGGTTCCCATAATGTCTCCGGGGCCACGTAAACGCAGATCTACTTCAGCGATATCAAAGCCATCATTTGTTCTAACCATGGTTTCCAAACGTGTTTTGCTATCAGCACTCAATTTATGACTCGTCATCAAAATACAATAGCTTTGTTCAGCACCACGTCCTACACGCCCGCGAAGCTGGTGTAATTGCGATAGGCCAAACCGTTCAGCACTTTCAATGATCATGACTGAAGCATTCGGTACATTAACACCAACCTCAATAACGGTTGTGGCGACCATAATGTTTGTTTCTCCCTTAATAAAGCGTTGCATTTCATAATCCTTGTCGGCAGGTTTCATTTTTCCATGCACGATGGATATTTGATACTCCGGTTTAGGAAAATCACGTTCGATGCTGGCGTAACCATCCATCAAATCTTTGTAATCCATTTTTTCACTTTCCTGGATCAAAGGATACACGATGTACACCTGCCGTCCTTTTTTTATTTCGTCCCGAATGAACTTAAAAACCTGAAGCCTGTTTTTGTCAAAACGATGCACCGTTTTTACGGCTTTTCTTCCGGGTGGTAATTCATCAATAATCGAGATATCCAGATCTCCATAAACCGACATCGCCAGAGTTCGTGGAATAGGGGTGGCGGTCATAATTAAAATGTGTGGTGGCGACTCATTTTTATGCCACAACTTACTCCGTTGGGCTACGCCAAAACGATGTTGTTCGTCGATAATGGCAAGACCTAAATTTTTAAATTGAACCTTATCTTCAAGGAGTGCATGGGTACCAATCAGGATGTTTAATTCACCATTTTCTAGTTTTTCATGAATTTCTTTTCTTTCTGAAGTTTTAGTTGAACCAGTTAATAATGAAATACTGATATTCAATGGATTACATATTTCTAATAATCCATTATAATGTTGAACTGACAAAATTTCAGTTGGCGCCATTAAGCAGGCTTGAAAACCGTTGTCAAGTGCGATGAGCATTGACATGAACGCCACTATGGTCTTCCCGGAACCTACATCACCCTGTAATAAGCGATTCATTTGAGCGTGGCTTCCCATATCACTTCGAATTTCTTTAATTACACGTTTCTGCGCTCCAGTTAATTTGAAGGGTAAATGTTCTTTGTAAAACGTGTTAAAATAATGGCCCACGGTTTCAAAAACAAAGCCTTTAATTTTAGTTTTATGGACTCTGTTTTTAATAATGAGTTGTAACTGGATATAAAATAATTCTTCAAATTTTAATCGGAATTGGGCTTTCGAAAGGAGCTCCGGACTCTTAGGAAAATGTACATTAAAAAGCGCCTCTTTTTTACTGATCAGTTTTAATTCGGAGCGTAAATTTTCAGAAAGCGTTTCTGTAAATTCACCGTTGGTTTCTCTAAATAAAGACTGCATGAACGTACTCATAACCCGATTAGAAATACCCTTGTTGGAGAGCTTTTCCGTAGACGGATAAATAGGCTGCATCGCAGAGCGCAGGTTTTGTTTGTGTTCAGCAAGTAATTCCATGTCGGGATGCGGCATGCTAAATCGCCCATTAAACCAGTTTGTTTTTCCGAAGATCACATAAGGGGTTTGTA
This sequence comes from Gaetbulibacter aestuarii, assembly GCF_039537665.1. Taxonomy (NCBI): domain Bacteria; kingdom Pseudomonadati; phylum Bacteroidota; class Flavobacteriia; order Flavobacteriales; family Flavobacteriaceae; genus Gaetbulibacter; species Gaetbulibacter aestuarii. The sequence continues at coordinate 590,655 of NZ_BAABAY010000002.1, forward strand.
ATTTTAAACGGTCACGAATCCATTTTTGGCCACGAAACCACACTAATTCCATGACACCGGTGTCATCCTGAAAGGTGGCAACCAGCCGTTTACCACGCTTTTGGGCTACTTCCTTAAAACCGGTGATCACACCAACAACCTGAACGTCTGCATTATTTCGGGGTAACTGATTTATTTTGTAGTATTGTGTTCGGTCGATATATCTGTTGGGAAACAAATTAATAAGATCCTGATAGGTGTGAATTCCTAATTCTTTACGAAGTAAGTCGGCGCGATTCGGGCCAACACCTTTCAGATAATCTATGGGTGTTTGAAGATTTACAGACATAAAGCGAATTTAGGGTATTTCGATTAAGATTAAAAGTGCTAATTTGGTCTAAAAGTTGCAGATCTGTTTACATGAATAAAATAATTAAACTATTTATATTTTTTGCTTCTATTATTTGTTACTCGCAACAAACCGATGTGGTCGATTTCAAAACTGCGAAAGCTGTAATTTCATTCGACACCATTCAAAAAGAAGTTATGGGAACTGTTACTTACGACTTTCATATTCTGAAGGATATTGACTCAATTTATTTGGATGCCCAGAACTTTAAATCTGTTTCTTATCGCTTAGACCATAGTTATAATGACAGTTTATATAACGGAAATCAAATTATTGTAAAACAAGCATTTAAAAAAAATACAAATCATCGATTAATCGTTCACTGGAAAACCGAACCTAAACAAGCGTTGTATTTTATTGATTGGGATGATCCCGGTGGGAATAAGCAGATCTGGACGCAAGGTCAAGGTAAATATACAAGTAATTGGTTACCATCCTTAGACGATATGAATGATAAAATTGTTTTTGATCTGACCATTTCATTCAATAAAAAATATCAGGTGATGGCCAATGGAAAACTATTCAGTAAAATTTCAAATGATTCGATCACAACCTGGCATTATGGAATGAGAAAACCTATGGCGAGTTATCTGGTTGCTTTGGCTATTGGTAAATACGATAAGCAGGAAACCTCTTCTAATTCAGGAATTCCTATTGAGATGTATTATTATCCCGAAGATGCGTTGAAATTTGAACCTACGTATCGCTATACTAAAGAAATTTTCGATTATCTGGAGCAAGAGATAGGCATCCCTTATCCGTGGCAAAACTATAAAGAAGTTCCTGTTAAAGATTTTCTTTATGCGGGAATGGAAAATACAAGTCTGACGATTTTTTCCGATCGGTTCGTAGTTGATTCCATTGGATACAATGATCAAAACTTTGTAAATGTTGGTGCCCATGAATTGGCGCATCAATGGTTTGGCGATCTGGTTACGGAAACTTCTGGAACGCATCATTGGTTGCAAGAAGGTTTTGCTACCTATTATGCACTTTTAGCTGAGCGCCATATTTTTGGTAAGAATTATTACTATTGGCGCCTTTACGAATACGCTGATACCCTTTTTAAACAGGATAAATCTGGTGGAGGGACTTCACTTTTAGATCCAAAATCGAGTAGTGACACGTTTTACAAGCGCGGCGCCTGGGTTTTGCATGCCTTGCGTGAAAAGGTTGGGGATTCAGTTTTTAAAACGGCGGTCAGGAATTATTTAAATGATTTCAAATTTAAGAATGTTCAAACAGATGATTTTTTAGGTGAAGTGGAAAAAGTAGGTCAGATTGATCTAAAAGATTTTAAGGCGAAATGGATAACCCCAACCTCTTTCGATTACCATGATGCTATGGAAAGTTTAAAGAAGTCTACTTACATCAATGAATATTTGATGGCAGATTGCGAAGTCATAAATTCGCGCTGCAAGGATTATTTATCTTCAGGTATTTCCGATGAGGCCAAGATCAATATTATATCAGAATTAAAAGATAACATCTCTGAGGATGCTTTTAAGAATGCTTTGGAAGTCCGAAAGGCCATTGCTCAAAATGTCTCAAAAATTCCGTTAGATTTCAAAAATGATTATGAAAGTTTGCTTGAGGATAATTCCTATGAAACCATTGAAGCGGCATTGTTTCATTTATGGCAAAATTTTCCGGAAGACCGTTCAAAATACCTGAATGAAACAAAAGAAATACAAGGCTTTAAAACAAAAAATGTGCGTTTGTTGTGGCTGACTCTGGCTTTAATTACAGAGGACTATAACACGGAAGAAAAACCGACCTATTATCGAGAACTTTTGGACTACACCAGTCCAAAATATGGTTTTGAAATTAGACAAAATGCGATTCAATATTTATATCAGATCGGGGGTTGTAATTCGGAGTGTAAGGAAAATATAGAGCAAGCAACACATCATCATAACTGGCAATTTTCTAAATTTGCCAAGCAGTTATTAAAAACCATGAATCAATGAAAGCATTAGTAATTTCGGGTGGTGGCAGTAAGGGGGCCTATGCCGGAGGTGTGGCTCAATATTTAATAGAAGAGGAAGGCAAAGATTACGACATGTTTTTAGGAACCTCTACAGGAAGTTTGTTAGTACCCCATTTGGCTGCCGGTAAGATCGATAAGATCTACGATGTTTTTACTAATGTAAATCAAAGTAAAATATTCAGCATCAATCCTTTTAGAGTTCGAAAGAAAGGGAATCGAGAATACGTTTCTATCAACTACATTAATACGCTGCTTCAATTTATTAAGCGCAAGCGCACTTTTGGTGAAAGTATGGCGCTTAAGCGTAATATCCGGACCACCTTTACGCGGGCTGAGTTCAATTACATTCGAAATAATGTGGAGGATGTTGTGGTTACGGTTTCTAATTTATCGAAGAATCGGGTGGAGTATAAGTCTATCAACGATTTTACCTATGAAGAATTTTGCGACTGGATCTGGATATCCTGTAATTACATTCCGTTTATGTCTTTGGCCACTCGTGATGGCTATGAATATGCTGATGGCGGTTTAGGTTGTGTTGTGCCTATTCGCGAAGCCATTTTACGTGGTGCTACACATGTTGATGCCATTGTTCTGGAATCCGAATCTATGGAATATAACAAGATTTTGGGAAAGAATCCCTTTTCCCTTATGATTAATTTGTTCGGGCATTTGTTAGATCAGGTTGAACGTAATGATGTCACCATTGGGAAATTGGCCGCCAAAAATAAGGATGTGGAACTCAATTTATATTATACACCATCTAAATTAACCGAGAATTCGCTGATCTTTAATAAAAAATTAATGAGGTCCTGGTGGCAACAAGGCTTTGATTACGCCAAGGCTAAAAGTGAGCAAGGGCGTTCGAATGAACTCCGCATCGTATAGAATTACCAGATTTCTGAAACTTCCTCCTTTAAAAATGCTAATCCGGCATCACTGGGGGCGCGGCGTTCCATCATTTCGGTTAGAATAATTTCCCTGAGTTTGTTAGCGGTATCGGCTTTTTCAGATAAACCGGCTTTTCTGATAAGCTGAATAGTGGCATTTTTTGAAGCTGTTATAATGCTCCAGCATTTATCGCTCACATAGATTTGCTGCGAAAGATTGTGTTCAAACTCTTGTTCAATATTCTGAATTAGTAAAGCTTCGTAATCTTCTTTACTCGAAGAAATCGGAGTTACTCTTATAAGTAATTTTGACGGTGTAATGCGTTCTAAAAACAGTGCCATTCGCTCGTATGCCTGAAGCCTTAAAGGCATGGCATTAACCTGAAGGTCCTTTTTTAATAAAAAGCGTCTGCGACCATCTTCATTTCTAGTGTGTTCTCTAAAAAAATAATAAGCAATAACACCTGTGATAATCGTAGGCATGGCATACATAAAAAGGTCAAAAACTCGGGTCATTTCCATGGTTGGTTAAATAATTTTGGTTACTTACTTTTTGTGCTTCCCAAATATACACAATCTTTTAACTTTTGCATACCTTCAAATAGAACAGGTGTTTTTTCGTAATTATAGGCCTGATTGAGTTCTTTGGAAAGGTTATGGTCGTCCACATTAATTTCAATATCGCTCATTTTAAATTGGCAAGGATGTTCGTATCCGGCAGCATGAGTGATCTCCAAAAATTCTTTTCTGAAGGTTTTAAAATATTGCGCCAGCCGTACAGATTTTAAGTTAGTTTTTATACCATTTTGTAACCATTTATTTTGGGTGGCAACCCCACTCGGGCAGCGGTTGGTATGGCAAATTTGAGCTTGTATACATCCAATAGACATCATCGCCTCCCGTGCCACATTTATGCAGTCGGCGCCCATAGCAAATGCCATGGCTGCTTTACCTGGAAACCCAAGTTTACCACTGCCAATTAAAACAATCCGATCTGTTAAACCTTTGCGCTTAAGTAATTTGTACACATCACTAAAACCATATACCCATGGTAGCGATACGTGATCGGCAAAACTTGGTGGAGCAGCACCGGTTCCACCTTCACCACCATCAATAGTAATAAAATCCGGACCTTTATTTGTCTTTAACATAGCATCAGCTAATTCTTCCCATTGATCCAGTTTTCCGATAGCGGCCTTTATTCCAACGGGTAGTCCGGTTTCTTCAGCGATCATTTCTATGAAATCAATAAGTTCAGGAACGGTATTAAAAGCTGAATGATTGGCTGGTGATAGCACATCTTTTCCGGCAGGTACACCACGAATTTCAGCTATTTCTTTTGAAATTTTAGCTCCGGGTAAAACACCGCCTTTTCCTGGTTTGGCACCCTGAGAAAGCTTTATTTCGATGGCTTTTATAAAGGGATGTTCTTCAACCAGTTGTTTCAGTTTTTCCAGAGAAAAAGTACCGTCATCGTTGCGAACACCAAAATAACCGGTTCCAAAATGAAATATCACATCACTACCATTTTTGTGATAGGGCGATAGGCCACCTTCTCCTGTGTTGTGATAACCTCCCGCCAATTTTACGCCTATATTCAGGGATTCAACTGCTTTCGCGGAAAGGGAACCAAAACTCATCGCGGATACGTTAATTATAGACGCCGGGCGATATGGTTTTTTTCGTTTGTTATATGCTCCCATAACTTTAGCACATGGAATAAAGTCCGGATCGACCTTATTTGGATGGTTTTCAGGAAGCTTAAAAGGAAACATAGCATTATTAATGAAGACATGCTGAATTTCATAAATATCTCTATCGGTTCCGAAGCCTTTGTAATTATTCTCACGCTTTGCCGAGGCATAAATCCAGGTGCGTTCTATGCGATTAAAAGGGAGTTCTTCACGGTTACTCGCCACAAAATACTGGCGCATTTCCGGGCCGATACTTTCAAGCCAATACCGCAAATGCCCGACGATTGGAAAATTATGTGTGATACTATGTGCGCGCTGGAGAAAAATATCCCGAATAGCAACGAGAACCAGAAAAATAAGGATCCAGCCCCACCAACTTAGATTAGAAAAAAAGTTCAGAATAGATTCCATAACTTATTGATTTAGATAATCAAAGGTGATCTGTGTCAAGGCTTTAACACCATAGATCAAACCCGATTCATCGATTTTAAAATCAGGAGTATGGTGCGGATAAGGCGTTTTATTTCCTGGTGTCATACCACCCAGTTGGAAGTAAAATCCAGGTACTTTTTCCTGAAAAAATGAAAAATCTTCACCGCCGGTTGTAGCCTTCCTGAGTTCTACATGTTCATCGCCAACTACTTTTTTTAAACTTGGTAACATTTGATCCACTAAGGCAGGATCATTAAAAGTAATCGCGGTATTATTCTGAACCTCAAAGGTTGCTTCGCCACCGTATGCCCTGGCAATAGTCTCCGACATTTCCTTCATCCGGTTTAAAATCATGGCTTTCATATCCGGATTTAGAGTTCTCACAGTTCCTATCATTTCAGCACTTTCAGGTATTATGTTAAAACGAACACCACCGATTATTTTTCCAACAGTAATTACCGCAGCTTCTTCCGTGAGGTTTGTTTCCCTACTTATAATACTTTGAAAACCATCAATGATTTTAGCCGAAATATAAATAGGATCAACCCCCATCCATGGTCTTGAACCGTGTGTTTGTTTTCCTTTCACATGCACCTCAAAACGCTCAACTGCGGCCATCATACCTTCAGGTTTATATCTGATGGTTCCCACAGGAACAGTAGATTTAATATGCAAACCAAAAATGGCATCAACATCAGGATTTTGAAGCACCCCTTCTTTAATCATAAGGGCAGCACCGCCTTCTTCTCCTGGAGGAGCACCTTCTTCAGCCGGTTGAAAAATAAACTTTACAGTTCCCTTAATTTTATCCTTATTATGTGCCAGAATTTCAGCAACTCCCATCAAAATTGCCGTATGTGCATCATGTCCGCAGGCATGCATCACCCCGGTTTTAGTGCCTAAAAATTCGGTAACTACCTCGCTCTTAAAAGGCAAATCGTTACGCTCGGTAACAGGTAAGGCATCGATATCGGCACGAAGAGCGATAACCTTTCCGGGCTCATCTCCTTTCAAAATACCAACAACACCAGTATGAGCAACTCCGGTTTTAACTTCAATACCTAAAGATTTAAGATGTTTAGCAATAATTTCAGCGGTTCTGTATTCGCGATTCGATAATTCCGGATGCTCATGGAAATCACGTCGCCACTCAATAACCTGAGGTTCAATATCTGCAAATTGGTTTTCTAAAGCGGTTTGTGCCCAATTCTGGTAAAAACCAAATAAAAGAGTAATAAGTAAAAGGTTTTTCATGCTGTTTTTTGAGATTTTTGTTTAAATATATTCAAAAAATACGAAAGCAGCTGTTAAACCTAATTGTTTATAATTATTCATAAAACTGCTTATTTAAAAGCCTGACAATGGTTATTTTCACAACGTAAAAAGAATTGGAATTGGAGACGTATTTAAATCAATTGAATGAGGCGCAAAAGGAGGCTGTGTTACAACAAGATGGCCCAATGATTGTTATTGCCGGCGCCGGTTCGGGAAAAACCAGAGTGTTAACTTATCGCATTGCTTATTTAATGAATCAGGGTGTTGACCCTTTTAATATTCTATCCTTAACCTTTACAAATAAGGCGGCCCGTGAAATGAAGGAACGAATTGCTCAAATTGTTGGTTCCAGTGAGGCTAAGAATTTGTGGATGGGCACATTTCACTCAGTTTTTGCCAAGATCTTACGCATTGAATCAGATCGTTTGGGGTATCCTAATAATTTTACAATTTACGATACACAAGATTCAGATAGGCTTATTGCTTCTATTATTAAAGAAATGAATTTGGATAAGGATGTTTATAAATACAAGCAGATCCGCTCCAGAATTTCATCCTATAAAAATAATCTTATTACGGTAAAAGCCTATTTTCAAAACCCGGAACTCATTGAAGCTGATGCCATGGCCCGGCGACCACTCATGGGAGATATTTACAAAACCTATGTAGATCGTTGTTTTAAAGCAGGTGCAATGGACTTTGATGATTTGCTATTGAAAACCAATGAACTCTTAACCCGGTTTCCGGAGGTATTGGCCAAGTATCAAAATCGGTTTAAATATATTTTAGTTGATGAGTATCAGGATACCAACCATTCGCAATATTTGATTGTTAGGGCCTTGTCGGACAAATTTCAAAACATTTGTGTCGTTGGTGATGATGCGCAAAGTATTTACGCGTTCCGCGGAGCGAATATCAACAATATCCTGAATTTTCAAAAGGATTATGACGATGTGAAGGTTTTCCGTTTAGAACAGAATTATCGTTCCACAAAAAATATTGTGAATGCGGCAAATTCCATTATTGATAAGAACCAAACCAAGCTTGATAAAATAGTTTGGACGGCGAATGATGAAGGTACTAAAATTCAGGTTCACCGTTCTTTAACGGATGCAGATGAAGGCCGTTATGTGGCCAATAGCATTTTTGAAAATAAAATGAATAACCAATTGCCAAATAGCGATTTTGCCATTTTATATCGAACGAATGCGCAATCCCGTTCTATCGAGGATGCTTTAAGGAAACGTGATATTCCTTATCGGATTTATGGAGGGTTATCATTTTATCAAAGAAAGGAGATCAAAGATGTACTTTCATACCTGCGACTTGTTATTAATCCTGCGGATGAGGAAGCTTTAAAGCGTGTTATTAATTTCCCGGCCAGAGGTATTGGGCAAACGACAATTGATAAATTGATCGTGGCTGCCAATGCCGAGGATAAGACGATGTTTGAAGTTATGAAAAACATCGATTCAATGCCGGTAAATGTTAACTCCGGAACAAAAACCAAATTGCAGAATTTTGTGACCTTGATTGAGAGTTATCAGGTCATGAATCAAAAAGCAGATGTTTTTGAATTGGCAGAACATGTTACGCGTACCAGTGGTTTGATTAAGGAATTCAATAAAGACGGAACTCCGGAAGGTGTAACCCGAATGGAGAATATTGAAGAATTACTGAATGGTATGAAGGACTTTGTGGAAGGGCAGAAGGAGGTTGCCGATGCCACAGGCTCCCTGGCTGAATTCTTAGAGGATGTTGCTCTGGCCACCGATTTAGATCAAGATAAAGGCGATAGCGATCATGTGGCTTTAATGACAATTCACCTGGCAAAAGGATTGGAATTTCCATACGTTTATATTGTAGGTTTGGAGGAAGATCTGTTTCCAAGTGCCATGAGTATGAATACTCGTAGTGAACTTGAGGAAGAGCGACGCCTGTTTTATGTAGCACTTACCCGTGCCGAAAAACAAGCCTATTTAACCTATGCTTTGTCGCGCTATCGTTGGGGAAAATTAATAGATTCTGAGCCTAGCAGATTTATTGAAGAAATTGATGAGCAATATTTGGATATTGTTACCCCCATTGAAGAGCGACGCATTAATCCGATGCTTAGTGCCGATATTTTTGGCGATGTTGAACCCAATAAAGTTCGATTTAAACCCGCTAAACAAGCGAATTTCAAAAAAGGAAAACCCAAGAAGGAACAGGAAAAATTTCAGGTTTCAACACCTAAAAATTTAAAACCTGTATCAGAAAGTAATGGAAAGGCTAATTTGTTTGATAATAATCTTGCTGTTGGAAATATGGTAAAACATCTCCGTTTTGGTACGGGAGAAGTATTGAAGATCGAAGGTAGTGGAGCCGATACCAAAGCAGAAATAAAATTTCAACATGGAGGAACTAAAAAATTATTGCTTCGCTTTGCAAAACTGGAAGTTTTGAGCTAATTTGATAAGCATTAGAGTTTGCAATACATTTTAAAATTTTTGGTGATTCTATTGTAGAATTAATACGAGGTTTATGGCTGAAATAATCAGAATTTATGAAGAGAATCCTAATCCTAAGGCCATTGCGAAGGTTGAAAAGGTTTTAAGAGATGGCGGACTTATCATTTACCCCACTGATACGGTTTACGGATTGGGCTGTGATATTACCAATATCAAAGCTTTGGAGCGTGTGGCCTTGATAAAACAGGTGAAACTCGAGAAATCTAACTTCTCTTTTGTGTGTCATGATCTGAGTAACTTGAGTGATTATGTGAAACAAATCGACACTCGGACATTTAAAATTCTTAAGCGCGCTTTACCGGGTCCTTATACCTTTATTTTACCCGGTTCTAATAATTTACCAAACCCTTTTAAGAAGCGTAAGACCGTTGGTATTCGCGTGCCAAATAACAACATTGCTTTGGATATTGTGAAGGCACTTGGAAATCCGATTATATCGACCTCCATCAGAGATGAAGATGAAATCCTTGAGTACACTACCGATCCGGAACTTATTCTTGAAAAGTGGGATAATTTGGTAGATTTAGTAGTAGATGGCGGCTACGGTGGTAATGAAGCCTCTACTGTGATTGACCTATCGGAAAGTACGCCAACCATAATAAGAGAGGGAAAAGGTAGTTTGGAATTACTGTAAAAAAAAAGCCCAGCAAATGCTGAGCTTTTAGTTTCTAAATCTTTTGCTTAGTTTCCTGCAGCTTCAAGATTTTTCATTTCTTTTTCAATCATATCATAGAACTGATCGATTTTAGGCATAACGATAATTCTTGTACGTCTGTTCATTGCTCTGTGCTCTGGCGTATCATTATCAACTAAAGGCACATAAGAACTACGTCCGGCAGCGATTAACTGACCAGGGTTAACGCCTAAGTCTTGTAATACGCGAATTACAGAAGTAGATCTTTTTACACTTAAATCCCAGTTATCTAATAATGGAGGTTGGCTGTAAGGTACGTTATCAGTGTTACCTTCAACCATGCATTCAAAGTCAGGTTTGCTATTCACTACTTTAGCTACTTTGGCAAGAACCTCTTTCGCTCTGGAGGTTACTGTATAGCTTCCGCTCTTGAATAATAGATTGTCTGCGATTGAAATGAATACAACACCCTTTTCAACATTCACTTGGATGTCCGGATCATTGATTCCTACCTCACGCTTCAAGCTTGTTACCAAAGCAAGCGTTACACTATCCTTTTTAGATAATGCATCTTGTAAACGGGTAATTTTCAGGTCTTTTTCTTTTATGCTTTCTAAAGTCTTCTCTACATTGCTAGCGCCTTTTGCAGATAGAACTTGTAAGTTTTCATTGCTTTTTCTTAAATCGGCAACTTGTTCTTCTAAAGCAGTAGCTCTTGCGGTTGCAGAAGCACGCTCTTCTAAACAAGAATTTAATTTTACAGTGGCGGAATTTAAGAGATCTTGAGTTTCTTTTTGTTTGGCTTCAAGATCGGTGTATTGTTTTTTAGATACACAGGAGCTTAAAATAAGAAGTACTGAAGCCCCAAGTAAGAGTATTTTTTTCATAATTGTATAAACGAGGTTTTTAGGTTTTGGTTTTTGTTTTTATAAACTCTCCAAAAGTAGTTAAAAAACAGCTGAAACACGAGCGATTAACAAAACTTTTGCTAATTTTTTACAAACTTTTAAAGTATTTATTTTTATTTACGAAATATTGAATAACAATGGATGTTATTTGGAAATATTTTTTTTTCTTGTCCAAACACCGTCTTTGATTGTAAAAGGTAAAAAAGTGCCGATAATACCCAAAATGAGCCTTTACAACAGCCAACATGAATTTGGGTTTTCCTTCGAAAATAAATTTCATACCGGCAAAACCATCCAGGACAAGCCGAACGAGAATTAAAAAAGGTAAAAATCCGTGAGCGTTTTTGGTAAGCGTATATAAACTGTTTCTAAAATTCAAAAACACTTTTCTGGCATCGGTGTTCTTAAGGGTAGCCCCACCCAGGTGATAAACCGTAGATTTTCCGATGTATTTTGTTTCAAATCCTTGATTAAAGGCTCTCCAACAAAGATCTATTTCTTCCATATGGGCAAAAAATGAAGCGTCCAAACCTCCTAAACTCCTGTAAACGTCAGAACGAATAAAAAATGCTGCACCACTGGCCCAGAAAATAGCGGCCTCATCATTAAATTGACCATGATCTTTTTCTATGGTATTAAAAATGCGTCCGCGACAATAGGGATAACCAAACTTGTCTATATAGCCACCTGCCGCCCCGGCGTATTCAAAATATTCCTTGTTCTTATAATCCAATAATTTCGGTTGAATAATAGCCGTTTTAGGTTCCTGCTCGAAACACGTTATAATCGGTTTTAACCAATTTTCAGTCACTTCCACATCACTGTTCAATAAACAAAACACCTCCGCATCTATTACCTGAAGTCCGCGATTATAACCTTCGGCGAAGCCATAATTCTTTTGATGTTGAATAATTTTAATATCAGGAAAGGAGGCTTTAACAAAACCCACCGAATCATCTTTAGAGGCATTGTCAACCAGAAAAATTTCAGCTTCCTTAGAAAAGGATACAACGGAGGGCAAAAAAGTTTCTAATAATTTTTTACCATTCCAATTCAATATAACAACAGCAATTTTCATTTAAGTGTATTTCGGGATGTCTTTTAAAAACTGATAGCGACCTTCCCGGTAATTCATAGCACAATAATAATGATTTAATCCGTTGGTTATCATCAAATAGTTCGCGTTTAAAGCTAAATTATAACGAGCAATCTGATCGAACGTGGCTTGTGTTATCGGGATTTCCGGCGCCTTACATTCAACCACCAAGTGAATACTGCCATCCGTATTGAATACTACAATATCATAACGTTTTTTCAAATCATTTATCCGTAATTCTTTCTCAATATTGATGAGTGATTTTGGAAAACCTTTAATTTCAAGTAGAAATTGCACGCAGTTTTGACGCACCCATTCTTCGGGTTGAAGGATCACAAATTTTTTACGAATAGGATCAAAAATAGAAACTTTATTTTCCCTATTTTTGAATCGAAATGAAAACTTTGGAAAGTCTAATTCTTGCATGTATTCGTAATGATTTTTTCAAAGGTAACCCACTACTGCAAAATAGCCAATAGGATTTCAAAAATGTTAGGTATTGGGATTTTTTAATTTGAATTTTCATCAATTTGGACGAAGTAAAACAACTTGTAGCTGATATTAAAGACGGTAAAATAAAACCTGTTTATTTTTTAATGGGTGAAGAATCGTACTATATTGATAAGATTTCCGAATTTATTGAAAACACGATATTAACTGAAGCTGAGCGCGGCTTTAATCAAGTGGTATTGTATGGCCGTGATGTGACGGTTGAAGATATTATAAGTCAGGCAAAGCGCTATCCTATGATGGCAGAGCATCAAGTGGTTATTGTAAAAGAGGCTCAGGATCTATCCCGAACTATCGAAAAATTGAGTTCTTATGCCGAGTCTCCGCAACCCTCTACCGTCCTGGTAATTAATTATAAATACAAAAAAATAGATAAGCGGAAAGCTTTGTATAAAGCCGTTAGGAAAAGTGGCGTTGTTTATGAAAGTAAAAAACTATATGAAAATCAGGTTGCTGATTGGATTAGAAGGGTTCTAGCGCCAAAAAACTACACCATCTCGCCAAAAGCAGCACAAATGCTCGTGGAGTTTTTAGGAACTGAACTAAGCAAGATCAATAATGAATTAGAAAAATTACAAATTATTCTGAAGCCCGGGAGTCAGATTACTCCGGAGATTATTGAAGAAAACATCGGTATTAGCAAGGACTTTAATAATTTCGAGTTACGAAAAGCCATAGGAGACAGGGATTCTAAAAAGGCTTTTCAGATCATCAAATACTTCTCTGAAAACCCTAAAGATAACCCGATGGTTGTAACGGTTGCACTACTATTTAATTTTTTCTCACAACTTTTGCATTATCATGGATTGCGGGATAAATCCCCACGAAGTGTGGCTTCTGCTTTAAAAATAAATCCATATTTCGTGAACGAATATGTAACTGCAGCAAAAAACTATCCGATGAAAAAGGTTAGCGTTATTGTGTCGCATTTAAGAACCTTTGATGTAAAAAGCAAGGGGGTAGACTCTAATGCTGTTCCACAAGGCGACCTTCTTAAGGAGCTTATGGCTAAGATTTTAGCTTAATTTTTATATATAAACAGAAATGGTTAAACCGATCATGGTGAACGCCAAAAGCATGAGAACCAAAGGAATCACAAACTTCAACCATTTATCGTAACCAACTTTTACTACGGCTAATGAGGCTAAAATTAATCCTGTAGGATTAATGAATGCAAACAATCCCATGCCGTAATTATAAGCATTTACAACAGCTTCTCTGCCAATTCCAACACCGTCGGCTAAAGGTGACATGATCGGCATAGTAAGGACGGCCATCCCGGAGGAAGAGGGTATGAAAAAGGATAATCCACCGTATATGTAGAGCATAGCATTTATAAACACGCCTTTGTTCATGCCGTTGGTCATATTACTGGCGTAGTACAACATGGTGTCACTTATTAAACCATCATTCATGAGTACGGTTATACCGCGGGCAATACCAATAATTAAGGCAACACCCAATAACTCTCCGGCTCCCTTAACAAAAGTGTCCACAAACTGAGCTTCTTTATTTCTTCCTGTAAATCCAATTAAAATAGCTCCAACTAAGAAAACAGCAGTCATTTTAGTAAACCACCAGCCTTTTATTGAAACGCCGTAAACCATAATCACAAAGCACATGATAAATATAAATAGGATCAAACGAAGACGGAAATTCAGTTTTAGGTTGGAATGCGTAATATTTCCAAAATGTTTTTCGATGGCTTCTTTTTGACTAAAAATAATCGATTTTGAAGGATCCTTTTTTACCCGTTTTGCATAATTCAGAATATAAGAAACACAAATGATCGTACCCAAAACGAAAAATAAAATTCTTCCTGTAATACCCGATGTCCAGTTTATTCCGGAGGCGTTGGAGGCAATTATGGTGCTAAAAGGGTTTGTAGTGGCACACATGGTTCCTATGGAGGATCCAATGTATATAGACGCTAACGCCACCATGGCGTCATACTTGGCAGCAAGAAAAATAGGGATCAAAATAGGGTAGAAGGCTATGGTTTCTTCAGCCAATCCAAAAGTAGTTCCACCCAAAGCAATCAAAAAAGTAACTGCGATTATGAGTATGAATTCTCTACCTTTCAAGGCCTTTGCCAGCCAGGCAATACCGGCTTCAAAAGCTCCGGTAAGATTCATAATACCTATTAAACCACCAATTACCAGAACCAAAAAAATAATATCTGCAGCATCAATAATGCCCTTAACCGGAGATAATATTAAGGCAACCAAACCCTGAGGTTTGGCATCAAGCTTTTTGTAGGTACCGGGAATATTTACTGCTTTATAAATAGCACCACTAGTGAATTTCTCTAATGGTATTTTTATATTCAACTCATTCAAGGTTTCCTGGGTAGCGGGGAGGACAGTTTCGTTGTTAGAGGATGTCCGTATAAACGTGTTTTCAGTGCTATTATAGGCTAAAGTATCAAATTTACCAGCAGGGATAATAAAAGTCATGATAGCTACCAGAGCAGCAATGATTAATAAAATAGTTTGAGCCGTGGGGAACTTCCTTTTTTTCAATAGATTTACACTTTATTTAATAAAGATAGTACATTTTTAGAGTTTTTATGGAGGTAGAAATTGAAGAGCGATGGAAACCCTTGCTTCAGGAGGAATTTGATAAGCCTTATTTTAAGTCGCTCGTAGCGTTTGTTAAAAAAGAATATGCAAATCACGAGTGTTTTCCACCCGGAAATCAAATATTCAATGCGTTTAACCATTGTACTCCTGATAATCTCAAAGTTGTTATAATTGGTCAGGACCCCTATCATGGTTTTGGTCAAGCCAATGGTATGTGCTTTTCTGTGAATGACGGTGTTCCACATCCGCCGTCTTTAGTTAATATATTCAAAGAAATTTCAAATGATCTCGGAAAATCTTATCCTAAAAGTGGCAATTTGATGCCCTGGGCAGATCAAGGTGTTTTACTGTTGAATGCTACGTTAACTGTGCGTGCCGGACAGGCCGGTAGTCACCAAAACCAAGGTTGGGAACAATTCACTGATGCTGTAATAACAAAAATTAATAAGACCAAAACAGGAATTGTGTTTTTGTTGTGGGGTGGGTATGCAAAAAAGAAAACGAAACTAATTGATTCCTCAAATCATTACGTGTTAACTTCTGGTCATCCGTCGCCTTTAAGTGCCAATCGAGGCTATTGGTTTGGTAATAAACATTTTAGCCAAGCCAATAAAATCCTTGTCAAACAAAATAAATTGCCTGTTAAATGGTTATGAGAACGGTTCTGGAATCTGATAAGATATTAACTACCGGTAGGCGCTAATTCTTCAGACTCTTCAGAAGTTATTCTTGCATTCAAGATAACTGGTTTTTTACTTTCTCGAGATTTTCGAGAAATTCTGTTACAACTGAACTTTAACAGTATAAAATTAAGAGAGAGAAGAACCGCAATAGCAATAGTAATATTCAATAGCATAGGCGAAGGGCATTTGTAAGTTAAATCAGCGCATTTTGGATGAAGCGCATATTTTAACGTTTAATTAATAGCTTAATGCAAACATAATAAAAAAAAGACTACGGTCAAATTAGTATTATACTTATTTCAAATTTGTGCTAATTCGACATTTATTCATCGAGTTTTTTTTCGTTTTGACAAATTTGAGTATTCAATTTTTTTAAATATTTAAAGGTTAGTTTTAGATTATTACATCTTTTTGTAATAAGATAGTGTTTTTGTTAAATATGAATTATTTTTGATAAAAATTTTAAGCATGATGACACCGAATTGGGTAACCGCTAAAGAATACGAAGATATAACCTATAAAAAATGTCAGGGTGTGGCTCGCATTGCCTTTAATAGACCAGAAGTTCGTAATGCATTCCGGCCAAAAACCACGAGCGAACTTTATGATGCTTTTTATGATGCCAATGAAGATACTTCTATAGGTGTCGTATTGCTCTCTGCCGAAGGTCCTTCTCCCAAAGATGGCGTATTTTCATTCTGTAGTGGTGGCGACCAAAAAGCTCGAGGGCATCAAGGCTATGTTGGTGATGACGGCTACCACAGGTTAAATATTTTAGAAGTACAACGTTTAATCCGCTTTATGCCAAAAGCTGTAATTGCAGTAGTTCCCGGATGGGCCGTTGGAGGCGGACATAGCTTGCATGTGGTTTGCGATTTAACGCTGGCCAGTAAAGAACATGCAATTTTTAAACAGACCGATGCCGATGTTACCAGTTTCGATGGTGGATATGGCTCGGCGTATTTAGCAAAAATGGTGGGACAGAAGAGAGCGCGTGAAATCTTTTTTTTAGGTCGAAATTACAATGCTCAGGAGGCTTTTGAAATGGGAATGGTCAATGCTGTAATACCTCATGAAGAGCTGGAGAGTACAGCTTTTGAGTGGGCACAGGAAATTCTTGCAAAATCACCCACATCTATAAAAATGCTGAAATTTGCTATGAACCTGACGGATGATGGTATGGTAGGACAACAAGTGTTTGCAGGTGAAGCCACGCGATTGGCCTATATGACCGATGAAGCTAAGGAAGGGCGTGATGCGTTTTTAGAAAAGCGTAAGCCTAACTTTGAGAAAAAATGGATTCCATGATGAAAAAAGCATCAGCATGGGTTAATTCCATGCGCTTACGCACACTACCCTTGTCGGTTTCAGGGATAATTCTAGCCTCATGTTTGGCTGCCAGAGAAGGATATTTTAGTTGGACTATTTTTATTTTAGCAATACTTACAACGCTCAGTTTCCAAATCCTTTCGAATTTGGCAAATGATTATGGTGATGGCCTGAAAGGAACTGACAATGAGCAACGTATTGGTCCTGAACGGGCCATTCAAAGTGGTAAGATCACACCTAAAGAAATGCGAACAGGGATTATTATTAATGTGATTTTAGCTTTAATTTTTTCGGTTATTTTGATCTTTACAGCATTTGGAACCTCTCATGGTGTATTGGTCTTAATATTTTTAATTCTTGGTATAGCTTCTATTGCGGCAGCAATCAAATATACAGTAGGAAATTCGGCATATGGTTATCACGGTTTGGGTGACATATTTGTTTTTATTTTTTTTGGATTGGTAAGCGTTATTGGTGGTTATGTCCTATTTGCAAAATCTTTAACCTCTATAGTTTATTTACCAGCGGTTGTGATAGGTTTATTGAGTGCCGGCGTTCTAAACCTTAACAATTTACGTGACATTGTTTCCGATGAGGCTTCAAATAAAAATACGTTAGCAGTAAAGCTCGGTGTAAAAAGCACGAAAATTTATCACAATGTTTTAATAATTTCTGCATTGGCACTTTCTGCTTTGTTTGGTATTTTGTATTTTCAATCCTATTATAGTTTAATGTTTATCATTAGCTTTATCCCCTTATTACAGCACTTAAACCGATTTAACAAAAATAAGGTTCCGAAACTCTTAGATCCGGAATTAAAAAAGTTAGCCTTATCTACCGTTTTATTAGCCATCTTAATGGGTTTGGGACAGGTATTTTGAAAACTGAATAATAACAAAAAAATCTTTGAAAATGAAAATTACATTTTATGGTCATGCCAGCCTAGGTATTCAAATTGATGATATTCATATTTTAGTAGATCCCTTTATAACAGGAAACCCAAAAGCTTCTGAAATTGATATTGATTCGCTTAAGGCAGATTACATTCTGATAACGCATGCACACCAGGATCATATTCTGGATGTAGAAGCGATTGCCAAACGCACCGGTGCTGTGTTGGTTTCTAACTTTGAAATTATTTCTCGTTATGAGAAAATGAAAATTGAAGGTCACCCTATGAATCACGGTGGGCATTGGGATTTTGAGTTCGGTACCGTTAAATATGTAAACGCGATTCATACCTCTTCATTCCCTGATGGTAGTTATGGCGGGCAGCCGGGAGGTTTTATTATAGAAAGTGAACACAAAAATATTTACATTGCCGGTGATACAGCTCTAACGTATGATATGAAATTAATTCCTCTGCAAACGAAGTTAGATCTTGCTATTTTACCTATTGGCGATAATTTCACTATGGGAATCGACGATGCTATTTTAGCCAGTGATTTTGTAGCTTGCGATAAAGTTCTTGGTGTTCATTATGATACTTTTGGTTATATTGAAATTGATCATGATGAGGCTAAGAAAAAGTTCTTCGAAAAAAATAAAGATCTCATGCTTTTAGAAATTGGTGAATCCATTGAATTATAAATGATTAAGGCTCGGTTTAAAAAATATACTCTCAACTTTAAACAACCTAGCGGCACTTCCCGAGGTATTTTAAAAACAAAGGATACCTGGTTCCTTATTTTAAATAATGGCATCCAAACAGGGATAGGCGAGTGCGGTATGTTTCGAGGTCTTTCGGCTGATGACCGACCTGATTTTGAAGAAAAGTTGCACTGGGTTTGTAAAAATATCGATCTCGGACTCTCGGCTTTACTTAAAGAAACCATTGAATTCCCAAGTATTCAATTTGGCCTTGAAATGGCTTTTCAAGCTTTGGAAAGTGATTATCCATTTGAGCTTTTTCCGTCGAAGTTTACCGAAGGAACAGATGCCATTACCATAAATGGATTAATTTGGATGGGCTCGGAACGTTTCATGAAAAAACAAATTTCAGAGAAGCTCAAGGCAGGTTTCAAATGTATCAAAATGAAGATCGGTGCCATTGAATTTGAGGAAGAACTCAAATTATTAAGAACAATAAGAAAAGATTTTTCAGCGAAGGATATTGAATTACGTGTAGATGCTAATGGTGCTTTTTCTTCTGATGAAGCCCTTGAAAAACTCTCCATATTGTCTGAATTGGATCTGCATTCTATCGAACAACCCATCAAACAAGGACAAATTAACGAAATGGCAAAACTTTGTGAATTGTCGCCTTTGCCCATTGCTTTAGATGAAGAATTAATAGGTATTACTTCAAATTTAGAAAAAGAAGAATTACTACGAGAGATAAAGCCTCAGTACATCATTTTAAAACCCACGTTAATAGGAGGTTTCTCCGGAAGTAATTCCTGGATTGACCTGGCTGAAAAGCAAAAGATAGGCTGGTGGGTTACGAGTGCTTTGGAAAGCAATATTGGCTTGAATGCTATTGCACAATACACCTATCAAAAAGGAACCAGATTACCTCAGGGTCTGGGTACCGGAAGTTTATTTACAAATAATATAGATAGTCCCCTGGAAGTGCTCGAGGGGTCACTGCATTATAACGAAAAACGTACCTGGGACTTACGACAGTTAAATTTAAATCATTTAGAATAGATGTATGTAGAACAAGGGTTTAAGGGTTTACATGAGTGGTGGCGGTATATAGTAGGTCTTGTTATTGTAGTTATTGGGGTCATTATCGGGCAAATGCCATTTGGTTTAGCTGTTATAATAAAAATGAAGATGATGGGGGATACACCCCAACAGTTAGACCAAACTCAGATGTTGGCGATTTTAGACTCTAATTTAGGCTTGTTCCTCATGCTGCTTACTTTTGCCGCAGGTTTGGGAGCTTTGTTTCTTGTGGTTAAGTTTTTACATCATTTGAGTTTGAAGCAGCTTACAACGAGTCGACCAAAGATAGATTGGAAAAGGGTGTTTTTCATCTTTTTACTATGGGGGATCATATCCAGTGGATTTATTTTGATAGAATACTGGATGGCACCTGAAGATTACGTTCTTAACTTTAAACCGCTTCAATTTGCTGTACTTTGCCTGATTGCTATTATTATGATACCACTCCAAACCGCGTTTGAAGAGTATTTATTTAGAGGTTATTTAATGCAGGGTATTGGGGTAATTTTCAAAAACAAATGGCTGCCCTTACTTATCACCTCGGTTACATTTGGTTTATTACATATAGCCAATCCGGAAGTTGACAAACTGGGTTATACCATATTGGTCTATTACATTGGAACCGGTTTTTTTCTAGGCATTATGACTTTAATGGATGAAGGTTTGGAACTCTCCCTCGGATTCCATGCGGCCAACAACTTGTTTACGGCTCTTTTGGTTACCGCTGACTGGACAGCATTTCAGACCTATTCCGTTTTGAAAGATGTGAGTGAACCCGGAAAAACAGGACTTTTTGAAATTTTTATCCCGGTTTTTGTTGTATTTCCTATTTTACTTTTTATTTTATCAAAGCGATACAAATGGACGAACTGGAAAGACAAATTATTTGGTCAGGTCATTGAACCACAGCAAACAGGATCCATTGATGAGCTCGGACAATCAACTTAAAAACAAACGCTTATGACACCAACCTTTACCCAAGTTCACAACAGATTCAGGCTAAATGGGCATTATTATTCTTTTGAAGATTTAATGGAAGTGGCATATAGTTTTGTAAAAGAAGGTGAGCCTTATCAGGAACAAATTGGAAATTTCCTTCTCGATTGGTTAGATAAAAAAGATTACATCATAGCAAAAACTTCAGGTTCTACAGGGCGACCGAAAAAGCTTAAAATTAAAAAGCAAGCCATGGTTAATTCGGCCATAATGACCGGGGATTATTTTGGATTAAAACCCGGTGACAAAGTTCTAAATTGCTTGCCATCAAACTTTATTGCAGGTAAAATGATGATCGTTCGGGCGATCGCCTTAGGCTTACGATTGGAATTGGTAGAACCGTCAGCATATCCCTTGATCGATTATGAAAAGAAATATGATTTTTGTGCCTTTACACCCATGCAGTTAAAATACTTTTTAAACTACTGCAAAAACTTAAAAACCATCATTGTGGGAGGTGCGCCCGTGTCAAAATCCTTATTGGAATCTATTCAGGGCATTAAAGCCAACGTCTATGAAACCTTTGGTATGACCGAAACAGTGTCGCATATCGCAATGAAAAAATTGAATAATTTTAAAAAACCTAAAGACCTTTCAAAATTACATTTTAAAACACTGCCAGATGTTCATGTGTCACAGGATGAACGCGGTTGTTTGGTGATTGACGCTCCAAAACTGGTAGAAAAACCGATCGTAACCAATGATATGGTTACCTTGTATTCTGATTCTGAATTTGACTGGCTTGGACGTTGGGATCATGTGATCAATACCGGGGGAATTAAAGTGTTTCCTGAGCAAATAGAACACAAACTTCAAAAATTTATAAACAGACGGTTTTTTATAGCTTCAGTACCTGATGAAACCCTGGGACAGAAAGTACTCCTGATCATTGAAGGAGAACCATTTGAAATTGAAGATTCTTTATTCGATTCTTTGGATAAATTTGAAAAACCCAGGGAAACTTATTTCCTTAACTCTTTTGCGGAAACCGCATCACATAAGGTTCATAGAAACAGGACAATCAAAAAACTCAACCTCCAGAAACCTTAAACTTGTAATACGCCCATATTGAACTTTTTCTCAATAGGAGCGTGGTTTGCAGCCTCAATTCCCATGCTGATCCAAGTACGCGTTTCTAACGGGCTTATCACGGCATCAGTCCATAAACGCGCGGCAGCATAATATGGCGAAACCTGATGGTCATAGCGTGCTTTTATCTCATTATATAGCTTTTCCTCTTTTTCTTTAGTGATCTTTTCACCTTGCTTTTCCAAGGACGCTTTTTCAATTTGAAGTAAAACTTTTGCTGCAGAATTACCACTCATAACTGCCAGTTCGGCACTTGGCCATGCTACCATAAGACGTGGGTCATATGCTTTTCCACACATGGCGTAATTACCTGCACCGTAACTATTACCCATGATCACTGTAAATTTAGGAACAACAGAATTACTAACCGCATTCACCATTTTAGCACCATCCTTGATAATGCCACTATGTTCACTTTTACTACCAACCATAAACCCGGTTACATCCTGTAAAAATACCAAAGGAATTTTTTTCTGGTTGCAATTAGCAATAAAACGTGTTGCTTTATCGGCACTGTCATTATAGATCACACCGCCAAATTGCATCTCACCCTTTTTGGTTTTTACTAATTTTCGTTGATTGGCTACAATACCAACAGCCCAACCATCTATACGGGCATAACAAGTAATGATGGTTTTGCCATAACCGGCTTTGTATTCTTCAAACTCAGAATTATCGACCAGTCGTTTAATGATCTCGTAAGTATCATATTGGTCAGCGCGACTTTTAGGAATAATACCGAAAATATCTTCCGGTTTTTCAACAGGTTTTTCAGCTTCTATGCGATTAAAACCGGCTTTATCATAATCGCCCATCTTATCCATGATATTTTTAATGGTATTCAGAGCGTCTTTATCGTTCTTCGCTTTATAGTCCGTAACTCCTGAGATCTCACAATGCGTCGTTGCACCACCAAGAGTTTCATTATCTATGGATTCACCAATAGCGGCTTTAACCAAATAACTTCCGGCCAGGAAAATGCTTCCTGTTTTCTCAACTATTAAGGCTTCATCACTCATAATGGGGAGGTAGGCACCACCGGCTACACAACTCCCCATAACAGCGGCAATTTGTGTAATTCCCATACTGCTCATTACCGCATTATTTCGAAAGATGCGTCCAAAATGTTCCTTGTCCGGAAAGATCTCATCCTGAATGGGTAAATAAACACCTGCAGAATCAACCAGATAAATAATAGGTAATCTGTTTTCTATGGCGATCTCCTGAGCTCGTAAATTCTTTTTTCCGGTAATTGGAAACCAGGCACCGGCTTTAACTGTGGCATCATTGGCGACTACAATGCATTGTTTTCCACTAACATACCCCATTTTTACAACCACACCACCGGAAGGGCATCCGCCGTGCTCCTTATACATACCATCACCTGCGAAGGCACCAATTTCAATGGATTTTGTTTTCGGATCTAGTAGGAATTCGATACGTTCCCTGGCAGTCATTTTACCTTTGGCGTGCTGCTTTTCTATCCGCGATTTCCCACCACCTAAACTAACATCTACACGTTTTTTCTTGAGTTCCGCCAGTTGTAATTTATTATGATCTTCGTTTTTGTTGAAGGTAATGTCCATCCTTAGTAATTTTTCTACGAATGTACAAAATAAGCATTATAAAAGTGAATTAATTGTTAAAATACATTACATGGAAATATATTCCTTGGAAAATAAATGTAATTATTGTACATTTGTATCAGAAAAAATAAACTATGAAGAAAATAATCGCCTTTGGAGGTTCAAACAGTAAAAACTCAATTAATAAACAATTAGCAACCTATGCCTCGTCATTGGTTCAGAATGTAGACGTAAAACTTTTAGATCTAAATGATTTTGATCTTCCGCTTTTTGGTGTTGATGTAGAAGCAGAGCAGGGCTTTCCAGCTGATGCACAAAAGTTATTGAAGTTTTTTGAAGAAACTGATGGCTTTGTTATATCCCTGGCAGAACACAATGCCGCTTACACGGTAGCATTTAAAAATCTTTTGGATTGGCTGTCTAGAATAGAAGGTAAATTATTTTTTAAGAAACCGATGTTGCTTATGGCAACTTCTGATGGTTCCCGTGGTGGACAATCAGTTTTGGATATTGCGAAGTCGCGTTTTCCACGGCATGATGCCCACATTATTGAAACGTTCTCTTTACCACATTTCAGTGATAATTTTAAGGCCGGGAAAATTGTTGATATCGCATTAGATGCCGAGTTAAAAGCGGCTGTTAAAAAATTTAGAGACCATTTGTAAAAGCATGGGAGATATAAGCAAAGACATACAATCTACATTCCCTAACAACCGGATCAAGGCGCTTTTAAACATTTTATACACCGCAAATTGGATCTCGAGTTGCCAGAATGAGTTTTTTAAATCTTATGGTATCTCGCCGCAGCAATACAATATCCTACGAATTCTTAAAGGGGCCAAGGAGCCCTTGAACGTTCAGATTATTAAGGACCGTATGATAGAACGGGCACCCAACGCCACACGATTAATGGATAAATTATTAGCTAAAGATTACATTGAACGGTTGCCATGTAAGGAAGACCGGAGAGTTGTAAAAATTGCGATCACTATTAAAGGAAAAAAGTTACTGGATAGTATTCCTGTAGATTTTAATAAGAATTTATTAAAGAATTTAAACGAACAAGAAGCCGAACAATTAAGTGGTTTACTTGATAAAATGAGATAAATTAATAAAAGAAAGGCTAAAATAATGGAAACAATAAAAGAAAATACAAATAAAATGGAAACTGTAGTACATCGTGCTGACAGTAGAGGTTATGCGAATCATGGTTGGTTACAAGCAACGCATTCATTTAGTTTTGCAAGTTGGTTCAATAAAGATCGTATTCAATTTGGTGCTTTACGCGTTTTAAACGATGATATTATTGCACCTAACATGGGATTTGGAACACATCCGCACGATAATATGGAGATCATTACCATTCCTTTAAAAGGCGTTTTGAAACACCGTGATTCTATGCACAACGCCTGGCAAGCAGTGGTTCCCGGTGAAGTTCAGGTGATGAGTGCCGGAACGGGTGTGCAACACTCGGAGATCAACGGTTCTGCTACCGAACATTTGAATTTATTTCAAATATGGATCTTCCCTGATGAGCAGCACGTAAGACCACGTTATGATCAAAAGCGTTTTGAAGAAGCAGATCGTAAAAATAAATTACAAACGTTGGTAACTTCAACGAAAGACAGCCATGAAGGAAGTTTAAAGATCCATCAGGATGCTGTGTTATCACGCATTGATCTGGATAAAGACAAAACGTTTAACTATAAGTTAAAAGATGAAAACCACGGCGTTTATGTAATGACCATTTTTGGAGAGCTCGACATTGCCGGTGAAACTTTACATAGCAGAGATGCTATTGGTATTAGTAAAACCAAAGAATTTACGGTAAAAACTAAAGAAGATACCGGACTTTTATTCATCGAAGTACCGATGCAATAATTTTTTATTAAGGCGTACAATTTATTGTGAAGTAGGAAAATTTAACAGGTTCTCTTGTGAAATCATTCCTATCATCGATTATTTGTACGCTTTGAAGTTTATTTTTTAAAGGGATTAGGGATTTAAATACTTTTAATCGTTGAAACTATTATAAGTCCTCCCAAAATTTATGCTTCAAAAAGCGGTTTTATATTTCTGTTTTTTTTCTACGTTAATGGCATTTGCACAGTCCCCAGATTTGGAGACAAGCGCGAATAAAGCACTAGATTCATTATTGACTGAAGTTCCTGAGCTCACTTCCAAAGATTCTGTGATCGTGAGTACCTCCATGTTTGGTGTTGGAATGAATATCGTGGATGACTCTGATGATCGTACGGGAAAAGTTTTTGATCTGAAATCCGGATGGAACTATGCACCATATCCTTCACGATTAAGTTTGGGAAAATACTGGCGTAGCGGTTTAGGTTTGGAAGGTATTGCTTCATACAATCACTATAAAAAAGGTAAAATTGTTGGTGGATCGCCTTTACCGGAAGGAAAAAATTACTGGGCGCTGGATGCTCGTTTAAGTTATGATTTACGAAAATTAATTGGCGATAACGGCTGGTTTGATCCCTATGTAGGGGTTGGTTTGGGTGTGAATACCGCGGTTGGCCAAACACGTGCCACCTATAATGCCATTTTTGGTTCCAGATTCTGGTTCTCAGATCGGTGGGGCATTGATATCAATACTACCGGAAAATGGACTATGAATCCTGATCTTACCGACCATATTCAGCATGCTGCCGGTGTGGTATACCGATTTAATTATGAGAAAGATCTGAGCAAGAAAGGTGAAAAGAAATTGGCTGAAATTGAGTATATCCAGAAAGAAAATGAACGTATTAAGGATTCTGTGTTCAAAGCTTTGAAAGCCAAAGAAGAAGCATACAAACGCGCTCAGGAAGAAGCCAGACAAAAAGAAGCGGAACGCTTAGAACAAGAGCGCAAAGCAAAAGAAGCCGCTCGCGAAAAAGAACGTCAGGATATACAAAATCAACTAGAAGCGCTAGAACCTATTTATTATAATTTTGATAGATCGTTCTTAACTCAAACCTCAAGAAAAACACTTGAAGGGCTGATGGCTATCTTTAAAGCGCATCCGGGATTAGTACTTGAAGTTGGTGCTAATACAGATTCTCGAGGTTCTGACGCTTACAATATGAAACTATCAGAACGACGTTTGCAATCTGTTCTAGATTACCTGGAAGATGAAGGTATTCCTTCGGACCAATTGGTTGGAAAAGCCTACGGCGAAACTAATTTAGTTAATGAGTGTGATGATAATACACCGTGTTCTGAAGCAAAACATCGTTTGAATCGTAGAGCTGATTTTAAAATTGTGAGTTTTTAAACGCTTGAAAACCTTTTAGATATTGAAGCATCCTTTTTTTGGATGCTTTTTTTATTTAAAAATACGATATTTGTGTTCTAAACTGCGCAAAGGATAGAAGCGGCATCCTTTTGCGGGCTTTTTCGGCCCGGAAAAGATATAGCGGATAGCCTGACCACGCTTTTCGCGTGGGTGCGCCCTAAAAAGAAAAGATTTATTATGGCAATGAATAAAAATACAGTGTTGGCCTGGGCCACGTGGATTATGATTATCGAGGGCTTGTTGTTAATAGCGCTTGGCGCATTTCGGTACGACGAGATTGCCGGCTGGGGATTTGCCTCGGTGGGTATTGGTTTTTTTGCAGTAGCCTGGGTGTTTAATGCTTTAAAAGGACGCGTGTAATGAGCGACGATAAGAAAGTTATTTTTTCAATGTCTGGTGTTACCAAGACATTTCAGAGTGCTAATACGCCGGTACTTAAGAATATTTATTTGAGCTTCTTTTACGGTGCTAAGATCGGGATCTTGGGATTGAATGGTTCCGGGAAATCGACCTTGTTAAAAATTATTGCAGGGATTGATAAGAATTACCAGGGTGATGTGGTATTCTCTCCCGGTTATACCGTGGGTTATTTAGAACAGGAACCTAAGCTGGACGATGAAAAAACCGTTATGGATGTGGTAAAAGAAGGTGCCGCAGAAACCGTTGCTATTCTTGATGAATATAATAAGATCAATGATATGTTTGGTTTGGAGGAAGTGTATTCTGATCCGGACAAAATGGAGAAGTTAATGGCCCGACAAGCAGTACTTCAAGACCAGATCGATGCGGCGAATGCCTGGGAACTGGATACCAAACTCGAGATCGCCATGGATGCTTTGCGTACACCTGAAGGCGATAAAAAAATAGGGGTGCTTTCCGGTGGTGAACGCCGCAGAGTGGCTTTATGTCGTTTATTATTGCAGGAACCTGATGTATTGTTACTCGATGAGCCTACCAACCACCTGGATGCTGAGTCGGTACATTGGCTGGAGCATCATTTGGCACAATATAAAGGCACGGTGATCGCTGTAACGCACGACCGTTACTTTTTGGATAATGTAGCCGGTTGGATTTTGGAATTGGATAGAGGAGAAGGTATTCCGTGGAAAGGTAATTATTCCTCCTGGTTAGATCAAAAATCGAAACGTTTGGCTTTAGAGAGTAAATCGGCATCGAAACGTCAAAAAACTTTGGAACGCGAGTTAGAATGGGTACGGCAAGGCGCCAAAGGTCGCCAGACGAAGCAAAAAGCCCGTTTGAAGAATTACGATAAATTATTGAGTCAGGACCAGAAACAACTGGATGAAAAGCTCGAAATATATATTCCAAACGGTCCTCGATTGGGAACTAACGTTATTGAGGCCAATCATGTGAGTAAGGCTTATGGTGATAAATTGCTGTATGACGATCTGAATTTTAAATTGCCTCAAGCGGGCATTGTAGGTGTTATTGGTCCGAATGGTGCCGGTAAAACCACCATTTTCAGAATGATCATGGGCGAAGAAACGCCGGATAAAGGCGAGTTTGTAGTAGGTGAGACGGCTAAAATAGCCTATGTGGATCAGAGTCATTCCAATATTGATCCTGAAAAAACCATTTGGGAAAACTTTAGTGACAAACAGGAACTCATCATGATGGGTGGGCGACAGGTAAACTCCCGGGCTTATTTAAGTCGCTTTAATTTTTCGGGAAGTGAACAAAATAAAAAAGTGGCTTTGCTATCCGGAGGTGAACGTAACCGACTTCATTTGGCCATGACCTTAAAAGAAGAAGGTAACGTGCTGCTTTTAGATGAGCCCACCAACGACCTGGATGTAAATACCCTTCGTGCTTTGGAGGAAGGTCTTGAGAATTTTGCTGGATGTGCGGTAGTTATAAGTCACGACCGTTGGTTCTTAGATCGTATTTGTACGCATATTTTGGCTTTTGAAGGAAATAGCCAGGTTTATTTCTTTGAAGGAGGTTTTTCAGACTATGAGGAAAATAAAAAGAAACGTTTAGGCGGTGATATCATGCCGAAGCGCATAAAATATAAAAAGTTGGTGCGCTAAGTGTTATAAAAAAAACGCCTGCATATTGCAGGCGTTTTTTATTTTTTATCATTACTGTATAAATGACCTTCGGTAAAATCCCGGTATGTTTCAATGTCCTCAGCCTGTTCCATAATCTGTTTATTTATTTCATCAAGCCGTTCATTTTCTTTTTTGAGTAAATATGATTTTCTTATACCGAGTAGCAGTAATACTGCAAAGAAAACAACAACGACACTCAACACAACTACAATAGTGTCTTCCGTCATTAAAGCTAGAATCGAAAATATAAAAGACTGGGGCATGGTTGGTTAGATAAATATGAGTATTATCAAATATACTATTTTTTATTTAATAACAAACTAATTATTCGGGTACCAGTTTAACTGTACAACGTCTATATTTGGATCTCCGGTATTTACCAATTTTTTAAATTTAGCCACATCACTTAAACCACCTGTACCTCTGTAGTGATAGGGATAAACTTTTTTAGGTTTAAAATCCAGAACAGCACTCGCAGCGGCATCAACAGGCATCGTGTACGGTAAGTTCATACAAACAAAAGCGATGTCAATATTTTTAAGATTTCGCATTTCCGGAATATCTTCGGTGTCTCCGGAAATATAAACCCGTTTATCACCTAGTGTAACTACATAACCATTTCCTCGTCCTTTTGAATGAAATTTCAGGGCTTCTTCCCGTAAATTATACATTGGGATCGCTTCGATCATGATGTCGGTGCCGCTTACATTCATATTTTTAGTTTCACCGTTGTTAATTACCAGGCTGTTGATTTTTGCTGATTTTGGTATTTGATCCACTACCGCTTGAGGTGCCACTATCGGAACATTTAACTCTTGTAAGGTTTCAACATTAAAATGGTCACCATGAATATCCGTAACCAAGGCCAGATTAGGTTTTGGTTGACCTTTAAAAGCAGCAGCACCACCAACAGGATCTACATAGATCACTGCATCCTTGTATGTCATTACAAAAGTGGCGTGTTCAAAAGGATGGATACCAATAGCATCTTTGGCTTCCATAACTTTGTCAGCCATATCGGCGGTACTTTCAGGTTCTGATGATTTTTGTTTGCAGTTATAAAAACTCGCTATTAAAACAAATAGTGCAATTTTTTTCAAATTCATAAGTATTGATTTTTTGGTTTTTCATAAAGATAATTTTTTTATTCGTATTTGAAACATGTAACTTTTCACCTATTTTTTATAAGTCAATAGAAGTAATCTATAATGCTACTGAAATGAGTTCAAATCGCTTAAGAAACATACAATCCACCATCCTTTCCGATCATTACTATATTTTGAAACGCTTTAGTTTTTATTACCAAATGCGTAATGGAACCTGGGTAAATCAGGTACGTGAAGTTTATGATCGTGGTGACGGTGCCGGTATTTTGCTTTATAACAAAACAAAAAAAACAGTACTACTAATAAAGCAATTCAGGATGCCTACGTATCAGAATGACAATCCTGACGGTTTTTTAGTTGAAATATGTGCCGGATTGTTAGACAAGGATAATCCAGAGGAATGTATTATTCGTGAAACCGAGGAGGAAGTAGGCTATCGCCTGGAAAAGGTAACAAAGGTTTATGAAGGCTATTCTTCACCGGGGGTCATGACAGAAAAAATGCATTTTTTTATAGGTGAATATACTGATGCTATGAAAGTTAATTCAGGAGGTGGTTTGGATAGTGAAGCTGAAGATATTGAGGTTTTGGAAATGCCATTTAAGCAGGCGATTAACATGCTTAATTCGGGAGAGATCCAAGATACCCGAACCATAGTTTTATTACAGTATTTGCAAATCCATAAGCTTTTGGACTGATTTTTATTTCAGTCGAAATCGAAAATAGAAAACCGGGAGACATTTCGGTATCATTTCGTATTTTTGTGCTCCTAATTAAAAGATGATATGACTTTATCTAAAGAGGAAATTTTAGAACGCTGCAATTTAATGAGTAAAAATACCCTCATGGAAACTTTGGGTATTGAAATTATTGATCTTGGGGAGGATTGGTTAAAAGCAAAAATGCCTGTAAGTTCCAAAGTGCATCAACCGGATGGTGTTTTACACGGGGGTGCTACGGCAGCTTTGGCTGAAAGTGTGGGAAGTTTTGCAAGTCATATATTTTTAGATTCTGAAAATTATTTTATTCGGGGCACAGAAATTTCGGCCAATCATATCAAATCTGTAACCTCAGGTTATGTGTATGCCACAGCGCGTTTTATCCATAAAGGCAGAACCACACAATTATTTGAAATTAAAGTAACAGACGAAGACGGAAACTTGGTTTCTATCTGCAAATTATCAACTATTTCTTTACCAAAAAAGAAGGCATGACCTCAGACGCATTCTTTGAACGCATAAATCGCCAATTTCTTCGGGAGTTACCCTTCGTTGTTTATCGAAAACCGAACCAAACACTATTGCAGGGTTTCTTGCAGAAAACGGCAGAACTTCATACTACAAAAGATTTTTCGAATACAGGCTTTGTGTTTTCACCTTTCGATTCTAAAAATGCAACCATATTAATTCCTCAGGAAGACTCCGAACAGATCCAATGTGAAACTTTTGAACCTGAGATTGAATTTTCCGGTCAGATGAAAGAAGATTTCATTGAAGACGAAGATGCTAAAGAATCTCATATGCAGCTTGTGGCTCAAGGTAAAGCTTTGATTGAAGCATCGGATATTAATAAAATAGTGTTATCTAGGAAGGAAAACATTGCTGTAAAAAATAGTGATCCCTTGTTGATTTTTAAACGTCTGTTATCCAAGTATCAATCGGCTTTTGTGTATTGTTGGTATCACCCCAAAGTTGGTTTGTGGCTCGGTGCCACTCCTGAAACTTTGGTAAAGTTGGAAGGCAAACAATTTTCGATCATGGCTTTGGCCGGTACGCAAAAATACGAAGGAAGTTTGGATGTTAGCTGGCGCAATAAAGAACTTCAGGAACAACAATATGTTACTGATTACATTGTTGATCGCATTAAATCGGCTGTTGATAATATTCAGGTAAGCGATGTTCAAACGGTAAAAGCAGCCAATTTACTCCATCTGAAAACAAAGATTTGGGGCACCTTAAAAGATACGTCTTTCAGTTTGAAAGATTTTTTATTTCATTTACATCCCACGCCTGCAGTTTGTGGCCTCCCAAAGGATAAAGCCATGCAGTTCATTTTAGATAACGAAACTTATGATCGCAAGTTTTACACCGGTTTCCTGGGGGAGCTAAATATGTTGGCTTCAAAAGCACCTCGGCGAAGTAAACGAAACATCGAGAATCGTGCTTATGGTTCAACTCAGAACAGTACACAGCTTTATGTGAATTTACGTTGCATGTCTCTCGAAGATTCGCACGCCTCTGTTTATGTTGGCGGTGGTATTACCTCATATTCTGATCCTGAGGAAGAATGGCAGGAAACCGTTTCCAAAGCCATGGTTATTAAATCGGTTTTGTGATTGTTCTTTCGTGGCATATTTCGTATTTTTGTAGTACAAATTTGATACATGATCCACTCAAAAATTCCTTTGGCGCAAACCGTAACTGAACTTTGTAAAAAACATGGAATTCAACATGTGATCATTTCGCCGGGAAGTAGAAATGCGCCACTCACTATAAGTTTCACGCATGATCCGTTTTTTACATGTTATAGTATTGTAGATGAACGTGCGGCTGCTTTTTTTGCTTTGGGTATGGCTCAGAAATTACAAACACCAACCGCGCTGGTTTGTACCTCAGGTAGTGCGCTACTTAACTATTATCCGGCAATAGCTGAGGCCTATTTTAGTAGAATTCCTTTGGTGGTTTTATCGGCTGATCGTCCTGATCATCTCGTGGGTATTGGAGACGGACAAACCATAAACCAACCCTATGTTTTCAAAAATCATATTCGTTATTCAGCGGTTTTGAAACTCGATGTGAATCGGGATAAAACCATGAAGGTTAAAGCACTGCAAACGGCAGGTGATTTTATTGAAACGGACTCGGAACATGCAGAAAACCTTCAGGGTGAAGTACAGGCGTTTAATGAAAAAGCCATCAATAAAGCAATCAATACCGCTTACAAAACCTCAGGTCCTGTTCATATAAATATTCCTTTTGATGAACCACTTTATGACACGGTGGAAACCCTCTCTGTTTCTCCATTAAAAACAGATTTGGAGCCATCGAGTTTAGGAATAGATTCCAATGAAATAGAACATTTTATATCCGATTGGAATTCGGCTTCCAAAAAAATGATATTAGTAGGAGTGAATCCTCCTAATAGTGTTGAACAAAAATGGTTGGATTTTTTGGCCCAGGATCCGAGTGTCATCGTTCTTACTGAAACTACTTCGAATTTACATCATGAGAGCTTTTTTACGTGTATCGATCAATTGATCACGCCATTATCGGAAGAAGAGCGCAAAGATATTCGGCCAAACATTTTATTGACCTTTGGTGGTCTTATTGTTTCAAAGCGCATCAAAGCCCTTTTGAGAAAGCATCAACCAGATCAACATTGGCATGTAGATCTATTACAGGCTAACGATACTTTTTTCTGTTTGAATCGACATATAAAATCGACACCAAATTTATTTTTTGAGACGCTGCTCACTCAGGTTGAGCCTCATTTGGAATCACCATATTTCCCAAAATGGCAATCTAAGAATCAATTGCGAATAGAGCGTCACGATGCCTATGTAGATAATATTCCTTATTGTGATTTTCTGGTGTTTCATCATGTTTTAGAAAGTTTACCAAATAAAATAAACCTGCATGTTGCCAACAGTTCTGCGATTCGGTATTTACAATTGTTTCAATTAAATAAAACCATCGAGGTATTTTGTAATCGTGGTACCAGTGGTATTGACGGGAGCACGTCTACAGCTATTGGTTACGCCGTGCAAAGTGAAAATCAAACGGTTTTTATTACAGGCGATCTGAGTTTCTTTTATGATAGTAATGCGCTTTGGAACAAATATATTCCTAAGAATTTCCGCATCATTCTTTTAAATAATAACGGCGGAGGTATTTTCAGAATTTTACCGGGTGAAAAAAACACACCTAATTTTGATACCTATTTTGAAACGACTCACGAGCTTACCGCAGCGCATTTATGTAAAATGTTTGGTTTTACATATCGCAAGGCCCATTCGGAAGACACACTTCAACAGGAATTAAAAGACTTTTTTGAAGACCAAGATCAACCGCAATTGCTGGAAGTATTTACACCACGAACCTTGAACGACTCTATCTTATTACATTATTTCGAATTTTTGAAGTAAAGTTTCATTCAATTTATATCAATCTTAAAACGTAAAATCATGAATCAACGCGAAGCACTTATTGAAAAATACGCTGCCGAACTAAAAGAAAAATTCAATACACAACCCGATATGGCGCTGCTAACAAAAGTTACTATCGGGCTGGGACCTTCAATTTATAAGCCTGATGCCGCAACGGTTTCGAGTTCAGATCCTTCAGAACTGGAACGGGTGAAAACAAATTTCCTGATCGGTAAGTTAGGCTTACCTGATACCCCCGATCTGGATGAAGCTATCGTTGAGGTGGTGGAGCATTATGGCCAATCGAATCGGGTGAAATATCGTGCTGTGATCTACTATTTACTCACCAGGCATTTCGGCAAGGAATCAATTTACTTGTCATAGTATTTAACTTGGAAGCGCTTCATAATTGTAGCGCTTTTTTATTTTTCAAAAAGGAATATGATTACCTTTGCGCCATGATAAAATTAGGACAACGCAATACGCTAGAGATACTTAGGGAAACCGATCATGGTGTTTATCTGATTGATGAAGAAGATAACCAGGTTTTATTGCCGAATAAATACGTTCCGGAGCATTTTAAAATTTGGGACAAGATTGATGTTTTTGTATATCTGGATCATGAGGAACGTCCGGTAGCTACCACGGAAACGCCCTATGTCATGAGAGGTGACTTTGGTTTGCTACGTTGCAGTCAGGTTACCGAGTATGGTGCTTTTCTGGATTGGGGCTTAACCAAAGAACTATTTTGTCCGTTTCAAGAGCAAGCCTTTAAAATGAAGGCTGGTGGTTGGTATTTGGTTTATTGTTATTTGGATGAAAAAACGGATCGCCTTGTAGCGTCCAGTAAAACGAATCATTTTTTAGACAATAAAGATCTTACAGTTAAGGAATTTGATGCGGTAGATATTATAGCATCTCATCCCTCGGATATGGGTTGGAATGTGATCGTTAATAAAAAGCATAGCGGACTAATTCACAAAAACAATATTTTTAAGGATATTAGTGTCGGGGATACCATGAAGGGTTATGTTAAGAAGATCCGCCCCGGGAACAAACTCGATATTGTACTGGAAAAAATAGGATATCGCAGTATTGAACCTAATGCTGATAAGATTTTAAAGACCCTTGAAGATCATGAAGGTTTTTTAAATTTGAATGATAAGTCGAGTCCTGATGCCATAAAGCAGGAACTTCAAATGAGTAAAAAGAATTTTAAAAAAGCCATAGGAACACTCTACAAACAACGTTTGATAGATATTAAACCCGAAGGTATTTATTTGAAAGATTCAGAATAAAATGATCAATCAGGATACTATTATAGCTTTAGCAACACCATCCGGAGCAGGTGCCATCGCTGTGATTCGGCTTTCGGGACCGGAGGCTATTGCTGTAGCTGATAGTCAGTTTCGCTCTGTATCCGGAAAAAAACTAAGCGATCAAAAAACGCATACCATTCATTTAGGACATATTGTTGATGAAGAGCGTACGATCGATGAGGTTTTGGCTTCAGTCTTCAAAAATCCAAATTCATATACCGGTGAAGATGTTGTTGAAATCTCTTGTCATGGTTCAAATTATATTCAGCAAGAAATCATTCAATTATTCCTCCGAAAAGGCTGCCGTATGGCCACTGCCGGTGAATTCACTTTACGTGCGTTTTTAAATGGTAAATTAGATTTGAGTCAGGCTGAAGCTGTAGCCGATCTTATTGCCAGTGATAATGCAGCGTCACACCAGATCGCTATGCAACAAATGCGAGGCGGATTTTCATCTGAGATCGCAAAACTTCGTGAAGAACTCTTGAACTTCGCTTCTTTGATCGAATTGGAACTGGATTTTGCTGAAGAAGATGTTGAGTTTGCAGACCGTTCGGAATTTAAAGCGTTAGTAGATCGCATATTGTTTGTATTGAAGCGATTGATCGACTCATTTGCCGTGGGTAACGTCATTAAGAATGGTATTCCGGTAGCAATTGTTGGCGAGCCGAACGTAGGTAAATCAACCTTGCTTAATGCCCTTTTGAATGAAGAGCGCGCTATCGTTTCAGAAATCGCCGGAACCACCAGAGACACTATTGAAGATGAAATTTCGATAGGAGGCGTAGGTTTCCGATTTATTGATACGGCGGGAATTCGCGAAACTCAGGATGTTGTTGAAAGTATAGGTATTAAAAGAACCTTTGAAAAGATAGAGCAGGCGCAGGTTGTGATCTATTTATTTGACGCCGGAGCGTTTTCAGAGGAGAAAGCCACATTTAAGGTTGAAATTGAAAAAATCAAAAATAAATATCCTCAAAAACCGCTGATCGTTCTAGCGAATAAGGTTGACAGTATTTCGGATGTACAAAAATCCGAATTGCAATCTCAAATTTCGGAGGTAGCATTACTTTCTGCAAAAACAAAATTTGGTGTAGATGAGCTCCAGGATAAATTACTGGGTTTTGTGAACACCGGGGCCCTTCAAAATAATAATACCATCGTTACGAATACGCGTCATTATGATGCGTTGTTAAAAGCCTTGGAAGAAGTTTCTAAAGTGAAGGACGGCTTAGAATCCGGACTGTCAGGTGATCTTTTAGCCATCGATATCCGTCAGGCGCTGTACCATTTTGGCGAGATCACAGGAGAGATCACTTCGGATGATCTGCTTGGTAATATATTTGCTAATTTTTGTATTGGAAAGTAACTTCAATCAGTTACGCTTAACTTCCACCAACCCACAACGACTACCGAAAATTTGGGATAATTTAACTAATTAAATTCATTTTTTTCGCGATAGTATTCTATCCAAAGAAAATCTCCCACTTCCTAAAATTAAAATAGCAACGTAAGCTATTACATAGTGAAGGCCTAGCTCTTGTCTGGAAAAGGGATCATCGCCGTGAATTAAAAAAACTGCAACAAGCATGGTTATGATTAAAGGAATCGTTGCGGTTCGGGAAAATAAGCCCAGAATTAGAAAGATTGAGCAGATCACTTCAGCAAAAACGGCTAGAGCTAATGAGGTAGAAGCACTCATACCCATAACTTCACGAAATTTAATGGTCTCGCTAAATAGCATTTGAAATTTTGGATAACCATGTGTGAGCATCATGGCACCGGCACCTACTCTTAAAATAAGGGATACCAGGCTCAAAGAAGTTTCATTGTATTGTTTGTTAAATAATGTTTTCATAATATTATAATCGATTTGGGTTAACCAATTTTAACAGAGGTCATCGTTAGGGATCCTCCAACGGGTTTGTCATTAAATATTGAAATGTCTTCGGACTCTTCTTTTAATGCCAAAGCGTAAAGCAAAGGTAAATAATGTTCCGGCGTGGGTATTGCTAAATCAAAAGCCGTTCCTTGCGATCTAAAATTAATAAGATTTTCATAATTTCCGCTAAGAATATAGCTTTTCATAAGTTCATTAGCCTCGATTGCCCAATCATAGGCAAATGTTTCATTTAATTTGTTCCAGGCCACCTTTCGAAGGTTGTGAACCATATTACCACTTCCAACAATCAAAATTCCTTTACGGCGAAGTAATTGCAATTCTTTGGCTAATTCAAAATGATATTTTGCCGGTTTTGAGTAATCGATACTCATTTGTATAACCGGGATATTAGCCTCAGGATACATATGTTTTATAACACTCCAAGCACCATGATCCAGACCCCATTTATCATCCAGTCCAACGGCTGTTTTTTTAATGATGTTTTTAGTTTCCTGAGCTAATTCCGGACTTCCCGGAGCAGGATATTGGACGTCGAATAATGCCTTAGGAAAACCTCCAAAATCATGAATGGTTCTAGGATTTGGCATGGCTGTTACATAAGTGCCATTAGTTTCCCAATGTGCCGAAATACAAAGAATAGCACGTGGACGCTTCAACGTATTACCAACTTGTCTGAACCCTTCAACAAATTCATTGTTTTCAATGGCATTCATGGGGCTACCATGACCAAGAAATAATACAGGCATTTTGCCTGTATTATTCAAGTTTGAGGTCATGTTATGTAAATCTTTCAAGATCATAGTAAACCATTGTTAAATGGTTTCATTTTTTACTTATGCCTCTTGTTTGATAAATTGAACTTCGGCATTTAATTTAACTTCATCGCCTACAAGAACACCACCGGTTTCTAATGCAGAATTCCAGTTTAAGCCCCAGTCTTTACGATTTATTTTGCCATTGATCTCAAATGCTAATCTTTGATTTCCCCAAGGGTCTTTATTTTCACCACCAAAATCAACATCCAACTCAACTTCCTTGGTAGTATCTTTAATAGTTAGATCACCTTTTAATTTGTATTCATCATCATCTACTTTTTCAATAGATTTTGATTTGAAGGTCATGGCTCCAAATTTATCAGCGTTAAAAAAATCTTCGCTTCTTAGGTGTTTGTCTCTGTCTGCACTATTCGTTGAAACCGAGGCAGTGTCTATTTTTACCTCAATTGGTGATTTTGTAAAATCTTCACCTTCTATGCTTCCTTCAAAATCAGAGAAATATCCCTTTACATTGGATATCATAAGGTGTTTTACTTTAAATCCTACTTCACTGTGATCGGGGTCTATAACCCATTTTGTATTTTTCATAATAGTATTTTTTATTGTTTGAAACAAAGGTATTTAAATACTAAGCCATAAAAAATGAACTAGTTTAACATCTGGCGATCCTTAATTAATTCAGGAACGAATTACCTGACCCATATCATTTTGGTTTATGTAACAAACAGATACCTTAGTTTGGTAAAAGTTGAAAGTTGGTAAACTATGAAAAGTACATCTCAGCATTCATTATTCTCCCGTAATTTAATTGGTTTATCACTGATGATTTTCACAAGCCAAATTTGGGCTCAAACTGCCGAAGAAATTGTGAAAAAGGCAGATGATAATATGCGTGGAAAAACGTCTCAGGCCGAACTGGTTATAATTACATCCAGAGCAACCTGGTCCCGTGAAATGGATGTAAAAACCTGGATGAAGGGAACTGATTTTGCCATGCTATTAATTCAATCTCCGGCAAGAGATAAAGGCACTGTTTTTTTAAAACGAGGAAAAGAGGTTTGGAACTGGATACCGACCATTGAACGCTCCATAAAGCTTCCGCCCTCCATGATGAGTCAATCCTGGATGGGAACCGATTTCACTAATGATGATCTTGTAAAGGAATCTTCTATAGTATCAGATTACCATCACAGCATTATTGGCGATACCATAATCCGCAATAAACCTTGTTATATGATCGAGATGATTCCGAAGCCGGAAACCGCTGTAGTTTGGAGTAAACTTATGGTTTTCATTGATAAGCAGGACTTTCTGGAATTATATACTGAATTTTTTGATGAAGACGGAAATGTGGTCAATATCATGAATGCCTATGATATTCAAATAATGGATGGCAGACTCATTCCAACTCGGGTTGAAATGATTCCAATGGATAAGGAAAATCAAAAAACAGAAATTATCTATAAAACAATTCTTTTTGACAGAACAATCAAAGATGAATTTTTCACCTTGAATCGAATGAAATATTTGAACTAATATGTGGGTTTTAAAATTGGCATGGAAAAATATGTGGCGAAACCGCTCTCGCACGGCAATAACAACTTCTGCAGTATTCTTTGCTATTCTTCTTGCAGTAGTTACGAGTAGTTTTCAAGTTGGTGTTTTTGATAATTTAATAAAAAATGTAGTTGGTTTTTATAATGGTTACGTTCAGGTTCATAAAATGGGCTTTTGGGATGAACAGATTTTGGATAATGTATTTGAAAACAAAAACTCAGTTCAAAATAAAATTTTATCAAATGAAAATATAGAAAGTATTGCCCCCCGGTTAGAATCCTTCGCTTTAGTTGCCACAGATTCTCTCACAAAAGGATGTTTGGTGGTGGGTATTGCTCCCGCCAGAGAAAATGAGATCACCAAATTGAAAAGTAAAATTATTTCAGGGAGTTACCTAAAAGATGATGACCCTGATATTTTAATAAGTGAAGGTCTGGCCGATCGTATGCGAGTAAAGCTTTATGACACCATTGTGTTATTAGGTCAGGGATATCATGGCGCCATGGCTACCGGAAAATACAGGATTAAGGGCATGTTAAAATTTGGTTCTCCGGAATTGAATAAGCAATCACTTTATTTAAATCTGCCTGAAGCACAAAGTATGTTTGGGGCTCAAAATAAGCTCACCTCTTATGTTTTAAATCTTAAATCAACCAAAACCATGGATGAAACCGTTGTTTCCTTAAGGAATCTACTCGACGATGATTACGAGGTGATGACGTGGGAAGAGATGATGCCGGATGTAAGCCAGCATATTAAAACGGACAATGCCAGTATGTACATCATCTTTTTCCTCTTGTATATTTTGGTGTGCTTTGGAATTTTTGGAACCCTTCTAATGATGATGGTTGAGCGAAAATATGAATTAGGTATGTTGGTGGCTATTGGAATGAAAAAAATCAAATTAAGTACACTGCTTATTCTTGAGTCGTTGTTTACGGTAATTACAGGATGCCTGGCTGGAATATTAGTAAGCCTGCCTGTGGTTTATTATTTAAAATGGCATCCCATCCGATTTACCGGCGATTTTGCTAAAACCTATCAGGAATTTGGCTTTGAACCCATTTTTCCCGCTTCTACCGATAGCAGCATTTTTATACAACAAGGCTTGATTGTACTCATTTTAGGTCTTGTGTTATCTCTGTATCCCGTATTAAAGGTATTTCGATTGAATCCTATTGAATCTTTAAAAAAATGATAACATGAATGTGTCTTTAGCCTGGAGAAATATTTGGAGAAACAGAACCCGCAGTCTGATCATTATTTTATCTGTTACGATAGGACTTTTTGCAGGCATTTTTGTACTGGCTCTGTATCAGGGTATTATGATTTCCAGAGTGCGGATCGTAATTGATTCGGAAGTGGGCCATATTCAAATTCACAATCCAAAATTTAAGGACGACTTCGATCCGAAATATACACTCCAAGGAGCTACGGTAAAAGATTCACTCAAAAATTTAGATAAAATAAAGTTTGTTGCTGATCGAAGTATAACTCTGGGCATGCTCTCTACAACGACAGGAAGCGCTAATGTGAAAATTAACGGTATCCTACCGGAGGCGGAAAATAAAGCCTCTCAACTTAAAGATAAAATTATTTCAGGTAATGAATTATCAATGAATGGAAAGCAAGGCATACTTGTCGGGAAGAAATTAGCAGATAAAATGAAATTAAAATTAGGCAGCAAACTCGTTTTAACTTTTGCCGATACTAATAATGAATTGACCGCCGGTGCTTTCGGGGTTCTTGGAATTTATCAATCGGATAATGCACCCTTGGATGAATTGAACGTTTACGTTTTAAAACCTGTTTTGAATACCTACCTGGGAATCGATCAAGGAAGCCATGAAGTGGTTGTTTTATTGAACCGTGATGATGATCTTGACATAGTACGAAACCGGATTGCCACTCTTTTTCCAAAGCTTTTAGTAGAAACCTGGAAAGAAACTTCACCCGAAACGAACCTCATGGTTGGTTACGTTGATCAGTTTGCAATAATTTATGTCGTCATCATTATGTTCGCCCTGGCTTTTGGCATTATTAATACCATGCTGATGTCTGTACTTGAACGTACTCGGGAAATAGGGATGTTAACGGCGTTGGGTATGAATCGAAAAAGGGTTTTTGTATTGATTCTTACCGAAACAATCTTACTAACCTTCGTAGGCGTTCCATTTGGAATTTTATTATCCTGGTTCACCTCAAATTATTTTGGACACGTTGGTATTGATATATCCTCATTCTCTGAAGCAGCCATGTCGGGTTTTGGTTTTAGCTCAATGATCTATCCTGAATTTCCCGTAGATAGTCTTCCAGTGGTTATGATCATTGTTTTTTTAACAGCCTTGATTTCGGCATTATTTCCTTCAATAAAAGCTATTAAACTACAGCCTGCTGATGCTCTAAGGCACTAAATTTTTATAACATGAAAACAGTCATTGATGCCCATAAGATTAGTAAGACCTTTAACCCAGATACGATTCCGGTACATGCGGTAAAAAATGTGCATTTGCACTTGGAAAAAGGGGAATTTGTAGCCTTGGTAGGGCCTTCCGGATCCGGAAAAACAACCTTGCTGAACCTTTTAGGGGGATTGGACAAACCGGACCAGGGAAATATCATTATTAATGATATCGATATCACCAAACTATCTCCAAATAAATTGATTGAATTTCGCCTACAAAATATTGGTTTTGTATTTCAGTCCTTCAACTTGATTCCGGTTTTAACCGCTCGGGAAAATGTGGAGCTGATCATGCATTTACAAAGTTGGAGGAAATCAATTATAAATGCGCGTGTTAATAGTCTTTTCAAGGAAATTGATCTACTGGAAAAACTGGATACCAGACCGGCACAGCTATCAGGCGGACAACAGCAGCGAGTTGCTGTGGCGCGCGCTTTGGCCTCTAAACCGAAATTTGTATTGGCTGATGAACCAACAGCCAATTTAGATACTAAATCGGCCTCTAATCTTTTGGATATTATGGCAAAGTTGAATAAAGATGAAGGTATGACCTTTATTTTCTCAACACATGATCAACGCGTCATCGATCGGGCAAGAAGGGTTATTACTCTGGTTGATGGCCAGATTAGTTCGGATACGGGGGTTGGTCCGATAAAAAATGAAATTGCTCACGCAACTTAAAAGTCATGGAACGTGCTGATAAGTCCATAAAAATAATATTATTAGTCATATTTGGATTAATCCAACTTGAACTTCATGCACAGTCCGATAGTCTTGTTCCCAAAAAGGATAAAATAAAAATTAGTGGTTACATCAAGGACCTTCAGAATTTAAGTTTTTTTAGAAATAGCGAGCAAATTATAGACGGAAACCTCATTCACAACCGTATTAATTTGAAGTATGGTAGGGCCGTTGGCTTAAGCAGTGCTTTGGAAATGAGGAACCGTATATTTTGGGGGGAATTACTTCAACAAACACCTGGGTTTTCTATTGCTTTGAAGGATCAAAATGAACTTCTGGATTTATCCATTTTATGGATAGATCGCCCAGATCTTGTAATGCACACAAATATTGATAGGTTCTGGTTGCAGTATAGAAGTGAACGTTTAGAAATGCGCATAGGTCGTCAACGCATTAATTGGGGTATAAGCACGCTTTGGAATCCTAACGATATTTTTAACACCTATGATTTTTTAGATTTTGATTATGAAGAACGACCGGGTCGAGATGCGATAAAACTAAATTACCAATGGGGTGAGATGTCCTATCTAGAGTTGGCTGCCACTTCTTCAAAAGCTTTGAAAAATAAAGTGATTGCCATTAAATATTTCTTTAATGAACAGTTTTATGATTATCAGTTTATAGCTGGATATTTTAAAAACACAATGACTATAGGTGTAGGCTGGTCAGGAAGTATTGGGAATATTGGTTTTAAGGGGGAAAGTCAGTATTATTTTAAGCATCAGAGTACAAATTCATTACTGAATTTAACTTTAGAAATGGATTATCTTTTTGAAAACAGCTGGTATATTGGTGGAGGTTTTCTTTACAATAGTATGGGTTATAATAAGCCCCTAACGGATTGGAGCGCCATATCATTTGATCTTTCCCCACAATATTTGATGCCTACAAAGTGGAATACAACGTTTAGCCTGAGAAAACAATTCACGCCACTTTTTAATGGTAGTCTTACCGGTATTTATTCACCGGGAACAAACCTTGTCATTCTGCTACCTGCACTTAGTTATAATATGGCAACTAATTTTGATCTGGACCTTGTGTTTCAATCGTTTTTTGCTGAAGAACAAAAATCGTTTAATGGTCTGTCACATACTGTTTTTTTAAGGACGAAATGGAGTTTTTAAATTAATTTGATTTCTCCTTTGATTTAGCCTTTTTTCGGAGTCTAAAAGTGGTATATAATCCCATAAAGAGACCAAAAAGAACAAAGTTTAGCATGAAAATTTTCAAATTAAAGGAGTTGTCTTCATAATAATCAAAACCAGCCATAATCGCTGCATAAACTAATCCGGAAATAATTCCTCCTATTATAGATTGCCTTGTTATTGACATTTCAAATAATTTAAATTAAAAAGAAATGTAATCAATATTTAATTTGTCAGCAAAAATTACAAGATTTAAATATATTTAGGTCTTCCAGGTCGAAACTCTTTATTCCGTTTCTACAGGCGCATTGTTACTCCACATACCATAAAGCGAGATCCATTTACCTTCTTGGTTTCTTTGTAATATTTCAGTGAATTTTCCTGTATCTACGATGGTATCATTATCAGGACCCAAAAAGCGCAATTCAAAAGTTCCTATTTCGTATCCAAGATCCCCGTCACTTTTAGCGTCCAAGGTTTTTACACTGGCATCAATAATTCCGGCATCGATAGCGCCTTGCCAATAGGCTCGAATATTTTCCCGACCGGTAACAATATCTTCGTTTGGAGGTAGGAGCGAGGCGTTTTCATCATATAGGTTAGCCGCTGCAACCGCATCATGTGCTTTTAGTGCTTCAACAAAATCCCTATTCATCTGTCCGAGTTCCTGAACTGTCGCAGGTTTAGGCATTTCTTGTGGTGATGTTTCTTTTTGTTCTTGTTTGCAATTCCAAAGACTAAGAATACTAAGAACTAAAAAAATAGAGGCTAGGGGTTTCAAAAGAGGTTTCATGTTTATACATATTAAGATCTGCCTACTCTTAGTGGTTTTCGGCTTCCCCATCACCATGTAACTGAGGTTAAATATAGAAAT
Source organism: Gaetbulibacter aestuarii (assembly GCF_039537665.1). NCBI lineage: Bacteria > Pseudomonadati > Bacteroidota > Flavobacteriia > Flavobacteriales > Flavobacteriaceae > Gaetbulibacter > Gaetbulibacter aestuarii. Next base: position 635,313 of record NZ_BAABAY010000002.1, read on the forward strand.
AAGGGTATGAAACCTCACTAATTTTATTTAAAAACACTGGGTTTCAATGATTTAAATATAGGTTATTTAAATGAAAAATATTATATCTGAGAAAAATATACCTGAGCTAAAGTACCACTTGATTATTTTTATGTGTACCCGGGAAAATCAAAGCACTTTGGTTCATGATGATCTGTAAGGCCAGGATCATAATGATCTGCCAAAAATTGAATACGTTGAAAAGGCCAAAAGCCCATTCAGGAACCATACTGTTCATGATCAGGATGATTATGGCAAAAAATTGTGTCCAAAATGTGATCTTGGTTTTTGGAAATTTAAAAACATATTTAAAAAGAAAGAAAACGGCCATAGGTGATAACACAAAGGTAGAAATGGTATAAACCACATCTAAATTCAAGCCAACAAACAACCGAAACTCTTTTTGAATGCCTAAGGCTACAAAAATCTTGTCCAATATATTAGCGCCTAAAATCCCCACGAAAAAGGCGATATACGAAAATGCAACGCACAGCAGAACGCCAATAATCGTTTTGTGTTTTAAATGTTCCAGATTGGTAAGAGCGACAATGAGGCTAAATACAACCGGATAAACATAAAAATTGGCATCTGTAGCAATTAAAATGATCACTGAAATAATAGGAGAGAAAAGCTTCAAAAGCAATTTCAGTTTGTTTCTCTCTGATTCACTTTTGATGAAGGTACTCATAATGGTCTGTGTTATATTCCAGGTGCAGTTGTACCACTAAAGTACTAAATAAATTTTCTAAGCTTTAGAAAAATTCAAATTTTTTAAACCTAAATAACTCTTTAAGCGCATATGAGTAATGAAACCGCAATAGTTTGAGCTATAAACAAATCAATTAACCAAACCTTATTTTTCCACAATTTCAACCTCAAAAAGTTTATCCCAATCTTTACCGGTAACAAAAATGGTATTGGTTTTTGGGTTATAAGCAATACCGTTCAAAACATCCAGATCAGGATGCTGAGTAACTTTTCTTCGAAGTGGCGTAAAGTCAATTACCCCGGTTACGGCGCCATTCTTCGGATTAATAATCGCCACACCGTTTTTTTGATAACGGTTAGCGTAGATCATGCCGTTGATCCATTCTAATTCATTGATCTCAACAATTTTTCCTTTGTTAGTGTAAACTTGAATATGACTTTTTTCTTCTAATGTTTCCGAATCTAAAATCCAAATATCTTCAGAGCCGTCGCTTTTGTAAATAACCTTACCATCATTACATAATCCCCAACCTTCTTTACTTTGTCCGTACTCAAAACTTTTCAGCTTTTTAAAACTTTGTAGATCGTAAACAAAACCGCGACCGGCACGCCAGGTAAGTTGGTATATTTTGTTATTTAAAACGGTTAATCCTTCACCAAAAAAGGCATTCGGCAGATCGATATTTTTTAGAACTTTTCCTGTTTTATAATCTACTTGTCGCAATTTCGATTCTTTATATTGCCCGGTGCTTTCATAAAGTGTATCGTTATAAAACTCTAAACCCTGGGTATATGAGGTAATATCATGAGGATATTCATTAATAATCTTATAAGTATAAATTTTTGGCGGTGCATCGTTTAGGATCTCAATTCGTGTTTTTGCTTTTTGTTTTTGACCTTCAAAATATACCGTAGCCTCAATAAGGTGTTTTCCAAGTTTAAAATCCTGAAGCGCCGTCTCAGCAGCAATACGTTGTCCTTCTAAAGTATAAACTATAGAATCAATGGTATGATTCTTTTTATTTTCCAAACTCAGATTAAGTGTTTGGTTTATAGATAGACTTCCTCGGCTGGCATTAGTGTTTATGCTAAAATCACTTTTTTTATTTCCGGAATTAGAACCACAGCCTATAAAAAAGACGCCTAAAAATATGATTGGTAGGGCTTTATATAATATCATGTTTTTATCAATTTTAAAGCAAGGTATTTATTTAAAATCAGTTTCAAAAATCATTGTGAAAATTTTAAAAGATTGTATCTTTGCACGGGCAAGTCCTGCACAACCAGCTCCTGTTGAATCCTCCAGGTCGGGAACGAAGCAAAGGTAGACGGTCGTAGCGGTGTGATGTAGGTAGCTTGCCCTTTTTTTATGCCCTTAAGTTTGGTAAATCTTCCTATATTTAAATTCTAAATTTTAACCCATGGGTAAAGTCGTTCTTATAACCGGAGGGTCTTCCGGTATCGGGAAATCAATCGGGGAATTTTTAAAATCCAAAGATTTTAAAGTTTATGGTACCAGTAGGTCTCCTGAAAATTACAAGGATAGTTTATTTCCTATTTTGCCTTTGGATGTTACCGATACCATGAGTATTGAAAAGGCTGTAAAGCGCGTGATTTCTATTGAAGATCGTCTTGATGTTTTAATTAATAATGCTGGTGTGGGAATTACAGGGCCTATTGAAGAAACTCCCGAGGAAGAAATTAAAAAACACTTTGAAACTAATTTTTTCGGACCCATAAATGTCATTAAGGCGGTTCTTCCGCAAATGCGGAAACAAAATTCCGGACTTATTATTAATGTCACTTCAATAGCTGGGTACATGGGATTGCCATTTCGCGGTTTTTACAGTGCTAGTAAGGGAGCCTTAGAACTTATTACGGAGGCATTTCGGATGGAAATCAAAGCTTTTAATATTCATTTGACCAACGTGGCTCCAGGTGATTTTGCTACCAATATTGCTTCCGGACGTTATCATGCACCCGTTTTGGAGGATTCGCCCTATAAAACCTCTTATAAAAATACACTTGATTTAATGAATTCTCATGTTGATAGTGGTAGTGATCCTAAGGAAATGGCCTTGGCAGTTTATAAGATTATTCAATCTAAAAACCCTAAAGGCCACTACAAAGTAGGGGACTTTTTGCAAAAATTTTCAATAGTATTAAAACGGATTTTACCGGATAAAGTCTACGAAAAAATGTTGATGAAACATTATAAACTCTAGGATTACTGGTTGATCAAGCCTAAGAGTTGTTCTTCAAAATGAACAGAAAAAATGTTGGTATTGTTATTCACAATCTTATCGTTATGATTCACTAAGAAGGTTTTGGTCATCGGATAAACTGCCAGATCTTCAGCAGATTTCTTCGGATCTTTTAAAAAATATTCATTTGTATAACCAAACCGGTTTTGCTTTAATGCTAATTTTGATTTATCAGAATTCGACAAGTCATCAATGTTTATCATGATAAAGTTCACCTCAGGATATTTTTTTCGGAGTTCTTTAATCTTAAAATGACTTTCTCTGAAATGATTGAAATAATCATTGGACCAAAATGATATCACTGTAGGTTGTTTTATAACATCATTAATGTTTACATCATGATTGTCATAATTCACCAGTGCTATGTTTGGAAAATCATGACCTATCTGTAAATTTTGAACTGCTGTATTAAATCGTTCTAGAGTCTGGTTATTTTTGGAGTTTTTGCTTTTGGCTAAAAAGAAATTCAAAACTTTCTGATTATTATCCAAATTCTTGCACTGTGTAAGATAATTTATGGTGAAGTAATACAAGAGGTCGTCCTTCATTTTAGGATTTTTTACCAAACTATCAATCAGTTTTAATTTATCCATATTGTAGCACAGCGAGGTACGTCCAAAGCTATCCTTATTGGTATGATTGAGATGTTCCTGCAATGCTTCGGTATTAAAACTGTAACGTAAGAAAGCTCTATATAAAAAATGATCTTTAAGCTTTTCATCATTGTAATCAATATTTTTTCTGTAATCGAAAAAATCATCAGGTAAAGATGCTAGAATTTCTCTTTTGTTCTTACCTCGGTGTAAAAACGGATAAATTTCCTTACTTGAATAATAACTGTATTCGGCGTTTGTTTTCACAAAATCCTTAAACATCTCTGAAGCACCGTATTTCGCTACAAAATCATTAAGTTTTTGCATTTTTGACGCCTTAACAGAATCGATATGACTTATATAATCCTCTGGAGATAATTGACAATAGCTGTACAAACGGGGCTTCGTTTTCTCGTTTTCAAGAAAATCGTTGATAAGAAAATTGTTGCGTTTTGAACCGATACCTGAAAAAACCAGGGATTCGTCAAATTCCATGGTATTCAAACGAATCAACAGGCTATCCTTTGGTTCGAGCATTATCATTTGAAGTTCGCCACCATGATAGAAAGAATAAAGACCTTCTTCTACATGATCAAATTTATACATAAAACGATTTTTACCATCGAGCATGATGGTATCGATGGGTTTTTCGTCTTTAGTTAAAATGATATAATTACTTTGAGGATTTACAATTTCACCCCCAAAATATGCATAATCGTTGTTAGTGTCGTTTGCCTTATTGGCGCATCCCAGAAAGAGGGCGGACATTACAAGCGAAACTATCGAAATATATAACCTCATAAATCCGTCTGAATATATTTATCCTTAACAAAAATAAATCTTGTTCTAATAAACTCCTGTTAAGGCGTTGTTAATATTTACTTAACATTGGAGCTATAAACCCTTTGGAACGTTAAAAATAGCTATTTAAGTTTCGATTAAAGGATTCAATTTTCTACTTTTGCCGAAATATTAAAATAGGGCTATGTTAACAGTATCCAACTTATCAGTTCAATTCGGAAAACGCGTGCTTTTTGACGATGTAAATACCACATTTAATAGTGGTAATTGCTATGGTATTATAGGGGCGAACGGTTCCGGTAAATCAACGTTTCTGAAAATTATCTCAGGAAAAATGGATCCAACGTCGGGTCATGTTTCTTTAGAATCCGGAAAACGTATGTCTGTGTTGGAGCAAAATCACAACTTATACGATGATCATACAGTTTTGAAAACTGTTTTAATGGGAAATAAGCCTTTATTTGAATTGAAAACTCAAATTGATGCTCTTTATGCCAATTACTCTGATGAAAATGCCGAGAAAATAGGAGAGTTGCAGGTTGCTTTTGAAGAAATGAACGGTTGGAATGCCGACAGTGATGCCGCAGCTTTACTTTCGAACTTGGGTATTAAAGAGGATTTGCATTACAATTTGATGAGTGATCTGGATGGTAAACAAAAGGTACGTGTGCTTTTAGCTCAGGCATTGTTCGGAAATCCGGATGTACTGATCATGGATGAGCCTACAAACGATCTGGATTATGAAACTATTTCCTGGCTGGAAAATTTCCTGGCGAATTATGATAATTGTGTTATTGTGGTATCTCACGACCGTCACTTTTTAGACGCGGTTTGTACCCACATTTCGGATATCGATTTTGGAAAGATAAATCACTATTCCGGTAACTACACCTTTTGGTATGAGTCTTCTCAGTTAGCTGCCAGACAGCACGCCCAGCAGAATAAAAAAGCAGAGGAGAAGAAAAAGGAATTGGAAGAGTTTATCCGACGTTTTTCTGCCAACGTTGCCAAAAGTAAGCAGGCCACCAGTAGAAAGAAGATGTTGGAAAAATTGAATATTGGTGAAATCCGAAGAAGTAGTCGTCGTTACCCTGCTATTATTTTTGAACGTGAACGTGAAGCAGGAGACCAGATTTTGAATATTGAAGGCTTGCAAGCTTCTCTTGACGGGGAACTTCTTTTTCGAAATATTGATCTGAATCTTAAAAAAGGCGATAAGGTTGTGGTATTTTCCAGAGATTCCAGAGCCACAACTGCTTTTTATCAGATCATTAACGGAAAAGAAAAGGCTGATGCCGGTAAATTCCAATGGGGTGTCACTACAACGCAATCCTATTTGCCTTTAGATAATAGTGAGTATTTTAATAATGATCTGTCTTTAGTAGATTGGTTGCGCCAATGGGCGAAGACGGAAGAAGAGCGCGAAGAAGTATACATTCGTGGTTTTCTTGGAAAAATGATTTTTAGTGGTGATGAAGCCTTAAAAAAATCGAATGTACTTTCCGGAGGAGAAAAAGTGCGATGTATGTTGAGCCGTATGATGATGCAACGTGCCAATGTATTGATGTTAGATGAACCAACAAACCACCTGGATCTCGAAAGTATTACTGCGTTTAATAATTCACTGAAGAATTTTAAAGGGACTATTTTGTTTACCACACATGATCATGAATTTGCGCAAACTGTGGCTAATCGTGTGATTGAATTGACCCCTAATGGAATCATCGATCGTTACATGACCTTCGACGAATACATGCAGGATAAAAACATTAGAGAGCAACGCGATAAAATGTACGCCGTTGAGGCTTAGTCGTTTTGTAATTCACTAAGAAAGCTTTCAACGATTTTAACGGCATTGTCCAATTCTTCTTTATGAACGTGAATTTCCTGAACGGATGGATTGGATGCCCCAAAAAGTGGTGTTAAACCACTTCCGGTGCGGTCTTTTATCACAGGAGTAATACCTTCATTTTCTAAAATGTCACTGATGCGTTGTACCGTAATGAATTCGCCGGTATAAATTTTAATATAATCCTGATGAGCCATAATAACGTATTTTATCCTGTACTTAAGATACGAAATAAAACGATAAGAGCCCGCTTATACAGGCTCTTTTGGTGATAAGAAAAACTTATGATTACCGTAATTCAGCGCCAAGCTGTTTTTCGAAATTGCTTTGTAATTTCTGCATAATCTTGTCTATCTGCTTATCTGTTAGGGTCTTGGTCTCATCCTGAAACGTAAAACTTACCGCATAACTTTTTTTACCTTTTGGTAAATTTTTACCCTGGTACACATCAAATAGATTGATTGCTTTTAATAATTTCTTTTCGGTTTGTTTGGAGATGTTGTAAATCGATTCAAACGTAACCTGATCGCCCACCAATAATGCAAAATCACGACGTACTTCAGGATATTTCGTAATTGGTTTAAAGGTAATTTTGTTGCGTTTCACAATATCCAATATCGCATCCCAGTATACGTTTGCATATAAAACCTCCTGACTAATATCAAAGTGTTTTAATACGGTTTTCTTAACGATACCGAAATCAACAAGTTTGGTTTTTCCTAACTGAAGCGATAAACCTTCACTAAAAACATCATTTTCAACCGGATATTCCTTAAATCTGGAAACACCCAGGCGTTCCAGCATACTATTAACAATACCTTTCAAATAGAAGAAATCTCCTTTTTTATTTGGATCAGTCCAGGTTTCCTGATGGAGATCACCGGTTACAAATAGGGATAAATGCTTGAATTCTTCTCGACTTTCTTTATAATTATGATAGGTCTTACCGAATTCAAAAAGTTTTAGATCATTCCGTTTTCTATTAATGTTGAAGCTAACCGTCTCCAAACCGGAAAACAATAAACTTTGTCTCAGCACAGAGAGATCGTTACTCAGCGGGTTCAATATGCTAATGTTGTAGTCTTCTTTCAAACTGTCGCTAAGAGCGATATAATTTGGTGTTGTTAGCGAATTGGAGAGTATCTCATAAAAGCCCTGTGATACCAATTGATTAGCAACAATATTTTGAATTTTATAATCTTCAAAACGCGTTGTACTGGAAATGGACGCATTGAGTTTTTCAGTGGTTCCAATATTATTATATCCATAAACGCGAAGGATCTCTTCAATAATATCTGCTTCTCGCTGTACATCATTTCGATATGCCGGAACAGTTAATCCCAGGCCGGTTTCAGTAACGTTATTAACCTTGATTTCCAAAGAGGTTAATATCTGTTTTATGGTTTCCTTTGGAATCTCTTCACCAATAAGGTTTTTGGCATTTTCGAAACTCAATCGAACCTCAAAATCTTTGATCTTATTAGGATAAATATCAACAATATCACTCGTAATTTCTCCACCGGCAACCTCCTGGATAAGCAAAGTAGCACGTTTTAAGGCATATTCTGTAATATTTGGATCGATACCACGCTCAAAGCGGAAAGAGGCGTCTGTATTCAATCCATGACGTTTGGCAGTTTTACGAATGCTTACCGGGTTAAAATAAGCGCTTTCAAGAAAAATACTAGTAGTTTGTTCTGTAACACCGGAATGTTCACCACCAAAAATACCGGCGATACACATGGGTTTTTCAGCATCACAGATCATGAGGTCGTCTTCGTGTAATTCACGCTCTACACCGTCCAATGTTGTGAATTTTGTACCCGATTTTAAAGTTTTCACTTCTACGGTATTCCCTGAAATTTTATTAGCATCAAAGGCATGTAAAGGCTGGCCGAGTTCATGTAACACATAATTTGTAGCGTCTACAACATTATTTATTGGTGTTAATCCTATAGCTTTTAAACGGTGTTGCAGCCATTCTGGTGATTCTTTTACTTTTAATCCGGAAATGGTAACGCCGCAATAACGTGGTGCTAATTCTTTGTTCAAAACATCCACATCCATTTTCAAAATGCGGCTATCCACTCGGAAGGCACTCACAGAAGGTGTTATAAGTTCCAGATTGATATCTTTTTGCAATAGTCCGGCTTTCAGATCGCGAGCTACTCCAAAATGGCTCATAGCATCGGCTCGGTTGGGTGTTAAACCAATTTCAAAAACACGATCGTTTTCAATTTTAAAAATCTCCTCACAAGGTGTTCCGGGTACAAGGTCGGCATCCAATACCATAATACCGGCATGTGAGGTGCCAAGGCCTAATTCGTCTTCCGCACAGATCATCCCCTGACTCTCCTCGCCTCGTATCTTTCCTTTTTTAATGGTCCAGGGTTCGCCTTCTTCATTGTATAAGGTGGTTCCTATGGTAGCCACAGGCACTTTCTGTCCTGCAGCAACATTGGGAGCGCCACATACGATTTGAACCGGCTCGTTGGCTCCTATATCTACGGTAGTTAATTTTAATTTATCGGCATTAGGATGTTTCACACAAGTTAAAACATGCCCCACAACAACACCTTCCAAGCCGCCTTTAACTGATTGATACAGTTCTAGTCCTTCTACTTCAAGCCCCAGGTCTGTTAATAATTCGCTGGTTTGTTCGGCGGTCCAATCTGTTTTTAAAAACTGTTTTAACCAGTTGTAAGAAATCTTCATAAATCGTAGTCCTTGGATTTATCGGCAAAGATAAAATAAAGGTGTTAGCATTCAAATAAAGCCAAAATAAAAAATCCTTTTAATCCTTTTTATTTGTGCCGCTATTGTTGTTATTTAGACCTTCTTTTTTAAAAACATAGTTTATGAGGTATTTCTTGTCCGTATTAATTGGTCTTATTTTTCTTGGTTGTCAGCAAAGCCCAAAGTCAGAAACCCTTACTTTAGGCACTTACCGAGGTGTTTTTAAGGCACAAGACGATAATGATATGCCTTTTATTTTTGAAGTAACCTCAGATTCTACCTTAAGTATATTTAATGCCGGTGAAACGGTTAAAGTTGAAGATATTACTTATCGAAATGATTCTGTTTTTATTCAAATGCCTGTTTTTGAAAGTTTTATTGCAGCAAAGCTGAAGGATAATATGCTGAAAGGAAACTTTATCACACCCAGTTTAAAACGTTCACTACCTTTTGAAGCCCAACGTGATTCCGTGCGATTTACCGTGAAAAATAAGCCCGAGTTTGATATTTCAGGTAATTGGGAAACTGTTTTTAGTCCGCATGAAGCTGAAAATAGTTATATCGCCAAAGGTATTTTTTCGCAAAGCGGAAGTCAAATTGTAGGTACTTTTCGAACTACAACCGGAGATTACCGGTTTTTGGATGGTGTGGTAGATGGCGATCAATTGAAGTTATCAACTTTTGATGGATCACATGCATTCCTGTTCACAGGAAAAATAACTAAAGATAGTATTCATGGGATGTTTTATTCGGGAAACCATTGGAAAGAACCTTTTACCGCCTGGCGAAATGGTACGTTCGAATTACCGGACGCCGATTCCCTAACGTTCTTAAAACCGGGATATAAAACCATAGATTTTACGTTCCTTGACGCTGATGGGAATGAGGTTAGTTTGTCGGATGCTCGATTTGAAAATAAAGTTGTTTTGGTTCAAATTATGGGAACCTGGTGTCCGAATTGTTTGGATGAAAGTCGGTTTTTAGCAGATTTTTATACTGAGAATAAGTCCAGGGATATTGAAATCGTAGCGCTATCCTTTGAATATGCTAAAACTGAGGAAGCTGTTCAATAATATCAAAAGATTAAAGGAAAATACAGGAATCACTTATCCTGTATTGTTAGCGCAAATAGGCTCAAGCAATAAGAATGAAGCGAATAAAAAATTACCCATGCTGAATCATATTTTGTCTTATCCAACACTGATCTATTTGGATAAAACGGGAACAGTAAGAAAAATTCATACGGGATTCAACGGACCGGCAACAGGCGAAAAATATGAGGATTTCAAGAGAGAATTCAAAAGTTTTGTAACTGATCTCCTGAACGAGTAATCAAAGAGGTTTTAGATATTCAAGTTTTTCCTCGAATTCGAATTGTAGATCTTCATGTAAACCTTTTAAAACTTTCTTCGCCAAAAGCAATTGACGGTTGTATGAATTCCGCAATTGTGAACTGCGCTGTATTGAAGGTTTAAAATCGCGGAGTTTTTCACAGAAATAGAGCAGTAAATCCACTTCTGTTTCCTTTTTTTGAGAATAGCGAATAAACTTTTTTACATTTTTCAGGATCTTCCTAACGGATTTTCGGATATAAAAAAAGCTGGCTGTATTAATCGTTTCAAAGCTTTCATCCATATATCCTTTAATACTTTCCACATAAGCGTCTTCATCAAAAGATTCAAATAATAAATAGGAGAGGAGCTCTTTATTTTCTTTTTTAAAGCGTCCTAATCGTAAACACAAATCCTGCAATTCCTGAGCGGTAAGTGTAGTAAGTTCTTTTTTAATATCTCGTATGGACGCTGCTTTCATTTAAAAATTCAATTTGAATAAAAATAAAAAAACCATTGCAAGTACAATGGTTATTCTATAATTTGTTTTTAAAACAGCCTAGCGTAACTTAGGATAATCTTTCGGATTCACCTCATGCATCATCGCGTAGATCGTTTCAAATATATCTTCCGCCGAAGGCTTAGAAAAATAATCTCCATCGTTACCATATGCAGGTCTATGCTCTTTCGCTGTTAAGGTTTTAGGTTGACTGTCAAGATATTTATAGGCGTTTTGTTTATTTAAAATCTCATTTAAAATATAGGCAGAGGCACCTCCAGGAACATCTTCATCAATAATAATGAGACGATTTGTTTTTTGGGTACTTTTAAGTATGTCTTTATTAAGATCGAATGGTAACAAGGATTGAACATCGATAATTTCAATATCAATGCCTGCCGCAGTCAGATCTTTTGACGTTTCTTCAACCAAACGTAAAGTAGAACCATAAGAAACTACCGTAATATCGCTACCTTCTTTTAAAGTTTCAACAACGCCAATAGGTGTTTTTATCTCACTTAAATTTGAAGGCATTTTTTCTTTTAAACGATATCCATTCAAACATTCTACGATCAAGGCCGGATCATCACCTTGCATTAAGGTATTGTAAAAACCGGCAGCTTTAGTCATATTTCTAGGAACCAGAACATGAATTCCGCGAACTAAATTCAATATACCTCCCATTTGAGACCCGGAATGCCAGATACCTTCCAGACGATGTCCACGCGTTCGCACAATTAAGGGCGCTTTTTGTTTTCCTTTGGTGCGGTAGTGTGTTGTGGCCAGATCATCGCTAATAATTTGAAGCGCATACATCAGGTAATCCAGATATTGGATCTCTGCAATAGGGCGGAAGCCCCGTAGTGACAAACCGATACCCTGGCCAATAATTGTAGCTTCACGAATTCCTGTATCGGCTACGCGAAGTGCGCCAAATTTTTCCTGTAAGCCTTCTAATCCCTGATTCACATCACCAATGTTTCCGGTATCTTCACCAAATATTAGTGCTTCAGGATGATTTGAAAACAGGGTTTTAAAATTATCTCGAAGAATGATTCTCCCGTCTACCGAAGCCGCATCAGCATCGTAAACCGGTTTCACTTCTTTAATTAAAATATTGGATCTGTTGGTCTCTGAGTATAAATGAGAACTGAATTTAGGCTCAACAACCTCGTAAGTCTTATTTAACCACGACTTTAATTGTTCTTTCTCCGGTAAATTTTCTCCAATAACATAACGAAGCGCTTTTCTTCCGTGAGAAAAAATATCTTTTCGGTTTGGCTCATCAATACCAGCCAGACTTTCTTTTAATTTTTTAATAAATACACCATTTGGGCTCTTAGAGGCCAAACTACTTAATAGACCAGTAACTTCCTGACGTTCTTTAATTATAGGTTTTAAAAACGTGTTCCAGGCATTTTTCTTGGCATCACGAACTTCGCGCTTGATATGGCGTTCAATTTCGGTAATCGTTTCATTGTCGGCAATACCCGTCTGGATCATCCATTCACGCATTTTAGCATTACAATCGTGCTGCTTTTCCCATTCCAGACGTTCCGGACTTTTATAACGCTCATGAGATCCTGATGTAGAATGTCCTTGAGGTTGTGTGACTTCCGTAACGTGAATCAATACAGGGACATGCTCTTCTCGAGCAATCGTGGCTGCTTCCTGATAGGTTTCTATAAGATTGGCATAATCCCAGGCTTTTACACGAAGGATTTCAAAGCCTTTTTCATTTTCTGTACGTTGAAAACCACTAAGAACCTCTGAAATATTTTCTTTTGTAGTTTGATATTTGGCCGGAACGGAAATTCCGTATTCATCATCCCAAACACTAATAACCATGGGGACCTGCAAAACTCCTGCGGCATTCACGGTCTCAAAAAATAAACCTTCACTGGTGCTCGCATTACCAATTGTGCCCCAGGCAACTTCATTCCCTTTATCCGAGAATTTTGAGGCGTTCAGATCTTTGAGTTTTCTATACAGTTTTGATGCTTGCGCTAAACCTAATAACCGCGGCATTTGTCCGGCTGTCGGAGAAATATCGGCACTGGAGTTGTACTGCTTGGTAAGATCTTTCCAGGTGCCATCATCGTTCAGGCTATGGGTAGCAAAATGACCTCCCATTTGACGACCGGCCGACATCGGTTCATTTTCCAGATCGGTATCAGCATATAAACCGGCGAAGAACTGTTCCGGTGTTAATTCGCCAATAGCCATCATAAAGGTTTGATCGCGGTAATATCCGGAGCGCCAGTCACCCTTAATAAAGGCTTTCGCCATGGCTAACTGTGGCACTTCTTTACCATCACCAAAAATTCCAAATTTCGCTTTTCCTGTGAGTACTTCCCGACGTCCTAAAAGACTACATTCACGGCTTCGTACAGCAGTTTTATAATCATTTAAAACTTCCGTCTTAAAATCTTCAAAAGAAAGGTTATTTTTCAAATCTGGTAAGTCTTGCATTTTGTTATGCTTTGGCTCGTGCAAAAGTACTTAATCTTTATCGTTTTTGCAATAGTTATTAGACACTAATTTTTAGACTATAATTAATTATTATGAATTTAACGAAAAAATATTATGAATTATACATTTAAACTGTCATTTTACTGAAATTAATTAAATATTTAGTACCAACGACGACGGAATAATCCAAATAGGACTTGAGGATCTACCGTGAATTTAAATCTTATTTTTTGACTGTAATTAGGCTGACTGATTTCCCAACCTAGATTCGAATAAACAGGGAAATAGATCTCAAAATAATCTGTTACCAAATTCACTCTAATTCCTGAATCGTAGGCAATAAAAGGATCGTTAAATTTATTTTTCACAACGCCCAGATCACCATACATTAAAACGTATTTCCATAAGGTCGTACTGACGTTCAAAGTACTAATCCATTGATTGGCAAATGGTGTTTCCAATTTCGATTTAAATCCACCTTCAGCATCAATATACTGCTGACTAAAGATTCCGGAAGCCTCTGATCGTCCTAAATAATTGTAATCAAATAAATAATCGGTTGGTCGGTCTAGTGCGAAACTAAAGTAATCGGAGTCTAGTGGATTATCGTTTTTCAGGAAAAATCCTGTAAATAAGCGCATATTTAATTGCCGGTTGTTCTCAAACAAACGGCGGTATTCATAAGTAAAAGATAGTTTGCTGAATTTATGCCCCAGCTGAAAATCTGTATACCATTTATTAAAGTGAATCAAATTATCATTGGAATAAATGTATCGCGCATTGAATACGCCATAGTTAGGTTCATTTTTAGTAAGAATGTTGTTAACATCCTTGTCCCGGTGAATATCAACATAACGTAGGGAAACCAATTGGCGTTTATTCGATCTGAAATCATCAGCTTCACGAAAATAAAGTTTGACCGTTGGAGCAAATTGCCGCACGAACAAATCTTTAGCGTAAGAAGAATAACCAAAGCCAAGACCATAAGTAACATCGTATAGATCTGAATTTTCAAGATAATGCGTCATTGAAACAAAACCTGAACCGGTAATGGATTTAGATTGAAGGGAGTATTTGGGTTCCAGTTTATAATTCAATCTTTTATGAAGCAAGGTTTTATTATACGCTCTAAGGCCAAGTGTTAAACCGTCATAAATGTTTCTGAATTCAATTACAGGCATGAAGAATAATTGGTTGTAATAAGGATCTTCAACATCTTGAAATACCCGAACTTGAAGCGGTTTGTTGTTAAAAAAGAAACCTTTCAGGGATTTCCAGTTATCTCGTAAATTAATTTCAGGAATAACTTTATTGTAATTTAGTACAAGTTTATCAGCGTTTTCCCTTGGAATGGTGATGGTTTTGGAGGAGTCAATGGCTTCGATCCAGCGTTTTGAAACTATGGTATCATTGCGAAGCGTAAAAAGGGAAACCGGTACTTTGTTTTCTCGTTTGTTTTTAATGGTTAGCGTAATGGAATCTTCGGTCTTTCGAACGCTTTTAATCTTAAAATCGATTTTCTTTCGGCTATTCACATAATCATCAAAAAACCAATCAATATTCTTTTTGGTTCGCGATTTTAAAAAACTTTCGAATTCTTTTGTGGAGGTTGGTTCTAATTTGTGATAGTACAAAAAGTCTTCAATAGCAGCTTCTAAAGTATCACTGTTTATAAAATCATCGAGGTATTTAAACCCAACACCAGCCTTGTACTTATTCGCGATATTATTATTGAATTTCAGAAGCGAATCCTTCGCCATATTGAGCGGCTGATCGCGGTTGGTTCGTGCCATCAACATAAAACCTAAAACATATTTATCATTGAAACGCATATCCGCTGCATGAAATGAGCGCACGCCCCAAAAATCAGCAATCGACCCAAGGAATTTCATATCCGGATAAAATTCATCAACGTAGTTCATCATATAGAACATTTGTATACCGTCTAACAACCACTGTTCCTTTCTGGGGTTTAAAAGCAGTGTATTCTCTAAATAATTGTGCAGGGCGATCTTCAATACTTTTAATTCATATTGAAAATGATCCGGATAGGGTTTTATGAATTTAGGCAAGAAATTGAGTCCGTAGATGGGGTTTTTATCATAATCAATTTGGGTTACCAATAATTTATTGAAGGGATATTGTCCGAAATTTTGAAACAAAAATTTACTGATACGTTCCGTAATTAAAACTTTATCCAAAACATCCAACTCGGTATCAGAAATACTGGATATCAGAGAAAAATCATCACCTTTTATGCGGTTGAATTTTGGCTCTTTATTAAGGAATAATTTAGTACTGATACGATCTTTTCCGGTTAAAATCTGTGTTTTTACACTGTCGCGAACCCTGTTTTTAACCTTATCCAATTCTGAAGTGAGATCATAGTATTCAGGATAATTAACTTCAAGGTCAATATCCGCTTTTGGAATATAAAGATCATCCAGACCTTTATTACTGTAATAATGCCAGGAACCGTCGAATACCGCTGGGGTAATGTACCAATACCGTAAATTATAATCACCTATATCTGTTACACCATAACTCGTAAATTTACTATTAGGAACCTTGACCACATACGCCAGATTCAGGGTATAACTTTCACCGGGTTTAACAGGTTTGTTCAGAACAACTTTGAGAACATCGATCTGATCTTTTAAAGGTTTAAAATCTACAGGAACACTATCCTGTGTCATGGAGGTTACCACAGAATAGCCGCGATCTTCATTTTTTGCCAAATGAAAATCATTAATAAACTCATCGGCAATACGTGTGGCTAAAGCTGTTTTTTTGGTAGCATAGCTATTCGGCCAATTGTTCAAATAGATAGTGTCCAGCGTTTTCTCAGAGGTATTTTGGTATACGATGCGCTGTTTGATTTTTATGGTATGATCCCGTACATTAAAATCTGCTTTCAGGTCGATTTTATTCTGACCGAAGCTCATATAGTTTACAAGGAAAACCAGAGAAAAAATAAACAGGCGTGATTTCAACTTAGAATAACGATTTAGGTGAACTTGTTTTAAGGCTTCGCAATATAATGAAATAAGTTGTAGGATATTTCAATTTATCGGAGCTTAACATTATTGCTAAGATGATTTAAATACAATTTAGAAATTTGGACTTAAACCGGACTGATCGTAGAATGCGTTCAGGATTTCAATAACTTCATCGGAAGTATCTACTAAATGAATCAGATCCAGATCCTTTTCGCTGATGTTATTGTTAGCGGTTAATAAGGTATTTTTAACCCAATCCATTAAACCTTTCCAAAAATCAGATCCCACCAGAATAATGGGGAATTTTTCAATTTTATGTGTTTGAATCAGGGTCATCGCTTCAAATAATTCATCCAAAGTTCCAAAACCTCCGGGCATAACCACAAAACCTTGTGAATACTTTACAAACATGACCTTCCGAACGAAAAAGTAATCAAAATCCAAACTTTTATCATGATCGATATACGGATTATCATGCTGCTCAAACGGAAGTTCAATATTAAGTCCTACTGATGTGCCGCCGCCCAGGTGAGCGCCTTTGTTACCCGCCTCCATAATACCGGGGCCACCGCCTGTTATGACACCATAACCGGCTTCCACGATCTTTTTGGCAATTTCTTCTGTAAGCTTATAATACATTTGTTCCGGTTTGGTTCTGGCTGAACCAAAAATGGACACACAAGGTCCAATTTTACTCATATTCTCAAAACCGTAAACAAACTCGCCCATGATCTTAAAAATAGCCCAGGCATCATTGGTTTTGATCTCATTCCAACCTTTTGGATGGTGTTCTCCTCTCATGATATTATTTCATTTTATGCTAATGTAATTCTTTTTGCAAAAACTTAGCCGTGTAACTTTTTTTATGTTTTACAACATCTTCCGGGGTGCCTTCAACAATAATCTTTCCGCCGCCTTTTCCGCCTTCGTAGCCAATATCAATGATATGATCTACGGTTTTTATAACGTCTAAATTATGTTCTATAATCAGCACCGTATTACCTTTATTAACCAGTTTATTCAAAACCTGCATCAAAACACGGATGTCTTCAAAATGTAAGCCTGTAGTAGGTTCATCAAGGATGTAAAAAGTATTTCCTGTATCGCGTTTGGAGAGTTCGGTAGCGAGTTTTATACGCTGTGCTTCACCACCGGATAAGGTTGTGCTCTGTTGTCCTAAAGTAATGTAGCCCAGACCAACGTCTTTAATCGTTTTTAATTTCCGGTGAATTTTTGGAATGTGTTCGAAGAATTCAACGGCTTCATTGATCGTCATATCCAAAACATCGCTGATCGATTTTCCTTTATAACGGATCTCTAATGTTTCCCGATTGAAGCGTTTTCCCTGACAAGTCTCGCATTCTACATACACATCCGGCAGAAAATTCATTTCTATTACCCGAACTCCTGCGCCTTGACAGGTTTCACAACGTCCCCCTTTAACATTAAAACTGAAGCGTCCCGGTTTATAACCTCGAATCATAGCTTCCGGTATTTTGGCAAATAGCGAGCGAATCTCACTAAAGGTTCCCGTATACGTTGCCGGATTACTACGGGGTGTTCTTCCGATGGGCGATTGATTGATATCGATCACTTTATCCAAATGTTCTAAACCTTTGATACTTTTATAAGGCATCGGTTTTTTTACGCCATTAAAGAAATGCGCATTCAGAATAGGGTAGAGCGTTTCATTGATCAATGTTGATTTTCCGCTTCCTGAAACTCCGGTGACCCCTATCATTTTTCCTAATGGAAATTTTACAGACACATTTTTAAGGTTATTTCCTGTACAGCCCTTTAGCTCCAGAATATGGCCGTTGCCCTCGCGTCGTGTTTTAGGGACCTCAATCTCCTTTGTTCCATTTAAATAGTCTGCAGTTAAAGTATCATGACTTTTCAATTCCTTTGGTGAACCAATGCTAATGATCTTACCACCGTGTTTGCCGGCACGCGGACCAATATCGATCACGTAATCGGCCCGTTCGATCATGTCCTTATCATGTTCCACAACAATCACAGAATTCCCGATATCTCTTAAGGAAACTAAAGAGTTGATCAATTTATCGTTATCACGCTGATGTAAACCAATGCTCGGTTCATCCAGAATATAAAGTACACCAACAAGTTGCGAACCAATCTGGGTTGCCAGACGAATACGCTGTGCTTCACCGCCTGATAAGGATTTTGAACTACGATTCAAACTCAAATAATCCAAACCAACATCAAGTAGAAATTGTAATCTGGTCTTGATTTCTTTTAAAACCTCTTCAGCAATTTTTAATTGTTTTTCTGAGAGGTGTTCGTTTAATTCATTAAACCAGTCAAATAGTTCGATGATATCGAGTTGGGCTAACTCAGCAATATTTTTATTATTTATTTTAAAATAAAGAGATTCTTTTTTAAGTCGGGTACCTTCACAAACGGGACATTCAATTTTATCCATGTAATTCTTTGCCCAGCGTTTCAATGATGTTGTTTCAGCCGATTTATATTGGTTTTCAATAAAATTTGCAACGCCTTCAAACTCTATATTATAGTTTCGGGTTACACCCAGCGTTTTGCTTTCTACAGAGAATTTTTCATTCCCTCCAAATAAGATCATTTGTTTGGCTTCCTCAGGAATTTCTTTAAAAGGATCGGTCATTTTGAAATCATAGCGTTGTGCTATGGTTTCCAATTGTTTGAAGATCCAACTCTTTTTCTCCGGCCCGTGTGGTGCCAAAGCTCCGTTTTTTATGGAAAGCGAATCATCCGGTATGATCTTATTAATATTTACCTCATATAATTCTCCAATACCGTTACAGTGATCGCAGGCACCCTTTGGAGAGTTGAAAGAGAAATTATTTGGCTCCGGGTTAGGGTATGAAATTCCGGTACTCGGACACATTAAATTTCTACTGAAATAACGGCTTTCTTGTGTGTCTTGATCAATTACCAATAAAACATCATCGCCGTGGTACATGGCTGTATTAATGCTTTCAGCAAGGCGTTTTTCATTGTCTTTGGAATTATCAACTTTCAAACGATCGATAACGATCTCAATATCATGAGTCTTATAACGGTCTAGTTTTAAGCCTTTTACGAGATCCTTTATTTCTCCGTCTGTGCGTACTTTAACGAAACCTTGTTTGGCTATTTGTTCAAATAACTCACGGTAGTGACCTTTACGTGAACGAACAACCGGTGCCAGAATATTAATACGTTTTCCTTCAAAATCCTGAAGAATTAGTTCTTTGATTTGCTCGTCGCTGTAGCTCACCATTTTTTCACCCGTATTGTAACTGTAAGCGTCACTGGCACGGGCAAAAAGTAATCGCATAAAATCGTAGATCTCCGTTATAGTTCCAACGGTGGAACGAGGCGATTTACTTGTTGTTTTTTGCTCGATGGCGATCACTGGGGATAAGCCATCAATTTTATCAACATCCGGTCGTTCCAGGCTTCCTAAAAACTGACGGGCATAAGCCGAAAAGGTCTCGATATAACGACGTTGTCCTTCAGCATAAATAGTATCAAATGCCAGCGAAGATTTTCCGCTACCTGAAAGTCCAGTTATCACAACTAATTGCTCCCGAGGAATGGAAACGTCAATGTCCTTGAGGTTGTGAACCCGGGCACCTTTTACTTCGATAAATTCATCAAATTGGGTCATAAATCAGCAAAAGTGCAAAGGTACAATTTTAAGTGTTAAAAAGTTGTGAAGTTTGATTTGGGTTTGAGATAATCCTTTGAAAAAACAGAAATTTTAAGGAAACGTTTTAGAAACTGGTTTTGATGTATGAATTTTGAATTCCGAAGATTAAAAATTTATGAAATGTTGGTAATATGGCTCCGGTTTCTGTTGTAGTCCAATCGTTCCAACTGGCCTCTAAACCATCAATAGGTAATATAGAAACCCACATTTTAAAAGCAGTTGGATTGTAGTTTTCGTCTAACAGCCATAAATAGGAATCGCCGGGAGTCGTTCCGCCGGAGGTATAAGTTACCAACAAACCCGTTTGATCGTGAGGTAAATCAATTTTCTGACGCTCTGTTCCGGGATCAAATACTTTGTAAGGAGCAGCCAACCAAAAGGAGTCGTTGTTATAGTATTTAAGCGCTTTGGCGATGTATTTCTTTGCCAGTTCACTTTCTAGCGTAAATCCATGCACGAAAGCTTTGCTTTTTTCATGATGTCTTAAATCCAAAACCACCTTGTAATCTTCCCATTCCACAGCGCAGGTGTGCTTTTCTTTATTCCATTTATAGTGGCGCCTGCCTTTGAAGGTCCATTCAATTACAGCGGTATCCTCAAAAGCCTTATAATCCAGGGCTTCGAGCATTTTTTGCGCGACAACATCAGCTTGTTCACCTGAAATACCTTGCGGAAGATCTTCATCATATTTAAAATATAGAAAACCGAACAGCAATAAACTAGGCAAGGTTAAGAAAACCAAAATGCCTCCAATTATTTTTAATGTTTTTTTTGCGCTCATAGATTAAAAGCTTGATTAACAGCTCGAATAAGGATGTAAAATATTAAATACTATTTAGTTAATAAAGGAAAAAATTTAAAAACCGACAGCGGCATCATCTCCTCGATGATCTGCACCTCCTTCTAACCTATTATCAGGTAAAATACGTATAGCATCGACTTTTCCAATTACCGGCGCATCCTTTTCATTGGTTTTATAACCCAATTTTTGAAGTTGATTTATAATTTCAGGATCGAAACTCTCGGGTTCAAACATAATTTCATCAGGTAACCATTGATGATGAAACCTAGGAGCATCTACCGCTTCCTGCATGGTGAGATCGAATTCATGAACATTAAGGATTGTTTGTAACACAGAGGTAATAATTGTGGAACCACCGGGTGAACCTACAACCATGAATAATTTTCCGTCTTTTTCCACAATAGTTGGGGTCATCGAACTCAACATCCGTTTTTCCGGGGCAATGCTATTGGCTTCGGCACCTATTAAACCAAACATATTTGGAGTTCCCGGTTTACTACTAAAATCATCCATTTCGTTATTGAGGAAAAAACCAAGGTCGGAACAGTAAAGTTTAGAGCCATAAGCACCATTCAGGGTGGTTGTAACGGAAATGGCATTTCCAAACTGATCAACAATGGAGTAGTGGGTGGTTTCATTACTTTCAACAATTTCAATATTACCATGTGATACTTCAGAGGAAGGCGTTGCTTTTTTGAACGAAAAATTGGACATGCGCTCTTTTAAATAGTCGTCATCCATTAGTGTGGCGATGGGCATTTTCACAAAATCCGGATCGCCTAAAAAGTAGTTGCGATCTGCAAATGCGCGTCGCTCTGCTTCCGTGATCACTTGAATTGATTTCAGCGAATTATGGCCATAGTCGTCTAAGTTGTAAGGTTCGATCATTTTCATAATTTCAGCCAAACAAACGCCGCCACTGGATGGAGGTGACATAGAAGTAATCTTCAATCCATCATACTTGAATTCAATGGGTTTACGCCATTTAACCTCGTATTTTGCCATATCTTCAAGCGATATGATACCACCTTGCTCCTTAATAAAATTCACAAGTTTTTCAGCCATTTCACCTTTGTAAAATTCATCTTTGCCTTTTTCAAGTAACTCTTGAAGGGTATTGGCTAACACCGGATATTTAATGGTATCATTAGTTTTCCATTGTTTTTCTAACGGAATACTGTCTGTATTTACCTTTCTGAATTCAGGTTGGTATTTTTTTATCCGGGCTTCTTGTTTTGAACTTACTATCACACCACGTTTAGCCAAAGCTATAACAGGTTTAAAGATAGTTTCCAGAGGAAGGGATCCAAACTTTTCATGTACGGCAAATAGTCCTGCTACACTACCGGGAACGCCAATAGCCATGGATCCTAAAGTACTTTTGTTGGGAATGATATTTCCGTCATCATCCTGATACATTTTTTTAGTTGCTAAAAGCGGTGCTTTTTCCCTAAAATCTAGACCTCCAACAGTTCCATCGCCTTGTCTGTAAACCATAAAACCGCCGCCACCAAGATTACCTGCAAAAGGATAGGATACCGCCAAGGCTAATCCTGTTGCTACCATGGCATCAAAGGCATTACCACCTTGCTGTAGGATATCAGATCCTATTTTTGAGGCTTCTTCACGAGCAGATACCACCATGGCATGATTTGTAACGAGTCCGAATTCATGAGGCTTCTTTTCAGGAGCCTTACACGTGTAGAACAATAGGATTACCGCCAATAAATAGCTCAGCTTTTTCATATCATTTTTTGGTTTAATTCGTTTAATTTTTCTTTTGAAAAGTGTCTAAGTTCTTCAAAAAAATAGGTGAATTCTGATTCGAAATCATCATAAAAGGTTTCCAGTTCATTCACCGCCTGGTGCATCCCGGATCTGTTTCTGGTTCTGCGATTCATCCCATGTAAAACCCGCGAGATCCCTTCAATAGACGCATAGCTTAGTAACCAGTTATCGGTCATCATGTAAGGCATCATTTTTTGAATGCGATCCGGTAGAAGGTCATAATGGTTTTCCAGGGAATCATAAAAATTATCAACATAAGGCGCTAAAGCAATTTCAGAGTATTGATTCCAGTTTTTAGCCAGAAAATGATCGTATAAAATATCAACGATCACTCCGGAATAATGCCCGTATTTAGAATGCAAACGTTTGGTACTTTTCCTAACGGTATCATGAGCGTCTGTAAAGGTATCAATATGGCGGTGCAATAAAATGCCAATTTGCAACCGCTTTCGGTATTTTTTGTAGTGTTTACCTTTGATGCCATCGGCCATAAAATTGCCTATCGTTATAAGATCGTCATCACCGGATAAATAAATATGTGCTAAATAATTCATCCTTGAAATTTACGAATTCCATGATAAGAAATACAATTTTGGAATTGTATATTTGCTTATTATTTTTAAAAAGCATGACATTAATTAAATCGATTTCCGGAATAAGAGGAACCATTGGTGGCTCCGTTGGTAATAATTTAACACCTATTGATGCCGTAAAATTTGCGGCGGCTTATGGGGTTTGGCTGAAACAATACAGAAACAAGGAGCATTATCGTGTGGTTGTTGGTAGAGATGCCCGAATCTCGGGTAAAATGATGCAAAGTTTGGTAATGAATACGCTCATTGGCATGGGAATCGATGTTGTGGATATAGGTTTATCTACAACACCAACAGTGGAAGTAGCTGTTACCCTGGAACATGCCGACGGCGGGATAATTCTAACGGCGAGCCATAACCCGAAACAATGGAATGCTTTGAAGCTTCTCAATGAAAAAGGAGAGTTTCTGGATGCCGTTGAAGGTGGTAAGATTTTAGAAATCGCTGAGAGTGATCACATGAACTTCGCTGATGTAGATAGTTTAGGGAAAATCACCAAGAACAAAGCTTATATCGATCTTCATATTATCGAGGTTTTAGATTTGGATTTGGTTAATGTCACAGCCATTGAAGAAGCACGCTTTAAAGTGGTTGTAGACGGTGTGAATTCTACCGGAGGTATTGCTATTCCTTTACTTTTAGACCGTTTAGGTGTTGATGTGATCAAATTATATTGCGAACCTAATGGTCGTTTTCCACATAATCCTGAACCTTTAAAGGAACACCTTACCGATCTCTCAGAGGCTGTTAAAAAACATAAAGCAGACCTTGGTATTGTGGTTGACCCAGACGTGGACCGTTTGGCTTTTATGGATGAAAACGGGAACATGTTTGGCGAAGAATATACTTTGGTGGCTTGCGCCGATTATGTGTTGAGCCGTACACCGGGAAATACCGTAAGCAATATGAGTTCTACGAGAGCCCTGCGTGATGTTACTGAAAAATATGGTGGAACTTATGAAGCCAGTGCGGTAGGCGAGGTGAACGTGGTAAATCTTATGAAGAAAAATAAGGTCGTTATTGGTGGCGAAGGTAATGGCGGTATTATTTATCCTGCAGCACATTATGGTCGTGATGCTCTTGTTGGTGTTGGTTTATTCTTAAGCTTACTGGCAGATAAAAATATGACCGTTAGCGAATTACGGGCAACATATCCAAATTATTTTATGAGTAAAAAGAAAATTGAACTCACACCTGAATTGGATGTTGACGGAATTTTAAAAACGATTCAGGAACGCTATAAAAATGAAAAACTCACCACTATTGATGGGGTTAAAATAGATTTTCCTGAGAGTTGGGTGCATCTTCGAAAAAGTAATACTGAGCCGATCATTCGTATTTATACGGAGGCGAAATCGCAACAGGAAGCTGATGATCTGGCAGATCGTTTTATTGAGGAATTAGGGGAGATTGCTAAATCTTAAGGTCATTACAAGGAACGGAGTGACGAGGTAAACTTATGAAACAGTTTGCTTCGCTTTGCTCGCAATGATGAAAAGGAAACGTCATTACGAGGAACGCAGTGAAGTGGTAATCTCACGATTGGAAATCCAAATTAAAAGATTGCTTCGCTTTGCTCGCAACGACGGTAAAATTTCTCATAACGTGGCGTGGAGTAACGTGGTAATCTTATGAAACAGATTGCTTTGTTACTATCATTATTACAGCACTCGCGTTAGGCCTGCCTGCCGGCAGGCAGGGATTGTAGCATTGTTGGAGCGCCTTGCAAAGCGCGACTGCGGAAAGCCCGACCTCGACGAAGGAGGGGTAACGCCCAAAAAAAATTGAAGACTATGTTGTTTATGGAGATTCCCGCCTTCGCGGGAATGACAATCATGGATGGATCGTGCCAATGAATGTTATATGTCATTCCTGCGCAGGCAGGAATCTATTTAAAGATTGCTTCGCTTGGCTTTAAATGACAATCTATTTCTGATTAGGCTTCTTCCCGCGATGTTTCCATCGCTTATGTGTCCAGAAATAGTATTCCGGCGCTTCGTAGATCTGTTTTTCAACTTCGCGCAAGAACATCTCGGTTATTTCGTAATTATCGTATTTCCGCGGTGTTTCACTCAAGGTTATGATTTCACCTTCATAAAATCCGCGTTTTACCTTAGTAACTTTAAGGTAGGCAATCGTAAGATCCAATTCTTTAGCCAGACGTTCTGCACCGGTAAAACAAGGCACTTCAATATTCATAAATTTGCTCCAGTAAACCTGACTGGTGAGTCGCGGAGACTGATCGCTTAAAAAGGCCAGAACTCCTTTTATACCTTTTTTCTCATTTTGTTTTATACTTTGGATGGCTTCTTTTGTGCCTAGTAGTGCCGTATTATACTTGGACCTGATATTACGAACCAATTTATCAAAATAAGGATTGGCTAGTTTTTTGTAAACACCGAATCCACCAAACTTGATAAGATTTTGAATTTGGATAGACCACTCCCAACTGGCATAATGCCCGTACATTAACACAATACTTTTATTGAGGGCTTCCAAACGACGTAATTCTTCTGGATTTTTAATTTTAAACCTTTTTTCAAGCTCCTTCTTTGAAATGTTCATGGTCTTGACCATCTCCAGGAACATGTCGCATAAATGCATGTAGAATATTTTACGAATCGCCATGATCTCTGCTTCTGATTTCTCAGGGAATACCAATTTTAAGTTTTGAGTAACCACTTTTTTACGGTAACCAATAACATGATACAATAGAAGATAAACACCATCTGAAAACACATATAGCAACCGAAAAGGTAATATGGAAATACACCACAAAAACGGATAAACCAAAATATAGGCTAGAAATTGCATGAAATAATTTTAGCTTTGTAGGCGCAAAGATATATTAAATAGATTTTAAACCTCTAGACCTTATGACTAATTTAAGTATCATCACTATTGTTATTATCGCGGCCAATGTTTTGGTTTCCTTAAAAGGGTTTAATGATTTTGGTTTTTTTGAAAAATATAAATTTCAAGTAGGACCAATTCGCCAGGGAGAGCAATTTAGAATGTTCAGCTCGGGGTTCTTACATGCCGATATGCAGCATTTATTGTTCAACATGATCACTCTTTATTTCTTTGCAGACATTGTTATCCAATTGCTTGATCCCTTTCATTTCATCCTCATTTATGCGGGGAGTTTAATTCTGGGCAGTTTATTGTCGCTTTATTTTCATAAGGATGAATATTATTACAGTGCCGTTGGTGCTAGTGGTGCGGTGACAGGTATTTTATATTCGGCCATTTTACTGCAGCCGGGTATGAGTCTTTACTTCTTTTTTATCCCGGTTCCCATTCCGGCATATATTTTTGGTATTGGCTATTTGTTGTATTCTATTTATGGTATGAAGAAACGTGTTGGTAATATTGGTCATGATGCCCATTTTGGTGGTGCCATTGGCGGTTTTGTTATTACTTTAATAGCGGAACCAAGCCTCTTTGAAACCGATTTATTAATGATCGGCCTACTTTCTATTCCTATTATTTTACTTTTCATTTTGAAGAAAACAGGCCAGCTTTAGTGTTCTTAAAAAAGCACGAACACTGTGGCATAGGAATTGACCTAGTATAGTAACGAGAAACAAGGTTTTATTAGTAAATATTTGTTTTTCAGTAATTTAAACTAAATTTAAGAATCCCAAATTTAAAAGCAGTAGTCTGTTTTGATGACAGATTGACTTAAAATTATATATGAAAAAATCTAATATTATATCATTTGACAGTTTGTCATTAGAGGAGTTTGATGAAAATTCAGAACTCATTCCTTTAATGACTCCAGAAGATGAAGAGGCTATAGATAATGAAGATTTACCAAAAACGCTTCCCATTTTATCGTTGCGAAATACGGTGTTATTTCCAGGTGTGGTTATCCCGATAACTGCTGGGCGTGATAAATCGATAAAATTGATTAATGACGCCAATAAAGGCAGCAAAGTGATTGGGGTTGTGGCCCAAAAAGATGAAACGGTAGAGAATCCATCAGCTAATGAAATTTATAACATTGGTACTGTGGCCCGTATTCTTCGCGTTCTTAAAATGCCTGATGGAAATGTAACAGTTATAATTCAAGGTAAAAAGCGTTTTAAAATAGATGAGGTTACTTCTGAATCGCCTTATATGACGGCAACTATTCAGGATTTACCTGAGGCGCGTCCTACATTGAAAAACAAGGAGTTTTCAGCTATTATTGATTCTATAAAGGATCTAGCGCTTCAAATTATTAAGGAGAGCCCGAATATTCCAACGGAAGCTTCCTTTGCTATCAAGAATATTGAAAGTAATTCGTTTCTGGTGAATTTTGTGTCGTCAAACATGAATTTAACCGTTTCTGAAAAGCAATCCCTTTTAGAAACGAACGATCTCAAAAAACGTGCACTGGCAACCCTGAAATACATGAATGTTGAGTTTCAAAAACTGGAACTTAAAAATGATATTCAGTCGAAAGTTCAGAACGACATGAGTCAGCAGCAACGTGAGTATTTCTTGCATCAGCAAATGAAAACCATTCAGGAAGAATTGGGTGGTGTAAGTCATGATGCTGAGATCGAGGACATGCGAAAACAAGCCAAATCCAAAAAATGGGATGAGAAGGTAGCGAAGCATTTTGATAAAGAGTTATCCAAAATGCAGCGTATGAATCCGCAGGTTTCAGAATATTCAATACAACGAAATTATTTAGAACTTTTCCTTGAATTGCCCTGGAACGAATTCAGCAAGGATAAATTCGACTTAAAACGTGCAAGAAAAATTCTCGATCGTGATCATTTTGGTTTAGATGATGTGAAGCGTCGTATTATAGAATATCTGGCAGTATTGAAGTTACGAAACGATATGAAATCGCCAATTTTGTGCCTTTACGGTCCTCCGGGTGTTGGTAAGACTTCTTTAGGGAAATCCATAGCTGAGGCCTTAGGGCGTGAGTATGTGCGTATGTCTTTAGGCGGTTTACGTGATGAAGCTGAAATTCGAGGTCATCGTAAAACATACATTGGTGCGATGCCGGGACGAATCATTAAAAGTTTGAAAAAAGCGGGAACTTCAAACCCGGTATTTGTTTTGGATGAAATCGACAAACTGTCTAATTCACATCAAGGTGATCCGTCTTCTGCTATGCTTGAGGTTCTTGATCCCGAGCAGAACAGCGAATTTTACGATAACTTCCTGGAAATGGGTTATGACTTGTCCAAGGTAATGTTCATCGCAACTTGTAATAGTTTGTCAACGATTCAGCCGGCTTTACTGGATCGTATGGAGATCATAAATGTTTCAGGTTATACCATAGAAGAAAAGGTAGAAATTGCGAAACGACACTTACTGCCTAAGCAATTAAAAGAGCACGGTCTTGATGAAAGTCACCTGAAAATAGGAAAACCACAATTAGAAAAAATAGTAGAAGGTTACACCCGAGAATCGGGAGTGAGAGCTCTGGAAAAGCAGATCGCTAAAATGGTGCGTTATGTGGCCAAAAATATTGCGATGGAGGAAGATTATAATGTTAAGATAACCAATAACGACATTATTGAAGTGCTTGGCGGACCAAAAATGGAACGCAATAAATACGAGAATAATAATGTTGCCGGTGTAGTTACAGGGTTGGCATGGACGAGTGTTGGCGGTGATATATTATTTATTGAATCAACGCTTTCTAAAGGTAAAGGTAATTTAACCATTACCGGTAACCTGGGTAAGGTAATGAAGGAATCGGCTACTATCGCGATGGAATATATTAAGTCGAATGCTCAGGAATTCGGTATTGATCCTTCAGTTTTTGAAAATTACAATGTGCATATTCACGTTCCCGAGGGTGCAACGCCTAAAGATGGTCCGAGTGCCGGGGTTACCATGCTTACGTCATTAGTGTCCTTGTTCACTCAGAAAAAAGTGAAGAAGAATATTGCGATGACGGGTGAGATAACGCTAAGAGGTAAAGTGCTGCCTGTTGGTGGTATCAAAGAAAAGATTTTGGCGGCTAAACGAGCTAAGATCAAAGAGATCTTGTTGTGCGAAGAGAATCGAAGAGATATCGAGGAAATAAAGCAAGATTATCTGAAAGGTTTAACCTTCCATTATGTCTCTGATATGAGTGAAGTTATAAAATTCGCCATTACCGATCAGAAGGTAAAACATGCCAAGAAACTATAATTTTTTTTCGCATAATGAAACCCCGAATTAATCGGGGTTTTTTTATGGATTAAAATAAAAGAAATGACAATTCGTTTAAAGATAGATTTACTTTCTTTGTAGTGTATGTCCGGAAAAATTACGACTTGGCTTTTTATTCTTTTTAGTACTGCAATCTTTGCACAGGTTGGGGGTGAGGCTACCTACCAGTTTCTTAACTTGGTTGTTTCTCCACGGCAGGCAGCGCTTGGTGGTAAGGTGCTTACCAATGTAGATTATGATGTTACTCAGGCCCTCTATAATCCTGCTACTATCAATGTAGACATGGACAATCAGCTGGCTCTCAACTATTCCAGTTATTTAGGAGGTATTAGTTATGGGAACGCGGCATATGCTTATACTTTTGACAGACGAACGCAAACGTTTCATGCCGGTATCAGTTATGTGAATTATGGAAGTTTTGATGGTTATGATGAACAAGGTAATGCGACTGGAACTTTCACAGGAAGCGAAACAGCCCTTTCTTTTGGCTATGCCATACAACTGGGCTATTCTGATTTTTATGCCGGAGCAAATATAAAATTGATCACCTCCAAATTAGAACAGTACAGCTCTTTTGGAGTTGCAACAGATCTCGGCTTGTTATATATCAATGAAGATCTGGATTTCAATGCGGCTTTAGTTTTGAGAAATCTGGGAACTCAAATCACCACCTATGCGGGTCAAAGAGAACTCTTACCGTTTGAAGTCGCTTTTGGAATGTCGCAACGTTTGGAGCATGTACCCATTCGTTGGCACGTCACTTTTGAAAATCTTCAAGATTGGCCTATTGCCCGACCAAACCACGCACGAAGTACAAGCGATCTGGGTGGGAATCAATCAACAGAAAAAGTCGGCTTTTTAGGCCAGGTCATTCGTCATACTATTTTGGGAGCAGAATTATTCCCGGATGGCGCTTTCAATATTCGATTAGGTTATAATTTCAGAAGGGGTGAGGAATTAAAAATTATAGATCAACGTAATTTCTCCGGGTTATCTGCCGGATTTTCTATCAAAATGAATAAACTCCGTTTTAGTTACACCCACGCCAAATACACCAGTGCGGCAAATGCAAACTTCTTCGGATTGCAGTTGGATTTACAATAGAATACCTATTTTTGCATCAGCATGAACACAACTAAAATTACCATAGCCATCGACGGCTATTCTTCTACAGGAAAAAGTACGGTGGCAAAACAGATTGCCAATTATTTGGGCTATGTATATGTTGATTCCGGAGCTATGTATCGTGCGGTGACGCTTTATGCCGTTCAAAATAATATGATTTCACCTGAGCATTTTAACAAACAAAAGCTTATTGATGCCTTAGATGACATTCATTTATTTTTCAAATTCAATCCCAAAAAAGGATTTGCAGAAATGTATTTGAATGATAAAAATGTAGAAAAAGCCATCCGGACCATGGCGATATCTAATTTGGTCAGTAAAGTAGCTGCAACGCCGGAGGTGCGAAAAAAACTGGTTCAATACCAACGTCAAATGGGAGAAAACGAAGGTGTGGTTATGGATGGTAGAGATATTGGTACCGTCGTTTTTCCTGAGGCAGATCTTAAAATTTTTATGACCGCTTCTGCGGAAACTCGTGCCAGGAGACGCTATGATGAGTTGAAAGAACGTGGAGATGATGTCAGTTTTGAGGAAGTTCTTAAAAATGTGCAAGACCGCGACCATATTGATACAAATCGAAAAGACTCGCCTTTAATTAAAGCTGAAGATGCTGTAGAAATCGATAACTCTAATCTGAGCCTGGAAGACCAATTCAATACTGTTTTAAACCTTGTAAAAAAGACCATAGAAAGCAAGGAACGAGGTTCTTAAATCTCAATAAAACGACTTCCTTTTTACGTGCTTAAAAATCAATAATTTAAAATCTAACTTCATATTAGGTTTATTAATTTAAAATATTTAATTTTGCACTCCTTTTTGCGAATAGTCAAGAATAAAAAAGGAACGACAAAAATGTATTTTAACGCTTCTGTGTTTTAATCGCGAGAATTCTTGAAAGACATGGAATACAAATCTTAATCAGCACATGGCTGAAAAAAAAGAAAATACAGCTGAAGACCAAGTAACGGTTGAGGCTACAACTGTTGAGGCTCCGCAACCTTCGGAAGCTCAAAAAAACCCTGAAAAATTCTTAAAGGAGTTCAATTGGCACAATTACCAGGAAGGTATTGATGAGGTTGATGATAAACAACTTAAAGAATTTGAAAAATTAGTAGAAGAAAATTTCGTAGACACTCTTGATGACGAAGTTGTTGAAGGAACTGTTGTGCATATCTCGGATAGAGATGCCATCATCGACATCAACGCTAAATCTGAAGGTGTTATTTCTTTAAACGAATTTCGCTACAACCCTAATTTAAAAGTTGGTGATAAGGTAGAAGTATTAATTGATGTGCGTGAAGATGCTACCGGACAATTAGTGCTTTCTCACAGAAAAGCCAGAGTAATCAAAGCTTGGGATCGTGTTAATAAAGCTCACGAAACCGGTGAAATCGTGAATGGTTTTGTAAAATGCAGAACTAAAGGAGGTATGATCGTTGACGTATTCGGTATTGAAGCCTTCTTACCAGGTTCTCAAATTGATGTTAAACCAATCCGTGATTACGACCAGTATGTAAATAAAACTATGGAATTCAAGGTGGTGAAAATCAACCATGAATTCAAAAACGTAGTAGTTTCTCATAAAGCGCTTATTGAAGCCGATATTGAAGAACAGAAAAAAGAGATCATCGGTCAGTTAGAAAAAGGTCAGGTATTAGAAGGTGTTGTTAAAAACATCACATCTTACGGTGTATTTATCGATCTTGGAGGTGTAGACGGATTAATTCACATTACCGATTTATCATGGTCAAGAATCAACCATCCAAATGAGATCGTTGAGTTAGATCAGAAATTGAATGTGGTAATCTTAGATTTCGATGAAGATAAATCCAGAATCCAATTAGGATTAAAACAATTAACGAAACATCCTTGGGAAGCTTTAGCCGACAGCGTAAAAGTTGGAGATAAAGTGAAAGGAAAAGTTGTTGTTATCGCGGATTACGGTGCGTTTATTGAAGTTGCTGATGGTGTAGAAGGATTAATTCACGTATCAGAAATGTCGTGGTCTACCCATTTACGTTCTGCGCAAGATTTTGTTTCTGTAGGAGACGAGGTTGAAGCGGTTATCTTAACACTTGATAGAGAAGATCGTAAAATGTCACTTGGTATTAAGCAATTAACACCAGATCCATGGACTGATATTACTTCGAAATATCCATTAGGATCTAAGCACACAGGTATCGTGAGAAACTTTACAAACTTTGGTGTTTTTGTTGAATTAGAAGAAGGTATTGACGGATTGATTTATATCTCTGACTTATCCTGGACTAAGAAAATCAAGCATCCATCTGAATTCTGCGCTGTAGGCGATAAATTAGACGTGATTGTATTAGAGTTAGATGTTGAAGGACGTAAATTAAGTTTAGGTCACAAACAAACTACAGAAAATCCTTGGGATAAATACGAAGAAGAATTCGCTTTAAACACAACGCATAAAGCGGCTATTTCTGAGATCGTAGACAAAGGTGCAACTGTACAATTCAATGATGACATCACGGCATTCGTGCCTACGCGTCACTTAGAGAAAGAAGACGGTTCTAAACTTAAGAAAGGTGAAGAAGCCGAATTCAAGATCATCGAGTTCAGTAAAGAATTTAAGCGTGTCGTAGCGTCTCATACAGCTGTTTTTAGAGCAGAAGAGGCTAAGATCGTTAAGCAGGCAGCTAAGAAAGCCGAAGCTGCAGCAGCTGAAGCAAAACCAACTTTAGGTGATGCCAACGATGCTTTGCAAGCGCTTAAAGACAAAATGGACGGTAAAACAACTAAAGCGAAAAAATCTACAAAAGCTAAAAAAAGCGAGTAGTAACGTTTTAAAGTTATAAGTAAAAAAGCCTTCAGGAAACTGAGGGCTTTTTTTGTACGGCATTACGAGCACATCCAGGAATAACATCCGTCATTGCGAGCAAAGCGCGGCAATCTCATCAATAGAATTACTTCATTTCAAAAGATTACCACGTCGCTGCGCTCCTCGTAATGACGAATAATATGGATCTGACTTTGTCTCTCTATGATTGTCATTCCCGCGAAGGCGGGAATCTACAACCTGGAAAACCATATGAATAACAAAACCAACCTTTCCTTTACAAACCTATTCATTCTTATAAATTTTTGCATTACCTTTGTAACCCGAACACGTTTGGGAAGTCTATGAGTCAAAAAGTTTTACTTAACGCAAAAGAGGTAAACATCATTCTACATCGATTGGCTTGTCAACTTATCGAAAGACACCACGATTTTTCAAATACAGTGCTTATAGGTTTACAACCCCGAGGTATCTATCTAGCCAACCGTTTAGCTAAAATTTTAAAGGAAGATTATAAGGTAAAGAATATTCAATTAGGGCAATTGGATATTACTTTTTACCGCGATGATTTCCGCCGTGGCGATAAAACCCTGGAAGCCAATAAAACGAATATTAACTTTTTAGTTGAAGATAAAAACGTCGTGTTTATTGACGATGTATTATACACAGGACGTAGTATTCGTGCGGCTCTAACCGCTATTCAATCCTTTGGACGCCCTAAAGAAATCGAACTTTTAACCCTAATCGACCGACGTTTTAGTCGCCATTTACCAATTCAACCGGATTATAAAGGGCGCCAGGTAGATGTTATAAATGATGAAAAAGTAAAGGTAAACTGGATGGAAAATGACAAGGAAGATGCCGTTTACTTAATAGAAAAATAAAAAGAAAAGCATGAGTGAATTAAGTGTCAATCACTTACTTGGGATCAAATATCTGAATAAAAAGGATATCGAGCTTATTTTTGAAACCGCCGATCATTTTAAAGAAGTTATTAATCGTCCCATTAAAAAAGTACCGTCTTTACGTGATATTACGATTGCTAATTTATTTTTTGAAAACTCTACCCGAACAAAACTATCCTTCGAACTTGCAGAAAAACGCTTATCAGCTGATGTTATTAATTTTTCTTCGGCACAATCTTCTGTTAAAAAAGGAGAGACGCTTATCGATACAGTAAACAATATTTTATCTATGAAAGTAGATATGATTGTGATGCGACATCCTAATCCGGGAGCCGGAGTATTTCTATCCAATCATGTAAAAGCGAGTATTATTAATGCCGGTGATGGGGCGCATGAGCATCCTACACAGGCCTTGTTAGATTCGTTTTCTATTCGCGAACGATTGGGAGAAGTGGCCGGAAAAAAAGTAGTTATTGTAGGCGATATTCTTCATAGTAGGGTAGCCTTATCCAATATTTTTGCTTTACAATTACAAGGTGCTGAAGTAATGGTATGCGGCCCCAAAACGCTTTTACCAAAATATATTGATACTTTAGGAGTTAAAGTAGAAACAAATCTTAGAAAAGCATTGAATTGGTGCGATGTGGCAAATATGTTACGTGTTCAAAACGAACGTATGGATATTAGTTATTTTCCAACAACACGAGAATATACGCAGCAATTTGGAGTTACAAAAGAGATCCTCGATTCCTTAGATAAGGAAATAACCATAATGCACCCCGGCCCCATAAACCGTGGTGTTGAAATAACTAGTGATGTGGCAGATTCAGATCAGGCGATCATTCTTGATCAGGTGCAGAATGGTGTTGCGGTGCGAATGGCTGTTATTTATTTGCTGGCATCAAAAATTAAATAAGAACCTATGATTATTGATCAAAAAGATAATACGTCTATTATCACTCAGGAAAAAGCGACTATTATTGAATTGGTGAAAAAATTACAATCGCTTTATCCAAAATTCAAAGGCAATAATATTGTTATATCTTTAACCTCATTGCGGCCATTGATTTTGGAGGATATCCTTGAATTTTTACAATTATCGAATCAACACCGAAAATCTAAACATTCCTTTGTTATAGTAACCGATAAAATAGATTTGAATACGGTGCCCGACGAACTCATTGTAGTTCCAACGATGCAGGAGGCTTTTGATATTATTGAAATGGAAGAAATGGAACGTGACCTTGGATTCTAAAAAATTAATTTTTACGAGAATTCAAAAATGCAACAGAGTTAAACCGATATGAAATTAACGATTTTAGGATGTTATAGTGCTACACCACGAGCCTTGAATAATACCACGGCGCAGGTTTTGGAAATGAACAACCACATGTTTTTAATTGATTGTGGTGAAGGTACTCAGGTAGAACTCCGACGTCATAAAATAAAATTTAATCGCATAAAGCATATTTTTATCTCCCATCTGCACGGCGATCATTTTTTTGGGCTGGTAGGTTTAATTTCAACGTTTAGATTATTAACCAGAGAGGCCGATCTTCATATTTATGGTCCAAAAGGCATCAAAGAGGTGGTAACCCTACAAATGCGTTTGGCTGATTCGTGGACGAATTATAACCTGTATTTCCATGAATTGACCTCAAAAGAATCTGAACTCATTTTTGAAGACGACAAGGTTCAGGTTTACACCATTCCATTAGAACATCGCGTTTATGCCAATGGATACCTTTTTAAAGAAAAACCAGGTGATAGAAAACTAGATGTAAAAGCGGCTAAAAGCGCCAATATCAATAAAGCCTATTTTAAAAAACTGAAACAGGGTTTTGATGTGGAAAATGAGGATGGGGAAATCATACCGAATACTTCAGTAACATTAGACCCTAAAAAACCAAAATCATATGCCTTTTGTAGCGATACGGTTTACAAGGAAACTATTGTTCCGATAATTGAAGGGGTAGATGTATTGTACCACGAATCAACTTTTTTAGATAAACACGAGCATTTGGCGGAAAAAACCAAACATTCTACCGCAACACAAGCGGCTAAAATCGCTAAAAGCGCACATGTAGGGACCTTACTCCTTGGGCATTATTCAACACGTTATGATTCTATTGATCTCTTTAAAAAAGAAGCAGAAACGGTATTTAAATCCGTAAAACTCAGTAAAGACGGGAGAGTTTTTAATTTCTCTTAAGAACTTCTAAATCCAGCATCCAGGAAATAGCTTCATTAAGATTATTGCATAGTTTCATGGGCTTTTTGTAAAATCGTTCTTCAATTTCGGCATTGATGGCATTGGAATAGCTATAATAAACAATGGCACTGGCAGCGATAATATTATATTGTTTATCTACCCGGGCCCAATAATGAGGATTAACAGAATAGGAGTTTACCCGGTTGGGAATGTAACCTATACGAGAATCTTCACCATAATATTTAAAAAGTTCGCTTATTACAGCCTGGATTTTATCCCAATCAAAATGGATGCCTTCATTTAATTCAGACACAAAAAAAAGATCACATAAATAAAATGTTCCAAACGACATTTTAATCACATGCGGTTTTAAATGCTCAAAATATTCTGAATCTTCAAATTTCATAGTAACTTTGTTGGAGATTGTATTTGGTTTACAAAAATCTATGTTTAGAAGTAGATACGAATAGCAGCCAAAAAAAGATTATGAAAAAGACCTATGGAAAACGATTTAAGTAATTATAGAAAAGTATACGATAAAGGAACTCTGGAACTCAGTGAAGTGCCTGAAAATCCTCTGGAATTATTTCAGAAATGGTTTTACGAAGTAGATGCTCACTTTAACGGTGAAGAAACAAATGCTATGACAATTTCTACTTTGGGTTTGGATGGTTATCCAAAAAGCAGAGTGGTTTTGTTAAAACGATTTACAGAGGAAGGCTTCATTTTTTTCACTAATTATGAAAGTGAGAAAGGAAAGGCAATTGCTGCTAATCCCAACGTGTGTTTATCTTTTTTCTGGGAAAAAGCGGAGCGGCAGGTTATAATTAAAGGTAAGGCCGAAAAAATAGCTGATAATTTAAGTGACGGATATTTTGAATCACGCCCAAGAGGAAGCCAGTTAGGAGCCATAGTATCAAATCAAAGTGCGGTGATAGAAAGTAGGGAAGACCTTGAGAAGAAATTAGAAGCATTAGAAAAAGAATATAAAGGAAGCGAAATTCCAAGGCCAAAATTCTGGGGTGGTTTTATCGTAAAACCGGTGGAAATAGAATTTTGGCAAGGTCGCCCTAACAGATTACATGACCGGATAAGATATAAATTAAATGATGACTATTTTTGGAAGATAGATAGGCTTTCACCGTAAATATATGTTATTCAGCCTACAAATCATTTTTAAAATATCGATGAAAAGCATAAAAATCGGATAAAATGCATCTCTTTATCGATTTTATCGTCAAATAATTCTTTTTTTTCTAAGTAGATATTAACTTTGAGTGCGACCCAAAAAATACCTACTTATGAAGCTAGTAAAACTCTCCTTATTAATAGCAATTACAATTTCGGGGTTTTCTTGTTCTACAGATAGTTTGGAAGCTGCTCCTAACACCTTAGAACTAAAAACAACGGTTGTAAAAACGAAACCCATTGAGGTTGAAACGTTAAACCTGATCAATGAGTACCGTACTTCTAAAGGTTTAAGCCCTTTAAATAATATGAACATTATTAAGTCAGTAGCAGAAACGCATACTGATTATATGGTTGAAATCAATCAGGTTAATCATGATAATTTTTATGAGCGCAGTGCGTATTTAAAAGAAAACGCCGGAGCCACGAACGTTTCGGAAAATGTGGCCTACGGTTATACCTCGGCACAATCCCTGGTAAATGCCTGGGTAAATAGTGACTCACACCGAGCGAATATCGAAGGTGATTTTACGGATTTCGATATATCGGCAGAGCAAAATAGTGAAGGTAAGTGGTATTACACCAATATATTTATAAAAAAATAAGATGCTTTTTTGATTAAAAGCACGAAAACATAACCTTTCTAATGTCGTTTAAGTAGGACGTTTTTAGGTTATTATTGATAACTTAATTGTTATTGAATTTAGCTTTAGGTATGAAATCCTCCCAAATAATTGGGAGGATTTTTGTTTTTAGACCAATTTCACAATCTAATTTAAATAACTATAAATTAAGTTATTAGGGCCAAATTGAATTGAAGCAAATAAGTTAAAATTTAGTGTTACCCCAAATGCTTTTATTTTTTATTTGTAATCCTTCAAATAATACTATACCTTTAAAGCATTAACTTAAATCAACTAATAATTATACTATGGAAGGATATTGTGTAAAATGTAAGGACAAAAAGGAAATCAAAAATGCCGCTGAAGTAACCATGAAAAATGGAAGAAAGGCAATGAAAGGCGTTTGTCCAACTTGCGGAACAGGAATGTTTAGAATTTTGGGTAAAGCCTAAAAAAATAAAAAGGGAAGTTTTTAACTTCCCTTTATTTTTGCGTTTATCTTATTACAATTCATTAGTGTTTAAAAAAACGCTTTCTCTTTTAGTGGAAGCGTTTTTTTATACCTAATTCTTTATTATTCCATTTTAATAATAATGAATTGAGTACGTCTGTTAAGTTGATGTTGTGCTTCGGTACAGCGAATTTTACCATTACAATTGTTTACTAATCTGGTTTCACCGTAACCTTTATAACTTTCAATACGATCTGGAGTCACGCCATTTTTAATCAAGTAATCATACGTAGCTTGAGCACGCTCCTCAGAGAGAATTTGATTGTATGCATCTGTTCCTCTGGAATCCGTGTGCGATTCAATTTTTATAACCATACTTGGGTAAACATTCATCAACAGGTTTACAATACGGTCTAATTCATTGGTACTTTCTTCGCGAATATTATATTTGTTAAAGTCGAAGTAAATAGGATATAATTCTGTAAATGGTAATTCTTTTTGCTCTTTTTCCAGAACAAAGTTAACCTTAATTTTAGTTTCCGTTTCCGGAACACCTTTAGTTGAGACTAATTTAAAGGCCTCCAGAAAATCCATCTTTTTTGCTGTAACATTATAATTTACCTCACGATCGATATTAATTGCGAAGTTTCCGAGACTATCAGTTACTACCTGAGCCGACGCATTACCATCGTTATCAAAAATTTCAATTGTGGCATTAGCTAAAGGTGTTGCTTTTTTATCTGTAACAAAACCTTCTAATTTTAAAGGAAGAATCCTTTTGTAGGCATAAATATCATCTCCACCAACACCACCAGTTCTATTGGAAGCAAAATAGCCGGTAAGACCATCTGGACTCATAAAAAATGAGAAGTCATCTTTACTTGAGTTAACGGGTACACCCAGATTAAATACTTGAGTGATATTTTTATTTTTATCCAGAACAGTTCCGAATATATCAAGTAAACCTAATCCCGGGTGGCCATCGGAAGCAAAAAATAAAACGCCTTCACTATTTATAAAGGGGAAACGTTCATTTTTTGGTGTATTAACTATAGGTCCTGCGTTTACAGGTTTTCCGTAAGTGCCGTCAGCGTTTATATCTACATAAAATATATCGCTTCCTCCATAACTTTTGAGACCATTTGAGGCGAAATAAAGTCTGGTTTCATCAGAATTCAATGCCGGATGTGATGTTGAGTAATTTGCACTATTGAATGGTAATTCAACAATATTTGTCCATTTCCCATCAACAAACGATGCTTTATAAATCTTTAAGTTGGTAATGCCTTCAGCATCTTCACTCAAAACCTGGTTATTAAAGCCATTTCGAGAAAAATACATGGTTTTTCCATCCTTAGTGATGCTCAGTGTACCTTCATGAAAAATCGTATTAACATCGCCTTTTATTTTATTTTTTTGGTCAACCAGAGAATCAGAAATGCTATTGGTAACATAAATATCCAGGAATGGCTCGTTGTTCCAGCCATAGATATTTTTCACAAGAACACCGCGGTCTCTAGAGGAAGCAAAATAAACTTTTCCATTATTATCTATAGCGCCAAAATCACTGAATTTAGAATTCAGACCTACGGGTTTTAAAAAATATTTTTGTTTGGCATTAAAAATAACGTTTAAAAAATCTTTATCATTTTCTAGATGCGTATCGTTTACAAAACCGCCGGCCTTTTTAAAGCGACGCATATTTTGTCGGTAGCCTTTATAATTTTCTACACCGCGTAAGGCTTGAGCGTAATTATAGTAGTAGGCTACAGGAATATTTTTTTGTTCAACAACCTTTTCATAATATACTACGGCACTATCCGGATTACGCATAAAGGCATAACAATCAGCTAATTGTCGTGTATTATAATCAGCATTATAATTCTTATCTACTAATTTCTTATATGCTGTGGCAGCATCAGCAAATGCAAATTTATCGAATAGTTGATCTGCTTTTTTTTGTGCGCCATTTTGCGCAAATGAAAAATGACTTACAAACACCATAACTACCAAAAGTAACTTTAGGTGAAAATGAGATAAATCTTGAATAGTAGTACGTTTAGGCTGCTTCACAAAAAAGATATTTATTAGTTTTTTATTCCATTTTTTCCACAATGAACTTTGTGCGACGATTTAATTGATATTGTTCTTCTTTACAATTTTTATCATCGCCACAATCCATGGTAATTAATTTGCGTTCACCAAACCCTTTATGAGAGGTAATTCGAGCAGGATCAATACCATTCGAAATTAAATATTCATAAGTAGAATTAGCACGATCTACAGATAATTTATCGTTGTAAGATTCCGTACCTCGAGGATCGGTATACGATTCAATGCGAATCACCATATCAGGATATTTATTGGTCATCAGATCAACAATTTTATCCAATTCTTTCGCCGCATCCGGACGAATATTAAATTTATCGAAGTCGAAATAAATCGTATTGAGTTCGGCCAATTTTACTACGTTTGGCTTTGGATTCAATAATAAATTAGCGCGAATGCTAGTAAGCTCCGTTTGAATATTTTTTGATGTGAATGTTCTATAATCGTCAATATATTTATCCTGATTAGCAACGATTTTATAGTCTTGATTACGATCAATATTGATTTGATAATAACCTTTTTCATCCGTTTCCATATAGGCTACCTGTTCACCTTTATCGTTGAACAAGGTTATCCTTGCAAACGGAATAGGTTTGGTATTAATAGCATCAGTTACCACGCCCTCAACATGTAATTCAGGTTCTCTATGGTAGGCGTAAATATCATCACTACCACGACCGTTTTTTCTATTTGAAGCGAAATAACCTGTAATACCGTTGGGATTCATAAAAAATGAAAAATCGTCCATGCTTGAGTTTACCGGCGTTCCCAGGTTTATGATGCTGGCTATCTCATCTTCATTTTCTCCTTTTATGGTAGCGAAAATATCCAGTAAACCCAGACCCACATGGCCATCGGAAGAAAAGAATAAAACACCTTCGTTATTAATAAATGGAAATCCTTCGGCGTTTGGTGTATTAACAATAGGACCAACATTGGTTACATTGGAAAGGGTTCCATCCGGATTGATATCACAATACCAGATATCAGAACCTCCCAGTGTTCCTTTTCTATCAGAGGCAAAATATAGTCGTGTATCATCGTTGTTTAATGCCGGATGTTGCGTCGAAAAGCTATTGCCATTTATAGAAAGATCTTCAATATTTGTCCACTTGCCATCAACTAAATGAGCGCGGTAGATTTTCATATTGGTGAGTCCTTTTCGGTCTTTCGTTTCTATATCTTCATTGAAGTTGTTTCTGGAAAAATACATGGTTTGACCATCTTTTGTAATGGTTACGGGACCATCATGGTAAACGGAATTAACATCACCAGGAAGCTTATTATTGTAATCCACGTTTTTCTTAGATTTTGCGTCGGTTACATAAACATCTAGAAAGGGTTGTTCATTCCAGCCATAAAGTCTTTTGATGCCTAAACCCTCATCACGTGAGGAGGTAAAATATACCTTTCCGTTTTGTTCGAAAGCTCCAAAATCACTGAATTTCGAGTTGAAATACACGCGATCCAAAAAATATTGTTGCTTGGCGGTAAAGATGGAAGAAATAAAATTTGCATCTTTCGAGAAATCATTCTTATTGACCACGCCTCCTGAATCCTTGTAACGTTTTAACCATTCCTCAGATTCATCATATTTTTTTAAACCACGTAGGGCCTGGGCATATTTGTAGTAATACTCAATAGGAACATGCTCCTGTTTTACAACGGTTTTATAATAACGCGCTGCATTTCTGGGGTCCCTCAAAAAGGTATAGCAATCGGCTAATTGCCTCATGGCATAATCCTTATTGTAATTATTTTGAACAAGTTCCTGGTATACCTTCGCAGCTTTAACAAATGAAAATTTATTAAATAAAGTATCTGCGCGGCGTTGCTTTCCCTGTTGAGAGAACGCCGTGAAACTTATCAGAATCACAATGCAAAAAAGCTTAAAATCTTTAAATTTCATGATACCTATTTTTTAAAAATAGCGCGGTGACTTCAATTTAGAATTCATAAACTTGAATTCGAAAATAACTAATACTTCATGCGTCCCTGAGGTAAATCTGGCAATTGGAGATATGGGTTTTTCATAAGCATAACCAACACGTAATTGGCGCGAAATTTGGAAATCAACAATACCGCCGATGGCCTCAGCTTGATAATTTATTCGATATGAGGCACCAATCCAAAATTTTTCGTAGAACAAAAAGTTCGCCGTTAAATCGTATGAAAGCGGAGCACCATTGGTTACTTTGACAAGCGTGGTAGGTTTGAATTTAGTATTTTCACTAATATCCAAAACACCACCTACAGTTAGATAATAACTGATACGATCTATAGCTTCAAAACCATTTTTAGTGTTTTTATCCGTATTTAGAATACGTGGAGCGGATAGTCCGGCATAAATTCGGTTTGTGGTGTAGTAAATTCCAAGGCCAACATTAGGAGACCAACGGTTTTCAATACCATAAATCGTGGGATCGAAACTTTCGTAATTACGAAAATCATCGTCCAGACTATATTGAGTAAAACCACCTTTAATACCGAAAGCCAGTTTTCCTTCCTGACCTGCTGGAATAGCATATGAAAAATCGCCATATAAATAGGTGAAATTTTCAGGACCAAGATCATCTTCAATAAATGACAATCCTACACCAACACGATCATTTCGGGTAGGCGAGTGGATGGATAAGGTTTGGGTAATAGGGCCACCTTTAAATCCAACCCACTGACTTCTATGAAGTCCGATAATACTTAGGGCTTCCCTACTTCCTGCATATGCAGGGTTAATAGAAATCGTATTGTACATGTATTGCGTAAACTGTGGCATTTGCTGGGCAAATCCAATACCGCTTAGGAGCAATACAAAAGCAATGATGTTAAACTTAAAACTTCTCATAGGTTAAATTATTTGGTTCCTAAGTAAACCGGACCTGTAATTGGGTTCAATCCACTATTTTTTAGGGTTATTATGTAGTAATAGGTTCCATTTGGGACTTTACCATTATTACCAACTGAACTTTTTGGGGAAGAACCATCCCAGCTTCCTGTTGGAGCTGGTGTTCCTTTTTCAAATTCATTGATTAACGGATAATTATCTGATTTGAATACGCGTGCACCCCAACGGTTGAAGATTTGTACTTCAGCTTCAAATCCACAGAGATCAATTCCTGAGATGTAGAAGTAGTCGTTAATACTATCACCATTCGGTGTAACCGCTTTTGAAATTTCTATATCATTTTCACCACAAGGTAATACCACACAATCGGCATTAACATTCATCGTAATATCATATACATTGATACAACTTCCATCTGTGGTTGTGTATTTGAAAACGTAATCAATACCACCATCACTTGGTAAGAATGTTTCGCTCACCTCTAAACCGGATGGATCAAATACTCCTTCTGAACTCAATGTAGCTGCGGTATCGCCAGAAATCATTTCCCAGGTACCATTGGTATTTGTATCCGGATCTAAAAGATCAGTTAAGTTTAAAATACCGTCGTCAAAACATCTGTCCGGAGCAGTAATTTCAGTGATGATCTCATCTCTAGACACGTTAATAACTTGTGTGAAGGTAGCTTCATTACTACAAGCATCAGTTGCAGTCCAGGTTCTTGTGATGACATAATCATCAATAGAATTTGGATCAAAAGTGCTGGTTTCATTAAATTCTACAGCAACATTATCAGCACAATTATCTGTAAAGTCTAATTGAGGAACATCAGGAATGTTAAAACAACTAGCGTTTACTATTTCTTCATAAGGTGTAGCCACCTCAGGAGCTGTAGTGTCCTGTACCGTAATAGTTTGAACATGTTCAGTACTTAAACCACATTCGTCTATGGCCGTATAGGTTCTTGTTATCGTATACGAATTCGGACATTCACCATCAGTTCTAACATCTTGAACAGATACTGTTGCATCGCCACAATTGTCTGTAGCTGTAATGGCAGCAGGATCCGGAATGGCATCACATTCTACAGTGATATCTGCAGGAAGACTTTGCACAAAGCTTGGTGCAGTAGTGTCCTGAACCATTATGGTTTGCACGAAT
The DNA here is from genome assembly GCF_039537665.1 of Gaetbulibacter aestuarii. NCBI lineage: Bacteria > Pseudomonadati > Bacteroidota > Flavobacteriia > Flavobacteriales > Flavobacteriaceae > Gaetbulibacter > Gaetbulibacter aestuarii. The sequence continues at coordinate 680,047 of NZ_BAABAY010000002.1, forward strand.
ACCGTTGTTAGACCACATTCGTCAGTAGCTGTCCATGTTCTGGTTAACGTATAATTTGAAGGGCAATCACCATCTGCTCTATCTTCACTGTAGGTTACCGTAGCGGAACTACAGTTGTCGGTAGCCGTAAGAGTTGGAGCCGTAGGCACAGCATCACATTCCACCATAAGGTTGGTATTTGGAAGTGTTTCAACGAACGTAGGTGGCGTTACATCCTGAACCGTAATAGTTTGTGTATGAACAGTAGTTAATCCACATTCGTCAGTTGCAGTCCATGTTCTTGCTAAGGTATAGCTAGAAGGACATTCACCATCAGTTCTAACTTCATTGTATGTTACTACAGCAGCACCACAATTATCAGTAGCTGTAAGTGTTGGGGCTGTAGGCACAGCATCACATTCAACCGTTGTATCAGCAGGTAAGGCTTCAACAAAAGCAGGAGGTGTTGTATCCTGAACCGTAATTGTTTGTGTATGAACAGTAGTTAATCCACATTCATCAGTTGCAGTCCATGTTCTTGCTAAGGTATAGCTAGAAGGACATTCACCATCAGTTCTAACTTCATTGTATGTTACTACAGCAGCACCACAATTATCAGTAGCTGTAAGTGTTGGGGCTGAATGTACAGCATCACATTCTACTGTTGTATCAGCAGGTAAGGCTTCAACAAAAGCAGGAGGTGTTGTATCCTGAACTGTGATGTTTTGCGTATGCGTAGTAGTTAATCCACATGCATCAGTTGCAGTCCATGTTCTTGCTAAGGTATAGCTAGAAGGACATTCACCATCAGTTCTAACTTCATTGTATGTTACTACAGCAGCACCACAATTATCAGTAGCTGTAAGTGTTGGGGCTGTAGGCACAGCATCACATTCAACCGTTGTGTCAGCAGGTAAGGCCTCTGCAAAAGCAGGAGGTGTTGTATCCTGAACTGTGATGGTTTGCGTAAAGTCAGCAGAAACATTACCACAAGCATCGGTAAAGTTCCAAATTCGAACTTGAATATATGCATTAGGACAATTCGGATCCGTAGTTGTATTATCGCTAACAAGGTTAATAGTAACTGTTGAACAATCGTCAGTTGCGGTTGGTGCTTGGGCCAGAGCGGCAGCAATTCCATCGGCATCACTACATTCTAGAGTAGCATCTAAATCACCCGAAGCATTATCCACAATTGGTGCAGTTGTATCTTTAATAAGATATGTAGCCGTAGTTGTAGATGAATTTCCACAGCCATCAGTAGCAGTAAATGTAACTGTTATCGGGCCATTATCACATTGTACAGAAGTATCTGAACCATAATCATTCGTCCAGGTTACGTTGCTACAAGTATCAGTAGCCGTTGCTCCAGCATTGGAATTCAACCAGGCTTCTAATTCAGTTTGTGTATCACCAACACCACATTCAATTTCAATATTACTTGTGTTAGTATTATCGATCACAGGTGCTGTTTGATCAGAACCGGAGTAGGTAATGGTCTCATCAGCGAGTGTATTACCACAATCATCAACCACGTTGTAGGTATAGACTAAGGTCCAGCTACAATCATCACCGGTTTGTGTTGTATCAGTAAGATTTACTGTAACGTTATTACAGTTATCACTATAGTTTGCAGCTACAGTTACAGGATCGAACGGATACACGGTTTGTGCATCAGCCGAACATACATCGACATTGGTATCTCCAACAGGAGCAGTACCTGTAGGTGCCGTTTGATCAGAACCGGAGTAGGTAATGGTCTCATCAGCGAGTGTG
>NZ_BAABAY010000005.1:0-1961 GCF_039537665.1 Gaetbulibacter aestuarii
ACCACAATCATCAACCACGTTGTAGGTATAGACTAAGGTCCAGCTACAATCATCACCGGTTTGTGTTGTATCAGTAAGATTTACTGTAACGTTATTACAGTTATCGCTATAGTTGGCAGCAACAGTTGCAGGATCGAACGGATACACGGTTTGCGCATCAGCCGAACATACATCGACATTGGTATCTCCAACAGGAGCAGTACCTGTAGGTGCTGTTTGATCAGAACCGGAGTAGGTAATGGTCTCATCAGCGAGTGTATTACCACAATCATCAACCACGTTGTAGGTATAGACTAAGGTCCAGCTACAATCATCACCGGTTTGTTGGGTGTTAGTAAGATTCACTGTAACATTATTACAGTTATCGCTATAGTTGGCAGCCACAGTTGCAGGATCGAACGGATACACTGTTTGTGCATCAGCCGAACATACATCTACATTGGTATCTCCAACAGGAGCAGTACCTGTAGGTGCTGTTTGATCAGAACCGGAGTAGGTAATGGTCTCATCAGCGAGTGTATTACCACAATCATCAACCACATTATAGGTATAGACTAAGGTCCAGCTACAATCATCACCGGTTTGTGTTGTATCAGTAAGATTCACTGTAACGTTATTACAGTTATCACTATAGTTGGCAGCCACCGTAGCAGGATCGAACGGATACACGGTTTGCGCATTAGCCGAACATACATCTACATTGGTATCTCCAACAGGAGCAGTACCTGTAGGTGCTGTTTGATCAGAACCGGAGTAGGTAATGGTCTCATCAGCGAGTGTNAGTAAGATTCACTGTAACGTTATTACAGTTATCACTATAGTTTGCAGCCACAGTTGCAGGATCGAACGGATACACGGTTTGCGCATTAGCCGAACATACATCGACATTGGTATCTCCAACAGGAGCCGTGCCGGTAGGCGCTGTTTGATCAGAACCGGAGTAGGTAATGGTCTCATCAGCGAGTGTATTGCCACAATCATCAACCACGTTGTAGGTATAGACTAAGGTCCAGCTACAATCATCACCGGTTTGTTGGGTATCAGTAAGATTCACTGTAACGTTATTACAGTTATCACTATAGTTTGCAGCCACAGTTGCAGGATCGAACGGATACACGGTTTGTGCATCAGTAGAACATACATCTACATTGGTATCTCCAACAGGAGCAGTACCGGTAGGTGCTGTCGTGTCTTGTACTACGATAGTTTGAATAAAATTATCAGATACGTTACCACAAGCATCGGTAAAGTTCCAGGTTCTAACTCTGGTATATCCACTTGGACAATCTGGATTATCTGTAGTAATATCACTAACTAAATTCATAATAGTAGACGAACAATCATCAGTTGCAGATGGTTCTAAAGCTAAGGCATTAGAAAGGCCTGCCGGATCATCACATTCAATGGTAGCATCTAAAGCACCAATAGTATTATCTACAGTAGGAGGCGTTGTATCCTTAATGAGATAGGTTGCCGTGGTTGTCGTTGAATTACCACAAGCGTCTGTAGCAGTAAATGTTACAGTAATTGGACCACTATCACACTTAACACTGGTATCTGAACCATAGTCATTTGACCAGGTTACCGTACTACAATTGTCGGTTGCGGTTGCACCGGCATTAGAACTTAACCAGTTATCTAATTGTGTTTGTGTGTCACCAATGCCACATTCAATTTCAATGTTACTTGTGTTGGTATTGTCTATTATTGGTGGAGTAGTATCATCAACAGTAATGGTTTGCGTTACAGTAATGCTGTTGTCACAGGTATCAGTTACGGAATATGTTCTAGTAATGGTCTCAGGACAGGTGTTCCCATCAGATACATCAGATACAAAGGCAACAACAGGATTTACGGTACAGTTATCAGCTTCATCTGTTACTACGGAGATATCCGGAGCAGGCACATCATCAGCACACTGCACGGTAATAGGTGCAGGATTAGATGCTGTAGGATCGGTA
>NZ_BAABAY010000006.1:0-287768 GCF_039537665.1 Gaetbulibacter aestuarii
TCATGGAAGAAAAGTTCACTACTGAAAAACGAAATGTTCAAAACACCTATCTAAAATATATCCTTGCTGGTGGCGCTATTGTAATAAGTGTAGTAATATTGGTAGTTTTAATTGATAGTGCTAAGGAGAATATAAAAAACAGAAAATCAAAGGAGGAAAAAGTTTAAGATCTAATTCGAATACTGAACCTTCGGGAGCTTATTCTAAAATATTTTTAATCTTTAATTTTTTAAAGAGCCTGGCCAAATCAAGGTAGGTATAAAAAAATAAATTCCATTGTGGATTAAGTTCCTTAATCCTTATAAACTAATATTGTTAATGAAGCTTCCTTGGAAGTTTTTTTTATTTTCAAAAATTATTTTTTAAAATAATTAGTGTTTTTAATCACTATTAAATTCTTCAAAATTTAGGTCATGTCAAACAATGTTAAATGACGCAAAACAATGTGAAACGCCGTAGAACGTCGTTTTATGACGTAAAAGCGTATTTGACTTCAGCAAATAGTGAACTTTTAGAGGTAAAATTTTAAGTGAAATTGTAGCCTTTTCTTTTTATGGAAGGCTACAATAAAAGATTCCAATTCTTCGAGCTGAATTTGTTGAGTAACTTGCAAAGCTTGATTTTTATCTCAAATTACAACCTAAAAAAGTGTAAACTATGTCCCTTTAACTTTGTAAACGATGTGCCTTTACCGTACCAAATGTTTGCCAACGGTTTGGCTATGGAGCGTGTCCCGCAGGGCATGCACTATAGCCGTTGTTGTGCGGTCGGCTTTTTATTTTTTCAAATTCATTTTTAACAGCAACTTGTCCCTTGCTGGATTGGTGGACATTTTACTGTTCCGTAACTACAATAAACGCAACAATCGCCTTCTTTTGGTTTTAAGACTTTCTTGCAGTTTTCGCACTCGTAAAAGAATTGGCAAGCGTCAGTAGGCATTGTTTCTTCTTTTTCGTGCCCACAGTTGGGACAAGTAATTGTCGATTGTAGTATCACTGCCATTTTAATTTTCCTTTTTATCTGTCACCGAGTATCCTGTTCCATTTATCGCTTCTTCAATTTCGGCAATTTTCGTCTTTGAAATGTCAAATTCTACGATTGCGTTTCCATTCTCATATGAAGCAGTTGATTTCAAAATTCCGTCAAGTTTCTTCACTTCGTGATTCACGTGTTCTTCACAGCTCGCACAAGTCATCCCTTTAATTTGAAACTCCACTGTATGAATATTGGCTTTGTCAATTACAATAATTTGTTTTTCTGCTTTTGGGTAAAAAATTTGAGCATAATAGGGAAAGGCAAGCATAACAATGGCAAATCCTGTTACAATCGCTAAAAACTTTTTGCTCTGAATGAATTTTGGTTTTTCGTCTGTTTCACAGTCGCAGTCAATTTCTTTTTTTGGTTTAAGTTTTTGATACCATGCAAATCCAAGCACTAAAACTGTCAGTCCTATTAAATACGGTCGCAAAGGGTCAAGCCAAGAAAAAGTCGAAGCAAGTCCACTTGTACCTGCCAACAAAGCCAAAACAGGCGTAATACAGCAAAGTGAAGCCGAAATTGCTGTCAAAAGTCCAAGTCCCGCTAATTTGTTTTCTGATTTCATTTTATTTCTTGAATTGTTCTTTGTTGTCTTTTTTCAGCTGCCGCACAACGGTTCGTGTATGTTTTGTGGCGCTGTTTAAGTAACTAATTTAACAAATAAAACCGAACCGTAGGAAAATCCGCAGGATTTTCCGGAAAGGCTGAAACCAAGCCATGAAATATACAGGTTGTTAGCGTTTGTTTTTATTATTTCTCTAAAACCAAACGGTCGCAAAAAAGCTGCAAAAAAAATGATATTGCTCCGTTTCGATTCCGATTTGATATTTTATTCTAACACGTTCATTTTTTTTGCCTAAAGTTCTAAAACAACCCTGGCAAAAGTACACGGACTTATTTTTACGGATCTTAAAAACAGACACTAACCTTTAAAAATCTAAAAAAAAATCGCAAAAAAACCGTCAAAAATTCAGGATTTTCTGCGAAACTTTGGCTTATGAACGCTAACGTTTGGGCTATGAGTAGTTGCGTGTTTTTAGTATGTAACTTTACAAGTACACACCAAGCTGAAAATCCGCAAGGATTTTCAGAAGTAGGCGAGAACAAGTAATTACTTATAGCCAATGTTGGCTACAGTTATTATTCATGATTCCCTAAAGGGTCTGTTTTAAAAATTAATAAATATGGTTTCTCATCATTATAATAATAATTCTTACTCGAACTCCCTGCGATTCTATAACCTCCATCATCTTCTACTAAAATTGAGTATCCAGAAAGGTAATTAAATGATTCTTGATAGGATTTTTCCCACTCTAAATTTCCGTTACTATCGTATTTTGAGATAGCTAAAGCTCCATAATTTCCAAAATCGAATTTTCCAGTAGTAACAAATCCATTATCACTTGTTTCTGAAATAGAAAAAGTTGGATTGTAAGTAGAAAGCACTGTATTACTCCATACTAAATTTCCCGAATTATCAATTTTGAATAAACTAGCTCCGTACCCTACAACTACAAAACTATTATCAGATGTGGAAATAATTTGATTTGGAAAATCATATTTTCCATCTCCAAAAGTATTCTCCCAAATTTTTTCACCTTCATTATTTGTTTTTATAACCCAAAAATCAATTTGTTCAACTGATGATGGTCCTTGAATGTATTCTTCCATAGTTGTTCCAGAAGTTTCAGCTGACCCTAAAATTATTAGTTGGTCAGAGGAATCAATGATTAAGTCATTAAAAAAGCTTCTAAAAGAAGATTTAAACACCTTTTCCCATATAATTTCACCAGAATTATTAAGTTTTGTTAAAACAGCCTCTTGTTGAACTTGAGGGTCTTCAGAACCTCTGCCTCCGACTAGAAATATGTTACCTTGAGCATCTTGTTTTACAGACTGTATTTCAGCCGAACCATCAGCAATATCATAACTTTCAATTTTTTTATACCAAAGAACGTTACCTTCATTGTCTAAATTAAGTACATGATGATGCCCAGCTAAAATAAAACCAGTAGAAGTTTTACCTATTTTAAAACGCCAAGAATCTCCAACTTGATAATCGTAAAACTTTTTCCATAATTCATTTCCATCATAATCAATTTTTGATACGAAAAAGCGATATCCATTGCCATTTGGAAATGCAGATTTACCAGCAACTATATAATTTTGGCCATCTGATTTTATCATCGAATAAGGGCTTCCAGGGGCATACCCTACTGTACCATAATTTACTTGACCATAGTCGTATCTTTTTAGGTATTTCAAATAATATTTTTCTGTTTGAAATGTAAAAGTGATTGTTGTTTCATTATTGTTAGTGTCTTTGGCTATTACTTTACCAGAATAATTAGTTAATTCTTGAAGGTCATTAAATTGATAGGTGAGTTCAGTGATATTCTCAATAACTAATGCTTGGTTTAAGTAAATATCATAAGTTACAATATCACTTTCTGGGTCAACAGCTTCATTCCAATTGATTGTTGCACCATCATGTGAAATATTAACAATTTCAATGTCAAAATTATTAGGTGCAAGGTTTACGATTTCCTCTTCTTCTTCAATTTCATTAATAGTATCATCTTTCGAACAACCGATTATCAAAAAGGTAATTAGCAATGCAGAATAAAATTTTTTCATTTTTTGTTTTTAATTGTAGCCAACGTTCGCGGCTATGAGTAGTTGCGTGTTTTAGTAATTAACTTTGCAAGTATACAAAAAGCTAAAAATTCCGAAGGAATTTTCAGGATAAGCGATAACTAGCAATTACTTATAGCCGATGTTAGCAGTAGTTTTTAAATAGTTATTTACTAGACTGTATGTTTCGTTTATTAGATTGTTAAATGATGAGTCTGAATTCAAAAATATTGTAATAGTTAAAGGTCGCTCAAATTCTCTCAAAACTACAGTTCTTGTTCCATACCAACCTCCAGTATGCATTGCCAAATCTTCATTAGTAAACCATCCCATAGCATACTTTAATTCACTATTAGCTAAAAATGGAAACCTTTCCTCAAAAGGGTTCGAATTCGGCCATTTTTTTGGAAGCGTTGAATTTGGTTTAAAAATTAAACCGTGTGTCTTTTGGGATAGTATATTATTATTTCGTAGAGAGTTATCATATGCTAAAAAGTCATTTACACTTGTATATACTGCTCCATCTCCCATAATTCCATTCATATACCAGCCATCAACTTTTTTCCAATTATCTAGACTGTCTTTTTCATAGCAAAAAGCTCTTTCTTTAATTTCTATTGGATTTGCTAGGTTATAGAAGTTCGTTTCTTTCATACCAGCTTTGTCAAAAATATTTTTCTTAGCATAATTTGAGAATTCCTCTCCAGATACTTTTTCGACCAATAAGGCTAAAACAAGATAAGCAGTATTAGAATATTCCCAACCCTTTCCTGATTCGAATAAAGGTTTTGGATTTGTAGCTAACCATTCTAAAATATCTTTATTTTCTACTATTTTATTCCTGTCCCAATTGTTGTCGAAATAAGCTTCATAGTCAGCAATTCCTGATGTGTGATTAATCAATTGCTCAATAGTAATATTCGCGAAAACAGGATAATTCCAAAACTTACTTATGGAATCATTCAAGGAAAGTAAGCCCTTGTCCACAAGACTTAAAACACATAGAGCAGTAAATTGTTTACTAACAGAAGCCATTCTCATATTAGTCTTAATGGTAATGGGTGTTTTAGTTTCTAAATCTCTTAAACCATAGCCTTTTCCAATAATCATTTTTTGGTCATAAGAAATTAGTATTGCAGCACCAGGTTCATTTATTCCGATATTAGAATTAAAAAGCGAATCTATTTTCACCTCCAGTTCTTTTAAATTTGTTGAATTTGTTTCCGCTTTTTTATCATTCGAATTTTTGCAGGAAATTAAAAGGAAGGCAAATGCTATTATTAAAATATGGTTTTTCATTGAGTTGGTTTAAATTACTGCTAACGTTGTTGTATAAGAATAGTGCTGTTTTGTGTGCGAGGATTTTCTTCAGGAAAATAGGACATTACAAAAATGCACTAACCTTGGTTTAAGCACCTAATTTAGCATTATTTTTATATATTGTTGGCAATAGATTGTTGGCAATAGTATTATTAGATTATTATTCACTTTAGGTTATCGGTCCAATCTCCAACCCATATCAGGTCTTAACGTAGAATAGTTGCTTCAAAAAGTAACTTTCCATTAGTTGTGTCCAATAAAGTCAGTTTCCATTCACCTTTACCAGGAGGTAGGTCGGTGATTGCTTTTGTTACCTCAAAAACTGAAGGTGCGTTTAGTTTTGGTTTCCATTGTTTCCGTAGTAGTTCCTTTGAAACACCTTCATTGCCACTCACAGATAAAATTATATCATAATTATTACTTGGTTCCACAGAAAAAACTCGTGCATGTAAGGTTTGTTGACCATTACTTTCGGTAGTTTTCAGGAAGGCTGCAGCATACTCATTTACTTTGGTAAATTTGGCCAGTCCAATTGTAGGGAGGTATGTCTCTGTCCAACTTTTCTTTTCTCCACCTTTTAGGCGAGCCGGCTTAAAAAACTCTGTGGAGTTACCTGCCCAAAGCTCTATATAAGGCCGATAAATGTCTGGAGATTGCAGGTCGCTAGCCGTACTTTGTACTCCCCAAGTCCAGAACTTTAGCCCTGGAGTACTATTTTTATTGTCCGCCACACGAAATACGCCAACTTCATTCTCATGATTAACAACACCCCAATAACCTGCCATAACTTGGGGAGCAGCATATGCAATGCCCATTTCAGACCAATTTCTGAATTCGGCCAGTTTTTCGTATTGGTATATCCCTTCTTTGCCAGTTGGTAATTCAAGCTTGGTCATCCATTCCCAACGTTTAGGAATATGCACCTCATCGATAGGAGCAATAATTTCAGTATTGGCAGGGGACTTTGTATCACCCACTTTGGAACCTGGTGCTAATGTGGTGCATGTCCAATACTCATAATCAACTGGTATATTTAGTGTGTTCTCAACCTCTAAGTCAATGTGAAGGGCTGCGCTACCCCGTTTTAACCGTACAGTGGCGGAAACGGTGATATCTGTTCGCCCATATTTAAATTGTTTGGGAGGAATGCCATCTATTGGTTTTATGCTGTCATTTCGTGTCATTCGTAATGTGAATTCATCCTCAGTCGCAGTTATAATTTCTGATTTCCAGGGTAAATACCACATTTTACCATGTTCCGATTCCGGAAAAGTGGGAAAGATACCGCCCCAAATCATCAACCAATCATAATAAAATATATCACCACCTGCAAATGGTGTTGCAAGTGAGTTCTGATAGAGCAATTCGTGATTGGTGGGTTTGTAAATAATTGACAGAATTCGACCTCCAAATCCAGGAACCACTGTAACCTTTAATAAGTCGTTTTCAACAATAGTCGCTTTGTAGGGTGTAAGTACAATATCTTTCCCTATATTATTTATTGAACCATTGTTATTTAGAGTATAGGCAATGTGACGAAACATGATAGTGTCCTGACTATAAGTGACCGGACCTGAAGGGTATTGACTAATATCAGTACGAACTTTTTCATCCTGTGCTTGTATCAGGAAAAAAATTAACAGAAAAAAGATGATACTGAAAGTAGTCTTCATTTTTTATATTATTGCCAACGTTTCGTGTATGTTTTGTGGCGTATTTAAGTAACTAATTTAGCAAATAAAACCGAACCGTAGGAAAATCCGCAGGATTTTCCGATGAGCAAGTACCAAGCCATGAAATATACATGTTGTTAGCGTTTGTTTTTATTATTTGTCTAAAACCGAACGGTCGCAAAAAAGCAGCAAAAAAAATGATATTGCTCCGTTTCGATTCCGAGTTGATATTTTATTCTAACACGTTCATTTTTTTTGCCTTAAGATATGAAACAACCCTGGCAAAAGTACACGGACTTATTTTTACAGATCTTAAAAACAGACACCTACTTTTAAAAATCTAAAAAAAAATTCGCAAAAAAACCGTCAAAAAATTCCGGGTTTTCTGCGAAACTTTGGCTTATGAACGCTAACGTGTTTGTGTATGATTAGTGGCGTGAACAAGCACCGAATTTAGCAAATAAAAACCGAATAGAAAATCCGCGAGGATTTTCGTAAGTAGGCTAGGAATAGCCATTAATTATACACGGCTTAAGTTTGGTTTCAATAAATTAGAGTTATAAATCAGAAAGAACAAAAGAGAGGATTAAGGTTAATATATACGTTGAAGATAAACTTCGTCAACATTGATAATCCCCTCTCTTTTTCTACTGGAATTTCGTTCAGTTCTGTGAGACCTGGATCTCGATTTTAAGTTGTTGAAATGCAAGTAGACTGTCCTTTCAAAATTCAGTTCTTATGACTAAAAATACAGAAATTTTAGGAATAGACATCAGTAAAGACGTGTTTGATGTTTATGGGTGTCAAATGGGGCATCAAAGTTTCAGCAATGATGCGCTGGGATTTAAAAGTTTTTTGAAAGTAATTAACAAAGAAGCTTTAGTTGTTATGGAAGCTACAGGTTATTATCATTATCGTCTTGCTCAGTTTTTACACAAAAATGAGGTTCAGGTTTCTGTTGTAAATCCCTTATCGGTAAAGCGGTTTATTCAGATGAAATTAGCCAAAGTGAAAACAGATAAGAGCGATGCAAAAGCCATTTGTGAGTATGGACGGATGAATGAGGTGCCCCAATACACGGCTCTAACCGAAGTACAAGCGGAATGCTTGCAACTTTTCAGGTTACTGGATAATTACTTAAAGAAGCGTACGCAAACCAAGAATAAACTACATGGAGAGGAAGTTTTAGGGATTCCGTCTAAGTATGTTTACAGTTCTTTAAAACGTGATTTAAAACATCTTGACAAAGAGGTAAAGGGTATAGAGGACCGGTTATTAGAGCTCGTAAAACAAGATCAGCAATCACAACTCACCTTATTAAAAAGTATTCCGGGAATGGGCGTAAAGACAGCGTTGTTTTTAATTGTGATAACAGATGGATTTACAAAGTTTGAAACAGGATCACAATTGTGTAGTTATGTAGGCATAACGCCCACCATACGTGAATCAGGAAGTAGTGTAAGAGGTCGTAGCAGAATCAGTAAAGTTGGGAACAAGAAACTCAGGAACCTCTTGTTTTTATGTGCATTTTCAGCCTGTAAACACAACGAGGCATGTCGGGAATTATATGAGAGATTGGTAAATAAAGGGAAGAGTAAAAAATTGGCATTGATTGCCGTGGCAAACAAGTTACTAAAACAGGCATTTGCAATAGCCAGATCAGGAAGACCATACGATGAAAACTTTGTGTCAAAATTAGCTTAAAAAGGCTTGTTTTTTAACTCAGTTCTTTGTTAGGGCAAGTTTTTATTTTCTATGGAACAAATAATCTAATTCAATTTCAATTCGTGGTTTTTCAAATTGTTTGTCAGTTAATGGCGAAAACAGAATTTTATAAGGTAATCTCAAATCCTTAAAAGTCTTGAAATATGCAATATAATTTTCTCTCTCAACATAATCTCCTCTGTCAATTGATGAGCCGTGAATTAAAAGAGTTGCTGTAATATTCTCGATTTCTCCATCTGAATTTTTTAAGACGACAATATTTTCTAAATACTTATCAATCGGTTTATTGTTTTTAGTCTCAACTTTATATTTTGAGTATAAACTATCCTTTTCGATTAAAATTACTTTGTCAGTAGATTTGAAAAACGGTAAAGAAACTACATCTCCAATTCTATTCATTTTTCCAATATAGGATTTGATATCCTCATCTGTATTTAACCTTGGATATTCATTTTGAATTTCTCCATTTTGGTCATAAGTTCTTACATACGTTTTTTTAATTCTTTCGATTTTGAAATATTGGTCGACTTTTTCTTGATAATCGAAAAAAGAGTTTTTAAATTCTTCTGTGTTATTTGCTATCCATTCAGTTTCTATTTCTCCAAATAAGTCAAAACCTATTAAAGTCCTTACATTATTCTGGATTGTGGAATAAGGGATTTTTAATCTAAATCTACCAAAGAGGTTTTTGCCTAATTTTCCATCGTTATCTTTCAGTAGTTCCATATTCTCGAATAGTGTTCCATAAAAACTGAACTTATCGATTGTTTTATCAATCATTTTTGAATAGTCTGATAACCTATAAAAATTAGTGTTCTTTTTATGATTTACTATATCTAATAAATAGACATTATTTCTCGTTAAATCTTTTGGGTAAATGTCTTTCGATGAATTTCCTCTTAAAATATAATGTTTAACAATTTTCTTTTTTTGAATTAATTGAAAATCATAAATAACATTGTTAAGTAAATATTTATTCCAAATTTCTCCTTGTTTTAAAGAGTCAAGGTTTTTGAATTCAGGATTTTCTGAAACTAAATTTTCGTAAGGGTCGAAAAATATAACTTTAAGTTCATAATTCTCAAACTCAAGTTTTTCAATTGTTTTAGATTTCTGCGCAAATGAAGTATTTAGTCCGAATATTAAGAAGGTAATTAAAAGGACAAATTTTTCTTTCATAGTTCAATTTTGGGTTTTTTGGCAAATTTGCCCTAACGGTCTCGGCTATGAGTAGTTGCGTGGTTTAGCACTTAACTTTGCAAGTAAACACCAAACTGAAAATCCGCTAGGATTTTCAGAAGTAAGCGAGAACAAGCAATTACTTATAGCCAATGTTGTGCTTCGTTTTTTTATTGATTAATTATTAATAATAAACTCTGGTATTTCATAATGTCGTCTTCCAAATTCTTCCTTTAGTAATTTTATCATAAATTTTGACTCCTTTAAATAGTTTTTGAAATTCGATATTCCTCGTTTCGTTGCATGATTTCTCATTTGCAAATACTTAATAAATAATGGGTCTTGAGGATTATCTAACTTGTAAGATAAAATCTCAAATTCTTTGGAATTATTGTGAGTAGTAATTTTATAATCAAAAATTTCCAACTCTAAATCTCTAAGTTTCTGATAATATTGGTCATTATTAGCAGATTCTATTAATTTAATTCGTCTGGGTAATTCATAATCGTAATGAAAAATCAACTTATCCCTTAGAGTATCGTTTTTAACCTTATCCAACCCAGCTATTTTCAATGTTTCATATGGTCCAGAGGAATATGAAAAAATATAACCATTCTGTATTTTCGAGGCGTGCTGATTAAATTCTTTTAAATCAATTTTTTGTGCTTCATACATTGATAGAATAGCATTTATACTAGAGTCAACAGGCAGAATACGATTATTTAGTATGTGCTCTAATATATAGTTGTCATAACTTAGAGATTTGTAGATTTCCCCAAGCATTTTTAACTCAAAGGACTCGGATTTATTTTGCTCATTCCAATTGTTAATCTGAAGGGCAATTAAAATCCCAATAACCACAAGAACAATCTCTCCAATAGCATAAAATAGATACTTACTGAACTTATTTTCAGAGAGTAGTTTTTGTCTAATTTTTCTAAAGAATTTTATCATTTATTATTGGTTGTTCATAATGAAGCACAACGTTTCGGCTAAGAGTAGTTGCGTAGATTAGTTATTAAATTTACAAGTACACACAAAGCTGAAAATTCCGCAGGAATTTTCATGGTAAGCGGGAATAAGCAATTACTTTTAGCCATTGTTGTACAACGTATTTTTATTTAATTTTATGAATCCGACCTTTCATCCTACTTCTGTTAAATGAGTTTACCCGCATTTGATCTTGTTTTTTTATAGTTCCATAAATAATAACAGGAATTAATAAAAATCCGCCAATAATATAGATCACATAATTGCTTCTACTTTGCATAAATACGGGACTTACAAAAAGGAACATTATTGGCGTTCCGATAAAAAAAATCAGTCCTGCGCTAATTTGTGCGATTTTTGATTCTTTAGCATAAAGTTCATCCACGAAAAAGTCAGTTTTTATTCCGCATTTTTGGCAAGTCAAAGTCATATTTTCTCCTTCTTGCATTGCAAATTCAACCCTTGTACCTGAATTGGTTGAATAACTAATCTCAGCGTTACATTTTTTACATTTTCCGTAAACTTTCATTTTTTTTCGGTCAGGTTTATGTTGTACAACGTTTGGGCTATGAGTAGTTGCGAGGTTTAGGTTTTAACTTTACAAGTACACACCAAGCTGAAAATCCGGGAGGATTTTCAGAAGTAGGCAAGAACAAGCAATTACTTATAGGCTTTGCTGGCAAACGTTTTTTTTTAATATCCACGTCCAAAAGCTTTTTTATCAGCTACCATTTTCTTCGTTTTCCTAATTCCTAGAAAAGTAAAAATCAGCGTGAAAATTGGAAAATAGAAAGGAAGTTTCGATTTAACAAAATAATAAACCAAAAAGTCCAAAACAATTCCAAATGAGATATATTTCATTTTATTTGTTCCTTTATGCCTGAAATCTCTTTCATTAATTAAATATTGTCCTGTTTTGAAGATGTATTTCTTATATAATTCCATTTGAGTTTTAGTTCCTGTAGGAAAGTCAGTTGTTTTTAATTCGTCAATATATTCCACAATCAGAGTTTTATATTTTTCAGCTTCTTTATTGTGATGAAATTTAAGAAGTTGATTCGTAATATTCAGGGTAGAGTTATAGTTTACTTGTCCTTTAATTTCGTCGGATTCAGACTCGAAGAGCTTTATAAATTCGTTTAATTTTTCTTTTAAAGTCTCGTTGTCCATCAGTTAAGTAGATTTTTTTAAATGTTTGCCAACGTTTGGGCTATGAGTAGTTGCGTGGTTTAGGTTTTAACTTTACAAGTACACATCAAGCTGAAAATTCCGCAGGAATTTTCAGGATAAGCAATAATTAGCAATTATTTATAGCCGATGTTGTATGCAGTTTTTTTAATTTCCATTTTTTGATTTCGGTCCAACAATTTGAATTTCGTCAGATTCTGTTACTGGTTTTTCCAAAACACTTTTTAAGTCTCTAATAACTCTGTCGGTTTTTTCTAAATCCACAATTTTTGGAAGTCCAATGTCAATGACGTTTGTCGTATTAGAGACTCTAAATCCGTTTCTGAATTTTTCTTTAATAAATCGATGTCCATTATCGATTGATAAAATTCTTATAAAGGTTTTATTGTCCGATTCAAAACGGAATATTCCTTGAGGATGAATGTCAGTCAGAATTACTTTATATCCGATTTCTTCAGAGTTTTGAGTTTTAAATTTAAAAATCAGAGTATTTTTATTTTCGACAAACTCAATATTATAATCATTTTCTTTGTCAGTCAAATTCTTGTAAGATTCAATTAGAGAATCCATTTTCATTTGATTTGTATTTTGGCTTTTTACATTTCCGATAATTATTGTCATAAATGCAAAACACAACAAAATTTTTACTGTTTTCATATCAATTACTTATGTTTCTCAAATTGCATACAACGTTTCGTATAAGATTTGTTGCGTGTTTAGGTAACCAATTTAGCAAATAAAACCGAACCGTAGGAAAATCCGCAGGATTTTCCGGATAGGCAAGGAACTAGCAATGAATTTTATACGCTGTTAGCATACGTATTTTTGTCAAAAGCTAAACTCCAAAACTACAATCCGTTTGTGGAAGTAGTTGTTAAAATCAGGATTAGAGCTTAAAACTCCATTAACAAACAATTCATTTTGCAACAAGCCGCCAGCCTCTCTAATATCCCAATATTTTTTCACTAACGAATCAGAGTCTCTAACATTAAATAGCGCTTCCAAATATTTTCCAATACTGTTTACCTGCAAACCGTGTATTGAATCTTTTACATAAATTTCATTCCATAATCCGCTCTGATGAAATTCCGAGTTAGTTTTATAGGACTGGAATTTAAATTTTTCCCAATTGGTGATTGAATCGGAAATTATATCGGTCAGATATTTTCGGTAAGCTTGGTCTGTTGATAAGTCAGGGTAGAGTTTATCTAAATTCTTCTCAAAGTCCGAAACAAGTGAATTCAGAGCTTTTGTCTGTTTTTCTCCTAATATTTTTTCAAATTTCTTAATTCGGTTGTCTTTTTGAGAACAACTGAAAGTTAAAATCAGAATAAATATTAAGTAAGCTTTCTGCATTTGCTTATATGTTTGCTAACGTATGTGTATGTTTACCGGTGTATATATCCCTATTATATATACACCTCCGAAGATAATAAAAAAAAGACTACAAGTCTAAAGGATTTTTTATACCAATAAAACTACTTTTGGCAACGTGGGTATAAATTTCAGTGGTCTTCGTTGAGCTATGACCCAAAAGTAATTGTATGTATCTAAGGTCAGTTCCGGCCTCTAATAGGTGAGTTGCAAAGCTATGTCTTAATGTGTGTGGCGTAACGTGTTTTTTAATACCAGCATTTTTAGCTGCTGCCGATATTATCTTACCAACACTATTTGGACTATACATGTCGCCATCAGGACTTTCAAATAAATAGGTTTCGGGTTTCCATTTTTTGTAATATGATCTTAAATCAGTTAAGGTGGTTTCAGATAAAATAGTAAAGCGGTCTTTGTTACCTTTAGCATCTTTAATATGAATGAGCATTCTCGAACTATCAATATCATCAAGTTTTAAATTTAAGAGTTCGCTTCTTCTCAATCCTGCTGAATAGATTAAGCTCACAATACAGCGGTGTTTAATATTATTAGTTGCATCGATCAATTTTTTAACATCTTCCTTAGACAACACAACAGGAAGTTTTTTATCCTTTCTTGGACGTTCAATACTATAAAACCTATTGGGCATACCCATTACGATTTCATAGTAAAATTTTATGCTATTAATAGACTGGTTAATATAGGAGTTTGAGCGCTTGGATTGTGTCAACCACTGGAGATATTTTCTTATGTCATTTTCATCCAGATCATCGATCTGACGATCCTTGTAGTAGTTAATGAAGTCTTCAAAACAAGTAACATAAGATCTAACGGTATTGTTAGAATACTTTTTTAATTCCAATTTTTGAAGATAGCTCTCAGGACAGTATTTAAAGGATAGAGATTTTGTTCTTTTTCTGTACCAGGAAACATCAAATGTTTCTTTTAGTTTTTTAGATCTTGATTCTTGAAAAAAATATTGTGAATTAATCCAGGCAACACCTCTAAAAAGACTATAAATATTGTCTAAACTGGCTTTTCGGTTTGGAATACAATACATGTTGAATTCTTCATTCCATTGGATTCCCTCTAGTTCCTTAATTAAAGCGTCTAAAACCTTATTCGAGTGAAATTGCAAACCAATAAATTTTTCATTATTGATTAATAAATGCTTTAAGGTTATTTGTTGATTATATTTCATGATATTTTATCCCGTCTTAAAAATACGGAAGCAAAAATAAACAATCGAATATTAGACGTATAATAAACGTTTAATATTCGGTAGGATATATACACCTAAAAAACTTTGAAATATATTTTCTCATATTTTTACCATTTTTCTTGAAACAACTTAAAATAGGAGAGTAATACTTTAGGTATCCATTTAATCATCCAGAGATTAAAAGTTGTTCAAGCAATAAAATAATGTAAAGTTTAATGAAGGGAAGTAATTTATTATCAAACAGATTTATTTCAAATTTGAGATTTTCGAGTTAGGTTCCAGCTAATGTAAAAATATATCTTTTACATTTTTAATATATTTCGAATATCGTCTTTGAGGTTTGAACTTTTGCCGTCCGGGGTCACTAAGAAAAATCCTATTGTTTGATAACAATAGGATTTTTTTATTGCTTTTCTCAGGATTTAAATAAGACAAAAATATCCTAATTAAAAAATTATTCGTAATTTTGTTAATATTAAAAAGAAAGAAATGTTCTCAAAAGCCTGTGAGTATGGTATAAAAGCCTCAATTTTTATTGCGGTTAATTCTTCTCAAAACAGGAGAGTGAACCCGAAAGAGATCGCCAAGGAGATCAATTCACCTCAGGCATTTACAGCGAAAATATTGCAGGATCTAGTAAGACACAATATTATCAAATCCGTTAAAGGTGCCCATGGTGGTTTTGAAATTGAGAAAGAAAAAATTGCCTCGGTAAAACTCTCGCAGATTGTTAATGCTATTGATGGAGACGCCATATTTAATGGTTGCGGTTTGGGCATGGAAACCTGTAATGCTAAGCGTCCTTGTCCTATGCATGATAAATTTAAAGTTGTGCGTGACGAACTAAAACACATGCTGGAACATACGACACTAGAAGAACTCGCTTTCAGTGTTCAAACAGGTGAAACATTTTTTAGAGTTTAAAAAAAAATTTGAATTTAAATAGGATAAAAACATCCGAAATAAACAAAATTATGGAACTATTAGATAAAGATTTAGAAAAACCAATCGGTCAATTTGTAGCAGAGGATTTTAGAACTGCCGCTATATTTAGCAATTATGCTATAGACTTTTGCTGCAAAGGTGATAAAACCTTGGATGAAGTTTGCACCAAAAAAGGCCTGGATTCCTCAGAAATTTTGGCGCAACTTCAGGCGGTGTTGCAGTCCCAAACCGATCAATCAATTGATTATAAATCGTGGCCACTCGATTTATTGGTTGATTATATTGAGAAAAAACACCATCGTTATGTGGAAGAAAAGATTCCTGTCTTACTTCAATTTTTAAATAAATTAAAAGTCGTTCATGGAAAAAGACATCCGGAGTTGCTAAAAATAAACGAAGAATTTACCGCCTGTGCAAACGCCTTAACTCTGCATATGAAAAAAGAGGAACTCGTGTTATTTCCTTTTGTAAAGCGATTAGTGAATGCAATCTCGGGAGATGAAAGCATACAGTCGCCACAATTTAAAACCGTAGAAAATCCCATAGCCATGATGCTGCAAGAGCATGACACGGAAGGAGAGCGATTCAGACGGATTTCTGAACTAACTGATAATTACACACCTCCTGTTGACGCCTGCAATACTTATAGAGTTACGTTTGCTATGCTGGACGAATTTGAGAAAGACTTGCATTTGCACATTCATCTGGAAAATAATATTTTATTTCCCGAGGCCATAAAATTAGAAAAGAAATTAAGCGCATAGACCTGCCTTGTTCTCATGAACCATTCCAAACCGAAGATTGATCTCTGTTTTGGA
Organism: Gaetbulibacter aestuarii; assembly: GCF_039537665.1. Classification (NCBI taxonomy): domain Bacteria; kingdom Pseudomonadati; phylum Bacteroidota; class Flavobacteriia; order Flavobacteriales; family Flavobacteriaceae; genus Gaetbulibacter; species Gaetbulibacter aestuarii. Next base: position 16,107 of record NZ_BAABAY010000006.1, read on the forward strand.
ATGGTTACTTTTATACAACAAAATCACTGTTTAATAATTCAAATATGTCAAAACGATTTGTTGTAGTATGCTTATGTAATTTTTTATTTGCTGCCTTACTGGGTTTGACGCTTAGGTATACACATATTAATGCCTTACCAATTAATTACCGGTATTTAACACATGCACATTCTCATGTGGCCATGTTAGGGTGGGTGTATTTAATGTTATATTCGCTTATTGTTCATTACTTTATTCCGGAAAAGAAACCTGTGTTTAACAGGTTATTCTGGGTTACGGAAATTGCAGTAGTTGGCATGTTGCTTAGCTTCCCATTTCAGGGGTATGCCGCTGTATCCATTACATTTTCTACGCTGCATATTTTATGTAGCTATTACTTTGCCTTTCTTGTTTGGAAACATCATAAAATAAAAAATAAGCCTTCAAGGGTTTTATTGAAGGCAGCTATTATTTTTATGCTCATTTCAACACTTGGCGTTTGGTGTTTAGGTCCGGCCGTTACCATGGCAGGTCAGGCTTCTGCCTTTTATCAAATAGCGATTCAATTCTTCTTACATTTCCAGTTCAACGGGTGGTTTGTTTTTGCCGTTATAGCCTTGTTTTTCAACCGTTTAGCAATATGCGATTCTAAGGAATTTCATTGGTTTTTTAAGTTGTTCATAGCCGCCACAATTCTTACTATGGCCTTACCGGTTTACTGGTTTGCGCCTCATATATTATTACTTTGGATCAACGGGATCGGGGTTGTGTTACAATTTTTAGTGATCTTTTTTTTCTTTAAAATTATAAGATCTTATGAGTGGTTGGATTTAATTAACCGATCGAAACTCAACAAAATCCTATACCAATTTGCCGTTTTTTGTTTTACATTAAAAATCGTATTTCAATCCGTTTCCTTGATTCCCGCGATTTCAAAAGAACTTTATTCCTATCACAATTTCGTGATCGGGTTTATTCATTTGATCATGCTAGGTGCCGTAACAGGGTTTTTATTTTCCTTCATAATAGAAAGCGGTTTGGTTCGATTCAATAAGATCCTTCAATTTGCTATCTATATATTTTTATTGGGTTTTGTGCTCACTGAAATGACTTTGCTGGTTCAAGGCAGCAGATTTTATTTTAATCAGGGTTTACTGCCTGGCTACTTTACACTTCTTTTTGTATTTAGCATCTTTTTGACGCTTGGTATTTTTTTGTTGTTGATCAATATTATTTCAACTAAAAATTTAACCACAAAAACCCGTTTTTTATAGCTGCATAGGCATCTAAAAATCCTTTCTTTTAGACTTGTAAACGATTCGAAGTACGGGGAAAAGAACCCACAGAATCAACATGATAAAGGACACAATAATCCCCAAATTCGTTCCAAAAAATTGTTTGAACACCGCTCCAGTATAGCCTAAAAGAGCCGAAATATCAAGCTTTAATAAAATGAGCGTTCGGGATAAATCAATCGGATTGAACATGGTTCCTATTAATGAAAACTTGTCTAAGGGATAATCTTCAAATAAGATCAGGGACATTAAAAACACGCCATCATAAATAATAGCTAAAAGTAACCAAATGAGAATGGCATATCCAAATCCTTTTATTTTATTTTCGTTGGATAAGGCAATATTAAAGGCTAGGGCCGTAAAGATGAATGTTAGGAAGCTTCCTGTAATAATCAACAAGGAAAAATCCCAAATGGCATTCGATTTAAATAAGCCATAAAAAATAAAAGGAATTCCCAGACCTAAGATCAAACTCATGGAGAGCGACAGGGCAACACCCAGGTACTGACCTAAAAAGATGGTCGAACGGTTTAACGGTTGCGCCAATAAAAGTTCGGTGAATTCCTTCGAATTGTAATAATACATAACTCCAAAAATAGTTCCTATTAGAGGTACCAGAACAATGATAACATTCATTAAGGTTATGACCGCTTTTGATAGATCGTTATTCAGAAATAATAATACTATACCAAGCAATAAATAGAAAGCAAAATAGACATAGCTCCATCGGCTTCGCATGAGATCGTAAAAACTGTATTTTAATATTTTAAGCATGATTTTCTGATAATATTGAGGCTATAGCGTGTTCAAAATCTGATTGGCCTGTATTGGTTTTAAGGGTGTTGATGCTGCCTTTGAAATAGATTTTACCTTCTAATAGAAAAACGATTTCATCAGCTATTTCTTCCACAAAACTCATGATATGGGAGGTGATCAAAATGGTTTTTCCTTTGGCTTTTGCCGACTGAATTAAGGCCTTCAACCGTAGTAAGGAAATAGGATCCAATCCTGTGGTAGGTTCATCCAAAATAACCAACGGACTGTCAAACATAAACGTTAAAACCAGGTTTACTTTTTGTTTCGTTCCGCCAGAAAGATTCCCTAGTTTTTTATTCAGAAATGGTTCAAGTTGGAATTGTTTTATGAGCTCCTCATCCTGATCTGTAAAACCTCGTAGATCTTTAATCATTTTAATAAGTTCCTTTACTTTTAGGTTGCCGGGGAAGTTGGCTATTTGTGGTAAATAATCAATGTTATTGCGGTATTTCGGACTTTTCCTGATATTTTTATTGTCAATAGTAATGGTTCCACGATCCGGTATTACCATGCCTAAAATCGATTTTATTAACGTAGTTTTTCCGGAACCATTGGGACCAAGAACGGCAAAAATACCACCTTCCTTAATATCCAGATCAACCCCGGCGAGAACCTGATTTTTACCAAATTTTTTATGTAGATTTTGAATGGTTACCATGTTATTTGTTTCATTTTTGGATGTGGGTCCATGAGATTATCCGGCGTAAATACCGGCGATACTTTTTCAGAAAAATCAATAATATCAATAAATAAACTGCGAAGTAAAATGATAGTTTCAGGCGTTCTGTTAACAACGTATGAAAATAATTTTACAGGACGGTAAGGAACATCTCCGATGCCATTTTTATCAAGGTCATATCCCGTATAATTACTCCAGTAATTCTTGTCAAACCCATTGTCGTTGATATTACTGTTATAGGAAATATCAAAAGAATTATACATGAAATTGTTACTTAGAAACCTGTTGGAATAGCAGGCTCCTCTTACTTTTACCGCCCAACCATTATTCTTAAACGTATTATGTTCATAGGTGATCCTGTTCGAGCCTTCAATATTGATCCCAATGGTATTTTCTGCGAAGGTGTTTCGTTTTATGTCAGCATCGTTAATTTCTTTTAATAAAAGACCGTAAGAAGCTGTTCCCCAATTTTCCTTAAACACATTTTTCAACATTTTTATCTGTTTGGAGAACATAACAGCAACGCCGGCGCCATTAAAGGAAAATGTATTGTTTTCATATACATCATTATTCGAGAACATGAAATGTAAACCATACCGTAAATTATTTGAACTGGTATTATTTTTTATCAGGCAGTCATCTGAAAATTCTAAATAAATACCATCTCTTACGTGAGATACGGTATTATGATCGACAACAACGTTTTTGCAATACCAAAGGTGAATGGCGTTCCCGGAATTATGCTCTTCAATTGCTTCTCCTGTAATGGTGTTATTGATCACTTTGCCATCGGCCGCCTTTTCCAGGTAAATACCGAAAAATAATTTTTCAAGGATCAGATCTTTTATTTCGAAGTATTTACTTCGTTTTACGCGAATGGCAGCAAAATCTTCAGTGTAACTGGTGCCAACATTAATAATTTTTAATCCTTTAATGGTTACATGGTTTGATATTATGGTGATGATTTCACCTTTTAATTCGCCGTCAATAAGTGGATGACCCTCTCCAATAATCGTAAGCGGTTTATCGATAATAATACCATGTTCTTTGTAAATTCCCGGTTTGATCATTATCGTATCGAAATCCGTTGCCTTTAAAACAGCTTCTTTCACGGATGTAATAGCCTGGTCCCGACCAACCGAAATGGATTGTGGCCATAATGTTTGCGACATTACAACGAAAGCGATTAGGATACTATGTTTTAAAAGTGGTGTCATAATAATGTTTCAACCGGAGAATAATTCTTTTGTCAGAAATGGTTTTGGAATTTATATTTTAGTTGAGATAATTACGAATTTCAGACCAGGTATAGAGTGTCCCACCTTTTTCAGATTGCATTTTCACAGCCTCATTTTTTGTAATGAATGCGGTTAAGAAAGCACCCATAGGACTTGGAATATTTTCACTGATCAAAAAGGTTGCTGAGGTAGCATCAAGTAACTTTCCAGGTTCTGTGAAGGCATTTGATAAATAGAATTTCACCTCTTGCTCATCAAATTCCTTTAGAAAATGAATCATACATTCTGCTGAATCGAAGGTATAAACCTTTCCTTTTTTTGTTACTATTTCAGCGGCATGTATTTTGTCAACCACCGTCATATTACAATAATGGCAATGGTCTACGCCGTAGTTAATGGGTTTGGGTTTTACAGTGCAACTATTCAATAAAAAGATAAGTAAAACCAGCATATGTAAGTATAGGATTTTCATTTTAAAAAGTATTTCAAGTTTTAACACGATTCTTTTTTCCAACAAAATAGGCGATCAAGGCGATTAAAATGCCAAGAGTTAAAAAAAGTGCGCCTAATTGGGGATAGGAATGAGCCGTAAAATTCAGAATGTGCTTTGTTCCTAATAATGGTGGTTGAAATCCCATTACCGATCCATCAGGATTTGTAAATTTTAGTATGGCTTTAGGATCTAAATTATGACCATAATCGTGTTCCCAAATGTAAAAATCGTAAATACCTGCAGCACTTACAGCCACCATGTAAATAAACCATCCCAAAAACCATTTATAGTTTCCTTTAAAGGCGATGAACAACCCGATAATTGTTGAAAAAATAATGCCAATCGGGAAAATTTTAAATTCCGGAATAGCATCAGGAATATATTTCATTCCTACATAATGATTCAGTAAATTGATGTTTTTGATATCAAACGGATTGGCATCTGCAAAATCATTAATAAAAATTTTCATACCAAGAGGAATAGGATATTGCGGAGCTTCCAGTGTAATTTTCCATAACGGAAAAATAAAAAGTCCTAAAGGCAATAAAGCCGCTATAAGCATGATGATATTTGACTTTTTCATGATGTTTTATTTTTAAAAAGAAAGGTGAGAGCGAGATACCACTCCCACCTTTCGCGCTATTAACAATTGCAAACTAACCTTGCATTATTAGAAGTCTTCACCTAAAGACCAGGATAAATCAATATTAGAGGAGGCTGGGGAAACCCTAACGTAACCTTGCATTTCCTGATGTAATGCAGAGCAGAAATCAGTACAGTAAAATGGCCAAACGCCTACTTGTTTTGGTTCCCATACAAAGGTTTCGGTTTGTCCGGGCATCACCAGTAACTCGGAGGTGTTAGCACCGATCATGGCAATACCGTGTGGCACATCATAATCCTGTTCCAGGTTGGTCACATGGAAATATACTTTGTCACCTACTTTAATACCTTCAATATTATCGGGTGAGAAGTGACTTCTTATCATGGTCATTTGTACATGTACTTCGTTCCCGTTTCTGGTTACCTTTGTGTCGGCGTCACTTTTTGCCGCATAAGGATGTTTATTGTTTTCCAGTTTGTATAATTTTCTGGATTTTGGGGTTATCAGATCCGCCGGAATACCTGCCGCATAGTGCGGTTCACCGACTGTAGGAAAATCAAGTAACATTTCCATTTTGTCTCCAGTAATATCATAAAGTTGCGCTGATTGTGTTACCTCCGGACCGGTTGGTAAATAGCGGTCTTTGGTAATCTTGTTCATGGCAAGAAGGTACTTGCCAAATGGCGCCGCTGAATTTCCTCCGGGAATCATCACATGTCCTACGGAATAGAAGGTTGGTTTTCGATCCAATACTTCCCAGGTTCCTAATTTCCATTTTACAACCTCAGAGGAAATGAAGAAAGAGGTATATCCGTTTCCTTTATCGTCAAATTCAGTATGTAATGGTCCTAATCCTGCTTGTTCCACAACTCCGGCAAGAACATCTTCGAATTTTAAAATGGGGATACCATAGGCTTCACCATCAAATTTTTTGTTGTCAATGGCATCAAGCATTTTGGTAAAGGAATGTACAGTTAAATTTGCCGATAATTTTCCGTTTCCAACAATGTATTCACCGGAAGGATCAACATCACAGCCGTGTGGTGATTTTGGAGTTGGCAATAAAAATATTGCTCCTGGGACCTCTGATGGTTTTACCTGAACAACTTCCTGCATCATTTTAGAAGTGGCTGTATGATCTTCTTCATTGTAAATATTATGGGCGTATTTTGACGGTACCTTTGTCCCTCCGCCATTGTTCACATAGTCTTCAATTTTTTTCCAATTGATAGCGGCAATAAAATCTTTATCATTTTGAGAGGCATTAACCTCCAAAAGCGAGTTAGCCTCTTCACTATTATAGGTACTAAAGAAGAACCAGCCATGAGATTTTCCTCGTCCGGGATGGGATAGGTCATAATCAAATCCTGGCATAAGGAGCTGAAATTTTATAGACATTTCACCATTTTCAGGATTCACTTTTAAAAATGACAAGGACCCTTTAAAGTTTCCTTTATAATCTTTGATAGACATATCTCTTTGTGGAATCGGAACGGAAAACCGGGTGCCTGCTACCACATATTCGGTGTTCTCTGTAACAAATGACGAACTGTGGTTTCCTGCGCTGTTTGGAATTTCAATGATCTCTGTGGTCTCAAAAGTCGTTAAATCAACCTTGGCAATACGCGGTGTATTGTTCGCGTTGATGTAAACATACCGACCATCGAGTTTTCCATTTGTTTGAGAAATGTCCGGGTGATGCGCATCATCCCAGGGAACAAAACCATGAGAAGTATTTAACATTGCCTTTGTTTCTTCATTATAACCATAGGCTTTTTCGGCATCTTGGGAGAATACCGGGATCACTTTGAATAAACGTCCAGAAGGCAGTCCGTAAACGGATAACTGACCACTAAAACCTCCCGAAATAAATGCGTAGAATTCATCGTATTCTCCGGGTGCTACATATACTTTTTCAGCGGCATTAGTGCCTAATGCGCTATTGGATTTCGTTGATTTTACATTATTGCAACTCGTAAAGGTTAGGGTCAACATTAAAAATCCTACTGATATTTTAAAAATCTGTTTCATTGTTCATTGATTATTTTGTTTGTTAATTTTCAGGTATTATAACTTTGTCTACAACATGTACAATACCGTTTCCGGCAGGAATACTGGCAATGATTTTGGCGCCGCCAACATAGACATCGTCCCCTTTTACTTCCACAGTAACATTTTGATTGCTTGCTTGACCCAAATGCTTGAATTTTTTTAAAAATTCCTTGGAATAATTTCCGGGCGTTACATGATGTTTGAGAATTAAAGCAAGTTTTGCTTTGTTCTCTGGCTTTAACAAATTCTCTACGGTGCCCTCGGGTAAAGAAGCAAAAGCTTCATTGGTGGGGGCAAAAACCATCAGTGGTCCTGCATTTACCAGGGCATTTTCTAAACCGGCGGCCTGCACTGCTGCAACCAGTGTGGTATGATCCTTCGATCCCATGGCGATTTGCAAAACATTAGGTTTGGCAACATCGCCCTTTATAAAGGCCTGCCCTTGTCTGCTTGTATTCTCTTGTGTTTCGGTTGGGGTAGAGGTTTCCTTTTGTTTTTTATTATTGCTCTTACAACTAACCAGCAGAATGGTTAGAAGAACTCCTAATAATATGTTTAGTTTGGTCTTCATTAATTCGGTTGTTTTAAGGTTCTAAAGTATTCCAAGACGGCTCTGGCTTCTTCTTTTGAGAGGTTTTGATTAGCCATGGGAGCACCGTTAAATTCAGCTAACAGGTCTTTAGCTAAAAGATCTTTTTGAATCATGCCCTCAGGATTCAGGATCATGTTCATAACCCACTCTGGAGTTCTTCTATCTAGGATTCCTAAAGGAGCGGGACCAATAAATTTTTTGGTTGGTCTGTGGCATGCGGTACACATTTTATTGTAGATGTCTTTCCCGTGTGACGCCATAGATTGGTCGATTTCCGAACCTAATTCTATTGAAGTTATAGGACCTACTCCTTTATCAGTAAGGTTTATTGTTTCGGAGGCTGCAACTTTTTTAGCTGGAGCTGCAGTAGATTTTTCAGAAGACGATTCTTTTTTTTCATAAGAAAAGGAATCCTTCTTTTTTTCCTCTTTACCTCCGCAACTGATAAATAGACCTAAAAGTACAATGGCGACTAATTTGAGTGTTGATTTCATACGAATTTTAATGTTATATTTAGTTCATTTTTAACTTTATGAAGCAAATGTAAAGGCTGTGAAGTGGATAAAATATGATTTAAATCATATTTAAGACAAAAATGTCTTTTTTATTTTGTATTAATTTAATGATCCCTTAAAATGTTTTCAAATTCATCCAAATATGCCATTAAGGCCGTTTTGTTTTTAGCTATTCATTCTGATGAAAACAATAAGATCATGGTGAAGGATATAGCGGATCCAATTAATGTTCCTCAGGCCTATATTGCAAAATTGTTACAAGAGTTGGCAAAACATAAGTTAATATCTTCCACTCGTGGTCCGAAGGGCGGATTTTTTCTAAGTCAGGATGATAAACAGGGGAATGTACTGGATATTATCAAGGTTATTGATGATGACAAAAAATTGAATTCCTGTATGCTGAGTTTAAAGTTTTGTAATGCCAGTAATCCGTGTCCGATTCATCATTTGGTAAGTCAACCAAGAGATTTGATTATTAATAATTTAAAATCAAAGACCATTTTGGAATTAGCCATTCATGTTGAAAATGGCACCTCAAGATTACCGCTTTAATGTCTTAAAAATGATTAATTCGTCCTTATATTGGAATAAATTAATATGAAATTTATTTGTAGAACGAAGATCTTCTAGAAAGTTTTAACTTTCACCATTCGGGGTCACTATTTTAGCAATGAGTCTCATTAGCCTATAAATAATTTTTATTATAGGTCTATTTTTAAATTTTTAAAAATTTCTAAGATCTGGTTTGAAGTGAGGTATCTGATTCACAAGACTTCAATTTACGCATGAAAATGAAACAGGTATCTAATTGGAATTTGATACTTCAAATGAACTAAACTTCCAATTCAATAATTTGCTTAATATCTTCCAAAAAGTTTGAACTTTTGCCGCTCGGGGTCACGAAGAAAAAACGCTCAAGAATATTTGAGCGTTTTTTTTGTTTTGTTTTTAGTGTCTTTTCAACCTTACTGTTTTTGTGATATCTTCTATTGTTGTTCACAAAAAAACTTTTATTCAAGTTATTGTTTCACTATTAGTTAAGGAAATTGTGTAGAGTTATTTCATCAGTTTTCGATTATAATTTCGAATTAATTCAAGTGTGATGGAATCTGATGCAAAAACCGAGTTTAATCCTTGTGGCTCCTCTGGTGGGTCGGCAATAAAATCATCTCCTTTTTTCCATTTACCGTTTTTGGAAATCCTATCGCCATAACCTGCAAATCCCCAAAAATTTAATCCTTGTAAAATTCCGTTGGGTTGCTTTTGGTTTAGTAAATAATTGAATATGGCATTAAAATAGGCATCTCTATTTTTAACTGAAGTATTTTTAAAAAGATTTTCTTTGTCACGGGGTAATCCAAATTCCGACATAATTATAGGCTTACGTAAAGATTCAGCAACGTTTATATGTTCATCCATATATTCAAAGGTTTTTTTAAAAGATGGAGGCAGGGTTTCAGATTCATTATTCTTATCATACCAACCCCAGTTTTTGGGCCAGATGTGCATGGTTAAGTAATCGATTTTAGGATTACTGTGAAGTCTTTTATACATATCCATATCCTGTAAAAAACCTGCTTTTCCTTCAGCTCCTGTAGAAATGAGGTGAACAGGATCGAGTGAGTCAATGAGCTTTACAGTTTCATTCAACCATTCAGCATACGATTTTTCGTGATCCGGACTCATCATCACGCGTGGTTCATTGGCTACCTGCCATGACATGATGGTATTATCTTTTCTATATTTTATTTTAGTATATCGGTTTTTTCGACCCATAATAAATTTTACATGCTTATAAAAGGCTGTTTTGCAAGGTTCGCAACTTTGAAACTGTTTGGTGTAGTTTTGAAAGTCATCCCAGTTATACTCCTCAGTTAAGGGTTTTGGAATAGGTCCATAACCATTCCATTCCAGGTACTGCGCCATGCCTCCAGACCAATTCCAATTATTAGTTAAAAACAGAACGGCATACATGTTACGCTTGCGCATTTGGGCTAATAAAAAATCCAATCCGTCCAGTAGATCCTTGTTATAAATGCCTTGTTCCGGCTGTAAAACTGGAGAAATTTGAAAATCACCTCCATCACCGTCGGCACCTACCAGAATTCTAAGATTATCAATTCCAATGCTTTTCATTAGATCTAACTCACGAATCAGGCGTTCCCGATCTCCTGATTTTTTAGCTCCAATTAAAGGGCCATACCAATAATTTGTACCAATAAAATAATAGGGCGTATTTCCTTTTAAAATTCTTGAATCTTTCACTGATATCAAGGGAATTTTCATTTTGCCAATTTTTCTGTATTCTGCACTTTTACAGGATACAAGGAATATGATACAGGTGATAAAAAGTAAAAATTTTAAACGGTTGCTAAAGCGGTAATGCATACAGGTCTGGAATTTCATTTTGTAAAAGGGATTCTTGTTTGTTAGCAAATAGTATAAAATCGCCGGTTGTAGATTCGCCTGGTGGAGGCGTACAATACCGGTCTTTGGAGTTATTCCAGAACATCATGAAGGATAACTCTACATCATTATTTGTTAAAGCCTGATATAGGTTTTTAGAATAAAATTGCGGATCGGGATCCGTAACACCCGGTTCAACAAAGTAGCCAGATTCCGTTAGAGCTGCTAGTTTAACTTTTTGGATAGCGAGATCACTAATAATTTTTAATTTTTTATTGGCATCGTCTACGCCCATTTGTGTCATACTGATAAAATCACCATAATTATCCATTCCTAAAACATCGACATAGGCATCTCCGGGATAATGATTTAAATATTCAGACTCCGTAGTAAATTTATTATCGGGGGAATATGCAAAAAGTATATTGTTTACGGACTGTACATCTCTTAAATATTCTACAGTGAATTGCCATAATGTTATAAATTCCTGAGGTGTACAATATGGAGCACCCCACCAAAACCAATCACCATCAAACTCGTGAAAGGGTCTGAAAATAAAAGGAATTAAATTACCATTTGAATCAATTAAACTGTTGGCGATTTCTGCTATTTTATCAAGTTTACTTTTATAATAATCATGATTGCTTCCACCAGGTAAAATACTTTTAAAGGCATTTTGTTTTTGAAAATTGGTCATCTGACTGGTGTAAAATTCTTTACCTTCGAAGGGTTCCCTGAAGTGCCAGGCAAAAATATTGACCATGCCTTTGTTATAAGCTTCAATAACATGTTGTTTTATGGCCTGCTCTTGCTGATAATACCAATTCGTTGTCGTTCCTGTATTGGCGTCATCGGTTATAAACATAAAGTCTGAACCTAATAATGCCGGGTCACTACCGGTCGTTTTTTTTATGTCTGAGTCACCCCCAACATCCCTATAGAAACTGCTAAACGCATCATGCTGACCCACAATATAATTTGTTTTTGAAAGTGTTTTTAGATTATAAAACAGAGCTACGGTTTCATTAGTTGCATTTGGGTTTACCATGTATGCGGAGGTTTCTCCCGGAAGAAGTGTAAAGGATGCGGTATTAGCAGATATGGTTATCATCGCCGATTTTGCTGGGCTCAGTGTTACTTGAGGATTGTTGGTGTTAATCAGGGTTAGGGTAATGGTCTCGTTATCTTCAGATTCGGTATCCTCATAAACTTCTATTGGAATTACAATTGAAATGGTGTTTGCCGGAATACTAATTTTAGTATCAAGTGCTTTATAGTCGCTGCCATTAGTTGCTGATCCACTTATCGTGTAGTTTACCGTTGTAAGCTTATCAACTGCTTTTGTTAGTGCTATTTTGAATACACCATTCATCGAAGGTTCAGAAACTACATTGGTTTCAGTAGAAATTGAAATCTGCGAAGTCACGGTAGGTTCGTTTGGGGTTGCTTCTATTTGATCCTTGCTACAGCTATCAAGCATTAAAGTTGCCCAGCCAACCACAAATATTTGTATGAAATGCTTGAGTTTATTCATTGATCAATATGCATGCTCGAGTTACGTGATAAGGGGCTTTCCACATACTTACTTTGTCTTCTTCAGAGTAGGGTTCTCCTTTATGGTTAACTCTAAAATGCCATTCGCCATATTCGTGATCTAGTAAATGTTTTTTTGAGTAATCCCATATTTTTAGAGAAGCGTTAAGGTAATCCGGGTTGTTGGAAATATTATAGACATATTTCAATCCAATAAGGCCTTCTACCTGTGGCCACCAATGCCTGTCGGTATCGGTTTTATGAGTTAAAAAGTTGGTTTCATTGAGCACAGAACCATCAATGTCAATGCCTTGTTTTAAAAATGTGTTAGCCACTTGAATAGCAATATCTTTTGTTTTTTGGATGAGTTTAGTATCGTTCAATGATTCTGCAGCTACCAAAACCAGCCAGGCCGATTCAATATCATGACCGAAAGAAACTGTATTGCTCATCACATTCCAATGGCGGTCGAAAAACAAATCATAATGATAATTAGCATTTAGAATTTTTTGATTCATGATCTCCACCAAATTCTTAAGAGCTGCTCTCAAATTTTTAGTGTCATGAATTTTTAATAAACTGGTATATGCTTCAAGAATATGAAGGTGCGTATTCATACTTTTTGCGGCGTTCATATCTTTATTACTGAGTCGCATATCCTCTATGGGAGACCAATCCTCATTGAAGGCTTCAAAGTAGCCACTTTCTTCATCGTCTTTGGCGTAATTTTCAAGACATTCGAAAAGTTCAATAGCCCACGTTTTTGCTGCTTCATTTTTAGAAAAGGAATAATATTCCGAAAGGGCATAAATAGCAAACGATTGGGCATAAACTTGTTTGCGTTTATTAATGGGTTTACCTCGATAATCAACTTCCCAAAAAACGCCTTTGTATCCGGTATCTCTAAAATGATTTTGTAGATATTGAAAAGCTCTCTCGCATATGGCATTATAGGACTTCGTTTTTAAATAATTTGATGCCGCTGCGAATGACCATAGAATTCGGGTATTTAGTATGATTCCTTTTGAAGCCTGAGGAACCACGTTGTTATAAAAATCAATCTTTCCAACAAAACCACCATATGCCTCATCCTGAGTTTTTTGCAACCAATAGGAAAGTAACCTTAAAAGCTCGTTGTGTAATTCTTTTTGTAATTTTGGATATTCCGCATTCATTAATACAATCCCTTATTCTTATCAATTAAATCGATTATAGTTTCTACAGAACCTTTGGATGTAAATTTATCTTCAGGGGTGTTTGTAACGTAATCAACTAACCGGTCAACGGTAGATGTCGCTACGTGCATTCGGGTATCACATGATGCGTAATAGATATATACTTTACCATCACAATCCTCAATCCAGCCATTTGAAAATAGTACATTAGATACATCGCCATGTCGTTCTTCACCTAAAGGGGCCATAAAATGCCCTGCGGGTTTATGAATTACCTTTGAAATATCGTTTAAATCAGTCATAAACATATACAAGGTATACCGTAGGCCTGAAGCCGTATTTCGCACACCATGCGCCAGATGCAACCAACCCTTGTTAGTTTTAATTGGTGAAGGGCCTAAGCCGTTTTTGAGTTCGTAGATAGTATGGTATTGTCGCGTGTATATTATTTTTTCATCCTCTAAAACAGGGTTTTCCATGTTCTTAATATATCCCAAACCAATGCCTCCGCCGCTACCAACATCAACAAACCCGTCTTGTGGTCTGGTGTACAAAGCATATTTTCCCTTAACGAATTCAGGGTGTAATACAACATTGCGTTGCTGGCTTGCAGAAGATATTAAATCTGGCAGACGCTCCCAGTTAATTAAATCGTGAGTTCTTACAATACCGGCATTCGCTACGGCCATACTGGTGTCTCCTTTAGGGGCGTTCGGATCTTTTCTCTCGGTACAAAAAATACCATAAATCCAACCGTCTTCATGCCTAACCAAACGCATATCATACACATTTGTTTCGGGATTTTCTTTAATTTCAGGTATCACACAAGGTTTATCCCAAAACTTAAAATTGTCAATACCATTCGGGCTTTCAGCGATAGCAAAAAACGATTTCCGATCATTACCTTCAACTCTTACGCATAACACGTAATTGTCATGCCATTTTATTGCACCGGAATTCATTGTAGCATTATAGCCAATACGCTCCAGGGAATTCGGATTTGAATCCGGATTTAAGTCATAACGCCAATGTATTGGAATATGATCAGAAGTTAATATTGGCTTTTTATAGCGAACGTAAATCCCATTGGAATCTTCTTCCGGTAGGTTTTTCATACAGATTAACTTGTTATGATTATGTATGAGTGACTCTAACGTTTGGTTTTTAGTTTTGATTTGTTGATTCATAATTAATCTAATTTTTTATTGAGGGAGTTCCACCAATATTTCTTTAATAATATCAAACATATAATTGTTACCGCGAGTGTGACAAATAATGGAATTGTTTGTCTAAAAATTAAATACATGGGTAATATTACCAGAGCGGTTTGTGCTATCACACCAATAACTACATTGAACATATCAATTCCAAAATCAGTATTTTTTTTAATGACGGTGCCTTCCGCTATAATTTTATCATGAACAGGTTTCCAGAATCCCCAGGGTCTCACATTTATATAAAAAGTTTTAAGTACTTTTTCTTCTGTTGGGGGAGCGGAATAGGTTCCGAGTACAGAGCCGATTACAGATATAAGAAGCAATAGCGGGAAAAGGTACAGGCTCAGAACCTCTGGGAAAAGTTCCGGAATGATCGCGGCAGCTATCAAACCTGATACCATACCCCAGAAAAACCCTTCCCCGTTAAAGCGCCACCAGTGCCATTTTAAAATATTGGCTCCAACATAACTACCGTATAAAACTGATACAATCCATTGTAGTACAGAATTCACATCTTTTGCAAATAAGCCAATGATGATGCTGATAATAACAACGAGAATACCCATGATATAGTTCATGTTTTTGATTTGCTTTGAGGATGCATTTTTGTTTTTGTATTTCAAATAAATATCATTCACGATATAGGCCTGGGCAGCATTTAGCGTACCGGCAAAGGTTGACATGAATGCTGAAATTAAGCCGGCTAACAAAAGCCCAAGTAGGCCAACCGGAACAAATTCTTTGATGGCGTTTGGCAAAATGAGCTCAAAATCGATGTTTCCGGCGGTATTCATCAAATCCATTTTTTCGTAGAATATTAAGGCTAAAGCACCAAATCCGGCGATCATTAGATACCTGACAGGCATTAGTATTACAGAAACAAAGCCACTCATTTTGGAAGCTTCAGCGGGTGATTTTGTGGATAATATTTTTTGCATATCGTAATTGGGTGCAGGTCCTGCAATACTCACAAGAATGCCCTTGAACACCATCATCATGAAGAAAACTGTAAATAAACTAAATCCGTCCTCCCTAATTTTTTGGTTTACTTCAGGTATAATATGCGCCCAATCCAGGTTGAGCTCCCAACCAAAAAATGGACTTAACCAACCCTCTGGTACATTTAAACCGTAATTACCTACAGCTACAAATCCTAAATAACCAATGACTACTGCTGAAATGGTCATTATAGCAAACTGAATAACATCAGCCCAAACAATACCAGACATGCCGCCCAAAAGAGAATAGAATACCGCAAAACAAGTAAAAATAATACCATAGAAATGGGGGACAAACTGCGGTGCTATGGAAAAAGGAACATACTTGCTCGCCACTTCCCAGGGGATAAATATTTCAACAAATTTCCCTAATCCAATAAAACCATAGGCTAAAAAGCCAAGGCATAAAACCAGAGCAAATATCACAACAATAATATGTGAAAGCTTAGCGCCCTTTTCAAAACCAAAACGTGTTCCTATCCATTCTGCGCCCGTTGTTGCTCTGGAACGGCGTAACCATTTGGAAAGATATACCATTAAAAAAACCTGATTAAAAATAGGCCATAACCACGGTATCCATGCACTTTTTAAACCATAAACGAACATTAATGTTACCAACCAAATTGTTCCGGAAATATCGAACATTCCGGAAGCGTTGGATAGCCCAAGTAAATACCACGGAATCCTGTTACCGCCAAGCAGATAATCTTCTTTACTGCGTTGTGCCTGGTTCTTCAGTAATAAACCTATGATAACTATAGCTAGCAAGTATAGTACAATAATCAAGATATCAACGGAGTGTAATAAGTTCATTATTAGAGTTCTTTTATGTCTTTGAGGAATAAGGTTTTGGGAAATTCTGCAAATTTTATAAAGTCAGTGGCATTCTTTTGTCCTTGAAAAGGAATATAGTGATGACTCTCACGAGCATTTCTCCAAAAAAGGACCCAAGATATTCCTGAATTTTTCACCGTTGGATATAAGACATTCGTAAACCAGTTCGTAGTATCTATTTTATCTAAACCCGTTTCAGTAAGGGCGTAAAGTTTATTTTTGGCTGTAGCAATTGTTTTTAAAAGGTTCAGATCATTTTTTAAGGCATTTTTATAATTTTCCGAATCTTCAAAATCATATATGTCGATACCTAAAATATCTACATAATTATCTCCCGGATAATATTTTAAATAATCTTCATCCTGATTAAGCCAATTAGGTGAATAGGCGTATAATAAGTTATGAACCTTATGCTCATCCCGCAACGAAGTTATGGTTTCAATCCATAATTTTTTATAATCTTCAGGTATACAATTGTTGGCTCCCCACCAAAACCAGCTACCATTCATCTCATGATAAGGTCTAAAGATCACAGGAATTTTTCTTCCTCTGTATTTTAAACTTTTAAAAAATTTAGCAACCCTTTCAATCCAGAGGTTATATTTCTCCTTGTATTCCCCCTTGCTGATAATTTTATTTACAGCAGGGATAGTGTCCCAGGAGCTTCCATTAGTTATGGGGTTGTCCGCATGCCAACTAACCGTTATTAAACCACCTTCTTTGTAGGCTTCGGTTATCAGTTTTTTCATCGTAACGAAATTTACCGAATCCAGGTTTTTAGTATCTCCTAACTCTATATGCCCGATATCAAAACCAAATACGGCTGGAAAATCTCCACTCAGATCCATCATATCGCTTTTTTTCAAGAGGGTAGAATCGTTTTGTTTCCATCTTATACCATAAGATGTTGCATCTTGCTGGCCAATAGCAAATCCTTTTTTAGACAATACATAAAGTTTCTTATGGAGTTTTTTTGTTGAACGGGTCAATTTCGAGTCTACTAAATCAGGTTTTTGATAGGCTTCGTTGTAAAGTGATTTACATGAGCAAAGGATAAAAGCTGATAAAAATAAAATAGGGTATAGCTTGTGGTACATTACAAATTTGGAAACGGTTAGTTGGTATGTATTACATAATTTCGATAAAATTCTATTATGGAATTTATAAATTAATACCATAATAATGAGCATGTGCAACCCACGAATAACAAAATTAATTATATTTACCCTCAAATCCTGATATTATTTTGTCAATAACTGAACCTAAAAACACAAATACCATATTCAAATGGCAAAAAAAGTAAAAAGAGAAATCACCCCTTTAGCGGCTGGAGACAGCTTTTTGGTTTTTGATCGAATAAAGTCAGAATTTGACTTTCCTATTCATTTTCATCCTGAATTTGAGCTTAACTTCATTAAAAATGGTAAAGGAGTAAAACGTATAGTAGGAGATAGTGTTGAGGAGATTGAAAATATCGAACTGGTATTAATTGGTCCAAATTTGCATCACGGTTGGTTGACTAATAATGTAAAGGGCAGATCCTTTCATGAGATCACCATGCAATTCCATGAAGATCTTTTTGATGAAAAATTATTGTCCAAACAAATCATGAAACCTATAAAGGATATGCTTAGTCGATCGGTTCACGGTATTTTGTTTTCTGAAAAGACAACTAGTAGTATGTACGAGAGGTTCAAGCGGATCTCAAAGATTGATGGTATGGATTATTTTCTAGAATTCTTATCCATTTTATACGATTTATCAAATTCCAGAAATCAAAGGCTTTTGTCTACCTATACAGCAGGAAAGGAAAGCTTTGAGAATAGTGATAAAATAAAGACAGTTTATGATTATGTGCATGAACATTACGGTCGGAAAATTACGTTACAAGAAATTTCAAACCTGGTTAATATGAGTGAGGTTTCATTTAACAGATTTATAAAGAAACGTACTGGAAAAACTTTTGTAGATTATGTTAATGATGTCAGAATTGGTTATGCGACTATGAAATTAATAGAAAAGGATCACAATATTTCAGAAATTGCTTTTTCTTGTGGTTTTAATAATATTGCTAATTTCAACCGTGTCTTTAAAAAGCTTAAAAAACGCACGCCGAGTCAGTATGTTCAGGAATTTTCCGGTATTAAGAGGATTTTATAAAGCCAATATCTTAGATGGTGTTATTATATATCCTCAACTTCGAATACTTATTATATATAGTTGATAAGCAAGATATTAATAAAGAAATAATATTTGATGCGTCATTTAAGCTTTTATTTATCGGTGTAATTAGCACATTTCTTTAATTAAAAAACGATTAGTTTTATTTCTTACAATTCTTAAAAATTACCGTGGTTAGGTATCAATTCTTACCCTTGATATTTCATGATTTTTGATATTCCAATACCATTATTTCTTTTTTTTTATCTCATTTTCTAAGTATTTCGATTTTTTATTATTAGTGAATGACAAAATAGTATTATAGTTAAGTGCTTTTTAGTTTTAATTTTGATTTCTAAACCTTGAGTACACATTTTCATACAATAAAGAAAGTGCTTTACTCCAAACAGTTACTAACTTAACTAATTTAAACCATGCTAAAATTATTTACGAATAACTTTTTTCGTATCGGTAAACATTACTTCTTTTTTGTGTTGTTTTGTATCTTAAGTCAATTTTTGTCGGCTCAAAATACGATTCAGGGAACAGTTACTGATTCAAACGGCATTCCTTTAGCCGGAGTAAATATTATCGAGAAAGGGACATCAAATGGTGTTGTTTCAAATTTTGATGGATTTTATAGTATTAAAGTCGCTGAAGAGGCTGCTTTGGTATTTAGCTTCCTTGGATTTGTTACGACCGAAATTAAAGTAACGAGCAGTTCAACCCAAAATATTCAACTTGAAGAAGACCTTGAAAGTCTTAACGAAGTTGTAGTGATTGGATACGGCTCTCAGTTAAAAGAAGAAATTTCAGGTGCTGTTTCCACTATTGAAACCAAGGATTTGGAGACGATTCCTCAGGTAAGTGTTGATCAAATGATGCAAGGTCGCGCTGCCGGTGTAAATGTAACTACTAACTCGGGTCAGCCTGGTGCTGCAGTTTCAGTGCGTATTAGAGGAGTTAATTCAATTTCAGGATCTAGTGAGCCATTGTATATTATAGACGGTGTACCGGTTCCCGGTGAATCTGAAGCAGGTGGTACAAGTCCGTTAAATTCATTAAACGAAAATGACATCGCTGATATAAGTATTCTAAAGGATGCTTCAGCAACGGCCATTTATGGTTCAAGAGGCTCTAATGGTGTCGTTATTATTACAACAAAACGTGGTAAAAAAAGTAAAGGAACTATCAGCATTAATTCCTATGTTGGTATTCAGGAACCTACAAATATTCTGGATGTCTTAACACTTCCTGAATATGCCAAACTACAAAACGCCATTAATGATATTTATAATCTTGATCCAATCGTTGAATTTTCTCACCCTGAATTATTAGGTCCCGGAACAAATTGGCAACAAGAAATTTTTAGCAACGCCTATATTGAAAACCATCAAATATCATTTAGAGGTGGTTCAGAAAATGTTAATTATTTTATTTCTGCAGGGCATTTAGAACAAGATGGTACGGTATTAGCTTCGGGTTTTAATCGTTCTACCATAAGAGCTAATATAGATGCGAAGATCAATGACAAAATTAAAGTTGGTATAAATTTAACTGCAAGCCGTGTTAATGAAAAAATCACATTGAACGGGCGAAGTGATGGCATTATAGGGTTATCCCTTTTAAACAGTCCTGCCATTGCGGTCTACAATCCGGATGGGAGTTTTGCTGGCCCCAGTTTAAGAGACGATTTTAGAACTGAAAACCCTATTGCCAAGGCGCTCAGCTTAAAGAATAATTTAAGGCGAAATAGAATTTTAGGGAATATTTATGCTGAATTTCAAATTGCCAAAAATCTGTCCTTCAGAACAGAGTTTGGGGGAGATTTTGGAACTATCCTAAATAATCAATTTACCCCGCGTTATTCCTATGGAGAGATCCAGGTTGCAAACAATACCTTAAGTGTAGCCAATAACTACAATGATTTTTGGATTATTAAAAACTTTTTAACCTATGATAACACTTTTGGTGAAAAACATAAGGTAACCGTTATGGTAGGAACTGAGTCTCAGGAATCCAGCTATGGAGGAGTAACCTCTACTGATGGAAATTTTGTGGGTAATGATTTTCCTGTTTTGGGAACAGGAGATGCTGCAGACAATAATACGCAATTTAAGGCCAGTCAGGCATTAGAATCCTATTTTGGCAGACTCATTTATTCGTTCAACAATAAATATAGTATTACCGCTTCGATGCGAGCTGATGGATCCTCGAAATTTTCGGAAGGCAACAAATGGGGATATTTTCCATCCATCTCGGGTGCCTGGCAATTATCAAAGGAGTCTTTTATGGATGATTTCGACGCCATTCAGAATATAAAAATCTACGGCGGTTACGGTGAAGTAGGAAACCAAAATATACCAAACTTTGCATATGGATCCAGATTAAACCCGGTAAACACCGGATTGGGTACAGGATTTTTAGTAACTAATTTTGCGAATCCTGATTTAACCTGGGAATCATCAACTCAAGCAAACCTTGGTATTGATTTTTCATTATTCAATAATAGTTTAAATGCTACTGTTGAATTGTATAACAAAGTTTCAAAAGATTTCTTATTCCAGTTTGCTTCTACAAATTTTGCTACGGGTGGTATGTCCCCTGGCGCAATTAATCCACCTTGGGTAAACTTAGGTAAAATGGTAAACAAGGGTATTGATGTAACCCTGAATTACAAAATGGATTACGATGATAATTTTTCATGGAATTCAACCTTAACGGTATCCCATTATAAAAATAAGGTAACAGATCTTGGTGATGTTCCTCAAATAAACGGAGCCATGAATATTAATTATGATGGTCAACAAAATATCACCATTACAAGAGCCGGCGATCCAATTGGTCTGTTCTATGGGCTGGAAGTAGAGGGCATTTTTAGATCTGTTGATGATTTTAATGGAGCGCCTATTCAGTATGGACGACCATTTGAAGATGCCCTTTTTGGAACAACCTGGTTGGGTGATATTAAATTCAAAGATCAAAATAATGATGGCGTAATTGATGATAACGACAGAACTGTTATTGGTAATCCGCATCCGGATTTCACGTTTGGTTTCCAAAATTCATTTCGATACAAAAACTTCGACCTTTCAGTGTTTCTTCAAGGCTCTTACGGGAACGATGTGTTTAATGGAATAAATAGGTTGCTAACCGCAGGAAATAGAACATATACCAATCAATTATCATCCGTTTTAGATTACTGGTCTGTGGATAATCCGGATGCCTCAGCTCCTCGTTTGGCGAGAAATGATACGCGAAATATAGAAATTTCGGATAGATACATTGAAGATGGTTCTTATGTAAGAATACAAAATGTCACTATTGGCTATACGCTCGATTCAAAGATTTCAGAGAAAATAGGATTTAGTTTACTTAAAATTTACGGTAGTATTCAAAATTTGTACACATTCACGAACTACTCTGGTTACGATCCTGAAATAGGATCATATAATCAAAACACTCTATTAACAGGTATTGACGCAGGACGATATCCCTCGCCTCGAACCTTTACTATAGGTGTAAATGTTGAATTTTAATTAGAGTTAATTTAAAGAATCATAAAATGGAAAATTTAATCAAAACCAAATATATTTTATTTATTACCGTCCTAATTTTTAGTATTACTTCCTGTGATAAAGAGTTCTTAGATCGCCCACCAGAGGATTCGTTTAACGTTGCTGATTTTTTTCAAACGGAGGATCAGGTTGTGGCCTCTACTAATGCGTTATACTCAGTGCCTTGGTACGATTTTAACGAAAACACGATTTGGGTTTTCGGAGAATTAAGTTCGGGAAATTGTCGTACATGGGATCCGCGTAACGCCGATTTTGTAAACTTTGCTGTTAATGGCAATAATGCTCAAATTAGTAGAACCTGGGAGGCACTTTTTGCTGTTGTTGCTCAGGCCAATACAATAATAAATACATTACCGGAAGCTGTTAATCCAAATGTTCCTTCCGGGGTGGTAAATAATGCATTAGGTGAAGCCAGATTCATAAGAGCTGTAGCTTATTTCTACATTGTTAGAATTTGGGGTTCAGTGCCAATTATTGAAAACAATGCAGATATTGTTCTGGAACCTAAGATAGCGCGAAATCCGGTTGAGGATATTTATAGATTTATCAGAGAAGACCTTGAATTTGCTGTCGCAAATTGCTATCCAAAAATAAGAGGTGCTAATTACGCCGAAAATGCCAGAGTTTCAAGTGGTAGCGCAAAGGCAATGCTTGCTAAGATTTACCTTTATGAAAGAAATTATCAAATGGCCTATCAGCTTGCTGATGAGGTAATAAATTCAGGTGAATTTAAATTATTCGGTGGCGACGGTGCAGATGGCGATTCTTCCGGAAGCTATTTTGATTTATTTATACCTGAGAATGATAATAACCCAGAATCGATATTTGCTCTCCAATGGACGAGCTCCAGCCGTTATTCGGAAGGTAACGGATTACAATCTTTATTGGCTCCATCCGGTTTTACCGGAGGTTCTGATGGATATTCTGCCATTGGTATTTCCCCTGATCTTTTACAAGCTTATGAAGCTGGTGATCTCAGATTTTATGCTACGTTTATGGAGAGGAATGCTTTTTATCCAAATCTTAACGGTGGCTATGTGGTGCCAGATAACATAGATTTTCAGGGAACGCGACACGGAATTAAAAAATACGTTGTAGGAGCAGATTATGCGATTGCTCGGGATGATGGAAGCGGAATTACTTCAACTCCAAATAATACTTACATATTGCGTTATGGTGAATTGTTATTAATTCACGCCGAAGCTGCTTTGAATGGTGGAGGACCAGTTTCCAGTGGAGTTGAATCATTTAATAAAATACGACGAAGAGCGGGCTTACCAGAAATTGCAAATCCTACACTGGATGATGTATTTCATGAAAGACGTATTGAATTGGCTATGGAATTTGAGTTCTGGTATGATGTAGTAAGACAAGATCCCGCCACCGCCATCGCATTTTTAAGCAATACCGATAGAGGAACTTATAACAGTGACACGGGTGAATTACAATCTGAATTTTTTCAAGCAACCATGGATGATTTGTTATTTCCCTATCCAACTGTAGAAACACAAAATAATCCAGCCTTACTAGAGGCTCCAGTACCTTACGATTTCAAATAAAAAGTTAAACTATGAAAATTCAAACTAACTTTAAAAAGACTTCTTTGCATATATCGTTAATGTGCATTTTAGCTATATTTTTAACATTCTCATGTGAAAGTGAATTTAATGTGCCACAAGATAATTTTACAAAAGCACCTCCGGTAATTAAAAGTGTAAGTGAGGCTGTTGAGGATAAACCTGTAACCCAAGGGGTTTTAGATAACACCTATATCATTAGGGGAGAGAATTTATCTTCACTAAAGGCAATCTACTTTAATGATGTTAAAGCCAGTTTTAATCCTGCGCTTCTAACAGATTGGATTGCTTTTGTAGAAATTCCCAGAGATGTTCCTGTGCTGAATCAAAGTAACAAAATGAGAGTAGAAAATTTATTTGGGTCTACTGAATATGATTTTTCACTTTTAACAATCACAGATTTTACTGAAAGTACCGTAAACGGAAAGAAGGTGGTGAACCTGTTGGGTGGTGATTTTAGTGATACATCTTCGGTTACTTTTGTAAGTGGTTCTGAAGCCAATGGAAATTTAGTAGAAATACCGGCAGAATTCACCATTATTTCTCCTGCTGAAGTCCAGGCCGAAGTTCCGGCAGGTGTTGAGCAAGCATTTATTTATTTAGCCACATCCAGAGGAGCGGTTGCAAAATCTGAGTCTTATGGATTTAGCTATTCTATCTATGTGGATGACCTGAACCCGGATTGGATTATTACAGAATGGGGAGGTACCCACGTAACCCAGTCAACAGATATTACTTTGGGTACATATTCTGTAAAAAGTGTTCGGGAAGCCTGGGCGGGAATTACATTTTTACCGGTAAATACAACTATTGAATTTAATGATTATCAAGCTATCTCGGTCACTCTTTATGGAACAGGGGCACCTGGAGATAGCGTGAATTTAGCATTAAATGATTTCGAAACATCCATTAATTTACCTCTGGTTTCCGGTGAATGGACAAAATACGTCATACCATTGGCAGATTTCTATCCTAACGGAGGAGCGCCTGATACAATTTTTAGAATGGACTTTCAAGAATCCTCAGGTACAGGTTTATCCCAATATATCTTTTATATAGATGACTTTGGATTCCTGTAAAATCAACCAAACTATTAAGATTACAAACATTAAAAACATGTATTAATGAAATCATTTAAAAATATATTCAGCCTTTTTTTAATGACGATATTAGTCTTCTCTTGCTTTAAAGATGACAATGTCTTAGAAAATAAACTGAGCCAGAATCCTAAGAATATAGGGGAGATTATCTCAGAAAACCCGGATTTAACAACGCTTTTAAGCGCTCTTGAAGGGGCAAATCTATTGGAGACTTTAAAAACCACAACAACGTACACTGTTTTCGCACCTGAAAATTCAGCTTTTGAAAATGTTGATCTTTCGGCCTTATCAGAAGATGAGATCACTAATGTACTTTTAAATCATGTGATTAAAACTACAACGCCGGATTTCACTTCCACCATGACCACAGGATACTTATCTTCAATGGCCTCTGGTCCAGAAAATACCAACCTGAGTATCTTTGTGAATAAGGGAGATGCAATAGTGATAAATGGCAATGCTATGATTAATTCTGATGGCGAAGATTTAGGGGCAACCAATGGTATTGTTCAGATTACAGACAATCTCGTTATGCCTGCAACTTTGGTTGATCATATTTTAGCTAACCCTGATTATTCTATGTTGGCGGCAGCTGTTGAAAAAGCAGATTTGGTGGATGTTTTGAACGGTTCAGATATTTTTACTGTTTTCGCACCTAATGATGCTGCTTTTGAAAAATTCATGATGGATATTGAAGCTGCTTTTGGTTGGACTTCTTTAGATGATATTCCTGTAGATACCTTAAAGGAAGTGTTATTTTATCATGTGGTTGCCGGCAAAAACCTTGTGTCGGGTGATGCTTTGGATACAACGCAGTCGACCGTTCAGGGCGAGAGTCTTACTATTGGTAAAGACGGCAGTATTGACGATATGAGTTATACAAATACCATGCTGAATTTATTAGACGTGCAAGCCACAAACGGTGTTATCCATGGCGTGAATAAGGTATTGCTTCCCAATACAATTTTTCAGGCAATACTTGATAAAACATTAAATATTGTGGAGCGATGCGATGACCGTGGATTTAGCTCATTTACTGCCGCTATTGAGAAGGTTGGTTTAACTTCTATGGTTTCAACAGATCAGTTAACGGCATTTGCTCCTAATAATGGTGCATTTACTACCTTCTTCCTAACAATCAATAATTTTGACGGTTTAGATGATTTTGATACTCCTGAAGAATTAGATGCTTTGAAAAGTCTTGTGGAATATCATTTGGCGGCAGGTTCAACACTTTCTAGCGGATTAACTCCGGGAATGACCATTGAAACTTTAAATGGTGATGCGATTACTTATGATGAAAGCTCCATGAGTATTGCGCCTTCACATGAAAATGCACCAAATGGAACAATAGTCAACGCAGATATTGGCGCTAATAACGGCGTTATTCATGAAATAGATAATGTACTTGTGCCTGATGCTTTGGCCGCTGCTTTAGGCTATCCTTTACCACCCTCTGGGGCTGCAGTGTATGGCTATGAAATTTATGATGATGCTTTAAATCCAGCATTTTGGATTGGTGGATGGACCTCTCCGGATTTCTCAAACACAGAACAAGTAAAGTCCGGTATTTATTCTATTCGCGTAGATTATCAAGGAGATGATGGTTTTCAAATTGGAGGCTCCGGTGAAGATTTAACCCAGTATTCTACCGTAAATGCAGCTTTATATTCTCCGAATGGAACTTCTGTAACGTTTATTTTAAATGAGCAATGGAATAATGGTCAAACCGTTACCATTCCTGCTGGTGAATGGACTTACGTATCTATTCCAATTACAAATATTTCAAATGGAACAACGATTCTTGACCAATTTGTAATACGAGATGCGAGTTTAACTTCTAACACATTATACATTGATGAGGTTGGTCTTGACGTAATCTATGAACAGCCCATTCCATCATTCAAATATGAAATTTATACCGAAAACAACCTGGTTGCAGATTGGATAGGAGGTTGGACAGCGCCGGTTTTTGATGACACATCAAACACTAGCACAGGAATATTCGCAATTTATGATGCAATTCCAACCGATGCTGGTTTCCAAATAGGCGGAACCGGAATTGATTTGTCGGCTTATAGCGTTGTAAAATTCTCCATCTATTGTGATACAGCTACGAGCTTCAGGTTGGTTTTAAATGAACAATGGGGTAATGGCTATTATTTTAATCCTACTCCTGGACAATGGAATACATATACCGTACCTCTCGATAACACACTTTTAAACGGAAGCACGACCTATACCCAATTTGTGATACAAGAGCAGGGTGGAAATGATGTAGAAGTATTTATCGATGATATTGGTTTTAATTAAAATATTAAATATCCACTAATAAGTTTTTTGAAAGTCATAACTTTCATTGTTTGAGTTTATATTTAAAATCCCGTGATATTCTTCTCGGGATTTTTTTTATAAATTCCTATGGAAGTTACTACAATTAGTTATTTGTGCATTTATTCTCAAAGATAGCCAAGTTTTGGTTTGAAGTAAGGTCTATCTGGTTCACAAGACTTCAAATTTCGGATGAAAATGAGACAGGTATCTAATTGGAATTTCATACTTCAAATGAACTAAACTTCCAATTCAATAATTTGCTTAACATCCTCCAAAAAGTTTGAACTTTTCCCGCTTAGGGTCACAATTAAAATCCTAATGCATTATTTATAAATGTGTTAGGATTTTTTATTTTGATTTGTGACTAGTTTGTGACCATCATTTATCTTATTTAAGATACAAAAAATTATTAGTCATAACATGATTTAAATGATTATGGAGAAGTTATTAATGGAACTACTATCCGGCTTTACAAAACGGATTTTGAATCCTTTGGCAGCGCTTCAGAATTGTAAATTTTGAAGAATTAAGGTAACTGTTATATGATTTAAAAATGTAAAATCAGAATATTCTTAAATTATAAGGGTAGCCTATTCTATTGCTTTACTCCATCAGCCCATCTATAAATTCAAATTCAGCGGATTTGGTATAAATAGAATTCCACAAGTTCTCTGTATTATGTCCTTCATTTGAAGCTTCCATATACCAAACTACATTACCATTTTCCTTTAACTTGTCTATCATTAATCGGGATTGCTCAACGGGTACCCTTGGGTCATTTTTACCTTGAATAATCATTACAGGCACTTTTATTTTATTTACATTATTTGATGGAGAAATACTATCCAAAAAAGCCCTCATTTTTGGATTATTTATATCGCCATATTCATAACTTCTATCTACTTTGTTTTCATTTTCCATCATGGTTACGAAATTGGAAATACCCACCATATCAATCACTCCGGCAATTCTGTCCGAATAGTACATGGCACTAGCTAGCGACATGTAGCCTCCATAAGAGCCGCCTCGAACAAATATATTCTTTGAATCTAAATCAGGTTGTTTTGTAATCCAATCTAGCAATTCACCGATGTCTTTAACTGAATTTTCCCTTAACATCCCATTATCCAAATCGGTAAATGTATTCCCATAACCAGTTGAACCACGTACATTTGGTTTTAGCACTGCAAAACCCCGGTTTAGATCCAGTATATCTTCTTCATCTCGCATGGGTCCCCATTGACTTTCAGGTCCCCCGTGAATATTTATTATCACAGGATAGGGTTTCTGAAATTCGTGATTAGGTTGATGGTAATATGTAGTTATTTTTCTGGTTTTGCCTGTTAAGGAGTCCATATCAAATGTAGGGTAGTGTATGGTTTGAGGATCTGAGTAATTGGCATCTCCGTCCGTAGTTAACCATGCAATCAGCTTCTCGCTTTCCAAATTATAACTGTAGATATCCATAGCCCCCGAAGGCTTAATAAAATTAAAACCAATGGTACAATCTTCAAGAGGGTAGAAGGAGGCATATGGAATATTACCGACGGGCAACTTGTCAAATTTGGAAGTGATTCCCTTCACTCGATTATAAATGTAAAGCTTATCAGAACCATCTTCATTAACCGTGAAAACTACCCACTTATTGTCAGGGGAGCTTGTTACATACTTAGTATCCCAAGGGATATTTTGCGTGATCACTGAATCCTCTTCTGAAACCAGTGAGCGTTCATGTAGTTTTTTAAATTCTGAGTTATAGCTACTTGGATAAAAAAGAGTTGAACCATCACTTGTCCACTCAAATCCATAATAATCAGCATTGCTTAATGAGTCTTGAGATAGTAAAGTGAGTTCTCCATTTTCAATATCCAATAGATAAGGCTGTTTCTCAGTGGAGGTAACAAATTTTCGAACGACAATCTGTTTGCCATCTGGCGACCAGCTATCCAAAAAATAAAATTTGCCGTCATTTTCCCTGATTAACTCTTCTGAGTGCAGAATCATTGGATCCATCATGTAATGATCAAAATAATCTAATTGGCGCCTATTGCTCGTATAAATAATTTTATCTCCGCTGGGGTTGTAACTTATCGCATAATGCTTGTCCTTCCCGTTGGTAATTAGTGTTGATTCTTCTGTATCTATATCGAATCTATAAAACTGCCAGTTCTCATTGCCCTCCATGTCCATTGCATAAATGAGCTCATGTTTATCTTTATTTGGATTTAGAGCTCTTATTCTGGCTGATGCCGGTAAACCTTCAATTAACTTCGGTTTTTCTCCTGGACCGGGCAGGATAAAATACCTGAGTTCTAAGTTTTCTATCATTTGGATATACATCTTTTTTTCTGATTTATGCCAATTCCGGAAACGGTTAACGTCTTCTACCTCCTTAGTTATGGCGTAAAGCCCTTTTAAATGAGATAGAGATAAGCGAGGTACATTTTCAACAGTAATGGCTGGTGGTTTAGGGACTCCAATGATTAACAAGATGACGATTGAAATGAGTATAACAATTAATAAACCAATGCTAGTTTTTTTTAAGATTCGTAAAGTTTTTTTCACAGCAATTTTATTGTTTTTGTCAAATGTTATGCGACATCTGAGATCGATTTCTTTCGATATGAAAGCGCTCAAGTTCGGAAATACCAGATTAATATAGATATAAAACACTGTTTATCAAAGGATTTAAAGGAATTATTTAGAAAAACTGGCATTCTGTTATTTTAGAATAGTCTGGAAATCTTGTTCTAATTCTCAGGAATTGTATATTTCGAACAGCGTGTGTAATTATAATGCACTTATAATTCTGTACATTTTATTTTTTTCTATATTACAAGTACTTAACCTTCTCAACTGGCCAAAAAACTATCCTGGATTATGGATGAAGAATCAAATCAGTATTGCATTCCAATAAATCTAGACAGTACTAAATGTTTGGTTCCAGCCGAAGTTACCTACATTAATCAAAATTATATTTGGTTTCGATTCAAATTGAGGGTTTTTAGCATTAAAGCCTATTATTACATGTTCACATCGTATCGCGTATTAAACTGAAATTGTAAACTTTTAATCACATACTATTGCCAATATTGCCAAACACATTAAGAGTAAAAAATTAATTAAGTTTTTGACGAACAATTATATAAACTGTTAGAATATGAATAGAATTTCCATTTTTGGCGTGGTCATAATTTACCAAAATATTGATTATTATAAGAAAGTTATCTAATAGAAACATTTGCTTAAATTGAACTAAAGTTCTAATTCAATTATCTGCTTAACATCCTCTAAAAAGTTTGAATTTTAGCTGCTCGGTGGACCAAAAGGGAGAAGAGCTCCGCATCACTTCGAATTTTACCAGTAATAATAGGGGATTACCGTGCTAGGTTTAATTAGGGTAACTAAAAGGGTAACCGATTATTATTAATTCATTAATTATTATCAATCCAAGAAAAATATCACTTTATTAATTCAGAGGAAGTTTTAACAAGTTTAAATTCTTTCCTAAACATTCTACTCACTTTTATTTCCCATGGCTTACTTACATCATAATTATGTTGTATAATTAGAAGTATAAATCCCATCAATAAATAAAATATAACTATGCACTTAAAAAAATTTGAAGAGTTCATTAGGGAATCTGGAAAAATTAAGCAACCTCCATTTGGGTACAATCCAAGAAAGTTTTGGCGTAAATTGACTTGTAATGGTGGTATAGAATTTAAAGGGATCGAAATTATTTTTACGTTCTTGAAGATAAAATATTAAATAGAAAAGAAGTTCAAAAAATTGTTGAAAGTGATGAAGTTAATTTTGATTCTAAGGTTATTTCAGTAATGGCATGGGGCCAGATGAAACCGGAAAATGCGGTAATGTTTTTTGGGAATTTCGCAAAATATAAATTTGAACTACAAAAAATTTTAACTAGAAAATTAGCAAATAGGAAAGATATATATAATTCAATTAGTCTTCTGGATTTAAAAAATTGTAAACCTGCATATTTTACTAAACTCATTTTCTATTTTACAGCTAATAATAATTCAAAAGGTTATATAATGGATCAATGGACGGCTAAATCCATAAATTTAATAACTGGAGAATCTCTAGTTAAATTAGATACTTCTGGTTACGTCACAAGTAGTAATAATGGTGATATTTATGAAAAATTTTGCTTTATAATAGATAATTTATCAAAAAAAAATTATTCCGGAAGGAAATACAATGGTTCTGAAATTGAACTTTTTTTGTTTGATAGAGGAGGTAAGAAAAATAAAATTGGAGATTGGAGAAGGTATGTTAAAAAAAAACTATTAATGGCCCTTAAAAAATAAATTCTCTTATTAGTGAAATATGATATTACTAATTTTTCTTACATTTATGCACTAATGTTGCATACTTTTAAAATTAGTCTATAATGTCAATCACTAAAAACGCACTTATCAGATACCATACCCTAGACCGTTGCTTTTCCAATCCTGGAAGGAGATATAGTATCGATGATCTGTTGGAGGAGTGCAATGCAGCTTTAAGTGACTTAGATTCTGATTCTGAAGGTATTAAAAAAAGACAGTTGTATGACGATATAAGGTTTATGCAATCGGAACAAGGTTGGTCAATTGAGTTAGACAAAATAAAAAGTGGAAGAACCGTATTTTACAGGTATAGAAATACGTCATTTTCTATTAAAAACCAACCTGTGAATGAATTGGAAGCTAATCAAATAAAATCGGCAATGCAGGTTTTAAGTAGATTTAAAGGTATGCCTCAATTCAGTTGGATTGAGGAACTTTTACCTAAGCTTGATCAGTCATTTAGCCTGTCATCAAATTCGAATAATATCATGAGTTTTGATAATAATAAATACCTTAAAGGTATTGAGTATTTATCCGAACTATTTAATGCCATTCTTTATAAAAAAGTGCTTAAAATCACTTATAAATCATTCAAATCTTCTGAGCCTCGAATAATAATCTTTCACCCATACCACTTAAAGCAATTCAATAGGCGTTGGTTTTTGTTTGGTAAAAATTCAAGTTTTGAAAATATTACCAATTTAGCATTGGATCGTATTGAAAGTATTCAAGAGTTGGATACTGTTTATATTGAAAATGAAGAAGTGGATTTTGATGAATATTTTGAAGATATTATTGGAGTTACATTACCAACAAATTCTGAAATCTGTAAAATTGAATTTACAGTCACCGATAAGTTAGCACCTTACATTATGACAAAGCCAATCCACGAATCACAATCACCTCTAAGACTTTGTGAAGAAGGATATAGGTTTTTTATAAATGTAATTCCAAACAAGGAACTGGAAAGCTTGATACTTAGTTTTGGCGAGGGGATTACAGTTGTTTCTCCTATTGAGTTCCGGGAAAAAATGATTTTTAGAATTAATCAAAATATGAATAATTATAATTAATGCAGGTTGAATGCACATATAGTATTTAGGTTTGTACCATAATCAATCAAATAAAATTTATTATGGAAAATCAAACTCAAATTAATTGCCCTGAATGCGGAAACAAAATCAATGTTAATGATATTTTAAAGCATCAGATTGAAGAAAGTATTAAAAAAGAATATCAATCAAAATTCTTTGCTCAAAGTCAAGACTTGAAAAAGCAGCAGATTGAATTTGAAAAGAAGAAAGAGGATTACGAATCAGAATTACGTTCTGCAAAAAAGGAATTAGAGAATAGTTTGAAATCCAAAATTAAATTGGAGTTAGCTGAAGAACAGAGTGAGCTAATACAAAGTATGCAAGAAGAGTTAAAGCAAAAGTCAGACCAGGTTAAGGAACTTCATAAAAAGGAAGGAGAAATTCTTAAACTAAAAAGAGAGATGGACGAGGCTATCTCGCTTGTTAAACTAGAGGCTCAAAAGGAAATAAATAAATTACTGAAAACGGAACGAGACAACGCTAAAAAAGAGGCCTTAAATGAAAGTGAATTAAAAATTAAGGAATATGAGAAGCAACTCGCTGATCAGAAAAAGCTTATTGAAGAAATGAAACGCAAGCATGAGCAGGGGTCTATGCAATTGCAAGGCGAGGTACAGGAGTTGGCTATTGAAGAATGGTTGCAATCTAAATACCCATTAGATGTCATTTCTGAAATTAAAAAGGGAGCAAATGGTGCTGATTGTTTGGAAATAGTGAACACCCGAGTTCATCAGAATTGTGGCTCTATTTACTATGAAAGTAAGCGAACTAAAAACTTCAGTAATTCATGGATTGAAAAATTTAAAAATGACATAAGGGAAAAGAACGCTAATATTGGCGTTTTAGTCACAGAAGTACTGCCAAATGATATGGAACGAATGGGGTTGAAAGACGGAATTTGGATTTGTACTTATGAGGAATTCAAAGGTTTAAGTGCTGTTCTGCGAGAATCTATTATTAATATCCACCTTAACTCGGTTTCACAAGAAAATAAAGGTGACAAGATGGTAATGCTCTATGACTTTTTAACTAGTAATGAATTTAGACTACAAGTTGAGGGTATCGTAGAGGGATTTACACAAATGCAAATTGATTTGGCATCAGAAAAAAATGCCATGAAACGTTTGTGGAAAAAACGAGAAAAACAAATTGATAAGGTTATCACTAATACGTTGAATATGCATGGGGCGGTAAAGGGTATTGCCGGAACAGCAATACAAGAAATCAAACTGTTAGATTTAGATGAAAAGGTAATTGGTATTAATCCATTTAATTAGGCTATGGCAAGAAGTAAGGAAAACAAAGGCTCAGAGGATATAGATTTTAAAATTATTGTAAATCAGTTATGGCATGGTTTTAATATATTGAGAGGGGCTATTCCATCCCAAGACTTACACGTTTTCTTTTACCTTTTTTCTGCTTATGAAGACGGGCTTATTGATTTAGAGGAATTTAATCAAGTTTCTAATCCCTATGGTTATTTGAAAGGTGCTTTAAAATCTGAACCGGAATATGATGAGCTTTATGACCATTATAGTGATATAATTAATTCCATTCCATTTCATATAATAGTCAATATATTTCGAAACTTAGAAAATATTGACTGGGATAATTTCACAGGATATTTTTTAGAAATATTTGATATTCTTTTGAATAAATATTTTTCTAATGAAGGAAACATTTATAATGTTTCTTTATTACCATCAGAATTAAGTGAATTTACAAACAAACTTGCAGTAAGTTTTATGTCAAATTCAAAGATGAATTTTGTATTTAATCCTTTTGCTGGATTTGGAACATTAGCCCCTAAAACTTCTAATTATCATTATGAAGGAATTGAAGCGAACTCTGTAATTTGGGCTTTAGGAAAGTTAAGGTTGTTAAGAACTAACCACATAGAAAGTCATTCTTTGAAGTTAGAAGATTCGATAAAAAATTGGCGAGTTCCAAATAAAAAGGATTTGTACAATTTAGTAATCTCAAGACCACCTTACGGCAAAAAAGTAGAGTCTATTTTTTTGGGACGCAAATCTATTTCTAAGAAAATGACTGCTGAACAGTATGTTATTGAAAAGGGTTTGGATTCTATTGACAGGGATGGACTTGTAATGTGTATTGCATCCGAAGGAATTTTGTTTAGGAGAGGCAGTGAGGCTAATTTGCGAGAGTATTTAGTAGAAAATAATCTTTTACATACTGTAGTATATTTTCCTGGTGGGATATTACAAAATACAGGAATAGCACAATGCTTATTGATTCTCTCCAAAAAAAGAAAGGGAGAAGGAAATATAAGAATGGTAGATGCAACAAATTTTGTTAAGGCCAACAAAAATCAAAAAATTTTAGATTACGAAGGTCTTTTTGAAATCTTTAAAGAAAACACATCAAATACTTCTTTAAGGTTTGTGAGTAAAGAGGAAATTAGACGAAATGATTATATTTTAAGAGTACAAAGGTATTTTTTAGACGAAGTTGAAGGTGTTAAGTTATCAGAATTGACAGAATGCAAGGCTGCAGTAAAATCAAATACTAGAAACAATAAAGAATCATTCAGTAAAGATAAAAAAGGTGTTTTTTTAAGAATTCGAGATTTAAAAAATGATCCTTTTGATTACCAATTAGATCCCTCTAAAATAGATAAAGTTGGATTACCAAAGTATGTTAAAAAATATCAGGGCAGTGCCTTACTTTTGGCGAAAATAGGTGGTATACTAAAACCGACTTATATTGATTTGGATAGCGATGAAGAATCCTATTTCGTATCTAATGATATTATTGTCTTGGATGTAATAAAGGATAGAATAAGAATTGAATTTCTTATAAACGAACTTCACTCGGATTATGTTCTAGAGCAAATAAAAGCTTTTAGTTCAGGAACGGCTTTCTCATCCATAAGTATAAATGATATTTTAAACATTAAAATAGTTTTACCAGGGCTTCGGGAACAAGATGCTAAAGTTCAAGGAGCTAAAACATCATACTTACAAAGTATTAGCAGAGAGATAAAACTTAAAGAAGAACTTCTTGGTGTAAAGAAAGAATCTGACAGAAGTATAAAATCCTTTCTACATACTATGCGACAGTACTTGAATGCCTTAAAGACTAATGTTGGTGGCACTAGTCTATTTATCGAGAAGAATGGTAGCCAAGGAATTAGCCTTGAAACTTTATATAGCAAAAATTTAAATCAAACTCTGGGAGAACACTTTACAAGCTTAGAAGAAACCATTGTTTCCATGGCAAAATTATTGGACTCATTTGAAAATAAAGGATCTAGTTCTAGGTCCGAAATTTTGAAACTGTCAAGTCTTGTGAAAGAGGCCCAAAAGAGATTTAAGAATCCAAACAGATTTAAATTCGAAGAAGTTTATATTGATCATGATGCATTTGCTAGTGATTTTGGTTATTTAGATCAATTTATAGAAATAAATAAAGAGGATTTTTTCAAAGTATTTTCAAATATAATTTGCAATGCTGTTGATCATGGTTTTACTGATAAAGACAAGAAATATTCTATTAGGTCAAGCATTTTCAATAATAAAGAGAAAAATGAATTCATTTTAGAAATATCTAATAATGGTCAACCAATGCCAAAAGAGTTCACTTATATGGATTTGATTACAAGAGGAGAAAAATCCACAACTAGTAGAGGGACGGGTACTGGAGGTTCAGATATTAAAGATATTTTATCTAATTATGATGTTTATTTTGAATTAATAACAGATGATGAAGATGAATATCCTGTTAAGTATGTGTTGCATTTTCCAGTGCGTTCATCCTTTGAAGAATTTTTGAAAATCGACAATTAGGAAATATAATTAAGGATAAAATAATTGATTAATGAACAAAAATATTAGACTAAAAGTACTTTGGATTGATGATGAATGGGAAAAGCAAAAGGCATTTATTGGAGAAGCAGAACAATTTGAAATTGATGTAAAACCAGCAGGATCACATGAAGAAGGGATGGCAATTCTTGCCTCTAAAACTAGTGATTTCGCTGCAGTGATTCTCGATGCAAAAGTGAAACTTAAAAGTGACTCTCAAGTAGCAAATTTAAAGGGTTTAAGGGCTTCACGGGATCGTTTGATTGAAATCAACCAAATGAGTTATTTACCATCGTTTATTTTTACCGGTCAGCCAGACTATTTAGATAATGATATTTTTCGAGAATCATATGGAGACTTTTATGTTAAAGGGTCTGACAATAGAAAATTATATCAGGCGATAAAAGATGCGGCTTCTAAGTCTGATGAAATGAAGGCAAGATCAGAATTTCCTGAGGCCTTTCTATGTTTTGATAAAGGAATTTTGGGTAGTGATTCTAAAAGACTATTTATTGAAATGGCTAATAATATGCGTTCTCAAGATTTTAGAAAGAAAAATATAAATGTTCAAAGAGATTTCCTGGAGTCAATATTTCATGCTCTTAATAATCCAGTACCATGTATTCCAGAATTCTGTTTTCCAAATGGAAGGCCAAATCAAGAGTGGTGTACAAAGTTTATGGAGGATAGAACAGTAAGGGATAATAGAGGAAATTCAGATAAATTAAATAAACCAATACCTAGAGATATAAAAGGAGCATTTAGAAAACTAAAGGAATCAACAAATGGGTATTCTCATCTTTCCGATGAAGACCTGGTGAAGATTCCATTTATGGCAAATACCTATACAATATTAGAAATCCTTTCATGGTTACCTAATTTTATAGAAGACCACTTTAGGAATTATATTTAAGTGTGTCCTTAGTTCGCACAAATCCAACTTATGTTTGTGCTGTAATTTTAAATCAAATAATATGAGCGAGGCAGAAATTCAAAATTCAAAATTAATTCAAAATCTAAAGATTAATACCGAAGAGGAAAATTCATCGATAAAAAGTCTTCGTAAAGGATTTTCCGATATGGATAAAATAAAAAATCAAAAAGATGA
The DNA here is from genome assembly GCF_039537665.1 of Gaetbulibacter aestuarii. Lineage (NCBI taxonomy): Bacteria > Pseudomonadati > Bacteroidota > Flavobacteriia > Flavobacteriales > Flavobacteriaceae > Gaetbulibacter > Gaetbulibacter aestuarii. The sequence continues at coordinate 53,666 of NZ_BAABAY010000006.1, forward strand.
ACTTTGCAAAAAAATTAAGCTTTTAGAAACGGATATTAGGGCTATTTACACGGAAATAAAAGATTTACAAATGATGGTGTCTGTTAAGGAAGGGAAAGCATTTGATTTAAATAAAAATAGAGATAACCTAATAAGTGAAATAAGAAAGTTGGATAAGAATTATGGAAAAGAACACGAAAAGTTAATGAAGCAATTTGATGATATTATATTTGAATATTAGCATGGGAACTCTAAGAAATTTTGGTGAATTCAGACAAAAGGAATTAAAGGTTTATAATCACACTGTAAATAATTTTAGTAGAGTGTTTGATGCAAATATTTGTGGTTACATTCCAAACAATTCAGGAAAAATATTCGAAATCAGAGATTATCATGACATTGGAGAAGCGGGGATAAATTATTTATTATCTATTAAGGAAGAACTTAAGTTTTTTCAACGTGATTTTTATAATTGGAAATCACCTGAAAGTATTGCGGAAATTATTGATGAAGATGTGGACTTAGTTTTGGAATATGCTAAAAAATATTTTGTTACTCCAGAAGGAATACCATTAGAACGCGCAAAACTTGGAGAAGACGGATATAACATTAATTCAAGAAGAGAAAAGTTTTCAAGTTTTCAAGTTTTAAGAGATATCCAAATTGCTAAAAGGTATGAATTATTAAGAAAAATAAATAAATTGTGAATAGTCGATTCACAGCCTTTTAGTTTTACCAAAAAATAGTTTTAAATAGTAATAATTTATGTCCCACGATATTCACGCTAAACGCAAAGACAAACCAAAAGAAAATGTTTCTATCAAAGTTGAAAATATAAATGTTGAAGATGCTTTATATCTCTTGCGACTATTGAACTTTGAGGATAAATCAACCTTACATCGTCGTTTTAGGGGATTATTATATTTTCCTTTTTCGAAGGATGACGAATTAAGAAAAAAGCAATTTGAAGCTGTGCCTTATCTTATAAAGCTTATGGATCTTTGTGACAAATTTAATCAACGTGATGGTTGGTGGCTAGACGATCAAAGTCCAATTGAACATAATAGGCGTCCCCATAATAATGTGCCAACCAAACTTATTGTACAAAAAGGAGAAATTAAAATTGTAAACCGTAAAGATTATACTGGAACCTTTTTGTTGGAATTTATTGAAAGTGGAAAATATAAAGGCAATGCTGAATGCTTTGTTAAATCCTATAAAGATGATATCTTGAAAGCTGGTATTTTACTAAATCCCATTCATTGGAATGTCAAGGAAACAAAAGAATTAAGAAATAATTATAATTTAAAAAGAGTAATGATTTAAAAGAATAGAGTAAAACTAACTATGATAACAGGTGAAATTAAAAGCAAAATAGACAAAATCTGGGATGATTTCTGGACAGGCGGAATTTCCAATCCTTTAACGGTAATTGAGCAGTTTACCTACTTAATTTTTATTAAGCAGTTAGACGACAAACAAACCAGAATGGAGAAGGAAGCCAATTTGTTAGGCATACCTATTGAAAAACCTATTTATACTGAAAAACAAAATCCCTTGCGTTGGAGCAATTTTAAAAATAAAGATCCTGAGGTTATGTTCGGCCTGTTTACAAAACCACAGCGTGACATTGATGATTTGACTGCCTTTGATTTTATGAAAACCCTAGGGGCTGAAGGTGGTGAATTTACGCGATTTATGAAAGGAGCTATCTTCATGATACAATCTCCTAAATTACTGGATAAGGTGGTGCAACAAATAGACCAACTTCCTTTAGACAATAGGGATACTAAGGGGGATTTATATGAGTATATGCTCTCTAAAATAGCGGAAGCTGGAACCAATGGACAATTCCGTACTCCACGGCATATCATTAATATGATGGTTGCCATGGTGCAGCCTAAAAAAGACGATATTATTTCGGATCCTGCCTGCGGTACCGCGGGTTTTTTGGTGAGTGCCGGCGAATATATTTACGACAATCACAAAGATTGGTTTCAAGACAAGACCTTTAGAGGGCATTTTAATTCCAATATGTTTCATGGTACAGAGTTTGACCCTTCCATGTTGCGTATAGCTGCAATGAATTTACAATTACATGGTATAGAAACTCCTGTTCTAACGGGTACAGATGCTTTAAGTGAGGCTAATGGAGATGTAGAGAATGCCTATACCTTGATTTTAGCAAACCCTCCTTTTAAAGGAAGTTTAGATTATGATGAAGTAGAAAGTAGCCTACTACAAACTACTAAAACAAAAAAGACCGAATTGTTGTTCTTGTCTCTAATGTTACGGACTTTAAAAGTAGGTGGTCGTGCTGCTGTTATTGTTCCTGATGGAGTATTGTTTGGTAGCAGTAAAGCCCATAAAAGCATTCGTGAAGAATTAGTTAGTAAGCAAAAATTAGAGGCTGTTATTTCCATGCCCAGTGGCGTATTTAAACCTTATGCGGGGGTAAGTACAGCAGTTTTATTTTTTACTAAAACCAACTCAGGAGGCACAGATAAGGTGTGGTTTTACGATATGAAAGCAGATGGTTATAGTTTGGATGATAAACGTAATGTTATTAATGAAAATGATATTCCAGATATTTTAAAACGTTTTCAAAATTTAGAAGCTGAAACAGATAGAAAGCGTACAGACCAAAGCTTTTTAGTGCCTTTTGATGACATTCAGGGCAACGATTGGGACTTATCCATAAATCGTTACAAGGAGATTGTTTATGAGGAAATTGAATATGAAGCACCTAAAGATATCATTAAAGCTATTAAGGAATTAGATGAGGAAAGAATAGATGCATTGTTGAATTTAGAAAAACTCCTTAATTAATGGAATTAGTAAAGCTTCATAAAATATGTGATTTGAAAAATGGCTTTGCTTTCAAATCGTCTGATTATGTTGATGAATCGAATACTTTGAGTTGCAGGATGAGTAGCATTAGACCAGGTGGTAACTTTGATTTAGAACATAACAAAAGATATTTGCCTGATAATTATGCCGATTTATATTCTGATTATTTGCTTGAAGAAGGAGACATAGTAATTGCAATGACAGATTTAGCGGGCGACCCTAAAATATTAGGTGTTCCTACTATTGTAAGAACAAACGGGAAAAAATTATTACAGAATCAACGAGTTGGTAAATTAATTGTAAAAGATAATTCAAAAGTTCATGTTCCTTTTTTACAATATGCTTTGAATAGACCAGTTAATAAAAACTACTATAAAAAATTTGCAGGAGGTGGTTTACAGATTAATGTGGGAAAACAAGAAATATTAAATAATTCTATACCACTCCCACCATTAGACACCCAAAAAAAGATAGCAGCTATTTTAGATGAAGCAGACAAATTACGCCAACTTGACAAAAAATTAATTGAAAAATATGATGCCCTTACCCAAAGCCTCTTTTTGGATATGTTTGGGCATCCTGTGGGAAATCCCAAGGGTTGGGAAGTTAAAAAGTTAAAGGAAATTTCAACTAAAATTCATAGTGGTAATACTCCAAAAGGAGGAAGCCAAGTCTATGTTGAACAAGGAATTACATTTTTTAGAAGTCAAAATGTATGGAAAAATAGATTAGTATATGATGACATAGCTTTTATAGACCAACAAACTCATGATAAAATGATGAAAAGTAGCTTGATGCATAAAGATATTTTAATGACAAAGACTGGAAGAATAAATACAGAAAATAGCAGCCTTGGCAGAGCTGCTATGTATTTAGGTGAAGACAATAAGGCTAATCTTAATGGGCACGTTTATTTAATAAGACTCAAAAAGGGTATTACCAATGAATTTGTTTTGCATATATTAACAACAAAGGAATACAGAGGTCATATTAGAAGTGTATGTGTAGGTGGTATTGATAAAAGACAGCTCAACAAAGATCATATTGAAAATTTCCCCATTATTTATCCTCCGATTAATCTGCAGGCTAAATTTACTCAACTAGCGGCTATTGTAGAACAACAAAAAGCACTTACTCAGGCAAGTCTAGAGAAGTCTGAAGCTTTGTTTAACAGCCTCTTACAAAAGGCGTTTAAAGGGGAGTTGGTATGAAAACAGTAAGATTGATTTTGGTAGTATTGCTAGTAGTATCAATTCATTCATGTAAAAAGAAAACATCTAGGTCAAATAGTTATAGTAACGATTCAGAGACATATTATTATGACGAGGATGAAGAAGCTTATCCAGATGACACATATTGTGCAGATGTAGATTACTATAATCCAGATACTGGGTTTAGTAACAATTACACTTTAAATGTAGATGTTGAGTATAATGAAGTGGTTAAAATATCTTTTTCAAGTGGCTGGCTAGATAGCAGTGAATTTTCTTCAGAAGAACTAGATGAAGATGGCTATTGTGAAATTACATTGTATGATGGTCGAGAATTTGAAATTCAAATTACAGGCTCCGCATGTTCTTTTGATGATGGTTATAGAATTGAAACTGACATACAAGATGAGATAGCTGCGGTGACTTGCCCTAGATGTGGTTTCTCAAAATATGAGTATGATGATTATTGTGATGACTGTCAAGACCGTATAGATAAAACATGTAGTCGTTGTGGTCAATATGATGCTTTTATGTGGGCAGGTGACGAACTGTGTTCAGACTGTGAAGAAGAAGAGCAGGAAGAAGATGATTGGTAATAAGTGATTTGAAATGGAGAATAAAACTAAAAATGAAAATGCAATTAAGACTTATGTAAATAAGGAGGCATACCTTTTTGGCAATGGCATAAATAGAACGGTTAATACAAGTGAAGACAGATATAAATGGGAAAACTTATTGCAAGATTTAAATGAGCGGTTTGCAAATAAAAAAGTTTCAAATATAAAGGAGAAACCATTTCCTATGGTTTATGATGAGATCGTGAATTATTCACTAAGGAATGGTAATAGTAATGAGAGTTTTGTGAAAAGTTTTATTAAATCTAAAATTGATAAAATTAAGCCTAATAATAGATATTCTATTGTTAAAAGAGTACGCAATAGTGAAGTCTTAACTACAAATTATGACTATTTAATTGAGCAAGAATTAGATTATGACTGGAAAAGGAATCCTATCAATAGGCTAGAGTATTATTATAGTATTTATAGATTCCAAAAGACACCTACAAATAGGGTGTGGCATATACATGGCGAACAAGCAGATTCTAGATCATTATTATTGGGATTTAGGCATTATATAAATTATGCTTCTAAAGTAAAATCAAGAGCTGAATTGTTTCTTGGTGGTTTGAAGAATAATACTGAACATAACAATCCATCTTGGGTTGAACTATTTTTTACACATAATATAAATATTATTGGGTTAGGAATGTCATTTACTGAATACCCTCTTTGGTGGTTATTAGCGTATAGAAACCAAAAGATGATATCTGACCCCAACATCATAATTAATAATAAGATTAACTTTTTTATTCCATCCTTTTCCGAAAGGAAGAATAGTAATTTAATTGATTTGCTAAAAGCTTATAGCGTTAATTGCAAAGTCATTGAAGTAAATGAAAATGACTATGATGGGTTTTATGAAAAGGTTTTAAGGTTGAATAAATAAACTAAAACCATAGACTCTATAATTTATATAAGGATTGCATGATACATAAATCAATTATATGTTTACCAGTAAATGATACTTCAAAAAGATTTCTTTTAGGGAAAAAAAGGAATCAAGAACTATTAGCCATTGCATTGAATCCAAGTACGGCTAATGAAGAAACATTAGATCCAACGTCTAGAAACGTTGAAACCCTTGCAGTAAACAATAATTGTGATGGCTGGTATTTGGTAAACTTGTATCCCAGCAGAACTTCAAAACCAGAATTTTTACCCAAAACTTCGGATGAATTATTGCTAAAAGAAAATTTCAATTTTATTGAAAAATTATTTAAATCCAACGATTATAATATCACTAAAGTGTTATTGTGTTGGGGCGATGAAGTGGATAGTTTTAGTTATTTAAAGGATAGTGCTAAAGCTATAATGGCTATTTTAGATAAGTATAAAATAGATTGTTACTGCATTGAAACAACAGCAGCTGGCAATCCCTATCATCCTTCTCCTACTCCGGTTAATAGATGGCTTGGAGGTATAAATAATGTTGAGTTAAGGCCATTCAATATAAGTTAATAAATTTACTTCTAAATTTAAAGTAAATAAATTAGCACATAATTATAAGAATAAACGCTTATATTTAATCATCTAAAATGGCTTACAACCTCGAAACATATCAAACACCTTTTTGGGCTAAAAGTGGCAACTTTGTAAGAGGTCGTGATCCTTTAGGAGTTCAAAACAGCTCTATTTCAGTATATGCCACCTTATTACCAGGTTTGACTAACTTAACTTTACGCTTACGTTATTATGGTACCTATTTATGGTTATTAGATCATTATCGGCGGTTACCCTCAAATAACGTCTTTAAAAAAGACCATTACGGTCAATATACCTTTATTAGGAGGTCTGAATTGATTATTGCCTTCATAATGGGTAATAAATATCCTGAAGAGCAAAGTGTTATTGGTAGCGATTTTGTTTCTAAAAACATAAATGAGATTAAAGAAAAAGGGTATTATGATATTGCTTTAGGGGCAGATAAGCATAAGGACACTCCAAAAGGGAGTGTTTATTGGGATTATACTTCCGGTGCTTTAGGTCAGTATTACGCAGGGTCCCTTGTGGCCTTAAACTTAATTAACCAATCCAGCGGTTACTTCCTTGTGAATCAAGACTACGGAAAAGAATTAGCTGAGGCATATAATTCCTCTATTTCATCAGATGCAGCTAAATTATTTTTAGAACGGATTAGTGAAGGAAAGTTGTATGAAGAAGACATTGATAAATTAGATGATGTAGCCTTAAATAAAGATTATAGAAATTCACCAGAAGGTGATTTTTATATAAAAATGTTATTGTCAAATGATGGTCCAAATAGTAAAACATCTTCTAATGATTTGACATGGCAACGCAAAGAATCACTTCAACTTTTTATGACATTATTAAAGGAAACAAATAATGATAAGGCATGGCTTGATTTACCCATAACGTCTTATAAAGAGTGTTTAACTAAATCTAAAAACGAGATTAGTGAGGCTACTTTTGGCTGGTATTTTTATTATTTAAATGAACTTGCCCATCACAGCTTGGAAGCTGTATTTTGGGGCTTATTAGTTGAAATGGATAAAGGGAACTATACTTTACAGCAATTTATAAATGTCATTACTAATCAAGTGTTTGATTTATATTCTGAAAAACTAGAAAATGTAGAGTATCCCTCAATTATTGAATTGATGGATAAATTGGATAATCAGAAATATATCACTTTAAATTATATTCGTGATATTAGTGTTTCAGTTAAAAATCATGCGTCTATTTCTGGTATAACGGAGGGCATTTTTGCATTGCTTTGTTTATACCGAGACAACCAACATAAACTTCAAGAAGCCCAAGATTATGCTGTTAATCATTTTTTACACACAAAACACGGTAATGCTTTAGATGTTTTTAACGTCTATATTGAGTCATGTAAAAACATGAATTTTAAGGAATTTGTTAGAAGATTAGTACATACATTGTTAAATGAACATATCGCTATTGCTTATAATAAAATGGGAAATGGAGAGAAGAATTTGCTCAAGTTCGTTATTGAGGATAATTACTTGGTTCATATAGAAACGATGACCCCGAACTTTACAAATCCAAGACTTAAAACATTATACAACTTTACTAGAGATTTGCATTTGGTGAATACTAAAGATGAATTAACGCCCGAAGGTGAAGCTTTATTAATACAATTAAATAATTAGGATGAGTGAAAAGAAGTTATTTCATGAAGTTCCTAAATCAGCTGACTTTCACTCTGTTGTTATGACAACCTATTCATTCGACTTTCATCATTTTGAATCTCAGGTACTTCGGCCCCTTAAAAGTAGAGGCATTACAAATGTCAATATTTTTGCCGACACGGCTATGCTCGACCAAAGTATTGGCTTTTCTACGGGGCATTTAAAATCTTTAAGTACCTCTTACAGTATTAATAGTATTCCTTGCTTGGGAGCATTTCATCCCAAAATCACAATTTTAGCAGGTGAAAAAGATGTGTTATTACTGCAAGGGTCAGGTAATATAACTAATGGAGGACACGGGAAAAACCATGAAGTGTTCAGTGTATTTTATGCAAATAATGAAAACCAAACACAACTTCCATTAATACAAGAAGCTTGGAATTATGTGAGAGTTCTAACAAAAAGAATTAAAGGCTTATCTGCTGAGAAATTAGACTGGGTTTCAAGTAACTGTAATTTATTGACTGAAAGTATAGGCAATAAACATCAATTCGTTAAAATAACAAATGATTTTGGTGCTGCTTTAGTATATAATGAAACAACTAGTATTTGGCAACAACTCCAGAGTTTACTTCCATCAGATACCATTAAAAACATTAAAATATTTAGTCCTTTTTATGATGAAAAAGGGTCGTTTATAAATCTTTTAGCTTCTAGATATCCGGATTGTCAAATTGAAGCTTTCTTACAACCAGATAAAGGCATACATCCACATAAAATGCCTGCTCATAATAATATCAAGTTTTTTTCTTGGGAAAGTACTAATCGAGCTAAATCAACAGTAGTAAAATTTGACAGAAAATTGCATAGCAAAATCATTTGGTTCGATGCAGGTGAAGATCAATACGGTTTGTTCGGAAGTCCTAATGCTACTATTAAAGCATTTGGATCAGAAAGTAATCGAGGCTCAAATGATGAGTTTGCTGTTTTAATTAAAGTGAAGGATCAAAGTATTTTAGAAGAACTAGAATTAACAGGTCAATTTCAATCTTGGCTACCACAAGAAATTTTACAAGTTCAAACGACAGAAGATGAAGCCGAAAAAGAACAAGCTAGAAATACAGGAAAAATTAAACTTTTAGGTTCAGATCAGGATGGTAAAAAAATCACATTATTCATTAAGGATATAACAGCTTATAAAAATGCTGATATAGTATTTTATAATCATTGGGGAGAGGAGTTGGAACGGATAAGTCTTATACTAAAAGACACCAAAATAAGAGTTGAGTTAAATGAAACCAATAAGATAAATACTGTTGCCTTCGTTCAGTTTGTTGATAGTAAAGGTAATTCCATTTCCAATAAACAAATAGTAAATAGTCTTCATGACTTATGGAATACAAATCCATCTATAGAGAATAGGCGACTCATGAAATTAGGAAGCTTAATTGAAACTGGTAATAACAAACTTTTTGATGTCATTACTTTTTTCAATGATATTCAATCTGGCAAGAGAACCCTAAAAAAGAGATCTTCAGGAGGTAATTCAGCTCATGGAAATGAAAATAATGAAACTCCAGCTGCTGCAATTTCTTATGAAGAAGCAATAGCATTAAGCAAAGAATCAAAAGAACATCAGCATCTTTTAAAACAGCACAGTTCTATTAGAATATGGGATGCTATTGAGCGTTATTTTAACGAGTTGGCAATGTCTGAAGAAGAGGAAGATATGAATGATGAAGAGGAAGCAGATGCAACAATAAGTAGGGATAGGAAAGATAAAAAAGAACGCATAGAGCCTGTGACATTAAATTCTATTAATGTATTAAATAGTAGAAGACGTGCTATTGAAAATTTTTTGAATAATTATTTAAACGGATTAAAGCGAAGTACAAATACTAAAAATTATAAACTCGGTCTTATTGATTTGGCAATGTTTCTAATTGTCATGAAACATCTCATTGAATTTGCGGAAAGAGAAATCATTTTTAAAGTTGATGAAAGCAATCAAGAAACGTATGTTTTGTATCCTTTAAGTGGTAAATTATCAGAATTGACTAGTTTTTCAGGAGCCATATTAAATTTATTAGGTCATTTTGTTAATTTACTTTTTCACGCCCCTTTTCAAGAAGTTGACGATGAGTATATTAATACTAAATTAAAACACTACAAGACCTTAGTAAAAAGAACAGCCTTGTTTTCATTGGCAATGATTAAAGAAAATTATAAAAACCATGAACAAGGCAGTAAATGGGCTAATATATTAGCTTTTAATATTATGAATCAATTAGGGCTGCCTGAGGAGGGTTTTGAAAAACATCTTGAAGAATTTTTAAAAAATACCAGTATAAAAAATCAAGAGATTAATAATTTAACTACGGTATTAAATAACTTGATAGTTCAATATAATTCGTTTAATGAATCAAATGAGTTTCATTTTTCAGACTCATTAGGAATCTGTCAAATAATAAAAAGGATACCTTTATCAGGGCCAACCAAATTTTTAAAATTAGGAAGGCCGGGATTTGAGTATAACTCTGAGTCGAATGATTTTATATTGTCGAAGTTGTACAATTATAAAACAGGTAAAATGCAACCTTCATTACAAAAATTTAAAAAAAGCAGAGTTTAATGCATTTCTACTGCATACATCGGGAGTTAATTTGAGCAAATATTATTATGAGTAGTAATTTCGATTTTATCAAAATAGACTTTCCAGAGTTGTATGTACAGACTGTTGAGGCTGAAAAGTATGTCTATAAAGCTCCGAAATATGCTGCATTACAGTGTAGAATAGCTTTGGAGTTAACAGTAAATTGGTTATATGATAATGATCCAGATTACAACAGACCATATGATTCCAATCTAGCAGCTTTAATGTATCACGATGATTTCAAAAATGATATTAAAGCGTCTTTACTTCAAGAATTAACTTTGGTTAGAAAAATTGGTAATGCAGCGGCACATGGTACCAGGGTAAATAATAAGGAGGCATTAATTTGCCTTAGAAGCATATTTAGATTATTATCATTTGTTGGGATTAACTATAATGAGAAAAGTCCAATAATCCCAAAATTTGATGAATCGTTAGTCCCTATAGGCGAGGTAGACGAAAAATCTACAAAAGAACTTCAAGAAAAGTCTGAGGCTATTGAGGCTTTGTTAGCTGAAAAACAAAAGCAACTTGAAAAAACAAAGGAACTTCTCAAAGAAAACCAGCTACTAAAAAAACAAATAGATCAACAAAAAACAGCTATTAAGGAGCGTAAGTTCGAACGACAAATTGAAGTAGATTTTGATGAAGTTATACCCGTTTTGACATCAGAGGCAGAAACAAGAAAGCTATTTATAGATGTCTTACTAAAGGAGGCAGGTTGGGACAATCTTAGATCCGGGCTCGAAACTGAATATAAAGTTGTAGGAATGCCTATATCCGTGAATCCATCAGGAATAGGATCTGCCGATTATGTACTTTGGGGTGATAATGGCAAGCCATTGGCTGTTGTTGAGGCTAAAAAAACACTGTACAGTCCTAAAAAGGGTAAGCATCAAGCGTTCTTATATGCTAACTGTTTAGAAGAGATGACAGGACAACGTCCAGTAATTTTCTATTCTAATGGTTTTGAAACCTACCTTTGGGATGATCTTTTCTACCCTGAGCGCAAAGTAAGTGGCTTTTATACCAAAGATGAATTAAGATTTCTAATTGAGCGTAGGAAAACCAGAAAAGACCTAAGACAATTTCAAACTAATGCAGAAATAGTTGGTAGGCCATATCAACTAGAAGCAATAAAGCGTGTTTCAGAAGCTTTGGCAGTAATGCATCAAGGAGAATTAAAAGGAAAAAATAGAGAAGCTTTATTAGTCATGGCAACTGGTAGTGGTAAAACCAGGGTTTCGGCAGCCATTGTTGATATGTTGACCAAAAGTAATTGGGCAAAGAGGGTTTTGTTCTTAGCAGATAGAAATGCCCTGGTTACACAGGCCAAAAATGCCTTTAAAGAACATGTTCCTCATTTAAGTGCAATAGATTTAACTAAGGAGAAAGAAGATAATGGAACACGTTTGGTCTTTTCTACTTATCCAACGATCATGAATCGCATAGATAATCTAAAAAATGATGATGGTAGGTTTTATGGAACCGGTCATTTTGATGTTATAATAATTGATGAAGCTCATAGATCTGTTTATCAAAAATATAGAGCAATATTTGATTATTTTGATTCTATTTTAATTGGTCTTACAGCAACTCCAAAAAAGGATATAGATCATAATACGTATTCAATGTTTAAAATTGAAGATGATAACCCAACTTACGCCTATGAATTAAATCAAGCTGTAAAAGACAAGTTTTTGGTGCCGCCCAAAGCTATCGAGGTGCCTGTCAAATTTGTTCATGAGGGTATAAAGTATAACGATTTATCTGAAGAGGATAAGCTTAAATTTGAAGAGACTTTTAGAGATGAAGTATCAGGCGATGATGACGAAATTGAAATAAGTAAATCCGCAATAAACAGTTTTTTGTTTAATAATGAAACAGTTGATGTAGTGCTTGATTACCTTATGACCAATGGTGTTAAAGTAGAAGGTGGTGATAAGTTAGGTAAAACCATCATATTTGCGAAAAATCATAAACACGCTCTTTTTATTGAGAAGCGGTTTAATAAGAATTATCCTGAATATTCAGGGAAATTTTTGCGAATAATTGATAATTATGAAAGTAAGGCCCAAGACTTATTAGAAAACTTTTGTGAGGACAAAATTGAGTTAAATCCGCAAATTGCAGTTTCTGTTGATATGATGGATACAGGCGTAGATGCTCCTAGAGTTGTAAACCTGGTATTTTTTAAACAGGTTAAATCTTATGCCAAATTTTGGCAAATGATAGGTCGCGGTACCCGACTAAGACCTAATTTGTTTGGGCCAGGATTAGATAAAGAGTATTTCACGATTTTTGACATATGTGACAACTTTAACTTTTTTGGAGAGTTTCCAGATGGGATTAAGGGTACCGTTGGAAAGTCCTTATCAGAGAAGATATTTGAGGCCAAATTAAATGTGTTAATGGCTATAAGAAATAATCCTAAAAGTACGCAGGAGGAGGATTATTTAGCCTCGAATTATACAAATCAACTTCATGATATCATAAATAACCTGGATCAGGATAGATTTGAAGTTCGTAAACATTGGGCATTGGTAAATGAGTTTAAGGTAAGATCTCGCTGGGATAATTTAACCCTAGGTGATATTCATGATATTTCTAAAAATCTCTCTTCATTGGAATCATATAATGATACCGGGGATGAATTGGCAAAAAGGTTCGACTTAGTAACGCTAAATTTTCAACAGGTAATTCTCTCAGGTGATAAAAAAAGAGAGGAGTCCTATGTTAAACAGATTTACAATATTGCCAATAATTTATTTACTAAAAGAAATATTCCAAAAGTACAAGAGAAGTTGGGGCTGATTAGGCAATTACAAAATGAAGATTTTTGGAGGGGTGTAAATGTGAACGTAATTGAAAATGTTAGGGTAGAGCTTAGAGATTTGATTAAGTTTATTGAGCGTGAAAAAGTAAAAACTGTTTACACAGATTTTTCTGATGAAATCCAAGTTCATAAAGTAAATGAAGTGGATATTTTACCTACATACTCAAAATTAAAAAGCTATAAGGACAGAGTTGAGACTTTTATAAGAAAAAATAAATCACATTTAGTTATTGATAAACTTCACAAGAATATTCCTATTACCCCGAAGGAATTAAAACTTTTAGAAAGCTTCTTGTTTAATGATGAATTGGGTGGAAAAAAAGAATATGAAAAGGAATATGGAGAACTTCCACTGGGAAAATTTATAAGGAGCGTTGTAGGCTTAAATATTGAAGTGGTTAATGATCTTTTTGCAAATTTTATTCGAGACAAAAATTTAAAGCCGGTTCAAATTACTTTTATACAAACCCTGATTAATTACCTTAACAAAAACGGTACCTTGGATAAAAAACTTTTAACCCAGCCACCATTTAATGAAGCAAGTGATGATGGTATCATTGGATTGTTTGAGGATAATAAGGTTCGGGAAATAGTTTCTATAATTGATAGAGTTAATGGAAACATTGGTTAGTTTAGAAATAAATTAAGGATATGATGTCTACAAAAGTGAAACCAGAAAAATTATTGGATGAGAATAGTTCATATAAAGACTTTACGAACTTTGCTTTACAACTTTGCGACGATATAATATATGATTTTGAAAATTATATTGATGACAAAGAAAACTTAAATATTGGAAAAAGGTAAAATTAGAATTAAAAAAAATAAATAGAATATTTCAGACATTAATCAACATTTGAAACTAAATCAAGCACAAAGTAATTTCATGAGTTGTTGGAAATAATTAATGATTATGACAAAGCACTTGAATTTCAGAGATTATCAAAACCAAAAAAAGACACTAATGCTCTCCTGTGATTGTGGATGGAAAGGATACGCAACAGAAGCCTTTAATGATTACTATGAAGAAGTAATGGATTTTGAATGCCCAAAATGTGATAAAATGCTTTTAATTGTTAATCTAATAGCAGATACTTAAAAGTGTTTTGGTTGGAAAGCATAAAAAAGAAATTAATATTAATAGGCATTCAATTAGGATACCTATAAAGTTGGCAAGCTATCAAATAGGTGTATTACAATAAGATAATCTCCTTGGTTCGAGCCTGGGAAGGGGATCAAAAATTAAAAAAATGCTCATTAATACGCTTTAAATACTTTTTGAATGAGTTTTAATCCTTTTTAAAACGCTTTAATTTGTATTTAATTAGAATTAATAATGTTTATAATGTAATTAAATGCTATTTTTTACAGGTTGTTTGTTTTAAAATAATGGTCTTTTATGTAGTTTTTTGAGATTAAATATTCTTATCGAAGTAATCAAGGTTAGCTGAAGCTTTTAGGAATTAAAGAAGCAGGAGAGGAGAATCAATTACTAATAGTGATTTAGGGTTTTTGCTATCTTTAGTTTTTATTAAATAATTTCATTACCCTTCCGGTAATGTATTTATTTTTTTGTTTTCTGTTGTTAACCAATAATCTGTTGGAAAAAAATAATCACTTGTGTCAAATGCGTGTGGTAGTTCATTTTCAGTTAAATTTTCAACCATTTGACTATACCATTTTTCATATTCATCGCTTTTCCCTTTGCATGGTTCAAGAAAGTCGATGTTTTCCTTAATAAATAAATCAGCCAATTCTTTTGGTGATAAATTAATTTCTACTTGCATATTCCCATTCCTTTTGGATTCAATCCATCTTGAAGCAGCTAAGGTCTCATTTTGTTTTTTTATATCAATCAATTCGCAACGCCAAGTTAATCCTGTAGGTGAAATAAATGGAATTACTCTTAGGTTGCCATAACCTCGTTTATGTAATTCTTTAACCATAAACAAAAGCTTTTGCATATTCCTATAATAGAAATTACTATGCATTTTTTTAAAATTTGTTTTTTACGATTTTATTCGAAGAATATTGCATTAAAGGCCTACTACTCGGAGTTCTGTTTTGCGAAGTAAAAGATAATAAATTTATGCAATAATGAATTGGGAATCTGACGGATGTTGATGATTAAGTCCCAAATCATTGTTTGTCGACCAAATAGCAAAGCTACCGTTCGTTGTTAATTTATTAGATTGGGAGTTCAAGAAGCAGATCCAAATTGCTTTTAGCGCTTGTTGTGGCACGTTAAAGGTTTGAGCCTGTTAGCTGGAGCTATCGGTTGGTTTGTGGTCTTTGCACAATTTGGATTAGCAGGTAGTTAGGCGCAGTTATTTTATTGTTTCAATTACTAATGATTTTTCAGTGTCTATAGCAGGTCCATACACTAACGCTTCTCCTCTGGATAAAGTAGGTAATAGTTCTTTACTACTATACCCAAGAATTCCTTCCAAATAGTCTAAGCCTGTTTGGTCGACACTCTTAAAAGCAATTAAATTCTCGCATTGTGAAAGGGCACTTTTAGAAACAACAGCTGTTCGTTGTGAAATGAAGATTATTGATATTCCGTACTTTCTTACTTGCATCATGTTTAATCCAAACTTCATAGATTCATCTCGTCCAGGCGAGTTGAATCCCATTCCAGCTGGTTCAGGAATGAACTGATGTGCCTCGTCAATTACCAGAACTCGAGGATTTGGCTCTCCATTTTCATATTCTTCTTTAGCTAGATTCATAAGGTGATTCAAGTATTTCAGTGCCGACTGAGCAGGATTCCCTGTTGGTTCGCATACGCTCACACCCGTTGTATTGTTGTCATCACCTTCGGCATATTTTGTATAACCAAGTTTCGATACAAACTCACCACTTTGATCCATTACGGTAACCCTTCTAGTTTTCGAAAGCTCTTGGATCAATAGGTTACATAAGGTAGTTTTCCCCATTCCTGTCATTCCAAGAATTGCCATATGGGACTCCATAATTTTGTTCACATCAAGATTTATTGGAAGACCAGAATTCTTGATATTACCTAAAGCGAATTTGTTTTCAATTGCGGGTAATTCTTCCGTAAAACGCTGTTCGTGATTTGCTAGAAAAATAGGCTCGCTAAGAGAGGGAAGTGTCTTATTTATTTTAAGTGATTGTTGTTCGGTGTCATAACAGCCGATTTGGAAAGCTCTTACTTTTCGATCCAATTGCGCACCAGATTTTACGTTGAACTTGAATATCTCTCCGTGCGCAATTTGATAGAATATGATGTTTCCAGAGTTCTCAACATAAATAGTGTCGCCTATTTCAAATTCTTCATTTGTCTCAAAACTCAACTGATTTACTGTTGTCCCTTCATTTACAGTCCCTAAGTACTTCTTTGTCTGCGTTTCTTTGTCTATCTCAATTTCTATCTGCGGTCTTGATACAATCCAACCAATTTTAGAATCATTTTCTAGCTCGATTTGTCCCCACGTATCATCAGTTCGATTTATCCTTTTTGTTATAATTCCCTTGGTTTTTATACTGCCCGTTAAAACATTAATTCGTGTCCCGATAGGTTGAAGACTTCGTGACGTTACAATTAGGGTAGAAGGTCCTATTATTCCAAGTGGAGTAATTGGAGTAGGACGATTTGTTACATCGAAAAAATAAACTTCCCAGTTGATATATCTCGAGACAGATAGAATACCCCAACAGATACCAAGTATCCAAAATTTATTGTCAGAAGTTGGATAAGCTTCGATGACTGCGAGCCAGAAAATGGTTGAGTAAATGATAGATGCAGTTCCTAGTTTGAAAAGTGGAAACAAAGCTTTTATCCTAGAGTATTCATCCTTCTCTTTTTTTGCGTTGTGGATTATCTGAACTATGGATACTAAAACCAAAATTGCAAGAAACGCCTGCAATACAGTCCAACCAATAGGAGCTACGGTAGGAGTTACAACTAATGTCAGTAGAAAACCAATTATGCTATTTCCTAAAGTATCATATGTTTTTGGATACCATGGTTCAAGAAGTATAGGATTGATAATAATTGCAAGCAATCCAGAAAAATACCATACCTCATTTGTGGCTATTTTTCCAATCACTAAATAGGTAGCAACGGAAAGAACAAACAATTGAAAGCCCAGTAATATGATTCTACTTTTTATTGCCATTTTTAATTGTGTTCAGCCGTTATTGCGTTTACACGTTGTTGTCAACTGTTCTTTTATTTTTTTAATTCAGTCATTAAAAAGTCAATTATTTTGTCTGATGGAATTGAACCAAAATATTCAGGTCTATCTTCACTTTGCTTCCTTAAAATTTCATTTGGTGGTTCGCCAATTCCTTCAAACGTTTCCTTTTTAAAAATTGTTCTTGTTTGTTTGTCAATTAGATTGACTGCAAAATTATTTCTAATAGCATATGCTCCATTGGAATAATTACCATACTTTTCTCCGTTTTGCTCAACATTAATCCAAACAATTATGTCAGCGCTTTGAACTTTATTGACCAAATGCTCTGATAGTAAGTTAGAATTATTAAAGTCTTTAAAGTTAATTTCCCAAGATTTTTCTTTCCATAATTCGCAATTACCAAATCTACCGCGAATTAAGAATATTTTATTAAATTCAATTTCTTTTGGCTGATAGCTTAAACCTTTGCAATTAAAGTTCTTAAAGTATTCGAAAGTTTCTTCTCCCCAAAATTTTACTAATTCCTTTTCAGTTTTATTTTTGTCACTACATTCAAATATTGAACCAACGATTATTACTAAAATCAAACCTATTAAAAGTCCTACAAATCTTCTCATCTATTGTTTTTTTGTAATTTAACAAAATCACTATAACCTGTTGATTGTATTATGTCTTTACGTAATTTTATTAAATATCTTTTTTGTTCTTTTCTTGCTTTTTGAAATGACAAGAATTGAGAAAATTGAAAAATCGTGGAAAAAAGTAAAGCAATAAAAGATAAAGGAATTATGATAAAAAAAGGTGTGCCATCTAAAGAGTCAGTAAAAGGGACAAAAACCACCAACAAAATTGCTGAAATTATTACTGCAAGAGATTCCCCTTTATGTTCTTCATAATATGTTTTTGGCTCTGGAAAAGATAGATATGAATTTTTTTCAAAAGACGATTTTAAATCCAAATAGGTTTTCTCGTCAATTAATCCTCCATTGAAAGAATATTTAGTGTATGGAACCTTATAAATCATATCCGAAAGTGTTTTTTCGCATTGTTGGCAACAAATGTATGTGTTTACCGGTGTATATATCCCAATCATATATACACCCAAATATACATAATTTCTCACAAAACTTTCCGAGGTGTATTTTCGCCTCTTAAAGCCCTTAAATGACTTTTTCTTCTTCTTGTTTAGTTTTGAAGGTTTGATAGGCAATTATCGCCAGAATTAGAGTAAAGGTAAACCCTGCCATAACGTAAGTCATTGTTTTAGCTCTTCTAGTTTCTTCAATCATGGTGCTCATGTCAGAACCTTTATCAATCAAAATGTGATTACTTGGGTCTATTCGATCGTATGATGGTAACGTAGTCGTCATTGTAAAATAAATTAAATTCGTTAATTGCATATCCTGTTTTACCGTTTACATTAATCAAACTGTAAATAACGGTAATGTCATAACCCCTTCCACGCATAAACTCTTTAGATTCTGTAAGTTGGATTTTTCCTTTCATAAGGTCTCTTAGGATTTTATAATTTGTGTTTAGAGGCTGCTGTATAGGCTTCATTTCTTCCCTGAGTTTTTTGGCCTGAGCGTTGTGAAAATCCTTTCTGTTTTGTGGGGTGGCAAATCTCTGATTTGAACGTTTTTGCTCAAATTCTTCGCCTGTGTGTGGATCTATCATGGTTTTAAAGTTTAACGTTATTATCATTCAAAATGGCATCAATTTCTTTAACCTCGTAAAGATAGATATCACCCAACTTGGTGTAGGGGAGAACTCCAGTTTCACGGTATTTGATTATGGTGTTTGGTGAAATACCAAATATGCTTTTTAAATCCGCATTTCTGTAATATTTTTTTCTCTTTGAAGGCGACGGATTTTCTTTGATAACTGAGTCCAAATGCTCAAGTTTCATCATTATCGGTTCTAATAAATTTTTAATAGCTCCAACCGAAGGGATAACAATTTCTTCTGAATAGTTTTTCATGGTAATTAGATTTAAAATATGTGACAAAGGAAAATGGTTTTCACAAATTAAAGCTTGATTTCAAGCGAATTCGGAGCGAATTTAAGCTCGTAAACTACTTTTCCGGTGTTCGAGTATTACTATTAATTCTTCAATAAATGCAAGGTGTTTTTGTTTGTCCTCTGGCATTTGCCTGGCGCTTACTTCAGCGTATTCCCTGTTAAAGGTTTTTATTTGTTTTCTCTCCTTAGATGTGTTTTGATAGCTGCAATTGTCTTCAACAAACTTTTTCAATTGCAGTAAGTTTTTAGACTCATTTAATTCGTCGAATACAATCAATTTTTCTTCTACAAGTATTCGCCAAAAATGAGCGACACTTTTTTTGTCCAGGTTAAAGTGGCATAATCGGTCTTTTCTATCATTTTCAACACTACCAAATCCGCTGCTCCCATATGACCTGTGGAAATCAATAAAATCTGCTTGGCTATGAAATGGCTTAATATATTCAATTAAAGCTCTTAAAGCACGTTTGTAAAGCCTCAATACATACAATAGTAAACCAATTTCAAAATCTCGAGAGGGGTCAAAGTTGGTTAAAGTGCCCTCATACGATTGTAAGAACCAATAAATTTTTTGGTCTTCATCATTTCGGGCTTTACTCGGGTTAGATAAGTTGTCGTAACTTAATTTATCTGATTGCGAAATAGCAGAAATATCATTGGCCTCAATTACTTTTACTCGATATTTTTTGAAGAAAATAATTTGAGTACTTTGTTTTGAGATCAACCAGCCAATTCTATTTTCCAATAATTTTAAAAGTTCTTTTAAGTAAACCTTTTGGTTTCGACCAACCGTTAATTGTTTTACAATTTGATTTTTTAGGGTATCTACTTTCTCAGAAAAGTAAGACTCAGTGTATTTTCTTGTCCATTGATTATTCAAAAGAAAGCTTTGATTTTTTTTGCAAAAAGTAATTTCACATTGCGTGAATTCTAAAACAGCTTGCCTCGTTTGATATGCAATATTATTTTTCATTTTTCTAAAATTTTGTTTGAAACAAATCTATTGGACGCCATTTAAACAATCACTACGATTTCGAATTCTATCGTGGAATTTTAGGTCATAATCGCTGATAAAGTTTGATTGCCTAACTAAATATGGATTTAAGCCTTTGCATATCGTCCATAACATTAGAATCTAAGACTTTGGCATAGTGCTGGGTTTGCTTGATATTGGTGTGACCCATCATAGCAGAAACGTTCTCAATTTTAACCCCATTTCCCAGTGTAACGGTTGTAGCAAAAGTATGTCGGGCCACATACCAGGTAAGTTTCTTTTTGATCCCGCATAGGTCCGCAATTTCTTTGAGGTAAGCATTCATTTTTTGATTCGAAATTTTTGGCAATAGGGTGGGTTGCTGCCCCCAATATTTATGTATTATTTTTTCTGTTGGAGGTAAAACGGGAACATTAGCTCTCGTTCCTGTTTTCGCTCTATTAGCAATGATCCATAAATCACCTTGACTGTTTTTAATTAAGTTGTCGGGTGTTAAACTCTCAGCATCAACAGGAGCATAACCGGTATAACAACTAAATAGAAATATATCTTTTACCTTTTCCAAGCGGTCCATTTTAAACACTTTGTCTTCTATGGCTTTTAATTCACGGGGTGTTAGAAAAACGGCATCTTTCTTTACGATTTTGCCGTCATATTTGGTAAAAGGATTTTTATCAATCAGGTCCAATTTGATTCCGTAATTACAAACTGTTTGGATAGTTGTAAAATATTTTACCACCGAATTATTTTTAATACCAACTTTACCCTTGTAAACACTTTCATATTTCATAAAAGACTCCAGGTTGTAAATAAAAGCACTCGTGATTTTGTCGACATTAATGGTGTCAAGTTTGTATTTTTTCCGAAGAAATGCTTGAACAAGATCTTTGGCTCTGTTATACTTTTGCAAAGAAGCAGCTGATCGCTCACCGTATTGCACCTTTTTTTCAAAATGCGCATTGTGAATATCGAAAATTTCAATAATCCCTTTCTTGCTTCTGGTTACTTTCTTCTCCTTTCCTAGGATATCATCTTTGATTGCTTTAAGATCAATAGGTGAGTTGTTTTTGAGTAACAAGTTAAACTTAGTTTCAAATAAGGTTGATAGAGAATCCAATGAGGCTTTCATAACCTTTTCTTTGGTAATTTTTAATGAGCCTCTTAGGTGATGTGTGAATTGCCACCTTTCATTTGTTATGAATTTACCGGTACTCATGGTAATACTTTTACCTCGGTAAGAGATTTTAGCATAAATAGGGCATTCACCTTTTTTAGTTACCCTATCTGTTTTAATAAAATAGATAATTTTAAGCATAGCTTTGATTTTAATTAATTACTAATTGACTTAAAATCAAAGCGGTAACCTAAATTTTCAGGGAAATTCGCTGCGAATTCTTTCCAATTTAGTTACCCTAGGTTAGGAATCGAACCTAAAATAAAATTGGGTAACCTATAGGGTAACTGAACTATGCGTTTAAACGCTTTTTTTGACGGCAAGTAAAAAATGAAAAAACCCTCTAAACACTGATGTTTAAAGGGTTTTTGATTTTTTGAGTGTTTTTTGAAATACTCAAGTTGCGGAGGAAGAGGGATTCGAACCCCCGGAGGTGTGACCCTCAACAGTTTTCAAGACTGCCGCATTCGACCACTCTGCCATTCCTCCAATGCTTTTTTCACTACACACAAAAATAATTTTGTGCAACTGCCCGCCAAAAGAAAGCATGTCTTTCTGTAGGCGGGTGCAAATATAACGTCCTTTTTCATTCTATTCAAAAAAATATTAACATTTTTAAAAATAAATTTTAATTATTCCCACATCTATTTTTTTTAAATTACTACGTCCTAAAAACCAAAAAACTAGACTTACTTTTGCATAAAGAAAACACCCTATGAATACGATCAGGCAATTACAATGGCGCTACGCAACTAAAAAATTTGATCCCAATAAAACGCTCGCGCCGGAAAAACTAAATATTCTTAAAGAAGCTTTCAACCTTACGGCTACCTCATACGGCTTGCAAACCATTTCTATGGTGGTGGTACAGGATCCCGGTTTGCGCGAGCAACTTGTACCGCACGCTTACAATCAAAAGCAAGTGTTGCACGCGTCGCACTTACTTGTTATTTGTATTCAAAAGGAAATCGATGCGCAAGATGTGGTAGACTTTTTCAACAACATTAAAGACACACGTAATACCGCAGAGACCATCCTAAAACCCTATCGCGAAAACCTCATTCAAACCATCGAAAAGCAATCGGTAAAGGAACAACAACAATGGTCCACAAATCAAGCCTACATTGCCCTGGGTAACCTCATGACGGTGTGCGCCGTAGAAAATATCGATTCCTGCCCCATGGAAGGTTTTAATCCCGAAAAATTCGATGAGCTCCTAAAACTTGGAGAACGCGGACTAAAATCCGTACTTTTGCTGCCGGTTGGATATCGGGCGGATGATGATATGTTTTCCGATTTCAAAAAAGTCCGTAAACCGATACACGAAACCATAATCGAAATGTAAATTATTTGGGCGCCACCCAGAGGGTCGGGCTTTCCGCGCTACACGGTAGCTTGCTCCAATCCCTGGCGCGCTTCAGAACTAAATACCTACACTATGCCAGGATTTGAACTATTCGGAGATTCAGAACGTAAAGAAGTACAAGACGTTTTAGACAACGGCGTACTAATGCGCTATGGGTTCGACGCAATGCGAAATGGCCATTGGAAAGCCAAAGCGCTGGAATCCGAATTACAAAATACATTCAAAGTAAATCACGCGCAATTAGTTTCCAGTGGAACCGCAGCAGTTTCTGTAGCGCTTGCCAGTGCCGGAGTGGGAGCAGGCGACGAGGTGATCATGCCAACATTCACCTTCGTAGCCAGTTTTGAAGCTATTCTCATGTTAGGAGCTATTCCGGTACTTGTGGATATTGACGACACCCTAACCCTTGACCCTAAAGCTGTAGAAGCTGCTATTACCGATAAAACAAAAGCCGTTATGGTCGTACAAATGTGTGGTAGTATGGGCAGCATGGACGAACTTAAATCCATCTGTAAAAAACATAATTTACACCTTGTAGAAGATGCCTGCCAAGCCATAGGAGGAACCTACAAAAACAAACCTTTAGGTAGTATTGGCGATTTGGGATGCTTCTCATTCGATTTTGTAAAGACCATTACCTGTGGCGAAGGTGGTGCAGTAATTACTAATAATAAACAATATTACACCCATGCCGATCATTACAGCGATCACGGGCACGACCATGCTGGTTCAGACCGTGGGGCCGAAACACATCCATTCATGGGGTATAATTTCCGTATTTCCGAATTACATGCCGCAGTTGGCCTGGCACAAATTAAACGTCTGCCTGAGTTCCTGGGAATTCAAAAGAAAAACTTCAATATCATCCGTGAGGCCTTATCTGGTATTCCTGAAGTTACATTTAGAACGGTTCCCGAGGGCGGAGAAGAGAATTACGGCTTCCTTAATTTTTATTTACCAGATTTAGAAACTGCCAGAACGGTGTCTAAAGAATTTAAGTCAGAAGGCATCGATGCTTGTTTTCATTATTTCGATAATAACTGGCATTACGTACGTAAATGGCAGCATCTTACGGAACAAAAATCGCTTTATCCTTTATCACCACAAATCGAGGAAGGCTTAAAAACTTTAAAAGGCAAGGAATTCCCTGTTTCAGACCATTATATCGCTAGAAATTTATCTTGTTTGATAAAATTATCATGGACAGCCGACGAGGTAAAATCACGTGCCGCCAAAATGGCGAAGATCATTAAAGAAACGGTTTAAGCAAAAGGTATAATCAGGCTTACTTTGGTGCCTTTTGGGACATCATCTTCGTAAAGATCACTTATGTTTATGGCATAGGGACTCGAAAAATTAGCGCTAAAATGTTTCAGTCGTTCCTCAGAAAGTTTAATACCTAAGGAGTCGCGCTTAACAAGCTTATTCTTTTTTAGCCTTTCTGATTTTTTCCGGCCTACACCATTATCAATAATATCAATTTGAAACTGCGTGTCATTTTTCTTTTTAACACGCATAATTAATTTTCGGTTGTCCTTTTTAAGAGATAAACCATGCCAGATGGCATTTTCAAGAAAAGGCTGGGTTATAAGCGACGGTAATTTCAATGTACTTAAATTCAAACTTTCGTCGTAATCCAGTTCAAAATCGATACTCTTGTTAAAACGTATGTTTTCAATATTAATATATAGCGCCATAGTTTCCAATTCCTCATTTAATGAGGTTTCTTTTTCTGTTGTAGAGGCCAATATTTTTCGAATGAGCTTCGAGAATTTATTCAAATAGAAGACAGCATGTTCTTTTTCATTATCAATAATATAGCGTTTTATGGAATTCAGGGAATTAAAGATAAAATGCGGATTCATCTGACTTCGCAATGCCGAAACCTTTAATTCAGCAAACTCTTTGTCATATTTCATTTGAAGCGATTGAAGTTTTTCTATTTCGGCTTGTTTATTAAGCGTTTCTACATCTTTTTCAAGTTGCTCTTGAATCTTATTACGCAATTGCTCATTTTCTTTAAGCTGTTTGATCAGCTTGGTTTGGGCTGTATCACGATCGTCTAAAATAAGCTTCTGTTTCTTTCCCAGTCCAAGCGAGAAAATGACGTTTTCTATAATAAAGCCAAGGTATAAAATACTATAGGGGGCTTCAGGAGGAATGCCTTTATTCTGCAACTTAAGATAATAAAGCAATGAACCAACGGAGGTGACCATCAAAATAAATGATCCGGAGATCATGTAGTATTTCAATGGGTTTTTAAGTTTGAAAAAAGGAACATACATTACCAGGCCATAAATCGTCATTGGAATGGTGAAAACAAGGTATCCATCCATCAAAATTGTCATATCTCCGACAATTAAATACCAGATAAAAATTACGGAACAATAAGCAATGATAAGGTATAAGGCGCGCATACTCCATGTGTACCATTGGGGTAATTCTTCCTTCATATTTAAAAATCGGAAGGCGAACAAAACATAAATAAAAAAGTAAATTTCGGTGGCAACAGTAGGGTAGTTGGTAACCCAACTTACAGGATAAAAGAGTTCGTAAATAAAACCACCCTGTATATGGTGAAGCTGTGATAAAATGATAAAGAAGGTATAACCACTGTATAGTAAATAAAGTTTTTCTTTATTCTGAAAATAAAGCAGAAAATGATAAACCGAGAGAATAAATAATATACCAATGGTGAAGATAATAAAGCCGTTTTGAAACGGATAATTAAAAAAATAATGCGTTAATCCCTGATCCAAAATTTCTTAACTATTTAAAACTTCTAATAATTCTGTTTTTTTTGATCGCGACACCGGAATATGCGTGCCATTTTCCAAAACGATATAACCACCATCACTTTTAACGAATTCTTTAATATAATTAATATTGACCAGGTAGGAATTATGAACCCTAAAGAAATCTGAACTGGTAGATGCTTCGAATTCTTTTAGGTTTTTAGCGAGCATTTCTTTATCACCATTCTTTAAGTAGATATCAGTATAGTTACCATCTGATTTACAATACAAAATATCCACCATATTAACGTATTTGGTTTTTCCAACAAGCGACAAGGCTAACCTTTTGGGTTGATTCTGTTTTGAAATGGAGTCGATGATCTTTTTAACTTCATCTCCTAAAATATTGTCGTTTTTGTTTTTTCTAACTCTGGAAATAGTTTCCGTGAGATCTTCGGAATCTATGGGTTTTAATAGATAGTCTATGGCGTGTTCCTTAAATGCTTTAATGGCGTAATTATCGTAGGCCGTGGTAATGATCAGATCAAAATCACGATAGTCCAACTGGCTCAACAATTGAAAACCATCCATTTCAGGCATTTCGATATCCAGAAATACGCAGTCAGGTTTCAAATAATTAATGGCGGAAATGGCGTTTTTTGGATTCGTGAAAGTATCGCAGATCTCAATATCATCGCAAAAATTTTCGATCTCCCATTTCAGGTTGTTGATGGCATTGAACTCATCATCTATAATAATCGCGCGTATCATATGATGCTTTTTGTTAAAAATAATAAGTTTTTATTCATTTCGATGTGGGTTTGTGTAAAAGGTAATAATGGGTCCATATCTAGCACTATTTAACTCATATTCAGAGTTTTTAAGGATTAAAACAGCTTAAAGACAAGTTACAATTTATTCTATACAAATTAGATGTCATTTTTTACCATTCATAAATTCCCGGGATAATCGAGGTGTCGAGATTCATATATTTAATCCTGATTATCAGAAATCTAGGAAGCATTCAATAACCACAAAACCACAAACTATGAAATCAATTTATTTAAGAACTTTTATCATTTTTTCGTTATTACTATCCATTAGTTGCAAAGACAAGAAGTCTGATACAGATGTTATTGCAGAAGAGGAGGCCATGGCGGAAGAAACTGCAAATGTAGTCGATATTATTACCAGAGGAATGGATTTTCAATCGGTTGACACCATTCCATCAGGTTGGAACATTTTCAAATATCAAAATCTATCCGACCAACCTCATTTTTTCCTTTTGGATAAATATCCTGAAGGTGTTACTATTCAAAATACCATAGACGAGGTTGGCCCCCCTTTCGATAGATGTGGAGAACTTATTGAAGCCGGTAAACGTGATGAGGGGCTTGCCGAACTTGCTAATTTACCGGAATGGTTTGGTAAAGTTGTATTTGTAGGCGGTTCGGGACTTGTAAGTCCGAAAGAAACTTCTTTAACAGCTGTTAAATTGGAACCGGGGTATTATATTATGGAATGCTATGTAAAAATGCCTGAAGGCAAGTTTCATACCTCGATGGGCATGGCTAAAGCTATTATAGTTACAGATGAAGATAGTGGCGTTACACCACCGGAAGCTACGGTTAATATTAATATTTCAAGTGAGAAAGGTATAAATTATGACAAAGGAATAACCAAAGGCAAACAGGTTTTTGCTGTACATTATGATGATCAGATCATGCATGAAAACTTTGTAGGTCATGATGTGAACCTGGCAAAAATAGAATCATATGCCAATCTGGATGAACTTGAAAAATGGATGGATTGGTCGCATAAAGGCGGATTGCAAACCCCGGCACCAAACGGCGTTACCTTTTTAGGGGGTGTGAATGATATGCCAAAAGGCAGTACGGGTTATTTTACTGTTGATCTGGAGCCTGGTAATTACGTATTGATATCCGAAGTTCCGAATACACGTTCCAAAAAACTACTTAAAGAATTTGATGTGATCGATTAGTAAGGAACGTATTCGATAATTTCTAAACCGTAACCTACCAGACCAACACGTTTTGTTTGTGCGGTATTAGAAATCACACGCAGTTTATGGATATTAAGATCGTGAAGGATCTGAGCGCCTATACCAAAATCACGATTATCCATATTTATTCTAGGGGCTTTAGTTATTTTATTAGCCACCTGATTTGTTTTCAAAAAGTCCAGTCGATTTAAAATATTCATCGATTGGGCTTCTTGGTTTATAAAGAGGATAGCTCCCTTACCGGCATCGTTTATTACCTTGAACATATCGTCCAATTGCTTATCGGCGTTGTTGGTAAGCGTACCCAAAACATCATTGTTTACCAATGTGGAGTTTATTCGGGTTAAAACTTCTTCATTAGGCTTCCAGGAACCTTTTGTCAAAGCTATATGTACTTGATTATTAGTTGTTTGCTTATAAGCTCTTAATCTAAAGCTTCCAAATCGAGTTTCGAGATTAAAATCTTCTTTTTTCTCAATTAGGGAGTCATGTTGCATCCGATACGCTACTAAATCTTCAATTGAAACAATTTTGAGATCCAGCTTTTTTGCAACATTTATAAGTTGAGGCAGACGCGCCATAGAGCCGTCTTCATTCATAATTTCAACAATAACACCTGCAGGTTGTAATCCGGCTAAACGCGCAAAATCAATGGCAGCTTCGGTATGGCCGGTACGTCGTAATACACCACCTTCTTTCGCGATCAAAGGGAACACATGTCCTGGTCGCGCCAATTCGTGCACTTTGGTTTCAGGATCGATCAGTGCTTTTATAGTTTGTGCGCGATCCGCAGCTGAAATACCGGTAGTAACACCATGACCACGAAGATCAACGGACACTGTAAAGGCAGTTTCCATAGGATCCGTATTGTTTCGAACCATCATATTCAGATCTAACTCCTTGCAACGATTTTCAGTTAACGGAGCACAAATAAGACCACGACCGTGAGTGGCCATAAAATTGATCATTTCGGGGCTTACCTTAGCGGCTGCTGCCACAAAATCTCCTTCATTTTCACGATTTTCATCATCAACAACGATGATCACTTTTCCTTGGCGGATGTCTTCAATAGCATCCTCAATGGTATCAAGCTTGAATTTTGCCTTTTCTGATTTGGTCATAGTCTCTGTAATCATGCTGCAAAGATATTGCTATTTTAGTGAATCTAAGCAATTTTGCTTCAGGTCTTCTTTGATTTTCAGTTTCAAAAACGGATAACTTACCATGTATAGTGGGAATCCGAGAACCTGTAAAAAGTAGTTAAGGCGTTTTCCTGATTTCTTTATTTGTCCGTAAAACTGATTTAAATTCACCATCGATTTTAGATAATAAATAGCATACAAAGCCATAGAAATGATGCTCAATTGAATGGAAGCATCCGCCAGTGATGGTAATTTGTTGTTTCTAAAAACAAAGAACAAAACCAGTAAAATTACACCAATACTATATAGAGTAATAGCAAAATAGGCATGTTCATTATAGTTTATCGACATTTTTTCAGCTTTTTTATAAGCCGGATTGATCACTAAACCATTACGCTCTAAAGCCTCTAAAGTGTTATCTCGTTCTTCTAAAATGCGAAGGGCCTCAATTCTTGCTTCTTCTTCAAGACCGTGGGTTTCATAATTATTGATCACATCAATGAGGCGATCATTGGTGTAGGAAAGTAAAAATTTATAATCGAAAACTTCTTTTTCTTTGATTCGAAGAACTTTTTTGATAGGGTCCAGGAAGTTACCGATTTCAAATAAACCACGATCTGCAGTGGCGCGTCGGGTTAAATAAACACCTAGAGGTAACATGACCAATGTTGAAAACCAACTGGCCAATATGGGATTTAAACTGCCGTTCTTGGCACTATTTGTAGCAAAAATACCAATGAAGTGATACGTTAAAAATAATAGTATAGCTATTACCATGGGTAAACCTATACCTCCTTTACGAATAAGAGCACCCAATGGGGCGCCAACAAAAAACAAAATAATACACGCAATGCCTAATGCAAACTTTTGATGATAAGAGATCATATGGGTGTAAAGATCTTTTTTGGCATTTTCAGCAGCGGTTTCCTTAGCTATTACAGTTTGTTTGTTGCTCGCCATGGCTTTGGAAACTAAATCCACCATGCGAACCTGAGCATTCAACTTAAAAATTGGTAACAGAGAACGAATTTCCAGGGAATCTTTTACAGCTTGTAATGAATCGTTATCAACAACTTTGGTATCATTCTCAACTTTAAAACGGGAAACACCCGCACGCTGATATAGATTTTGTTTGGTACCCTCGAAATCAACCGATCGTTTTTTAATAATGGAATCCATAGCGACGTCTAGTCCCTTTAAACTCAGCATATCGGATTTTTCAGTATTCGACTTTTCATCCATATCCACATTGTTAAGCTGCGAGAGATCGATATTCATGGTATAAGTATCGAATGTACTTTTGGCAAAAGGTCTTTTTTCCCTTTCTTTTAATTTTTGTGGAATGATATCGTGATAGTAATTTCCATCTTTAAGAATCAGTTTTAGTACTGAGGAGCTTTCTTTTCCTAACAATTCGCCTGTTTTCGATTTAATGACGGTCGTATTCGTCATTTTATTTTCTCCTTTGATGTGTATGGTTACGTTCTTAAGATATTGACCGCGATCTCCGGATTTTTCATCAAATTTAATATTGTAAGCACCTACTTCATTGAACTGTCCTTCTGCAAGGAGCATAGCGGGTTTCAACTTATAAATATTTACCCTTAAATTATAAAAATTGAGCTCTGCCCATGGAATTACATTGTTTGAAAAGAAAAAAGTAATGATACCCAGAGTAACAATGAAAATACTTAATCCCGACATGGCGCGTTGCAAAGAAATCCCTGTCGATTTCATAGCTGCGAACTCATAATTTTCAGCAAAACTTCCAAAAACCATAATAGAGGCGAGGAGTATGGTAAGTGGCAGTACCAAAGGGATAAGTTTGGGCATGAAATAAAGAATGAACTTAATAATAACCGAAAGGTCCAAGTCTTTTCCTGAGAGCTCGCGAATGTACAGCCAAATGGTCTGTAAGATAAAAATGAGCATCAGAATGGTGAAAACGCTGAAAAATGTTTTGAGATAAGTGGTTAAAATGTATCGATCTAAGATTTTCACGCGCTTAGTTTTATCTAAATAACGGATTTACCGAATTGGTTTCCAGTTAATTTTTGAAGGCTTTTCAGTGTTAATCGATATTATTTATGTAATAATCACTGTACTTCTTCGCGTCAAAGGTAAATAAGGATTTTGGTAAAAGCTCATTAGTTCTCAAAGAATTCACCGTAAGGGTGGTTTTTGTCCCGTTTTTACCAATCTGGATCAGGTTGTAAATATTTTTAGTATTCGCATCGATACCTAATAAAATATATTTAATTTCTGAATTGGAATCAATTGGGGTAAGCTTTACATATTGAATTTTACGCCCCTGTATATTTTGTGTAATATCCATGTCGTAAACATATCCTTCTTTGTAAAAAGAGAGCATTTTACTCGGACTGAATCCTTCTTCTTGATTCTCTTTTTCATTGGAAATGGTCACTTCTTCATCTTCCGGACTAATAGTATAAAGTTTTTTACCATCGTAAAGTCTTGTTACACCTAAAATATTGAGACGGTATTTTTCGCCTTCAAGCGTGACATCGCCTTTGGTTTCTTGTTTTACATTTTCCTTGGTATTTTCAAGCACATATTTAAATTCAATGGCGATATTATCATAGCTTTTCACTTTTTCAGACACTTCATTAAGTAGCGCTTGAGCTTTGTTCTGAGAAAAAGAGGTCAGTGATAGACTGATGAATAAGAGGGTTATAAGTTGTTTCATTTTTAATTTAAGTTTCATTTTCCAATAATTGATCTAAAGCAGTTAGATCCGGGACCAAAACCTGTCGGGCTTTACTTCCTTCAAACGGACCTACAATGCCTGCAGCTTCCAATTGATCTATAATTCTTCCGGCCCTGTTGTAGCCTAATTTTAATTTTCGCTGTAGCAGTGAAGCCGAGCCTTGTTGCGCTGTTACGATCACTACGGCAGCGTCTTTAAAAAGCTTATCGCGATCCTCGATATCTACATCAAGACTTGTGCCACTTTCTTCACCAACATACTCTGGTAATTGATAGGCTTCCGGATAGGCTTTTTGAGACCCAATATATTCCGTAATACGCTCAACCTCAGGAGTATCTACAAAGGCACATTGCAAACGAATGAGATCATTTCCTTGAGTGAATAGCATGTCACCACGCCCAATCAGCTGGTCGGCACCAGAACCATCTAAAATCGTACGAGAATCGATCTTCGAGGTCACCCTAAAAGCAATACGTGCCGGAAAGTTCGCTTTGATGATACCTGTAATGACATTTACCGACGGACGCTGTGTAGCGATGATCAAGTGAATACCAATTGCTCGTGCAAGTTGTGCTAATCGTGCTATAGGCGTTTCCACTTCCTTACCGGCGGTCATGATCAGATCGGCAAACTCGTCTACAACGAGTACAATATAGGGTAAAAACTGATGGCCTTCATTCGGATTTAATTTTCTAGCCTTGAATTTCGCATTATACTCCGCTATGTTGCGGCACATGGCGTTCTTTAGAAGCTCATAGCGATTGTCCATTTCAATACACAAGGAATTGAGCGTATTGATAACTTTGGTATTGTCCGTAATAATAGCTTCCTCACTATCGGGGAGTTTAGCTAAATAATGTCGTTCAATTTTGTTGAACAAGGTAAGTTCAACTTTTTTAGGATCGACCAAAATAAATTTCACTTCTGCCGGATGTTTTTTGTAAAGAAGTGAGGTAAGAACGACATTTAATCCTACAGATTTCCCTTGCCCAGTAGCACCTGCCATTAACAAGTGAGGCATTTTAGCCAGATCGACCACGAAGGTTTCATTACTTATGGTCTTACCAAGCGCAATAGGCAATTGCATATCGTTATTCTGGAATTTCTTCGAAGCGATCACGGATCGCATTGAAACGATCGTTGCTTTTTTGTTAGGTACTTCGATACCAATTGTGCCTCGACCGGGTATAGGAGCGATAATACGAATTCCTAAGGCAGATAAAGACAGGGCTATATCATCTTCCAGATTTTTAATTTTAGAAATGCGAATACCGGCATCCGGTACAATTTCATAGAGCGTTACCGTGGGTCCGATAGTCGCTTTAATACTCGCGATACCTATTTTGTAATTGCTCAAGGTATCAACAATCTTATTCTTGTTTTCTTCGAGTTCTTCCTGATTAATTTTAATACCCTCTGTATCGTATTTTTTGAGTAGGTCCAGAGTAGGGAATTGATATTTCGCTAACTCCAGAGTAGGATCGAACTGCCCAAAGTCTTCAACTAATTTTTTAGCCAGATCACTTTCCTCCGAGGTGTCATCAACACCTTGTTCAACTTCCATTTGAATATCATCTGAATCATCATCATCTTCATTATTTGAAGTATCGACCGTAACTTTTGGTTTCGGAGTAGATTCTACAACGGTTTCCGCCGGTTCATCAGTATTAAGGTCGAAGGCTGTTTTTATGTTTTCAGCTTCTTCAGATAAGCTATTGTCTACAGCTACCATATCCAGGTCTGAAAGCTCTTCCTGAAGATCTTTTTTGGTTGATTTGAACAGGTTAGCGATACTTTCGAAAGTTACTCTAAAACGCATAGCTAAATACACAATAAACCCGAATAAAAGTAACAGTCCAACACCGAGGCGACCTAAATAATCGCCGAGGAAGCTATTTAATTCAAAACCTATGGTTCCTCCTAAAAATGCGTATTGCTCTTTAAAGAAACCAAAAAACACGGATAGCCATATCACGATGTATGAACCCCAAAACCAATGCTTTGATAGCTTCTTTTTACTAAGGCTCATAAGTACGTAAACACCGGATAATATCACTAATCCGGAAAAAATAAAGGAAGCAATACCGAAACCTTGTTCGATGAATAGATCACTTAACCAGGCACCCGATTTCCTTAACCAGTTTTTCGATGCAACCTCTCTGGTCCCAAAACTGGAAAGCGTGCTCTGATCGGCATTACCGGTAAAGAAATAAGAGATGAAAGCGATTCCTAATAAGACCCCAAAAATGATTAAAAAACTACCAAACACGAGTTTTTGCTGACTGGATAGCTTGTAACTGCGCTTTTTACGTGGTTTTTTGGTGTCTGTTTTAGATTTGGTTTTGCGTTTGGCCATTAATGCACTGTTAGTTTGAACAAAAATACAAATTACTAACGTTTATCCTAAGGGTATAGTATTTAAAAAAATACCTTGGGAATATAGATTATGAAACCAATGATAATAGCAAAAATAACTGCTATAAAAACTGCGCCGGCAGCAAGATCTTTGATGCCACCTATTTCAACGTGATGTTCAGGGTGTATAAAGTTGGCCATATCTTCAATGGCCGTGTTGGCAGCTTCTAAACCCATAACAAGGGCAATTGCTAATAACTGTATAGTCCATTCCGTGGCCGAGATTTCGTATACAAACCCGGCAATCGTCATTAGGATTGCTACCACAACCTGAACCTGAAAACTGGTTTCAGTTTTAAAAATGAGGATGGCACCTTTGAATGCATTTTTAATACTAAAAAGTCTACCTTGAAAAAAGGATTTTTTTTGATCCATGGGTTATAAGGCTTTAAGAGCCGCTTCATAGTCAGGCTCCTGTGCAATTTCCGGCACCAATTCAATATATTTAATCGTGTGATCAGTATCTAAAATAATGACACATCGGGCCAAAAGGCCTTCAAAAGCACTGTCAACTAAGAGTAAACCATTTGTTTTTCCAAAAGCACTTTCTCTAAAATCAGATAACATCATGACGTTATCCAGTCCTTCTGCAGCACAGAACGCTTGCTGTGCAAAAGGTAAATCTTTTGAAATACATAACACTTTGGTGTTTTTTAATTGACTTGCTTTCTCATTGAATTTTCTAACCGAAGCGGAACACACACCTGTATTCACACTTGGAAAAACATTTAAAATTAAAGTTTCTCCTTCAAAGTCATTTAAGGATTTCGAGCTAAGCGATTTATCTACTAATTTAAAGTCTTTGAGTTTGCTCCCGATTTTTGGTAAATCCCCGGAGGTATTCGCAGGATTGCCGTCTAATGCTGTTCTAGCCATTTTTTTTGTTTTTTACAAATCTAATAAACTAATTATAATCTGAACGACAAATCATTAACCCGGCCAAAATTTTTTTTATGACATTTTTGAAAACCGGATCTAATAAAATCTCGTTAGTATGGCAAAGGATGTATAATTAATAAAAATCTAAAATGAAAAGTAAAAAATTATTAAAAACGAGTTTATTCCTAAGTTTGTTATTAACCGTATCAAGTATGTTTTCTCAAAACATGATGGAAAAGGACACCAAAATGGTGGGTGGAGCAGCAATGTATCCTACAAAGAATATTGTTGAAAATGCCGTAAATTCAAAAGACCATACCACTTTAGTAGCGGCAGTAAAAGCAGCTGATCTGGTGGATGTACTATCGAGCAAGGGGCCTTTTACCGTGTTTGCTCCAACCAACGAAGCATTTGACAAGTTGCCTGACGGAACCGTTGCTACGCTTCTAAAACCTGAGAATAAAATGACATTACAAAGTATTTTGAAATATCATGTGGTTCCGGGAAAATATAGTGCATCAAAGCTTATGATGCTCATAAAAAAGGGCAACGGTAAAGCCATGTTGAAAACCGCTAGTGGTGGTATGCTTACAGCGTGGATGAAAGATGGCGCTGTATACATTACTGATGAAAATGGAAATTCAGCAAAAGTTACTATTGCGGATGTAAATCAATCCAATGGTGTTATTCACGTGGTTGATTCGGTACTACTACCAAAATCATAATAACATTAATATTTCGGTTAAAGGCGTCTCAACTTATGGTTGGGACGTTTTTTTTATGAATAATACACCAATAAGTTTTGCCAATTTTAATATCGATTATTCAAATTAATCTCAAGTAAAATCCGTATCTTTTATGAGTATTTTTACGTTGTAATTCTATAAAAATTTTAAAAATAATGGAGAATAAAGTATTCGATTTAAATGACAGCGATGCCGCAAAATGTCCTTTTTTGAGTGGTACTCAA
This sequence comes from Gaetbulibacter aestuarii, assembly GCF_039537665.1. Lineage (NCBI taxonomy): Bacteria > Pseudomonadati > Bacteroidota > Flavobacteriia > Flavobacteriales > Flavobacteriaceae > Gaetbulibacter > Gaetbulibacter aestuarii. The sequence goes on from NZ_BAABAY010000006.1 coordinate 89,542, forward strand.
AAAAAGACAGCCGGTGGTGGAACACGAAACCGCGATTGGTGGCCCAATGAATTGAAGTTAAATATATTGCGTCAGCATGGAACGCCAGTAAACCCTATGGATGAGGATTTCAATTATGCTGAAGCGTTCAATAGTTTAGATTTTGCAGAACTTAAAAAAGACGTAACCAAAGTCCTTACCGATTCTAAAGATTGGTGGCCTGCCGATTATGGTCACTATGGTCCTTTTATGATTCGTATGGCCTGGCACAGTGCCGGTACGTATCGTGTAGGCGATGGTAGAGGTGGGGCCAATGGAGGTTCACAACGTTTTGCGCCATTGAATAGCTGGCCTGATAATGGGAACCTGGATAAGGCACGACTTTTATTATGGCCTGTAAAGAAAAAATACGGTAATAAGATTTCCTGGGCAGACCTCATGATATTGGCAGGAAACTGTGCATTGGAATCTATGGGCTTTAAAACCTTTGGATTTGCTGGCGGACGCGAAGACGTGTGGCAACCTGAAGAAGATATTTACTGGGGATCTGAAACCGGTTGGTTAGATAATGACGAACGTTATGATACCGGTGATGGTGAATTAGAAGGTCATTTAGGTGCTGTACATATGGGATTGATCTATGTGAATCCTGAAGGACCAAATGGCGAACCTGATCCATTAAAATCTGCGCACGATATTCGTATTACCTTTGGTCGTATGGCTATGAATGATGAAGAAACCGTAGCTCTGGTAGCCGGTGGCCATACCTTTGGTAAAACACATGGTGCTGCTGATCCTGATAAATATGTTGGTCCGGAACCTCATGGTGCTTCCATTGAGGAAATGAGCACAGGTTGGAAAAACTCCTTCAAATCCGGTGTTTTAGATGATGCTATTACCAGCGGTTTAGAAGGACCCTGGACACCGCATCCAACACGTTGGGATAGTGAATATTTTGATGTGCTATTAAATTATGATTGGGAATTGACTAAAAGTCCTGCCGGAGCTTGGCAATGGACGCCGACAAAAGAGTCACACGCTAAAATGGCTCCTAAAGCCGGTGATCCTAACGGACATCAAGCCTTAATGATGTCAACTGCGGATATGGCCCTTAAAACGGATCCTGAGTATTTAAAAATCTCAAAGAAATTCCACGAGGATTTTGAAGCTTTTGAAGATGCTTTCGCTCGTGCGTGGTATAAATTAACGCACCGTGATATGGGACCGATCGACCGTTACTTAGGACCTGAAGTTCCTGGTGAAGAGTTGATCTGGCAAGATCCAATTCCAAAAGTAAATTACAAATTAAGTGATAAGGATATCGACACCTTGAAGAAAATGATCGGTGTTTCCGGTTTATCTGTTTCACAATTAGTAACTACGGCCTGGGCTTCAGCTTCTACTTATAGAGATTCTGATAAACGTGGTGGTGCCAATGGTAGTCGTATCAGACTAGAACCACAACGTAGCTGGGAAGTAAATAATCCTGATGAACTGGCTAAAGTACTTAAAGTATACGAAGCCATTCAAAAAGATTTTAGTGGTGATGTATCAATTGCAGACCTTATCGTTCTTGGTGGATCTGTTGGTATTGAGCAGGCTGCTAAAAATGCAGGTCATGATGTTACCGTTCCATTTACTCAAGGACGTGGTGATGCATCTCAGGAACAAACTGATTTAGAATCCTTTGGATATTTAGAGCCATTGGCTGACGGATTCAGAAACTACATTAAATCTGATCTTCAGGTAGCTGCGGAAGATTTACTTGTTGATCGTGCTAATTTAATGTCGCTTTCTATTCCTGAAATGACGGCGCTTTTAGGTGGTATGCGTGTTATCGGAACGAACTATGACGGTTCTGATTATGGTGTATTCACTGATAATGTAGGAAGTTTAACTAATGACTTCTTCGTGAATGTTTTAGATTTCAAATACAAATGGAATCCAACAGCAGAGGATGATCGTTATTTTGAAGGCCGTGATCGCGCTACCAATGAGGTTGTGTTCAAAGCGACCCGCGCTGATCTGATCTTCGGTTCGAATACTGAATTACGGGCTGTTGCTGAAGTTTATGCCGCAGATGATGGCGAAGAAAAATTCGTCAGAGACTTTGTTAAGGCATGGGCCAAAGTGATGAACTTAGATCGATTTGATTTAAAATAATAGTCGTAGAATTATAATTGAATTGGGATAAGTGTCATGGATGCTTATCCCAATTTTTATTTAAAAAATAAAACGTATGAATCCCAAAGATACTTTATTCATGGCTATTCAATCCGGAAATGAAGCCACTGTAAAAACCGTTTTAAAAGCTAGTCCGGAGCTTGTTGATGCTAAAGATTCCAGAGGTTTTACACCGCTGATATTCGCATCATATTTTGATAAAGAAGACATCGTAAAAACCTTGATCGCACATAAAGCCAAAATTGATGACACTGATGCTTCCGGAAATACAGCACTAATCGGCGTAGCATTTAAAGGCAATGAATCGTTATTGAGCTATTTACTTGAACATGGCGCCAATGTAAATGCAAAAAATAACAATGGTACCACAGCATTGAGTTTTGCCGCCACTTATGGTAGAGCAGGCGCTGTGAAATTACTTTTAGATCATAAAGCCGATGCATCAGTAAAAGATAATGACGGTAAAACAGCAGTAGATCATGCCAAAGAAAAAGGATTTAAATCGATAGTGGATTTACTTGCTTAGGCCTTAGCGGTCTTAGGGCTAGTCAGCATCCGGATCTTGATATTGAAATAGGCGAATATCAAGGTCATAATCGGACTGATAATATTGAAAAAGGCGAACCAAACATATTCTCCCGTAGCTACGCCTAAAGTTTTAGACTGATAGGCGCCACCTGTATTCCAGGGAAAAAGTATGGATGTTACGGTACCTGAATCTTCCAGAGTCCTACTTAGGTTTTCAGGCGCTAAGCCACGATCTTTAAAAGCTTTTTGGTACATCTTACCGGGAACCACAATAGAAAGATATTGATCACTGGCTGTACCATTAAAAAAGATACAGGAAAAGGTTGTGCTGGCAAATAAGCCAAAGGTCGATTTAGCTACTTTCAATAAGGTGTCACTAATTTTTTGAAGGGCGCCAATTTCTTGCATGATCCCTCCAAAGAACATAGCGCATAATATAAGCCAGATGGTTGATAGCATCCCACTCATACCGCCGGAAGAAAACAATTCATTTTTATCCAGGATTTCATTTCCTGAAGGAATAAAAACATCTCCGATCATAGCGTTCATAACCCCTTTATAAGCGGTATTCGCATCAAAGGTTTTACTACCGGCCAGATTCATAATGATTTCCGGTTGAAAAATGATCGCAAAAATACCAGCCAGGATGGTACCTATAAATAATGCTGTGAGCGGTTTTGCTTTCTTAACAATCATCACGATAACTACCAAAGGAACGATAAATAACAAGGGTGAAATATTGAAAGTATTTTGAATACTACTCACTAAATCTGAAGAATCTTGCGCAACCTCACCACCGTAGAAAAACCCAAGAACTACGAATATAATCAAGGTTAATAAAATACTTGGGATTGTAGTATACATCATATATCGGATATGCGTAAACACGTCTGTGCCCGCCATTGCAGGTGCCAGATTGGTGGTATCACTTAAAGGCGACATTTTATCCCCGAAGTAAGACCCGGAAAGCACTGCTCCGGCAATCATCCCAAGCGGTAATCCTAAAGCCTTTCCAATGCCCATAAGCGCGATACCTATAGTGGCCGTTGTGGTCCAGGAACTTCCTGTAGCCAAAGAAATAATGCAACAGATAATAAGGGCTGCAGCTAGAAAAAACCTGGGATTTAAAATCTCCAGGCCATAATAGATCATGGTTGGGATAATACCACTAACAAGCCAGGTTCCGGCTAAGGCGCCAACCATAAGCAAAATAAATATGGCAGAAGACGTCGATTTTACATTATCCACGATGGCTTCCATCATATCGTTATATGAAATATTTTTTGAGAACCCGAACATAGCACCAACCACACCTGCAAAAATAAGAGCGAATTGGTTCGGACCACTGGTGGCACTATCACCGTAGATAAAAACATTATAACCCAGGAGAATCACCAAAACCACTATGGGCACTAAAGCCTCCCAAAATTTTATATGTTTACTTTTTTCGTGTTGATCTTGATATTGTTCCTCGGGGAATAGGTTATTATCGTCAGGCATAGTCAGATTTTTGTTGTGTAATGTTACAACTTTCAATGAAACTTAACAAGCCGAAATAAAAAAGCCGAACATGAACGTTCGACTTTTGAATTTTATTTAATTGAATATTAGGATGTTAAATGAGGTTCTTTAATTAAAATTTTTAAGTCAACCATACACTGATGCATTGTTCGATAAGTACGCTCAATATCGGCATCCAAACCAATAGAGAACCGAATAAGACCATCTGTAAGACCCATGGCTTCCTGTTCTTTTTCAGGAATTTCAGATGATGTTGAACTTCCGGGTGCACTAAACAGGGTTTTGTAAAAACCAAGACTTACGGCCAAATACCCGAGGTTTTTGTGTTGCATAAGTTCCATGAGCTCGTTGGCTTTTTCTGAACTACCAACATCTATGGTCAGCATACCGCCAAAACCATATTGCTCATTTATCATGCTTTTATAAAGCTCGTGCGAAGGATGTGATTTTAATCCTGGATAAACCGTTTTTAAACCATCTGCTTCAAATTTTTCAGCAAGATACATGGCATTCTTACTGTGTTGCTGTATCCTGATATGTAAAGTTCTCAGGTTTTTTAATATAGAAGCTGCTCTAAGACTATCCATGGTAGAACCAAAAAGCATCGCTGCTCCATCATTTACATTGCGCAATTCATCTATAAATTCCTGAGTGCCGCATACCACACCTCCAACGGTATCACTGGAACCATTTATAAATTTTGTTAAACTGTGGATAACAACGTCGGCACCTAAAACTTTTGGAGAAATAGAAAGCGGGGAGAAGGTATTATCTACAATAAGTTTAAGTTGATGTTTTTTAGCAATTTTAGCTAAACCTTTAATATCAGCTACTTCCAAAAGTGGGTTACTCACCGTTTCACAGAATATGACCTTCGTATTTTTATTGATAGAAGCTTCAACCTGCTTCAGATCTGTGATATTCACGAAACTGGTCTCAATATTAAGTCGTGGTCCAAAGTTCTTCAAAAAGGCAAACGTACCACCATAAATCGTTCTGCTCGATACAATATGATCACCGGCATGACATAATTGCATTAAAGTCGTTGTAATGGCACCCATTCCGGACGATGAAACATTAGCAGTTTCAGTGCCTTCCATGGCGGCCAGGGCTTCGCCTAAATATAAATTGGAAGGTGAAGAATGCCGTGAATACAAATAACAGCCATCAGCATTACCTTCGAAGGTATCAAACATGGTTTTTGCAGATAGAAAAGTATATGTGGAAGAATCTGAGATCGATGGATTTACGCCTCCAAATTCACCGAAATATTGTAAATCCTGTATGTTATTAGCGGGTTTAAATGACATGATTATTAGAGTTTGGTTATTTACAAATTTCGCTAAATGTGGAATAAAAAACAATAGATTGTTTATTTGTTAGAAAATAATTCTGTATTTAATCAAATTGTATGAAAAATAAATACTAAGAAGTGTAAAAATATCTATCTTTATGAAAATTATTCTATTATGATCTTTGATGCTACCGACCAAAAATTATTAGACTTACTTCAAGAAGATAGTAAACAGACCAACAAGGAATTGGCTAATAAGTTAGATCTATCCGTTACTGCCGTTTTCGAGCGTATCAAAAAATTAGAAAAAGCCGGTTTTATTGAAAAATATGTGGCTTTGATCAATAAAAATAAAATTGGAAAACCATTTGTAGTTTTTTGCCATATAAAATTATTGCAACACAGTCATGATAATGTAGTAAAGTTTGAACGGGAGGTTAGTCATTTAAATGAAGTTTTAGAATGCTATCATTTAAGTGGTGATTATGATTATTTATTGAAAGTTCTGGTTGCTGATATGGCTGCTTTTAGGGAATTTATGATCAAAAAATTAACCAATATCAATCATATCAGTAGTACGCATAGTATGTTCGTGATTAGCGAGGTGAAACACACCACGGCTATCAGTTTTTAAAAATTCTAAGGCCTTCTTAACTGAAATACCTCAGGATGGTTTTCAGGAGTTTAAGTTTTCCTTTGTATGGTGGATATCGGAAAGAAGGATCTAACCAGGTGCCTCGTTTCATTACAGATTTGTGATGTGAGAAGGTATCGAAGCCAAATTTTCCGTGATAATGGCCCATACCGCTCGTCCCAATACCTCCAAAGGGTAATTTCGGGTTTCCAAATTGAACCAAAAGGTCATTTACCACACCGCCACCGAAATTTATGGTATTCATAAGACGATCTATAAATTTTTTATTTTTTGAAAACACATAAAATGATAGAGGATGACCATATTGAGAAACGAGTTCATAAATATCATTTTCATGAGTATAGGTCAAAACAGGCAAAATAGGACCAAAGATCTCTTCACTCATCAACGGGCTGTTCACATCAGGTTCATCAACAATGGTAGGCGCAACATAACAAGATTCTAAATGATGCTGGCCGCCATAACTAATTTTTTGATCCTTAAGTAAGTTTATGAGTCGGGCTGTGTGATCCTGATTTACTATTCTTGGAAAATCCTTTGATTGCTTGGGATCTTTACCATAACGGATTTCTATTTCCTTAGAAACCGCCTCGATCAACGCTACTTTTTGAGTTGCTTTAACGATCACATAATCTCCGGCAATACAAGTTTGTCCGCCGTTAAAAAATTTACCCCAAACCAAACGACGCGTCACCAATTTTAGATCGGCAGTTTCATCAACAATACAAGGTGATTTTCCACCGAGTTCCAACGTGGTAGGCGTCAGGTGTTTTGCGGCGGCTTGGGCAACAATTTTTCCCACACCGGTGCTTCCTGTAAAGAAAATATAATTCCATGGTTTTTCTAATAGGGCCGTAGCTTCGGGAACACCACCTTCAACGGTAATAGCCACCTCTTCGGGAAAAACATTTTCAATAATGTTTGAAAGAATAGCAGCTGTATTCGCTGTTAATTCGCTAGGTTTTAAAACTACGGTGTTTCCGGCGGCAATGGCCATGATCAAAGGTTCCATAGCCAATAAAAATGGATAATTCCAGGGAGCAATCACCAAAACATTTCCGTAGGGTTCTTTATAAATATAATCCTTGGATGGAAAGGTAAGTATCGAACTTTTTACACGTTCGGGTTTCGCCCAGGATTTGAGGTTTTTTATGGTAAGATTAAGTTCGGAAAGCACCAGACCAACTTCACTCATGTAGCCTTCGAACGGTGGTTTTCCGAAATCATTTTGAAGCGCCTCCAAAATGTTACTTTCATTATTTATAATCTCCGTTCTAAGCTTTTTCAATAATTCCAATCTCGCCTGGATATTTCGCGTTTGGTGACTTTGAAAAAATTCCCGTTGTTTTGAAAATATAGTATCGACTGCTTGCACGTTTTTTATGAAAATTACGAAATTTAATTTGAACAAGCGTCCCAAATAGGATCTTGTGGTAAAGGCGCTGTTATTGTTAATTCTTCTTTTTGAACCGGATGAATAAATGCGATACTTCGGGCGTGTAAATGAATACCAGCATCAGGATTACTGCGATCAAACCCGTATTTCAGATCACCTTTGATGGGACAACCAATTTCGGCCAACTGGCAACGGATTTGATGGTGTCGTCCGGTCTCTAAATTCACTTCAAGAAGGTAATAGTTATTAAGAGTTTTAAGTAGTTTATAACTTAAAATGGCTTTCTTGCTGTCTTTAACTTCTTTAGAATGCGCATAGGACTTGTTGTTCTTCGGATTCTTTTTGAGCCAATGCACCAAACGATCTTGAGCTTTTGGTGGCCGATTCTTCACAACGGCCCAGTAAGTTTTGGCAATATCCTTCTGAGCAAAAAGTTTATTAAGGCGTGTTAAGGCTTTACTTGTTTTAGCGAAGATCACTAAACCTGTAGTTGGACGATCCAGGCGATGTACCGTTCCTAAATACACATTCCCCGGTTTGTTGTAAGCTTCTTTGATGTAGGCCTTTACTATGTCACTCAAAGGCGTGTCTCCGGTTTTATCGCCTTGAACGATGTCTCCAGCCCGTTTATTTACCACAATCATGTGATTATCTTCATAAATGATCTGAAGATTCGTTGGATTGGATAAGGTTTTAGACATATAATTTTAAAATGAATAGCTTAAGTCCCGAAAAAACTTAATATTTTTCTTCTTCATTAGGAAAATCAACGCTTTTCACATCATCGACATATTGTGAAATAGCCTTGGTCATATCGTCATATAAATGCATATAACGACGTAAAAAACGGGGGTTAAATTCGTGAGTCATGCCTAACATGTCGTGCAAAACCAAAACCTGACCGTCTACATTTGGTCCGGCACCTATACCTATGATGGGAATGGAAACACTCTCAGCGACCTGTTGTGCTAATTTCGATGGAATTTTTTCAAGTACAATGGCAAAACAACCAATACGCTCTAGCATCCGTGCATCTTCAATAAGACGATTTGCTTCCTCTTCTTCTTTGGCACGTACGGTGTAAGTTCCGAATTTATATATGGATTGCGGTGTTAAACCCAAATGACCCATCACCGGGATACCGGCATTCAAAATACGTTTGATAGAATCCTTTATTTCTTTTCCACCTTCCATTTTTACCGAATGCGCACCGCTTTCTTTCATGATCCTTATGGCAGATCGTAAGGCTTCTTTGGGATCACTTTGATAGCTTCCAAAAGGCAAATCCACTACAACTAAGCACCGTTCGATAGCACGAATTACTGAAGAAGCATGGTAGATCATCTGGTCCAGTGTAATGGGTAAGGTGGTCTCGTGACCAGCCATAACGTTACTCGCAGAATCTCCAACAAGAATAACATCAATACCGGCACCATCTACAATTTTAGCCATGGTATAATCGTAGGCGGTAAGCATGGATATTTTTTCACCTTTGGCTTTCATATCCACTAAGGTTTTTACGGTAATACGTTTGTATTCTTTTTTTGCGACAGACATGCGTTTCTTTGTTTGATTGGAGTGTAAAAATACTAAAACAATTCCGTTTGAAATAAAAAAAGGGCCCAAAGAAATTTGGACCCATTGTTCGAAAAAACTTTTGAAAAACTAAAACTTCAAATCCGTAAATGGCACATCTAAGGCAAAAGCCGGATGTGTTTTTTCTGCTATCAACACACTATCAAGAGAGAATGAGAGTTCTTCTAGAATATCTAAAGATGAAGCACCTATTAGTACTTTATAATCACCGGCCTCTGCGATCCAGGCATTTTTTTCAGGAATAAAAGATGCCAGATCCTTAGGGTTTAACATTAAGGTTAGGGTTTGCGATTCACCAGGTTGTAATAATTTTGTTTTTGCGAAAGTCTTTAATTCTTCTTTCGGCTTATCGATCATCTTGTTCGGTGCTGCTAAGTAAAGCTGGACAACTTCTTTTCCTGCTGTCTTTCCAGTATTTTTTACAGTAACTGAAACACGCATCATATCCTTAAAGTTATTAGAACTCAATTTTGCATCTGAATATTCAAAATTCGTGTATGACAAACCGTATCCAAAAGGATAAGATGGTTTAACACCTGCGGTATTGAAAAAGCGATAGCCTACATAAATACCTTCTTTATAAGACACACTTGTTGGATTATCCTCAGGCGTTCCTATCCAGTTTTCAGTAGCGATAGCATCTTCATAATTCACGGGGAAGGTCATGGTTAATTTACCTGAAGGGTTTACTTTTCCGGTAAACACATCGGCTACGGCATTACCGGCTTCCTGACCACCTTGCCAGGGCAATAAAATAGCGTCAACTTTGTTTTTCCACGATGCTGTTTCTACAACACCACCAATATTCAAGATCACTACGACTTTTTTATTTTGCGCATGAAATGCTTCAGAAACCATAGTAATAAGATCTTGTTCATCTTGTGCCAGGTTGAAATCATTTTCAACCGTTCTGTCACCTGACTCGCCAGAATTTCTACCTATTGTAATCAGTGCTATTCCTGACTTCTTAGCCATGTCATTCACTAAGGATTGCTCAAGTTTTAATTCAGGCATACGTTGTGGTACTGATAATAAACCTTCTTTTTTACGACGTTCGGCTTCTTTTTCTTTTTGCTCATTTACATAAGGTTCGTAAACATCCGTTAAGGATTGATCCAATTGGAAACCAGCATTGGTAAGTCCGTCGATCAACGGAACCGTGTAAGCTTCATTCACATCACCGCTTCCTGTTCCTCCGGCAATAAAGTTATATGAAGTGCTTCCGAAAACAGCCAAAGGCATTGATTTATCTGTAAAAGGAAGCGTGTTAATTTCATTTTTCAACAAAACGGTAGACTCGGCTCCAGCATTTCTTGCAATAATGGCGTGGGCTTCCAGATCCGGTTTGTTAGAATATTTATAGCGATCCATAGAAGGCGATCTCAAAACCAGTTCTAACACACGTTTTAGATCAGTGTCTACAGCATCCATGCTTAGATCGCCTGTTTTAAGGTCGTTTAATAGCGCTGCTTTCTGTCCGGGAACACCGGGCATAAGCAGATCGTTTCCGGCTTTAAGTTGTGCAGCGACATCACTGGTATCATTTTTTACCCCCTGAAAACCGTCATAGCCACCAAACCAATCCGTCATCACTAAACCCTTGAAACCCCACTCGTCTCTTAAGATGGTAGTTAATAGATCTTTGCGCTCTGAAGTGTATGTGCCGTTTACTTTATTATAAGAAGACATCACCGTCCATGGTTGCGCTTTTTTCACGGCGATCTCAAACCCTCTTAAATAGATCTCTCGCATGGCACGCTCACTAATATGGGCATTAATTCCCATACGGTTACGTTCCTGATTATTCGCTACGAAGTGTTTTATAGAGGTTCCAACATCCTTGGATTGAATGCCATTCACCATCGCTGCTGCGATAGTACCTGAAAGTACAGGGTCTTCAGAATAATATTCAAAATTTCTACCATTCAAGGGGTTTCTATGGATGTTCATTCCGGGACCTAAGAGTACATCCACACCATATTCTTTTACCTCGTTACCCATAGCTTCACCAACACTTTCAACAAGATCGGTGTTCCAGGTAGATGCAAGTGCAGTTCCCACCGGAAAAGCAGTTGCGTAGTAAGTTGTTGTGGTATCGTTACCGCGAGTAGGTAATATACGTAAGCCCGCAGGTCCATCAGCTACAATAACTTTTGGTAATCCTAAACGTGGAATAGCATTGATTCTACCAGCTGCGCCGGGTACTTTTACATCCTTCGGATTCGGGTCAAATTGCATGGTTTCAGCATTAAAACCCGGCATACCGCCACCAACCAATAAATTGGCTTTTTCTTCTTCGGTTAGTCTGGAAGCAAGATCTGTTGCACGAGCCTCTAAAGTAAGACGCGTATCTTCATAGGGATCTAATTTTCCATTTTGGTTAAAATCAAGAAAGGTATAATCGTCAATGGTTAACGTTGGAATTTCGGAGCTGTTTTCCTCTTTAGTACAGGCTAAAGTGAAGCAAAGCAGTCCGCCAATTAGGATTGTTTTGCTATTAATCGGGAAGGGAGAATTACTAATCATACGGACTGCTTTAATATTAATGCTTCATTATGAAGCAATGATACTAAATTTTAATATATTTACAAAAGAAAAATCAGGAATTTATTAACAGTGTTAGTTAAAATCTATTGATTAAATTAGCAGATTATAACATATTATGACTTTTAAAGCCTTACTGGAGAAAAGATCAATTGAAGCCTGGGAAATCTATTTGCCGCATTTGTCTATTGATTGTGTCGTATTTGGTTTTCATGAAGGTGCTTTAAAGGTATTGCTTTTGAAAATGAAAGAAAGTGATTCGTGGGGCTTGCCGGGTGGTTATATTCTGAAAGATGAAAATTTAAAGATTGCAGCGAACCGAATTTTGGAAGCCCGAACAGGAGCTACAAATATTTACTTGCAGCAATTTCGTGTGTTTGGTGAAACGCATCGTTCTGAAGCCGCTTTTGACTATTTACCGGACGATTCATTTTTTAAGCAACGTTTTATTTCAATAGGGTTTTACGCTTTGGTTGATTTTACAGAAGTTGAACCTGTAGTTGATGAATTATCTACAGATTGTGGCTGGCGCGACATAAACAGGCTACCGGAATTAATGATGGATCACCAATTTATTTTTGATAAAGCTCTGGAAACGTTAAGGAAACAATTGATCCATAAACCTATTGGTTATAATTTACTACCGGAAAAATTTACGATGCCTGAACTGCAAAGGTTGTATGAGATCATTTTGGATAAAAAATTGAATCGCGGTAATTTTTATAGAAAAATATTGCGTTATGATATTTTAATTAAATTGGATGAGACTCGGAAAGGCGGCGCCCATAAAGCTCCGGACTTGTACTCATTTGATCAGGAAAAATATAAAGCTGCACTTAAAAACGGATTAAATGAAATTTGGTAAACCTATTTACAAAACCTGCTTCATATTAATGTTGTCTATAGTTTTTGCTACCACGAGCTATGGTCAATCTAATGAACAAGAGCAGGTAAAAGCAACTATTAAAACTTTTTTTGATGGATTTCATAAGGGAGATTCCAGCATGGTAGCCTCGGTTATGACCAGAGATGCTATTTTGCAGACCATTGGAAAAAATAAAGCGGGTAAAACCTTATTACGGCAGGAAGGTTTAGATGGGTTATTGAAAGCGATCGCTTATCGGCCGGACGATCAGAAATGGGATGAGCGTTTGCTGGATTATGACATTAATATCGATGGTGCGATGGCCCATGCCTGGACGCCTTATGAGTTTTGGTTTAATGATGCCTTTAGCCATTGTGGTGTGAATTCGTTCCAGTTGTTTAAATCGGAGAACGGTTGGAAAATTATTTACCTTATAGATACCAGACGCCGAACCGGTTGTACCAAAGCTGAATAGGACTGCGTTAGGGATTGAGCGGCCTGTTGGAGCGCCTTGCAAAGCGCGACTAGCGAAAGCCCGACCGCGACGCAGGAGGGGTAACGCCCAGAAAAATAATAACTTAGATTTGAAGTGCTGACACTGTGTCAGCATTTTTTTGTTGGCATAATGATTGACTTATAGTGGGTGACAGTTTAAACGAACATTCAACACAATTAAAAGATATATTATGAGTAAAATTATTGGAATTGATTTAGGAACAACCAACTCATGCGTTTCCGTAATGGAAGGGAATGAGCCCGTTGTAATCCCAAATGCTGAAGGTAAACGCACTACGCCATCGGTTATCGCTTTTGTTGAAGGTGGCGAAATTAAAGTTGGGGATCCTGCAAAACGACAAGCAGTAACCAACCCACATAACACGATTTATTCGATAAAACGTTTTATGGGTAATAAATATTCTGAATCTAAGAATGAGGCAGAACGTGTACCTTATAAAGTAGTAAAGGGAGATAATGATACGCCTAGAGTTGAAATTGAAGGGCGTAAATATACCCCTCAGGAATTATCGGCTATGATTCTTCAGAAAATGAAGAAAACTGCTGAGGATTATCTTGGACAAGATGTAACTCGTGCCGTAATTACAGTACCTGCTTATTTTAATGACTCTCAGCGTCAGGCCACAAAAGAAGCCGGTGAGATCGCAGGTTTAAAAGTAGAACGTATTATAAATGAGCCTACCGCTGCGGCATTGGCTTATGGTTTAGATAAAAAAGGTGAAGATCACAAGATCGTTGTATTTGACTTTGGTGGTGGTACGCATGACGTATCTGTACTCGAGTTAGGCGACGGCGTTTTTGAAGTATTATCTACAGATGGTGATACACACCTTGGTGGTGATGATGTAGATGAAAAGATCATCAACTGGTTAGCCGATGAGTTTAATAAAGAAGAGTCTATTGACCTTCGTAAAGACCCTATGTCTTTACAACGTTTAAAAGAAGCGGCTGAGAAAGCTAAGATCGAGTTGTCGTCTTCAACACAAACAGAAATTAATTTACCTTATATTACAGCAACTTCAAGCGGACCAAAACATCTGGTGCGTACATTGACACGTTCTAAATTCGAGCAATTGATTGACGATTTAGTGAAACGTACCATTGCACCTTGTGAAAAAGCTTTAAAAGCTGCAGGTTTAAGTAAGAGTGATATTGACCAAATTATTTTGGTTGGTGGTTCAACACGTATTCCTGCTGTACAGGCTGCCGTTGAAAAATTCTTCGGAAAAGCACCAAGTAAAGGTGTTAACCCTGATGAAGTAGTGGCTTTAGGTGCTGCGATTCAAGGTGGTGTATTAACAGGAGATGTGAAAGATGTGTTGCTTCTTGATGTAACCCCATTATCATTAGGTATTGAAACTATGGGTAATGTGTTTACGAAATTGATCGAAGCAAACACGACCATCCCAACCAAGAAATCACAGGTGTTCTCTACAGCTGCTGATAATCAGCCTTCTGTTGAGATTCATGTGTTACAAGGTGAGCGTGCCATGGCTGCGGATAACAAAACCATTGGTCGTTTCCACTTAGATGGTATTCCACCGGCAAAACGCGGTGTGCCACAAATTGAAGTAACTTTTGATATTGATGCTAACGGTATTATTAAAGTATCGGCTACGGATAAAGCTACCGGTAAATCTCAAGACATCAGAATTGAAGCGTCTTCAGGATTAACCGAAGAAGAAATCGAGAAAATGAAAGCTGATGCTGAAGCGAATGCTGAAGCGGATAAAAAAGCTGCTGAAAAAGCTCAGAAATTGAATGAAGCAGATTCTATGATCTTCCAGACAGAAAAACAATTGGAAGAGTTTGGTGATAAATTGTCAGACGACAAGAAAAAACCAATCCAGGATGCTTTAGAAGAGCTTAAGAAAGCTTATGAAACTAAAGATATCGATGTGATTACACCGGCTTTAGATAAAATAAATGAAGCCTGGAAAGTAGCTTCTGAAGAAATGTACAAAGCACAAGCTGACGCGCAACAAGCCGCCGGCGGTGATGGTCAGCAACAAGGACCTGACGCCAGTCAAAACGGACAAGGCGAAGGAAGCGACGTTGAAGACGTAGATTTTGAAGAAGTGAAATAAGATCTTAAAATCTTATAAAAACAGAAAACGCAACTCTATTCGGGTTGCGTTTTTTTATTCATGAATAATTTATTGATCACAATAGTGTGAGGAAATGTTACGGCTGCAATAAAGGAAAAGAACAAAGCATAAAACAAGGCCGTGTCTTCAAATAAGTAAACTAAAACAGCCATTCCGGTTAAGGATACTAGCCAATAGGGCAGGGCCTTTTTGCAATAATCCCAAATAGATTTTTTTGAGATATTTCCATAAATAAATTGAATTTGTTCCAATAGCGAAGGGATGCTATGCCAAAAGATAAAATAAATGGCAAAGCTCCAGATAAGCGTTCCCACTTTAAATATAATGGCAAACAACAACAGATAAAATACTTCAGCAAGTAACTGAGATTTTAAGTCGGAGTTTTTAAGGAGCAAATAGCCGGCAGCCGTTATTAATAATATGGTATTCACAATAAAGGTGTATTGAATAAGGGTTACTGTTATTTTCTGCCCGGTGATTATGTCTACAATATTTATAACGTCTTTGGACTGACAGACGAAAAGTAAATTAAGAACCAACAACCCGTAAATGGCATAGAACATGTTTTTAACTACCATTGATACGTTTAAATCTTTATGCTCCCAATGTTGTTGTCCAAAATGAAATCCGCTGAAAAGAATGAATAGTAACAAAGCGAAGGAAGGTAACATGTAAAAGACTACAACAACGATAAGAACGGTTATGACATAGGTGATTAAAATTTTTAAAAAAGGAAATTGACTTTTTTTATTTTCGATGGTATCGAGTATCAAAATGTCGTTTGAGCCATGCAAAATTCCAAAAGAAAAAATGAGCAGGAATCCTAATATTATTTCTAAATTTTGAGGTAAAATAGCATTGATCCATAACCCAACAAAACTCAATACGATTGCTATATTGTAAAAATTAGTCATAATATTTTATCAGATTACTAAAATAGTGTGAAAATATTTTAGATAAATATAATATATGTGTTTAACATTTTTTATATTTGTTTAAACAAAAAAATAATTAACTATGAAAACACTATTTTTAACAAGTGAAATTGCCAAATTAGATCCTACGGATTATGTAGGATTTACTTTTTTTGTAGGTTGTATGGCCATGATGGCAGCATCAGCCTTTTTCTTTTTATCCCTGAGCCAATTTGATAAAAAATGGCGTACCTCGGTATTAGTTTCAGGACTTATTACTTTCATTGCTGCGGTGCATTACTTCTACATGCGCGACTATTGGACCAGCTTTCAAGAATCGCCAACATTCTTTAGATATGTAGATTGGGTATTAACCGTGCCTTTAATGTGTGTTGAGTTTTATTTAATTCTAAAAGTAGTAGGAGCAACTAAAACCCTACTTTGGAAAATGATCATTTTCTCATTGATCATGCTTGTTACAGGATATTTCGGTGAAGCCGTTTTCCCTGGTCAGGCTGCGCTATGGGGATTCATCTCAGGATTGGCTTATTTCTACATTGTGTATGAAATCTGGTTGGGAAGCGCCAAAAAATTAGCAACAACAGCAGGAGGTGATATTCTAAAATCTCACAAAATCCTATGCTGGTTTGTTTTAGTTGGTTGGGCAATTTACCCATTAGGATACATGCTTGGAACTGATGGATGGTACACCAGCATTTTAGGTTCAGGAAGTGTTGATGTAGCCTACAACATTGCAGATGCCATTAATAAAATAGGATTTGGATTAGTTATTTATGCTTTAGCAGTGAAAAGTCAGAAGGCTTAAAATTTAAAACTAATTAACCATTACCAACAAATGTGAAAGCGTAGCCTAAAAGCTGCGCTTTTTCTTTGGATAAAATTGTTTCTTTGTACTTAGAAAAATGAGATGATGACCTTTTCGGATAAATTAAGATCAAATGATCAACCCAAGCGTCTTGCGGTTAAACTCAATGCCACCGGTGAACAATATGTTTTGAAAGGGCATCCCTGGGTGTTTTCCAAGGCGATCAAAAAGATCAATAAAGGGGGGCATGCCGGAGATCTTGCCATTATTTTTGGCGGTAAATCGAATGGTATGGTTGGCATTGGATTGTATGATCCGGAATCACCAATCCGCATTAAAATATTGTATCACGGAAATGATCCTGTAGTGATAAATAAAGATTTTTTTAGACGGAAGATTGAAGACGCATTTGAAAAACGAAAACCTCTATTAAAAACCAATACCAATAGTTACCGGTTGATCTTTGGGGAAAATGATGGATTACCGGGATTCATAGCTGATGTATATGCTAATGTTTTGGTGGTAAAGTTATATTCGGAAATATGGTTGCCGTATTTAGAGATTATGATTCCAGGGCTTCAGGAAATTACGGATTGCCAGACCATTGTTTTACGTTTGAGCCGGCAATTACTGCAATCGGATTCACATCACTTTGTAGATGGCGAGGTTATTTATGGCGCTTTGGAAAATGAGGTCGTTAAATTTGTAGAACACGGTGTCAATTTTTCAGCTCATGTGATCAAAGGCCATAAAACAGGGTACTTTTTGGATCACCGGGCCAATCGGAAACAAGTAGGAGGATGGAGCAGGGGTAAAACCGTTTTGGATGTGTTTTCTTATGCCGGAGGATTTTCGGTTCATGCCTTAGCTGGTGGAGCAAAGGAAGTTACAAGTTTAGATATCAGTAAGCAGGCCTTAGATATCGCATATAAAAACGGGAAATTAAACGATTACAGTGGAACTCATGAGCTTATTGCAGGTGATGCTTTCGAAGCGCTTAAGAAGCTTATTAAAGATCAGAAAACTTTTGATGTTGTAGTTATTGATCCGCCCAGTTTTGCGAAGCAAACTTCTGAAATTACGTTGGCCAAAAAGAAATATGCTAAATTGGCCGAGCTAGGCGAAAAGCTGACTGCTAAAAACGGATTGCTGGTTTTAGCGTCGTGTTCTTCAAGGGTAACGGCTCAGGCATTTTTCGATATCAATAAGGAACAGTTGCGTCAGGGGCACCGGAAGTACCATCTTATTTTACAAACCGGTCATGATGTAGATCATCCTGTTAGTTTTTCGGAAGGCGCCTATTTGAAATGTGGCTATTATCGTTTTAAGGATTAGCGGAAAATCATTTGTTATGCATGCATAATAATTTAGTATATTTGTTCAAATTGAAACAGAATGACAGCTAAACTCAACGACATATTAGGAATAAAATATCCGATTATTCAGGCGCCTATGTTTTTGGTGTCGAATACGGCCATGGTTATAGAGGCCATGAAAAGTGGTATTGCCGGTTGTATACCTGCTTTAAATTATCGCACTTTAGATGAATTAAAAGCTGCTATTCAAGAACTGAAAGCCGCAAAAGTTGAAGGTGGAGCTTTTGGATTCAATTTAATTGTGAATAAATCCAATATTAAATATAAGGACCAGTTGCAAGTGCTTTGTGAAGCAGGTTGCGATTTTATCATAACGTCTTTAGGCAGTCCCGAAGAAACCATAAAAAAAGCCCATGCGGCAGGTATTAAGGTTTTTTGTGATGTGGTAGATCTGAAGTTTGCGCAAAAAGTTGAAGGTCTGGGAGCTGATGCCGCGATTGCGGTGAATAATCAGGCTGGGGGACACCGCGGTAATATATCGCCGGAGGCCTTAATCAAAGAGTTGAAATCGAATATCAGTATTCCCGTGATCTCGGCAGGTGGTGTTGGCTGCAAGGCTGATGTTGAAAAAATGTTAGGTTATGGCGCTGATGGTGTTTCTGTTGGGAGTCCGTTTATTGCTTCGGAAGAAGCTCAGGTAACGGATGAATACAAACAAGCTTGCGTGGAATATGGTGCCGATGATATTGTAATGACCGAGCGCATTTCCGGAACGCCCTGTACGGTGATCAATACGCCATATGTTCAAAAAATAGGCACAAAACAAACCTGGTTAGAATCTATACTTAATAAAAATAAGAAATTGAAAAAGTGGGTTAAAATGATCCGTTTTTCCATTGGGATGAATGCCACCAAAAACGCTGCCACCAAAGCCACCTATAAAACCGTTTGGGTAGCAGGACCAAGTATAGAATACACTAATGAAATTCTTCCTGTGAAGGATATCGTTAAGAAATTAACGGACTGATTAAAGTGGTAATTCTAACTTAATATTACAGCGCTCGTAGGCCACATCGGGTTCTACTGGAATTTCTTTAAAACCATACTTCTTATAAATATGGATCGCATTCTCTAAAATAGTATTCGAGTAGATGATGAGTTTTGTCATGTTGTTGTTTTTAGCAAAATCGATGCAGTGTTGCATCAATTTTTGTCCGATTTGCAACCCCCGATATTTTGGAGACACGCCCATCTTGGTAAGTTCAAATGCATCAGTGCCCTTTAAAGGCATCAAGGCTGCGGTTCCAAGAATGGTGTCTTTCCGCGAAGCGAAAAAAATATGGCCACCCTTATTAATAATATATTTTTCAGGTTTGCTTAAAACTTCTTCATCATAAGCTTCAACATAAAAAAAATGTTTTAGCCACTCGATATTGAGATCGTAAAAAGCTTTTGCGAGTTGTGGTTGATATGAAACAATGTTTATTTCCATAAATTAATGCTGGATTTCAATGGTAATAAATTCAGAGTTAATAACTTTTTTTTATTAAAAACATCTAAAAAAAAATATCCTGCGTATATTAAACTGAATGCGAGAGATATCGTAATAAGAATTAATATTAAAAACACTAAAAGCAAAATTATGGAAAATAATAAAAGCAACACGCCTCTTAAGGTTGGATTAGTGATCGCAGTGGTTTTATTTATTGCCACCGGTTTCTACACCTTAAATCTTTACAAAAGCAGTAAAGAAAATGAACAACAATTAACTGAAGAAAAGCAGTTAGTAATGAATGATCTAAACGCTATGGCGAAACAATACGACCAGGCGATTAATGAAAATGATATTGCTAATGCTAATTTAGTAGAAGCTCGTGCAAGAATTCAAGGATTGATTGATTCTTTAAAAATTTCTGAAACTAACGTAAAAAGTTTGTGGAGATACAAAACCAAATACTTATCGTTACAAAAAGAAATGGACAAATTATTGGCACAAAATGATTCGTTAAAGGTTCAAAACTCTTATTTAGCGACTTCTCTGGATAGTACACGTGTACGCCTGGAAGAACGTACCGTATTTACCGATTCTTTATTATTGCAGAATACAGCATTGGCTGAAGTTGTTGAAAATGCCGCCGTATTATCAGCCTTAGATATGAAAGCTTCAGGCGTAATTGTTAGAACTTCAGGAAAAGTTATTCCAACTGAACGAGCCAGAAGAAGTGACAAGATCCGAGTGTGTTTTTTAGTTGCTAAAAATAAATTGGTTCAACCAGGAGATGAAGAACTTTATATCCAGGTTTTAGGCCCAAGCAAACAAGTAATGGGATTAAATGAACAAGTGACTTTTGGAGAAGGAGAAATGGCGAAAACCATTAACTATAGTACGATTAGTAAGTTTAATTATGAAGGATCAAGTTTGAATATTTGTGAATTTATCGATAAAACTTCGGAAGCCGATTTCCCGGAAGGACGTTATACAGTAAATGTATATAATAAAAAAGATTTAGTGTCAACTTCAGAATTCAGTTTACAATAATCTCAAATTCAAATAAGAAATTTAAAAACCTCAGGTTCATACCTGAGGTTTTTTTTATGCCCTTTTAGCAAATAAACCTAATTTATAAGTTCGTTGTAGAAAATAATAGTGTTCAAATTACTAAAGCCATTATATTTAGGCATGTAAATTGACCTATTTCTCAATGCATCGTAACTTTAAGTTTTTAAACTCTATAGCCTCTATCTCTGAAAATTCTTTTAAGGCGATTGCCGATATTTCAGAATTTATAGAGGTTCCTGCAGAAACTCATGTCGTTAAACTTGGGGAAATTCCAGCAAAACTATATATGCTTGTTGATGGCTCTATACGATGTTATATCTCAACAGAGTCGGGGAAAGAGTTCAATAAAACATTTTATTTTCCGGTGAGCTTCGTGGGTTCTTTAACCGCGTTACTAAGACAAAATCCTTCGCAGTTTGTTTTTGAAACCCTTAGTGATTCCAAAATGTATGCTGTAGATTATAAGAAATTAATGGAATTGTGCAGAACCAATGAGGATCTAAAAGAATTTTATACGCGTATTTTGGAATTGCTATATTCAAAATATGAAGCACGTTTGGTAGATCAAATATCACTGGACGCAACGCAACGCTACAAGAAATTATTAAAACAGCAACCTAATATTAATCAGTTAGTATCTCAATACCATATTGCATCTTATTTGGGAATCACACCGGTACAATTAAGTCGTATTCGTAAAAAAAATGGACTAATTTAACATTTGTTAATTTTTAACATTTACATTACGCTTATATTTGAGTAATTCTTTTTCAACAACATTCAAAAGGATTAATAGCTAACCAACAAAAAAAACAGGTAACCCATGTTACCTGTTTTTTTACTTTAAAATAAATTCTTCCTGTCATTTCAAGCTGCCTACCATGTCTTCAGGTTTTACCCATTCGTCATATTCTTCAGCAGTAACGTATCCAAGATTAATGGCTTCTTCTTTAAGTGTGGTACCATTTTTATGGGCGGTATTCGCAATTTCAGCCGCTTTGTAATAACCTATTTTGGTATTTAATGCCGTTACCAGCATTAAAGAATTATTTACCATTTTATCAATAACCTTTTTATTAGGCTCGATACCAACCGCACAGTTATCATTAAAACTTATGCAGGCATCACCAATTAGTTGTGCTGATTGAAGCACATTAGCAGCCATTACAGGTTTAAAAACATTGAGTTCGTACTGCCCTTGTAAACCACCAACAGACACAGAAACATCATTACCAATAACCTGAGCGCAAACCATGGTTAGGGCTTCGCACTGGGTGGGATTTACTTTTCCGGGCATAATAGAACTTCCGGGTTCGTTGGCCGGAATTGTAATTTCTCCGATACCGGAGCGAGGTCCGGAGGCCAGCATTCGTATGTCATTTCCAATTTTATTCAAGGATACAGCTAATTGCTTTAATGCACCATGTGTTTCAACTAAAGCGTCGTGAGCTGCCAATGCTTCAAATTTATTTGGAGCCGTAATAAAGGGCAGCTTAGTAAATTCTGCAATATATTCTGCCACGCGTTTACTATAGCCTTTCGGTGTGTTAAGTCCTGTTCCAACGGCAGTGCCACCTAAAGCCAATTCACTTAAATGCGATAACGTGTTTTCCAGGGCTTTGATACCATGATCTAATTGTGCGGTATAACCTGAAATTTCCTGACCGAGGGTTAGCGGCGTAGCATCCATGAGATGCGTTCGACCGATCTTTACGATGGATTTAAATTCCTGTGATTTCTTATGTAATGTATCTCTTAGTTTTTTAACTCCCGGAAGTGTGTTTTCTACAACTTTCTTATAAATAGCAATATGCATTCCGGTAGGGAAGGTATCGTTCGAGGATTGCGATTTATTAACATCATCGTTGGGTTGGATGGTTTTTTCTCCTTCACCAATTTTATGTCCGGCCAATTGATGGGCACGATTCGCAATAACCTCATTAACATTCATGTTACTTTGTGTGCCGGATCCTGTTTGCCAGATCACTAATGGAAATTGGTCATCATGCTTACCTGCCAGGATCTCGTTACAAACCTCTGCGATAAGATCACGCTTATCTTTAGACAGCACACCTAATTCACAGTTCGTGTATGCCGCAGCTTTTTTAAGATAGGCAAAACCATATATGATCTCCAAAGGCATAGAGGCCTCAGGACCAATTTTAAAATTATTTCTGGAACGTTCTGTTTGAGCGCCCCAAAGTTTATCAGCGGGAACTTTAACTTCCCCCATGGTATCTTTTTCTATTCTGTATTCCATTGGATTATACTTTTTATTCGATGTTACAAAGTTAATTTATTTATGCCGTTTTAAAGGAATAATCCCTATGGATTTCTTTGCATATTTAACGTATTAATAACACGCACTTCTTTGTTATTCCTATTAAACCTATTAAATTTGTAGGAAATAATAATTTAAAATAAAAATACTATGGCTAATTTAAGACTAGGGGACACCGCTCCCGATTTTACAGCGCAAACCACACAAGGTGAAATAAAGTTTCACGAGTGGCTTGGAGACGATTGGGGTATATTGTTTTCCCATCCTGCAGATTATACACCCGTTTGTACTACTGAACTGGGAACGGTTGCAAAATACAAACCTGAATTTGATAAACGCGACGTAAAAACCATTGCATTAAGTGTTGATGGATTAGAATCTCACAAAGCCTGGATCAAGGATATTAATGAAACGCAACATACAGAAGTTAATTTTCCTATTATAGCTGATGAAGATCACAAGGTTTCGGAATTGTATGATATGATTCACCCCAATGCGAATGATAAGCAAACCGTACGTTCCGTTTTTATAATTGGTCCTGATAAAAAAATAAAACTCATTATTGTGTATCCGGCTTCTACGGGAAGAAATTTTGATGAATTATTACGCGTTATTGATTCCCTTCAATTAACAGCTTATTACAAGGTAGCTACACCGGCAAACTGGAAATTTGGAGAGGATTGTGTGGTTTCACCTTCCATTGCAACAAAGGATATTCCGGATATTTTTCCAAAAGGTTTTAAAGAGGTTAAGCCTTATTTAAGAATTACGCCGCAGCCTAATTTAAACTAGGTTCTGTTAAGAAAAATTTAAAACGGTATTGCTTAACAAAACTCTTTATACTATCTTTGCCTAAGATTAAAAAAACGTAACATACCATGATGTTTGAATTTGACCAATATTTAGGCTTTTTAGCATTCTTAACCATATTAACCATCGGTTTTTGGTTAATGATTTTCTTAATTACCTTCGTTATTCCTTACTGGATTGGAGGTGCGCTCATTGAACGTCTTCAAGAAATTAGAGAAGAAAAAAAGGCTAAGCGTCAGAATTCTTAGGTAAATAAAGATATTTTTAGATAAAAAAAGGAAGTTCATTTGGACTTCCTTTTTTGTTTGGTATATATCTTAATTTACATTTGGATATCCATATCTCCGCCACCGCCGTAGTTTCTTTCGCGACTTGGTTTTTTCTGTTGATTAAAGCGATAGGTGAATGACAGGTTATAAGAACGAACTCCACGGAATCGCAATTCTCTTACAGTTGTAAATTGTGGTGTATCTACGGTACCGTTGAACGTTCTGCTATTCAATAGGTCATTGATATTAAAAGCTATAGATGCCTTGTCTTTGAAAAGATCTTTACTAAAAGCAACATCTATTGCAAAAACACCCTCGTTTGTGTTTTGAGCATCTCGGCTTGGACCACGATAATTGAAATTGGTTTGCCAGTCGATCCCTAATGGCAATGTGTATTTGTTATTTAATCGCGCTCGCCATGATACATTTTTAGAGTCAAAACTATTATCCTGGTAACTTCCGGTGATCACCGAATTGAATATATTAAAATCGGTATTCACACGCCACTTTCTTGATGGACTATAACTTAGGTTGAACTCATAACCATAACGGTCTTCCGTGGCAATGTTTAAAGGACCTCTTAGGATTACCGGAACCTGGCGCCCGTCAATATCTACAAAATCGCCTGATTCTCTACTCACAAAACGAATAACATCAGTAGCATGTGAATAATACACAGATGTTGTTAATACGAAATTATTGAAACGATTCAGATATCCAAGATCGAATTGTCCGGAATAGGTTGGGAGTAATCCCGGATTCCCCTGAAAGATATTCGTAATACTACTTCTTGAAGGGTAAGGATTTAAGAAGAATGACCAGGGACGTCTTAATCTTCGGTTGAAACCTAAACTTAAATTTTCCTTCTCACTAAACTCGTATGTCAGGTTGATGGTTGGGAATAATCCTGTGAAATTCCGACCTTCAAAATCTCCTGATGTAGGCTGATCCAAAGTCAATTGTGTGTTTTCCATTCGGAGCCCTAGCAAATAAGAAAACTTATTATCTATTTTACTACCAAATTGAACATAGGCAGCTTGAATGTAATTCTTATATTTAAACAAGTTAGTTAAGTCGGTGTTAACCTCAAATTGATTGGTATCCGGATTTAAAAGCTCTACACGATAATCTGTGGTTGTTCTATCATAATCTCCACGATATCCCATTTCAAATTGGCTGTTTTCTCCAATGGGCAATAAATAATCAGAGCGCAGGAATAATTTAGAACCGGTAACCTTCTGACTTAAAATATCGGTATCAATACCATCCTGATTGATCAAAGAGTATTGATCCTGGTTATTATCTTCAAATTGAAAGTCAAGCGTTAATTTATGGCCACTATCATCAAAATTCTTGGTGTAATTAAATGAATATTGTTTATTTCCTGAGCTGTTATCCTGAGGATCCCTACGAACTGTTTCAGATAATAAATTCATATTCGGATCGTACTGAAAAATACGGTTGGTTGAATTTTCGCTACCGTTATTGTCGCTGTAAACCATGGAAGCGGTAATGGAAGCCGACTTATTTACATACCATTCTACGCCAAAGTTGTTCGTAATTCCTTTATCAGTATTTAACCAATCGCGTTTTTCATCCGAAACATTTCCTGTACTTTTAAACGTTGTGTAAGAATACCAATAACCTGGAGATTCATTATAACGATAGGATAGCGTATTAAAAATATTAAGGTCGCCGGTTCTATAGTTTACGTTGGCCGATATGCCGGCACGGCTAGGATGACCTACGTTGGTCGTTACTGCACCATTAAAACCTTGTAATTTACTACGTCTTAAAATAATATTCAGAATACCCGCAGTTCCTTCCGCTTCATAACGGGCTGAGGGTGATGTAATAACCTCTACTTTTTCTATAGCATCAGCGGGTAATTGTTGTAAGGCGTCTGTACTATTCAATCCAACCAGTCCGGAAGGTTTACCGTTTATCAAAATCCTAACATTTTCGTTTCCGCGAAGCGTAATTGTTCCTTCGGCATCAACAGCTACAGAAGGTACGTTGTCCAGAACATCACTTACATTTCCACCACGAACCGTAAGATCCTTTCCTACATTATAGATTTTTTTATCGAGTTTTACTTCAACTGTGGTTTTTTCAGCCACGATCTCTACTTCATTCAGAGATTCTGTATTAAGTGTTAAGTAAATATTACCAAGGTCCATATTGCCCTCAATAACCTTATTTTTCATTTCCACAGATTTATAAGAAATGTATTCGACCTTAATGTCGTAGGTACCGTCAGCCACTTTAATTTCAAATTTCCCATCAACATCTGTAATGGTACCGTCCACTACTTTTCCGTCTTTATGACTAAAAAAAGACACCGTAGCATATTCAAGAGGCAGGTTCATATCCTTGTCAATAACAGTTCCGGTAATTTTGTTTTTCTTGGCGTCACCGGGATCTGCAAAAACAATAGTGGTAAAACACAAGGCGATTAATAGAGCAATTTTTTTCATTTTTGGTTTTAATATTAGCGCGGCAAAATTATTGTTTTGACCTGGTATTTATGGTTAAATAAAAGTTAAATGAGTAGGTGATTTTTAACCGTCAATGTCGAAATTAGCTTCAGGTCCTTCATCTTGTCCTGAGCGTTCTCTTTTGGATTGTGGTTGGTTAAAACGGTACAGGAACGATAAATTTACCTGCCGTTGACGCCATTGCGATACTTCATAATTTGTAAAGAACGCCGTTGTGGTTGTCGTACGACGCTTTCTGGAGTTGAAAAGGTCACGAGCATTTAGTGAAATGGTAAGCTTATCATTTAAAACTTCCTTACTGAAGGCCAGATCCATGACGAATACTCCTTTTTGGCTGCTTTGTGCATCTTGGCGCGCACCACTGTAATATGCATTGGTTTGCCAATCAATTGCACCCGGTAATGTTACTTTACTACTAAAACGGGTAAACCAGCTGGAGTTTTTCGCACCATAATCTACGTTATTAAAGGAACCCTCCGTTTCGAATTGAAAAATATTAAAGCTACTGTTTAAGCGAATCCATTTTGCGGGATTATAGAGAATACCGAATTCTCCACCGGTACGCTTATTTGTTGAAAGGTTTACCGGAATCGTTCTGATGATATCAATACCATCTGAAGTCTGCTGACCTGTATTTTCCTGAATACGTTCAAATGAAGCTGTTTCATGCTGGTAATAAACCGAAGCCGTAACGGTAAGTTCATCCCAGCGTTTTAAATAGCCCAAATCAAAGGTGCTTGAGTAGGCCGGACGTAAATTTGGATTTCCCTGAAATACGTTGGTTCGGCTAGACCGTCTCGGGTAAGGTGAAATATACCAGCCTCTCGGACGGTTAATCCGACGGTTAAATCCAAGGGTAACACTTTCCTCCGGATCATCTTCATTACTGGAGAGATTATAAATAAAATTCACGGTAGGGAAGAGGCCTAAATAATTATTATCAAAGTCAGTGTCGATAGGATAGCCAAAAGCCTCTTGTAACTCTGCGGGCGTTAATCTGGAATCGATATTGCCTTTTAATTGCGTATTTTCAAGGCGGAGGCCTAGTAAGAATGAAAATTGCCCAAATTTACTTCCATATTGTGAATAGAATGCCGTTACATTTTCACTATAATCAAATATATTGGTGATGGCCTCATTCACAACATAATTACCCGTATTAATGTCTTCCTGTTCTAATAAATAGTCAGTGATTTCATTTTGATATCTGCCGCGGAAACCTGCTTCAAATCTTGAATCTTCGCCTATTGGTAGCACATAATCTGATTGGATCAAATATTCTTTACGATCTTCTGTTTGATATATGATTTCATTTTGAAAAGGATCAGGATAAGTTTGATCGGTAAACACATAATCTTCATTAATGAAATTATCTTGATTCTCATTTCTGGTCTCATATTGAAAATCTGCTGTTAACTGATGCCCTGAATCATCAAACTTTGTAATGTAATTCAAAGATATTTGGTAGTTATTACCCGTTTCGTCCTGTTTTTCACGGCGATTGGTTTGTTCAACCATGGAGCCGCCATTATAACGGCTACTGGTATTGATACCCAAATCAGCATCTTCACCATAACGATAGAATAAACTTCCGGTAACAGAGGTTTTATCCGAAAGGAAATACTCCATACCTAGATTGGCATTATAATTCCTGTTCAGTCTGCTTACTCTTTCATTTTCAGTGATGCGTTCAAACTCCGGCGTAACCGTACTACCATTTACTGTGCGCTCAAAATAACGTGTGTCGTTATAATTCGTTCGGGGTGCATCAAAGTAACGATAACCTATATTAGAGAAGATGTTAAATTTTTCTGTGCGATAATTAATATTAGAAGAGAATCCTAAATTATCAGGGTTTCCTAATGTTAGATTAATAGAACCGTTAAAGCCCAGAGTTTCCTTTTGGCGTAAAATAATATTTAGGATACCTGCTGTTCCTTCAGCGTCATATCGTGCTGATGGCGAAGTAATTACTTCAACACGTTCTATGGCTTCGGCAGGTAGCTGACTCAATATATTGGTATTACCGAAACCTGCCATAGCAGAGGGTTTACCATTGATCAAAATTTTCACATTGCCATTACCTCTCAGGCTTATATTTCCTTCAATATCTACAGCAACAGATGGTACATTATTCAATGCATCACTTACAGTTCCACCGGCGGTCGTTAGGTCTTTACCTATGTTGTAGATCTTTTTATCGAGCTTGATCTCCACCGTGGTACGCTCTGCAACAATTTCAACAGCATTAAGGGACTCTACGTTAAGCGCTAAGGCGATAACGCCCAGATCGGTATTCTCGTTTATTGTCCGATCTTCAAAGGTTATCGATTTATAGGATATATATTCAACTTTAATGTCATAGATTCCTTGGGCTACACGCATTTTAAATGCTCCTGAAGCGTCGGTGATAACACCATCGATCACCTTTTGATCGTCGTGATTTCGAATTGAAACGGTAGCAAATTCAAGAGGTGCTTTCGTTTCGGCATCAATTACTGTTCCTTTAATCGTAATGTTCTTGTCAGGTTCAGTTGCATAGCCGTAGAAAGCCGTTAATACGATAAATAGAAGTGAAAATATGTTTTTAGTGCTCATAAAATTTGTAGTCGTGGTGTTTTCTGCAAAACTACATTATAAGACACGCTTTTCGGTTAATTTTTTGTTAAAACATTTTATCAAATAATTAAACAAAATTACAAAATATCCGAAATTTTCTCAGGCGGTCTTCCTACAACAGCCTTATTTCCATTGATAACTATCGGGCGTTCAATAAGTTTTGGGTGTTGCACCATGGCTTCGATAATCTCTGAATCACTAAGCTCTTTACCTTTGTAATCGCTTTTCCAAATGGCTTCATTGGTTCGGATCAATTCTATGGGTTTTATCCCTAACAGGTTAATTATTCCCGAGAGCTCTTCTGGTGAAGGTGTATCTTCCAGATATTTAATCACTTTATATGGTTTTCCTGAATCTTCAAGAATGGCCAGGCCTTCTCTGGATTTTCTACAGCGATTATTATGATATATTGTGATCATGATATTAAGATATTAAATTGTTTTAAGTCGTTTTTTAATTGTTGTGGACTCTTGTAATGGATCCCATTAATTTTTAATGCCTCCGCGGCTTTAATATTTCTTAAGTTATCGTCAATGAATAACGTGCTTTCAGCCTTTAAATCGAAACGGTTCAAACAGATCTCATAAATTTTTTTGAATGGTTTTCTAACCTTTTCTTCACCCGAAACCACAATCCCATCGAACCAATCTAAAAAATCAAAACGTTTTTTTGCAATAGGAAAGGTTTCACTGCTCCAGTTGGTGAGTGCTACGATCTTGTAATTCTGGGATTGCTTCAAATTTTTGAATATGCTAACGGTTTCGTCAATAGATCCTCCCAACATTTTTGGCCAATCGCCATAGAACATCCGAATATATTTTTCATAATCCGGAAATTCAGCCACGAGATCTTCGGTAGCTTGCTGGAGTGGATATCCGGCATCTTGATTTTCATTCCAATCGCTAGTACAAATAGTATTCAAAAACCATGTGGTCTTCTCACGATCGCCATCAAAAGCATCTAAAAATACATATTCAGGATTCCAATCGATAAGAACACCACCCAGATCAAAAATAATATTGTTTATAATTTTCATAATTGATCGTCGGCTTCAGTCTTTTGACCCATCATCATAAGATAAGCTTTTAAAAACCCATCGATATTGCCGTCCATCACAGCATCTACATTACCGGTTTCATGACCGGTGCGCACATCTTTCACTAATTTATAAGGGTGCATCACGTAGTTTCGAATCTGGCTTCCCCATTCGATCTTCTTTTTATTGGCTTCGATATCTTCGCGTTGGGATAATTGTTTTTCAAGTTCAATTTCGTACAACTGAGATTTCAACATTTGTAAGGCCCGAGCCCGGTTATCGTGCTGTGAACGTGTCTCAGAGCACGAAATTTGTATTCCGGTAGGTTTGTGGGTTAATTGTACTTTGGTTTCCACTTTGTTAACATTTTGTCCACCGGCACCGCTAGATCGTGCTGTAGTGATCTCAATATCGGCCGGATTTATTTCAATTTCGATGGAATCGTCAACTAAAGGATACACATAAACAGAAGCAAAACTGGTATGTCGTTTCGCGTTACTATCAAAAGGGGAGATACGCACCAGGCGATGTACACCGTTTTCACCTTTTAACCAGCCAAAAGCGAAATCGCCATCAATCTCTAAGGTCACTGTTTTAATTCCGGCTACATCGCCTTCCTGAAAGTTCAGTTCTTTCACCTTAAAGCCACTTTTTTCCGCATACATTAAATACATACGCATGAGCATGCTTGCCCAGTCACAGCTTTCGGTTCCACCGGCACCGGCGGTTATTTGGAGTACAGCGCTCAGGCTATCACCTTCATCAGAAAGCATATTCCTGAATTCGATGGCTTCTAATAAATTTATGGCTTTATCGTAACGGTTCTCAACATCTTCAGCCGTAGATTCACCTTCTTTAAAGAACTCATAGATCACTTCCAGATCTTCCACTAAAGTTTTCACGGCGTTGTAATCTTCGATCCATTTTTTCTTAACCCGAATGGATTTCATTACCGTTTCCGCTTCGCGGGGATTATCCCAAAAATTGGGGTCGAAAGTTTGTTCTTCTTCGTTTTGGATTTCTATCTTTTTCTTGTCGATGTCAAAGATAGTGCCTTAGTTTGTCAAGGCGGGTATTGAGATCCTTAATTTGATCTGAAGTAATCATAGGTTTAAATTTTAAGACAAAAATAGAACTTAAAAGCGCTCTAAAAAACAAAACGTCTTTAAAATTTATATCCATTTGAAATACAGATATATTTAGTTTTTCAAAAGAATCTCGATCGAATTTCATCAACATTTCCTAAAATTTCATTTATTTTTGAAGAAAAATAGCTGAAATGATAATAGACTTACGCAGCGACACGGTTACCAAACCTTCGAAAGGCATGCTGGACGCCATGATGCGTGCAGAGATAGGCGATGACGTGTTTCGTGAAGATCCCACCGTTAACAAACTTGAAGCTCACCTGGCAAAACTTTTTGGAAAACCAAATGCTTTATTTTTTCCTAGTGGGACTATGGCCAATCAAACGGCTCTAAAATTACATACTCAACCTGGTGAACAGGTTATTTGCGATAAGTATGCCCATATTTACAATTACGAATCCGGGGGTGCATCATTTAACAGTGGTATTTCCTGTAAACTGGTGGATGGTGATAAAGGCATGTTTACAGCAAAACAAGTGATAGAAGCTATTAATCCGGATGCATATTATTACAGTAAAACCACGCTTGTTGAAGTTGAAAATACCACGAACAAAGGTGGTGGTGCTTGCTGGGATTTTGAAGAATTAAAAAAGATCCGCACGGTTTGCGATTCTAATAACTTCGGTTACCATTTGGATGGCGCCAGATTATGGAATGCTTTAGTGGCTAAAAATGAAACCCCAAAACAATACGGAGAACTTTTTGACACCATTTCCGTGTGTTTAAGTAAAGGTTTAGGCTGTCCGGTAGGTTCTGTTTTGATAGGGGATGAAGCCATTATGGAAAATGCCTTGCGTGTTCGCAAAGTATTTGGTGGTAATATGCGTCAGGCGGGTTATCTGGCCGCTGCCGGTTTATATGCGTTGGAACATCATATTGATCGTTTAAAAGAAGATCATGCTAAGGCTAAAGATATTGAGAAGGTGCTGAGTTCCCTGTCCATGATCAAAAAAGTAGAACCGGTTGAAACCAATATCATTATTTTCGAACTAGAGGATGGTATCAGTGAAACCGACTTTGAAGAAAAGCTGGCATCAAAAGATATTAGAATCATCAGTATGGGTGGTGGTAAATTGCGTATTACAACGCATATGGATTACACCGATGACATGCACGAAAAACTCCTGAAAACCCTAAAGAATTTAGATTAAATTTACTTGAACATATCCATCCCAGGAATGTTTGGCAGACCGTCTTTTGCGGCACTGGCCAATTCGGCTTCGTTTATTTTAGTGGCTTTTTCAATGGCTTTATTGAGCGTCATCACTAAATAATCCTCGAGTTTTTCTTTGTCCTTCATTAAGTCATCAGAAATTGCAATGGATTTGATGGTTCTGTTGGCGGTAAGCGTTACTTGAAGTTCATTGTCCGAACTCGATTCATCAACTAAAACCGTATCCAGTCTCTTTTTGGTCTCTTCAACTTTTTTCTGGGCTTCTTTCAATTTACCCATCATTTGCATCATATCTCCAAACATAGCGTTGTTTTTTACGTTTGAACAAAGGTATTACATTCTTCAAAATTCAAAATACCTTCAGTAAATAATTAAAAAAATGTCAAAAATCTGTTTCTAAGTTTTATTTTTGACCACATTTAAATGATTAATAGGCACATGAGTCAGGAATTAAAGACGATTAAACCTCCCAAAGCAGAAAAGCGCCCTAAGGTGTTAAAAATTCATAGTGATGAGCGCATCGATGATTATTACTGGTTAAATGAGCGGGAGAATGAGGATGTTTTAAAGTATCTGAAGACAGAAAATGCGTATACTAAAAAGATGCTGAAGCACACCGAGGGGTTTCAGAAATCGCTATTCAAAGAAATGAAAGCCAGAATTAAGGAGGATGACGCTACGGTGCCTTACAAACTTAATGGTTATTGGTATATCACGCGTTATGTAAAAGGGAAAGACTACCCCGTTTATGTACGCAAAAAAGATTCACTAGAGGCACCTGAAGAATTACTCTTTGATTGTAATGACATGGCTAAAGGGCATGCTTATTTTAATTTAGGAAGCATCGCTATTAGTCCGGATAATACCCTGGCTGCTTTTTCAACCGATGTGGTAAGTAGAAGACAATACACTATTCAAATTAAAAATTTAGTTACCGGTGAGATCCTGCCGGATAAGATCATCAATACTACAGGAAGTG
Organism: Gaetbulibacter aestuarii; assembly: GCF_039537665.1. Taxonomy (NCBI): domain Bacteria; kingdom Pseudomonadati; phylum Bacteroidota; class Flavobacteriia; order Flavobacteriales; family Flavobacteriaceae; genus Gaetbulibacter; species Gaetbulibacter aestuarii. The sequence continues at coordinate 123,158 of NZ_BAABAY010000006.1, forward strand.
CTACTTGGGCAAACGATAATGCCACGTTGTTTTATGCCATGAAAGATCCAGTGACGCTTCGCTCTGAGAAAATTTGTAAACATCGTTTAGGCTCAGATAATAGTGCTGATGATATTGTTTATAAGGAAGAAGATGACACGTTTCACACCTTTGTATATAAGTCGAAATCCAGAAAATACATCATTATTGGATCATCAAGTACCATGACTTCCGAATATCGCATTTTAAATGCCGATACCCCGGACGAACCTTTTACAGTTTTTTATGAACGTGAAAAAGACCTGGAATATAGTATTGCCCACTTTGAAGATAAATTTTACGTGATTTCCAATGCAGATGATGCCCAAAATTTCAAGCTCTCCAAAACACCCGAAAATAAAACGCATAAAAAATATTGGACGGATGTTATTCCCCACCGACGCTCGGTTCTGTTGGAAGATATTGAGATTTTCAAGGACTATTTGGTGGTTAACGAACGCGAAAACGGCCTAAACAGGCTCCGGATCATGAGTTGGAATGATATGGAGGACTATTATTTGCATTTCGAGTCAGAAACCTATAATATTTTTATAGGGAATAATCCTGATTTTGAAAGTGGCGTGCTACGCTATGGTTATAATTCGCTAACCACACCAAGCTCGGTAATAGATTACAGCTTTTCAACGAAAACCAAGGAAGTTAAAAAAGAACAGGAAGTTCTTGGAGGCACTTTTGATAAGAACAATTACATTGCGGAACGGCTCTGGGCCACAGCCGGTGATGGTGTGAAAATTCCAATTTCGCTGGTGTATCACAAGGATACGCCTATAAATGGGAATAGTCCTTTGTTGCAATATGCATACGGTTCCTACGGCTCTACGACAGATCCTTCTTTTTCATCGATTCGTTTGAGTTTACTGGATCGGGGATTTATTTATGCCATCGCTCATGTTCGTGGTGGTGAATATTTGGGGCGTCATTGGTATGAAGACGGTAAGCTTTTAATGAAAAAGAATACGTTTACGGATTTTATTGATTGTTCTAAATTCCTCATCGAAAATAAATACACTTCTGAAAAGCATCTCTATGCCTATGGGGGATCTGCCGGAGGTCTTTTAATGGGTGCAATTGTGAATATGAACCCTGAATTGTATCATGGTGTGTTGGCTGCCGTACCTTTTGTTGATGTGGTAACCACCATGTTGGATGACAGTATACCATTAACCACAGGAGAATACGACGAATGGGGAAATCCTAACAATGAAGCCTATTATTGGTATATGAAGTCTTATTCACCGTATGACAATGTAACTACTCAGGAATACCCGAATATGTTGGTTACTACAGGGTTACATGATTCTCAGGTGCAATATTGGGAACCGGCCAAATGGGTAGCCAAATTAAGGGATTTAAAAACTGATAATAATATTTTATTACTTCATACTGACATGGATTCGGGTCATGGCGGGGCTTCAGGGCGTTTTGAAAGTTTAATAGAAGTAGCTATGGAGTATACCTTTTTATTAGATTTGGAAGGAATTTCATGCTAATAAAAAAAATTGTGTTATTTTTGTCAGGTTTTAAGACGTATTCTTTATTAGGGAATGCTGCTTTTAAATAGCTTTTATGAAACACACGAATCAAGTTTTTGATAATGTACTCGATTTAGTTGGTAATACACCACTTGTAAGATTAAATCGCATTACATCAGAACTCCAAGGGAACTTTTTCGCAAAAGTAGAATCATTCAACCCCGGACAATCGTCCAAAGATCGCATCGCTTTATACATCATAGAACAAGCCGAAAAACAAGGCATCTTGACACCCGGCGACACTATTATTGAAACCACTTCGGGTAACACCGGTTTCAGTATTGCGATGGTGAGCATCATTAAGGGGTATAAATGTATTCTTGCGGTTAGTTCTAAATCCTCTGCAGATAAGATTGATATGCTAAAGACCATGGGAGCCAAGGTGTATGTTTGCCCGGCTCACGTAAGTGCAGACGATCCGCGTTCGTATTATCAAGTGGCAAAACGCCTTCACGAAGAAACTAAAGGTTCAGTATATATCAATCAATATTTCAATCAATTGAATATTGATGCGCATTATAATAGTACAGGTCCTGAGATCTGGAATCAAACAGAAGGTAAAATTACCCACTTAGTGGCGTGTAGTGGTACCGGAGGAACCATTTCAGGAACAGCCAAATACTTAAAAGAACAAAATCCCGATATTCAAATTATTGGTGTTGATGCTTTTGGATCGGTGATAAAGAAGTATCATGAAACCAGAGAGTTCGACGAAAAGGAAATTTATCCTTACCGTATTGAAGGCTTAGGAAAAAATTTAATTCCTACAGCAACTGATTTTGATGTGATAGATGAATTTGTAAAAGTTACGGATGAAGAAAGTGCACACATGGCTCGTGCCATCGCCAAAACAGAAGGTCTTTTTGTGGGCTATACTTCAGGTGCTGCCATGCAGGCCATAAAGCAATTAGGTGAGGAAAACCGATTCAAAAAAACAGATCAGGTCGTTATTATTTTCCCAGACCACGGTTCGCGTTACATGAGTAAAGTTTACAGTGATAAGTGGATGAGCGAACAAGGCTTTTTCGATAGCGTTAATGTTCATACCGCTGAAAAGATACAGTACATTAAGTAAAATATACTAAGTCAAACCAGAAAAGCGTTTTTGATATTTTATTGAAAACGCTTTTCTTTTGCTTATTTGTTAATAATTGAAGGCCAAAAATTATGGTCAAATCATAGAAATATTTAATTTTGCACAGCTAATTAGTAACGAACCGTATATAATGTTTAAATTGCATTTTAAAGCGACCATTAACCTATGTGTTTTTTTGCAAAATTTGTACGGATTTAAATGCATAAGAATTTATTAAATGAAAGATTTATTTGAAAAAATTTATAAAGATAAAGGACCATTAGGAAAATGGGCGTCTCAAGCTGAGGGCTACTTTGTATTTCCTAAATTGGAAGGTCAGATATCGAATAGAATGAAATTTCAGGGAAAAGAAGTGATTACCTGGAGTATCAATGATTATCTGGGACTGGCCAACCATCCTGAAGTTCGAAAAGTAGATGCAGAAGCAGCAGCGCAGTACGGTTCCGCGTATCCTATGGGAGCGCGAATGATGTCCGGGCACACTGATCTGCACGAAAAACTTCAGAACGAATTAGCGGCCTTTGTTAACAAACAAGCAGCTTATCTTTTAAATTTTGGATACCAGGGTATTTTATCTACTATCGATGCTTTGGTTGGAAAAGATGATATTATTGTTTACGATGTGGATGCGCATGCCTGCATTATTGATGGTGTACGTCTTCATATGGGAAAACGCTTTACCTACAAACACAACGATGTTGAGAGCTTAGAGAAAAACCTGGAACGTGCCACAAAAATGGCAGAACAGACCGGAGGCGGGATCCTGGTGATCTCTGAAGGTGTTTTTGGAATGCGAGGCGAGCAAGGACGTTTAAAAGAAATCGTTGCATTAAAGAAAAAATATAATTTCAGATTTTTAGTTGATGATGCTCACGGATTCGGAACCCTTGGAAAAACAGGTGCAGGAACAGGTGAGGAGCAGGGCGTTCAGGATGACATCGATGTGTATTTTGCAACCTTCGCGAAATCGATGGCGAGTACCGGAGCTTTTATTGCGGGCGATAAAGAAATCATCGACTACTTAAAATATAATCTACGTTCTCAAATGTTTGCCAAGTCATTGCAAATGCAATTGACGGCCGGCGCTTTAAAACGTTTGGATATGTTGCGAACCATGCCAGAGTTAAAAGAAAATCTTTGGACTATTGTTAATGCCTTACAGTCCGGGTTAAAGGCGCGTGGTTTTGATATCGGTACCACACAAAGTTGTGTTACGCCCGTGTATTTAAAAGGAAGTATTCCGGAGGCTATGGCACTTGTACGTGACCTAAGAGAAAATTACGGAATCTTCTGTTCTATAGTGGTTTATCCTGTAATACCTAAAGGAATGATTTTACTTAGAATGATTCCAACAGCAACGCACACGTTAAAGGATGTAGAGGAAACTTTAGATGCTTTTGATGCCATTAGAGAGCGTTTAGATAACGGCACTTATAAACGCTTATCTGCCGCAGTTATGGCTGCGATGGGTGAGTAGCTTATTCAAATATTACTTAAATAAAAATCCGATGTTTGATGCATCGGATTTTTTTTATTTCAGGTCTTTTCGGTATGTTTTTCTACGTTTCGTGATCTTCGGATCGAAATGCTTCCAAAGATTGTGTATCGCTTCATTATCGTCTAATTCAGGTGTACGAAAACAATTTTCAATTCCCTTCTCCTTGAAGGTTCTATAATATTCATCAAAAATAATGGCATGAATACCCTTGTTTTGAAATTCCGGAGTTACACCAATAAGATAAAAAACCACATTTTTACTGTGTTTTTTAGCATGTAAAAGATGTGTAAATCCGAAAGGAAATAATTTACCTTTCATTTTTTGTAAGGCATCAGCAAAACTAGGCATCACAATGGCAAAGGCGATCATGTTATCATCGTCATCCATCACGAATTTGATGTATTCTGGATTTATAAAACTGATAAATTTCTTTTTGAAATACGCTTTTTGAATATCGCTGATAGCTACGAATGAGGACAATTTTGCGTAAGTTGTGTTAAAGAGATCAAACATTTGATCAACATAAGGCATTACCTCACTGGTTTTTTTAAAATTTAAAGCTCTTAAATTGTACCGGCGTTTGATCAGGGCTTGCGCTTTCACAAAAAAGTCCGGGTTTACATTACTAAAACTAAATTGACTCTCGATGTAGCCCTTTTCAATGGTCATTCCGTAAGCTTCGTAATGCTTTTGATAATACGCCGCGTTATACCAGGTAACCATGGTCGATTTACTTTCAAAACCTTCTGTCATCACGCCAACCTTATCTAAATTAGAGAACCCTACAGGCCCTTCCATGTAATCCAAATTATTAGCTTTTCCAATCGTAGCAACTTCATCCAATAAGGTTTTGGAAACCTCAGGATCATCCACAAAATCGAACCAGCCGAAACGCATTTTTTTAAGTTTGGACTCTTTGACCTCAGCCCAATTGATAATGGCAGCAATGCGTCCTACAATTTCCTTTCCTTTGTAAGCCAGGAACAACCGCGCAGCGGCATCCTCAAACACAGGGTTTTCCTTTTTGTTGAAAGAATTCATCTCCTGACTAATAATCGGGGGTACCCAATACGGATTATCCTTGTAGATCTTAAATGGAAATTTCACAAAAGCCTTTAAGTCGGATTTGGACTGTACTTCTTTGAGTGTAATCATATACTGCTACTAAATTGAACGCTATTTTTAATTATCGAATTCCTGGACATCACGCTTTTGTTGTAGATGTGGTGGAATTTCATCTGATTTTCTACGTTTATTTCTACGTTTTCTTCGTTTCCCTTCATCCTGAGCGGAAGTCCCGTTATCAACAACTTTGTCATTATGAAAATCAAAGCGGTAGGACATGCCGAAATTCGCATTAAAAACAGACGGCGTATCTTTGGTATTGAAGGTTAATGCTGTGTCCAGCTGGAAATCTTTAGTCCATAAAAAGGCGCCACCAACGCGGAACAGGTTATCTGCATAAAAATCACTTTGAATACCCTGCGTTTCTCCAAAAATTACCCATTTCGGACTTAAAGCATGCGTTAATGAGATCACATAAGAGAAATCTGATTGATCTGTGCCAATACGCTCTTTGATAAAATTCATCACTAACACCCAGCCACCGGCAAAATTATGCTGTGTCGCGATCATTACTTTCGGGCTAAAACCTTCGATTCCTGCAGCGGTATATGGATTGTCCTTGGTGTCATAATGCGCTCCGGCATAAACAGCAACAGCAGGTATCAACGAACGCCATCTAAAACCATGATTGGCTTTCCAGCTATACAGATTCGGCTTATTAGCTTCTTCATTTTTATTAGGATCGTAAAGCAAATACTTTGCACCAATAGTAAGCGTTTTAAAATTTCCACGATCGTTTACAGAATTCGGTGTGGCTTTAAAAACTTTATTATCATTCTGATAGGTGCCTTCAATATTCAGTTCCAATTCCTCAAATAAAAACCCATAACGCGTGGCAAAATCAATTCCAAAGCCATCAACATCATAGGCAGGGAAGGGGCTACGCTCTTCTTTCACCAGGTAAGGTCCCAATTCGAATTGTAGCACTCCGGTGCCTACAGAAAAAGCGCTTTTAGAAACACCCGGACGATTGGAATTGATAACATCAGTATATTGAGCCAGCGCGGTGCCGGTCCATAAACTAAAGATTAATATTAAAGTAGATTTTAGTGGGTTCATAACTATTTTATTAAAAGTTATTATCGTGTATTGTGTTGAAGTCTTTAATTCGACATTAGTCAAATATAGATATTTTATAGATTTTTTAAGGTTTTTGAACCAGTTTTAAGGGTATTCTGTTGTAAATTTGTAGAAAATTACATTTTATGCAATATGCATCTGCTACCGGGTTAGTACGCATGATTCTTATTATCATGCTGGTTTATTTCGGTATTAAAATATTAAGTCGTTTGTTCGCGCCAGTGCTTATGCGTTTTGTGGCTAAGAAAGCCGAGGAGCAATTTGGTGGCCGATATGAACAGAATCAGCGTGAAGCACCTAAAAAAGAGGGTGAAGTAACCATCGACAAAATGCCGAATCAAAGAAAAGCCTCATCAGACGAGGTTGGCGATTACATTGATTATGAAGAAATCGAATAAGATCGGTTTCTTATTCTTTCCTGGTATTCCTAAATATTAGATTATTTTCTATTTTTACGTATGAAGTATCCTGTTATCGCGGACCACGTAAGGCGTTATGTTGCGCCAAAAGATTCCGATTTAGAGTTATTACAGTCCCTTTTGAATGAAGTTTCAATGGGTAAAGGCACCTTTTTACTGCAGCCCGGAACACAGGTTATGCACGAATATTTTGTGGTTGAAGGTTGTTTGAAGGCGTATTACATGGATGAAAAGGGGAGTAGACATATCATACAATTTGCGATAGAGGACTGGTGGATTGGTGATTTTGACGCCTATTTTAATGGTAATCCTTCACGATTATACCTGGAGGCTATAGAACCTTCTAGACTCCTTTCCATCAGCTATGAAAACCTTCAAAAGCTTTATGACGAGGCGCCCATTTTCGAACGCTACTTCCGCATTTTAGTTACAAATGCCTTTATTTCCCAGCGCAAACGCATCTTATCAACTCTGGAAAAAGATACCAAAGCCCGGTATCTGGAATTTTGTACATCTTACCCAAATATCGAAAATCGTGTTGCTAATTACGACATTGCAAATTACCTGGGCGTTTCTCCAGAAAACTTGAGTCGCGTGCGCCGTACGCTAAAAAGTTAAATTTTCTCTAATTGATATACATCAATAGAATTCTGCGTATTGTCTCTTACTTTTACGTTAGGAAATTATGAAAAGACCTGAAAAATCAGGTATTTCCACACATACATAAACCTAATAAAATAGAAAGAGAAAAATATGAGTAAACAACCTTTATTGACGCCTTATCACAAAAATTTAGACCTTAAAAATCGCGTGGTCATGGCGCCCATGACAAGAAGTAGAGCCGATAACGAAAGCAAAGTACCAACCGATGAATTACAAGGCATTTATTACGAACAACGCGCTTCCGCAGGATTAATTATTACGGAAGGATCGCAGGTTTCTGAGCGTGCCGTAGGGTATATCAATACCCCCGGAATTCACACAGAGGCACAGGTAGAAGGCTGGAAGAAGGTCACCAAGCGTGTTCATGATAAAGGCGGAAAGATCTTTATTCAATTATGGCACGTGGGCCGCATGTCGCATCCCGATTTTCACGATGGGGAATTGCCTTTATCGGCTTCAGATGTAAATCCGAATGCACAGTCGTACACACCGGAAGGTTTTAAAGATACTGTAGCACCTAAAGCCATGACCAAAGACGAGATCAAAACCACGATAAATGATTTTAGAAATGCCGCGGCCAATGCGGTAAAAGCAGGTTTTGACGGTGTAGAAATACATTCTTCCAACGGTTATTTATTTCACCAGTTCTTTAATGGAACCTCAAACCACAGGACTGATGAGTACGGTGGCAGTATAGAAAACCGGGCACGTTTCTTTTTTGAAACCCTCGATGCCATTAAGGAAGTGATTCCTGAAGAAAAGATCGGAGCACGTTTTAATCCGTCGCTGAATGGTATTTTTGGAATGACGATGGATGAAGAAACAATTCCGACCTTCGAATACATTATCAAAAAATTAAACGATTATAACCTGGCATACATTCATTTATCAGAACCGTTTAACGATGTTTCTGATATTCCGTACGCGGTCACCGAGATTGCAAAACATTTCAGACCAATGTACAACGGAACTTTAATGATCAATGCCGGTTTTGATCAGGAAAAAGGAAATAAAGTGATTGAAGATGGCGATGCCGATTTGGTAGCCTTCGGAAAACCTTTTATTTCAAATCCGGACCTGGTAGAACGTTTTGAGCATCACTTGGAATTAGCCGATTGGGATGAAGATACCTTCTACACACCGGGTAAAAAAGGATATACAGATTATCCGAAATCAGAAGCTTTGAAAGAGGCTTAACAAACTGAACTATTAACTTTTAAAAATTTAAATAATGAAATTTACAAGAAAAGCAAAAGCCGTATGGAATGGCAGTGGAAAAGATGGAAAAGGCGCCTTAACTACAGGCAGCAAGGTATTGGAAAATACACAGTACTCCTTTCATACGCGTTTTGAAGACGGGGAGAAGGGCACTAATCCTGAAGAACTGGTGGGAGCCGCACATGCCGGATGTTTCGCCATGCAATTGAGCTTTTTGCTGAATGAGAATGACTTTACAGCAAATACGTTGGACGTAAATGCCACGGGAACCTTTGAAGATGGTGCAGTAACCAATATCACGCTTAATCTGAATGGTGATGTACCTGGTATTGATGCAGAACAGTTTCAGCAAATTGCCCAGAAAGCAAAAGAGGTTTGTCCGATTTCAAAATTATTGAAAGCACAAATCGATTTAAAAATTAATTTAAAAAACGCATAATAAATATATGAATACAACAACAGTAAAAGCTTTCGGGACGGCCGGAGCAACAGAGGATCTAAAGCCGATGGATATTGAGCGCCGTGAACCGGAAGCCGACGATGTTAAAATTGAAATAACCTATTGTGGCGTGTGTCACAGTGATATTCATACCGCTCGAAACGAATGGGGCGGATCTAAATATCCTGTAGTTCCGGGTCATGAAATTATTGGAAAAGTGGTAGCCGTAGGAAACAATGTTTCCGATTTTAAAGTGGGCGACTACGTAGGCGTGGGCTGTATGGTAGATTCCTGCCACGAATGCGCCTCTTGCGAAAGAGATCTGGAGCAGTTCTGTGAAAACGGCGCAACGTTTACCTATAACAGTCCTAACCCGCATATTCCGGGAACGAATACCTATGGTGGCTACGCTACGGCGATCACTGTAGACAAGCAATTTGTACTGCGTTTACCGGAAAATATTTATAAACCGGGAGCCGCGCCCTTATTATGTGCCGGAATTACCACCTGGTCGCCATTACGTCACTGGAACGTTAAAAAAGGCGATAAGGTAGGTGTTGTTGGTCTGGGCGGACTGGGACATATGGGTGTAAAATTCGCGCATGCCCTGGGCGCACATACCGTGATGATCACCAGATCACCGGATAAAGCCGGTGATGCCAAGGATTTGGGAGCCGACGAGGTTTTGATTTCAACGGATGAAGATGAAATGAAAAAACACGCCGGAAGTTTCGATTTCATATTGAATACCATTCCTGTAGGTCACGATATGAATCCGTATTTAGGATTATTGAAGATTGATGCAACGATGTGTTTGGTAGGCGCTGTAGAGCCCTTAAAACCATTCCATGGTGGTAATATCATTATGGGACGTAAACGCATCGCCGGATCATTAATTGGCGGTATCAAGGAAACTCAGGAAATGTTGGATTTCTGTGGTGAACACGATATTTTAAGTGATATTGAAATGATTAATATGCAGAATATTAATGAAGCTTACGATCGTGTGGTAGCCAGCGATGTTAAATATAGATTTGTTATTGACATGAACTCCCTTAAGAATTAGATCCCTAAGATCCTCATGTTGATAGTGTGAACCGGCATCCTTTTGGATGTCGGTTCTTTTTTTATGTACACATACCGTTTGTCGATTAAAAACTTGTAGCGATAATTTTTTTAGTCTCATTTATACATAATTAAAAAGAATGGTATTGTAAAAATTTTCAACTTCACCGGAAATTAGAACAAATCAAAGTATTACTACAAATCGCAATAGTTTTTTTACTTCTTATGTTGACGACACTAATGTTGTCATACATTTTAGTACAAATATTTTATTTTAAAACTACCGTTCTTGTTAGTATTGACCTATCACTACTGATTTTTTCAGGGATATTATTGTGGGTATGGAAACCTATTATTTTATTTGATAAAATATCAGCTTTCAGAGTTTTTAAACTCATAGTGTTAGGCCTATTGCTAATGCTTTTATTTCCTTTATTAAACTTAGTCCTGTTATTAAAAAATATAAATCTGGGACAGATTGGGGTAATGGTACCAAGTTCAGATATTTTATTTAACGAAAATTTTTCCTTTTCAAAAGGGTATTATTGCTTTAAACTATTACTTATTGGTCCTATTTTAGAAGAATTATTTTTCAGAGGGATAATACAAACCAAATTAAGAGAAAAGTGTTCGGTAAAAACCTCAATAATTATGTCAAGCATATTTTTTTCCGCTTGGCATATGGATATTGAACAATGTATAATATCCTTTTTAGCAGGATTATTGTTTGGTTACATCTATGAAAAAAACAAAAATTTATTAGAGATTATTATTGTTCATATTTCTGTGAATCTTGGAGTTTTGTTTGCTTTAAATGAAAATATGCCATTCCATTTTAAATACCTTTTTTATTATGGTGTTCTGTTAGTGTTGACTATAATAATTACTAATAAAATTTTAAAAAGGTGAGGTTGTTTTATTTTAGAATTAGAGAGAAAAGATATGGTACAGGGCAGTATTTGAAATATTCTATTTTACATAATATAAATTATAGAACAATTGTTTACTAAAGCAAATTGCGTATAGCTTCGCAATTTGCACATAATTATAAATATAACGCCTTTATGGTCATATCGTAACCATAATTATGTCAAAGCAATTTGCGGGAACTTCGTTCAAACGAATAATACCGATAGAGATTATTTCTAAGCAATTCTAAGCCTAAATAATATTCCGGATTGTTGTTATTATGATGATAAAAATCAGTGATATACCTCAAAATCAATTGTAACTTTAATCCCTAAAGTTTCCTACAATGAAACTTTCACCAAACAAACAAAATATCCTTTTCCGGCTCCCCATAGCCGGTATGCTCCTTTTTGTGGTGTTTTACAGCCTGGCGGCGCTTCATTATCCCGGTGGTTCCTGGAATGTGCCCGCGCAAACCGGGTTTCATTTAAAAGATAATTACCTCTGCGATCTCCTGGATGCTCAAACCATCAGCGGTTTGGAAAATACCGCCAGTGTGTATGCCAAAATAGCTCTGGGATTTTTATGTTTAAGTTTAATGGTGTTGTGGTGGTATTTGCCTAAATTGTTTTTCAGAAAGGCCAAAGCTTTAGTATTCATGCGCTGGACAGGTATGCTCGCTATGGGTACTACCCTACTTTTGGGACCTCAAAATCATGATGTGGTGGTGCGTATTGCCGGAGTTTTTGGAACCATTTCCTTAATGATCGCTTTAGTTAGCTTGTATCTGGATCATTTTAAAGGACTTTTTGTTTTGGGTGTGCTGTGTTTGGTTTTGTTTCTGGCAAATTACTATATCTACGAATCTGAAGTATTACTTAAACAACTTCCCGTCATTCAAAAAATCACCTTTACGGCCTGTATTTTATGGTTTGTATTCCTGGATCTTGCCTTGATTAAAAAGTTCCGGGGATTTAAGCACTGAAGCATCTTGGCTAATTTTCAATTCATAAGGAAATTCCATAAAAAAAGCCCCAACAGATGTTGAGGCTTTTTGTTCATTTTATAGTCGTGTTAGTCGATACTAACCAATTCCAAATCGAATACCAGTTCTTGTCCGGCTAATGGATGGTTGGCGTCTATAACGATATGATCGTCGCTTACTTCAGCAATTCTGAATTGTTGCTGTGTACCATCAGGTCTTGAACCTACAAGGCCTAAACCAACTTCAGGTTTAATGCTCTCAGGAAGTTCTGTCTTAGGTAATTTTTGAAACAAATCTTTGCGTACTTCGCCGTAAGCTTCTTCTTTAGGAATAGTTACCGTTTTCTTTTCGTTAACTTCCATATCTACCAAAGCTTTTTCGAAGCCCGGAATCAATTGCCCTTGTCCTAATTGGATTTTTAAAGGCTCTCGGTCCACAGAACTGTCAAAAACCTGTCCGTTTGTTAATTTTCCTGTATAATGTACCGCTACGGTATCATTTTCTTTTACTTTACTCATAATCATGCATTAATTTATAAATTCTTGCAAAGGTATGGTTCCTGATACGTTTAAGAAAATGATTTGGGGATTCTTTTGGTTTTGAGCTATGAAGAATAAAAAATGACGCTTATTCAGAGACGATCGCGTCTACCACAAAGACCTTCGTATTTCCTATTTGAATTTTCTATAGACTCGGAAAAAGAAAGATTAGTTTATTCATTTTACCGCTTTAAAGCAAAATGTCCCTGACGAACCATACCGTCCTCAAATTCAATTCGGAACCAATAGTCGTCTGAGGGGAGTTTTTTACCGCGATAGGTTCCATCCCAACCTCGAGAATCATTATCCGGAAGAGATTTTAAAAGTTTTCCGTAACGATTATAAATGGATATCGAATAGCGCTTATCCGTTTGCCCGATTATTTTCCAGGTATCATTAAAGCCATCATTATTCGGGGTGAAGTATTTGGGGAATCCAATGAGTGAAACAGGAATTTGAACCTCGCCGCAACCATTTTTTTCCTGAATAGATATGATATAATCACCACCACCTAAATTTCTAAAAACAGGTGATGATTGATACGTTCCGTTGTTTAATGCGAATTCATACTCCAAATCAGTGTTCATAACAATTTCAATAAGGTTATTGGAGCTATAATCCGAGATCAAAACGTCATAACCGGTAACTGGCGTTGCAGCAGTAACATTAACTGAAACCGAGGCACTGGAACTACTACAGGCATTGGTAACCGTATACGTGTAAACGCCGGGATTGTCTATTTTGGGATCAAACATTCCCGATTCTCCTGAAAGTGCCGGAGACCATTGTCCGCCGGCATCCGGAGTTCCTGTGAGTATGGTAAATAGATCGATAGGATCACCTGTTTCACAAACTTGTACGTTGGCATCCTGTCCGGCATTGGGCAACGTGTTCACGGTTACAGTAACATCAGCAGAAAGGGTTTCGCAGGTGCTGCTAACGGTGTAAGTATACATTCCGGAAGCATCAACGGCAGGATCGAATAGTCCTGAACCACTGGTTAAATTAGGTGTCCATGTTCCACCGGAATTGGGATTTCCATTTAAAAAACGAAACAAATCTACTGCGGTATCATTTTCACAAAGTGATGCAGAACCGTCCGATCCTGCGTTTATAGCCTGAACTACATTTACAGTGAGTTCCGCCGAGGCAGTACCACAAAAAGCACTCGATACCGAATACGTATAAATCCCTGAAGTATCAACAGCCGGGTCAAAAACAGTGGTTCCGCTCGTCAAAGCTGGCGTCCAGGTGCCGCCTGCATCAGGAGTGCCACCTAAAGCTGTGGTTAGATCAAAAGGATCGTCCTGAATACAAATGTTAACCGTAGCATTCTCTCCCGGGTTTATGGTGCCGTTGATATCTACTGTAATTTCAGCATAATCACTAATGCAATTACCTTCAGAAACGGAATAACGATAAACTCCCGAAGTATCGGTATTTGGATCAAACACTCCGGATCCGCTGTTTAAAGCAGGTGTCCAGACTCCTCCGGAATCAGGGTTATTCAATAATGCAGTAAATAGATCAACGGGGTCAGCATTTTCACAAACTTCAATACAATTGCTCTCTCCTGCATAAGTTTGCCCGGTTAAGCTGTTCAGATCTAATTGATATTTTGAAACAAATATTTCATTAACGCCATTTTCTACTAATGTTGTTTCATTGGGTTCAGAAGGTCCGAAAGTGGTATCGCCATCGAAATATCCCGTAACGGCTATGGTACCTGTATTGTTTACAGAGATCCCACGACCCATCGAAAAATCAGTACCTTGGACACTGGTAGCACTCAAAAATTGTCCGTTTTGATCGTAAGCAGCTAAAAACATACTTCCCTGAGCATATTGCACGAGTGTCGTTTCATTACAAAGGCCTTCATTTAAAAGTGCATCTTGAGCAAACAATCCCGTAATGTAAATGAAACCATTAGAATCTATATCCATGGCTAAGCCATAACAATTCAATTGACTTTTAAACGTCGTGTTCCAAATATATTCACCATTAGCATCATACTGGGCCATAATTATAGCATCAGAATCTGAATCTACTGAAACACAATCTGTTAATTGATTGGTTTTTGTGTAGGTTCCCAAATACACAATTCTTTGATCATCCAGAACCTTTATATCAACTCCAATATTTGTGTTTGGAGACCCAATAAATGGACTTCGAGCCCATTGAAAATTTCCGTCATTATCATATTTGGCAATAAACCCGGCTTCTGTTGAACCGGTGAGTGAGGTTTCATTATTGAGATTTAAACCGAATGTAGCTTCATTATAAAAATTCCCGGTAAGATAGATGTTTCCGTTAGAATCTAAATCAAGGTTTCTCCCGGAATCATTATTTGCTCCTCCGGCATTTACTGCCCAGATTAAAGCGCCATTCGCATCATATTTCGCTAAAAAAATATCCGAATTATTTCCGTTTAAGGTGGTCTCATTTGGTTCACCGGAACCAAAAACAACAGTGCCGTTAAAAGCACCTGTCAGATAAATATTTCCATTGCTATCGAGTTCAATATCATTTTCGCCAGATGCATCATCGCCTGTACCACCCCAGGTTTTTGCCCAAATAAATTGCCCTGAAGTATCAAATTTAGCGAAGAAAATATCTCTGGAATTTCCATTGGCAGTAAAGGTTTGCGCGGTTGGTAATCCGGGATCAAAGGTAATTTCCGATTGGAAATAACCCGTAATGTAAACATTACCTGCAGGATCCAGGGTAATCGCGTTACTTACTACTTCAAAATTATTGTCTCCAATTTGAATGGCCCAAAGGAGCAATCCCGTTGGATCATATTTCGCAACAAAAGCGCCATTGGCATATAAAATAGTTTCATTGGCTTCGCCTGCACCAAATACTGAGCCGGTAGTCCAATTGGACATGATTCCCGTAACATAGGAATTTCCCGCAGGATCCATGACAATATCATTCCCCTGATCCAGAATGGAATCCATAGTATCGCTTCCTGCTTGTTTGGCGTAAATTAAAGTTTGAGCTTGTAGGACATTAAAGCATATAAAACCACATAAGAGGGTTATTATAATTTTTTTCATAGCTATTAGTTGATGGCGCTCTAATATAAATAAATTTTCATACAAGCATTGTAGAAAATCCATCAGCGGTATGTTTCATCTTTAAAATAAACTTTTCCATTTTTTATTTATCATCAAAACATCATTTTATATGGTCTTTCGGAACTTCTAATGTACTTTTGTAAAAAATTTAGAACATGCTCTCATTCCGTAATATATTTCGAATTGTAGCCTTTCTTGAAGGTCTTTCCTATATTTTGCTATTGTTTATTGCAACACCGGTGAAATACATCGCAGGTGAGCCACAATACGTGAAAATTCTAGGCATGCCACATGGCTTGTTATTTATTGGATATTTGATTTTGGCCTTTATGATCAGAGCCGATTTCCAATGGGGTAAAAAAGATTTTGTTACGGTTCTATTAGCATCGATAATTCCGTTTGGAACGTTTTATATTGATAAAAAATACATTCAAGCTTAACTGAACTCATGAGTCTACTTCTTCAAAATACAAATTCATCACTACCGGAATTCCCCTGGAAACACTGGATCTATGATTATTTAATTCAGATGGATATCTCAGAGACTGTTGCGATTTATCTCAATATGTTCCTGTTATTGATCGCTTTATTAGTGATTATTTTTGTTGTTGATTTTATCATCAGAAAAATTTTAATAGGTGCATTTTCACAATTTGCTGAACGTTCTAAAACCAATTTTGATGATCTTCTGGTGAAAAATAAAGCGCCACGAAACATGGCACATATCATTCCTTTGCTCATTGGAATAGCCTTTGTTCCGGGAGTATTTGCGGATTTTCCATATACAGAAGCGATTCTGGAAAAAGCCTTACAGGTTTTTGCCATACTGCTTACACTTTGGGTGATTCGAAGTGTTTTAAACACGTTAAAGGATTATCTGAAAACACTGGAACGTTTTAAGGATAAACCTATTGATAGTTACATCCAGGTGTTTATGATCTTCGCCTGGCTTGGTGGAATTTTGTCGGCCATTGCTATCATTACCGGAATTCCTTTCATACACTTTATTACCGGTTTAGGTGCTATTTCTGCCGTGGTAATTTTGGTGTTTCGTGATACGATCCTTGGTTTTGTGGCCAGTATTCAAGTGTCTATCAATGATATGGTTCGTATTGGCGATTGGATCACTTTTGAAAAATATGGTGCCGATGGCGATGTTATTGAAATTAGTTTAGCTACGGTTAAGGTTCAGAATTTCGATAAGACCATTACCACGATTCCAACCTATGCTCTAATTTCAGATTCTTTCAAAAACTGGCGTGGCATGGTAAATTCTGATGGACGTCGTATTAAACGCGCTATTATTATCAAGCAGGAAAGCATTAAATACCTGACGGAAGAAGCCGTACGAAAACTTAAAAAGATCCAACTGATATCGGAGTATATTGATACGCGACAAGCGGATATTAAAGCCTACAATACAGAACATCATATTGATAAGAGTTTGTTGATTAACGGTAGAAACCTGACCAACATTGGCGTGTTTAGAAAATATATAGATACGTATTTAAATAATCATTCTGCGGTAAATAAAGATATGATGATCATGGCCAGACAGCTGGCGCCAACACCTCAGGGAATTCCTTTAGAAGTTTATGTTTTTAGTAGCGATAAACGTTGGGAAAATTATGAGTATATCATGGCTGATATTTTCGATCACTTACTAGCTGCTCTACCCTACTTTGAGTTGGAAATCTTCGAATTGCCAAGCAGTAGTTCTTTTAAAGAATGGAATTCAAAAAAATAGATACAAAAAAAAGGATGCTTAAATGAGCATCCTTTTGTATTGATGTTGTTTTGTTTTATTAAATATTCGCGGCGAGCCAGTCCCCTACTTCTTTAGTACCATAAGAAGGTCCGCCGTCTGCAAGATCTTCAGTTACTATGCCTTCCGCCAGCGCTTTATTTACGGCGTCACGAA
The DNA here is from genome assembly GCF_039537665.1 of Gaetbulibacter aestuarii. NCBI lineage: Bacteria > Pseudomonadati > Bacteroidota > Flavobacteriia > Flavobacteriales > Flavobacteriaceae > Gaetbulibacter > Gaetbulibacter aestuarii. The sequence goes on from NZ_BAABAY010000006.1 coordinate 140,766, forward strand.
TGGCTTTACCTTCATCAGGAAGATTAAATGCCATTTCGAACATCATGGCTGCAGATAATACTGTTGCCATAGGATTGGCAATATTTTTTCCTGTGGCTTGGGGATAAGACCCGTGTATCGGCTCAAATAAAGCAATATCCGCACCCATCGAGGCTGAAGGCATCAATCCCATAGATCCGGATATTACGGAAGCCTCATCCGTTAATATGTCTCCAAACAGATTTTCAGTGATTAGAACATCATAACTATTTGGCCATTGCACCAAACGCATGGCTACAGCATCTACAAATTCATAACTTACTGTTACTTCCGGATAATCCTTTTCCATAGCCTGTACTGTTTCCCGCCATAAGCGAGAGGTTTCTAAAACATTAGCTTTATCTACACAGCACAGTTTTTTGGAGCGTGTCATGGCTAATTCAAAGCCTTTTTTAGCTAAACGCTTTACTTCATCTCGCGTGTATTCACAATTATCAAAAGCCGTTTCACCACCATCGCGACGTCCTTTATCTCCAAAATAAATCCCGCCGGTCAATTCACGTAAAAACACGAGATCCGTACCTTCGATACGCTCTTTCTTTAAAGGTGATTTATCGATTAGTGATGGAAAAGTAAAGGTTGGACGCACATTGGCGAACAACCCTAATTTTTTACGCATTTTTAATAAGCCTTGCTCCGGACGAACTTTGGCTGAAGGGTCGTTATCGAATCTTGGATGACCAATAGCGCCAAATAACACCGCATCAGAACTGGTGCATACGTCATGGGTTTCGTCAGGATAAGGTTCTCCAACAGCATCAATGGCCGCAGCACCTGTAAGTGCAGGTTTCCAGGTGATCTCATGACCGAATTTTTTGGCCACAGCATCACTTACTTTCACGGCTTGTTCTATAACTTCCGGTCCTATGCCGTCTCCGGCTAAAAGGGCTATATTAAATTTCATTTATTTTAATTTGTAATTATGTTTAGCATTTTTTCCGTGGCGATGATCGCAGAGACCGTTTGATCGGAATCCAGTCCACGGGTTTTAAATTCTTTATCTTCAGCTTTCCATGTAATGATCGTTTCACAAAGTGCATCCGAGTTACTTCCCGGTGGGATACGCACGGCATAATCAATAAGCATCGGAAGGGTCATTTTTTGTTTTCTGTAAATCGTTTTTACAGCATTCATAAAGGCATCAAACTGACCATCGCCCTGAGCACTTTCCTCAAAGGAATTTCCTTTGATACAAACAGAAACCGACGTTGAAGGTCGCAAGCCTTTAGCATGTGTGAGTACATAAGACCTCACCTTAACCTTTTCCTCATAATTACGATCAAGAACGTCTGAAATGATATAGGGCAGATCCTCCTTGGTAACCACCTGTTTTTTATCGCCTAATTCGATAATCCGCTGGGTGACCTTCTTTATATCGTCGTCATTAAGTTTTAAACCTAATTCCTGTAAATTCTTTTGAATGTTAGCTTTTCCGGAGGCTTTACCCAAAGCGTATTGGCGTTTTCTTCCAAAACGTTCCGGCATGAGATCACTGAAATAAAGGTTCTTTTTGTTATCGCCATCAGCATGAATACCGGCCGTTTGGGTGAATACATTGGCCCCGATAATGGGTTTATTCGCTGGAATGAATATTCCCGAAAAGGTTTCAACAAGTTTGCTTACTGCAAAAAGGCCTTTTTCATTCACCGTGATTTCAACATCCGGAAGGAAGTCATTTAAAACAGCTATAGTGCTGGCCATAGGTGCATTCCCTGCACGCTCACCCATACCGTTTACGGTAAGATGTAATCCATTGGCTCCGGCACGTACGCCTTCAATAGCATTTGCAACGCCTAAATCGTAATCGTTGTGCGCATGAAAATCAAAGTGAATATCAGGAAAAGTGTCTCTTATTTCCTTAATAAAATCAAAGGATTCTTTTGGAGTTAACACCCCTAAGGTATCCGGAAGCATGATACGCTTCACAGGTTGACCGGATAAAAAGTTTAAAAAATCAAAAACATAGTCTTTGGAATTCCGCATGCCATTACTCCAATCCTCCAAATACACATTCGTTTCAATACCTTTACTTTTTGCTAAAGCAATGTTTTCTTTGATATCCTTAAAGTGCTGATCTGGAGTCTTTTTGAGCTGGTATTTTAAATGGTTTAATGAACCTTTTGTGAGTAGGTTTTGAACCTTGGCACCGGCATCAAGCATCCACTCTATGGAAACACCACCATCTACAAAAGTGAGGACTTCAACAGCATCGATGAAGCCGTTTTCAGAAGCCCATGCCGTGATATCTTTAACCGCTTGAAACTCTCCTTCTGATACTCGTGCTGACGCAATTTCAATGCGATTAACCTTAAGCTCTTGTAAAAGTAATTTAGCTATGGTTAACTTTTCAGAAGCAGAAAACGACACACCGGAGGTTTGTTCACCGTCACGAAGTGTCGTATCCATTATTTCAATACGTCTTTTAGCACTCATGGTTACATAGGTAATTCGGCAGCAAATGCTTCTATTTCACCTTTCATATTTTGTAAATAATCGATATCGTCAAAACCGTTAAGCATATTTTGCTTCTTGTAACTATTGATTTCAAAGGTTTCTTTAGCTCCTGTTGAAAGCATAGTAATAGTTTCTTCCGGTAGGTTTACCTCAATTTTCGTATTCGGATCTTTATAAATTTCTTCGAAAAGTTGCTCTGCAAACTCAGGACTCACCTGAACAGGTAACACCCCTACATTCAAACAGTTGTTTCTAAAGATATCAGCGAAGAAACTAGATACCACACAACGGAAACCATAATCATAAACGGCCCAGGCGGCGTGTTCACGTGATGAACCGGAACCAAAGTTCTTTCCACCTACAAGAATTTTTCCACTGTAAACAGGATTATTCAAAACGAAGTTTTCCTTAGGTGAACCATCATTATTATAACGCCAGTCTCTAAACAAATTATCTCCAAAACCTTTACGCTCCGTAGCTTTTAAGAAGCGGGCCGGTATAATCTGATCCGTATCTACGTTCTCTAAGGGTAATGGTACTGCTGTGCTGGTTAGAACATTAAATTTATCGTAAGCCATAGTGTATTTCTTTCTGTAATTATTTGATTAAAGTAAGTCTCTCGGGTCAGTTACCACCCCGGTAATTGCTGCTGCAGCTGCTACAAGCGGACTTGCAAGCATGGTTCTGGCACCGGGACCCTGACGTCCTTCAAAGTTTCTGTTTGATGTACTTACCGCATATTTTCCGGCTGGAATTTTATCATCATTCATAGCCAAACAAGCGGAACATCCCGGTTGACGTAAGCTAAATCCGGCTTCCGTAATAATATCCAAAATACCTTCCTCTTTAATTTTGCTCTCCACTTCGTGTGAACCAGGAACGAGCCAGGCCGTTACATTACCTGCTTTTTTCTTACCCTTTACAATGGATGCAAAGGCTCTGAAATCTTCAATACGACCATTCGTACAGCTACCCAGGAATACATAATCTACTTTCTTACCTAACATGGCTTCATCTTCGTCGTAGCCCATGTAATCCAATGATTTTTTATAGGTTTCTACGTTGCCTTTTCCAATATCCGCCGTTGGAATGTGTTCAGAAATCCCGATGCCCATGCCCGGATTTGTACCAAAGGTTATCATAGGTTCAATATCGGCAGCATTAAACGTGATCTCTTTATCAAACGTAGCATCCAGATCTGTTTTTAAGGTTTTCCAGTGGGCAACAGCTTCATCCCAGGCCGCTCCTTTAGGTGAAAGCGGTTTATCTTTCAGGTAATTAAATGTCGTTTCATCAGGGGCAACCATACCACCTCGTGCTCCCATTTCAATGGAAAGGTTACATACTGTCATTCGGCCTTCCATAGTCATGTTTTCAAATACATCGCCGGCATATTCCACAAAATAACCGGTAGCACCGGAAGTACTCAATTGCGAAATAATATAAAGCGCCACATCCTTTGGGGTTACTCCTTTACCTAATTTACCATTCACATTAATGCGCATCTTTTTAGGTTTTGGTTGCATGATACATTGCGTAGAAAGTACCATTTCAACCTCAGAGGTTCCAATTCCAAAAGCAATAGCGCCAAATGCCCCATGCGTAGAGGTGTGCGAATCACCACAAACTATCGTTGCACCCGGAAATGTTATACCATTCTCTGGTCCTACCACGTGAACGATACCATTTTTTTCATGACCCAGACCCCAGTGACTAATGCCATATTCATTTGAATTGTCTTCCAAAGCCTTTAATTGGTTTGCAGATAAAGGATCTTCAACTGGTAGGTGTTGATTAATTGTTGGTGTGTTATGGTCTGCCGTCGCGAAGGTGCGCTCAGGATACAACACACTTAAACCTCTTTGTTTAAGACCTAAAAAAGCTACCGGACTGGTTACTTCGTGAATAAAATGACGATCTATAAAAAATACATCAGGTCCGCCATCAATTTTTCGTACCACATGAGAGTCCCAAACTTTATCAAACAATGTCTTGCTCATAAAAATATAATTATATTTAATTTACCTTTAATTTATTGGCTTGTATAGCTTGCAAATTTAAAAAATAAGGAACGTTTTTAGCCTTCAAACAAGGTTTCATACTACGATGCTCAACATTTTTATATAATCCTTAATGATTGTAGTTAAAATCTCTATTATTTCAATAGATTCCTAGGATTGATGAAAATTGTACAACGCCATATTTTACGATTGTCAACTAAAAAATAAATTTTAGAAAGAATGCCTATTCCAGGCGTTTGGAAACGTATTCTACCTCAGTTTTTCCATGAGGTTTGGCTTTACCGTCTTCACCCATATTCACCATAACGATATTTGAAATTGTAATGATGGTTTGATGTGTCATCTTATTTCGAACTTCACAACTTAAGGTGATCGAAGCGGTTCCAAATTTAACGACTTCAATACCGATCTCGACAATATCACCGGGTTTGGCCGAAGCTTTAAAATCGATTTCACTCATGTATTTGGTTACAACCCGTTCATTCTCGAGTTGAATGATAGAATACAGAGCAGCTTCCTCATCAATCCATTCTAATAATCGTCCTCCAAACAGCGTTCCGTTTGGATTTAAGTCTTCTGGTTTTACCCATTTTCTGGTGTGAAATCGCATCATTTTTTACTTTTTTTAAAGGTAAGAAAAAAGGACTTGTTAATAACCCGGTTAATAATTAGAAATTCGAATAGCCATATTGGATTTTTAAATCTATAATTTTATTGAAAATCTACATTATGACTCAGCGAGATTTAAATTTATCCCAAATGCGCCCCGAGATTCCTTCAGCAACCATTTCAGATAACATGAGCGAGGATGAGTATTTTCAGAACGCCGTGTTGCGACCTGTTATTAAACTACAAAACGATCTGGTTGTTATAGTTTTTAGAAACTATATTAACAAACACAAAGCCGTTTTTTATGGTTTGTCTATGGAAAAAAGACTGGATTACATCGAGAATGCCATTCACAAGGACATGAAATTCCGAAACTCCCTGAAGGGTATGATCATCGGGCAATTCACGGTAGACGAATACACTTTGTATATTAAAAATTCTTCGGCATTAAATAAACGGATGATGAATTTGGTCAAGGAGCGTATTATTAGCAATATCCAACTGTTCGATAAACCCGATTATTTAGCCGCTGTTTAAACTTTACAACAAGGATACACCATTAAGATCGGTAGTGAGCACATCGCTCATATAGTCGAAATATGGTCGTATGGCCATAAAAGCTGAATTTACCTGGTTTAAAAAGTCCGGATGAACGACTTCTTTATCCGTAAAATTTTTAGTGAATACAAATTGTTTCTTTTTGATGAGATCTATGGCTTCATGATCTTTATCAAAACCTCTTGGAGCCGTTTTAACTTCGTCGCCCTCCATAGCTCCCCAGATTGATTTGAAGGTTTTGTCTTCGATAATCTCTCGAATTTCAGAATGGTCTAATTCAAATTCCTTACGGATGCGCATCAGATCGTCTTTGTTGGGGTCCCAGAAGCCTGTGGCGATAAAACTTTCATTATTCGGTTTAATATGCACATAATAACCACCGCGTAATTCAGGTTTTAACCGACGGAAAGACGTTGCTATATGTGTTTTATAAGGCATTTTATTTTTTGAAAAACGCACATCGCGATAAATCCTGAAAAGTTTCATCTTTTCAATTTTATCATGCTTATTAAGTTCCGTCAATAAAGCATTGCTGAAGAACTTTACTTCGTTTTTTAAACTTTTGAATTCTGATTTACGTTCGTTGAACCAATCGCGGTTATTATTTTTTTCCAGTTCATTTAAAAAGGAAAGTACTTCCTGAGGTATTGTGGGATTCATTTGAATTTTTCTTTAAAAATACAAAAAGTTAACAGGCATACCTTGTTTTTAAAATAAGAAATCCCGCAAAGACCTGTGAGGTCGATGCGGGATTAATTTCAACTTTAAACTAACTTGATTGTATTTTAAGAAGTAGCTTTAACTGTCTCGGCAACTTCGGATTGTAAAGTTTCATTTGGTTTTTTATTCCAGGCACTTAACATCCAACTCGTTTTTTCGAGTTCTCTTATGTAGGCTCCCATCATATCAATGGTACCTTCATCGTTGATTTCTTCCGCTTTTTTAATCACTATATACATCTGCTCTAAAAGTAATTTGTGATCATTTAAAGTTTCAGTTACCATATCAGTATCACTCATTAGAGGCTCTACCTCTTTAATACTTGCTGTTTCCAGATAATTGCTCATTAAACTTTGAGGATGGTATCGTAGGGTAAGAATACGCTCTGCGATCTCATCAATCTTTAATTTTGCATCATTGTACATTTCTTCGAACTTAGGATGCAATTCAAAAAAATTCTTTCCTAGAACATTCCAATGATTACTACGCAATTTTTGATAGTAAATATGGTAATCTGCTAATAATTTATTCAGTTCAACTACTACGTTGAGTACATCTTCATTTTTCATCTTTAAATAATTCATTTTTATAATTAATTTTCGTTTTAATTTCATTATTAATATACGTCAAAATACCTGTAAAATCAAGTGTTTTAACAGGTTTTAACGGAATTAAAACGGATTTAATTAAATTCATGTTAAAGCGAAAAATAAGTGTTAAAATCCTTTAAGAAAGAAGGTTCAATCCTCAAATTTAATATCCTTGAGGATGAGCCCGGATGCCGGAGCGATGTATTCCATCTTAACGAAATTTCCGGGAAGCAAACTGTACTCGATATCTTCTAAAGTAAGCTTTCCTTTTCCCAAATCGATGAGGGTTCCCATCATCAAACGGATCTGGTTCCGCATAAAGCCTTTGCCTTTTACTTTTAAAACGTAGCTCTTTTTTGGAAAAAAACTAGCAGTATATTCCGTATTCTCTGTGATCTCACAGTGTAAAAGTTCTCGGTCGTAAATACCTTTATCGGTTGGTTTAAAGCAATAGGATTTGAAATAATGTTTCCCTTCGAACAATTTTGCACCTTGTTTCATGATGTATATATCCAGATCATCCAGAATAGTGGTCATGATGGGCGCACAAAAAGGATGGCATTTTTGGCCGAAAGTAAAAAGGTAATGGTATTCCTTAGTTTTAGAATGATTAATGATATTGAAATCCTTATCCACTTCTTTTATAGAAAGGGCCCGAATATCTTGAGGTAAATTATAATTAAACAGCTCTAAAAAAGCTTCCATGTCCTCCAGTGGTTCTTCCAGGAATAACTCTATGGCAGCGTTTTCTGCAGAAACCATGGCATCCGTTCGACCCGAACTTAAACTTTTAAACCACTTCCCTTCCAGAATGAAATTCAACGTTCTATCCACCATCAAATGCAATGTTTTAACATCGGGCTGCTTTTGCCAGCCATGAAAGCGATAGCCTAAATATTGAATGGTAATGAGATAAAAGTGTTTTTTCATTTCGAAATTAAAGCGTTCACAACGTTAGTTTTCCGGAAACAAAATGGCTAGGATATCGTTGCCAATACGCTGTGGTTTTAATGTTTTTCGATTTACCAGACACCAGGTTGTTTTAGCTTGAACCAAAAGCGTGTCGCCTTTGTAAATATAAACCTCGCGAACAGATTTCACACCACCGGTCTCCCCTACATTTGTTTTGAGGGTTAATTCGTCATCTAATAAGGCCTGACCCAAATAATCAACCTCATGGCGTAAGACCACCCAAAAGTAGTTTTCTTCAAGTTCCGGATTCGTAATAAGGTCCCAATGCTTTTCAGAAATATCATTAATCCATTGGATATAAACCATATTGTTCACATGATTAAGATCGTCAAGGTGTTGTTTTTCAACTTTTAAATGATACTGATATGTGGCGCCTTTCTTCTCCAAATTTATTTATGACGCGATTTTAATTCGTTTTCGATATCTTTTAATGAAAAGCCTTTCGCCTTCAATAGCATGAGGTAGTGAAATAAAAGATCTGCCGATTCATAAATGAACAGTTCATCATTGGTATCCATAGCCTCTATAACCGTCTCTACGGCTTCCTCACCTACTTTTTGAGCCACTTTATTGATCCCTTTTGAAAATAAACGAGCCACATAAGAATTATCGGTGTCCTTTGAAGCTACACGTTGATCAATAATGCGCTCCAATTCAGAGAAAAAACCAAATTGCGATCTATTTTCTTCACTCCAGCAAGTGTCTGTACCCGTGTGACACGTTGGACCCTCGGGGTTTACGCGTACTAAAAGTGTATCATTATCACAATCATTTTTCACATCAACTAAATGTAGCACATTGCCACTCTCTTCGCCTTTAGTCCAGAGTCGCTGTTTACTTCTACTAAAAAAAGTCACCAATTTCGAGTCTATCGTTTTATGGTATGCTTCTTCATTCATATAGCCAAGCATCAAGACCTGTTTTGTACTGGCATCCTGAATAATCGCCGGAACGAGTCCGTTTTTGTCATATTTAATGGTCATAATCGAACTTCTATATTTTGTTTCTTTAATTCTTTTTTTAATTCCGGAATAGGAATTTCACCAAAATGAAATACACTTGCCGCGAGGGCTGCATCCGCTTTTCCCTCCTTAAAAGTGTCGGCAAAGTGTTGCACTGTTCCGGCACCTCCGGACGCAATAATCGGGATATGCAATTCTGATGATAATTTTGCGAGGGCTTCATTCGCAAAGCCATTTTTAGTACCATCGTGATCCATGGAAGTGAATAAGATTTCACCTGCCCCACGTTGCTCAACCTCTTTAGCCCATTCAAAAAGATCTATTTCCGTTGGAATACTTCCTCCGGCTAAATGCACCTTCCATGAGTTTCCTATCTGTTTAGCATCTATGGCAACTACGACACACTGACTTCCGAATTTATCGGCCAATTCATTTACAAGTTCCGGTCGTTTTACCGCAGATGAATTTATGGAAACCTTATCAGCACCACATTTTAAAAGGGCATCAACATCAGCAATGCTTGAAATTCCGCCACCCACAGTAAAAGGAATATTTACCTGCTCGGCCACATGTAAAACCATGTCCAATGTGGTCGCGCGGCCTTCCAGCGTAGCTGAAATATCCAGAAAAACCAATTCATCTGCACCCATTTCAGCATATTGTTTTGCCAGAGCCACGGGATCGCCGGCATCTCGTAAATCCACGAAATTAACACCTTTTACGGTGCGGCCATTCTTGATATCTAAACACGGTATGATTCGTTTTGTTAACATGTTAACTGTATCGTTCTAAATCTTTTAAAGTGATTTTATTTTCATAAATAGCTTTACCAATAATAACGCCTTCACAACCAATGGCGCGCACCTGGTCCAGATCGTCTAAAGATGAAATTCCCCCGGAGGCGATCAATTTTATAGATTGATCGGCACTGGCATTGGAACACTCCTGAATTATATTTTTATAAAGCTCTGTTGAAGGTCCTTCCAGCATACCATCTTTTGAAATATCTGTACAAATTACATACTGAACACCTTTTCTTTGATACCCTTTAATAAAGGGAATCACTTTTTTGTTGCTTTCTTCGGTCCAACCGGAAATAGCAATTTTGTTATTGTTGGTGTCCGCTCCCAATATGATCTTTGAAGAACCATACTTTTTAAGCCAACTTTCAAACATTTCAGGATCTTTTACGGCGATGCTTCCGCCTGTAATTTGCTTGGCCCCGGAATTAAAAGCGATATGGAGATCTTCATTCGATTTTAAACCTCCTCCGAAATCGATCTTTAAACTTGTTTTTGAGGTAATGCGTTCCAAAATCTTGTAATTCACAATATGTTGCGCTTTGGCGCCATCAAGGTCCACAACATGCAAATACTGAATTCCGGCATCTTCAAAAGCTTTAGCAATGTCTAACGGACTTTCACTATATACTTTCTTAGTTCCGTAGTCTCCTTTTGTTAAACGGACACATTTGCCATCAATAATATCAATTGCGGGTATAATTCTCATGTTATAGTTTCAAAAAGTTCTCTAATATTCGGGCGCCGGCCACACTACTTTTTTCGGGATGAAATTGCACACCGTAAAAGTTTTCATGTTTTAAGGCCGAGGCATAATTAACGCCGTAATCCGTGGTTGCAATAGTTTCCTGACAGTGTTCAGCGTAATAACTGTGCACAAGATACATGTATTCGTTCTCTTTAATGCCTTCGAAGAGCTCAGATTTTAGATCTTTAATAACATTCCAGCCCATTTGTGGTACTTTTAAGCCTTTTGAAAAACGCTTTACTTCCGTTTGAAAAATGCCAAGACCCTGTGTATTCCCTTCTTCAGTATAATTACACATAAGCTGCATGCCCAGACAAATCCCTAAAACGGGTTGTTTTAGTTCAGGAATAAGATGATCCAGGCCACTTTTTTTTAACATGGTCATCGCACTATTGGCCTCTCCCACGCCAGGAAAAATCAGCTTATCAGCCGCCTGAATCACCTCAGGATCATCCGATAATTCTGCTTCAAGTCCCAGTCGATTAAATGCAAACTGAATACTTTTAATGTTTCCGGCACCGTAATTTATGATTACAAGTTTCATTTTGTTTTTTTAGAGCAAGCCTTTCGTTGACGGCAAAATCATTTTTTCTATATCGCGTTTCACGGCCATTTTTATGGCCTTCGCAAAGGCTTTAAAAATCGCTTCAATCTTGTGATGTTCGTTCGTTCCTTCGGCTTTAATATTTAAATTGCATTTGGCACCATCGGTAAAGGATTTAAAAAAGTGATAAAACATTTCTGTTGGCATCTTACCGATCATTTCACGTTTAAATTCGGCCTCCCATACCAACCAGTTTCTGCCTCCAAAATCAATGGCAACCTGCGCCAGACAATCATCCATGGGTAAACAAAAGCCGTAGCGTTCAATACCCAATTTGTTTCCTAAAACCTTGTTAAACACTTCGCCCAAGGCAATTGCGGTATCCTCAATGGTGTGGTGTTCATCAACGTCCAGATCGCCATCCACTTTGATCGTTAAGTCCAATTGACCGTGTCTTGCAAGTTGATCTAACATATGGTCGAAAAAAGCAATCCCGGTATCAATATTACTTTTTCCGGTACCATCTAAGTTAAGCTGAATAGCAATTTTGGTTTCATTCGTGTTTCTGATGATTCCACCGGAACGTTCATCGGCCTTTAGAAAACCATAAATTGTATCCCAATCGGCGGTTTCTAAAGCAATGTATTCCTGTAACTCATCGTGTGCTACAGTGACTTCATCTGTCCCTAAATGGGTTTCATTATTGATATAAATACCTTTGCATCCAAGGTTTTTTGCCAGTTCAATATCCGTTAAACGATCACCAATAACATACGAGTTTTCCAAATCGTAATCCTCAGAAAAATAGTGCTTTAATAAACCCGTGTTCGGTTTACGCGTTGGCGCATTGTCTTTAGCAAAAGTTCTGTCGATAATCTGTTCAGAAAACGAAATCCCTTCTTTTTCAAAAGTCGAAATGATAAAATTGTGCACCGGCCAAAAGGTATCTTCCGGAAATGCATCTGTTCCTAAGCCATCTTGATTCGTGACCATAACCAGATCGAAGTCCAGTTCTTTGGCAATCCTACTTAAATACTGAAACACTTTTGGATAGAATTCCAGTTTTTCAAAGCTATCAATTTGCTCGTCTTCCGGTTCTTTAATCAGCGTGCCATCGCGGTCTATAAACAATACTTTTTTCATAAGCTTTTATTATTTTTTTGAAGATTTCAAATTGGATAATGATTTGAAAGCCTCAATAATTCTTTTATTTTCTTCCGCCGTTCCCACAGTAAGTCTTAAACAATTTTCACATCCCACCTCGTTCGTACGGTTGCGTGTTACAATACCAAGTTTTAATAATTGCTGATAGCGTTTAGTTGCATCATCAACTTTAACCAATAAAAAATTAGCGTCACTTGGATAAATTTTTGAAATGAATGGAATATTCTTTAAAACGATCTTCAAGTGATTTCGTTGTTCCAAAATATCATTGATCTGATTATGGGCTAAACCTTTGTTCTGAAGCTGTTCAATGGCTTTTTTCTGAGTCAAAATATTCACGTTATATGGAGGTTTAATCCGATTTAAAACAGTAATTATTTCTTTGGAAGCATAACAAATTCCTAAACGAATACCAGCCATGCCGTAAGCTTTTGATAAGGTTTGCGTAACGATCAAATTTGGAAATTCATTCAACCGTTTAAGCCAGCTTTCTTTTTCGGAAAAATCGATATAAGCCTCGTCCAGAACAACAATACCTTTAAATTTACTGATTAGTTTTTCTAAATCTTTTTCGGAAAAACTATTGCCTGTTGGGTTATTCGGAGAACACAATAACAACAATTTGCTATGATCATCGGTAGCCTGAAGGATTTTTGGAACATCGAGCTGAAATTCTGACGTGAGATTTATTTTCTTAACCGCAACATCATTTATGCCGGCCAAAACCTCATACATGCCATAGGTTGGTGGTAAAATCAGAATGTTATCGTCTTTAGGTTCACAAAATGCTCTGTAGATAATATCAAGAACTTCATCACTACCATTTCCCAGTAGGATCTGGTCCCTGGAAAAATCTTTAAGTTCAGACAGCAAACCTTTTAATGCATTTTGATAAGGATCCGGATAACGGTTTACACCATTTTCAAATGGATTTTCATTGGCATCCAAAAACACCATGGTTTTAGTGCCGCCCTGAAATTCATCACGTGCAGAGGAATAAGGCTTTAAATTCTTAATATTATTGCGTAATAGCTTTTGAATATCCATCTTATTTCAAATCTTTTAAGCGGATGGAAACCGCGTTTTTATGAGCCTGCAAACCTTCAGCTTCAGCCATATTTTCTATGGTTTTACCTATGGCTTTTAAACCTTTTTCAGAGATTTTTTGAAACGTCATTTGCTTCATAAAACTATCCAGGTTTACTCCGGAATAGGCTTTTGTAAAGCCGTTTGTTGGAAGCGTGTGATTTGTTCCTGAAGCGTAATCTCCTGCACTTTCAGGCGTGTAATTACCGATAAATACTGAACCGGCATTCATAATTCCGGAAACATAAAAACCTTCATTTTTAGTACAAATAATGAAGTGTTCCGGTCCATATTCATTGATCATTTCTAAAGCTGTGGCATCATCTCCTACAAAAATCAATTTTGAATTATTAATAGCTTTTTCTGCGATCGCTTTACGCGGAAGAACGCTAATTTGCGATGCTATTTCATCAGAAACCTTTTCAATGAGGGCTTTGGAATTGCTCACTAAAATAACCTGACTATCCATACCGTGCTCGGCCTGGCTCAACAAATCGGAAGCTACATAAGCAGGATCTGCGGAATCATCGGCAACAACAAGGAGTTCACTTGGGCCTGCAGGCATATCGATGGCAACACCGTATTTGGTTGCTAATTGTTTCGCAACGGTTACAAACTGATTACCCGGACCAAAGATCTTATACACTTGTGGGATCGTTTTTGTTCCGAAGGTCATGCCGGCAATCGCCTGGATCCCTCCTACTTTGATGATCTTTGTAACACCACAAAGTTGCGCAGTAAATAAGATCTCCGGAGCTAAATTTCCTTTTTTGTTTGGTGGAGAGCACAGAACGATCTCTTTACATCCCGCAAGTTTAGCGGGAATAGCCAACATAAGCACCGTTGAAAATAATGGTGCCGTGCCTCCCGGTATGTACAATCCAACCTTTTCTATAGGGCGTTTTTCCTGCCAGCAAGAAACGCCCGGTGTTGTTTCCACCCTAACAGGTTCTGTTTTTTGTGCTGCATGAAAGGCTTCAATATTTTCTTTTGCTTGAATTATGGCTTTTTTAAGAGGTTCGGAAACCTGATTGATCGCAGCTTTCGTTTCAGTATCGGAAACCAGTGCGGACTCTAAAGTCACGTCATCAAATTTAGCTGTATACTTTTGAATGGCTGCATCACCATTAGATATTACCTCCTGAAACACTTCACCTACAATGCCTTCAATAGCGTCTAATGTTTGTGTAGGGCGCTTTAAAATATCGCTCCAGGTACCTTTATTTGGATTATTAATTATTTCCATCTTCAATAGCTTATAATACCATTTTTTCAATAGGACAAACAAGAATGCCTTCCGCTCCTGCTTCTTTTAACCGGTCAATAATGGCCCAAAATTCATTTTTACTAATTACGGAATGTACAGAACTCCAGCCTGTTTCTGCCAGAGGTAAAACCGTTGGACTGCGCATTCCGGGTAATATTTCCTTTATTGTTTCAATTTTATCATTAGGCGCATTAAGCAAAATATACCGCGATTGACGCCCTTTTAATACTGATCTGATCCGAAACTGAATGGTGTTAAGGATTTCTTGTTTCTCTTCAGAAATAATCGGAGAAACGGCTAAAACAGCTTCTGATTTTAAAATGGTCTCAACCTCTTTTAAATTGTTTTTAAACAAGGTGCTGCCACTGGATACGATATCACAAATAGCATCGGCTAATCCAATATTTGGAGCAATCTCCACGGATCCATTAATAATGTGCAAGTTCGCCTGCACACCTTTACTTTCAAGATAGTCCTTTACCGTGTTGGGATACGAGGTCGCGATACGCTTACCGTCAAGATCTTGAATACCATTGTACTTTTTGGTCTTTGGAACAGCAATGCAAACGCGGCAACTGGAAAAACCTAATTTTTCGGCTACCGTAATGGTCTCCCCTTTTTCAATCAAGACATTTTCACCAATAATGGCAGCATCAACTACACCATCCTTTAAGTATTGTGGAATGTCGCCATTTCGCAAGTAAAATATCTCCACTGGAAAATCCTTGGCAGAGGCTTTTAATTGATCTTTACCGTTATCAATTGAAATACCGATATCCTTTAAAATTTGCATGGAGTCGTCGTGTAAACGCCCTGATTTCTGAACAGCAATTCTTAATTTACTCATGTTTTTTTGTTATAATTTTGAGACGATCATTACAGGTTTAAAAATAAAAACCCGTTTGATGGTCTCAAACGGGTTAAAAAATATGTTGAATTTATTCAATACATTTTCACTTCGCTTGAGAGCAAATAAGAAAATGATGATGTGTATGAATAAATGTCATGTTTAATTTTTGTTGTACAAATATCATAAAATTCTAAGAATAAATCCAAATTAAAAGAACGATTTGTTTATTTAATTATAGAATTATTCTATTCAGTTAAAGAAAGAAATAAACTTTCTAAAATAACCAATCAAATTTTAAGATATTCATTATTGATTTCCAAGGATGATAGGTAAACCGCTATCACCCGAACCAATAACGATTACCTTTGAATTCGAGGATTCAGATAATCTAATGGTTGCATCGATCCCTTTGTCCTGTAAAATTTTATCTGTTAAGGAAGCACTTAGAATTTTATTCGCATCAGCTTTACCCTGAGCTTCAATACGTACTTTTTCGGCTTCTTTTTCAGCAGTTACTAAACGGAATTCGTATTCTAATGATTCCTGTTCTTGTTTTAATTTGCGTTCAATAGCATCTTTAATGGTGTTAGGTAAAGTTACATCACGCACTAGTACTTCATTAAGTTGCACATATTGTTTGTCCAATATCTTTTTGGTTTCTTCAAAGATCTCATCCTGAATGGCATCACGTTTGCTCGAATATAATTGCTCAGGTGTGTAGCGCCCCACAACACTTCGCGCTGCTGAACGAATAGCCGGCTGAATAACGCGTTGTAAATAATTCTGACCAATATTTTGATGTAAGTTTCCCAAATCCTCTGAAACAGGTTGATACCAGGCAGAAGCATCAATTTGAATTTCTAATCCGTTGGAAGATAAGACCTTCATTTTTTCAAAAAGTTCTTGCTGCCGTACTTCATAAACGAATACTTTATTCCAGGGCGCCACGATGTGAAAACCTTCGCTCATTGGTGGTTCGTCAGTAACCACACCTTCGCCAAAGGTTTTAAAAAGGACTCCGGCTTCACCGGAACCTATCGTAACAGCTGATTTTGCTAATAAAATGATGGCAAGTACCGCGACTACAATCGCCGGCAGCGCCACTTTTGGTAATTTTTCCATAGTTGATGTTTAGTGTTTAAATTAATCCATTGTATTTTCTTAGAAACCACTCTGCAGTTAAGCAACTTACCAATATGATAAGGAGAAGTTTCCAATCGATTAAAGGTACGGTATTTTTATTGCTTTTCTGGATGATTTGATAACGGGTATCGGTCATGAGTTCATGAATTAATCCATCATAATCAGCAATAAAATACGCTTTGCCTTTACTGTTAGTAGCCAACCCTTCCAGTTTTGTTACATCGGCATTTAAGAATTGCTGCTCAACATTATAATCTAAAATTTCGAAGTGGCCGGATTTGAAAATATTTTCTGTTTTTGCTTTTACCGTAAAGTCGTAGCTGCCGGAGGGCATACTACTCAAATCTACTTGAAAAGTATTGTTTTTAAGTACTAAAGGAAAAACGGTTTCGGTTCCCGTATTTGAGTTTTTG
Organism: Gaetbulibacter aestuarii; assembly: GCF_039537665.1. Lineage (NCBI taxonomy): Bacteria > Pseudomonadati > Bacteroidota > Flavobacteriia > Flavobacteriales > Flavobacteriaceae > Gaetbulibacter > Gaetbulibacter aestuarii. The sequence continues at coordinate 157,706 of NZ_BAABAY010000006.1, forward strand.
ATAGTGATATTCAGCTGTTCTCGGGGATCAAATTCGTAATTATTATCAAAGAATTGCGCCTGAATTAAAAAATTGGATTCACCATCGTAAAAGGATTGATAGTCCACTTGTAATCTGTCACGCGTTTTATTGGAAGCTAAATATTGCACCAGTTTCCCCAGAAAGTTATCAAAAAATTCAAAATTCCCTGAGTTAACAAAAGCCTGTGATCGCCAACCCCAAATATTTTCACCAAATAATACGGCTTGGCGTCTGGAATTCATTTCAAAAGTTGCTAAAAGCGGCTCATTTAAAACGACACCATGGGTCGCTTTTGATATTAATGTTTGAAATGGTCCGGTAAAGGTTACTTTTCCATAAGGAGCACGAAGTGGCGGATAGTTAGAAAAATCCAGATCTTCTACAGTAAACGGAGAAAACCCGGGGTTTAATACCGGTTGATAATCTTCAATCTGATATGTGTTTTCCTGCTTGATGATTTTTTGATACGAATTGAAGAAATTTAGATCGGTATCTGTACCTACAATAGTAAATACATGCTTGTTTGCATCTTGTAATGCTTGGATTATTTTATTAAAGCTTCTGTTTGGTTGATATAATATAACTAATTGAAAATCATTTAATTTACCGACTATTTCATTAGGCTTTAAAATACGTGCAGCACGGCGTTCATTTGTTTCAATACTTGTTTTTAAGGCACCAAGATCAGGATGAATAATACTACTAACAATAGCTACGTTGGTCTTTTGATCGATGACTTCAATTGCAAAGTTTTTAGTATTATTAATGGTGTTCTTTTCGTTTTTCAAAGGGTTTAGCCGAGCAACATAAGATTGAACACCAACCTGGTCTGCCGGAAGATCAAATTGAACCACCTGAGAACTTTTCGATTTTGAAAAATTCAATCGTTTCGAAAACACTATTTTATCCTTAAGAAGGATCTCAAAATTAGAGGATACAGGTTCCACACCTTCATAAACCAATATAACTTCCACCGGAAAGCGATTTTTTAAATATGCAAATCTGTTGACATTGAGTTGGGCTATTCTTAGATCGGTATAGCTAGTAGTATCACCCAGTATTACCGGATAAATAGGTTGCCCATATTCCCTTGAAGAAAAACTATAATCACTACCAAGAGTTTGGTTTCCATCGGAGATCAAAATGGTAGGTGACACATGGTCTTTATAAATCTGTTTTAAATTTTTGAAGACACTCGAAATGTTGGTTTGTTTTTCATTAAAAGTAAGCGTGTCTAAAGATTTTAAGGATTTGCTAAAACTATAAAAATGAATATTAAATCGATTTTTTAACTCCGGATTCTGCTGTAGTTTTTCCACTAATGCCGTAACCTCCTGGTTATGTTCCAGTTGTTTTATGGAGTTTGAATTATCCACAGCCACAATAAGATCGGGTTTTTCAGTGGTAAGGACCTTTCGTTCGATCTTTGGATTAACGAGTAACAGACCAAGCACAAACAAGGTACAGAAGCGCAGAAAAGAAAAAAGCATGTTCCATTTAGACATGCTTTGATTTCTTTTATAATACTGAAAGAACGCTAGCCCTAAGGCAATAATTCCAACTAAAACAATGTAAACCAGCGTTTCTGAATTCATTTATACGAGCTAAGGATGGTTTAGGTTAACATACCACCATCTACATTCAAGGTTTGTCCGGTAACATAAGCACTCATATCACTGGCTAAGAACACGCAAACATTGGCAATATCTTCAGGAGTTCCACCGCGTTTTAATGGAATGGCATCACGCCAGCCCTTAACTACATTTTCATCAAGTTTTGCCGTCATCTCCGTTTCAATAAATCCGGGAGCCACCACGTTACTGCGAATATTTCTGGAACCGAGCTCTAAGGCTACTGATTTAGAAAACCCTATAATACCTGCTTTAGAAGCCGCGTAATTCGTTTGTCCGGCGTTACCTTTAACACCAACTACAGAACTCATATTGATAATTGATCCTTTACGTTGTTTCAACATGGTACGCTGAACAGCTTTGGTCATATTAAAAACCGATTTTAAGTTCACTTCAATAACTTTATCGAAGTCTTCTTCTGTGATACGCATTAACAAGTTATCTTTCGTGATTCCCGCATTATTTACCAAAATATCGATACTACCGAATTCCTTTACCACGTCGTCCGCTAATTGTTGTGCTTCCTCAAAACTGGCCGCATTACTTTGATAACCCTTAGCTTTCACACCCATGGCGTTCAATTCATTTTCCAGAGCTTTGGCGGCCTCCACCGAAGAACTATAGGTAAAAGCAACATTAGCTCCTTCTTTGGCAAATACTTCGGCAATACCTTTACCAATCCCACGACTGGCACCGGTAATGATGGCTGTTTTTCCTTCTAATAATTTCATCTATAATCTTTGTTAGTTTGTTTTATCAATATGCTCAAATATAAGAAATCCTAATGGCTTCAAATAAAAAAACCTCACAAGATTTGCAAGGTTTTTCAAATGTTAAATCTATTATTTTAGCCTAAAACTTCGGCAACTTTTTTACCAATTTCTGCAGGTGAATCCACTACATGGATACCACAAGCTCTCATAATTTTCTTTTTGGCTTGCGCCGTATCATCACTACCACCAACGATAGCTCCGGCGTGACCCATGGTACGACCAGCAGGTGCTGTTTCCCCGGCAATAAATCCTACGATCGGTTTTTTACTTCCGCTTTCTTTATACCACTTGGCTGCATCAGCTTCTAATTGTCCGCCAATTTCACCAATCATTACTACGGCTTCAGTCTCAGGATCATTAATCAAGAGTTCTACAGCTTCTTTCGTTGTGGTCCCAATAATTGGGTCGCCACCAATACCGATAGCAGTTGTGATACCCTGACCTTGTTTTACCACCTGATCCGCGGCTTCGTAAGTTAGGGTACCTGATTTTGATACGATACCAACTTTACCTTTTTTAAATACAAAACCTGGCATAATACCAACTTTAGCTTCTCCGGGCGTAATAACACCGGGACAGTTAGGTCCGATCAATCGGCAGTCTTTATTTTTTATATAATTTGAAGCGGTGATCATATCCGCAACCGGAATGCCTTCCGTAATGGTAATAATAACTTTAATTCCGGCATCAGCAGCTTCCATAATTGCATCTGCAGCGAAGGCCGGTGGCACAAAAATAATCGAGGTATCAGCGCCTACTTCTTCAACAGCATCTTTTACCGTATTAAAAACCGGTTTATCCAGGTGGGTTTGCCCGCCTTTTCCGGGTGTTACACCACCAACAACATTGGTTCCGTATTCAATCATTTGCGTAGCGTGAAAGGTTCCTTCACTACCTGTAAATCCTTGAACAATTATTTTTGAATCTTTATTTACTAAAACACTCATTTGTTTATTTTTTATGATCTGTAATTACGTTGCAAAAATACTTTATTTGTGCGTATCTACAGGGGTCTTTTTGCTATTTTTTTGACTTTAAATTTTCAAACATTTCCGGAAGCTTGTTGACGTTGGCCATATCCTTTAAAACAGATCTGGATTCTCTGGCCGGGGTACCCCAGTACGTTTTGTTTCCAGGCAACGATTTACTAATACCCGCCTGTGCTAAAATAATGGCTTTAGATCCTATTTTTATACCACTGGCACAACCTACCTGGCCCCAAATAGTAACTTCATCCTCAACCACAACACAGCCTGCAATGCCAGCCTGAGAAGCAATCAGACATTTTTTACCAATAACCGTATCGTGACCAATCTGGATCATGTTGTCGAGTTTTGATCCTTCTTTAATACGTGTATCACCGGATACGCCTCTATCAATAGTGCAATTTGCACCGATATCCACATTGTTTTCAATCACTACGCGTCCACTAGACTGCAAACGATCGAATCCTTCAGGACGCTTTTTGTAATAAAAAGCATTCGCACCTAAAACGGTTCCTGAATGAATATGCACATGATCGCCAATTATACAATCGTCATAAATAGTTACATTCGAATGAATGCGACAATTTTTACCGATCTTGACATTATGACCTATAAAACAATTGGGCTGGATCACGGTGTTTTCACCAATTTCAGCAGTTTCTGATATCTGACTATTGGCTGAAACGAAAGGTTTAAAATGCTGTGTAAGCTTATTAAAATCTCGGAACGGATCATCACTTATTAAAAGCGCTTTGCCCTGCGGGCAATCTACTTCTTTGTTGATCAGGATAATTGTTGCTGCAGAATTTAAAGCTTTATCGTAGTATTTGGGATGATCTACAAAAACAATATCTCCCGGCTCTACAACATGGATCTCATTCATACCCAAAACCTTAAAATCAGGACTACCCACAAAATTACTATCGATCAGAGCAGCAATTTCTTTTAAAGTATGTGGTTTAGGAAATCGCATTTATTCTTTAATACGCTCTTTATAAGTTCCTTTTTCAGTTTCAATACGAATCTTGTCACCTTCATTAATAAATAAAGGCACATTAACTTCAGCCCCGGTTTCCACGGTTGCGGGTTTTGTAGCATTGGTTGCCGTATTCCCTTTAACACCGGGTTCGGTGTGGGTTACTTCTAAAACCACACTCGCCGGCATATCCACAGAAAGCGGCATATTGTCTTCGGTATTGATACTTACTGTAACCACTTCGCCTTCTTTTAAAAGATCAGGACGATCTAATGCGGCTTCAGTCAATCGAATCTGCGTGTAATCGGCTTCATTCATAAAATGATAGAATTCACCGTCATTATACAGATACTGGAATTTATGTGTTTCCACACGAACATCCTCAATTTTATGTCCTGCTGAAAAGGTGTTGTCGAGCACTTTACCTGTAGTTACACTTTTGAGTTTTGTTCTCACAAAAGCCGGACCTTTACCCGGTTTTACATGCAAAAACTCTATAATTTTATAAATATCATTATTGTATCGGATACATAATCCGTTTCTAATATCACTTGTACTAGCCATAAATTAATTGGATTTAAAATAACCTTTCATAATACCGCGATGTGAATTTCGAATGAATTGCAGGATTTCATCGCGCTCCGGCGTAGCTTCCATTTCAGCTTCGATAATGTCGGCTGCCTGGGTATTATTGTAGTTCTTTTGGTATAATATTCTAAATATATTTTGAATTTCTCTGATTTTTTCTGTTGAAAAACCTCTTCGGCGCAAGCCAACCGAATTTATCCCTACGTAAGATAATGGTTCGCGGGCAGCTTTTACATAAGGCGGAACATCTTTACGAACCAGGGAACCTCCTGTTACGAAAGCATGGTTACCGATGGAAACGAATTGATGTACAGCCGTCATACCTGCCAGAACCACATAATCACCAACGGTAATATGACCAGCAAGGGTACTGTTATTCGAGAAAATACAATGATCTCCAACAACACAATCGTGTGCGATATGACAATAAGCCATGATCAGGCAATCATTACCTACCACAGTTTTCATGCGGTCTGCAGTGCCACGGTTAATGGTAACGCACTCTCGAATAGTAACGTTATCGCCAATCTCAACGGTAGTTTCTTCGTCTTTATATTTAAGATCCTGGGGTACGGCGGAAATCACAGAACCGGGAAAAATATTGCAATTCTTGCCGATGCGCGCACCCTCCATGATCGTAACATTACTTCCTATCCAGGTCCCCTCACCTATTTTCACATTATTGTGAATGGTTGTAAAGGGTTCTATAACCACATTTTTAGCGATTTTAGCGCCGGGATGAACGTAAGCAAGTGGTTGATTCATAATTTATTTAACTTTTGAAATTTGTGCCATTAATTCAGCTTCTGCACAAAGTTTACCATTGGCATAAGCATAACCCTGCATGTGGCAAATACCACGGCGTATGGGCGTAATTAATGAGCACTTAAAAATAAGAGTGTCTCCGGGTGATACCTTCTGTTTGAATTTTACATTATCCATTTTCATGAAGAATGTCAGGTAGTTTTCAGGATCCGGAACCGTGTTCAACACCAAAATACCACCGGTTTGTGCCATCGCTTCTATGATAAGTACCCCGGGCATAACGGGAGCTCCCGGAAAATGTCCTTTAAAGAACTCCTCGTTCATCGTTACATTTTTTGTAGCGATAACATCTTTGTCAGATAGTTCAAATACCTTATCGATCAATAAGAATGGCTGACGATGCGGTAACATGGACATAATTTGTGTAATGTCCATTAATGGCGGTTGATTTAAATCTATATTAGGAACGTTGTTACGACGTTCGTTCTTTATAAGTTTTGAAAGTTTTTTAGCAAACTGCGTATTTACAAAATGTCCGGGTTTGTTAGCAATAACCTTCCCTCGAATGGGTGTTCCTACCAGCGCCAGGTCTCCCAAAACATCCAATAATTTATGACGAGCAGCTTCATTAGGATGGTGTAAGGTTAAATTATCAAGAATTCCGTTGGGTTTAACCGCTATAGAATCTTTTTTGAAAGCAACCTTCAGCTTTTCCATGGTTTCTTTAGACAAAGGTTTGTCTACGTATACAATGGCATTGTTGAGATCACCACCTTTGATAAGGCCATTTTCAAGTAACATTTCTAGTTCGTGTAAGAAGCTGAACGTTCTGGCGTCGGCAATATCATTTTTAAAATCGGAAATTTGATTCAAGGTTGCGTTTTGAGTACCTAAAACCTTAGTTCCAAAATCAACCATGGTGGTAACCTGATATTCTTTAGCGGGCATTAAAATGATCTCACTACCAGAATCCTCATCAGTATAGGAAACTACCTCTGTTACCTCATAAACTTCACGACAGGCATCTAATTCAATAATACCGGCCTTTTCTAAGGCTTCTACAAAAAATTTTGAAGAACCATCCATGATAGGTGGCTCCGAAGCATCCAGTTCGATGATCACATTGTCGATATCTAAACCAACCAAAGATGCCAAAACGTGCTCACAAGTTTGTATGGTGACACCATTTTTTTCAAGGCAGGTACCACGCTGGGTATTGGTTACAAAACAGGCATCCGCTTCGATTACCGGACTCCCCTCCAAATCAACACGTTTGAAAGCTAATCCAAAATTCGCATCTGCCGATTTAAATGTTAAGGTTACTTGCTTTCCTGTATGAAGGCCAACACCTTTAAGTGAAACCTCTTTGCTTATTGTCTTTTGCTTTATATCTGTTTTAACTATTCCCATTGTTTTTCTCTAAATCATTGAGGGATTTAACAATTTTAGGTAGATTTTTAAAGTGTACATACGACTTATTGAAGTCGGAGTAGGCTAAGGCCGGCGACCCTTGTAGGATTTCATTATCTTTTACGTTTCTACCAATCCCGGACTGTGCCTGAATTTTTACATTATTTCCAATCACTATATGGCCAACAATACCCACCTGGCCACCGATCTGGCAATTTTCACCAATTTTGGTCGAGCCTGCAATACCGGTTTGAGCGGCAATAACCGTGTTCTTTCCTATTTCTACATTGTGCGCAATCTGAATTTGATTATCCAGTTTCACACCTTTACGAATAATGGTTGAACCCAAAGTTGCTCTATCAATAGTCGTGGCAGCACCAACATCTACAAAATCTTCTAAGATCACATTACCAATTTGTGGAACCTTTTTGTATTCGCCGGTTTCATCAGGTGAAAATCCAAATCCATCCGCACCAATAATAGCACCGGAATTAATAACGCAGTATTTCCCAATACTGCAATCGGAATAAATTTTAGAGCCCGCAAAAATTACCGTATTATCACCAATTGTAACATTATCTCCAATATAGGTGTTCGGAAAAATTTTTACATTATCACCAATAGTAACATTATCTCCAAGATATGAGAACGCTCCCAGGTAAAGATTATCACCGTATTTAGCAGAAGTTGAAATATGAGAAGGTTCCTCAATTCCGGACTTGTTCAATTTTACCTGATTATAATATTCTAAAAGTTTTGAGAATGCCTTGTAAGCATTATCCACCTTAATAAGCGTTGTATTTATATCGTTTTCAGGCTCAAAGGACTTATTTACAATAGTCACAGAGGCTTTAGTGGTATAGATATGCGGCGTATATTTTGGATTTGCCAAAAATGTTAAGGATTCTTCTACTCCTTCTTCAATTTTGGACAGTTTAGAGACCTTAATGTTCGAGTCGCCCACAACATCACCTTCTAATATATCCGCTATTTGTTGCGCTGTAAATTTCAAGTGTTCGTTTTAACTAACTTTGGTTTTATCTTGGCAAAAATAGGAAAAATGTACCAAAGTTTTTTATCTGAACAAGGTTATTGCGGTAAGCCCTATTTTAAGAGTCGAAAGTTTCTGTGTGATCTTCTTTAGGATAACAGATGTAGTATTTTGTTACCGGCTTAGACAGTGCTTTTAAATTAAGCTGATCAGAAGCTTTTACGATGTCCTGTAATTTCCCTGTTTTATGCTGAATAGTAATGCGCTTTTCTTTCAGCTCATAGGCCTGGTTCACCATCTGTCCTGTAAATACAAAATAGGCCGCCTCGAGATCGGTTAAACTATATTTTGAAGTGACTTTGTCAATATGTTTTTGCAAACTTTTAGCTTTTACAGGCTTCTTCTTTACTTTTATTTTTAGTAATTGCCTGTTTATGATCATGCTACACAACTCCCGTAACACAAAATCGTCATGATGTTGCCACTGCTTCATTGCAGATACAATATCAAAGTCATCCAATTGTGAAAAAATATCCAGTGTTTTATCATCAAAGTTGGAGAGATGAATGTCGTGCTCAAGAAAATACAATAATGGCGCACTGGCATCCAGAATTACCCCTTTAGCATGCAACTCCTTGGCACGCTTTAAAACACGAATTAAAAGTTGTTCCGCAACAATTCCGGTTTTATGTAAATATACCTGCCAATACATGAGTCGGCGGGCAATCAGGAATTTTTCTACACTATAAATACCTTTTTCTTCAACAACTAATTCGTCTCCATGAACATTCAACATCGTAATCAAGCGTTCGCTGTTAATATTTCCTTCGGCAACGCCGGTATAAAAACTATCGCGTTTCAAATAATCCGCACGATCCATATCCAACTGCCCGGAAATAAGCTGGTTCATAAACTTTCGGTGATATTCACCTTTAAAAATCTGGATGGCGAGCGTTAAATTTCCGTTAAATTCGTCGTTCAATTTCGCCATAAACAGACTTGAAATCTTCTCGTGTGAAATGTTATTAACGATACTGTGCTCCATCGCATGAGAGAATGGACCATGGCCTATATCATGCAAAAGAATAGCAGCATACAAGGCAGTTTCTTCTTCTTCATTAATGCTAACCCCTTTAAAACGAAGTACTTTAACAGCCTGCTGAATGAGGTGCACACAACCTATGGCATGATGAAACCGCGTATGATGCGCTCCCGGATATACCAAATACGACATTCCCATTTGGGTAATTCTGCGTAAACGCTGGAAGTACCGATGCTGAATTAAATCGAAAATAAGGGAATTAGGAATGGTAATAAATCCGTAAATTGGATCGTTTAATATTTTAAGTTTGTTCAAGCCTTAGGTTTTAAACATTTTATTACAAATATAAGGATAAGCCCTTGTAAAAAGCGAATTTAAAACGAAACTCAACATTTTAAAAAATACAAGACAAATATTATGATTCAAATACTTTGGGTTGATGATGAAATTGATTTATTGAAGCCACATATTTTATTTCTGGAGAAAAAAAATTACGAGGTTACCACCTGCAAAAGCGGTTCTGAGGCTATTGATGCTCTGGAAGAACATCCTTTTGATATTGTTTTTTTAGATGAAAATATGCCGGGCCTTACCGGTTTGGAAACCCTGAATGAGATCAAATCAAAGCAGGACAATTTACCCGTGGTGATGATCACAAAGAGTGAAGAAGAATATATTATGGAGGAAGCCATCGGGAATAAGATCGCAGACTATCTTATTAAACCAGTAAACCCCAATCAGATCTTATTGAGTTTAAAAAAGAATTTGGACCATTCGAGATTGATTTCGGAAAAAACCACTTCCAACTATCAGCAGGAATTTCGTAAAATCGCCATGGATTTGGCTATGGTTAATACCTATAAAGATTGGGTTGAGCTATACCAGAAACTGATCTATTGGGAAATCCAATTGGAAGATATCGAAGATATTGGTATGATGGAAATACTGGAATCTCAAAAAATCGAGGCCAATAGTCAATTCGGAAAGTTTATCGAAAAAGTTTATGCTGATTGGTTTAATAGCAATTCAGATGAAGCACCAACGATGTCTCATACCTTATTCAAGCAAAAAGTTGTTCCGGAGTTAAGCAAGGACCAACCTACGCTTATGGTGGTTATTGATAATCTGCGTTACGATCAATGGAAAGCCTTAGAACCTGTTATAAATACGTACTACAAAAAAACACGTGAAGATGCCTTTTTAAGTATTTTACCCACGGCAACGCAGTATGCGAGGAACGCTATTTTCTCAGGTTTGATGCCCTCTGAAATGGAAAAATTATTCCCCGAATACTGGCGAAATGATACAGATGAAGGTGGTAAGAATATGTTTGAAGCTGAATTTTTAGACACCCAGATGAAGCGATTGGGCCTAAAAAATTTAAATTACGAGTATCACAAGATCACCAATTTAAAAACAGGCAAAAAGCTATTAGAGAATTTCAATAGTTTAAAAAATAACGACCTCACTGTGATCGTGTATAATTTTGTTGATATGCTATCTCATTCAAAAACCGAAATGGAGGTTGTTAAAGAGCTTGCTTCAAACGATAAAGCCTATCGCTCATTAACATTGAGTTGGTTTAAAAACTCACCGCTGTTTGCTTTGATCCAACAGGCGCAGCAACAAGGATTTAAACTTATTTTAACAACAGATCATGGAACAATAAATGTTAAAAATCCATCAAAAGTTATTGGAGACCGAAATACCAGTTTAAATTTGCGCTATAAAACCGGGAGAAGTTTAACATATGAAGGAAAAGATGTTTATGAAGCTAAGAACCCCAAAGACATTCATTTACCGGTTTTAAACATGAGTAGTTCATTTATTTTTGCGAAGGGTGATTTGTTTTTTGCTTATCCCAACAACTACAATCACTATGTAAGTTATTACAGAAATACTTACCAGCACGGTGGCGTTTCTTTAGAAGAAATGATCATTCCTTTTGTGGTTTGCGAACCCCGTTAATCGAAAAATGAAATTACTGTAACTCCTAATTAATTAGAAATTTTAGGAAAGTAGCTAATAATTATTAACTTTGAGAGAGACGAAATTAGATAAATCGTTTGAATTATTTGAAATTAAGGCTGTTGCGGAAGAGATTATTAAAAATCTTTCAAGTAAAGTTGTATTGTTTTATGGCGATATGGGAAGCGGAAAAACAACCTTGATTAAAGCTTTGGTAAGCGCATTAGGTAGTGAGGATGAGGTAAGTAGCCCTACGTTCTCAATAGTAAACGAATATGCGATATCCAAAGGAAAAATTTTTCACTTTGATTTATATCGGATAGCGGATGAAGAAGAAGTCTTTAATTTTGGTATTGAAGATTATTTTGAATCGGATGCCTGGATTTTTGTTGAATGGCCTCAGATTTTAGAGAGTTTCATACCGGAACCCTTTCATAGTATTGAATTAAAAACTAATTCTGCCTCGGGCAGAACACTCAAATTGAAATAAAACGAATAACTAATAAACCTGAATTAGCACCATGAACAACAAATAGATCTCCGAAAACTGCAATTTTACGGGAATACCACAGTTGTAAATTTAGAATTCCAATGTTTTTAACATTTTTTTAACATTTAACTGTATTTCACCGATAGCTCTTTTGTACATTTGGGTAATTAATTAATTAAATCCCTTAACAAAATGAAAACTAAAAAGTATTTAATTGCAATTGCAATCTTTGGAGGTGTATTGTTTTTAGCTCAAGCTGCTAATCAATATAACCTAGATGGACAAACAACAGCAAAAATCGAGAAAAAAGACATCATTGTCCCATCGTGCGGATAAGAAAGCTTTGATTTTAGGGAGTATTGTGGCAACTTTCATTGCCGTTACTCCTTATCTGTTTTACTTATATGAAGGTGTTCCATACGAAAAAGTATGGGATACCTTTTTATTTACATACGAAAGTAAGTTTTACCCCAACGTTTATATCTTAGCTTGGACACTCACAGGCAAACTAATTCCCCTATACCTTTTATTTATCTGGTTCTTTACCTGCAAGCACTGGTGGTATCACACACTTTTAGTACCAATTGCGATGTATGCCTATCAAGCTTTTAGTATTTTTAAAACAGATTTGACAGCAATTGATTCTAATCAATTGATCTATTTGATTCCAGTTATGGCAGTTATTATTCCATCTATATATTTAATTAGAGCACGAATATTCAATCGCATATATGAGGAATCTACTACTTTGGAAGAAATGGAAGAAGAACTGAAAATTAAACCCAAGAATTTCTGGGATAAATTAAAAGATTACTTTTAATCGTTATCTTGTTTCAAACGATCACGTTCTTTTAAATCTATATCGTGTTTGTTTGACTGTAATCCGGTATTACCAAACTTATAATTAAAGCCCAAAACAAAGGTTCTATTTTCCATGTTAGAAGCCACATAAATGTCTTGATTCAAATATCGAGTTGTTTGGGTAAAGTTCATAGTATTCAAGATATCATTAACACCCATAGTTATTGAAGCTTTTCCATGCCATAAATCCTTACGAACACTAAAATTTATACCGGATCGGTCTCCAATCCTTGATGCCCCATCAGCCAGCGGCGAAATATATAACAACGATAGATTCGCAGTTAAACTATTATCTTTTAAAAACGTAAAATAGTTTACGGCCTGTAAATAAACAGACCATTTGTTGTTTGCAACCAAAGCATTAGCGTCTTCAATAGCAAAAAACTTATTGTCGTAATAAAATAATGAACTTAAGGCATACAAATTCCAGTGGTTTACAATAGGCGTATACGTCATAAAATCCAGACCGTATGATACACTATGATCGATATTGGTATTCACATATTTTATTTTGTTGTTTGCATTGTCCTGGAAAACAATATTTATAGCTGAATTGTTTTCGTAGCGGTAATACAATTCAAAAGTAAAAACTTGTTTTAAGGTATAACCAAGTGTGAGCACATCGTCTATTTGCGGTTTTAAATTAGGATCTCCGGTTAGGTATGTATTATCATTTAAATAATATTTAAACGGATTTAGTTGATTATACCTGGGTCTAAATATCCTGCGATTGTAATTAAAATAAACCGTGTTATTCTTGTTAATCGTATTTTTTAAGTAAAATGAGGGAAACCATTGCAAATAATCGTTGTTATTTACCTGATCCAATAACAAAGAGTTTCCTCGTGTTTTGGTGTATTCTGTCCGAAGTCCAAGTTTTAAGCTCCAGGCCTCCCAATCTTTAGCATAACTGGAGTATGCCGCATAATTAGATTCACTATAATCGAAAATATCAGAGTTGGAATTATCTTTTTGTCTTACACCATTATTATACTCAAACTGATCTAAAATACTCTCAGAATTAATTTGAGAATACTTAGCTCCGGCATTAAAATGAGCCCCATTCTTAATAGGTAATTCATAATCTACCTGACCTGTATAAATCTTTGTTAACTGACTGGAAAAAGTTTGAAATTTGTTTTGACGTATCAAACTACTGTCCGGAAATAAATAATCGGTGTTTACATCCTGAAAGTTTGAAAAATCATAATTTGTGTGATGTAAACTCGCTGAAAGCGTTTCTCCTTCCTTTTTAAAATGATGCACATAATCTAGAGTCAAAGCCATATTGAAGGTTTCTTCAACCAAACGATTATTAGTAACAAATAACGAGTCCAAAACCCGATTAGCATCAAACATAAGGGTTTCCGAATGTACTTTATTTTGAGTATTCCTTCGCGGTGCTACTAAGAAGTTACCCGTAATTCCAATAGAATTATGATCATCAATAGTGTAATCTATATTGGTGTTGATATTTTGATTAGCCGTTTTCCGACGTCTTTGAAAATCCGTTTCCCAATGACTCACTGTTTGATTGTTTTCTTTAAAATTGATGATCTCATCATTCTGACGGTAATCCTGTCGCGGATTAATATTATAATTCACGTAGGTATTTAATTTTTTAGTTTTGAAAAAATGACTTGTTCCAATACTATATTTCGGATATTCAAAACCCTGAGTATAATTACCGAAAATGCTACCGTTATAACCTGCAATAATATTTTTACTTGTTACAATATTGATCACAGCACCACCTTCAGCATCATATTTTGCGGGTGGGTTGGTAATGACTTCAACGGATTTTAAATTGGAAGCCGGTGTGCCCTGAAGTAATTGATTTACCTCACTTGCAGATAGATACACCCGTCTGTCGTTAATGTAAATAACAGGGTTAGAATTTCTAACAGTAAGCGTACCATTATTATATAATATCCCCGGCGTTTGTTTCAATACATCAAAAACCGAATTATTAGATAATGTTGAATTTTCTACATTAAACACCAACCGATCTACTAGTCGTGTAACGGTAGGCTTTTTATAAACCACCGTAACTCCGTCTAACGCTTCTGTTTTTTCGGTTAATACAAAAGGCTTTAAATCCGTATTTTCAACAAGATCCAAAGCGCGTTTTGAATCTTCATAACCCAGGAATTTAATCATCAAAACATACTTCCCTTTCTCAAGATTTTCAAATTTAAAAGCACCTTCTTCGTTAGTAACTGTTCCTTGAATAACTTGGGTTTCGTCTTGATTGTATAGCACTACATTGGCAAAAGCTACAGGGTTACCTTCAGTATCCTTTGCTGTTCCATAGAGATTTAAATTTTGAGCTAATGTTGAAAAGGGAATTACTAGAATTAATGACGATATGAAAATTCGAAACATAAAAATAATCTTGGGTTTACAAACATATAATTTTTAATTGAATTTTGCCTGTGGTTAAACCGCAATAATATGATTTTCAAATAAGCCATGGCGTGATATTATTTTTTTAGGCAATTAGAAATTTATTTGTAATTTGTTTCATATTTAAATTTAAACCATGGCCAACCCGATTTCTCCCTTTACCAAACAACAGTTACTACCTCAGGAAGAAAAACTCGAAATTTTAAAACAAAAAGGAGAGCTTTTTATTGGAATACCAAAGGAAACCGCTTATCAGGAAAAACGTGTATGCCTAACCCCTGATGCCGTTTATGCCCTAACCAGTAATGGTCATAGAGTGCTTATTGAAGCGGGTGCCGGAGAGGGAGCTAATTTTACTGATAAGGATTACAGTGAGGCTGGTGCTAAAATTACGAATGACACTGCGAAGGTTTTTGCTTGTCCTATGATTTTAAAAGTGGAACCCCCTACTCTGGAACAAATAAAACTCATAAATCCTCAAACCATACTGATATCTGCGCTTCAAATTAAAACGCAGTCGAAAAAATACTTCGAAGCCCTGGCTTCCAAAAGGATCACGGCACTAGCTTTTGAATTTATTCGTGATGCCGATGGGGCCTATCCGGCTGTGAAATCTTTAAGCGAAATTGCGGGAACTGCTTCAGTTTTGATCGCCTCCGAACTACTATCCAATGCTAACTCCGGAAACGGATTGATGTTTGGGAATATTAGTGGCGTTCCCCCTCTGGAAGTTGTTATTCTTGGAGCCGGAACGGTTGGAGAATTTGCAGGTAGAAGTGCCTTAGGTCTTGGAGCTAATGTGAAAGTTTTTGATAACTCCATTACAAAATTGCGTCGCATTCAGGAACATTTAGGCCGACCACTCTATACTTCTACCGTGCAGCCAAAAAACCTAACCAAGGCGTTAAAACGTTGTGATGTGGTTATTGGTGCTGTACGTGGGAATAACCGCTCGCCTATTATTGTTACAGAAGCCATGGTTGAAGGCATGAAAAAAGGTGCTATTATTATTGATGTGAGTATTGATATGGGTGGCTGTTTTGAAACCAGTGAAGTTACCAGCCATAAAAAACCAACCTTCATAAAGCACGGTGTTGTGCACTATTGTGTTCCTAATATTCCTGCACGATACTCTAAAACCGCTTCAGTATCTATTAGTAACATCTTTACACCCTATTTGTTAAAAATTGGTGAGGATGGCGGACTCGAAAATTCTATCCGATTTGATCGTGGTTTAAAAAATGGGTTGTACTTTTACCACGGCATTTTAACCAGTAAATCTGTGGGCGAATGGTTCGACCTGGATTACAGCGATGTTAATTTGCTGATATTCTAAAAACCCTAATTTTAATAGTTTATTTTCGATGAAGTTTATTCAACGTCTTGGTTATTATTTAACCGGATTCGCCATAGGATTAGTGATGCTTATCTTTTTTTTGAATGGAAAACGCGCTTCCTGTAGCTACTTACCTAATGCCCGAGTGACCAAAAATATCAGCGAAAAGAAAATTACTTTTGATGAAAATGCTAAAAGAAAAGTTTCAGTATTAAAATTCGATACCACGCAAATAAACAAAATGATGCTTCATGGCGATGTTGATTTTGGCGCCAGTGATCAAAGACATAAACCTTGCGGCATTTATAATATCACTTGTGAGCTTCAGGATAAAACCATTGAATTTACAGTTAAAAACTGTGATAGTCTTGCCACGGTAACCAATATGAAATACGCTGAAGAGAATTAAAATCTAAACCGCTTTTTCTCGTCGGGCCTCTTTACGTCGTTCTTTTTCTTTTGATAATAAAGCAAGTTCCCGACCTGTTTGCCCTGCAACCGAAGTGTTTTCTTCCGCTCTTCTGATCAAATAAGGCATCACATCGCGTACCGGTCCGAAAGGCACGTATTTAGCAACATTGTAGCCATGATCGGCGAGATTAAAACTAATATGGTCGCTCATGCCATAAAGTTGCCCAAACCAAACCCTTTTATCGTTATTAGCCACGCCTTTTTCCTCCATGATACGCATCGCGAGATAGCAACTATCTTCATTATGTGTACCTGAAAATAATGAAATGGTATCTAAATTATCTAAAATATACCGTAATGCAGCGTTGAAATTTTCATCGGTAGCGGATTTGCTTCCACAAATGGGTGTGGTATATCCTTTTTCTTCAGCGCGATCATTTTCCTTCTCCATATAGGCACCTCGAACAATTTTATAACCTAAATAATAACCCTGAGCTTTAGCATCGTCATGCTCCTTTCTCAAAAAAGCCATGCGATCGTGGCGATACATTTGAAGCGTGTTAAAAACAATAGGTTTTTCGGTATTATATTTTCTCATCATTTCGGAAACCAAATCATCTGCAGCTTTTTGCATCCAGGTTTCCTCAGCATCAATAAGAATCGCAACATCTTTCTTTTTACCGTGTTTACAAATGGTATCAAATCGGTTCACGACACGATCCCATTCCGCTTGTTCTTTTGCAGTTAACGTGGCACCGGTACTAACTTTTTCATATAATTTAAAGCGACCGAAACCTGTTGGTTTAAAAACGGCGATAGGCATAGCCTTAATATCTTCTGCAAAATCAATAATTTTAAGCGTTACCCGAACGGCGCTGTCAAATTCAGCTTCATTTTCTTTGCCTTCTGCAGAAAAATCCAAAACAGAACTCACGCCTTTTTCATACATACGTTTGATAACGGGTAAGCAATCATCCTCATTAACACCACCACAAAAATGATCAAAAACCGTACTGCGGATCAATCCTTCAATTGGTAAATGCGCCTTGATAGCCAGGTTTGTAGCAATACTCCCAATCTTGACCAAAGGCTCAATAGAAATCATTTTAAATAAATAATAAGCGCGTTCTAATTCCGCATCAGTTTTCAGGGCAAACGCAACTTCCGTATTATCGAAAATTAAATCTGTATTCATCCAATCTAAAAAATTTACACAAAGATAATGATGCAAAAATTATCATTTGATATAAAATCTGATTAATTTCACCACCTGAAATCGTGTTGAAAACAATATGAAATCCATTACCACAAAAGACTGTACCATACACTTTAACGACAATTGTTATACTGCTGTAAATGAACACCTTAATAGCAAAAATTTTTCAAAGATTTTTATTCTTGTTGATGAAAACACACACGAACATTGCTTACCTATTTTTTTAAGTAAACTAGAGACTGAAACTGCTATTGAGATCATAGAAATCGAATCGGGTGAAATTCATAAAACAATTGAAACCTGTGCAGGTGTTTGGAATGCCTTATCTGAACTGGATGCGGATCGAAAAAGTTTAATGATCAATATTGGCGGCGGTGTAATCACGGATCTGGGTGGTTTTGTGGCCTGCACGTTTAAACGTGGTATTTCTTATGTGAATGTACCCACCTCACTTCTGGCCATGGTAGATGCCTCGGTTGGTGGAAAAACCGGTGTGGATCTGGGGCATTTGAAAAATCAAGTAGGTGTTATTAGTAACCCGGATCTGGTTTTGATCGATACGGTTTATTTAGGAACCCTTCCAAAAAATCAAATGCGCTCCGGTTTGGCTGAAATGTTAAAACACGGTTTAATTACGAGTCGATCTTATTGGGATCAATTCAAAGATTTGTCCAAATTAAAACGTGACGATCTGGATAAGTTGATTCATGAATCTGTTGTGATCAAAAGAGATGTTGTTGATGTAGATCCTTATGAAAATGGGTTGCGAAAAACATTGAATTACGGTCATACCCTTGGGCATGCCATAGAATCTTTTTATTTAAATGATCCTGAGAAGCCAACCCTATTGCATGGCGAAGCTATAGTAATCGGAATGATCCTGGCGGCGTACCTATCACATAAATTAACAGGTTTCCCGGAAGAAGATATGCAGGAAGTTAAATCGCGCCTAGGTAATTATTATGGTAAAGTTGAGATCTCAGAAAGTGATTATAAGCCCATTATGGATCTTTTAAAATACGATAAGAAAAATACCCACGGACATATTAACTTCGTCCTTTTAGAGGCTATTGGAACCTGTAAATTAGATTGCAAAGTACCTGAACACCTGATACTGGAGGCTTTTAAATTCTATGCTGACTAAATAGTTTTAATTAGCTTCTAAATAACCCTTTCTTTTTCTTAGCGCCGTAATAACCATATTTCGCGCCATAACCGAAATTCGATTCCTTAACGTCGTTCACTACGAGCATCATGCCGTTTAGTTTTTTATCGGCATGAAGTTCCTTGGCGAAGTTCAAAATACGTTTTTCAGTGTATTCAGCACGCGTAATGTAAATGGTATGGCCGGCATACTGGCTTATCAACAACGTGTCTGTTACCAGCATCGATGGTGCTGTATCAACAATAACGTAATCGTATTGCTCAGATACGGTATCGAATAGATTTTTAACGCGGTCCCCCATTAACAATTCCGCAGGATTAGGCGGCACGTTTCCGGAAAGTAACACGTCTACTTTAATATCGTTAATGAGATATGGATTGATAGTTTCCTCAATGCGTATACTATCATCAGCTAAATACTCCGTTAACCCTAATTTACCATCGCCGGTGGCATTACGCTGACCCTTAATGGCTGCGAAGATCTGCGGATTACGGATATCCGAACCAATAACCAATACCTTTTTATTTGTACTGGCAAGCGTCAAAGCCATGTTTAGCGTAACAAATGATTTACCTTCACCGTTAATCGTGGAAGTCACGAAAATAACATTATTATAAGGTTTGATCTTTTTGTTACGACGTTCGATATAATCAAAGTTCGTGCGAATAATTCGGAAGGACTCAGACAAAATAGAACGATCATTTTTCTGGATCATCGTCTCTCCTTCCTTAACTCGAGGAATTTCGCCCAAAATAGCCATGTTTTTAATTTCCTCTTCCAGGTCTTCTTTATTATGGATCTTGGTGTCCAACAGATCTTTTACATAAAAGAACGAGAATGGTATAAACAAACCAATAAAAAGCGCACCAATGTAAATGATTTGTTTTTTTGGAGAAACCGGACCACCATTACTGTTATAGGCATAATCGATAACCTTGGCATTTGGCGAAGTAGCGGTAAGTGAAATTGTGGCTTCCTCACGTTTTTCCAACAAGTACAAGTATAATGATTCTTTAATACCTTGTTTACGCTCTATGGAACGCAAACGGCGTTCTTGTCCGGGTACCTGGTATATTTTAGAGTTAATTCGATCGGATTGATTTTGTAAACTGGAAATTTGAATGCTCAAAGACTTGGTTGAATTATCAATGGTTTGCTGTAAATTATCACGGATACTTTTCAGCGTCTGATCTAGTTCCAGGACTACAGGGTTTTGCTCTCCTGCACTTTTTAAGAGGGTTTTACGGCGTTCTAATAATTCGTTGTATTTGGATGATAATTGAGTAATAGAAGGATCTCCCATGCCTAAATTTGAGGGAATGAAATCATATTTATCCGATTTCAAAGTCTCATCCATATATGATAACTGGTTATATTGAGTTCTCGCAGCATCTAATTGCTGTTGATTTTGAGCACTTGAATTTAAAAACTGACCGGCTTCAGAACTCACATCAGTTATTTTATTCCCGGTTTTAAATTTTACAATACTATCGTCTACATTAACCAGGTCCTCCGCGATCAACTCCACACGTCTATTAATAAAATCCGCCGTATTTTTCGAGATTTCATTTTTATTTTGAATTGTAAAGATGTTGTATTCCGTTATGAGCGTATTCACGATATCCTTAGCTTTCTCAGTTACCGGATCAGTTAGACTGATTTCTAATACTTTAGAAGATTTATCAACCGGGAAAATAGATATCCTGTTTTTAAGATTTTCAGCTAAATTTTCAACGGGTGTAATGGCCACACGAATGGTGGACCCTATTGCATTTTGAATGTTAGCTGTTCTGGGAGTTATAATAATTCCGCCATATTCCGTAGGAATGGTTTCTCCAAAAGTGTATGATTTTGAAGGCGAGTCTTCATTAATATAATACCTAAAATTTGTAGAAGATTCGATGTTGATAAAAAAACTGGAATTGGTTTTGGCTATAATGGAATCCGGAGCTATAAAGTTAACAACAACAGGACTCGTTTTATACAACTGAGATTCATAAATTCGACCTTGCGTATAATAACTTACGTTTAAGTTTAATTCATTAACTATTTTACGTAAGAAACTACGAGATTGAATCACCTGGATTTCATCTCCTATCTTAGCATCTTCCTTTTCGGAAAACAAAGAAATATCTTTTAAAACACCGGTTGAAGAATTATCCTTATCATCCAAAATCATGATCTTGGCCTTCACCAGGTATTGTGGTTTTGTATAGCGCAGTTTCACATAGGCCAGGCCAATACAGATGGCCACAGCCAACAAAAACCACGGCCATTGTTTTAAATAATAAAGTAGTGTTTTCTTTAAGTTAAAATTAGAGGTTGAACTACCTGAAGCAATATCGTTAGGGTCTTTGATCATAAAAAATCATTAATTTCTTGTTACAAAAATTAGGGCTGTCGTAATTAAGAAAGAGGTAATCGTAATCAGTGTATTTATTCTGGAATCTCCTGAAGCTCCACTTACCGCAGAGTTATTTGGTTCTACATAAACAAAATCATTTTGTGTTAGAAAATACACCGGAGAATTAAATAATTCTTTGCTCGTAAGGTCGATTCGGGTATACGTTTTGGTTCCGTTAAAATCACGAATTACTAAAACATTATCACGACGCCCCTTAATGGTAAGATCGCCCGCCAAGCCAATGGCTTCCAATATGGTCATGCGTTCACCGGAGGCCGGATAAACACCTGGACTTCTAACCTCACCTGCTACGGTTACCCTGTAATTTTTTAAGCGAATGATGATTACCGGATCTTTCAGTAAATTTCCATCTGCAAATTTTTTCTTGAGGAGTTGTTTAGCTTCTTCCAAGGTAAGCCCTAACAATTTTATTTTTCCCAAAACAGGGAAATCTATATTCCCATCAACATCAATTAAATAATCGATTAATTGAGAATTAGAACCAGATTTCATTACCAAATTATAAGGTTCAGCAGCTGAAGGTACCAAAGTAGAAACATAAATGCTCAAAATATCACCAACCTTTAATTTAGCATTAAAGGTTTCGGTATCAACCATAGTTTCAAAGTTCTTCACATTTTGAAAATACACCACATCCTTGCGTGTTTTACACGAGGTTGTTAAAAAAATGAGTAGAACAATGAGGATGCTTTTGTTTATGGTGGCCGTTTTCATTGTGATATGGAATATTTGGGGAAGTTAATAATTTTTAAACTAAGTTGGTATTTATAGGCCTTTGTAATTGTTGTCATTCTTTTCAGTAACCAAAGCTTTGGCTTTTTTGTATATCTGAACACGTTTATCAAAGCGCTCGAAATCTGAATTATTCGACTTATACTCAGGAATCAATTGTTTCATTTTTATCACAATATTGTTATTCTGGAATCGATTTGTTATACATAACTCTTCAATTTCAGGTTTAACACGTTCATAATCAATAGCTCGTGTTTTACTAATCATGATTTTACTGTGATATGTGGCTATGGTGTTTTCCCCATTAGCTAATAATTCCTCATAAAGCTTTTCACCCGGGCGTAAACCGGTAATCTGTATATCAATATCTTCAGGGTAGCGTAAACCACTCAATTTGATCATGTTTTTGGCCAGATCAAAGATTTTTACAGATTGACCCATATCGAAAATAAAGATCTCACCACCTTTTCCCATAGTTCCAGCTTCCAAAACCAATTGAGAAGCTTCAGGAATCGTCATAAAATAACGCGTTATTTCCCTATGGGTGAGTGTTAATGGCTTGTTATTTTCAATTTGCTTCTTAAATAAAGGGATTACAGAACCGTTAGATCCTAATACATTTCCAAAACGTGTTGTAATAAATTTAGTTTTGCTTTCCTTCTGCAAACAAGAAATATACATTTCTGCTAAACGCTTCGTGGCTCCCATCACACTAGTTGGGTTAACCGCCTTATCCGTAGAAATAAAAACAAACTTTTTAATATTATAACGTGAAGCCGTATCCGCCAGGAGTTTGGTTCCATTCACATTAATTTTAATGGCTTCATACGGCGACTCTTCCATTAAAGGTACATGTTTATAAGCAGCAGCATGAAATACCATAGTGGGTTGATATTTCTGAAAAATACTATCGATACGCAAGCCATCACGAATATCTGCAACAAGCGCTTTGTAATTGCTTTTGCTATTACGTTTCAAGTCCTGTTCAACATCATACAGTGCGGATTCAGCCTGATCTAACATGATGATCTGCTTTACATCGTAGTTGGATAACTGCTTTACCAATTCACTACCAATAGAGCCGGCAGCTCCGGTAACTAAAACCGTTTGACCACGGAATTCATTCTGTAAATTTGGATTATTAACCTGGATTGGTGGTCGTCCTAATAAATCTTCGATCTGAACTTGTTTGATCTGCTTCACATTCAGCTCGCCATTGATCCATTGTTCCACAGGTGGAATTTTGGTCACCTTAACCTGCAGATCAATCAATGGCATGATATTAGTATGATCGATTTTCTCTGAAGCCACTATAATTTCATCAATATTTTGTAATTCCAAATAAGCTTTATTCAAGCGTTCTTTGGAATAAATCGGAATACCATTAATGGACTTACCGGCTTTATTTTCGTTATCATCAATAAATCCAACGACAATAAAACGTGAAGATGTATTATTTAACAAGGTGTTGCTTGTTAAAATTCCGGCATCACCTGCACCATAAATAAGCACACGTTTGGTTGCCATCAAGTGGCATTTAATTCGTTTGTATAAAATCTTGAACGCTAATCGGCTTGCCGATAAAAACATAAAGCTTAACAGGGCATGCATGGCGATCAAAGCTCTTGGTATGGTGAACCCTTCTACTAATTGTACCGATCTGTTTACCAATACCAAAGCCACTGAAAATCCGGCAATTAGTAAGGTAGCCTTAAATAAATTAATTAGGTCTAGTAATCCGGTATGTCTGATCACACTTTTAAAGGATCCTACAATAATAAAACTTAAGGCACTAATACCTAAAATAAAAGGTAGCTGGATAAAGAACTGAACCAGATCAAAGTTCAGTGTAAAATTAAACCGAATGAAATAAGCCAAAAAGAAAGTAAACATAACAATCCCTAAATCGATGGCGAAAACCAACCATTTAGAGGCGTATTTTTGAGATAATTCGGTTACGTAATTCTTAATAATCATGCAAGGGATTTTTTAATATTTTCAAGTATTCTTTCTAAATCGCTATCAGTTAAATTGGATCCGCTAGGGAGGCATAATCCGGTGTTAAATAATTGTTCAGACACACCATTGGTGAAATGCAAATGATCCTTAAATACCGGTTGCATATGCATGGGTTTCCAAAGTGGTCGGGTTTCTATGTCGTCTTCTGAAAGCGTTAAACGAATATGTTCACGCATTTCAAAAGACTCAGTATTTATACAGGTGATCCATCTATTACAGAAAACGCCTTGAGGCTCTTCCAGGAATGAAATAGCA
Source organism: Gaetbulibacter aestuarii (assembly GCF_039537665.1). Lineage (NCBI taxonomy): Bacteria > Pseudomonadati > Bacteroidota > Flavobacteriia > Flavobacteriales > Flavobacteriaceae > Gaetbulibacter > Gaetbulibacter aestuarii. The sequence goes on from NZ_BAABAY010000006.1 coordinate 182,173, forward strand.
TTGTATCTATCTAAATGTTTTTTATAAAATTCAAAATTTCTTCGACGCGCAGCTACGCGTTCATCAAGAACACGCATTTGACCGCGACCAATACCAGCTAGAACATTACTGAGTCGGTAGTTAAATCCAATACTCGAGTGTTCATAATGCGGTGCATTATCACGGGCTTGCGTAGAAAGGAAAACGGCACGGTCCTTTAATGATTTAGATCCGGAAATCAAAGCACCACCACCGGAGGTTGTAATTATTTTATTTCCGTTGAAGGATAAAATACCCAGATCACTAAGGGTGCTGCAAGCCTTTCCGTAATACGTACTTCCCAAAGCCTCTGCACTATCCTCTATCACAGGGATGTCATATTTTTTAGCCACAGCATTGATTTCGTCAGCTTTGTAAGGCATACCGTAAAGATGCACGGCGATAATAGCTTTAGGCTTTTTATATTTTTCTATACGATCCTGGATGGCTATTTCTAACAGGTCCGGAGACATATTCCAGGTCTCCCGTTCGCTATCAATAAAAACAGGTGTTGCGCCTTGATAAATGATAGGATTTGCTGAAGCTGAAAACGTAAAACTTTGGCATAATACTTCATCGCCTTGTGAGACGTCTAATAATTGTAAAGCCAAATGAATTGAAGCGGTTCCTGAACTTAAGGCAGCCACATATTTGTTTCCGCCTAAATAATCTTGAATATCTTTTTCAAAGCCATCAACATTGGGACCTAGAGGAGCGATCCAATTCGTTTTAAAAGCCTCGTCAACATACTGTTGTTCCAGACCTCCCATGTGTGGTGAGGATAAGTATATTTTAGTTTTAGTCAACATGAAGTGGCTTCGTTTGTATTTTATCGTTACTATCAAAATACAACCAAAAACTAATCGCAAACACTACAATTAGAGGGATATTTGTTATGAAGAGAGGGATCTCGGGATACATAAAAAACAAAATATTTAGTTGTTCAATAGCTTAATTATAAATTCTTTTTTAATTAGATTTAATCTATTTCTAAAACCAACATGTAACTAAAACTCTTATACGTATTCGTTTAAAAAATGCAATTAAATCAACCTGCTATTAATCAATTCAATTTTGTGTTTTTACAGTGTAAATGTAGTAATAGTTTTCATTCATAAAACATCCAAAAATGTAATTTCGCCAAAACCATAATTATATTCGGTTAACGACCTTTTTGTTTGACGTTAAAAGATAAAAATGGCATATTATCGATTTTCTTAAAAATGGTGGATTTTGACTAAAATAATGGCGTGTTTTCAATGCTTCTTTATGAATAATTGAAGACTTTGTTTTAATCCTTGCGACTCGTTTAAAAGACTCATTTTATCGATTTCAAAGCGGTAACTTGAATTTCATCGTTAAAATTGCGGACTTAGTATAATAATCATTTGTTATTGCAATCTTTTTCCAATATTTGTGAAGCTATTAATCAATCCCAAATCAAATGACCCAAGATCAAACGGATTATCTTAAAGGACGCCATGTTTTGGTTACCGGAGGTGCAGGCTTTATTGGCTCAAACCTTTGTGAAGAACTTTTACAACATGGTGTTCATGTGGTATGTCTGGATAATTTTGCTACCGGAAAACAGGAAAATATTCAGCCCTTTTTGAGTCACCCGAACTTTAAGTTTATTGAAGGAGACATTAGAAACCTGGAAACCTGTAAAACAGCTTGTAAAAACATTGAGTTCGTTTTACATGAGGCTGCGCTGGGTTCGGTGCCACGATCCATTAAAGATCCTATCACGAGTAACGATGTTAATGTTTCAGGGTTTTTAAATATGTTGGTCGCTGCCAGAGATGCCGGGGTGAAGCGTTTTATTTACGCTGCGAGTTCCTCTACCTATGGTGACCATGAAGCTTTACCGAAAGTTGAAGACACCATTGGAAAGCCCCTTTCCCCCTACGCTATCACAAAATATGTTAACGAATTATATGCCGATATTTTCTCAAGCACCTATGGTTTGGATACTATCGGACTGCGTTATTTTAATGTTTTTGGAAGACGCCAGGATCCTAAAGGCGCTTATGCTGCAGTGATACCAAAATTTGTGCAACAATTTATAAGTCACGAATCGCCTTTTATTAATGGTGACGGAAGTTACTCGCGAGATTTCACCTATATTGATAATGTGATCCAAATGAATATTTTAGCGCTTTGTGTACAAAATAAAGCTGCGCTGAATACAGTTTACAATACCGCTTTCGGACAGCGTACAACATTATTAGAATTAGCTGATCTACTAAAAAAACATTTGTCAAAATTTGATAAAAGTATCAGCAACATAGCGATCAAGCATCGCGATTTTAGGGCCGGAGATATCCCTCACTCCCTGGCCTCTATTGAAAAAGCTAAGAGCTTATTAGGTTACGATCCAAAATACGATATCGATTCCGGGTTGGCGGAAGCCGTGGACTGGTATTGGGAAAATCTTTAAAAATCTAAATATGATCAAAAATATATGCTGTATTGGGGCTGGATACGTTGGTGGACCAACGATGGCAGTTATAGCGTTGAAAAACCCTCATATTAAAGTAACTATTGTAGACATCAATGCTGAACGTATAAATGCGTGGAATAATAAGGATATTTCACAACTCCCAGTTTATGAGCCAGGTCTGGCTGAAATTATTCAGAAAACACGGGGCAAAAATCTATTTTTTTCCACAGAAATAGACAAGGCAATCGATGAAGCTGAAATGATATTCATTTCAGTAAATACACCTACGAAGACTTACGGTAAGGGAAAAGGGATGGCTTCTGATTTAAAATATATCGAGCTATGTGCTCGTAACATTGCTGAAGTAGCTAAAACAGATAAAATTGTTGTAGAGAAATCTACCCTTCCCGTTCGAACTGCTGAGACTATAAAAAGTATTTTACATAACACAGGAAATAGAATTAATTTTCAAATTTTATCTAATCCTGAATTTTTAGCAGAAGGAACAGCCGTCGAAGACCTTTTGAATCCTGATAGAGTTTTGATTGGAGGTGAAAATCAAGCTGCAATCGAAACCTTATCCAATATTTACAGTTCTTGGGTTCCAAAAGATCGTATTCTTGAAACAAATTTATGGTCTTCTGAATTATCAAAATTAACGGCTAATGCTTTTTTGGCTCAACGTATTTCTTCTATTAATGCAATTTCAGAATTATGTGAAGCTACAGGAGCGGATGTAAACCAAGTAGCAAAAGCCATTGGGATGGATTCAAGAATTGGAAATAAATTTTTGAAGGCTTCTGTAGGATTTGGCGGATCATGTTTCCAAAAAGATATTTTGAACCTGGTATATATTGCAAAAAGTTTTGGATTAGAAAAAACAGCTGACTACTGGCAGCAAGTCATTATAATGAATGATCATCAAAAAAGACGCTTTTCAGATAAACTTATTCAAACGTTGTATAATACTGTATCCGGAAAAAAAATCACCCTTTTTGGATGGGCATTTAAGAAAGATACGAACGACACCAGGGAATCTGCTGCTATTTATGTTGCGGATCATCTACTTAATGAACAAGCAAGATTGTCAGTGTATGATCCAAAAGTTTCAGCCTCTAAAATTCAAGCAGATTTAAATTATTTAAACACGAGATCTGAAGACGAAACCGCTAAACTTGTAAAATTTATCAGGGACCCGTATGAAGCTTCTTATGATTCTCATGCGATAGCTATTTTAACCGAATGGGATGAGTTCAAGACCTATGATTGGAAATCAATCTATAAAAACATGAAAAAACCAGCTTTTATTTTTGATGGTCGAAATATTTTAAATAAAGCAGAATTAGAGGCTATTGGGTTTGAATATTATGCCATAGGACAATAAAAGAATTTGAAATGAATACAATTAAAATTGCCGTGATCGGTTTGGGCTATGTAGGACTTCCACTTGCCCGTTTATTTGCAACAAAATATGAAGTTGTAGGCTTTGATATCAATGAAAAACGTATCGCTGCCCTTTCGGAAGGTCATGATGACACTTTGGAAGTAACAAAAGAGGATTTACTTGGGGTTTTAAAGCAAGAAAATCAGTCAGGGTTGGGGTTATTTTGTTCTTCGAATATCGAAGATATTGCGGATTGCAATTATTATATTGTAACAGTACCCACTCCTATTGATAAGAATAACCGTCCGGATTTAAACCCTTTATACAAGTCTAGTGAAACTGTAGGTAAAGTCCTGAAAAAAGGTGATATCGTTATTTATGAATCCACGGTGTATCCGGGCGTTACTGAAGAAGAATGTGTCCCGGTTCTGGAACGCATGAGCGGTTTAACATTCAATGAAGATTTTTATGCCGGGTATTCCCCCGAACGTATCAATCCGGGAGATAAATTGCATACCGTAGATAAAATATTAAAGGTTACGGCGGGTTCTACACCAGAGATCGGTGAAAAGGTTAATGCCCTATATGCCAGTGTGATAACGGCAGGAACGCACCTTGCTCCTTCCATAAAAGTTGCTGAAGCAGCGAAGGTTATTGAGAATTCGCAACGTGATATCAACATTGCTTTTGTGAATGAGCTGGCTAAAATATTCAACATCTTGAATATAGACACGCATGCTGTCCTTGAAGCTGCGGGAACGAAATGGAATTTCCTGCCTTTTAAACCTGGCTTAGTTGGCGGACATTGTATCGGTGTAGATCCTTATTATTTGGCTCAAAAGGCACAGGAAGTGGGTTATCATCCGGAGATCATCTTAGCCGGTCGCCGTGTGAATGATACCATGGGGCATTATGTGGCTTCAGAGATCGTCAAGTTGATGGTGCAAAATAATATTCATATTAAAGGGGCGAAAGTGCTAGTTTTAGGGATCACCTTTAAGGAAAACTGCCCGGATGTGCGGAATACGAAAGTGGTTGATGTCATTAAGGAATTGAAAGCTTATGGAACGGACATTTGTATTTATGATCCCTGGGCGAATCCTGAGGAGGTGAAACATGAATACAATCTGGACACTGTTAAAGAAGCACCACAAAATATATTTGATACCATTGTTTTAACGGTGGCACATCAGACCTATTTAGATATGGACCTCAAATCCTTGTTAAAAACCGATGGTATTTTGTATGATGTAAAAGGCGTTTTGAAAGAGAATGTAAACGGCCGTTTGTAAGAAATTTACTTTTAATAATTTGAAATAGTAATAAAAAAATATCTATTGGTATTCAATTTTCTTCTTTAGTCAATAAATCATCAAAATATATAGTCTAGTAAGAAATCCTTTTTAGGAAATACAACTCTAAAATTAAAATATGTCAAGGGTAAAGAAAACAATTAAAAATGCCAAGGTTACAACCTTTTTCTTTGTTATTACCACGGCTATAGGCTTTTTTTCCAGAAGTATTTTTTTATCTCGTTTGGGAGATGAATTTATTGGCCTTGCAGCGACTCTTCAAAGTTTTTTAAATTTTTTAAACTTGGCAGAATTGGGTATTGGATCTGCGATGGCTTTTGCCCTTTATAAATCTTTATTCAAAAAGGATTTTGAAAGATTAAACGAATTACTGGCCTTAATTGGATATCTCTACAAAAAGATTGGAACAATTGTTCTCTTGGGGGGAATATTACTTTCACTATTTTTTCCAATGATTTTTAAAGACACGTCTATTTCATTAGTGGTAATTTATTACATGTTTTATGTGTATTTGTTTTCAACATTATTAAATTACTATTATAATTATTATTTAATTGTACTCCAAACTGACCAAAAAGGATACATCCCTACGGCCTATCTTCAAATTTCCCATATAACTAAAATTTCCATGCAAATTGCGGTTGTATTTTTAACCAATAGTTTTATTCTTTTTATCACTATAGAGCTAATAACCCTTACTACTTACAACATATTAATTCATAAAAAGATAAAAAAGGAATACCCCTGGATTAAATTCTTTAACAGGGGTAGTAAATCCTTATTAGCTGAAAACAAAGATATTCTTATCAAGATCAAGCAAATGTTTGTTCATAGAATATCGGGATTTATTTTAAAAAGCACAGACAATATTGTGATTTTTTCATTTGTAAATCTACAAAGTGTTACATTTATTAATAATTATTACATAATCACGAGCAGCGCGTCAGCTTTGCTATCCAATTTTGTAACGGGAACAGGAGCTGCTGTTGGCAGTTTAGTTGCTGAAAACGACAGAATTAAAATACAAAAGGTGTTTTGGGAACTTATGAGTCTTCAACATTATATAGGTGGGCTATTATTTTTGTCTCTTTACTACGGCATTAATCCTGTGATTGCACTTTGGTTGGGCGAAAAATATATAATGGCACCACATATTGTAATTTTAATTTTAATAAATGTATATATTGAAAAAATGCGTGCGCCGATTATTAATTTTATTAATGCTTATGGAATATTTCACGATGTTTGGGCTCCCTTAACAGAGGGTGTTTTGAATTTACTGGTGTCTATTGTTTTAGCTTATTATTTTGGCATATCTGGTGTACTCATTGGTACCTTAATAAGTGTTAGTCTAATAACCTTAGTTTGGAAACCATTTTTCCTCTACAAAAACGGGTTTAATAAACCGGTATTTCTTTATTGGATTGGTTTTTTTAAGCTATTACTATCTTTTATAATATCATTAATTGTTTGCAAATTTTTAATTAGCAGTTTTGTAACTATTAACAATGAGTCCTGGGTTTTATTATTGGTTTCTTTAATTCAAGTAGGTTTTATTATCGTGATAGTTTATTCATCGATAATGTATCTTGTTAATCCAGGTTATAGGGAATTATCCACGAGGATATTAAAATTAATTAAAAGTCTATTTAAATAATCATTCAAGGTGATACATAAAACTAATAAAAAAATTCCCTGGATTGACGTCATAAAGGGATTAGGTATATTATCTGTTGTAATAGGCCATGTTTTTACAGGAGAAGTGAGGCATATCATGTTTATTTTCCATATGCCTTTATTTTTCTTTATGAGATTATCACCTGTTGATTTATTAGATTTTATGAATTACGTAACTAAAGCTTTATATGGTGGAACTAAACTGTATGGTGCACTTGGTGTTTTTTGGTTCATTACATGTTTATTCTTAATACAGCAAATAATGAACTTTTTGATCATAAAGCTAAAAACAAAAATATTAACATTGATTATTTCATTTTTATTAGTTTTTAGTTATTTCAACATGATCTACTTTCCGGAGTTCTCCCTACCTTGGAACGCGCATGTTGTTTTGGCCTCAGCACCCATTTTCTACCTCGGGTTTTTATTCAAAAATTTTAAACTTGAAATCAATAATTATGCTATTCTGGTTATGGGTTTGATAGTAATAGTGTTTTCTTATTTCTACCCTGCCAATTTTTATGATATGAAATTCACAAATTACGGAATAACTTTGATTACACTTTTATCTAGTCTTATTTTAATCTTAAACCTAAAAATTATCTCAACTAAACTATCCAATGATAAAGGTTCAAAAATAATTTTTTCAGAGTTGGGTAAGGCTTCAATGGTAGTCATGTATCTCCATCAACCTATTCAGTTTTTAACAAGTTCATATATAGCGGATAATCCCTTTTTTAGAGTCTTTTTTGCCATCATACTTTCATACGTCATTTACAGGCTATTTTTGAGTTTTAAAATTAGTCGTTTATTATTTTTAGGATCTTATCAGGATTTTAAAAATATTTCAAAAATGGTTTTTGATAAAAATAAAATTATAAATATTGGGAATAAAGATATAGTCTAACCCGAATTCTTACTGCCAAAAAAATGGAAAAATCTTTAAAAATATTATTTCTCGTGCCCACGTTTCCAAATCTAACGGAAACATTTATTGTTAATCAAATTATTGATTTGATAAATAAAGGGCACTCAGTACATATTTTTGCAACCGGCAAACCAAACCAAATTGTCCATTCCAGAGTATCGGAATATAACCTTTTAAAGCACACTTTGTATCCAAATTTCCCTGTCTCAATAGGTCAAAGACTTCTGTGTTTTTTCAGAATTATAAAAAGTTCCGATTTCAAAACGGCTTTAAAATTAATGTCAGCTCTGAACATTTTTAAATTTGGTATATCTGCTTTAAAACTGAGCATATTTCATAAGGTTTCCTGGTTATCCGAAACGAGTGATAATTATGATATCGTACATGCTCATTTTGGTCAAATGAGTGACTATTATTTTTTGGCCCAAAAATGTGGGTTTTTCAAAGGTGCTGAATTAATAACAACATTCCACGGCTATGATATTACTCCCGGTGAGGTCCTTTTGAATAGGACCAAATATGCACAACTAATAAAACAAAACAAGATGGTTACGGCAAATACTGAATTCACCAAATCCCTCTTACTCGACGTTGGTTTTAAATCAAAAAACATTCAAATATTACCAGTAGGTGTAGATACCTCATATTATCATTCAGGTAATTCCAATTATGATAGCAACATTTTAAACATACTTTTTATTGGTAGAATTACAAAATTTAAAGGAGTTTCAAGAATACCGGAGATTGCTAATATTTTAATTAATGAAAAGGGAATTATTAATATTCAATTTAAAATTATTGGAAACATTTATTATGAGGCGGAAAAAGAATTACAGAAATTACATGCTAACATTGATAAATATAAGTTAAAAGATTATTTCCATCTTATCGGTCCTAAAAAACAGGATGAGATCATTGAAGAAATGAGAAATTCACACATTTATATAATGCCCGGGATAACGGATTCAACAGGAAGAGCCGAAAATCAAGGTTTGGTGATACAAGAGGCACAATCAATGAAACTCCCTGTTGTAGTTACGGATGCAGGAGGCATGAAATATGGCCTGATCGAAGGCGAAACCGGCTTTGTTGTAAAACAGAATAACATAAATGATTTCGTTGAAAAATTAGAATTTTTGATCAAGAATCCTGAACAAAGAAAAGTAATGGGGGAAAATGCCAGAGATTTTGTAAGAAAAAAATATGATTCTAAAATTCTGGGAGATCAATTAGAACAAATTTATTTTGATACGCTGAATTAATTAAATTATATTTTCAACAGATTATGAAAGTTTCAGTTATTATACCAACTTACCAAAGATCAACATTTTTAATTAGAGCTATAGAAAGTGTACTCAATCAAGATTACAAAGATATAGAGATCATCGTTGTAGACGATAATGGCAAGGGCAAACAACAGGAAAAAACGAGATCAATTGTTGAAAAATACAGCGCAATTAAACTCATTACTTATGATAAAAATAAAGGTGGTTGCTATGCGCGAAATAAGGGAGCTGAGGAAGCCACTGGAGAAATATTAATGTTTCTGGATGATGATGACTATTTTTTAAATGAAAAGGTTAGAAAACATATAGCCCCTTTTAAGGAAGACTCGGAAATAACCATGGCATTATGTAACGTTAAAATTGCTGATGCAGCCGGAAACGAAATCGAAAATGCGTTAAAATATGCCAAAGGAGACTCTTTAAAATCTTTTATTTTATCTGGGCATATTTTTACACTTATGATGGCTATTAAAGCAAAAACTTTTAGAGAGCTTGGTGGGTTCGACAATATACCCAGATTTCAGGACAAATATTTTATGTACAAGTTTTTTGCCAACAATTACAAGGTAAAATTTGTTAATGAAGAATTACTGGTTGTGATAGAACATGAAAACGATAGAGTATCAAAGCAAAACATTAAAAATGAATCTGCGGCTTTAGGTGTTTTACACGCATTTGAGGTAGAAAATTTTAATTTATTTAATAAAAAGGAACGTGTTTTTTTAAAGAACAGATATTTTCTTAAAATGGCTAATATAAGGGCAAAAGGTAACATTAAAGAACGATTTAAGGGGGTGAAATATTTACTTCAAGGTTATTGGTTTTTTAATTTAACAGATTTAAAAAGAAGAAGCAAGTTACTAGTCAGATTGCTATTATCAGATCCTTTATACTTTAAGCTCAAAAAAATATTTTTCGTATGAAATTATCTATTATTTTACCGGTATATAATGCTGAAAAATATCTAAGCAACTGTTTGGACAGTTTATTGAACCAAACATTTAAGGATTTTGAAATCATTTTGATCAATGACGGCTCTGAAGACAATAGTAGAAATATCTGTAAATTATATGCTGACAAGGACCAGCGGATCGTGCATATCAATCAAGAAAATCAAGGTGTTGCCATGACCCGTAACCTGGGTTTAAAGATGTCTAAGGGGGATTATATAGGGTTTGTGGATGCTGACGACTTTTTGGATAAAGATATGTTCGAAAACATATTAAAGCCTACTTTTAATTATCCAATTGACATTGTTATTTCTCATTTTAAGGTTTGGAATAATGGAAAGTATGAAATACCCGGCACAGATATTCCAACAAAGAGGCTGTTAGATGAAACAGCTATTAAACATCACCTTTTACAATGTTTTTATACCGGTAGTGATCCTTTAATACCTAGTTTATGGAATAAGATCTACAAAAGTGATTATTTGAAGCAAAATAATCATCAATTTCAAAATCAAAAAGGCATTAGAGCAAGCGATTATTGGTTCAATTTTGAAATATTTAAAACGGCAAAAAGCGCATACGTTACAGAAGAGGCCAATTATAATTATAATAATGTCATTAGTAATAGTATAATCAACTCATTTCGAGAGAATCAGTTTGAAAGCTTCCTTGAAGGACACAAAAAATTGATGGATGCTAATGAATATTTAAATTTCAAAATTGATTTAAGTAAGTATTTTAAACCCTTAAACAATAACACAAATCAATTTATATTATCAGCAATTGAGGCGAAAGGATTTTTTAAGGCTTATGGTTTTGTTAAAAACATTATGCGTAATGAAATTTTCAGAACGTCATTTAACCAAGTAAACATTAATAGGCCTCATGTTAAAGTAATTTCATTTTTCATTAAAAATAAAATGATCTTCCTTGCCTATTTAGGTTATTCTTTGTGGTATATAAAAGCATTTGTTTCAAGTAAAATAATTAAGAGCAAAATGTTATGAATGAGACTTTAAATTAATAATTATGATACCTAAGATAATTCATTTTTGTTGGCTAAGTGATGATGAGTTTCCCCCATTAATTAAAAAATGTATGGATTCCTGGAAGGAAAAACTTTCAGATTATGAATTTGTACATTGGAATACCGATAAATTCAATATGGAATCCAGTCTTTGGGTACAACAAGCTTTTGAAGTAAAAAAATATGCCTTTGCAGCTGATTATATTCGCTTATATGCTGTTTATCATTACGGCGGGATTTATTTAGATACAGATATTGAGGTTATTAAACGTTTCGATGATCTATTAAATAGACCGTATTTTGCAGGAACTGAAGGTGAACGTATTATTGAAGCTGGAGTTTTTGGAGCTGTGAAAGGAAGTGCATGGCTAAAACAATGTTTGTCATATTATGAAAACAGGTCTTTTATAAAACCAGATGGAAGTTTTGACACCATGACCTTACCGCGTATCATGATGAAACAAATTTCGAAAACAAAAACCTTTGAGACGGTTTTACCAGAAACTATTACACCTGAAGAACAAAATAAGGATACATCTACTATGTACCTGTTTCCTAAAGACCATTTCTGTGCTAAAAACCATGGCACCGGACAAATAGAAAAAACGAAAAACACTTACTGTATTCATCATTTTGCGATGTCATGGGTCGATAAAAACCATACCTTTCTTCCTAATATTAAACGGAAATTAATGCGTGTTTTAGGAGTAAAATTTGTTGATTCAGTCATAAAAATTCTTGGGTTGAGGAAAATTAAAAAGCTTTTTAAAAGGACTTCATAATGAAAGGAAAAACAATATTACTTATTATGCCTTATGGAAGCGTTGGCGGTATGGAACGATTAGCTCTAAGTTTTTACAAATACTATAAAAATAGTGGGTATGAAGTTAAGGCCTTAAAGTTCATTTCACTAGAAAATGATATTATTAACTTTAATCAAGATGAATTATATTTTAGTAATAAGGACTTTTATGAAATGAGTTCCTTTGAAAGGCTTCAATTTTATTTAGGAGCCCCTTTGAAAATTCGGAAAATAATTAAAGACCTAGATGTCTCCCACTCCATCTCATTTGGTGATATGGCAAATTTATTTAGTTCTTTAACATTTACAAATGAGTTTAAAATAGGAAGTATTCATGCTTTAAAAAGTGTTGAACTTCAAGGAAATTCATTCTTTAATAAACTGACAAAGATCGGGTATCGAACAAGTTATAAAAATCTGAATAAATTGGTTTGTATCAGTAAGGCTATTAAAGATGACCTTATTAAAAACTGCGGTTATAAGTTTTCGAATATGGAAATTATTTATAATCCACATGATATTGAACACATTCAAAAGCTAGCTGAGGAGTCCTTAACAGATCCTTTTGAAAAAAATATTATAACCCAAAATACTATCCTGTTTTTAGGTCGAATGTCCATTCAAAAGGCACCCTGGCATTTAATAAAGGCTTTTAAGTTGCTTATGGAGAACGGTAAAACGAAAGCTAATCTAGTTTTTATTGGAGACGGAAATAAGGAGGTTACAAAACATGTAACAACTTTGATCGATAAGTTTAATCTTTCTGATAAAGTATTTTTTCTTGGACGAAAAGACAATCCTTACAAATACATCTCTAAAGCCGGTTTATTAGCTTTAACATCCTATTACGAAGGAACTCCGAACGTCATTGTTGAGTCTATTGCTATAGGAATACCTATTGTATCTACAAACTGTACAAAAGGCATCGAAGAGTTGATGAGTCTCAAAGAAGTGATGGAAAGTAATGATAATATTACTGTTGAATCAGGCATAATTACACCAAACATGTTTAAGGGAAAGCTCGAAATACCAAACAACGATAGTTTTATATCAGAGGAAAAACAATTTTCAGAAGCTTTGAACCAAGTTTTAAATAATGCCGATTTTAAAGAAAATCTATTGCTAAATCAAAGACAATTATTAGAAAAATTTGATATTCAAAGCGTTTCAAAAAAATATTTAAAAATTAATTAATTTAACCATATGCCTTTTGATTTTATTAATTATTAATAACATCAAAGAATATATTTTATTAAAATGAAAAAAAATCTAATATTTAGAATACTCGGAAATGATTTACAAGATCTTCATGGCAATAACCAAACTCTTAAAAATTTAGAGTTTACTTTAAAAAATGAGGAGGAGTTTCCTGATACTGAAAAAATGTATCTACTCAACAGAATTTACGATTTAAGCAAGAAAAATAAAATACTTGAACTATTAAATAGATATGATTACAAACATATTGACCTCCCCTTTTCAATGGATGAATTCAAAAAAATTGAATATCCTAGAGGTATTGATACCAAAATAAACAATTATCTACATCGCCAAGAATCCAGAATATGGCTTATTAATTACATTAAGTATATTTTGGGTACTGAAAAGAAAATCCGTAGTTGTTTTTTCAAAAAGCTATATGCATTTAATATGTACATGATTAATATTAACGGAGCAAGAAATTTTTGCCTGAATTATGGGAAAAATAATGGTTATGAATGGATATTCGTATTAGACTCCAACGCATATTTTACGCATGAATTGTTCAATAATGTTATTGATAACATAAAAGAGAATACTGAATATATATGTATACCACAAATTAGACTATCCGAGAATAATTTCAAAAATGAACAATTGTTAAATGAACCTATAAACTTCAATTCCTTTATTCACAGGGAACCTCAAATAGCTTTTAAAAACACCTCCAAATTAAAATTCAATGAAAAAATACCATATGGCACAGCGGAAAAGGCTGAACTTTTGAGGGTATTACAAGTACCAGGCCCTTGGGATACCTGGAATGATAACGAACTTTATATAGGTATTAAAGATAGAAAAATTGAAAACGTAAAATACCAAATACTTTCAAAAGTAATTAGATTAAATTCTCACAACTCTAAAAACAACATTACAGATAACTTTACTAAGCGAATTGCAGGATTAAACTATCTTATAAATGAAATCAAAAGTAATTGTAACGGCTAAACTTCATTAATTTCTATAGATTATTTATGATTGATTTTATTCCATTAAAAAATTATTACGACGTATATATCTATATATCTTTATTTATTGTACTGGTAAATTTATTTCACGCTTACGTTGTTGACATAAACAGTTCGAAGAATTTAATGTTCTTACAAATAACAGGTTACATGACTTTAATTGGTTTGACCTTGTATTTAGGATTAAGGCCCGTTAGTGGTAGATATTTTGTGGATATGGCAACCTATTATAATTATTTCCAGAATTATAGCTTAGGTGCTCATGTTACTTCATCAAAGGATGTGGTTTTTCACTATTTTATGAAATTTTCCTCTCATTTTATGACGGCTCATGGTTTCTTTTTATTAATGGACATTATATATATATATCCATTGTATCTTTTCTCAAAAAAATATTTCAAGCAATATTGGTATTATTCATTTTTAGTTTTAATAGTATCTTTTTCATTTTATAGCTATGGAACTAACGGCATAAGAAATGGGGCAGCAACTTCTTTATTTGTCTTAGGTTTATGTTTTCCCGAGAATAAAATAAAAACTGGTATTTGTTTCATAACGGCAGCCCTTTTTCATAAATCCTTAACGCTTCCGATCGGGGCTTATCTTCTTACTTTAATGTATAACAATCCAAAAACTTATCTTATAGCATGGTTGGCAGCTATTCCTGTTTCTTTAGTTGCCGGTTCAGTATTTGTGTCTTTATTTTCAAGTTTGGGTTTTGATGATCGGTTAGCAGGTTATTTAACAGGTCAAGGCAATCTGGATGTTCCGGTTTATACCGGTTTTCGTTGGGATTTTATTTTTTATAGCTCTTTTGCAGTTTTTGCAGGGTGGTATTTCATTATTAAAAAGGGATTTCATGACACCTTTTATTTTAAAATTCTTAATATCTATCTCATTTGCAACGCCTTTTGGATTTTAGTTATCCGAGCTCCATTTTCAAACCGATTTGCCTATTTATCCTGGTTTTTAATGGGCATCGTAATCATGTACCCCATTTTAAAACAACCCCTTTTTAAAAACCATCAATTGTTTATTTCTAAAATAATAACGGTCTATTTTTTATTTACATTTTTAATGTACTTTGTATACTATAACTAGCTGGAATTATATATCATGAAGGTACCTACAATCAAAAAAACTTATTATGGTTTATTATTTTAAACCTTAGATTATTTTAAGAATCCAGAAAAATCAATTTACGAAACCATGACAATATTAAAATATTTTGATTCAAAAATTCCAAGAAATGCATTTTTAGAATATTTAAAGGTAAAGCTTAAAAGTAAAATAGCTAATAATAAAAAGACTGATAAAGCATTAATTATTAACGTCACGAGTCCTGAGATATATCACAGATATCTTTATGGGTTACTGAAGTTCTTTTCTCTGGAAGGTTATACCATTTATTTTCCATCATTTAACTTTGATTATTTTAAAAAAAAGGTCCATTCAAGGTTCAAACCAGCATGGAATTACCATCAGTTAATTTATCATGAAGGACTCATAAGTTTTGATGCGGTACCAGAAAAAACAAAAAATATTTTTGAGCTTAATGATGCCAATTTAAGTCCGGATTACTTTACTCCTTATTTTAAAAATTGCTTTTCGGAAAAAAATAGTTTCCATATCCCTATCGGAATGCATCCTAAGTTTTATTCTGAAAATCATTGGGACCAAAAAGTGAAAGAGTCTACTGATATCAAAAAATCAATTTTTATGGTAGGGAATTTTAGGAAGGATTTTTATTCGGACTTTTCATCTAAACCTTTTCAAAGTATCGGTCGCATTGAAGTTTTTCAACATTTGAAAAATGAAAATATGATAAAAGAAATTAATTCTTTGAGTAAATTTTACGATTTTTTAGATGGTAGAGAGGATATGGCCTGTGTCATTTTGAATTCAAAAAAAAATCATATCGAAATTGGTGAATTAAGAAAGGTAATAAGTAGATTTTATTTTTATTTAGCCCTTCCAGGGGCAGTAATGCCATTCTCTCATAATATTATTGAAGCTTTGTCCGTAGGTTCCATCCTTATTATTCATAAAGAATATGCTAAAATGATGTCTCCTGAATTAGAACATTTAAAAAATGCAATAATTTATGATGATTTACCTGACTTAACAAATAAAATTAATCTAGCATATGGCTTGAGGGAAGAGGAATTACTTAATTTACGAAGAAATGCCAAAGAATACTATGATTTACATTTAACACCTAAAGCAGTTGTCAATAAAATCATAAATGGAAATTATGATATCATGTATCTACTTGCAGAACATCACAGTGTTGAAATTTTAGAAAAAAATCTGGATAAAGCGGATTAACCTATTTCATTATTTGATCAAAAATGAATTATGTCGAAATTATAATGTTTTAATGGATAATTATGGTTGATTTCAAAATTAAAACTCAATTTAGCATAACGTTTCACTTCCCTAAAAATGATTTAAAAAAATATTTCGATGAATCAATAACTTGTAAATCATTAAATGTGTTAAATTTTTTTGATCTAACCCTACTTTAAATCGATAACTAACCAATTACAGAAATTTTAATGATAAAGTTAAGCGTCATCATACCCATTTATAATGTTGAGGAATATATAGTAAACTGCATACAATCCGTATACAATCAAAATTTAGATGATAACGAATTTGAAATTATTTTAGTAGACGATGAATCACCGGACAATAGCTTACAGTTGGCAAAGTCTGTTACTCGTTCTTTTAACAACGTTAAAATTATATCCCAAAAAAATAAAGGACTGGGAGGCGCTCGAAATACCGGAATAAAACTGGCAGAAGGACGTTATGTATTATTTTTAGATTCTGACGACTGGTATTTAAAAAATAGTTTAGATTATATTTTGGCTATAGCATTGAAAAACGATACTGAAATATTAGAATTTGGCGCACAGTTAATAGACACCAATAAAAAATTAATAAAAAGGTTCCAACCGGATAATAGAACAGAAAGTGTAATTGAAGGAATTGATTATAAAAAATCAGCCAATAGCATTAATTCAGCGTGTAATAAGTTATACAACAGAGAGTTTTTAATCAACAATGATTTGTGGTTTTCTGAAAAAATTTATGCAGAGGATTTGGAGTTTAATACACGTGCTTTTTTTCTGTCGAAAAGAGTCATGTCAACGAATTATATAGTCGCTTCCTTTTTGCAACAACCAAATTCCATTACGCGATCAAAAGATCAGGCTAAGAAAGATAAATATATTTCAGATCTAATTTCAATTTTACTAAAAATAAAAACATTTCGGTTAAAGCATGAACTAATAACTGTAGAAAAGCATAATTTTTATTTTAATGAAAAAATGACATCCATTTGTATAGGCATTTTTCAAGAATTATTTAAAAACAATGCTAGTTATGGCACAATTAAAATTATTCAACAAAAACTAATTAAAGAGGATATCTATTATACCAACCATAAGATATTAAATCGAAAAAGAAATATTTTTAGAAAATATGTTGTTGGTTATAACTTTTTACTATTTCGGTTGTTTTTATTTCAATACGGTATCAAAAAGAAATTTTAAAGGAATGAGTGCAAAAATATTATTGACAGGGGATTATTGTCCCATAGGTAGAAATAAATTATATATAAATAAAGGTGAATACAGCACATTGTTCGGTGACTTTCTGGGTTATATATCGTCAGCGGATTTAGCCATAACAAATTTGGAATGTCCACTTACAAACTCTGAAAAAGGAATAAACAAAACAGGGCCGAATTTAAAAGCATCAAAAGAGTCTATAAAACCATTAGAATACGCGGGTTTTAAATTAGTGACTTTAGCGAATAATCATATTATGGATTTTGGCGCGGAAGGACTTAAATCGACTCTTAAAGTATGCAAAGAGCACCATATAAATACAGTTGGTTCAGGCAAGAATTTAAACGAGGCTAGAAAGCCGTTTTTTATTACAATCGGTGCTAAAAAATTTGCATTTATTAATATTGCTGAGAATGAATTTTGTTCGGCAACTGATAACGCTTATGGGGCAAACCCACTTAATTTGATTACAAATCATTACGATATTAAGGCCGCAAAAAAAAATGCTGATTACGTAATAGTGATCTCTCATGGAGGAAGAGAGCATTATCAACTTCCAACACCAAAATTAAGAGAACGGTTTAGGTTTTTCGTTGATAGTGGTGCCGATGTTGTAGTAGGTCACCATACACATTGCTACAGTGGTTATGAAAAGTATAATGAAAAATTGATTTTTTATAGTTTAGGTAATTTTGTATTTGATTACAAAAAAAAGTATCAAAAAGGTACCTGGACGCAAGGTATGGGCCTAATATTAGATTTTAAATCGAAAAATATAGAGTTTCAATTAATACCATTTCATCAGGGTACAGTTGAGAAACCAGAGATCCAGCTTTTTAATGCTGAAGAAAGGAATTTGTTTAATGAGCATATTCAGAAATTGAATTGTATCATTAAAGATGATGTTATGTTTAAAAATGAATATTTAAAATATTTGGGTTCTCAAAAAAATATGTACCAAGGACTCATGTTCATTCAAAATGATTATTTAAGAGCTTTGATTAATAAAGGTTTTTTGCCTAAAGTTTTTTTTCATTCCAATAAGCACAAAAGACTACTATTAAATTTGCTTAAATGTGAGACACACCATGAGATTATGACCGATGTTTTAGACGAACCATTGTATTAAATTAATTTATGAAACTTTTTAAAGTAAATAATAATGTCTGGTAAACAAGAAAAACTATATCATAAACTTCCCTACCCCTTAAAAGTAGCGGGATTGAATTTAAAAGCTCTAATTAATTATAGAAAAAGGTTTTCCAAAGATTTTCATTTTTTTTTAAACGAATACAATAATTTATGGTTTGAAGAATTAGAAGTTATCAAAAAATACCAAAAAGAACAGTTAAAAAACCTTCTATTAGAATGTTATTGCTATTCGAAATGGTATAAAACCAAATTTGATGAGGCAGGTGTATCAAAAGGAGATATCGAATTAAATCCTTTTTCTGTATTGGAGAGATTGCCTCTTTTGCAAAAGAGTGAACGAAAAGAATTTGTGGACGAAATAATGAATCAAAATAAGGATAGGAAAACGGAAGCCATAGGTTTTACAAGTGGAACTTCAGGATCACCAACTAAAGATTATCTTGACGCCGAATCAATACATAGATCCTTTGCTTTATGGAAACGATTTCATACTACGATTGGTATTAAAGAAACAGTAAAACAAATTCGATTTTCAGGAAGACTTATTGTTAATCCAAAAACAACAAAACCTCCATTTTGGATTTATAATTTTTTTGAAAGACAATTATTTATGTCGTCGTATCATTTAAAAGAAAAAAATCTACCTGATTATGTAAAAAAAATTAAGCATTTTAAACCAAAATTAATTGATGGCTACCCGTCATCAATTTATGTCATTGCAAAATATATTAATACTAATAATATTAGACTAAATTTTAAACCCAAAGCAATTGCAGTTACCGCCGAAACTTTGTACGACTATCAGCGTTTAGAGATAGAAATAGCCTTTGGTTGCCAAGTATTTAATCAATACGCTTCCAGTGAAGGTAGTCCTTTTATAACAGAATGCACTAGTGGAAATTTACATATTAATTTAGACTCCGGTTTTTTTGAATTTATTAATATGAAGGGTAGTCCTGCTAAACCTGGTGAATTTGCTCAATTGGTCGTTACCAGTTTTAGAAATCTAAAAACCCCCTTAATACGTTACAATATTGGAGATACGGTGCTTTT
Source organism: Gaetbulibacter aestuarii (assembly GCF_039537665.1). Lineage (NCBI taxonomy): Bacteria > Pseudomonadati > Bacteroidota > Flavobacteriia > Flavobacteriales > Flavobacteriaceae > Gaetbulibacter > Gaetbulibacter aestuarii. The sequence continues at coordinate 202,012 of NZ_BAABAY010000006.1, forward strand.
ACCGGAACATGACAGCATTTGTCCATGCGGTTGTAAAATGCCATTAGTTGAAAAGATTACCGGTCGGGAAGATGATATTTTATGGACCGAAGAAAAAGGTTTTGTTGGGAGAATGGATACGGCATATAAGGGGTTGGAAGGCATAGTAAAAAGTCAAATTATACAAAACACGCCTAAAGACTTTGTTATTAATAACATAGTCAATTCAAAATACTCCCAAATGATAGAAAAAAAATTGATACATAATTTAAAAGAAAGATTAGGTGATCAAACTAATTTTAAAATTAACATCGTAGAAGAAATACCTCTGGGGGCCAATGGTAAATTCGATGCCGTAAAGAGAAACTTTAAACTAAATTAATTATCCCTCGTTGAATACATATCTAAAATTGATATGATAAAAATCTTACAGCTGAATGTGTTTTTTAAAGTCCCAGTGCTAGCTTTTATTCAGTTGCTTTTGGGAAAGCCCTTTAAAGTTTTTAAAGGTTATTTTCATGCCTTCACTTCTTTCAACTTTTGGTTCCCAATTCAATAATCTTTTAGCTAAACTAATATCGGGTTGTCGTTTTAAAGGATCATTTAAAGGCAATTCCTTATAAATTATTTTTTGAGAAGTTCCCGTTAATATGATGATTCCTTCAGTAAACTCTTTGATAGTAATTTCATGCGGGTTTCCAATATTTACAGGGGATGAATAATCGCTTAATAGAAGCCTAAAAATCCCCTCAATCAGATCATCCACAAAACAAAATGAGCGGGTTTGTGAACCGTCACCAAAAACAGTTAGATCCTCTCCTCTTAGTGCTTGCCCCATAAAGGCAGTGATAACACGACCATCATTCAGACGCATCCTTGGTCCATAGGTATTAAAAATTCGAACAATACGAGTTTCTAAACCCTGGTATCTATTATAGGCCATAGTTATGGATTCTTGAAAACGCTTCGCTTCGTCATAAACTCCCCGAGGCCCAATGGTATTAACATTGCCGTAATAATCTTCTTTTTGAGGGTGAACCAAAGGATCACCATACACTTCAGATGTTGAAGTTATTAATATTCTCGCTTTTTTTGCTTTGGCTAAACCCAATAAATTATGGGTTCCCAGCGATCCTACCTTCAACGTTTGAATTGGTATTTTTAAATAATCTATAGGGCTGGCTGGTGATGTAAAATGTAAATGAAAATTATGATAAGATGTATCTGCTTGCAGAACACCTAAGTGTAGAGATTTTAAAACAAAATCTTAAAAGCTATAAATTTACCTCCGCTACTGATGTTAATTGAAATATAACGATTTTTAGGTGTTTTTATGGATATTTTGTACAAAAACCAATATGTTATTATAAATTAGTTTACTATAATTATTTTCGCATATTTTATTTAAAAAATGCTTAACCTACCAAAAATTATCATTTGTATGTTTCTATTTGGATTATTTTCTTTTTTTAACTTTTCCAAATTTTTTAGTCTTATAGTAATAAGAGAAATAAAGACTACAAAATAAATTCTAAATCAATAATTTTATGCTATTCAATTCATTTGAGTTTTTAGTATTTCTTCCAACTGTTTTCATATTTTACTGGTTTTTATTTAACAAAGAGTTAAAATTGCAAAATCTTTTATTACTATTTGTTAGTTACGTTTTTTACGGATGGTGGGACTGGCGGTTTTTATCGTTAATCGCGTTTAGCTCTTTTGTAGATTATTATTGTGGTCTTTCTATTGATAAAACTAATGATAAAAGAATAAAAAGACGTTGGCTCATAGTAAGCATTTTGGTCAATTTGGGTTTTTTAGGGGTTTTTAAATATTTCAATTTCTTTTCAAAGGAATTTGCTGAAACTGCAATAGCTTTAGGATTTCAGGTAGATGCATTTACTTTAAATGTGGTATTACCGGTTGGTATTAGTTTTTATACATTCCAGACTATGAGCTATACAATTGATGTATATCGAGGTAATTTAAAACCGTCAAGAAATATTATAGCTTTTTTTGCCTTCGTTAGTTTCTTTCCCCAACTTGTAGCGGGGCCGATAGAAAGAGCCACTAATTTGCTCCCACAATTTTACAAGAAACGCAAATTTGATTATGACAAAGCAACCGATGGATTAAGACAGATTCTGTGGGGGTTATTTAAAAAAATTGTGGTTGCCGATAACTGTGCTATTATAGTAAATCAGGTTTTTAATAACTATTCTGAATATAACGGAAGTACATTAGCTATCGCAGCGATATTTTTTGCATTTCAGATCTATGGTGATTTTTCCGGCTATTCTGATATTGCCATAGGCACAGCCCGCCTTTTTGGATTTAACCTGATGCAAAATTTTGCTTTTCCGTATTTCTCCAGAGATATTGCTGAATTTTGGCGGCGTTGGCATATTTCGCTCTCTACTTGGTTTCGGGATTACGTGTATATACCTTTGGGAGGTAGTCGAGGTGGTACCTGGATGAAAGTAAAAAATACTTTTATAATTTTTATAGTAAGTGGATTTTGGCATGGCGCAAACTGGACCTTCATCGTTTGGGGTGCACTCAATGCATTCTATTTTTTGCCCTTGTTATTACGGAATAAAAATCGAGTTCATTTGGATGTCGTCAGTGTTGGGAAATTTGGAATGGCTCCTAAAGTAGTCATACAAATTGGAACAACATTCTTTTTAACTATAATTGCCTGGGTATTTTTTAGAGCAGCAAATGTTGTAGAGGCATTACAATATTTACATAAAATGTTTTCTAAATCGCTTATGAGCATACCACTTATAGATCTAAAACCATTAGTCTTTATTCTATTTTTAGTTGTTGTGGAATGGTTTCAGCGACATAAACAACATGGTTTAGAATTTTCTAAAATGAAAATGTATTTGAGGTGGAGTGTTTATGTATTTATTCTTGGATTAATCCTGATTTTTGGAGCAAAATCTCAATCTTTTATCTATTTTCAATTTTAAAGTAATGAAAAAATTTTTATTAAAATCTGGATTCTTTTTTGCCTTGACTATCTTCCTGTTATCGCTTTTTCTTATGGGGTATGGTGGCAATGTGGATTATTTTTATCAAAAATTCACAACTCCCAAAACACATTCTATGATTATTGGTGATTCTCGAGCAATGCAAGGTATTCAGCCTCAAATTATAGATTCAGTATTGGCGAATAAAGATTATCAATTACCGATGCTTAATTATGCTTTTACAATTGCCCAAGCCCATATTGGACCTTTATATCGTAAGAGTATCTTAAAAAAATTAGCCCCTGACACTAAAAATGGTTTATTTATCATTTCTCTTGACCCATGGATGCTAATGTCGAGAAAAAGCAACGATAATAACAAAGGAGAATTCATGGAAAGTGGTAGACCTCCTCATAACATGAGTTTTGTGTCTATGAATCCAAATTTCGAATACTTGATAAAAAATTATAATTACTTCCACTTTAAAGGTATATTTAAAAAGAAATCATTATTACATAAAAATGGATGGCTGGAAGAGAGTAATTTACCAAAAGACAGCACTGTTTTTAATGCTTGGAAAAAAGGTCAAATAAAAATGTTCCATGGTTTTGTTAACGATTATGTTATATCTGAATTGAGAAAAAAAAGTTTTGATACCCTCCTTAAAAATTTTAAAAACCATGGAAGAATTTATCTGGTTAGAACTCCGGTAGATAAAGAAATATTGGAAATTGAAAATAGCTTCTACCCAAATTTTGAAAAATATTTAGATTCTGTCTCAAAATCTAATAACATTCCATATTTTAATTTTAATAAATCCCTAAAAAATTACTATGAAACCTACGATGGTCATCATATTAATAAGTATTCAGGAAAAGAATTTACAAAAGCTTTGTGCGATTCTATTATTCACAATATGTAATAGAACATATTGTGGTTTTACAATAATTATAAAGTTTGCGTTATTATTAATAATAATCAAATGAATAATAACGTATTATATAAGAACTTTAAATTTAAGCATAAACTTAAATTATTTACTAGAAAATAATAATTACTTAATATGTGTTTTAAAGTCTCGGTGTTCACTTCTGTAGAGCTCCTCTTGAGTCAGTCCTCTAAAATAGTCATAAGTTATTTTCATGCCCTCTTCTCTTCCAACTATTGGTTGCCAATCCAAAATATTTTTAGCCAAACTAATATCAGGTTGACGTTGTAAGGGATCATTTGTAGGTAAATCCTTATAAATAATTTCTTGAGTGGTTCCTGTTAATTTGATGATTTCTTCTGCAAAATCCTTAATGGTAATTTCATGCGGATTTCCAATATTTATAGGATATGTATAATCACTCAAAAGAAGTCTGTAAATCCCTTCCACTTGATCATCTACATAACAAAAGGAGCGGGTTTGGGAACCATCACCAAAAACGGTCAGGTCTTCCCCTCGTAGTGCTTGACCCATAAAGGCAGGGATCACGCGCCCATCATTCAGCCGCATCCTAGGTCCATAGGTATTAAAAATTCTAACAATACGGGTTTCCAACCCATGAAATCTATTATAAGCCATGGTAATGGATTCTTAAAAACGCTTCGCCTCATCATAAACTCCCCGTGGTCCAATGGTATTCACATTACCAAAATAGTCCTCTGTTTGGGGATGCACTAAAGGATCACCATACACTTCAGATGTTGAAGCTATTAATATTCTCGCTTTTTTTGCTTTGGCTAAACCCAGTAAATTATGGGTCCCCAGCGATCCTACCTTCAATGTCTGAATTGGTATTTTTAAATAATCTATAGGGCTGGCTGGTGATGCAAAATGAAGTATATAATCTAAATTGCCTTCTATTTTTACAAACTCAGTAACATCATGTTCTATAAACTCAAAACTAGGATGTCCAAATAAATGAGAAATGTTATTTTTGTCGCCGGTGATAAAGTTATCCATAGCTATCACAAAATAGCCCTCTTTTATAAAACGATCACTCAAATGTGACCCTAAAAACCCTGCCGCTCCTGTAATTAATATTTTTTTCATTAGTTCTACCTATGCTGCAATAGTAAAGAGAATTTCGATTACACAAAAGCTCTTAATTACATGAGTTATTTTGTTTTACAATATTAACTATCGAATAGTCATCGTTATTATTGTCCCAAAAACAATCTGTTATATAATTATCTGAAATCATTAGGTTTTTACATCCACTGGTGATTTTGAATTGTCCAACAATTGTATTTGACCTAAAGCTACTGTTTTCAGTTTCACCCACTCGAATGTCACCAGTTAAATTATTATTAATAAACTCTAACCCTTTAACATATTTTACCTCAGAATTGCTACTCGATTCAAAAGTGTTATTCCGTATAGTAAATGTATTACTTAATTCTTCCACATTTGTATAATTGAGATTAAACCCTAACTTACAATCAGTAATAATATTATTATAAAATTCTGAATTTTCTAAGGTAACATTTAAACCCTGAGAACCAATACCAAGATCACAAGATGTAATCGTATTATCATGTATTTTTGCATTCAATAAAGATTGATATCCAATTGCCTTTCCGCAGTCATTAATTACATTATCAAAAACTTCAATACTATTATAATCACCTACATTTATCCCTGTATTGAATCCAGAAATAGTATTTCCTGAAATTACATTGTCCTTATTGCCATTTCTGTTTTCAGCACCAATGGCAGTCCTAGCATTATTACTAATATCTGAGACGCCGGTAATTTTATTATTTCTGATTATACTACCTGAAGTTTGTCTGTAATGAATTCCATTTTCCATAGTATTACTTTCAATCGTTATCCGATCACCTGTATATATTATAAAACCACCTTGTGCGGAGCCTTTTTCTATGTTATTTCTAATCGTGATATCTTCTGCAATTTCATAAATAGTTCCACCACTTCTATAGGGCTCGATGTCAAGGGCCCACATCGGAGCAACGCCACTGGAATTACTAGTAGATGTACCTGAATCTATAAATTCATTGTTCTCTACAATTATATTTCTCCCATCAGTAATGGATAATCCATTACGTCTGGATCTAATAATTTTATTACCAGTGATTAAAACATTATCACAATAGATATAATTTGAATCAGAAGCGTGTCCATAGGCATTCACGGCTATACCATCCCCACCCGCATCCATAAGAGTCATATTTTTGATAATTACATTTTTACTGGCTTTTACAATCAGCACATGCCCCCATTCATGGGTACCACCATCAGAATAATCATGGGTATCTCGATCACCGTGTAAAACCCCGCCTTCAACGATTGCATTATCCGCTTTATATACAGCCAACAGCGCCACTCTCTTGCCATTGTTTGGCTGAACTCTCAAATTTGTATTATTTGTCATAATTAAATGCATACCAGCAGGTACCTGAATAGCCGAATCCTGTTGTGATTGACTTTTTTCAACAAACCAGGGTTGTGTTTGGAAATAAGCATCTAGTTTGTCGATCTTAAAGGTTGTTCCTCCCATTAATTGAATATCCTTCAGAACCTTATTAAGTATGAGTTTATTATCATAAGCTACCATATCGTCAACCTCACCTTCTACGATGTCCCAACGGTTTGGAATGAAGTTAAAAGTTGGTTCTTTTAATTGGGCTGTGGCACCTGTTAACTCCAAACTGCCATTTAACAATTCCCCAGATATGATATCTCCATCCGAAAAGTTTAAAGTACCATTAATGATATCGCCTCCGGTCTGATATTCAATGGTCACACCAGAAGGAACATTAATTGTTTGTCCCTGAAGGTCCATCATACAATCTATAATAACGGTGGTATTGGCCGTCAGATTCGTTAGAGCAAAATCACAAGGAGTATTACCGTTTGTTTGCACAGGTTCCTTTTGTATGGGTTCAGTGGATGTGCTCGCTAATGGATCCTCTGTTAATGGCTCGTTACTACAAGCGAATGTCAGGGAAAAAATACTAAGTAAAATCGGGGCTATTAAATTGCGTTGTATCATCATTTTTTTATTGTATAGGTTAAGAACTGTTTTTCAAAGCAATACTAAATAATAACTTTAATAAATCCGATTAAATACATATTTATTCGACAAAATACTTATTTAAAAATCGATAAAAAGCATTTATTATCGTTAAAATGAATTTAATAATAAGAAAACAATCAATAACATATACGCTATCATTCTTTTTTTGGACTATCGTTTTAAAAACGTCGCTAAAATAACAGGAATCTTCGATAAAAAGTATCCATTGTTAATAACTTATTAGAATAAACCCCTGATTTTAACAGACCTTAACATCTAGAATTACTGTTTATCCAAATTGTATGCATTAAATAGAAAAATTATAGGTCTAGTTACATACTTTTCTATATTTACCTTAAGTTTTATTTTACATATTATTTAACCTTAAATTATTCTGGGTTAAACTAACCTATTTAGAAATTAGAATTAAATCAATCAAGCCCAAAGGGCCTATCCCTATTTATCTTTTGAACCATGCTCTTTAATTCAATAGACTTTGCTGTTTTTCTTCCAATAGTTTTCATTCTTTATTGGTATTTTGCTAACAATAATCTAAAACTTCAAAATGTACTAATAGTACTTGCTAGCTATATATTCTATGGTTGGTGGGATTGGCGCTTTTTATCCCTTATATTATTTAGCACTGTAGTGGACTATTTGATCGGTATTGCTTTAGAAAAAGAAGAAAATACAAGGAAACGTAAAATCTTTTTATGGGTAAGTCTTGCTGTGAATTTAGGTCTTTTAGGATTCTTCAAATATTACAATTTCTTCTTAGATAACTTTATTTCAGCCTTTTCTTTTTTCGGCCACCCTGTTCAAGGTAGATTTTTAAATATTATTTTACCTGTTGGAATCAGTTTTTACACGTTTCAAACGCTTAGTTATTCCATAGATGTTTACCGAAGAAAATTAGAACCAACCAAAAATTTTATAGCTTTTGCTGCCTTTGTTAGTTTCTTTCCACAACTCGTTGCAGGACCCATTGAAAGGGCTTCTCACCTGCTTCCTCAGTTTTATAGGAAGAGAAAATTTAAATATGACAAAGCAGTAGACGGAATGCGGCAAATTTTGTGGGGCTTGTTCAAAAAAGTGGTTATAGCTGATAACTGTGCGGAATTTGCAAATCAAATTTTTAATAATTCACAAGACTATAATGGAAGCACTTTAGTGTTAGGTGCAATATTTTTCACTTTTCAGATTTATGGTGACTTCTCAGGATATTCAGATATAGCCATTGGAACCTCCCGATTATTTGGATTTGATCTTATGCAAAATTTTAATTTTCCATATTTCTCTCGAGATATAGCAGAATTTTGGCGACGATGGCATATCTCTTTGTCAACTTGGTTTAGAGATTACCTTTATATCCCTTTAGGCGGAAGTCGAGGTGGAACGGTTATGAAAGTGCGTAATACCTTTATCATTTTTATAGTAAGTGGTTTTTGGCACGGCGCCAATTGGACCTTTATTGTTTGGGGTCTTTTAAATGCAATCTATTTTTTACCACTTTTATTAACAAAGAATAATCGCAACCATTTGGATGTAGTGGCTAAAGGAAAATACCTTCCTAGTATTAAGGAATTTTTTCTAATGGGGCTTACTTTTTGTTTAACTGTTTTAGCTTGGATTTTTTTTAGGGCGGAAAATATTGGCCATGCTATAAGCTATATTTCTAAAATTTTCTCTAGTACGATTTTTAGCTTACCTGAGAATCACAAGGAAATAAGTTTAATATTTACTTTGTTGACTATTGTATTATTTCTGTTTGTAGAATGGATTGGAAGAGAAAATAAATATGCTATTGAAAATTTAGCTTTAAAAATGAACTCAACGTTTAGATATTCTATGTATTGTACAATAGCAATTTTGATTATTCTCTGCTCTGGGTCAGAACAACAATTCATTTATTTTCAATTTTAATGGGATCATGAAGAGGTTTGTTAAAAAAATATTTATTTTTCTATCAATTTTAATCTTGTTGTCATTTCTCATCGATTTGGCCATATCCTCTGTATTGCGGAATGACCATCAACGATTTGCAGGTGAATTTAATGTTTGGAATGATATTTATACCTCTAAAGTTGACTGCGCTATAGCTATTTACGGATCGTCAAGAGCTGACATGGATTTTGACCCACAAATCATAGAAAAAAAAACCACAGAGTCTTGCTATAATTTTGGAATGGATGGACATCATTTTTGGTTGGAGTATTTAAGACATAGGGAATTTCTGAAGTTTAATAAAAAACCTCAATTAATTATAGTTTCCTTAGATATTTTTGGTTTGGAAAAAAGGAAAGAATTATATAATTATGGTCAGTTTTTGCCATACATGTTATGGAATAAAGACATTTATAATTTTACTAAATCATATGAGGGATTCAATAAATTTGATTATTTCATTCCATTAATTCGATATTCCGGAGAAGGAAAGGTTCTAAAATCTTGTGTTTACACAATACTTGATAAAAACAATAAAAAATTAAGATTTAAAGGGCATATGGCAATGGATATACCCTGGAATTCCGATCTCGAAAAAGCTAAAAAGATCCATGATTCCTTGGTATTTAAAATTGAAAAAGAACCTAAATTATTATTTAAAAAATTTATTAAAGAATGCCAGAAAAAGAATATACAACTAATTTTTATGTATCCTCCTGAATATATTGAAGGACAAAGAATAGTAGCAAATAGAAAAGTAATAATGGATTATTATGTTAAAATTTCCAAAGAATACAATATTCCCCTTTTTGATTTCTCAAATGATCAAATGAGTTTTCAAAAAAAATATTTTTATAACGCCAATCATTTAAATAAAATAGGAGCACAACTTTTCTCGGAAAAAGTTGCAGATACGATATTAAAGTATAATCTTCAAAACTCATTGACTAAAAAATTATGAAATATTTATTGAATCGAATAAACATGTTTGTTCCTAAACTCATTTACCATTGAAGCCCAAATTATTACGTATCACTACGGTCCCTATTTCATTGAGTGGATTACTTCAAGGGCAAATGCGATTCATGTCTCGATATTTTGAAATTACAGGTGTTTCTTCACCTGATGGAAATACCCTTAAGAACATTGAGACTAAAGAGGGAATTAAAACATTTCCGGTTGAAATGACACGTAAAATAACCCCGATAAAAGATCTAAAGGCTGTTTATCAGTTATATAAGCTTTTCAAAAAAGAGCAACCGATTATTGTACATTCACATACACCCAAAGCCGGAACATTATCTATGCTTGCTGCAAAATTAGCAGGAGTACCGCATCGTTTGCATACCATAGCCGGCTTACCATTGGTAGAAACTACCGGTCTGAAACGACAACTGCTCAATACCGTAGAAAAATTTACCTATGCTTGCGCCACTAAAATTTACCCAAATGCGCACGGCCTTACCAAAATAATTTTAGAAAACAATTTTACTTCTAAGGACAAATTAAAGGTTATCGCTAATGGAAGTTCTAATGGCATAGACACTAAACATTTTAACCCTAAATGTATTAGCGAAAATGTCAAAGAAACACTTAACAGCCAATTAAATATCTCACAATCAGATAAGGTTTTCGTTTTTGTAGGGCGGCTGGTTGGAGATAAAGGCATCAACGAGCTCGTTTCGGCCTTTTCAACCATAAGTCAAACAAACTCAGCTTTAAAATTACTGTTGGTTGGGGATTATGAAACCGAGTTGGACCCCCTCAAAGATGAAACCCTAAAAGCCATGGAAATGAACCCTAAAATAATCAATACCGGTTGGGTGGATGATGTACGCCCCTTTCTGGCCATTGCTGATTGTTTAGTATTCCCGAGTTATCGGGAAGGCTTCCCTAACGTAGTCATGCAGGCCGGCGCTATGGGCTTACCGGCGATTGTATCGGATATTAATGGCTGTAATGAGATTATTATTGAAGGTGAAAACGGCACAATCATTCCGATAAAAGATACGGAGGCTCTATTAAAAAAAATGAAACAATTTTTAAATAAAGAACTTCAATACGATTCCGAAAGGTGTAGGGCCCTCATCACCGAGCGTTATGAACGACAGGTCGTTTGGGATGCCCTTTTAGAGGAATATCAACGGCTATTGGGCCTTGCCAAGGAAAAATAATTTCTAGAAATAAGAGATTTCTAATTGGCAATTTATTATCTTAACAATCCTTAACCTCTTTCCATGGTCAACTCTGTCAAAAATAGCGTCATTATTATTGGTTACCATCGCGATATGTCTACCGTGATCTCATGCGTTGAAGCTGAAAATAAAAATTCAATCTTAGGCATTATTTATTTTGATGACAAAAACGCTTCAAATTCTGATTATGAGCGTCTTGGTAATATTGAAGACTTATCGAGTATTCTCAAAAAATACAAAAAAGTATACGGAATCATAGCTGCTTTCGAGAATCAAAAAAGAAAGATGATTTATGAAAATATCATTAGCCTTGTCCCGGAATTTAATTTCAAGACCGTTATCCATCCCAGTGTTATTCTGGGGAGAGAGGTGTCTATTGGGAAGGGGAGCTTTCTAATGGCCAATTGTATTATCAACAGTAATGTGACTCTTGGTGAATTTTGTTTTCTAAGTGGAAATTTGTCTGTTGGGCATGATTGCATAATAAATAATTTTGTTGATATTGAAATGAATGTCACTGTTGGTGGGTACGTACAGATAGGTGATTTTAGTAAGGTAGAGATGAGCTCTAAGATCATTCAAAACACTAAAATTGGAAACCTTTGTGGTATTTTGGCAAATTCATTGGTTACCAAAGATGTAAAGGATTATTTTACGGTCTATGGAACACCGGCTAAAATCATAAAAACTCAAGAATAGTGATGACTCAGAGTTTCAGTATTCAAGTCAGCTTTGTTTTGTCAGAAATATTGACTGTTTACCTAAAATAAAATCGTTTTTTTGTGAAAAAAATTAATTTTATAATTCTCTAAGCGAAATTTACTCCTCTATTGCAATTTCATATAGCCATAAAAAATTATTCATCAAAATCACTTTAAACACATAATGTCAAATAGTACTAAGCAAAATATTGTTGTATTCGGAGCTTCGGGTCATGCAAAAGTGATTATTGATATCCTGGAGAAACAAAATAAGTACAACATTATTGGTTTAATTGATTCTTTTAAACCTAAAGGGGAAACTGTTTTCGAGTATGAAATTTTAGGAACAGAAGAGGACCTACCCTACATTTTAAAAACATATAATATATACGGTGGTATTATTGCGATTGGTGATAATTATTCCAGGATGTCCATGTATCATAAAATTGATGATCTCAATTTGAATTTAAAATATATTTCAGCCATACATCCAAGGGCTATAATAGGTAAAAATGTTGTTATAGGAAATGGCTGCTGTATTATGGCGGGTGTTGTTGTAAATAGTGATACTACCCTGGGTAAACATGCTATTTTAAACACTAAATGTTCTGTTGATCATGACTGTAAGATTGGAGATTTTTCCAGTATAGCCCCGGGCGCAACTCTGGGAGGTGGAGTAATGGTTGATTACTGTTCTGCCATATCGCTTGGTGCGAGTGTCATTGAAGGGCTTTCCATAGGAAAAAACACTATCGTGGGAGCTGGCTCTCTGGTTCTTAAATCAATCGGAAATAATCTTGTTGCTTATGGGGTACCCGCAAAAAAAATAAGATCACGAACTAATTCAGAAAAATATTTAGGTACACATGAGGAGGCTATGGTTCTCAATCAAAACTATGAACTCAAAAAGGTTCGTATTGATAGTGAAGAGGATATTTTGATTTTAAAACAAGTCTTAGAAGCATTTAAAGTTTTTAATACATTTTATTCTTTAGAATACTGCAATCATACACATTTTAGAAAACTTCATTATTTAGTTTTATATAAGAATAACCAACCTCGCGTTTTAATGCCTGTTTTTCTTAAAAAAATAGAAGGTTTTGAAGGTAAAAATGAAGAGGATTACTTCGACGTTTCATCGCCTTATGGCTTTAGTGGCCCCTTAATCAATAAGAATGCTACAAATTATGATCTCAAATATTTTTGGAAACTTGTTGATACATGGTATTTAGAAAATAATGTCGTTACTGAGTTTATAAGATTCAACCTTAACGACAACCATAAATTCTATTCCGGACATTTATTACCTACCTTAAATAATGTGTGTGGGCATTTACATGCCTTTGAAACAATTTGGACGAATTTCAAACAGAAAGTAAGAAATAATTATAGAAAGGCTTTGAAAAATAATTTGAGTATTGAAATATTCAGTGAACATATTTCAGAGGAGGTGATTAGTTCGTTTTATCATATTTATATTAAAACCATGGTTCGAAATAACGCAAGCCAAAATTATTTCTATTCAAAATCTTATTTTGAAAATTTAATAAAGAACACTCAAAACAAAGTTGCAGTTGCTTTAATTTATCATGAGAACAATCCCATCTCAACCGAACTCTTAATCATTAATGATGATATCATTTTTTCATTTTTAGGTGGAACTATTAGTGAATACTTTTCTATGCGTCCCAATGATTTTTTAAAAATTGAAGTTATTAAATGGGCTATAGAAAATGATTTAAAATATTATGCCCTGGGTGGTGGAAGAAAGAATGGTGATAGTCTATATCAATACAAAAAGTCTTTTTTTCCAAATGACGATGATGTCATGTTTTATACTGGTAGAAAAATTATAAATAAAAAAGTATATTCTCAATTGATGAAAACGCATATTAATGACTCTAAAACAATTGATCAAAATTACAAAGATCCTGATGAGTACTTCCCATTATACAATAAGATAGAAAAGGAATAAGTTTCCTAATGAAACCAACATCAACATAATCCTTTTTCAATGCTTTCATCAATAAACAATAAGTTACTTTTCTTAATTATGGATTTAAAAGCTTACTAGTCAAAAATTATATTTGATATTGTTTTGTAAATACTAGAAAATTAAAAAATGAACCTTTACGAAAATTATTTTAAATCTTTAATGGATTTTGTTTTGGCTTTAATAGCATTTGTTGTTCTATTCCCAATTTTTATTGTGGAGTTTATTGTTTTATTTTTTTCAAATCATGGAAAACCCTTTTTTTTCCAAACGCGTCCCGGGAAGAATGAAATTCCATTTAAAATAATTAAGTTCAAAACGATGAATGACAAAAAAGATAAAAATGGAGAATTCCTTTCATTTGAAAAAAGAGTAACAAAATCCGGTGCTTTCTTTAGAAAATATTCATTAGATGAAATTCCGCAATTAATAAATGTTCTTAAGGGTGATATGAGTCTTATAGGCCCCAGACCTTTACTTCCTAATTATATACCTTTATATAACGACCATCAAAAACAACGGCATTTAATTAAACCAGGCATTACTGGTTGGGCCCAAGTTAATGGTAGAAACGCAATATCTTGGAAACAAAAATTTGATCTTGATGTATGGTATGTACATAATATTAGCCTTATTCTAGATTTAAAAATTTTAATTCTCACTTTAAAAAAAGTTCTAATAAAAGAAGGTATTAATAATACAGATGACAATAACATGCCGCCATTTACAGGAAATAATTAGCCAACAAAAAAATAATTATTTATTACAAACAAAATAAAAAGCAGTACCTTTTTTATTCGTAATATCTGATTCATAATAAATCTTCTTTACGTTAAAACCGGCTAACTTAAGTTTTCGTATGATACGGTCTTTTTTACACCATAATAATGCATGCTGTTCATTCTCATAAAAATGCCAGTTAATAGAACCTTTGTATTTAATTTCCGGTATGTAATATTTTTTAATTGGTCTTCCAGTCAGTAACCTGGCTAAATTAATATTAAAACTGAGAATGGGGTTATACCATCTCGAGCCCCAATCTAAAAAACTAAAAAAATAAGTGCTATTTTTACTCCCCAGGCGATAGGCTTCCTCCAAAGCTAAGTTTAATTGCTCCTCCGGGACCATACTGAGTATTTGTCCCAGATAAATTAAATAATCAAACTGTCCAGACTTTAAGCTTTGTAAATGGCAGGCATTTGCAACCATGAATTTTATATTCGACTTTTGTTTTTTGGCTTTATCCTGCGCTTTTTTAATCATTTTAGGTATGATATCAAAAGCAGTAATATTTTTAAACCCAAATTTCTTCTCTAAACAAAAGGACAAAACCCCGGCACCTGTTCCCGCCTCCAGAACGGACAATTCTGAATTTTCTAAATAATTTTCGAATAAATATTTTTCTACAATATTAGGCTCTTTTCTTCCTGCCCAATCAGAAATAGTATGATCTATAAAATCATTTGAAAAACTAGATTCCATTTCATAAGTATTTTACAATTTCGATACCAAAAAATCCCCAATAACTAAGTAATCCAGCCCAGTTGAGAAATAACACCGTATAGCATCCTGTGGCGACTCAACCACAGGTTCTCCCTGAATATTAAAACTTGTGTTCAAAACTACCGGAACACCTGTGCGTTCTCCTAATTTTTTAATTAATTCGTAATATTTTGGATGCGACTCTTTGGTAACCGTTTGAAGTCTGGCACTACCGTCCACATGCGTTACAGCCGGGATCACGGATTGTTTATCTTTTAAAACATTACATACTTTCAGCATAAAGGGTGCTTCTACCTCCAGGTCGAAAAAATCATCTTTGGCCTCAAGGATAGCTGAGGGTGCAAATGGTCGATAAGCTTCCCTGAATTTTACTTCGGCATTGATCTTATCTTTCATTTGTGGGAAAGCGGGATTGGCTAAAATACTGCGACTACCCAATGCCCGGGGTCCAATTTCCATGGCGCCCTGGAACCAACCAATGATCTGTCCGTCTTCTAAAAGTCTGGAGGCTTCATCGCAAATATCATCATATTTTTTATAGCTCAATTTTGCACCTTTTAAAACCGCTTCGATCTCATCATTACTGTAGGTGGTCCCAACATATGGGTTCAGATGTACAAAATTACGGGAGTGGTTGAGAATGCCATTATACAGGTAATAAGCCGCACCTATGGCTGTGCCATTATCACCCGCGGCCGGCATCACATATACATCTTTAAACGGACTTTCACGAACAATACGACCATTCATCACACTATTCAGTGAAACACCACCGGAGATCACTAAATAATCTGCTTTTGTTTTTTTGTAAAGGATATCACAAATTTGAAGCACTTTATTTTCTAAAACACGTTGAAAGGCTGCAGCCACATCCATATGGTGCTTTTGAAAAGGCTCTCCGTTTTTCCGCGGTTCTCCAAAAATTTTAAAAAACTTTTCAGAACAACGTTTCCAACTCATGTTTTGATAATTGAAATAGCTCAGATCAAAATGCAATTGGCCCTCACTATCAACGGTAATTAATTTGTCAACTTCATCGAGAAACACTTCGGGGTCTCCCATGGGCGCTAATCCCATCGTTTTTCCTTCATCATAATTCGTTCTGAAGCCACAAAACTGAGTCACAGCCTCGTAAAATGACCCTAAGGAATGTGGGAAAAAAGTTTCACCCATACAATCGATCTTATTATCCTTTCCATATCCTAACCAGGTTGTTGCCCATTCCCCGGATCCATCAATACCCAGAAGCGCTGCTTCATTGTAAGGAGAAACGTAAAAACTTCCGGGAGCGTGACTAAAATGATGTGGGATAAAATGGACTTGAGGGCCTTCTTTTTTAGAGTCCCAATGATAGCCAAACCAATTCCAAAAGCTTTTTTGCTTGTTATAACCATGAACCAATTCATGATTGATAAAGGGTTTGATGGTTTTATAATTTGTTAAACCATGGACGACCTTCTTAGCCATATTGTGGGTTGGTTTAATAGAAACAGCAATGTGATCAATATCATCATAGTTTAGACCTGCTATTTTTAAACAACGATCGATAGCCAGCATAGGAAATTTTCTAGAGTGTTTATCTCTATTTAAGCGTTCTTCCTCAATAGCAGCGATAAGTTGGCCATCCTTTACCAAACAGGCTGTGGAGTCATGAAAATAATAGTTTAATCCAAGTATTACCATGTGTTCTTTTAAATATTATTTTGTTAATTAAATAAAAGCATTTCATGTGCATTTTTCATAAAATAAATACATTATTACTTGTTTCTTAGGGTATTCGTAAAATCATTTACGATTAAGCCAGCAATAAGGTCTCTACCGTGATCGTTCCAATGCATGTCATAAACAAGGGTCGTTCGTTTTTTAGACTGGTCCATCATGAGTCCAAAATCTAAATAATGAAATTTATTTTGATTCAAATAGTTCAAAAACTTTTTTGGACTCTTTTCTGTATCCAGAAGAAACTTGTATCGTTTTTTATCAAAACCATACAAATCTACCAAAGAATTAAAATTATCCAATCGCTTTTCATACGTTTCATTCTCCTTAGGTTGAGACTTTTGTTTAGACTCAGCTGGTACTTTCTTATAAAATGATGTTAATTGATTTAGTAATGAATTCACAGCGCTGAAGCTCCCGATATCGTATAAATAAACAATGAGCTTACTTTTTCTTAAGGTTTTATATAAAGGTGATTCCAACTTCAAACGTTCCTTTTTAATTTCATAGGTTCCTCGCGACAAATCATCAGTAAAATTTAAAAGAATATAAACATAGTCAATCTTTTCGAACATCTTGTTGTATGCGTTAATTAAATGTAATTGATCGGCTAAATCATAACCGGCATAACCAAACTCAAAAACCTGAACATCTTTTAAGCGATTTTCAATCTTTCTTCCTATTGAGTTATAATAATTTTGATGAAAGCCTTCAATAAAGGAATCTCCAACTAAAGCGATCTCCTGAGTGTTATAAGACGGTTTAAATTCCCGATACGAGTTAAACCCGAAATTATTAATGTGATATTCTGAAAAATTTTGTCTTCTTATACCGGTAACCGAATAGCCGTTCTGGTTGGGCACCCACTTCTCTACACCAAATTTATCGACGTAGCGCTTCGGATAGTCTTTCGTAAGATGAAATATCCTGATTATGCCTTCCAAACAAAGCAAAATAAGCACTGTGTATAAACCCGTTTTTAAAATAATCCTTTTCATAGACTTTAGAATTGGAAATAAATAAAGGATCGATCAATACCATCATCATAGAATAATAATATTCCTAAAATAACAGCCGTATAGCTGACAAAGCGCAAAACCTTATTATTAAAATTGAATGGCGATCGTGGCGTTTTTCTAATGAGGTATTCATAAACAATAAAAATGAGTAGTAGAATAAAATAATCCTCCATCCTATACCCTAGTGGATTTTTATAAATTTCAAAGGAGAAATTATCAAATAATTGCCTGATAAAAAGGATAGCATCTGTCATGGAGTCAGATCGAAAAAAAATCCATGAAAAACTCACGAAACTAAAAGTTAAAAGCACCTTCCCTATTTCCTTTAAATTAGGTAATAAAGTTGTCTGTGCGATAATGGTATTTTTATATTTGGTATGATCTCCCATTAAAAATACCGGTATAAAAGCCAATGCATGAAAAGCTCCCCAGATAATAAAGGTCCAATTGGCACCATGCCAAAATCCACTGACCAGAAAAATAACAAAAACATTTCTTATTCCTTTTAATTTAGAAACGCGTGATCCTCCTAGAGGAATATAAATGTAATCCCTGAACCAACTTGATAATGATACATGCCAACGTCTCCAAAACTCACCTATATTGCGTGAGAAGTAGGGAAATTTAAAATTAGTCATCAATTCGACACCAAACAATTTGGCTGTTCCAATGGCTATATCGGAATACCCGCTAAAATCACAATAAATTTGAAAACTAAAGAAGCAAATACCCAGGACCAAAGTTGATGCCGGATAGCTTGCGTAATTTGTGAAAATATCATCAACCATAGGCGCTAAAGCATCCGCAATGGCGATCTTTTTAAATAACCCCCAAAGCATAAGCTTCATACCTTCAATAATCTGTTTATCCTTAAAAATCCTTTTGTTAATAATCTGCGGTAATAAATTTGAAGCACGCTCTATAGGTCCGGCGACCAGTTGCGGAAAGAAACTCACAAAGGTGGCGAAGGACAAAAAGTTGCGGGTAGGCTCCAAACGTTTATAATAAATATCGAAGGAATACGACATGGTTTGGAACGTATAGAACGAAATACCCACCGGTAGGATCACACTGAGCGTCCAGGTACTTTTTATCGTATAACCTAAAGCAGAAGCCAGATCGGTCCAGGAATCCACAAAAAAATTGTAATACTTAAAAAACCCGAGCAATCCGACATTAAATAGCACACTCACCCAAAGCCAGCGCTTTCTCAATATTTTATTTTCGGTTTTGTAGATCTGAATACCAACGAAATAGTCAACTATGGTGCTTAATAGAATTAAAGATAGAAACCGCCAATCCCAGCAGCCATAAAAAAAATAACTGGCTATTAAAATAAGTATATTCTGTGCCTTTACCGATTTTTTAAATGCAAACCAGTACAAAGAAAACAAGATAGCTAAGAAAAGAAAAAAGGCTAAAGAATTAAATACCATAAGGTTGGTCGCGTTTTGAGACCATTAAAAATCAAACTTTTATTAAAAACACTCAAAAGTTTTCTTTGAATTACCTATAATTCCTGTGAATTGTACTGATTTGATATAAAAAAAGCCCTTCCAATTGAAAGAGCTTAGTTTATAAAGTTGTTTGCTGTTACATATCATTGAAAATAGAATGCATCAAACGTTTTTTGTCGTTAATACTTTCTTCCAGGGAGATCATGGTTTCCGTTCTGTAAACCCCTTCGATGTCATCTAATAAAAAGATAACTTCTTTGGCATGTTCTGTACTACGCGCTCTAATTTTGCAAAAAATATTGAATTTCCCTGTCGTTATGTGAGCCACAGTAACATAAGCAATTTCATTAATTCGTTCTAAAACAAATTTGGTTTGTGAGGTATTATTTAAATAAACACCAACGTAAGCAATAAAGGAATAGCCTAATTTTTTATAATCTAAAGTAAGCGAAGAACCTCGAATAATTCCTGCTTCCTCCATTTTCTTAACCCGAACATGTACAGTTCCGGCAGAGATTAATAATTTTTTTGCAATATCTGTAAAGGGTATTCTTGTATTGTCGATTAACATGTCAAGAATCTGGTGATCAATTTCGTCTAATTTGATTTTGCCCATAATTGAAATTTCTTAAATATAAGGCAAAAATAATAGATTTTTATTAATAATAATGCATATTTACTACATTTTATTCCACTAAAAGTGTGATTTTTTCATTATTCAACATCACGAAAACGTTTTCGCTAGAAAGCTTCAATGGCATACCATCGGCAGATAACACAGCACTTCCCTCAGCATCGATCTCTTTGTGACCGTAAAATTCAGGTAAAGATTCAATTTTTTGCACCATTGGAACGAAAAATACAGTATTATCGACTAAACGCTCTTCATACTGAATAGCAACATCAATTATCTTATTGTCCATCAAGGTATTTCGTATGATAATATCGTAGAAACACTTATCATTTTCAGGAATATCTAAATAGGGCTTATAACCTGTTCCGGTAATATTATTATTGGAAATATAATCGAAGCACAAAAGATATGCCCTATAAATCAATTCCCTGGTAAACTCACGTTGATAATCATTATTATAATGACCGGCCTCAAAAAGCACTGTAGGTACGTTTAACGATTGAAAAGTATCGCCAACACAATTCAAATTAAAAGCATCATCATATACGCCCACTTGATTGGGTATTTCAAATTGAAGTCCTGCATTCATGACCCCAATAAGTTCCATTGCGATCTTTCGATTTTCAGTAATCGTGCAAGCATGGTCTTGGGCAGGTGCTAAAAATGATACCGTAGCCGGATGATTCGTTTTACCGGCACTAAAAATTGTACGCTGACCATGTAAATTAAAGCAGTAATCCGGTTTAAAGGCATTAAAGGCATCCCTCAAAACCCTACTTTCAGGTTGCGTCAGATCCTGAGCATCTCTGTTAAGATCGATTTCGTTAGCATTTAAGCGTGTATAACGCTCTGCACCGTCCGGATTAAGTATCGGAATAATATAGAAAGTACAAGCTTTTAAAATGTTGGAGTAGCTACTATTTGAATCGCTAAGCGTGTTTAAAAGGTCGAATAACGCTTTAGTTGTTGTCGATTCGTTGCCATGCATTTGAGACCAAAGCAATAATCGTTTGGAACCTTCACCTATTTTAAGACCGTAAATAGGTTTATTAAGGACAGAACGGCCGATAACAGATAAAGAAACCTTTGAACTCAAATTTTTTAACAAAGGTTCAATGTGACCATTTGTTATATAACGTCCAAATAATGAAGGTTCTTTATGTTGCTGAAAAAGTTTTTTAATAAGGTCAGGTTGCATAAGATTCATTTAGATTACAAAACTAAACAAATCCATTGTTACAATTGTAAACAATAGAAATGTTACAAATGTATACAGATTAAAATTAGCAGATTTAAACATTTGTATACATCTGTATGGTTAAAAACACCGATCTATAATGATATCTTATATTAAAACCTTTAATTCTTTAATTTCAATACTTTATACTATTTATATTAAAGTTTTGATTTAATATAATTTAGGATATTTCACCTATATATTGGGTTATTTACACTCCTTTTGTTACATTTGTAACCCAATATGTCTCATTAATAATTTACAATGGTAAACACAGAAGAATTTGCACAACGGCTTCAAAAAGTAATCGATTATTATAGCGAAAGCGCTTCATCATTTGCTGATTCGATTGGTGTGCAGCGTTCCAGCATCTCACACATTCTCTCCGGAAGAAATAAACCAAGTCTGGATTTTGTTTTAAAAATCCTGGCGGCCTACCCTGATGTAGAGTTATATTGGTTACTAAATGGTAAAGGTCATTTTGATCCTGGATCAGAAAAAAAAGTGATATCCGAAACTTCTAAAGCTCCTAAAGCTGTTTTGGAAAACGTAAAGGAAACATCTGTAAAACAATCTGATGGCAAATCTATTGATCGCATTGTTATTTTTTATACAGACGGAAGCTTCCAAAACTTTCAAAATTAAGATGGTGATTCGTACTTTTGCTAAAAATATACTTATGAAATATGTTCTTTTGATCGGTTTAGCAAGTTTATTCACCGCCTGCTATCAACCAACAAGAAACTGCAAGGATTACCGAACTGGAACGTTTCACAGTGAAGTTGTTATTAACGGCAAGGTCTTTACTTCCGATTTTACACGAAATGAAAAAGTTCAGGTTGAAACTTATGATGATCATAAGGATTCTTCGGAAGTTCGGTGGATTAATGATTGTGAGGTTGTTTTCCGAACAATTCACCCGAAAAATATGTCAGAGCGTAAGGATGTTCATTTAAAAATCCTAACCACTACGGACTCGTCATACACTTTTGAGTATTCTTACATTGGGGAAACCAAGAAACAAAAAGGTGTTGCTTACAAAGTTGATTGAAATAGCTTAGTCAAAAGGATAAAGAAAAGATTCTTTTAATTCAAAATCAATGGTTTTATCCTCGTTCACGAAATAATTAATGAACAACTCTCCCCAGTATTCTCCATCTGAAAAATCAGCCACGATCCATTTATGATTCAAAATTTTAACGGTATTGATCAGCATTTTTCGGTCTTCACTGGATTCATATGGAATTAAGGGATTCTTTTTTTCGAAATTAAGTTCGTGTAATTGATCTTTAATTACCGGAATTAGGGAATCTACATTATAACCATCACGTTCAAAATAACTTATGGCATCTTCATTACGTTCTAAATTGAAATAGGAAAGATCTTGAATTTTATGATCTAATGTCGCCAGGGAATCTTTATAAGTTTTATTTAGTGCCCTGTAATTTTCAATAGTGGTATTCATATCCTGAAAGGTATTCTTGGAGGTTATGTATTGATAAAGCACCAGAAGCGCCATAAAAACAAACAAATACATAAAAATTTTCTGCTTCATATTGATAATTTTTAAATAGTGATTTCTAAAGTGTCATAGGCCAGGGAAACATGTTCCGGCAGTTTCTTTTCTACCTCGTCATGAAAGCCAAGCAAATGACTAATATGAGTTAAAAACGCCTTCTTTGGATTTACCTTTTCAATAAAAGCGAGAGCTTCTTCTAAATTAAAATGGGAACGATGTGGTTCAATACGTAACGCATTCACAACCAAAAAAGGAACATTTTTTATTTTTTCTATCTCTTCATCTCCTACCATTTTCATGTCTGTTAAATAAGCAAAATCACCAAAACGAAATCCGAAAACCTGCAAGCCTCCATGATCGCCATTTACGGGGATAACCTCTAAATTATGCAAATGAAATGGAGTATTACTTATTTCGTTGATACTTACCGTTGGTGCTCCAGGATATTTATTTTCTGTAGCAAACACATAATCAAAACGTGTTTTTAAGGATTCTATAACGCGTGGATGCCCATAAATCGGAATATCTCCCTGACGGAAATAAAACGGACGAATATCATCAAACCCCATAACATGGTCGGCATGCTCATGGGTAAACAAAATCCCATCGATACGGTCTACATCAGCGCGTAGCATTTGATATCTAAAATCCGGACCGCAGTCTACCACATAGCGATAATCATCCCATGCTACCAAAATGGAAACACGAAGTCGCTTATCCTTAGGATTTGTGCTTAAACAAACAGGATGTTTACTCCCAATTATGGGAATACCTTGAGAAGTTCCAGTGCCTAAAAAAGTGATTTTCAAAATAGCGTAACTTTTGAACAAAAATAAGGTTATTTTTTTGTTTGATATACTTAATTCATACCTTTGTGGCGTTACCTTCAACCTAAAAATACTATGGAAATTACCATTAAAGGCGATAAAGAATTTGATAACGTTCCGTCCTTGAAATCCAAGGCTTTACGCATCAATCTCAACGAAAATATTTACGGAACATTTGCCGAAATTGGCGCAGGTCAAGAAACTTGTCGCCATTTTTTTAGAGCAGGTGGTGCTTCAGGAACAATTGCAAAAGCCATGTCCGCTTATGATAAAGATTTCAGTGATGCCATTTATGGCGCTGAAGAAGACGGCCGTTATGTTACTGAGGCGCGTTTACGCAAAATGTTAACCCACGAAATGAGCCTTATTGAAAGTCGCTTAACGCGGGAAGAACATCCTAATAAAATATTTTTCACCTACGCTAATACCGTAGCAACTATTGATTTTGCTAAGCAATACAAAGGTCATGGTTGGGTTGGTATTAAATATCAGATTGAAGCCAATGCGGAATACAATGAAATTATTTTGCATGTGCGATTCAAAGAAACCGATGCACGACTGCAACAGGAAACCCTGGGTATATTAGGGACAAATCTTATCTATGGGGCCTTCTATAAATACAACGAGCCTAAAAAATTACTTCGTTACCTATACGATCATTTAGATAAGGACCAAATTGAAATTGATACGATCAACTTTTCTGGTCCCGTTTTTCAAAATGTAGATAATCGTTTGATGAGTTTACAACTTGTTAAGAATGGCATGACCGATGCGGTGATGTTCGGACCGGATGGTACCAACGTATTACCTGCACGTGTATTCTATAAGAAAAACGTTCTGGCCTTGCGAGGTAGCTTCCGCCCTGTTACGAAGGTGAATATGGCTATGTATGAGAAATCATATGAAATGTTCATTAAGGAAAACAAGGTGGATGAGGAAAAAACCGTTGTTGTTTTTGAAATTACACTTTCCAATTTACGTGCTGAGGGTGAAATAGACGAGCAAGATTTTATAGATCGTGCTGATTTATTATGTGCTCTCGGACAGTCTGTTATGATATCCAACTTTCAGGAATACTATAAGGTAGTTGAATACTTCTCTAAATATACCAAAGCCCGTATGGGATTAGTTATGGGTGTGAGTAATTTAGTTGATATTTTTGATGAAAAATACTATCGCCATATCAGTGGTGGGATTTTAGAAGCTTTTGGTAAGCTCTTCTTTAAAGATCTGAAAGTATACCTTTATCCGATGCTCGATCCTGAAACCGGTGAACTTATTAATAGTGAAAACTTGAAAGTTTATCCTAGAATGAAGGAATTGTACAAATTCTTTAAATACAATGGAAAAGTCATTGATATTAAAGAATATGACGAGAGTATCATGAATATCTTCTCCCGAGAAATTTTACGAATGATCTCTGAAGGTGAATCCGGTTGGGAAGATATGGTTCCTGATGGAACAGCCGAATTAATTAAGGATTACAGACTTTTTGGATACACTCGAAAACCATTGACTTTAACCAGACGCCGTAAATGAACTGTGGCTCACGATAAAAAAAGAAAAAAGCAGCTAAAAAAATAGCTGCTTTTTTTATTCAATAATATAAAATTAGAAGTTATTCATCCAGGATTTGTGCTGCATGATCTTTGGTTTTCACCTTGTCAATCACACGCTCTACCTTTCCTTCTTCATCAATAATAAAGGTTGTTCTGTGAATACCATCATACTCCTTACCCATAAATTTCTTAGGACCCCAAACTCCGAAAGTATTGATCACCGTTTTATCTTCATCGGCTAATAACGGAAAAGGGAAATCGTATTTTTCCTTAAAATTAGTTTGTTTTTTTTCAGAATCGGCGCTCACTCCTAAAATAGCATACCCATTATCCTGCAAGGCTTTATAGTTGTCTCTTAAGTTACAAGCTTCAGCGGTACAACCCGGGGTGTTTGCTTTAGGATAAAAGAAAACAATGAGTTTTTTCCCTTTGTAATCACTTAATGAAATCGTATTTCCTTGTTCGTCCTTTGCTGTAAAATTCGGCACAGCATCACCTTGTTTTAAAGTGTTCATAGTCTTAACTTTGATTTTTTACAAAAATACAATTTATGAATAAGAAAGAGAAGGTTGATTTTGTTATAAAAACCTTAAATGAATTTTATCCTGAAGTTCCTATCCCCTTAGAGCATCAAGACCCTTATACTTTATTAATTGCTGTATTGCTTTCAGCTCAAAGTACGGATGTTAGGGTAAATCAAATCACACCTTTATTATTTGCTGAAGCTGATAATCCCTACGATATGGTTAAACTTACGGTTGAAGAAATTCGTGAAATAATAAAACCCGTAGGGCTATCCCCTATGAAAAGCAAGGGCATCCATGGTTTATCTAAAATTTTAATTGAAAAGCATGATGGTAAAGTACCTCAGGATTTTGAAGCATTGGAAGCATTGCCTGCAGTAGGTCATAAAACGGCAAGTGTTGTCATGTCTCAAGGTTTTGGTGTTCCTGCATTTCCTGTGGACACTCATATTCATCGCCTTATGTACCGATGGAATTTAAGTAACGGAAAAAATGTTGTACAAACAGAAAAAGATGCCAAGCGTTTATTTCCTGAGGAATTATGGAATAAGTTGCACCTTCAAATTATATGGTACGGACGAGAATACTCGCCTGCCAGAGGTTGGGATCTTGAAAAAGATGTGATCACTAAAACTATTGGAAGACAATCCGTTATTAACGAATATTATAAAAAAAAGTCCTGATGGTGTAGTGCATCAGGACTTCTCATTTCTAATTCAGAAGTGTTTCAAACTTCAGAGATTTACAACTTATAACACTTAAAGCCTTAGAATAATCCAATAGAAACTTCACGGTTTCATCTTTGGGTTCCAATCGGTTTAAATTTTTAATAGATTTTTCAGAGTAAAGTTTTGCCATTATAATATTTTAAGAGTTATCCAAATTATAAACGGCCTAAAACCTACTTTATTGTTAGTTCGTTAAAACTATATTGTTTTTTTCTATTATTTTCCTCAAATTAATGAGTGCATAACGCATTCGACCCAGAGCTGTATTGATACTAACGCCGGTACGCTCGGATATTTCCTTAAAACTCATATCCTTGTAAATACGCATCATTAAAACATCGCGTTGATCGTCAGGTAATTCATCTACCAATCGTCGAACATCATCTTCCACCTGTGCCTTAATGATTCTTTTTTCAGCATTTAATGTAGAATCACTTAACACAGAAAAAATATTGAATTCTCCTGCATTATCAAACTTCGGCATACGATTCGATTTTCTAAAATGATCGATAACTAAGTTGTGAGCGATACGCATGACCCAGGGTAAAAATTTACCTTCTTCATTATAAGCGCCACGTTTCAAGGTGCGTATCACTTTAATAAAGGTATCCTGGAAAATGTCTTCAGCAATATCTGAATCAAAAACTTTTGAATAAATAAAGCTGTAAATCTTTTGTTTGTGCCGTAAGATCAGAATTTCTAGAGCAGCTTCCTGGCCACTCATATAATTTCTAACCAACGTAGCGTCTGGTATAAGTTCGTGTTGCATAAATATTACTTTTTAGCACAAGTCATGGGTATTGTGCTTTGGGGTTAAACGTTTAAAAAAGTAATGTTATGCTATAGGCAAGTGTTGATTTTTAATTGATTGATAGTACCAAATATAACAACAATCGTTACTAAAAAACAAAAATTCGACTTCTTTTTTAACATATTATTTTGTTTTAGTCTATTTTATAAGATGAAATACTTATGGTATCTTTGCAAAATTACGTGCAAAAAGCCTATGATTTCCGATATTTCCCAAATAAATCCCAAGCAAAACATTATCATTAAGGGAGCCAAACTTCACAATTTAAAGGATATTGATGTTGTTATTCCCAGAAATAAATTAGTTGTTATTACAGGATTATCGGGTTCCGGGAAATCAAGTTTAGCTTTCGATACACTTTACGCTGAAGGCCAGCGTCGCTACGTGGAAAGCTTGTCGAGTTATGCCCGCCAGTTTTTGGGCAGACTAAACAAACCTAAAGTTGATTATATAAAAGGTATTGCTCCTGCCATTGCTATAGAACAAAAAGTAAATTCTACCAATCCAAGGTCTACAGTTGGGACCACAACGGAGATCTACGATTATTTAAAATTAGTGTTCGCACGAATTGGAAGAACCTACTCGCCTATTTCAGGGAAAGAAGTAAAAAAGCACACCGTTAAAGATGTTATCAATTACGTAAAAACGTTTCCTGAGCGGGAAAAAATGCTGCTACTCGCCCCGATTCATTTGGAGGAAGGCCGAAGCATGGAGAACAAACTAAAGGTTTTGAATCAGCAGGGTTATGCCAGAATCAAGGTAAATGATACGGTTAAACGTATAGATGAAATAGAATCGATTTCTGAAAAAGACACCATATCTCTTGTTGTGGATCGTATAATTGTGAAGCATGAAGAAGATTTCTTTAACCGTTTAGCTGATGCCGTTCAAACCGCTTTTTTTGAAGGAAAAGGCGAATGCTACATTGAAACATTAAGTGATCAAACCCAAAAGGAATTTAGCAATAAATTCGAATTGGACGGTATGCAATTTTTAGAACCGAATGTGCATTTGTTCAGTTTTAACAACCCTTATGGCGCTTGCCCTAAATGCGAGGGTTATGGCGATATTATTGGCATAGATGAAGATTTGGTGGTTCCTAATACGGGCTTATCCGTTTATGAAAATGCAATTTTTCCCTGGCGTGGTGAAAGTATGAGTTGGTATCGGGATCAATTGGTGAATAATGCTCATAAATTTGATTTTCCGGTACACAAACCTTATTTCAATCTAACAGATGATCAAAAAGAACTGATCTGGACAGGTAATCAATATTTTGAAGGTTTGAATGATTTCTTTGCGGAACTTGAAGCCAAAGCCTATAAAATTCAAAACCGGGTAATGCTTTCGCGCTATCGCGGAAAAACCAAATGTAAAGCCTGTAATGGAAAGCGATTACGTAAAGAAGCTACTTTTGTTAAGGTAGGCGGTGTAACCATTACAGAGTTGGTTGATATGCCCATTAAAAAACTGATTAGCTTTTTTAATCAACTGGAATTAAATGATTACGATTCTAAAATTGCTGATCGTTTACTAAAAGAAATTAATAACCGCCTTGGTTTTCTGTCGAATGTTGGGTTGGATTACCTCACCCTTAACAGAAAATCAAATACGCTTTCCGGAGGAGAAAGTCAGCGAATCAATTTAGCAACGTCATTAGGAAGCAGTTTGGTTGGATCCATGTATATTTTGGATGAACCAAGTATAGGTCTACATCCAAGAGATACGGAACGCTTGATAGAAGTATTGAAATCTTTAAGAGATCTTGGAAATACTGTTATCGTTGTTGAGCACGACGAGGATATTATGAAAGCCGCTGATAGTATCATTGATATCGGTCCGGAAGCAGGAACCTTTGGTGGTGAAGTGGTTGCTGAAGGTGATTTCAAAACTATTTTACAGTCAGAATCCCTTACCGCAAAATATTTAAATGAAAATCTAAAAATTGAAGTTCCTTCAAAACGCCGCACTTCTCGCTATGAGGTTACCATTAAAGGCGCTCGGGAGAACAATTTAAAGAATATTGATATTACCTTCCCCTTAAGTATGCTCACTGTGGTTACCGGAGTTTCAGGTAGTGGAAAAAGTAGTTTGGTTAAAAAGATATTATATCCTGCGCTTCAAAAGGAATTAACAGATTACGGTGATAAACCCGGCCAATTCACAGCTTTAGAAGGCAATTACAAACATCTTAAAAAGATCGAATTTGTAGATCAAAATCCTATTGGTCGATCTTCGCGCTCCAATCCGGTTACTTATATAAAAGCTTATGATGATATCCGGGCATTATTCGCAAAGCAAAAACTGAGTAAAATTCGAAATTATAAAGCGAAACACTTCTCTTTCAATGTAGATGGTGGGCGTTGCGAAACCTGTAAAGGCGAAGGTGAAGTAACCATAGAAATGCAATTTATGGCTGACGTTCATTTAGAATGTGAAACCTGTAAAGGAAAACGATTTAAAAAAGAAGTTCTTGAAGTTGAGTTCGAAGGGAAGAATATTGATGATATCTTGAATTCGACCATAGATGATGCGCTTCAATTTTTTGAAACCAACAAACAATCCAAAATTGTATCAAAATTACAACCCTTGCAGGACGTTGGCTTAGGCTATGTAACGCTTGGACAAAGCTCTTCTACCCTTTCCGGAGGTGAAGCTCAGCGTATTAAACTAGCCTCTTTCCTTGGAAAAGGATCGAACAAAGACCGAGTGCTTTTTATTTTTGATGAACCCACGACAGGACTGCATTTTCACGATATTAAAAAATTACTGACCTCATTTAACGCTTTAATTGAAAACGGACACTCTGTAATTGTGGTAGAACATAATTTGGAACTTATCAAATGTGCAGATCATATTATTGATCTTGGTCCTCAAGGTGGTGAAGAAGGCGGTCAGTTGGTGGCCTTCGGAACACCGGAAGCTATCGCTAATAATTCAAAATCCATTACCGGAAAATATCTGCAAGAAAAATTATAGCTAGAACGACATAAAACCAACTAGCGTTAAAATTATAGCAGCAATAGGGATCACAAATAGAAAGTAAATTCCGGTGATCAAGCTCGTTTTAAAAAAACTGTTGAACCAGCCTTTTTCATAAAATCGTTTCACAGCGATTAAAAGGTATATGAAGGTTGAAAGCATGAACAAAAAGTTGATGAAACCGGGAATTTTCACTATTTCATTGGCTATTAACATGATGCTGAATACGGTGAATAGAAATGAATAAAAATAAAAACTAAACACCAGGTGATACGCGTAAGGTCCTCTTTTGTAAAAGAACATTTTCAAAAGCAAAGCAAAAATAGGAAGCAAAATAAATAATGAGATTGGGATCGTATCATAAACAGCCTTTAATAATTGCCCACCATTGCGTTGTTTGTAAAGTTTAAGTAATTGGGCATGTATTTTTTTACTGAACCAACTGGCATCATCGCTCATCCCCATAGCCTTGTATATTTCAGATTTAGGCGCGTCAATAGCAATTAGAGAATCTATTTTTTTCTGATCAAATCCCCAGGTGAATCCTTTTTTCAACGATTGATTCCCATTTTCAGCCTTAATCAACGAATCAATTGATTTAAGATTAGTCTGTTTGGCAATCTCAGGATTTTTTTCCTTTAAAACTTGCATTACGCTATCTACTTGAGCGGTATCCACAAGTTTAGCTAAATTTTCTTCTGTTTCCGAAAATAAAGGTTTACCCGCGGTTTTCTGAAGTGTATTATCCAGAGTTTCTACTTGTCTATTCACCACAGTAATAGAGAGAATAAAAAAGAAAATTACCGATACAAATAAATATAGTTGCGCGGGATGTAGGTACAACAGCCGTTTTCCTTGCACAAAAGTTTTCGCTAAATAACCGGGTTTGAGTAATAATGGAATGACACTTTTGAAAAAACGGGCATCAAAAGAGAAATAATTACTAATCGTGTTATAGAAAAGTACACCGATAGTGAGATCATCTTTTGCTTTCTGACCACAATTGGGACAAAAGTTAAAATCAGCATTAAATTCTGTTTCGCAGTTTTTACAAATTTGTTTTTCTCCAGCCATTCAAAAAAGATTATAGGTAAAAATAAGTTGATTTATTCAATAAAAATAAAAAAAATATCAATCTATATAATCAATTTAAAAACAAGTAATTAGATGCAGTTCAAAGAACGTTCTATTCATTTTGAAATATGTTTTGGCACGCTAATTGAAACTTAGTAACAAAGCGAATGCCGAAAAGCTAAAGAGTAGGCACAATTAAAATCCTATGATTATGAAAAGACTATTACTTTTATTTGCAAGTTTGTTAGTAGGGTTATCAACGGTGTCAGCAACCACATTAGGCACGAAAAACCCTCAAGAACGTTTCGACAGAAACAAGAATCTCCGCTATGCGCAACCCATTAGTTTTGTGGAACGTGGTGTGGAATTTTTAATTTTCCCTGACGGAAGTTTTGATTTCAATACTAATGCCTATAACAACCGTTATTCCAATACATATTACGGTACCGCAAATCGCCGCAGCAGTATTAATGTTGGTTACAGGGGGCCGAATGTTTCTGTGAATTACTCTTCAAACAGATATCCGGATAATCGTGGCGTATCTATTGTAAGAGACTATAACGGTAACGTAAGACGCATCGGAAACGTTTATCTTAATTACGACCGATACGGACGTATAACCAGAGCAGGATCTATATTTATTGACTATAATCGTGGTCATGGTTGGTTGAGACAAGTTGGTGGTTTACGTGTAAACTATAACCGTTGGGGTGAAATTGTTTCGCTTCGCGGACAGGTAAATCGTTATAATCAAAATTGTAATACCTGTGGAATGATTAATTGTGATCATAACCATAGAGATTATGATAACGACCACAGAGATCATAGAGATCATGATTACGATAATGACAAATACTATTACTTCAAACAAAATGGTGAAGTAAAGAAACATAAAAAACGATAAGCTAAAATTTCGATTAGTTATTAGTTAAAGTGGAAAAGCCTCAAGGTGTAAAATATCTTGGGGCTTTTTGTTTTATTTCAAATCAATAAAAAAAAATAAAAATAAATTTTTCCAGTATTCATAGGGGTTATGAGCATTCATACAATTTTTGGCACGCTGTTTGAAACCCTATTAGTGAATCACTTTTAAAACAGAAAATTATGAAACGATTTATTTTTTTAATAGCAGCTTCCATCCTTTTAGGAACTCCGGTTTTTGCAGCCGGCAGTAGCCATACAAATACCACAACTACGATTTATGATGGTTATGGTAAATCATTCATTTTTACGGAGGATAATATTGAATTTTCTGTTTTTCCAGATGGTCAGTTTGATTTTTATATACCGAATTATGGTCCCCAGGTAAGTGTTTCCCTGGGAACACCAAATGCGAATTTTAGTTTTAACTCCGGTTATGATTATAACGCTTATGTTCAATATGATGAATACGGCGCCATCATTCAAATAGAAAATACGCCTATTTATTATGACTATTACGGTCGTGTAAGCCAAATTGGAAATGTAAACATTTACTATAACAGTTTTGGTTATGTTTCTCGTTTGGGTAGTTTATATGTTTATTATAACAGATACAATCAGTTTTCATATGTAAGAGGTTATATTAATATTTATAACAGACACTATGTTTACAGACCATGGCACAACTATTTTAGAATTCCACCAAGAAATTATTGTGTGGTTTATAACAGACCTTACAGACGCTATTACACGCCTGTACGCTATGTATATAACAGACCCTTTTATAACAATCACAGACCATATTCTGCGGTGTACAGCCGAAGAGGTAGCACCATTACCAGACATAGAAATTATGCTACGGTTTACAGAAGTCCTAAAAACGTTACTCGTGTAAACACTCATGCAAACAGACGTTCATATGCGAGTAATAATGGCAACAGAAACCGTGACTACGCGAATAATAGATCTAATAATAGATATAATGGAAATTCCGGAAATAACGGGAACAGAAGAAATATCGGAAATTCCAATAACAGATACAATGGTAACAACGGTAATCGCGGTGAAAGACCAATTATTGGAAACAATCGTAATTCGAACTCACGTTCAAATAATGGCCAGGTACGAAGATCAGAGCCTGCACCCAACAGAACGTATAACACGCCCAACAGAGGGAATGCTCGGAATTTAAATGAAAGAGCATCACGCCCACAGGTAAACAGAAACAGTACCCCATCGCGTAATAATAATAATTCGAATTATGGCAACCAAAGATCGGAAAGAAATAAACCGGTTTTGCGACAACCAAATCGCAATACAACACGTACATATAATAAAAGTCATTCTTCGAACAGTAACAATGCGCGTGTGAAAGCAAGTCCACAGCGTCAACAACGTTCAAGCGCTAGTAGTTATAATAGATCGTCGCAATCAAGTCGATCTAAAGCTCAGGTTCAAAGAAGTCAGAATACAAGACATAATAATAATTCAAGATCTGCAAATCCACGACGAAGATCTTAATAATTTTGGTTGGTTAGTTAGGAAAGCCCTTCGGTAAGTTTGCCTCAAAGCAAATCCGGGGGGTTTTCTCCTTTTAATACTGAGGTTAGCTTATTTAAGGTTTATTTAAAAGTTAATCTTTACAGTAACTTTGCTAATGCTTCAGTTAATGTCTTTCTGTGATAACGCTGAACACCGATTGGCTGGGATTTCAATTCACCTTTCTGGTATGCCTCATAATGCCTCAAAATCGTTTCTTTCAAGGATTTATGTGTATCGTAATAAAAGTAGTTTCCGGTATTTGATTCCGTTATGATGCGCTCTACATCTGAGCCTTTTGGACCAAGGGCAATAATAGGTCGATTGGAAACCATGTACTCAAAAAGTTTTCCTGGAATTATACATTTGGTTTCCTCTGAATCTATTTCAATAAGTAACAAAATTTGAGACTCTCTTTGTTTTTTAATAGCTTCATTATGTGAAATATAACCATAATAATTTAAATAATCACTCAAATGGTATCTTTCAATTGATTTAATAACGTTATCACTTATTGCTCCAATAAATTTCAGTTCTAAATCCTGTGCAAAAGCCTTATTTTCTTCAACTAATTCTGACAAGACCTTCCAAAGTATTTCAGGATTCCTTTTTGATAGCAATGATCCAATATGAGCCAGAGAAAACTTAGAATCTAAAGACGTCTCTTCTACCCTCTCATAATCAAAGCCATTTGTAATAACAGTTATGGGTTTTGAAGTGATGGCCTCAAATTCCATTTTTGTCACTTCACTTGTAACAATAATATTATCAGCCGTTTGCAAAACCTCCTTTTCCAATACCTTATGCTTGTTTGCAGCACGGTTTGTTAATCGTAACTCTTTATGATAACCAATGGTTGTCCATGGATCCCTGAAATCAGCAATCCAGTTAATGTCATGGTTTTGTTTCAAACGCTTTCCAATAAGATGCAAACTATGTGGCGGACCTGTGGTGATTATGGTATTAATTCCATTTTGAGAAAGATATTCAGATAAATAACCAACGGAAGGCTTTACCCAGGAAACTCTGGCGTCAGGAATAAAAAAATTACCTCTTATCCATAACATAAGTTTTTCCATCAAAGACTGGTTTTCTTTTTCGGAAATAATACCCTTACTCATCCGCTTTGAGGTATTTTTTGAGAACATCCCGGCCAAAGAATACGGTTCTTTTATGGGTTGTTTCAATACTTTTAAACCTTTTGGTACTTCGGCGTTTAAACTGGAGTCCAATAAAGGATAGTTAGGATTTTCCGGGATATAAATAATTGGCTCCACGTTAAATTCCGGCAAATATTTTACAAACTTCAACCAACGTTGCACGCCAGGACCGCCGGCTGGCGGCCAATAATACGTAATAATGAGAACCTTTTTTTTCATTTACCTGCTAAAACATCAGGGTTGTTGCTGTTTTTTAATTGAAAAGATGAGACTACCCAATAAAAGTAAGCCCAATAACAAAGAACTGCCAAGAGCTATACTGCTTCCCGTTTTTACCACTTCCGGATCAAATTTAAATTCAATCTGATGCTTTCCTGCAGGAACAGCCAAACCACGTAATGTATAATCTACCCTAACGTAAGGCACTTGTTTTCCATCAATAAAGGCTTTCCAGCCATGACCGTAATAGACTTCTGAAAACACAACAAACCCTTTGTGGTTATTCCGTGTTTCATATTTTAAATAATTTGGAAGGTGCTTTTTAAGTCGGATTGCAGCCGTTGAATCCACCGTAAAAGTTTGGGGTACTTCTCTCTGGAAATAGCTATCAATATCTTTTTCGTTAATGACTGCTACATGCTTATTATCAAGACTATCCAAAGCTTTAATACCTTCATTTGCTGAATCCACTACTTTAAACTGATTAATAAACCAGGCATTTCCATTCGCTTCATCATTCGTGAATGTAAAAACTCCGCCATCTTTATTTTGAGCAATGATGTATTTCGTATTCAGCATGTTCAAAACATTAAGATTGTTTTGAGTAACATACCAATTAAACACCTCGTTATAACGTTTCAGTTTTGCCGCATGATATCCATTGAGTGAATTATGAAAATAGGATGGTTTTGTTGAATTTGTTGTAAGATCGAAAACCCTGTAATAAGTTGTATCCTGCATAATTTGTTTGTCAGCATCATTAGCTTGATAAGGCTTATTTACCTGAACTGCTGAGACAAAATCATCATTATTAACATAACGCTTATCAACTCCTACTAAATCAATTAAAATAAGAATGGCAAAACCGGCCATTACCCAAGCTCCTTTTAACTTATCCTTTAAATAGGCGTAAGCTAAACCTGCGGCTACTAAAACAAGAGCTAAAGTTCTTAAGGTATCTTCAGTAAAAATAGTTTTCCGGTCTGTCTTTAAGGCATCCACGAAGGCCTGCCCATAACTCTGCCGGTATAAGGTGTCGTTGCCTCCAACGAAATCGAAAAAAGCACCTTTAAAAAGTAAAAATATCACGGCAACACCACCTGTAATAATCGTTGTGTATTTTAGTGCTTTTTGCTTTTGCTCATTACTGATTTTCGAACTAAATAATTTTACCAAGCCAAAAACTGCTAAAACAGGAACACAAAGTTCCAGAATTACCTGAATCGATGTAATGGCTCTAAATTTATTATACAAGGGCACAAAATGAATGAAAAAATTTGTTATGGGATTGCTGTCTGGCTGTGGATCGTTCACAAAAAGCCAGTTCTTGCCCAGGGATAATATCCAGGATACCAAAGTACCTCCGAGAAGCCACCATTTTAAACGACCTTTTACAAGGAACAAAGCAAAAACAAATAAAAACAGAACAACAGCACCTACATAAGCCGGGGCTTCAACAATGGGTTGATCTCCCCAGTACATGGGCGCTCTCGAAGCTTCTTGAGAAGCCTGCGCCGGTGAGGCCCCCAGAGCTCTAAAGGCATTATAAGTTTCGGAATCTTTCCCCACATCTTCACCATTACCACCACCCATAAATCGAGGAATGAACAAATTAAATGATTCCCAGAAGCCATAACTGTATTCAGTGATGTAATCCTCGTCTAAACCGGAAGTTGTTTGTTTCTTCGAGCCGTCAGGGTTTATAGTAAGTTCTGTTTTTCCACGCGTGCTTTCTTTAACATATTCCTGTGTAGCAAGAATATTTGTAGCATTTAAACCAATGGCTAACACAGCTGCAATTGCAATAATGCCCACAGATTTAAAAAAATGGGGTAGAATTTTTTTCTTAAAAGCATCAATAAAATAAGCGATTCCCAAAATAATGACCAACAACAACAAATAATAAGTCATTTGAAAATGATTAGCAACCATTTCCAGACCCAGAGCTACAGTCGTGAGTAAAAAACCACCGAGATATTTTTGCCTGAAGGTTAGCAATATGCCGCTGAGAACTAATGGCATATATGCTATGGCATGGGCTTTACTGTTATGACCCACACCCAAAATAATGATCAAATATGTTGAAAAACCAAAGGCTAGAGCACCAATTGCGGCCAGTTTAAAATCGACCTTCAATACCAACAACAGGATATAGAATCCAATAAAATAAAGAAACAGATAATCGGCCGGGCGAGGTAAAAATCTTATCGCTAAATCTAAATCTTTTATGTAATTATGCGGATAGTGAGCGCCCAATTGATATGTAGGCATGCCTCCAAAAGCGGCATTGGTCCAG
Source organism: Gaetbulibacter aestuarii (assembly GCF_039537665.1). Classification (NCBI taxonomy): domain Bacteria; kingdom Pseudomonadati; phylum Bacteroidota; class Flavobacteriia; order Flavobacteriales; family Flavobacteriaceae; genus Gaetbulibacter; species Gaetbulibacter aestuarii. The sequence goes on from NZ_BAABAY010000006.1 coordinate 239,552, forward strand.
TAAGTTTCTTCTCCGGTTTCTGCCTTGAAATCCTTTTGCTGTTTACTCATGCCAATATATTGCATGATATCGCTTTGAAAAAGAGCTTTCCCTTGAAGAACAGGACTAAAGTAAGCTAAGGCCAATACGATAAATCCCGAAATTACCAAGATGTGCGGGATGATCTTTTTTATTGAAAATTGCATGGAATATATTTAAATTCAATTGGCGTGAAATTAAATATAATTTTTTAATCTGATTGTAGAATCAGCATTTAAATCATTTCCAATGCGGGTTAATCAAATAAGGTTTTGAATGCGTGATATAAAAAAAAACGCACCCCGAAGGATGCGCCATGAATATTAGTTAGTCAAAAGTAAATAACCGTTATTGTTCTATAGAAAAAATTGTATTTTGATTCAATCGAATATCTTCATTTGCTATAAGCATACCATCCTTCTCGTTAAGGCGCAACATACTTTGAGCGACTCTTGATCTGCAGGCTAAGGTCAAATCAGCAATTAAAGGATCATCATCAAAAAAGAAAGGATTTAACTGATAAGGCTCTTTACCTGGTTCCTTAACAATACGTTGAATTTGTTTAAGTTCCTTTCTGTGATAATATTTACCGGGCATAAATGTGTAAATAGTGTATTTACCATCATTATCTGTTTTTACCCAGGCGCGGTGTTTTACGTAACGTTTACCCTGGTCATCTCTTTGAGTTTTGAAATTACCTTTTTCATTTGTTTGAAAAACGTAAAGGATCACGCCTGCTGCAGGAGTAACACCATCACTTTGGTAAACAGTACCTGAAATTTTTATTTTTTGATCTTTAGAAGCGTAGTCTGGAACTGTATCTACACTGTTTAAATTTACTTCAGTGTAATCGTAAACAGGATTTCGTTCCTTATAATTTGAAATATCGTTGGTATAAAGTGACGCAATGTCCTGAGCATTTAAGCTCATACCAACAAAAGCGACCAAGGCTGTGCATAATAAATTTGGGAGATTTTTCATTTGGATTAATATTTTAGTTCAATTAAGATATCATTTCCTTCTGCCAAAGCTATGAAACACAACAGGTTTGAAAATAAAAAATTCGTTTGATGTCTTAATTTATTCGTTGAACAGTTCAGAAGTAGAATTTCAACGATGAATGTACTTTAATGCAAAAAAGCTGTATTTTTTTCTTTAAAATACTGTAAAACAATGTTTTAAAATATTAAAAATTATTTTTCATCAGTATTAACAACCACTTCTAAAGGTTGAACGGATTGCCTGATCTTTTTATATTGGTTGTATTGAATTCTGGTTAAAAGGTCTTTCATTTCTAATGATTCCTTAACCATAAGCTGGGTAAGTTTGTCTAAGGCTTCTTTTCCTTTATAGGATTCTTTAATCTCTTTAGATAGCGTCAGGTAATCTGCAACCTTATTCTGAAAAATTGGAAGTTGGGTACCGTCTAAGCCTAATTTTGCATCATAAATTGCTGTTAACTTTTCTGCCTTGGCTCTAATTTCCGGAGTTTCAATGGTAGTATCCGGGTATTGAGCAAAAGCTATGTGGGTAATACAAATAAAAATAAGTGTTTTTAGGTATTTCATCATTAGTCTTTTTCTTTAAAATAACTAAAAATACCAGGCGAGTCAAATTGTAAAACTAAAAATCAATTACAGTTTCATTAATCATTCGCTAATTATACCAATAATAATGTGTTAAAATTTCGTATTCATAAAAAAAATCAAATATAATAACTAAATTAGTTGCACTTATTGCAATAACTAACCAAAAAATTACACTATGAATTCCACAAAAATTAACCGTCGTGATTGGCTTAAAAAAGGCGTTTTAACGATGGCCGGAATGGCTATGATGCCACACGATATTTGGGCCAAAACCGTTGCTCAAGCACAATTGGAAAATCGTCCATTTTTATTTGAGAATAAATTTGAATTTAATGAGTTTACCCCTCCTGTTGGATATAACGAACCTAAGATTAAGGCCATTTTACGTGCGAACGAAAACCCTTATGGCCCACCACCATTAGCTGCGCAAGCTTTTAAAGATGATGTGTTCTCAGGAAATCGTTACGCCTGGCAAACTTTAAATGCTCTTATTGATGTGATCGCTGAAAAAGAGAATGTTTCCAAAGACCAAATTATTATGGCTCCGGGATCTTCTGATCTTTTAGAGAAAGCAGCGATGGTATTTTTTCAAAAAGGTGGTAATGTCATCAGTGCCGATCCTAGCTACATGTCGCTGATGATCGTTTCTCAAGCTGTTGGCGGTGAATGGAAATCTTACAAGCTTTTAGAAGATTATCAACATGACCTGGATGCTATGGAGGCTGGAATAGACGAAAACACAAAACTCATTTATATCTGTAATCCTAACAATCCATCAGGATCTGTTACCAATGCACAACGCTTACGTGATTTCTGCCGTCGTGTCTCCAAAAAAGTACCTGTATTTGTGGATGAAGCTTATATCGAACTTTCTGATAACGGTATTAAAGATAGTGTGGTAGATTTAGTAAGCGAAGGTCATGATGTTATGGTAGCGCGTACCTTCTCAAAAATTCACGGAATGGCCGGACTTCGTATCGGTTATCTTGTTGGTAAAAAAGAAACCCTGAATAAAATTAACGATATTACGCGAGCAGGAATGGGAATCACAGGCCCATCTATCATGGCTGCCAAGACCAGTTTGGAAGGCTCAGAGTTTCTGGATATGTGTAAAACCAAAATTGCCGAAGCCAGAGCTTATACACAAGCTTATTTAGACCGTCATGGCTATTACTACATCCCGTCGCAAACTAATTTTATGATTTTTGAAATTCCGATGGAAGGCAATACATTCCTGGAAAAAATATACAGCAAACAAGTGGCTGTTCGAGCCTTTAAATTCTGGGGTAAAAATTGGTGCCGTGTGAGCATGGGAACTATGGATGAAATGACCATGTTCACTGCTGCTATGGATGAAATATTTGCTTAATGACAGATGGTTTACTAAAAGCACTATCTTTTATTTTATTTATTGTTATTGGCATCTTACTGAAGCGAAAATTCACTTCAAAAGATGAGGTCAATGGCTTGAAGAAGATCATATTGCTTTTAGCCTTACCGGCTACGATCTTTATTGCACTCCTCAAGATCCACATCAATCTTGGATTATTCCTATTGCCTTTTTTAGCTTTAGGATTTAACATCTTACTTTATTTTATAACTCCGGGACTTATGTTATTACTCGGCGTTCAAGATAAAACTACAATTAACACCACCAGGTTATTAGTGCCTTCTTTAGCGCCCGGTTTGTCCTGCTTCCCTTTTATTTTAGAATTTTTAGGTCAGGATTACCTCGCTAAAGCTGCCATGGCAGACCTGGGTAATAAGTTTTTCGTTCTTCTGGTGCTTTATTTACTCGCCTTGCGTTGGTATTTAAATAATCAGTCCATAGCAAAACAACCCACCAAGAATAAAATAACAAGCCTCGTAAAAACGTTACTTTTAGAACCTATCAACGCTTTTATAATTGTGGCTTTGATTCTATTAGGGTTGGGTTTTGACAATACCAATCTACCGGAAGTTATTCAGGAGATCCTCAACCGGCTTAGTGTTATTATGGCGCCTTTGGTGCTCATATTTATTGGCTTATCTGTTCGCATTCAAAAAACAGAGTTTCTTCAAATATTTTCCTTGTTGATGCTTCGGGCCGCATTAACGGTTTTTATTATCGGATCTATGTGTCACTTACTCCATGTCTCCGTTGAAGAAGATATACTACTCTATCTGGTATTTGGATTAAGTGCCTGTAGTTTTTGGCCCTTTGCTCATATTTGTGGCGTGGCTGACAAGGAATTAGAATTACCCAAAGAGCGCAAAACCTTTAACATGGATTTCGCTTTAGCAATCCTCACCTTCTCACTTCCACTTTCTGTGATTTTGATCTTAGGAATATTAACCGCAGGAGATACGTTTGCACATTATAACCACCAGCTAAAATTAGCAAGTGTTCTGTTTTTATTAGGTATAGCATCACCATTCATTAATTACCTCAAAAAAGGAGCTCAAGTAAAAGATCGCTACAAAGCACATGAAGACGCCTGATCTTTTTATTTTAAAATAGTATCAATTTTTGCGATCCAATCATCCAAATCAGAATTATTGGTATTAATCGCAAAACTACCATTTCCATACGGTCCGTAAATATCCTGATCTGTAACAGAAAAGAAACCAACGGTTGGATTTAATGCAGCGCTTGCCAAATGCATCACGCCATTATCGGCAGCAATAAAAACCGCTGTATTTTTAATGATACCTGCCATTTCCCTAATATCCTTACTGTAGAAATTTGGTGCTTTAAAGTTAATTTGAGAAGTGTTCTCTATTGGCAACATTTCAATGATGGTATATTCCGGATATTGTTTTAGCAAACGGGAATAAAATCGCTCCCACCAGGCTTCAGAGTAACATTTATTACCGGTGGCATTGGTGTAAATACAAATCGTAGGGTTATCATTTTTTACCAGGTTCTTCAAAATAATTTTTCCTTTTGAAATTTCATCCGGAGATAATTTAATATCTAAAAGAGGAACCTCAGACCGATTTATGTCGAACCCCCATTTTTTTAAATGATAGCGCAAATTATAAATAGGATATTTCGAAATATGCTTGTGATCGGTATAGTTTTTTTCAATTGAAGGATGAATTTCACCAAATATCTTGATCTTAGATTTAGCTAATTGCGTTAATAAGCGACCTGAAGATGAGTTTTTATCAGCATTAATAACAAGGTCGTATGGTTTTTGTTTGATGGAAAACCAACATTTAAAATAGGTAATTAAATTGTTGAAAGGTTTTCTGGGTAAAGGAATAATATGCTTTACAGCCTCATAATTTTGAAACACAGGAAACGCCACACCACCTTTAACAAAAATATCGATCTGTACATCGGGGAATAATACTGAAACTTCCTGAACCAATGGTGTTAACAACAACTGGTTTCCTAAGCGATGATTTGGCCTGATGATCAATACATTTTTAATATCCTTTGCGCTGAATTCACCATGTTTTGGCTCCCTGTAGGAACGGCCAATTCGTTTTGTAAGGCCGTGCATGATGTTTCTTCTTATCTTATTGATTTCCGTTTTGAAAGACATACAATAAAAATGATTTTAACGTCCGATACTCCGAGGTCTGAACCTCCGTTTTGAATTGATAAAATAAACTCCCGTGAGTAGAATTATGGCAGCAATTATGGATTGTAAATTTATCGTTTCATCCAAGATCCACCAACCTAAAATTAACGCAATTATTGGGTTTACGTAGGTACTTGTGCTTACTTTCTCAGGAGACACCACCTTCAACAAATAATTAAATGAGGTAAATGCAACAATGCTCCCAAATATAATGAGAAGTACAATTGACCAGATAACATTTGGGCTCCAATGGGTTGGCGCCGACCAGGTTTCACCGAAGGCCAAACTGGCAATAACCAACATCAAGCCACCAAACAGCATTTGGTAACCCGTATTCACAAAATAATTAGACGGTAAATTAGCTTTACCAACAAACAGGCTGCCATAGGCCCAACTTATCATGCAAACAAAGATCATGGCCATTCCCAACAACTGATTTTCCTGACTAATAATTTGCTTTTGACTCACTAATAAATAAATGCCAATAAAGCCCAAAAATACCCCCACGTAAGACATAGCCGAAATTTTCTTACCCTGTAAAATGCGCATCATAATGAGAACCACAAGCGGTTGTGCAGAGATTTCCAATGCCGTAAAACCACTATCAACGTATTTAAGTGCCCAAACCACAACCCCATTGCCAAAGGTTAAAAATAAAAACCCGGCTATAACCGTATTTTTTAATTGTTCCGCAGTAATGGCAATACTCACCCCGATAATTTTAGCAATAATAAATATGATAATACCAGCACTGATGAAACGAATGGAAGCCAGCAAAAAAGGAGGCAACTCTGAAACCGCAATTTTGTTCAAAAGGTAAGTAGAACCCCAAATCACATATATTGCGAAAAACGCCAGGACGATACTTAAGGTTTTGGAAGGTTTAGGCATCTATTTAAAAGTAAATTGGCGTTAAATTATCAGATTAAATATGCGCCAAAGATACGGCTAATTTTAAGGTTTTTAATTTTTGAAAAGAAATTTGAAGAAAAGATTAATCTTCAGGTGGATACCCGTGAATCTCTTCGAAAACTTCATCAAAATTGGTACGTAAATATGAATTTAATTTTTTGCGATAGTCTCCTTTCAACCACTCCACGAAGTTAAAGGTACTCTTACTGATACATTTGGTATACTTACCTATGCGATGATCAATATCGTCTCCTAACTCCTTCGCCAGAGCCAACGCGTCGTAAACATCTTCACTGTTTTCGATACAAATTTTAGCATGCTGGGCAATGGAACGTTCTAAAACAACTTTAGATGATTCCCCTGCTCTAACGGCACTTACATAACACTCCTGAATATCAAAATAAACCTCTTCAGAATTTGAGAACTTCTCCCGCAATTCATCCGGCATTTCATAGCGGAAATTACTTTCGAGCTCTTCATCACTCAATAAAGAATCCAAATAATAATTCGGTGATTTAAAAATACGCTGCCAATCTAAATTATCTCCCCACGGACCAAAACGATGAAAATTATTACCAAGATCGATTACCTGAAAGGTTTTTTTATTCTCTAAAACACGAGAACCTCTTCCTATCATTTGATAATATAACGTTAAGGATTTAGTTGCACGGTTTAAAATAATGCTCTCAACTGTGGGTTCATCAAACCCGGTGGTTAAAATACTTACCGAGGTTAAAATGGCATCAGGTGTTTTCTTGAACCATTTTAAGATCATGGCGCGCTCTTTCTTGGTATTTGTATTGTCTAAATGCGCTATTGGATATCCCGCACGTCTAAAAGTATCATAAACATGTAGCGACGTATTAATACCATTATTAAAGATCAGGGTCTTTTTACCTTTTGAACGCTCCTCGTAAGCCTGTAATAACTTTGAAAGCATATCGGAAGCCGTATACAGATCCTCTGATGATTTTACCGTATAATCACCATTAGCTCCTACAACCAAAGATGTAAGACCAACATTATAGGAATACATTTCTGCTCGAGCCAAAAATCCGTTCTCAATTAAAGATTCGATACTTTCACCTACGATAAGTTCATCATAATTATCAGTCATAGGTAATTCCATACTGGAACTTAGGGGTGTAGCCGTTACGCCAAGAATAAAGGATTTACTGAAAAACTTAAAGAGTTTTGTGAAGGAGTTGTAATGCGCCTCATCAATAATCACCAAACCAATATCTGAAATGTCCAGTTTATCATCATTTAAACGGTTGTTCAGGGTTTCTACCATCGCCACAAAGCAGCTGTATTCTCCCTGATCACTGAGATCTGCTTTACTATCTACAACCTTATTTACCACACCAAATTCAGTAAGCATGTTTGAAGTTTGCTTACAAAGCTCGATACGGTGGGTCATTACCAAAACCTTCTTTTGGTGATGTTTCAGGTATTGCCTAACAATCTCCGAGAAAATAACTGTTTTACCACCACCGGTAGGCAGTTGGTATAATAAATGGTAATCGTCCGGCGACTCTTCAAAGCTTTTGAATATCTTATTAATAGCGCCTTTCTGATAACTGTATAATTTTTTTCCTTCCTTGCGATCTTCGAGTTCTAAAGTAGAAATTTTGGACATGCTTGTGTTTTTCAGATTTGCAAAAATAACACCTTTTGAAGGTTTTAGACGATTATTTTGATGGAAAATTTTTATAGGAATAATTTCAGCATAGAATTATTCCATGTTGAAAAATGTTCAAAAATTAAAAAGTTATTCTTTTGTGATAACGATAGTGGCTTTAACACCTTCTGAAAGAGCCCACATATCAGATGCCAGGATATTACCGGAATCGTCGACAATTTGGAATTGGGCGGTGTTTGGAACAAGATATCCCTCGTTAATAGCTAAAAAGTCAAAAACATTCTGACCCTGCTTTAACTCAAATTCAAATCCACCATAAGCATTAGCTAATAATACGCGATACTCTAATATATTATCATTAACATAAACCCTTATCAGGTCTCCGTCTTGTTCCCCGTAATCCCGATACATAACACGAACATATTTCGATTTCGTTTTTATTTCACCAAAAAACTGGTCGGTTTTACTTCCTTTGGTTCCCAGATTTAGCTCACGCTTAATAGCATTACTTTTATTTTGAAAACGCTTTTCGAACAATTCTCCGGGATTTCCAAACTGTTCCTTAGGCAACATAGAAAATTCCTTTTTAGGCATTTCAAGTTTGGGAGCAATACTTGGAACATTCATCCCATTAAAATCACTGTTATCCTTTTTATTTAAATCTAAAGGTTTGATAACAATAACATCAGAGGAATCCTTTTTGCTTTCAACAGCAGGTATGGTTTTGCTTTTATTTTGATTTTCTACTTGAGAAAACCCTTTTCCAACAAAACATATTACAAATATGAATGGTAAAATTAATTTCATACAAGCTATTCGCCGTTAATTGAGTTCAAATATATTTATTAAAATTTCAAGATGGTAAACGACATCTTAATTTTAATAAGAAAATAACAAAAATCGTTCCCAATAGTTCAAAAATTGTGATTTCAATATAAAATGATTGAAATAAATGGGTTCTTTCCACCCTATTTTAGTTAAAAATGTGTTAAATACTACTTTGTAATGCATAGTACTGTAACAATTTTTATTCTTAGTCGTCTATCAAGTATAAAACAATCAAAAAATAACAGAAATCATGAGAACTTTACACAACAATCAGATAAGTGAAACATTTAAAACATCAAAAGCTTATCTATGGAATATCAAGAGACGTTACAGATAAGTAACCATTTAATTTAAGTACTAATCATCAAAAAACAACAGTAATTATGAGAACCCTTCACAACAATCAGATAAGTGAAACTTTCAAAGCATCGAAAGCTTATCAGTGGAACACAAAAAGACGTTACAGATAACACAACGTTTTAAGCCATAAAGCTTAACAGAACTCTAAAGACGTCACCGAAAAAGTGACGTCTTTTTTTTAAAAAATCAACGAAACAAACAACGAAAATGAAACCTTTAAAATCCATTTTACGACGTAGCGATACTTTATTTGGAGAAAATCTTTTTATCTCCAGACGTATTTTGATCAATAATTATACGCAAGCTACCACCTGGAAAGGTGCTAAACGCTATGCCCATTAACTAAAAGCGATGTCTGGTACTGTTTTTGTGTCTATTAAAAAGAACGCTAAAAACAATTCTTATGAGACACTCAAAACTTGTACCCTCGGTAAACGCAGGCTCTATGGCCGACATCGCTTTTTTATTACTTATTTTTTTCCTTGTAACCGCCTCTATTTCTTCTGATCAGGGAATAACCAGAATGCTCCCGAAAGACTGTCCCACCAATGATTGCGATGGCTTTATAGCCGAACGTAACATACTTCAAATCAACATCAACAATCAAAATGAAATTATGGTGAATAATGAGATCATTCCGCCAGAACAATTAAAAGATAAAGTGACATTTTTTGTTGACAATAATGGAGATAGCAGCTGTTCATATTGTCATGGAAAGCGAAACGAAAAACTTTCAGAAAATCCTGAAAAGGCTGTAATTTCAATTCAATATGGTAAAAAATCAAATTACAAAACCTTTATTTATGTTCAGGACGAAATCACGAAAGCATTTTATGAATTAAGATCTGAATACAGTGCTCATGTTTTAAATAAAAAACCGGAAGATCTTACAAAAGAAGACATGGAAACGGTTAAAAAAGCATATCCATTCAAAATTTCTGAGGCGAAAACGCGATAATAAAAATTTTAAAATTTAATACCCTCATAAGGTGTCCTTACAAATTCCGTAAGTGATACAAACTCTTTTTTTACCCCAATTACGAGCGGCATCGATGTCTTTACCCATAAAGATATCAATACGTTTTTTCCAACGGAAATGCATTTTATCTTTAACCCAATAGATCCCTTCAAGACCCTCAATTTTTACAGGTGTATTATGCGTTAACCCCAATTTTAATAGGTCTCGCGAAACGGCTATATACTTCTGTCCTGCTACCAAACTATCACCGAATGCCGTTAAATGCGGCTCATTGTCGGTTTGATATTCCAAAGCATTATAGGCCGTGGCAATGACATCCAGACTTTCCCAGTGATATTCCACTTCAAAAGATTTTGTGTTTTCCTTGCAACTCAAAAAAAGCATTACAAAAAGAACAGATATAAACCGGATGCGTAAAAACATAATATCAATAATTTAGAATCTCCAGCAAGGCAGATTCAAAACGGTTTTTGGCCAGATACCTATCCTCCAAAGCTTTGGCGAAAGGAATAGGCGTTTCTAAACTTCCCACCCGTTTCACAGGGGCATCCAGATATTCAAAACAATGTTCCATGATCATGGCAGAAATATCGCTGGAAACACTTCCAAATAGGGAATCTTCATTAAGAATAATGGCTTTTGAGGTCTTTTTAACCGAATTGAAAATAGATTCCTTATCCAATGGTTGAAGCGTTCTCAGATCGATAAGATCTGCTGATATTTCAGGATGTTGGTCTAAAACCTCTAAAGCCCAATGAACCCCTGCACCATAGGTAATGATACTTACGTCGGTTCCTGAAGAAATTATTGAAGCCTTTCCAAAAGGCAGCGTGTAATAATCTTGAGGAACTTCCTGTCGAATACTTCGGTATAATGCCTTATGTTCAAAAAATAAAACGGGGTTCGGGTCATTTATGGCTGTGTTCAACAAACCTTTGGCATCATAAGGAAAAGCCGGGTAAACCACTTTTAAACCGGGTGTTTTAGTAAACCAGGCCTCATTGGTTTGTGAGTGGAACGGCCCTGCTCCTACGCCTGCACCACAGGGCATCCGGATAACCACATCCGCTTCCTGTTGCCAACGATAGTATGATTTGGCCAAATAATTAACAATTGGATTGAATCCGGAACTCACAAAATCACCAAATTGCATTTCAATTATACTTTTTATCCCGGCAATACTCAATCCCATACCGGCCTCAACAATAGCAGATTCACAGATCGGTGTGTTACGAACGCGGTCTTTTCCAAACCATTCAACAAATTGCTCTGTAATTTTAAAAGCACCACCGTATTCCGCAATATCCTGCCCCATCAATACCAGATCTTCATGCCGCTCCATACTTTGTTTTAAGCTTTCGGAAATCGCATCTATAAACCGGATTTCTCTTAACTCTTCTTTACTGTTAATTTCTTGATATTCAAATGTTTTAAATACATCATTTAATTGATCTGTTTCACTAGAGTCTATATCATTTTCGTCAAAAGCTGTAGCTAAATTTTCATTGATCTCATGAGTTATTGCAGCTTTAATCTCAGATATTTTTTCATCGTTCAAAATAGCTTTCTCCACTAAAAACCGCTCGAAATTATCTACCGGATCTTTTTGCTCCCAGGCTTTCATTAAGTCTTCAGGAACATACTTCGTACCACTAGCCTCTTCATGACCGCGCCTTCTAAAAGTTTTAAATTCCACTAAAACCGGGTGAGGATTATCACGAATACTTTCTGCAATACGACTTATCGTGTTGTAAACCTCTAAAATATTATTTCCATCAATAATATGAGATTCCATACCGTAACCTAAACCACGATCGGCTATATGGTCGCATCGGTATTGCTCATTTGTTGGGGTTGATAAACCATAACCATTGTTTTCTACACAAAAAAGTACCGGTAATTGCCAAACGGATGCTACGTTTAAAGCTTCATGGAAATCGCCTTCACTGGTACCCCCTTCGCCGGTAAATACCGCAGTAACGTGCTTTTTGTCTTTTAATTTTGAAGCTAAAGCAATACCATCAGCCACACCTAATTGCGGACCTAGATGCGAGATCATTCCTACGATCTTGAATTCCTGTGTACCAAAATGAAAAGAACGGTCCCGGCCCTTTGTAAATCCGGAAGCTTTACCTTGCCATTGCGCGAAAAGTCGGTGTAAAGGAATTTCCCGAGATGTAAAAACGCCTAGATTCCTATGCATAGGTAAAATATATTCCTCTTTTTGCAAAGCCATTGTAACGCCTACGGCTATAGCCTCCTGGCCAATTCCGGAAAACCATTTACTTATTTTTCCCTGTCGCAGGAGAATAAGCATCTTCTCCTCTATCATTCTGGGTTTTAGAAGGTTTTTATAAAGGGAAATTAAAAATTCTGGTTGTAGCCCTTCAGTTTGAAAATCAATAGGGTTTGTTTGGGTTTGTTGACTCATAAATTTGATTATCTACTTCAATCAAAGATACCATAAAAAGTGGAATCCCGAAGTTTAATCTATGACCTTTGTTATAGCAGTATCTTAGCAATGTTTTTGTACATTTGTATTTGCAGATATTTTAAAATAAGTAATAATGAATAGTATTCCCAGCGTAGATTTAAAAGATTTTATTTCGAATGACCCATCCAAAAAACAAGCCTTTGTTGATGCCATCGGAAAAGCCTATGAAGAGATTGGTTTTGTTGCCTTAAAAGGACATTTCTTAGATGATGCTTTAGTTGAACGCTTATATGGCGAGGTTAAAAAATTCTTTGATCTTCCTCTTGAAACCAAACAGAAATATGAAATTCCGGGCATTGGTGGTCAAAGAGGCTACGTTTCTTTCGGAAAAGAGAGTGCTAAAGGAAAAAAGGAAGGCGATCTTAAGGAATTCTGGCATTTCGGTCAGTATGTTGAAGATAATCCGAAATTAAAAAATGAATATCCTGATAATGTAATTGTTGAAGAATTGCCTGAATTTAATGAAGTTGGCAAAGAAGCCTATAAAATGCTGGAGAAAACAGCCAAATTTGTGCTTAGAGCTTTAGCTATTCATTTAGATCTTGAAGAAAACTACTTTGATGAATACATCCATAACGGAAATTCAATTTTAAGACCGATTCATTATCCTCCAATTACGGAAGAGCCTAAGGAAGCTGTTCGAGCGGCAGCTCATGGCGACATCAACTTAATAACCCTATTGATGGGTGCTCAGGGTCGTGGTTTACAAGTTCAAAATCATAAAGGTGAATGGATCGATGCCATCGCCGAACCTGATGAACTCATGATCAATGTTGGCGATATGCTGTCTCGCCATACCAATAACCAATTGAAATCTACTATTCACCGGGTGATAAATCCACCTAAAGACCTTTGGGGAACCTCTCGCTACTCCATTCCTTTTTTCATGCATCCTATTAGCGACATGAAATTAAATGTTCTGGAGAATTGTATAGATGAGGATCATCCCAAATTATACGAGGACATTACAGCAGGCGAATTTTTAAATGAACGTCTCATGGAGCTCGGATTGATCAAAAAATAGAGAATGGATTTAAAAGATCAACTTAAACAACTATTTCCAGAGCACGAGGTACCGGAATCAGAAGACCAGAATGCTGAGCAATCGGATATTTGGCTTCAGGATGAGCCGATAATCTGTAAATATGAAAAGCGCAAAGGAAAGCCTATTACCATTTTAGAGGGATATAATGGCGCTCAGGAGGATTTCAAGATCCTGGCCAAGGATATAAAAACCACTCTTGGTGTTGGTGGTAGTTTTAAAAATGAAAAAATAATCATCCAGGGCGATTACCGGGATAAGATCATGGAAATCTTGAAAGATAAGGGGTTTCGTGTAAAACGCGTTGGAGGATAACACTATGGCTAAAAGACCCCTTCACATCACTAATGGCAGCGTTCTAACCGCTCGTTTGGAGGAACTTCAATTTTCAGGGGATATGCTGACATGGCAGGAAATGTTATGTGAAGGACCTACCATTGAAACTATAGATTCTCCTGAATTTATAAAGCTTAGAAAAGGGTTTTTTAGTAAGTTTTATGACATTGAACTAAATACTGCAGAAATTAAGAAAGCTCTTAAAAAAATGGAAAATCCTGAAAAATATTCTGAAATAAATCTGTGGTTTGAATACGATCTTTTCTGCCATATGAATATGATCGGCGTTATAGCTTTAATTCAACAAAAAAAGATCAAATTACCCATTTACCTCATTACCAGCGGCCGGGTTCGCGGTAGTAAAAATTTAAAAGCCTTAACCGAGCTAACCGATAATCAACTTTTTAGTCACTTTGATAAAAAAGTGAAATTAACACCAAAGGATATCGATATGGTATTATCCATTTGGGGAATCTATTGTGGTAAAGACCATAATCTTCTAAAACCGTTCATAGTTACCAATTCTACATTTAAATATCTAAGCAACTGTTTGAAGGCTCATCTGGAGCGCTTTCCAAATACCTTCACGGGTTTAAACCGTTTGGAAAATAATATACTTACTATCATTCGTGATCATACTATAAAATCGCGAAATCACCTTTTGGGCTATGCCTTGAATTACCAGGGATATTATGGTTATGGCGATCTGCAAATGAATCGAATTATCGAAAAACTAAGTATATTTTTTAATGAAAAAGAAGACCTCATTTCTTTAAACAGAAAAGGTCACGAGGCCTTACTGGGGCAGCACAATTTTTCCGAAGAAATTAATAATAATACGCCTTTTGGCGGGGTGAATAAACTGGATTTCCAGTTCAATACGCATGAAAATAAACTTGTAAAAACCGTTTCCTAATGGCTATACAACCCTCTGAACTCATTTTAAATCCGGATGGCAGTGTTTATCACCTCAATCTTAAACCGGAAAATATTGCTCATAATATCATTTTTGTGGGCGATCAAAACAGGGTCCCCAAAGTTTCAAAGCATTTTGATTCTATTCGTTTTAAAACTGAAAAGCGGGAATTTGTAACGCATACCGGGTCTTACAAAGGCAAAGAAATTACAGTTATATCTACAGGCATCGGCCCGGATAATATTGATATTGTAATGAATGAACTGGATGCTCTGGTAAATATTGATCTTGAAACCCGCTTACCCAAAGAAAACCTAACAAGTTTGAATATTGTGCGGGTTGGAACTTCCGGGGCACTGCACCAAGATGTCCCTGTTGATGCTTTCGTTTTGAGTTCTTTTGGGTTGGATATCAACGGCATGCTTCACTCCTATAAAACAGAATCCATTCAACATCCTGACATTGAAGATGCTTTTATAAAACATACCCGGTGGGATGAAAATAAAGCGCGTCCACTCATCGTGAAGAATAGTTCATTATTAGAAAATAAATTTGAAAGTGCTTTGACACACAAAGGACTTACCATAACCGCCGGTGGTTTTTACGGTCCTCAAGGTCGCGTTTTACGTCTGAAACTCCGCGATCCCGAGTTAATTAACAAGATTGCTTCATTCAGTTTTAAAGGTATTCATTCTACAAATTTTGAAATGGAAACTTCGGCTATTTATGGTTTATCGCAACTTTTAGGGCATCATGCGCTTTCATTAAACGCGATTATTGCAAATCGAGCGAGTGGTACATTTAGCGCTGATCCCGGCCAAACCATTGAAAACCTGATAACCTATACTTTGGATAGGTTTTAAATTCCTAATATTAATCATGACACAAATTACAATTGGAGGCGTTCCTGAACATTTTAATTTGCCATGGCATTTGGCCCAAAGCAATAAAGCCTTTGAAAAGCAAAATATCGATCTCAAATGGATAGATTATCCAGGAGGTACCGGAGATATGTGTGAGGCTTTAAGAACGGGTGATATAGATGTTGCCATCATTCTTACCGAAGGGATCATCAAAGATATTGTTAACGGAAATCCTAGTAAAATCATCCAAACGTATGTGCAGTCGCCTTTAGTTTGGGGTATCCATGTAGCGCATGATTCATCATACAGAACTGTTGATGATCTGAAAGGAACAACAGCCGCTATAAGCCGCATGGGTTCAGGATCGCATTTAATGGCATATATCAACGCCGAACAAAATGATTGGGATATTGAAACGGACTTAAAATTCAATACGATTCAAAATATTGAGGGTGCGCTTCATGGTTTTGAGAATGGAACCGTAGATTATTTCCTCTGGGAGAAATTTATGACCAAACCTTTTGTTGATAGTGGTCAATTGCGTCGAATTGGTAATTGCCTTTCCCCCTGGCCTTGTTTTGTAATCGCTGCAAACCAAAACATGATCGAGAGAGAGCCTGAAGCACTAAAAGACTTACTCAGAATAATTAATGAACATTCTCAGGATTTTAAATCAATAGATCATATTGAAAAAGTTATTTCCGAATCCTATAATTTAGAAATTGAAGATGTTGAGGATTGGTTAAAAATAACAGAATGGTCACAATCTCTTTTAGACGAACCTACAATTCAAAAGGCGCAAAAGCATTTATATAAATTAAAGATTATCCCTGAAATTTTTGAATACGAAGCACTTACAGCCTCCCTTTAAACCCTTATTTCAAATAAAAATTAACAAAGCATTAAAATATTTTTTTTCTTAAAAACATATATTTGTCCAAATCTCAAAACCACTATTGCAATGAAATATCTTTTAAGCATTCTTACAATTCTCTTGTTTGCGTCATGTAAACCAGATGCCACCGTAGATTATGTAGTTATTTCCGGTAAAATTACAAACCCCGGAAATGGCGAGCTTACTATAAATACTTACGACCGATCATTCAGAGAAGCACTTGACCTTTCAGATGAAGGTGATTTTATAGACACCCTTTATGTAAAATCGCCGTCTTATGTGCTTTACGATGGTCAACATCCTATTTTTTTGCATTTAGAACCTGGTTATAATTTGAATATTAGCTACGATAATGCTGACTTCGACAATACTTTAAGCATAACAGGAACAGGGGCTGAGGCTAATAATTACCTGAGAACAAAAAAGACCTTGACCAGTGAGAATTTTGGCAGTAGCAAGGATGCTTATTCTATGAGCGAAGCTGATTTTAAAGCAAAAGCGGAAAAGTTAAAAACATCTCAAGATTCTCTATTGAACGCTACAGATGGTTTATCTGAAGATTTTAAAACCAAGGAAAAGCGTAATATTAATTATGCCTATTTGAATATGTTGATGAACTATGAAGAGGCGCACCAGTATTATACCAATAACCCTGAATTCTCAGTATCAGAGGGTTTTTTGGATGAAGCTGATTCCATCGATTATACCAATGAAGAAGATTACCTGTACTCCAATGACTATCAAAGTATGGTAGGCTCCTATTACATGAATAAAAGTAAGGCTTTAGCGAAAAAGGATTCCATTGAAAATGATATGGCTTACATCAAAACGGTTGGAGCGATCGAAAGTGATACCATTAAAAATAGTTTACTATTTGACTTTGCTAATTTCAATATAAATTACACCAAAGATCTTGATGCCTTCTATAAGTCGTTTATGGCAAATTCAACAAATGATGATTATAAGAAGATCATCACAGATAAATACAACGAATTACAAATATTAAATCCAGGAAATCCTTCTCCAAAATTTGTTGATTATGAAAATTATGCAGGAGGAACTACCTCGTTAGACGACCTTAAAGGTAAATATGTTTACGTTGATGTTTGGGCCACCTGGTGTGGACCTTGCAAACGTGAAATTCCATTTTTAAAGGAAGTAGAAAAACAATATCATGGAAAGAACATTGCTTTTGTAAGCGTTTCTATCGACAAGCAAGAGGATCATGATGCCTGGAAAGCTATGGTTGAAGACAAAGATTTAGGCGGTATTCAGTTGTTTGCAGATAACGATTGGAAATCAAAATTTGTAAACGATTATAAAATTCAGGGTATCCCAAGATTTATTTTAATAGATCCTGAGGGTAATATCGTTGATGCTACTGCACCAAGACCTTCTAATCCTGAACTCATTTCCTTATTTAATGAATTGAATATTTAATTGAAATACACATAAAAAAAAGCCCGCTTCGTATCGGGCTTTTTTTATTACTTTCTTTTTAATTATCTTCCTTCGGTTCCTCCTGTGGCAATTGTTGAGGTTGTTCAAAAAGATCTAAATAGGCCTTACCCATGTATTCGATAACATGAGTCGCCGTTAAACTTTGATAGCCATAATCTTCAATAGTGATATCAGCAGCCTTTCCATGTAGATACACCCCGAATATTGCAGCCGCTAGAGCACTATAACTTTGAGCAATTAATCCGGTAATAATTCCGGTTAGTACATCACCGCTTCCTGCCGTTGCCAAACCAGGATTGCCTGTAGTGTTTATATATATTTTTTCCTGAAAAACGGTAATGGTATTCGCTCCTTTGATCACCACTACAGCATGGTATTTTTTTGAAAAGGATTTTACTTTTTCAAGTTTTTCAAAATCATCAGACCAGGTTCCAATGAGGCGCTCTAATTCCTTGGGATGTGGTGTTAAAACAGAATGTATCGGCAACAATTTTAAAAGTGCTTTATTCTTAGAAAGTAAATTTATGGCGTCCGCATCAATAACAAGTGGCGTTTTATTGTTTTTTAAAAAAGCTTCAAATGCATCCAGTGTATTCGGGCTTGTTCCCAATCCCATGCCCATTCCAATAACGGTAGGTTTCAAATCAAATGAGATCTCGGTAATTTCATTTTCATCCCGGTCTGTTAGTACCATTGCTTCCGGAAATGAAGATTGCAAAGGTATGTAACCGCACTTAGGCACATAAGCAGACACTAAGCCTGATCCCGCTGATAATGCAGCCCTACTGGATAGAATCACCGCTCCTATTTTACCATAGCTACCTCCTATGATAAGCGTATGTCCAAAAGTCCCTTTATGAGAAAATTTATCCCGAGGCATGTATAATGGTAAAACCTCATGTTTTCCTATGAGATCAGCTTCTGTTTTTGTCGACATTAAATACTCCTGATCCAAACCAATATCCAAAACTTCCCATTGTGCAGTATATTTCGCCGTTTCTGGCAAAAAGAACACCAATTTAGGAGAAGCAAAACTTAGCGTGTAACCTGCCCATACCACAGCATCCTCATCTTTAACAGGTTGATCCAGAAATAGTCCGGAAGGCACATCAATAGATAAAGTAAAAGCCTTAGTTTTTCTAAAATGGATAAACAAATCCTTCACCCAATCAGGAACAGGTCGGTTCAAACCAATACCAAAAACAGCATCAACAATGATATCTTCTTGATTAATTTCAGGAAAAGCTTCATTATCCTCGAGTACTACCGGCCAGGTTTTTGTCATCGATTTCACTTTGTCATAATTGATCAAAAAATCTTTCGAACGTTTATGACTGTAGTTTACAATGTAAGTGGTAACATGATAACCATGAGAAATTAAATGTTGTGTTAGAACGAGGCCATCTCCTCCATTATTTCCAATGCCACAAAAAACATGAATAGGCACTTGTGCACCTTGTAAACGCAAATGCATCCAATTAAAAATCTGACTTCCGGCACGGTCCATAAGTTCTGTAGAAGTAATATCTTGTTTTTTAATGGTTTGTTGGTCAGCTTCGTAAATTTGCTCTCTTGAAAAAAGTTTCATGAAATTTTCGATTATTGATTTTTCAATTCTTTGGACTTAAAGTGGCATTTTTTCTATAAAAATCAAGCGTACATAAGAATCCTGCAAAAAAATACCACAAGTTTTTTTATTAGGTTAAAAGTAATACTTTTGAAGGGTAATAAATAGTAATCA
The DNA here is from genome assembly GCF_039537665.1 of Gaetbulibacter aestuarii. NCBI lineage: Bacteria > Pseudomonadati > Bacteroidota > Flavobacteriia > Flavobacteriales > Flavobacteriaceae > Gaetbulibacter > Gaetbulibacter aestuarii. Next base: position 259,200 of record NZ_BAABAY010000006.1, read on the forward strand.
TGTATCAATCAAACAGTAATAAGAGCTTTTCTTTTCCTTTTTTCTCAGAAGGAACCGCTGTTTCTTTGGTAGCTACTGCAACGACTACTACCCTTTGGGGTTGCTAATTACATTTCCTACAGGCCATTTTTGTGATTTTTTAAATCACCTTTTCATTACTTATTTTATCAACTTACAATTCATTAAAACATGAACGTTTTAAAATTTGGAGGAACCTCAGTCGGATCTTCAAAAATTATCAATAAAGTTATTGGCATACTTGAAAAATATGCCCAACAGGAAGCCGTGATTTGTGTTGTTTCAGCCGTTGGCGGTATAACAGATAAATTACTATTTGCAGGAAGGCAAGCCCAAAGTAAAGACGCCCAATACACAGAAACATTTGAAGCAATTAAAGGCATCCATTTCGACATAATCAAAGAACTCAATGAGAAGCCATCTGAGATTTTGTTAGATACTGTTCAAAACATATTGGACGACTTCAAAAGTCTATTAGATGGTATTTATCTCATCAACGAATTATCGCCTAAAACATCAGACAAACTCCTTAGTTATGGTGAAAAACTATCATCATTTATTATAGCTGAAACCCTTATAAACAGGGGAATTTCCGCTGCGCGGAAGAATACACAGGAACTCATTATAACCAATTCAAACTTCACAAAAGCCGAAGTAGATTACAGCATTAGCAATCAACTGATCCGCGATTATTTTAAAACTTCAGAAGAATCAATTACTATTCTTCCCGGATTTATTGCCAGATCGCGGCATGGCGAAGATACGACGCTCGGTCGCGGTGGCTCTGATTTTACCGCAGCCATTGTTGCAGCTGCGCTCCAGGTTAAAACATTGGAAATCTGGACCGACGTTAGTGGTATGTTCACCACCAACCCAAAATTGGTAAAACAGGCCTACCCAATTAAAAGCATTTCGTATCAGGAGGCTATGGAATTATCACATTTCGGTGCCAAGGTGTTGTATCCGCCTACAGTACAGCCGGTTCTGGATCTCAATATTCCGATCCATATTAAGAATACTATGGATCCCGAAGCAGAAGGAACTATTATTTCTAATGAAGCTACCAATGGCTCCAAACCTGTAAAAGGCATTAGCAACATTGGTAATATTGCGTTGTTGACTTTGCAAGGTAGCGGTATGATAGGAATTCCGGGGTTTTCAAAACGTTTGTTTGAAACCTTATCGCAGGAGAAGATTAATGTAATCCTGATCACCCAGGCATCATCCGAGCATTCTATTTGTTTAGGGATTGAAGCGCATGAGGCGGAACGCGCAAAAATAGCCATAGACCATACTTTTGAATATGAAATTGCCTGGCATAAAATTGAACCTTTAACCGTAGAAACGGGTCTGTCTATTGTTGCTTTGGTTGGGGATAATATGAAAAATCATCAGGGTTTAAGCGGAAAAATGTTTAGTGCTTTGGGTAGAAACAACGTTAATATTCGAGCCATAGCGCAAGGTGCCTCAGAAAAGAATATTTCCGTGGTTATTGCAGAAAGAGACGTTAAAAAAGCTTTGAACACCCTGCATGAGCAGTTCTTTGAAACAAAAACAAAACAATTGAATGTGTTCATAACAGGAGTTGGAAATGTTGGCGAACGTTTAGTTGAGCAAATTAAAGCGCAAAAGAAATATTTGAAAGATAACTTAAAGATCAATTTGCGGATCGCCGGATTATCAAATTCAAGAACCATGATCTTTGATGAAGATGGTCTGGACCTCAATAATTGGAAAAACCAATTAGCCTCCGGTGAAAAAGCCAGTTTAAATGGTTTTTTTGATACCGTGAAAAAATTAAACTTACGTAATAGTATATTCGTTGATATTACCGCTAATGCAGACGTTGCAGCAACCTATCCTGATTACCTGCGAGAAAGTATCGGCGTGGTGGCTTGTAATAAAATTGCATGCTCCAGCGATATTGAGCATTATAACCTGCTAAAGCGATTAAGTTTAAAATACAATGCACCATTTTTATTTGAAACGAATGTGGGCGCCGGATTACCGGTTATAGACACCTTAAATAATTTAATCGCTTCAGGCGATAAGATAACTTCTATACAAGCGGTGTTATCCGGAAGTTTGAACTTTGTTTTCAATCATTTTAATGCAGAAACCAGGTTTTACGATGTTGTAAAACAGGCTGCTGCCGAAGGTTATACAGAACCCGATCCAAGAATCGATCTCAGTGGCGTTGATGTTGCTCGAAAAATCTTAATTTTGGCTCGCGAAGCCGGCGTTGAAATGAATTTAGAAGATATCGAAAACAAATCCTTTTTATCAGCATCGGGACTGAAAAGTGATTCCGTTGAAGATTTTTATGAAACGCTTATCAAAGATGAAGCACACTATCAAAAATTGTATGCTTCGGCTGCTTCGAAAAATTGCCAATTGAAGTATGTAGCTAAGTTTGATCATGGTAAAGCCAGTGTTGGTTTGGAGGAAATTCCGCAAGGACATCCATTTTATAACCTGGAAGGAAAGGATAATATCGTGATGTTTTACACCATTCGTTATCCTGAACAACCGATGATTATTAAAGGTGCCGGCGCGGGTGCCGATGTTACAGCTTCTGGCCTATTTGCAGATATCATTAGAATTGGAAATAATTAAACATGGATAGTATCAAAATATTGGCGCCTGCAACGGTTGCAAATGTATCTTGTGGTTATGATGTTTTAGGCTTTTGTCTGGATCAGGTTGGTGATGAGATGATCATTAGAAAAGTAGAAAAAAAAGGTATTTTTATTTCGAAGATCGAAGGGTTTGATCTGCCCTACGATACCGCATTGAATGTTGCGGGTGTTTCTGCTTTGGAAATGTATAATCATATTGATGTTGATTTCGGATTCGAAATTGAGATCTATAAAAAGATTAAACCCGGCAGTGGTATCGGTAGTTCCGCTGCTAGTGCTGTTGGAAGTGTATTTGGTATGAATGAACTTCTTGGAAGACCTTTCAACAAAACCCAACTTACTACTTTTGCCATAAAAGGTGAAGCCATTGCCAGTAAATGTGAACATGCCGACAATTTGGCTCCGGCTATTTTTGGCGGATTTACTTTAGTTAAAAGTATCGCTCCTGTTCAAGTATTAGAAATTCCCACACCTCCAAATTTATATGCAACTGTTGTGCATCCGCAAATTGAGATAAAAACGTCTGAAGCACGCGCTATTTTACCACCAGAAATCCCTATGGATAAAGCCATTACACAATGGGCCAACGTTGGAAGCTTGGTTCACGCTTTACATACCAACGACTATCAATTAATAAAAGATTCTTTGGTTGATGTCGTTGTGGAGCCTTATCGAAGTAAATTAATTCCACATTTTGAGTCTGTTAAAAAAGCAGTAGTTGATAGTGGCGCCCTCGGTTGTGGGATCTCCGGCTCCGGTCCTTCAATATTTAGCTTGAGCGAAGGTCCTGAAAATGCGAAGAACGCAGCAGAAGCGATTAGGTCTATTTTTTCAAAAACCGATATTGCTTTTGATATTTATGTTGGAAAAATTAATACTGAAGGTGTAAAAATATTAAAAGGCTAATGAAGTATTACTCGTTAAATAATAAAGCGCCAAAAGCCACATTTAAAGAAGCGGTTATTAAGGGTTTAGCTCCTGATAAAGGACTTTATTTTCCTGAAAATATTACCCCATTACCAACAGGATTTTGGGCTAATATTGATGATTTTTCCAATGAAGAAATTGCTTTTGAAGCCATCAAACAATTCGTAAGTCCTGATATACCTGAAAAAGAACTCAAACGTATCATCGAAGAAACTTTAGCTTTTGATTTTCCGGTGGTTCCTTTAAGTAACCAGGTTTCAACGCTGGAGTTATTCCACGGGCCCACCATGGCTTTTAAAGATGTTGGTGCGCGTTTCATGGCACGTTGTCTGGGATATTTCAATAAAAATAATGAAAACGAGGTCACCGTTTTGGTTGCTACTTCAGGTGATACCGGTGGTGCCGTAGCCAACGGATTTCTAGGTGTTAAAGGCGTGAATGTTGTTATTCTATATCCTGGCGGAAAAGTGAGTGATATTCAGGAAAAGCAGCTTACAACCTTAGGACAGAACATTAAAGCCCTGGAGGTAGATGGCACTTTTGACGATTGTCAAACCATGGTAAAACAGGCTTTTCTGGATGAGGATCTCACAAGTATAATGGCTCTGACTTCTGCCAACTCAATAAACGTGGCGCGTTGGTTACCGCAGATGTTCTATTTTATGTTCGCTTACAAAGCTTTACACAAAAAACATAAAGACCTCGTGTTTTCTGTTCCCAGCGGTAACTTTGGTAATATTTGTGCCGGTATGATGGCCCAAAAGTTGGGTATGCCTGTGAGTCATTTTATAGCATCAAATAATGTCAATAATGTGGTAACCCGTTATTTACTATCTCAACTTTACGAACCAAAACCTGCAATTCCAACCATTAGTAATGCCATGGATGTTGGGGCGCCAAGTAATTTTATCCGCATTCAGGAAATTTATAAGAATAATTTCGAAATCCTGAAACATCATTTAAGTTCCTTCAGTTTTTCAGATGAAGAAACAAAGGCAGCGATGCTCGAACTTTACAAAGATTATCATTACGTAGCCGATCCACACGGTGCCGTAGGGTATTTGGGTTGCAAAGCCTATTTAAAGAATCATCCTGAAGTCCATACGGTATTTTTAGAAACGGCGCATCCCACAAAATTCTTGGATGTTGTTGAAGAAGTCATTGCTGATAAACAAGAACTTCCTGAGCAAATTCAAGCGGTTATGGGCAGAGAAAAGGTCGCCACTTCCATGACGGCATACGAAGATTTAAAAGCCTTTTTATTAGACTAAGTTTTAACAAACCTTTTATCCCTTCCGCGAAAGCGGTATTATAAATTTTCAATACATTTGCGCAACTTGATCACACATTAAAAAAACGCGTAAATGAAAAACACCGCTTTAACTAAAACTCATGAAGCTCTGGGAGCCAAAATGGTACCTTTTGCAGGTTACAATATGCCTGTGCAATATGAAGGCGTAAACATAGAACACGAAACTGTTAGAAATGCTGTAGGCGTGTTTGATGTATCGCATATGGGTGAGTTTTTAATTGAAGGTGAACACGCATTAGATCTTATTCAACGGGTATCTAGTAATGATGCTTCTAAACTTAGTATCGGCGAGGCTCAATATTCTTGTTTGCCTAACGATGAGGGCGGTATCGTTGACGACTTGATTATTTACAAGATTAAGGACGAGCAATATTTACTTGTTGTAAATGCCAGTAACATAGAAAAAGACTGGAACTGGCTGGAATCTAAAAATGCTGTTGGAGCCACCATGCGAAATATAAGCGATGATTATTCGTTATTAGCTATACAAGGCCCTAAGGCCGTGGAAGCCATTCAACCTCTAACCAGTCACGACTTATCGGCCATTAAATTCTACAATTTTATTGTTGGCGATTTTGCAGGTATCGAACATGTGATCATTTCAGCAACAGGTTATACCGGTAGTGGTGGTTTTGAAATTTATTGCAAAAACAGCGATGTACAACAGGTTTGGGATAAGGTATTAGAGGCCGGAGCAGATTTTGGTATTAAGCCCATTGGTTTAGCCGCACGGGATACGCTTCGTCTTGAAATGGGTTATTGCTTGTACGGTAACGATATTGACGATACTACGTCTCCTATTGAGGCCGGTTTAGGTTGGATTACAAAATTTACCAAAGAATTTACCAATTCTGAAGCTTTAAAGGCTGAAAAAGAAGCCAGTCCAAAAAGAAAACTTATCGCTTTTGAATTAAACGAACGGGGAATTCCAAGACATGGTTACCCGATTGTTGATGGCAACAATGAGCCTATTGGTGAAGTTACCTCTGGAACTATGAGTCCGTCTTTGGGTAAAGGTATTGGTCTGGGTTATGTAAACACGGCACATTGTGGTATTGGAAATACTATAAATATTCAAATTAGAAATAAAACTATTCCGGCGACCATCGTAAAACTACCATTTTACAAAAAATAAAATAGCATCCGATTCATGTCAAAACAGACGAACGACCGTAAGCATAACATCTTAATTATTGGAGCTAGCGGATTCCTTGGTTCAGCTATTTACAAAGAACTTTGCGCCTATTTTAACACCTTCGGAACTTACAATCGCTCGAATACGGCTCTGGAGAAGAATCACCATTTCTTTCAATACAATATTGAAGAAGATGATATTTATGAAATTCTGGATATTACAAAACCCACAATAATCATTTCAGCCCTTCGAGGTGATTTTTCTAAACAGGTACTCCTCCACCAGCATTTAGCAGAATATGTTTTTTCGAATAAAATAAAATTACTGTTCCTATCCTCGGCCAATGTGTTTGATGCTTACAGCAAATACCCGAGTTATGAAGATGATAAAACATTAAGTAATAGTGTGTATGGGCATTTCAAAATCAAAATTGAGAATATGTTGATGCGATTGCCCAAAAGGCAAATTGCCATTTTAAGATTACCCATGGTTTTTGGTGCGCATTCTCCCCGAATTACGGAGATCATAGAACATATAAAAACTCAGGAACCTATCGAAGTATTTCCAAACCTTATCATGAATGTTACGAATGATTCAAAGGTAACGCAGCAAATTCACTACATTATAAATCGTAAAAAATCCGGGATCTTTCATTTGGGAAGTACCGATTTGGTGCACCACGACGATTTCATTAAGGAAATCACTGAATCATTAAATTTGGAGCAACAAGCAATTTACAAACGGGTTTACACTACAAATGACGACCGGTATTTGGCTGTACTCCCTAAATGCAACAAACTACCGAAACATTTACAATTAAACAGTCAGGATATTTTAACAGAATTAAAAATATAAGTAATTTTAAAAAACGAATTTTTCTTATGGATAAATTATCAAACACCGACATTGAAAAAAAATTACTGCGTTATCCGGATTGGGATTATTTCGATGATGCTTTGCACGCAGAATTTGAATTTGAGAATTTTAAAGATTGCTTTAGTGCGATGAGCCGCATTGCTTTTGAATGTGAAGCTCAGAATCATCATCCAAATTGGACGAACGTTTACAATGTTCTAACAATTTCACTTTCTACACATGATGCAGGTGGTGTAACGGATAAAGATTTTAAACTTATTGAAGCCATTGAGGCTATTGTAGAACCAGAAGAATAAGTTTATTTTTGTGACCTGTTAATACATTTTTAGTTCCGCTTTCGCGGAAGGATTAAAAACTATTTTATTATGGGAAGAGCTTTTGAGTTCAGAAAAGCACGAAAAATGAAGCGGTGGTCGGCCATGAGTAAGGCCTTTACGCGTATTGGAAAAGATATTGTAATGGCCGTAAAAGAAGGTGGTCCCGATCCCGATACGAATTCCCGCCTGCGCGCTGTGATCCAAAATGCCAAGGCGGTAAATATGCCTAAAGATAATATCGAACGTGCCATTAAGCGTGCAAGTGATAAAAGTTTAGGTGATTATAAAGAAGTTATTTTTGAAGGTTATGCACCGCATGGTATTGCTGTTCTTGTAGAAACCGCTACCGACAATAATACCCGAACCGTTGCAAATGTTCGGAGTTATTTTAATAAATGTGATGGTAGTTTAGGAACATCAGGGTCCGTGGTTTTTATGTTCGACCATACTTGTAATTTTAGAATTCCTGCGGAAGGGATCGACCCTGAGGAGCTGGAATTAGAATTAATAGATTTTGGTGCTGAAGAAGTTTTTGTTGATGATGACGGTATATTAATATATGCCCCTTTTGAAAGTTTCGGAGCTATTCAGTCCGAATTAGAATCACGCGGTATTGAAATTTTGTCTTCCGGTTTTGAACGCATTCCGCAAGTCACTAAAACACTAACACCTGAAGAAGCCGAAGATGTAGAAAAACTTCTTGAAAAGCTCGAGGAGGATGACGATGTTCAAAACGTGTATCACACCATGGAAGAATCTACGGATTAAAAAAATAAAAGCGCTGATAGCGCTTTTTTTTTATTCTTTATTTCTTACATAAATAAGTTTGAAACGGCCGCTGGATTGCTGGTCTCGCTGTTCCAACTCAAAATGCTCATCTAAAGACTTGAATAATGGTGTGAGTTTAGCAAAACCAAAATTACGTGAATCAAAATTAGGTTGCTTTTTTAAGATTAATGAACCCACATCTCCAAGAAACGCCCAGCCATCATCATCGGCAGCAGCGTTTACTGAGCTTTTCAAAAGCCGAATCGTTTTAGGCGTAATGTTATATAAATTTTCCTTTTTAGAACTACTACCCTTTTCCTCTTTACCATCACCATCTGATTTCAAAATCTCCAAATAAATAAATTTATCGCAGGCTACGATGAATGGATCCGGAGTTTTCTTTTCTCCCATACCGTAAACAGCCAACCCGGCCTCACGTAACCGCGTGGCTAATTTGGTAAAATCACTATCGGACGACACCAGGAAAAACCCGTTAACTTTCTGGGAGTATAAAATATCCATAGCATCAATAATCATCGCTGAATCCGTGGCATTTTTTCCTGTGGTATATCCGTATTGCTGAATGGGCGTAATAGCGTGTTCCAGCAAGATCTTTTTCCATTTAGACAAATGTGGTTTGGTCCAGTCCCCATAAATACGTTTTATGGTGGGTGTACCATACTTTGTAACTTCTTCCAACATTTCAGAAATGTACTTTGAAGGAATATTATCGCCATCAATTAAAACGGCAAGTTTAGTGTCTTTTATCATATCGGTAAAGGTAGGGATTAAATATCAAAGGTTGAAGCTCTAAAATGCACTATAAAACAGAGATTTAGTATCAATTTTAACAATTTTTAAGAAATTATATTTTTCGACAATGCCTATTTTTAGCGTTGACTAACTTTCAATTATTAAATAATATTTTAAAACCAATTTAAAAATGACGTCAAAATCACCAAAGGCACTTTACATTTTTAGTTTTTTCCTTTCGTTGTCATTGTTGCTGAGTCCCTCTAATGTTGAAGCTCAGCGTAAACGTAAAGACAAGAAAAAAGATGATGTTGAGGCCAAAACGCCAGCCCCGAAAAAAGACAAATCCATTGCTGATCTTACCAAATCAAGTAAGAAAATGGATGGTCTCTTTACCATTTATCAAGATACCATAACCGGATCACTTAAAATGGTGATATCCAAAGATCAATTGGATAAGGAATACATCTATTTTAGTCAGATTGCCGATGGTGTTATGGATGCCGGACGCATTATCAGAGGATCATATAGAGGTTCCAAAGTATTTAAAGTTCAAAAGTATTTCAACAAAATTGAATTTATTACTCAAAATACTTCATTCTATTTCGACCCTGAAAACCCTTTATCAAAATCCAAGGATGCGAATATGAGCGAGGGCAATATGGCCAGTATAAAAATTGAAGCATTTGATGAAGATAAAGGCCTTTACCTCATTGAAGCCGATGATCTCTTTTTGGCAGAAACCCTATCCCAGATCAAAAGTCCGTCGCGGCCGGGTAGTTCTCCAATGTCGTTTAAATTGGGAAGTTTAAGCAAATCGAAATCCAAAATTTTAGCGATCAAAAATTATCCTGAAAACACCAATATGGAAGTAGAATACGTGTATTCTTCACCTTCTATTCTAAATGGAGGTTCAAATGCCGTGGCCGATGGAAGAAATGTAAGTATCAAAGTATTTCACAGTTTAATGGAAATGCCTGATAACGATTATGAAGTGCGCTTTGATGACCAGCGTGTTGGGTTTTTCACAGAACAAATTGACGACCAAACAAGCACCAGTTCTACGCCTTTCAGAGACCTTATTCACCGTTGGAACTTAAAAAAGAAAGACCCTAATGCTGAAATCTCCGAACCTGTAAAACCAATTACATGGTGGATTGAAAATACGACACCTTATGAATGGCGTGAAACCATCAAAGAGGGTGTTTTACAATGGAATAAAGCCTTCGAAAAGGCCGGATTTAAAAATGCTATGGCCGTGAAAGTGCAACCTGATGATGCCGACTGGGATGCCGGCGACATTCGCTATAATGTATTGCGTTGGGTATCTTCTCCAGATCCGGCATATGGTGGATACGGACCAAGTTTTGTGAACCCAAAAACCGGGGAAATTTTAGGTGCAGATATCATGTTAGAGTTTGTTCATTTTACAAACCGTGTACTTTATGATAAATTATATAATAATGTGGGCATGGAAGCTGATGAAGAGCCCATTATGAACGATATGAAATTTTGTTCTTTGGGAAGCGAAATACATCAAGAACTTATGTTCGCCGATGCTGTGGTGAGTGCCACAGGAGCTGATGATTTTGAAATGGAAAAAATCAGAAAGCAATCGATGTTGGCTTTGATCATGCATGAAGTTGGACACACCTTAGGACTTTATCACAATATGAAGGCCAGTCAGTTGTTTTCACCTGAGCAATTAGAAGATCCTGAATTTATTAAAGGAAAATGTTTAACAGCTTCTGTAATGGATTATGCCGCGCTAAACATTACACGAGACAGAAGTAAACAAGGTCAGTATGATGATGTTAGTGTTGGACCTTATGATATCTGGGCTATCCGTTGCGGCTATACCCCTTTTAAAACTGAAGCTGAGCGTCAGGCTCTGCTAAGTGAATCCACCAAACCTGAGCATATTTTTGGTAATGATGCCGATGATATGCGCTCACCAGGAAAAGCTATTGATCCAAGAGTTAACACCGGCGATCAATCAAACGATCAGATCACCTGGTCTGTTGATAGAATTGGATTGGCAAATGACCTGATGAAAACTGCGAAAGAGAACTTTTCGAAGGAAGGTGAGTTTTATGAGGAATTGCGTCGTGTATTTTACATTTTAAATGCGCAGAAAGCAGGTGCTGCAAATACCATTTCAAGATTTATCGGAGGTGTTTATGTGAATCGAGATCTTGTTGGTCAGGAAAATGCAACGCAACCTTATACCCCTGTGAGTTTAGAAGATCAAAAAAGAGCTATGAAAGCTTTAAGTGATCATATCTTTGCACCGGACGCCTTTGATGCGCCAAACGATCTATATAATTATTTAGCTCAGGAGCGCCGTGGATTTAATTTCTTTAGAGGACCTGAAGATCCTAAAATTCACAGTATGGCCCTAGGTTATCAAACACGTGTTTTGGATCATTTGTTACACCCGAATACCTTACAGCGTATAACTGATTCAGAATTATATGGAAACGCGTATAGTTTATCCTCATTTATGACAGATTTGAATGATGCCATTTTCAAAAAGGACATTTATGGAAATGTGAATGATTTTAGACAAAATCTGCAATTGGCCTACACCAACATGTTAGTAGATATGTTAACCGGTAAAGATGCCGAAAAATATACCTACAATGCAAAATCGATGGCCTTATACAATTTGAAAACTATTCGCAATATGGCAGGCTCAACTGGGAATATTGCTTCTAAAGCACATAAACAGCATTTAAGAACCTTGATTGATAACGCGATTAAGGAAGTTAAGTAATAATTACCCTTTTTAAAATCAAAAAGCTACTTCAAATGAAGTAGCTTTTTTGCTTTTCATAGCATGTTTCTTTTTAGTGACAAGGAATTGTTTACTTTATGTTTCATGCTCGTCATATATACGGCAAAATGCATGCCATGGTTTTATAAAAACCCACTATTTACGAGTATTCCGGGATTTTTCCCTTAACACCTTCAAAAAACTTATGCATGAACTTAAAATCCGCCTCCTTGTCATCCGTTGGATAAAAGGGTTTGGAAATTTTGTTTTGTTTATTCTCGAAATCAAAGGTGATCATGATAATTGGAACCTTAGCTTTTTTAGCAATATAATAGAAGCCCGTACGCCACTCCTTCACCTTTTTTCGTGTGCCTTCAGGAGCTAATGCTAAACGAAATTCTTCTTTTCCTTCAAAAATTTTTGCGATAGCATCAACCTTATTTTCATTGGTATAGCGATCTACAGGAGCGCCTCCTAAACTCCTAAAAAACCATCCGATCGGAAATGCAAAAAGCTCTTTCTTTCCAACAAAATTTGCTTTTAAGCCTATAATTTTTCGAGCCAGGATGCCAATGTAAAAATCGTGCCAACTGGTATGGGGAACAGCAATAATTACAGCTTTTTTTATAGCTGCTGGATCTAAGTTTTCACTGCCAACTACACGCCAACCTAAAATATTGTGATAAATAAATTTGGCCAGCCATTTCATCTGTTAAAATTTAATTGGTTAAAACGAATCAGATATAAAACCCAAAATTATTTTTAGTTACTATAAACCTTTCGTTTTGGGATATTTCTATTACATTTTCTGATATAATGATTTGATCTTTTCCGGAGTCATTATTTTTTTCCAATCGGGACCCAGGGCGTTTTCCCAAAGCGGATCTAAACTTAATGAAATTTTAATCATAATATCAAAATCTCGGTCGCTTAAATCGGCACATATACCTTGAGGTAATTTAATGTTGTGTTTTTCTTTCATGGCTTTAAACATGCGAACACCTTCAGGATAAAATTCTTCTAACTGATCAAAAACGATACAATTACCTATGCCGTGTTTCGTTCCTAATAAATAGGACAACCCATAACTTAGAGCATGCGCAACACCTACCTGAGAATAAACAATACTCATACCTCCATGCCAGGAGGCCATCATTAATTTTTCCTGAGCTTCCTCCGAACTAAGTTCACCTTCTAAAAAGACTTCTTTACATAATTTTAACGCCATTTCACCAAAGGTTTCACTGAACGTGTTGATATAAGTTCCTTTGAGGGATTCGATACAGTGGATGTAACAATCCATTCCGGTATAAAACCATTGGTCCTTCGGTACATCTTTAGTTAATTCAGAATCTAAAATAACCTGATCAAAAGGTGTGAAATCTGAATTAATACCAAGTTTTTTATCAGGTCCGGTTAAAACTGCCGTTCTGGAAACTTCAGCACCTGTGCCGGAAATGGTTGGAATACCTACATGAAATACGGCTTCATTTTTAACCAAATCCCAACCCTGATAATCCTTTGCATCACCTTTATTGGTTAGCATGATAGAAATAGCCTTAGCAATATCCATTATAGTTCCGCCACCAATTCCAATAATTCCTGAAGGACGTTCCTTCGTCATAAGTATGATTTCTTCCACCAGGGCATCCACTTGTTCAGTCTTAGGCTCTTCTTTAGCTGATACAAAAATGATCCTATCGTCGTAAGCCAGGGGAATTCTGGAAGTTATCCACACATTTGATCTAAAAACATCATCAACTAAAAAAATAAACGGGGCCTTAGTATTGATACGTTTGGGGGCTAATATATCTTCTAATTGATTAAAACTACCTCTGCCAAACATCACATTTGACACCATTGGAAAGTTCTTATAACTCATTTAATAGGTTTTTTTTACAAAACGTAAAAGTAGTACTTAAATTTATTTTTTAAGGGCTAATTTTGATGGATTTTTGTTAAATCTTAAACTTAGAATCCAACGTAAATTAACACTTTAATAGAGGTAATACTTCGCGTAATGTGCTTACTGTTTTATACATTTTTCCGTTAGTTTCAGATGCCTTAACTTGTTCATGAGCCCATGTGGTATGAAAAGGCACATGAATAGCATGAGCATTTAGATTCACTAAAGGCAAAATATCTGATTTTAACGAATTCCCGATCATTAAAAACGCTTCGGGCTTGATATCCAGATGGCTTAACAATTTTGAATAATTAGGCTCTTTTTTATCACTCAATACTTCAATATGATGAAAATATTTAGTTAAACCGGATTTCTCCAATTTCCGTTCCTGATCCAAAAGATCTCCTTTTGTAGCTAAAATCAAACGATACTTTTTTGATAACGTTTCCAAAACCGTTTCTACACCGTCTAACAATTCCACTGGCTTTTCAAGCATATCTTTTCCAATCTGTAAAATTTTCTCCATAGTTTCATTCGACACAGAATTATTAGATAGTTCCAAAGCGGTTTCCACCATAGATAACACAAAAGCCTTTATGCCATAACCATAAAGTGGCAGGTTGGCAATTTCATTTTTAAAAAGCTCCTGGTCTATTTTATTTGGCGTTTCATAAGGAGACAATAACTCACAAAAAGTAGCTTCGGCCTCACGAAAATAGGTTTCGTTAACCCACAGCGTATCATCAGCATCAAAGCCAATAACCATTATATTATCGTAATTTATTTCCATAGTTTGCGAGCATGTTCAAGATCTTCCGGGGTATCAATTTCTACACCTAAAATATCCGTTTCAACCATTTTAATGCGTTTTCCATATTCCAAATACCTAATACATTCAATTTTTTCCGAGGCTTCCAAAGACAACATGGGTAAGTGGTAAAAGTCTAATATAGCCTGCTTTCTAAAGGCATAAACACCTTTGTGCTTGTAATATTTAACGTGGGCGTTCTTGTCTCTGGGATAAGGAATAGGACTTCTGCTAAAATATAATGCAAAATTCTCTTTATCGACTATTACCTTAACCGTATTTGGATTGGTTATTTCAGCTTCGTCTGTAATATGAACCATTAAAGAGGCCAGATCGATTTCTTTCTGAGGATCATGTTTAAAGACCTCAATTAATTTGGAAAGTGACTTTTTATCAGTAAAAGGTTCATCACCCTGAACATTAATCACAATATCGATATCCATGTCTTCCACCGCCTCTGCAATACGGTCGCTGCCGCATTCATGTTCCTTTTTACTCATAATCACTTTGCCACCGTGCTTTTTAATTTCGTCAAAAATGATCGCACTATCAGTAACAACATAAACATCATCGAAAAGCCCTGTAGCCAAAGTAGCTTCATAAGTTCTTACAATAACAGGTTTACCTGCCAAATCCTGCATAAGTTTAGCTGGAAAACGAGAGGCACTGTAGCGTGCGGGAATCATGGCAATTATGTTCATGAGAGTATGCGTGATTATTCTTCAAAAGTAAAACAAAAATAGAAGTTTTGCGAGCTCCTTAAATTAATCTTTCCAAAGCGTATTTTAAATATGAAAAAAATCCTCTTTAAAACCGATCAAATAAAGTTTTTCTTTGGCCCGTGTTACAGCGGTGTATAGCCAACGTAAATACTCTTTATCGATACCATTGGGCAAATAAGGTTGCTCTACAAAAACGGTATGCCATTGGCCACCCTGAGATTTATGACAGGTAATGGCGTATGAAAATTTAACCTGTAAAGCATTAAAATAATTGTTGCTTTTTACCTTTAAGAACTTACGATAATTACTGCTTTCATTTTGATAATCCTTCATGACCTCCTGATAGAGTTTATTAGAATCATCATAGGATAAGGAGGGCGTTTCTGCATCAATGGTATCCAGGAGTAAAACCGTTTCAAACGGGCGCATTCGCGGATAATCTACCATACGAACCTTTACTTCCGCAAAGCGGAAACCATAAAGTTCTTTAATATTAAAGATCTCCAGAATTTCAATAATATCGCCATTGGCAATAAATCCAGCTTCGGTAGTAGGCTTTATCCAGAAATAATTGTTTTTCACAACCATAAGATAATCCCCGGAAGTGATTTCATTTTCATTAAATAAGATCCGACTTCGGATTTGTTGATTATATAAATTGGCGCGTTTATTACTTCGCACGATAATAGTGGTTTCTTCGTTTCCTAAGGTACTGTAAGCGTCATTTATGGCGTCCATAATTTCGTAACCATCAATAAGCCGTACAATATCTTTAAAGCCTTTGAGATCGAATTTAAATTCATCGAAAATTTCTTCATTTAGAACATCGCGGAGTTTGGTGGCGTTTGCTAAAATTCCGGAATCCTGTTCTTGGCGCACCACTTCATCGAGTTCCATTTTAGTTACCTGTTTATTGTAATTCAGTTCCAGAGTGTTCTCGTTCAAGGCCGGACTTAAATCCAATTTCACCGGCGGCAACTGCGCCGTATCACCAATAAGTAATAATTTACACTGATGTCCGGAATAAACATATTGCATGAGATCATCTAAAAGCGATCCATTTTCAAATAATTTGGAATCCCCGGGCGTATCAGGAATCATGGAAGCTTCATCGACTATAAATAAGGTGTTTTTATGCTTATTGGGTTGCAATACGAATTTAACACCACCACCCTTTTCCTTTTTAGGGAAATATATTTTTTTATGAATTGTAAAGGCTTCTTTATTTGAATAATTCGAAATAACCTTAGCCGCTCTCCCGGTAGGTGCCATAAGTACTGCACTCTTTTTGGCTTTCCATAAATGGGTAACAATAGTACCTATAATCGTGGTTTTTCCCGTACCGGCATATCCCTTTAAAACATAAAGCGCATCGTTATTCTTTGAAAAAATAAATTCTGAGAGTTGTTGTAGTACAATATTTTGTTTGAGGGTGGGTTCAAAAGGAAATTGCTGTTTTATAAGGGAATAAAATTCTGATGCCGTCATTTAGTCTCTGCAAATTATATTTTATTCAAATATAGAAATGATTTTTAGTCTCTTTTGATTTTAACGATTAAAAAAAAATTGTAGATTTGCTAAATACCATTAATAAAAATTAAAAACTATTATGCTAAATATTATTCTTATTGCAGTTGCGGTAATTTTAGTTACAGTTGGCTTGGTGAAGCTGGTTGATAAATTTATCCCACAAAAATTCAAGCCTATATTAAATATTCTTTTATGGATTTTAATTATTTTTCTAGGATACCAAACCTACAATTCTATTTATGATCCTATTCAATTTAACAAGGTAAAACAAAAACGTTACGCTAAGGTCATTGAAAGTTTGAAAGATATCAGAGATGCTGAGTTAGCTCACAGAACCGTTACTGGAAAATTTACTGATAGTTTTGATAATCTCATCAAATTCATCGATACTGCGCAATATACCATTACACAGCGTCGTGACTCCACGGTAATTGATGAGGCTTTAACTAAATTATATCAAGTAGAAACTACAAAAGATATTGTAGTCATTGATACTTTAGGCTTTGTTTCTGTAAAGGATTCATTATTTAAAAATTCAGATCGTTACAAGACCATGATGAATGTTCCTGTAGGAAAACCGGGAGCAAAATTCCAATTGCAAGCAGGATTCTTAGATCAGAATGATATTAAAATACCTGTTTTTGAAGCTTCTGTAAAAAAGGATGTCATTTTATACGATCAGGATAGAGATCTTTTAATTCAGGAAAATCAAGTGGTTTCTGTGGACGGTGTAAATGGTGATGCCTTAAAAGTAGGTTCTATGAACGAAGTGAAAACTGGAGGAAACTGGCCGATAACTTATGGCGATAACGAATAAGAACATCAACAAAAACAATAACTTAACTAACAAAGAACTGTCCATTCAACTGAGTTTGAATGGACTTTCTTTTTGTATTCTAAATCGAAATAATCAAACCGTAATAACCTTAAAGGATATTCCTTTTGAAAAAAAGTTAAATCCTTTAGAATTACTTGATAAACTAAAACATGTTGTGAATACTAATGAAGATTTGCAGCATGCTTTTGATCAGGTCATCGTTATCCATGATAATGAGTTGTCTAGCCTGGTTCCCAAGGCATTATTTAAAGAAGAATTTAAAGCGGATTACCTGAAATTCAACACCAAGATTTTAAAATCCGATTTTATAGCTCACGATACGATTAAAATAAATGACAGCGTTTGTGTTTATGTGCCTTATGTGAATATCAATAACTATCTTTACGATCTTTATGGCGAGTTCGTTTATAAACATGCTGCTACAGTATTGATCGAGTCGATTTTAAAGTTGGAAAAAAATCAGGATAAGCTCAATTTTTATGTGAATGTACATGTATCACATTTTGAAATTGTGGTTGTTGAAAAAGCGAAACTCATACTTTACAACAGATTTGAGTACAATACCAAAGAAGATTTTATTTATTACATTCTCTTCGCTGCTGAACAATTGGGTTTAAATCCGGAAACCCTTAACCTGATCTTTTTAGGAAAAATAAATAAAGATAGTCCTTTGTATATAATAACGTTCAAATACGTTCGGTTTGTGTTTTTGGGTCGCCGCGAAGATGCCTTCAAATACAGTCTTGAAGCCCAGCCAGAAGATCATCATACTAATTTTACACTTATAAAAAGTTTGTAATGCGAATCATTACCGGAATTTATAAAAGTCGAAAAATTCAGGCTCCTAAAAACCTACCTGTGCGACCTACAACGGATATGGCCAAGGAATCCTTATTCAATATTCTAAATAACCTTTATTATTTTGATTCCATAAAGGTGCTAGATCTTTTTTCCGGAACCGGAAATATCAGTTATGAATTCGCCTCAAGGGGCACTGAGGATATAACTTCGGTAGACGATCATTATGCTTGTATCAAATTCATAAATGAAACGGCTTCAAAATTTCAAATGGCTATAAACGCAATAAAAAGTGATGTTTATACTTTTTTAGGGCATGCCACTCAGAAATTCGATATCATTTTCGCAGATCCACCTTATGATTTCTCCCAAGATCAATTTGCGAAAATTCCCAAATTGGTGTTTCAAAATGAGCTCTTAGAAGACGATGGCATTCTGATTATCGAACATTCCAAACATACCGACCTCTCTCAGGAAGATCGATTTAGTTATTCAAAAAATTACGGGGGTTCTGTTTTTAGTTTTTTCGAATAAAAAAACAAAGCTCTTTTTGCAAAGAGCTTGTTTATTCAAGTAAATCTATAAGCCGAATTCTGTACTTTTTCTTTCTTAAAAAAGAATTCTCAAAAAAGAAAAAGCCCTTATCATTTATCTGAGTCATTTGTTACCAAATCACTTTAGCTGCCTACCCTCCGGCATCGGGCGTGCCACCCTAAAACGCCGGTATACATGGCATTGCACCGCACAGAGTTTACCTGATTTCACTACAGCATGACCTGTACATACTTTCTGTTGCACTTTTCCTGATCTCACGACCGGTGGCGATTAACCACTGTGCTGCACTGAGGTGTTCGGACTTTCCTCCATTCGTAAAACGAACAGCGATAAGGCGATTTACTTAGGTTGCAAAAGTACATAAATTGTTAATAACTCCTATTAAATATTGAATCTGTAATTCTGAATTATCAATTGAATTTTTAACTTTGTTACAACGACGATTTTTGAATTTTTTCTATTGAAATAATCGTTCTAAACACCTGCGAAAGCAAGCTATATGGAACATTTTATAGTATCGGCCCGAAAATACAGACCACAAACCTTCAAGGATGTTGTAGGGCAGCAGGCTATTACCAATACACTACTAAACGCCATTGAAAATAATCATTTGGCCCAAGCGCTCTTATTTACCGGACCACGAGGTGTTGGCAAAACCACGTGTGCGCGTATTTTAGCTAAAATGATCAATAGTGAAGGACGTGATTCCGGGGATGAAGATTATGCTTTCAATATTTTTGAGCTGGATGCGGCTTCAAATAATTCGGTTGACGATATCCGTAATTTAACCGATCAGGTGCGTATTCCACCTCAGGTGGGGAAATATAAGGTGTATATTATCGACGAGGTTCATATGTTGTCACAATCGGCATTTAATGCCTTTTTGAAGACCTTGGAAGAACCTCCAAAACACTGTGTGTTTATATTGGCCACCACCGAAAAACACAAGATCATTCCAACGATTTTATCGCGATGCCAAATATTTGATTTTAAGCGTATTACGGTTAAAGACGCGAAAGAATACTTGAAGTATATTGCTGAAGAACAGGGCGTTACCGCCGATGATGACGCGCTTCATATTATTGCTCAAAAAGCAGATGGTGCTATGCGTGATGCTTTATCGATTTTTGATCGTGTAGTTAGCTTTTCCGGCAAGAATTTAACCCGACAAGCAGTAACAGAAAATCTTAATGTGCTGGATTACGAAACGTATTTCACCAGCACCGACCTGATTCTGGAAAATAATATTCCCGAGCTACTTTTGCATTTCAACAGTACGCTATCAAAAGGTTTTGACGGCCATCATTTTATTGCCGGCTTAGCCTCTCATTTCAGAGACTTGCTCGTAAGTAAAACACCCGAAACAGTTGATTTGCTTGAAGTTGGTGATGAAACTAAGAAAACATATCTGGAACAGGCCAAAAAAGCGCCTGAGAGTTTCCTCCTTAAAGCTATTGAACTTGCTAACGATTGTGATCTCAAGTACAAAAGCAGTAAAAATCAACGTTTACTTGTTGAATTATGCCTTATGCAGCTTGCCTCTATCACTTTTGATGGAGAAAAAAAAAATAGCAATCACTACATAATACCGGCTTCTTATTTCAAAAACAAAGGCATTGCTCCTATTCCGGTAAAAATACCTGAACCTGAGACCAACAAGAATACTTCAAAAATTGACACTAAAAAGTCTGTTGAGGAACCAAGTTCTAAAGAGCCTGTAGAGCAATTTAAGGTTAAAGAACCTCCAAAAATAGTCCTGGATAAAACACATAAAAAACCTTCCGGTTTATCCATTAGTAGTATTCGAAAAAAGAAAGAGCACCAGATCAAGCAAATGGATGTTGTTGTTGATGAGGAGGAACTTCCTAAGGAGGATTTCACTGAAAAAGAACTCCTAAGCGCCTGGCAACAATATGTCGATTCTATTCAAAAGAAGGGGCAGTTCAATATGGCGTCTATTTTAACTATCGACAAACCAAAACTTGACGGCACCACAATTAAGTTAGTTTTCCCGAATGAAACGAACAAGTACGAGCTGGAACGAGACCAATACAATCTTCTGGGATTCCTTCGAAAAAAATTGAACAACTTCGATATCAGCCTGGATATCGCTGTAAATGAAACTAAGGAAAAGCAGTTTGTTTACACTACACATGAGAAGTTTGAGAAACTTAAAGAAAAAAATCCTAATATTGATATTTTAAGAAAAACATTCGATCTCGATCTTTAGGATTTTCAAATCAACGAAACATGAAGCAGATCTTTCTTTTTTTTAGTCTCATTGGTATTATTTTTTTCAGTTGCGACGGTCGCTATCACCATTACGACACAAATGCGGAGGTTTTGAAAAAAAGCCGGTTATATAACTCGTTTTCCAAACAAATCGAATTTATTCCAGAGAAAAGTGTGGAAATTCAAACGGATACGATTTTGTCCAACGGCTTTGAACTTCATCTGAAATACACAGCTCTCGATGATCAATATAAAAAGTTTACACTTCAAACAAACCCACCGAAAGAGCTGAATTATTTGGAATTTGGATCAGAGGTTGTATGTAAAAAATCTGGTAACATTATATTAAATAAAAGAATCGATAAATCGCTTTTTACAAATTTTAAAATTTCGGAATCTTGGGATCTCGCAATTATGCAATACGTTTGGATAGATTACGAAAGCTCCTTAAATGAAAAGGTTTGTTTGAAAACAGCTTTTTATTTTCCAGAAACGCGTTCATATCGCGATTTTACCATAGAAATTGATGATGAAGGTGAAATGCATATCAAGCAAAATTCATTTGTTTCAAAATTATCTTAAATTATGCTTGGACTAAAATTACCAACAGACCCAAGATGGGTTAATATTGTTGAGAAAAATATTGAAGACATCTTAACGGACCATGCCTTTTGTGAACAAAAAGCAGCGAGTACCGCGATCTCGCTCATTGTAAGTTTTCCGGAATATACGGATCTGGTCAAGGAAATGACTGCTTTGGTTAAAGAAGAGATCAGTCATTTTAAAATGGTTCACGATAAAATCATTGAGCGCGGCTGGACACTGGGTCGTGATCGTAAAGATGACTATGTAAATAAGTTGGTGCAATATTTTCCGAAGGGAGGCAGCAGAACAGATCAGCTCGTTCATCGCTTACTTTATGCCGCTTTGATAGAAGCCCGAAGTTGTGAACGCTTCCGATTGCTTTCAGAAGAACTTGAAGACCAGGAATTAGCTACATTTTACAGAAATTTAATGGTAAGCGAAGCGAATCACTACACTATGTTTCTCGGTTTTGCCAGACAATATGGCGATCGCAGAGTGGTTGATAAAAAATGGCAGGATTTATTAGATTATGAAGCCCAAATTATGGTCGACCTCAGTAAATCTGAAACCATTCACGGTTAAAATTTATAACCAATCCCTATTTGTAAAGTTCTGTTTTTAGCTGAAACGCCGTAATCGGTGTCAAAAATATTGGTTAGGCCATAATTGTAACGCAGATCAGCAAACATCACATAATTGATTTTATATTCCAAACCTGCAACACCGGAGAACGCAAGGTCCTGAAGGTTGTCGTCTACTTTTGGAATATTCAAACCTACTTGCGGACCTAAGCCAAATTTTATTTTTTCGCTTATTCTAAATTGAAGCATTACAGGTAATTGAATATAATCTAAATGTAATTCTTCTTTATTAGCGCCTTCGGCTGAAAATTGAAGCTCTGGAATTAAAGCAACGGTTCTAGACAAACCTAAGTGGGCTAAAAACCCAATGTACATGCTATTTCGGTGTTTATTGGTAACGTTGGGAACACCATCAAAATCTAAATTTGAAATAGTCATTCCGCCACGCACCCCAAACTTAATACCTTGCATCCCGCCTACCGGTTCTTGCTCCTGGTATTCATCAGTGCTTTGGTTAGGATCTGCTTTCGGTTGGTCTTCCTGAGAAAAACCAGATAATGAAAGCGTAAAAAGAAAAAGAAAAAGTAATGTTGATTTCATAAGCTTTAGCTTTAAAGTTAAGTTTAAAAGTAAATTTTATCAGATTTTTTAAATCTGATTTACTTCGTGTAAATGTTTGGGAGCGTATAACTTAGTTATACAATTCGAAAACGAATATAGAAGAAAAGCTCTTAAAAAAACTATTTTAAAAGTTGAAGTGCAAAATTTTACTGTGTATTGCTCGAAACAGTATCGTAGTATATACTTTTTATGATGCCATCGGCCAATCCGATTTTAGGAACTATGATGTTTTTGGCACTGCTCCATTTCATGGCTGAAAGGTAAATTCGCATTGCCGGAATAATGACATCGGCACGGTCTTGATTCAAGTTGAGTTCTGTAATACGCTCTTCATAAGAGTAACTTTGCAAGGTATTGTAATACGAGGTCATGTAGAAATAAGACAAAGGTTTTCCAAGTTTTTTACCTGAATTTTTAAATATCTTATTTATATTTCCTCCGGAACCAATCACTGTGATCTTCTCATATTTCTTGGTATACTGGGCTATCCATACTTGTAGTTCATCCCAGGCTTCCTTACTCACCATATCATTCAACAATCTTACAGTTCCTATTTTAAAAGATCGGGAAATAACCTTTTCTCCCTGATCAATAATTGAAAACTCAGTACTTCCGCCACCAACATCAACATATAAGTAGGTTTTGGAATCGTCAATAAAGGTATTTAGGTCGGTAGCTGCAATAATTGCGGCTTCCTCTTCACCGTCGATGATATCAATACTAATATCAGCATGTTTCTTAATCATCTCAGCCACTTCTCTGCCATTAGACGATTCGCGCATAGCGGAAGTTGCACAAGCTTTATATTTTACCACTTTATGTGAATTCATTAACAGTTTAAAAGCCAGCATGGTATCCAGCATACGTTTGGTATTTTCTTTTGATATCTTTTGTTTTACAAAAACATCCGCTCCCAATCGGATGGGTACTCGCACCAATGAATTCTTTTTAAATTGAACAGGTTTTCCTTTTTGTTCAATAATATTTGAAATTAGCAAACGCACGGCATTCGATCCGATATCAATGGCTGCATATTTTTTTATTGAAAGCATATTAGCTGTTTAGTTTCTTTAGGTAATAATCGTAAGTCGCGAACTGTGATCTTACAGGTGCTTCATCATTTTTTCTGTAAATATTTTCTTCAGATCTGTTAATTAATCTGGCCTTTACATTATCACTCCAACTAATATTGAAAACATCAATAATTTCTTGCTTAATAGTTTTGTCGTAAATCGGACATGATACTTCCACCCTGCTCTCGATATTACGTGTCATCCAATCCGCCGAGGAAATATAAACTTTTGAATTACCGTTATTTCCAAAGATATAAACACGAGGATGTTCTAAAAATTTATCAACGATACTAATCACCTCAATATTCTCACTCATCCCCTTCACACCGGGAATTAAACAACAAATTCCTCTGATGATTAATTGAATTTTCACACCTGCATTACTGGCTTCATATAATTTATCAACCATGGTATAACTGGACAAGCTATTCAATTTTAAGCGAATTAGTCCCTCTCCGCCTTTTTTAGCGATTTTTATTTCTTCATCAATGAGTTTAAAAAAGGCTTTCTGGCTATAATGAGGTGAAACGATAAGGTGTTTATAGGTATTAATCTTATAATTGATTTCAAAGAAATTAAATATTTTATCAACGTCTTTAAGGATCGCTTTATTTGCCGTGAATAGCGTATAATCCGTATAAATTTTTGCCGTTGATTCGTTAAAATTTCCTGTACTTATAAAGCCATAGCGCCTAATCTTTTCATCTTCTTGTCGTTCAATAACACACATTTTACTGTGTACTTTTAACCCGGGAACGCCGAAAATCAAATTAATACCTTCACTTTGCATTTGCTGTGCATAATCAATATTGGCCTGCTCATCAAAACGAGCCCGAAGCTCAATAGAAACCGTAACACTTTTTCCATTTAACGCAGCATTAATCAATGAACTGGCGATATGCGAAATTTCGGCCAGGCGGTAAATCGTAATCTTTATGGTTTTAACTTTCGGATCAAGTGCTGCTTCACGCAAAAATTTAACCACATAGGAAAAAGTTTGATAAGGCGTGTATAGCAAATAGTCCTTCTTTTTAATAGCAGAAAAAAGACTGTCCTGTAAACTTAAGCCTTTAATGGGTAAAGGTTCTATTTTATCGTAAAGGAGATCCGTTCGGCCTAAACTAGGGAAATTCATGTAATCTCTACGGTTATGGTAACGCCCGCCGGGAATTATGCTATCCGTATTATCGATACCCATTTTCGACATTAAATATTGAAGGGTTTCCTTATTTATGTTTTTATCATACACAAAGCGCACCGGCTCACTAATCTGACGGTGTTTTACACTTTCAGATATCTTTTCCATAAAACTCTTACTCAGGTCGCTATCAAAATCTAACTCACCGTCACGTGTAATCTTGATCATATGAGCAGAAATATCTTTATAATCGAAAATATAGAAGATTTCTTTTAAACAATACCGCAACAGATCATCGATCATGATAATATAACTTTGGTCCCCTTCTTTTGGAAGCACAATAAATCGATTGATAGATTTCGGAATTTCAATTAGGGCAAACTGCTTTTCACCATTTGAAAGTACCATGCGAACAGCCAAATAAGCGGCACTATCCTTTAAGTTAGGTAACGTTGCCAGGTCATTAAGAATAATTGTAACCAATGCCGGACTTACCTTTTGAAGAAAATATTTATTGATATAATCCTGATGACTTCCCGCGATCTGGGTTTCATCAATAATATGAATGTTATCCTTTTCAAGTTGTTTTTTAATATTACTTAAAATATCAAGGCTTTCACTTTGCTGATCAATAACAATTTCAGTAATAATCTCTAGAAGCTCTTTTGCCCGAATACCACCAAGCTCGCTTTTACCACCACGTCCTGCTTCAACAATACGTTTTACAGTGGCGTAGCGTACTTTAAAGAATTCATCGAGATTATTTGAAAATATCCCTAAAAAACGAAGCCGCTCTAGCAAGGGAACTTTCTCATCCGACGCTTCCTGAAGAACCCGGGCATTAAATTGAAGCCAGCTGATTTCTCTATTGATATAACTATTTTGATTTTGAAGCGTGTTTGGAGTCATGAATAAATAAATACTTTGAAACAAATATATTCTATTTCAACGTAAATAAAGAGAGTTTTTCAGTTAAGAAATGAATAGATTTTTAGAATTATATCATTTTAAATCGGCAGGGAATATCGTAAGTTTCGTAAGTCCGGGTTTCAAATCCTTCCAATAATTTATATCGAGCTCTAAAACTACTAATCCGGATGTGGGAACATTGTCTATAAATTCACTTCCAAAAGTATTCACGAATGCTGTAAAAGCATGGTTATGACCAAAAACCATCAATGAATTAACAGAATCCGAGCAAGATTTAATAGCTTGGGTTAACAATTCGCCTGAAAAATCATATAAATTATGTTGAAAAATGACGTTTGAATGATTGATTTTCAAAATTTTAACAAAAATACTACAGGTTTCCGCAGCACGTTTAGCGTCACTTGAAAGTACCAGATCAATACCCATATTTTCCTTCTGAAAAGCTTGGGCTACCCTATGCGCATCTTCGATTCCACGGGGTTTTAGAGGACGTTCATGATCGATCACATCGTGTTCCCAGGATGATTTTCCATGTCTGACAAGAATAATTTTTTTCATTTTTTATCGATGAAATGTTGTTTTTATTCGATAAATTGTTATTTTTACCGATGAAATTAATTTTTAGCTATTAACAATAAACCATAAAATTACACAAAAACCTACGAAGGACAGTATCCGAAAAACGCTTAAATCTTAAAACATATTGAGTTTCTAGTTCACTATCGACGAAAGGAATCTTTTCAACGATATAGGACTTTAAAACTTCCCTTAAACGTTTTTTTGGGTTATTTAACATTTTTTTTTGAAGAAATTAAGCTTGTT
Source organism: Gaetbulibacter aestuarii (assembly GCF_039537665.1). Lineage (NCBI taxonomy): Bacteria > Pseudomonadati > Bacteroidota > Flavobacteriia > Flavobacteriales > Flavobacteriaceae > Gaetbulibacter > Gaetbulibacter aestuarii. Next base: position 285,860 of record NZ_BAABAY010000006.1, read on the forward strand.
AGCTTCCTTTGTTTCACCTACTTACACCAAAACACGAATTATCATGACCCCAAAATCGAATAATCCATACCAGAATGGGCCTTGTGCTCAAAATTTCCCTCACAAATTTATTGTTAAACCACTAAGTGAAACGCAAAGCATTTAGAGGCATTTTTTTATTGCTCTAAATCTATTTTTAGCTATTAACCACTAACATTTTTGTGATATGGGAAAACATTACAAAAGTAACTATAGAAAATCTGGTAATTTGAAAGTAATTTATTTTACTTTCCTATTTTGTTTCCTTTTGTTTGGATTCCAAGGAAACTCCCAGCAAATATTAACCCCTGATAATAATATTGATTGTACAACAGATCCTGACGGGGGAAATTGTTCTTCAAGTAATGTTAAAATATTAGGTGCTTACATTGGAGACGCAAATGGAAACGTAGTCAACGATAATAATGTCGGAACTTATAGTGATACAGACTTATTTTACGTTTACGTTAAAGTTGATGCTAGTGGGCAAGGAAAATATGATCTTTATGCTCAGTTTTATCTGATTGATCTTTCAGAAGGAGGTAGTACCTCATTTGTAAAAGCCTTCACACCTGGATTAATTGTTACCGGAGATTATAAAATTGATTATCCCATTGAAAATTATGTCTCTAATGGTCAAGTTAATCTAGTTATAGGATTAGAAGACATTTTAATTTCATGGGATAATAAGAATGATAATACACCGACTTGTCCAACAGGAAACTACTCCACCTGTAATGGTGGTATACCAGATATTGTTGCCGAAGGGCCTTTTAAAGTTTATTCAAAGTACGACCCCATATTGTGTAATGGTGATACTACTGATGTTACTATTGGAGTAAGTGGTGGAACTACGCCCTATAATTATACCATTGATTCCAATAATACAGGAGGAACTGCGACTTGGACTTCTCCAACGCTTATATTTAATGGAGCTTCTAGCGGTACAATAAGTGTTACACTCACAGATAGTAATAGTCACTCAGAGACCATTACTGTTAATTTAACAGAACCAACGGAACTCGTTAACACAACTGATCCAAGCTCAGGTAATTTAGATTGTGCATCCTCTACAACGGATGCTTCATTTACTGCTAGTGGTGGTACGGCACCTTACACTTATACCATTGATAATAATACAACCGGAGGTACCGCCAGTTGGACTGCTCCAACACTAACGTTTACTGGGGCATCTAATGGTACAATTACTGTAACCTTTACTGATGCCAATGGTTGTAGTGCAACAAATAGTATTGCGTTTAACTATAGCGATAACTCACCGCCTACAATAACATGTCCTACAGCTGTGACGGCTAATACTTCTGATGATGGAACTGGAAATTGCACCACATCCGTTGATTTAGGAACTCCTTTAACAAATGATAATTGCGGTGTTAAATCCGTAACGGCCTCAGTAGATGGAGGTATTATTGACCCTACTACCTATTTGTTTTCAACTGGAAGTACAGACGTTACCTGGACAGTAACTGATAACTCTGATAACATTGCAACTTGTGTGCAAACGGTTACCGTGGTTGATAATGAACATCCTGGATTTAATGCACCTGCAAATATTGTTTTAGAGTGTGATCAAGATACCTCTGATCTGAGTATCACTGGAAACCCTAATATTTATGGTGATAATTGCGATCCTAATCCGGTTGTAACATATTCTGATGCAATAACAGAAGGAATTTGTGCAAATTCTTATACGATAACAAGAACCTGGAGAGTTACTGATGTATCAGGAAATTATCATGATCACAACCAAATAATTTTTGTTGAAGATACTACCGATCCTACAGCATCTAATCCTGCACCTATTACCGTGCAGTGTGCTGATGATGTGCCTGCTCCGGATATCTCCGTAGTAACAGATGAAGCTGATAAC
>NZ_BAABAY010000007.1:0-316618 GCF_039537665.1 Gaetbulibacter aestuarii
ATACATGTAGAACACAAATGGTTCCTGGAAAAGCAGCCCGTTTTAATCCTGACAAGGAATGGGCCAAACAAAAAATCAGAATTCAGAACCAAAAAGTCGAGTTAATGATACCCATGGTGAATTTAATAATTTAAACACCAATGACCTTAAAACCCTTGAAAAACGAGAAGAGGTAAAGAATAAATTAAAAACTATATGCGAACCAAACCAGGATATCGATGAACTCATTAGTTCCATTGAAAATTACTGTTTGATCATCCTACATTCATTAAAATAAATCCGCTATGGATAATCTTGAAAAATTTAAACGTTTTAGCCCGGAGAAAAAGACTTTCGGGAGTAATAAAAATGCGATCATATATACGCGTGTTTCAACTAAAGAACAGGCTGATACTAACACTAGTCTGGAAACTCAAAAGAAATACTGCGAGAACTACGCTAAGTCAANAGGATATATCATTGTCTATTCTTTTGATCGATTTTCAAGAACAGGTTCTAGTGCAGCACAGATTAGTCATGAATTACTTCTTCAAGGGGTTCAGGTAAAAGCGGTGACTCAAGATGTTGATTCAACCTCTCCTTCCGGAAAGTTTCAACAAAACCTATTTTTCATGTTCAGTCAGTTTGATAATGAACTTCGAAAAGATAAGACTATTACAGCTATGAGTGACCTTATCAGAAAAGGCTATTGGTTATGGACGCCTCCTCTAGGGTATATAAACAAAAAGAAATATCACAAAGCTGTAGATTGGGAGATCGTTATTGATAACAAAGGAAAACTCCTTAAAAAAGCTTTTAAATGGAAGGTTCAAGGAACTTATTCAAATGTGGAAATTGTCAGAAAGCTAAATTTAGCTGGAATGAAAATTAATGAAAAACGTCTTCATGAAATATTCAAAAATCCTTTTTATTGTGGCATATTAATAAGCAACATGCTTCCGGGAGAAATTAACTTAGGAAAGCATGAACCTCTGGTATCAAAAGAAAATTTCTTAAAGATTAATTCTAGCGATTCTCCTCATCCTAAAACTCACAAATCAGATGATGTTAATTTGCCTTTAAAACGCCTTATGTATTGTAATAGTTGCAATACACCTCTCACTGGGTTTTTAGTCAAACGAAAAGGCCTGTATTATTACAAATGCCGTAATAAAGGGTGTTCTTGCACCAAGTCTGCAAAGCAATTACACAAAGCATTTAGAAATACACTTGATTGCTACCAGATCGATTCAAAATATAAAGATATCATTAAAGATGTCATGATTTATGTTTATTATGACATTACCAAAGAATTACGAGAGAACGAAAAAAATGTCAAAAAACAAATTACTGAGACCAAATCAAAACTTGACGCCATAGAAGAGCGATTTGCTACAGGAGAAATTACACAGGATATTTATCAAAAATTCAAACCTAAATACGATAAAGAATTAATGGCTTTAGAGTCCAATTTAGTTGATTCCTCGATTTCGAGTTCAAACCTTAAAATTGCGATTGAAAAAGCATTAGAAATGTCTTCAAACCTCAATGAAATATGGACTTCTGGAGATTTGATACAAAAAAAGAAAATTCAAAGATTAGTCTTTCCATCCGGTTTGGGTTACGACAAGCAAAACAATAAAGTTCAAACCCCAAGAGTAAATTCTTTATTTTCTCTTATACCAAGTATATCAAAGGATTTGAAAGAAATAAAAAACGGAGAACCTATCAATTTTGACAAATTCTCCGCTCGAGTGAACCAGATAGGATTCAAACTTTTATATGGATTTAATAAAGTAATTTAAAATTATAGAGAGAAATTTTTATCAATTGAAAAAATCGGTTACCCAAATCAGTTACCCTATGATTGGTAAAACATGGAATCTCTTGCCATACTTAATATAACTTCTTGGAAAGCGGAGCCTCAAAAGAAAGTTGAAATATAAAATACTTATTCAGGTAGCGTCCTAATAATTTAAAAAAAGAATAATTCTGATCTTATAATTTTCTGATTGTAGAAGCACCATTTTTAATAATGGCATTTTTGTTTTCACTCAGAATACTCGGTAATTTATTGATGAATTTACTTTTACTTCCTTCGTATTCTTCTAATCGTATGTTTACTTGTACAACTCCGTAGCTATAAACATCGTCGGATTGAGAAACAATAGGTATATCATAATACCAAGGTGATAATATTGGCTCAGAAATCTGATTTTCAAAACCATACTTTAAATTTTTAAAATCATATTCTTGCTCTATTAAAATTGCCTTTTTAGGCGATCCGTCAGCATTTCGCCATTGTCCCTCTATAGAGACTGAAACCCTGGCATTTAGATCTTCATCAGCAAAAACCTTTGTTTTAGAAAAGAGTACTCTGAGTTCATTAAAACTCAATCTGGTTACCCCCGGATTATTCTTATCACTTATTAGTTCAATTACTGCCTGGAAATTCAGTAAATCGTCCTCCGGCATTCTTATGATATCATCCATAGAAAAATTGGACTCCTGCCCTCTTGTCTTTGGCACATTGGAAAGGTCATGCTCTAAGGAACTTTTTATTCTTAATTCCTCATCAGGAATAACTGGTTTTGAAAATTTTTTTATGACAATTATATTGTAAGTTTTACTAGTTTCTCCCAGGTAAGATGTATAATAATCATTAATAGAAATAGACTGCGAATAGGAACTGGTTAGGGTCTTTGAGGATTTTTTCGCTAAATAATTTGCCCCCGAGAAAAGCACTTGTAGTGTAGATTCTAATAACCCTCCTCTCGACGCAGGCCTTTTGAGTTCAACAATAAATTCTTCGGATGCTTTTATATTAGACTTTTGATTTACTGCACAACTTGTAAAAACAATAAATATTACAAATAATTTCTTCATTCTATTTTTGAATATTACCCGTTTATTTAACTCATTGCTTAATTACTTTTTCTTTTTACAAAACAACAGATACATTTTTGTTGTTTTAATTGTTCACAAAAAATTGGTAGAATAATTTAATCTATAACTACTTTTTTAACACTACTGCCAATTTCAGAATATGCTTTAAGCAGATATATGCCTTGTTCCAAATGATTCACTTTTATTTCTGAATTCATATCGGTTTCTAAAACTAGCTTACCAAGCATATCAAACATCTCCACCTTTTTTATAGTAACTCCTGATCTTAGGTAAATAATATCTCTAGCAGGATTTGGGTAAACCGCTAATTCATTAGATAAATCTTTGGTTTCTACTGAAAGTGTCGCTCCGCCGCTATCAAAGGTATCATTGGTTAGATTTGTACCTGGATAACCACCACAATCTGCTGTATCAACAATGCCTCCTCCGGCAGAACCACAGGCTGTGAAAAACTGATCATCATAGGTGCTTCCATCTTCAAATTGTAACATAGGGTCTGCATTGGAATCCACAAACGTAAAATCCAAATGACATAACTTTTGTGGGGTACTATTTACATTATCATTTGCAATTGTCGATGAACTGTAAGCCTGACTAAAAGCCCAGGAAACCCGAGAGGTAGAATTATCATTTACAGTGAAAGGACCATACATAAAAAAGGGTGAACCGAAATCTATGTATTGCCCGCAAATATAGCCATCAGCATTTGGTTGCGTAACAACGAATCGCGCATTCGCCTGAACATTTTGACCAAATGCTGCCGTGTTATAGTTGAAATATAATTGTCCTGATCCCAGCTTAAAGCTTCCTGTAGTGTTAATTGTTTGGATCATAACATCCACTTCATAATGATCGTTAGTTCCATCATTGGTTATTTGAGCATTCGCAAAAGTAAAGTGAATATCCTGCCCATAGTTTAGCAAGCCACAAACAGCCATTAACACTGTTAAGATTAGTTTTTTGTAGTTTTTTTTCATAATTAAATGTTTTTGGAAATTGGAATTTTACTGTTGAATTATTTTTCGTTTGGCATTCAGCTTTTTGGCTAAATATTGAACCCCTTTACCTAAATTAGGATTCAATAAGGTGTTGATATCTGTATTTTGAACTTCTCCATTCATATCAATGTCAGCATTATTATAGCCACTGATACCCCGTAATTGCTCAACGGCACTTTTATCGGTGTTCTGTACCTGACCATCGCCATTGTAGTCACCCGCGTATAAGGCAAAAGCACCATCCCCTAAATCCATCATGGCATTATTCCCGCCTTGAACCAATGAGCTGTCAAATCTTAAGTCGACATTAATAGTACCGCAACTTACATGAATAGGATTCGCTGTTATAACCCCTAAATGATTGCGATGACTTACCACGACATAATAATCTCCCTCCGGAACATTATCTAATAAAATTGGTTTTTCAACACCATCGGCAGCATCCACGATCACCACATCGCCATTTCTTTTTAGCAATGCAGAACTTTTAAAAGGTATATTATCCTGATTTGTGGAATCTCTTAATTCTATCCATACCCAATCTACAATTTCTTTTGAAAAAGAAGAATAATTGTTTGGTAAAGCAAGACCATCACTATAAGGACTTATCCGCTCTAAAGCCCCGGCTTTGTATAAATTATTATTCATCCATCCTGTGAAATAATTATACGGCCCTTGTAAGAAAAGAGAAAGTTTAAGTAGCGGAGTTTGGAGTACAGTAACAATTCCACCAGGCTCATATATACCGGATGTCTGGGAATCTGGGGAATAATATGTGTAATCGCCTAAACCATTTATTTCTGGGGTGAAATAACAACCAGAAAAATCTTTACTTGTTGGATTACCTCCTAAGGCTTTAAATAAATCATACTGATCAAACATGTCTCCTTCGCAAATACTTAAGTACCCGTTTTCACCCCCAGAAGAGTTACCTGTAATAAAAAAAGTATAAATTGTTATACTTTCTATGCTACCACAATCGTCTTTGACAGTGTATATATATTCAAAACCATCATAATATGCTCCAGTGCCTGTATTAGGGAAATCTACTTCTCCACGATCAATTAGATCATTATTGGTAGTAGTAAATGTGCCCCGTTTCCTTTTGACAAGAGCTAGTTTTGCTGTTTTACTGGACTCATGATCATCAATTAAAACATACAAATTTGTATCACCAGGATCGGCTTGTATAGTGTCATGGCTTACGATAGGAGCCTTCCTATTATATAAAAATTTACTACTCGTTTCCGAACATGAGCTTGTTGCCGGCTGGGTATAAACATAGGTGCCATAGCCTTGAAATGTACTTGGTGTCCATGTGCCACCCGGATCAACCGTTTGGGTATTATTGTTTGAATGCTTTTCGAAAGCCCACTGTTGAAATGCCGCGTCATTTTCAAAGGTTAACTCACTACAATTTGCAGTTAAATTATTATCAAAAAATTCAGAATTTGCACCAACAGCTAATTTTTTTTGAATTTGAAATTCTATGATGGCTTCATCAAAACATGTTGTGTATTTAAACTTATAAGCTCCGTTCTCTGTTATATCATCAAAATTAATTGAATTTTCATTAGTATCAGCAAAAGGCAAACCATCTAAACTTGTCCAATCACCCGCACAACTATTACTTACGCCCACTAAATAACTACTTAAATCCCCATTAGGTTTATTTATATCTTCAGGGATAATACAAATGTTATATGAAGCATCCTCACCAGCATAAGCAGTATCTTCAGAAATACGAAACTTATCAAAAGCAAAACCATCGTTTTCAATTGACCCATTCGAACCAAAAGCAATTCGAAAAAATACACTTTGTTCTCCTAATAAATCTGTATTGTAAGGGTAAATACGGAATACCACTGTTTTCCATCCACCAGAAAATATATTTTCACTAACTCCAGACCAACCAATATTTTGGCCACCAGGCGCACCAACAAGAATATTAGAATTATAAGGGTTTATATTTACAGAATTAAAATTTCCACCGCCAACGTTCTGCCAGGTAGAACCACCATCTATGGAGGATTGAAAAACAGCACCATCTACATTATTTTCACAATTATACCAAATATCAAATTGTATTTGTAAACCACCATATATTGGATCATATGCTCCAAAATCAAATTCCGGACTAATGATCCAACCACTTTCGTTTGAGTTATAATTTCCAGAAAGATTTGTAACCCAGGCGTTATTTCCTGAAGCTGCCGTATTTAAATTTGTAGAAGATGGTGTTCCTAATTCCCAGCTTGAATTGGAAACATTTACAACGTTCCAACCGCCATCGCCACTTTCAAAATCTTCAACATAAGGAAACGTTCTAATTTTATATCCACAATAATCGGAATAAGAGGCACCTATATCCTTGATCCAACCGGAATTTGCAGCAGCGCTTATTGGGTCATCTACTTGAATACAGCTTAGATAAGGATTATTTTCAAGTTGAATCGACGTTAATACATTATTGTTTCCGTTTTTTAAATTCACTTCGGTGAGTACCCCCGTATGCCCGTTTAATCTCGTCAATTTTGTATTCTGCGAAAGATCTAAGTAAGAAATTTGGGACTCATAGGTGTCGAGAGTTTCCAAATCTGGAAGAAGACTGGTATCTACCGAATTTAATGGGTTTATAGCCACACTTAGTGTTTTTAATTTGGTATTATTGGATAGGTCAAGACTAGTGAGTTGATTATCAGCAAGCGATAAATTGACCAGATTGGAATTATTATATAAGTTTATATTGTTGAATAAATCACCTCTGGTTACGACGGTTAAGCTTGTTAAATTTGGGAGTGAATACAGGTAAGACAAATGATTAAGATAAGGCGTATTTATTATGGTGATTTCCTGTAAATTAATATTACTTCCGAAACCTATTGAAAAACTACTACTACTCTGATCATTAATTAAGGTAAATAGGGTTAATGCCAGAAAATCTTGTAAGCCTGTAAAATCACTTATATCATAGCCAATAATATTTAATTCGTTTAGAGCGCTAATATCAGAAGTTAACACCTGACCATTAATTGTTAAGTCAGAATCAAAACCTTCATCAACTAAATATTGTTCAAATTGGCTGTCTGGAATTAAAGTTGTTTGAGCATTTAAGCTTGAACAAAAGCCTAAAATAATAAGAAAGGAAGCAAAAATTAATTTTACCGAAGAAATAGCATTGCAAAACATTTTGGTTGTTTTAAATAAACAAAAATAAGTTGAGACTTATTACAATTGCTAGCAATGAATTCTTAGGGATTTGGAAAATAAAACTATTTTTCCTTCAAAAAAAAAGATTGGAATTTATTTGAGTAAATTTCGATAAAACACAAAAAAAACCCCATAAAATACTGGCTCTCTTGATTTTGTAAAGTGTGTATAGGATTTTTGTAAAAGGTTTCTATTCAAATAAAACAAACGCGGCCCATTTAAATGGTTGATTCTTATATTTAGCTTGCATGATGCGCTGCGTTTCAATAAACGCCTTTTTTACGTTGCCGCTTTGAATCCAGTCCTTGTAAAAAATATTCATAAATTCTACCGTCTCCTTATCAGGAACTTGCCATAGACTCATAATAATAATATCAACTCCAGCCATCTTAAAGGCTCGCTGCAAACCATAGACTCCTTCATTCCCATCTATGTCGCCAAGGCCGGTATCACACGCACTAAGCACTACCAAATCTGTATTTGACAAATCTAAATTTGCAATTTCCATGGCGGTTAAAATACCATTGTCGTCATTTATTGAATTATGCGTGTTATTCCAATAATAATTTGCGCCGGCAAAAATAAGTCCGGAACGCAGCAAAGGATCATCTGACAAATGATAAGGATTTTCTAAACCATATAATTGACTTTCTTTATCAGTATTTTTATTATTATCAAAAAAGAATCCATGCGTCGCAATATGAATAATGTTTGGGCTATGACCACTTAAACCCTTAAACCTTGTTTCTGTTGCTTCGTCTCCACTCCACCTATTTACCGCACTTTTTTTATCTATCAAAATGGATTCTAAAGATTTAACTTCTTGCAAAGTTCCCTCCAGATAAGACCAATTATCACCTTGGTTATTAGACCTCGTTTTATTGGGTTTATTGCGGTTTGATTTTAAATCTACAGCCGGTTTTTTAACCGATGAAATTTTAGAATCATAATTAATACCACCAATGAGCAAGGCGTTATTGAATTCTGGATTAGCTAATTCCTTGCCTATAACACCCGTGTTACTAATTTGATATAAGTCATATTTTTCGCTTAAAGTTCCCTCCTTTTCGCTTTTAAGAGCAGCAAATGATATTTGATTTAATAACCCACTGGGAGAAAAAAAGATCTTATTACTCCCCTTAACATATTTTTCTAATGGACTCCAAATCAAATTATAAAGTGATTCAAAGTTCTTCAAACTACTTCCCTTGGACCCTCTGCTAGCATACAACTGATTGGGGCCATTTTTTGATAAAACGGATTTCAATTGTCGTTCTTCAAATAAAGGTACCATTACGGGAAATTCCCAGGTTTTTTTAAAAACATAAGCAACATACTGAATGCTATCGGTCAATTCGTTATTATCAGAATACCGAAAATGAGAAAACTCAATAGCTATATCCTTATGCATTAAATTAGCTTTTGATTTCTTCCAATTTTGATTTAGACTCAAATTATCGTGAAAATTGCTACTATAAATTCTTACTAATTCAGATTCTTTGGTATTCACTTGAGATTTCAGACTATCAATATTGAGAACCTGATCCTCAGGTGGAAGTGAAAGTACTTTTGTTAGCTTAATTTTTGAAGATCGATAACTTTGGAGTTTATTGTTGATATCAGGATTATTTAGACCAGTTAATTGATCCATAAGATTTTTTGAATTATTAAGTAACAACCCCTTCAAAATTATCTGATTGTTCAAATTTATTTCATTTAATTTATAAATCTGCTTTCCAGACCTAAAGGCTACAGACTGAATTTCATCGAAGTTTTGATTTGTTATTTTTAAAAATGCCTTTTTTTCTTTTTCACTTCTGAATTTAAAGACCTTATCAATTTGATTAAAATGAACAGCATTTGAGGAGTCTATTATCGGGATTGCTTTATTAATTTCATCTAATCCCACGTAGGTTTTCCAAAGCGTTTTCAAGATAGCGCCATAATCAGCATGATCATTACCTAATTTTTCTTTTAATTTTTCTAAATAAGTACTTAAAATTTTTAAGGCTTCATTATAGTTACCAATTTGATAATAAGCCTTAGCCAAAGCATGTTGTTTTTGATAATAAACAATGTTCTCAGTACTGGAATTGGCCTCAGAAATTTTTAAATTTTTGTGCATTAGATCAATGGCCTCGTCATATTGATTTAGCTCAAGTAATGCATTCGTATAATGATTTAAATAAAAACCGTATTCACTATGGTTGGTATCAAAATTTTTCAGAAAAATTTCCAGAGCCTCTTCAAACAATTCTTTTGCTGGAACCAAATCTCCTTTCTTTAAGTAGAGTTGACCCATACAGTCCAGAATATCAGCATTTTTAGGATGGTTGAGACCAAAAATCTTTTCAGATGATTTTAATGCCAGGTCATAGGTTTTAAGAGCTTTACTAAACTCTCCTAATTCCGAATAGCTATATGCCACATTTTGTAGCCTTACGGGATAGTTTGGATCATTTTCGGCAGTGCTGTTTGCGACCTCCAACGCTATTGAGAGTGCTTTTTCATAATCACCCATTTCTTCATAGGCTACGGCTAAATTATTATTGGCCGAAATATAAATGGTTTTATCTTGCTCAGTTAAGGACTTTACCTCTTCTAATAATTTAATTTCTTGTTTAAAATCATATTGATTATGGCTTAATACCGCCTTTGTAAATACAGCTTGGATGTAAGCTATATCTTTTCGATCCTGATCTTTTAAAATAGATAGGGCTTTATTTAAGTTTGTTAATGCCTCATCGTAAAGCCCCATTTCAATATATATTTGACTTAAACTAGTCAGATTTTTGGCGTAACTGGAATTTTGATTCCCCAACAAATTCTCAATGATCTCGTTTGATGATTTATTATATTTAATGGCTTTATCGTAATCCCCAATCTTTTTATAAGCAATGGAGATTTTATTTAAGGTTTGGCTGTAATATAAATTTTCTTTGCCTTGGACCATCTCTATTAATTTCAGGCCCTCTTCCAAGAGTTTTATAGAATTATCAAAATCACCAATAAATCCATAAATGGTTCCCACTCTAAGAAGCATTTTAGCAAAATAAGGCTCCTTTTCTTTGTTATTCAATCTTAAATTATTCAAAGCTTCCAAATAAAGTGGTAAAGATTTTTTGTAATCTCTTAAAATATCATAGGTGTACGCTAATTGATAAGCCGTTTCAGCAAATTCTTCCTCATTATTAACAAAAATAATTTTTCCAAGATCGTAGGCCTTTTTAAAAATAGGCAGTGCGTCATTAAAATTTTTAGCTTCAAAAAACTCGAATCCTTGATCAAATGTATTTTCCCAATTTGTATAATCGCTATTGGATTGGCCAAAAGACTTTAAAAAAAATAAAAGTATAACGAGCCTAATAAAAAGTGTGTATTTCATCTTAAAATAACTTATGCGAAAAAACGGTTCAGGTCTTTTCTAAAACTAAGATTAAAGTAGTGTTTTCTAAGATAATGGAAAAACTCAGAATCCACATATTAACCTATCTATCTAAAAAAGAGTAATTTATGATATTTTTATTATATTTAAAATTCCTACATGCATTTAATCTTTATCGCATGAAAATATTTTGCATTTTATTATTCCCGATGATTTCAATTAGCGGTAATTCTCAGAAAAAAAATAGAGTTGTATACTCTTCCGCAAAGTGTAACTCACATTTTATTGAATTAGTTTTTTTTAGTAGTTTCTAAATTTAATTGAAATAAAAAATTCAGATCGTGGAGCGGAATGTGGGTTCCATTTTTAAATTGGATTCTTTTTTGTGAATCAAGACTTATAATCCCTCTTCTTCCTCAATCAAACTCAAGGTCTGAAAACAGAAAACCGTTTATATTTATTTTATCCGGTTTTTTTTGTAGGGCTATACCTCTTTGTTATTAATTCAACTCTTCGATAACATACGTTTTTTAATAAATAATTCCGATAGCTTAACATTATAGAAATCGAAAAAATAATTAGTATTTTACAAATTCTTTTAAAACAATTTTAAAAAGATCATAAAGGATGAAAATAAAGCTGACTTTGGCCCTTTTCCTGTTTTTTTTGTTTGTTAAAGCACAAGAGTCCAATACGGTAAAGGTGAATCTCAAAGATTATCATTCTGCAAAAATCACAGATGCCGTTTTAAGTAAGGATGAATCTTATTTTATTTCTAGCGATGAATCTGGTAAGGTTTTGATGTTTAAAACTAAAGACTATAGTTACTATAAAACCATACGAGAAGGACACGGGATTCCTGTTAAAAGTTTAAGATTAATTGTAAATGATTCCATCCTACTTTTTCAACAAAAATATTCTTTTGCCGATGGTAAGACAGACTCCTTGTTCGGTGTTCGACTTTATGACAACAAAACCGTATTAAGCAGAAAATTAACCGGTGATTTTGTAGGTAATCAGGATGAGTTCATCATTGGTGCTTCAAAAAATAATAGTGGTATTTATGTTCTGGAAGCCTTTAATACCAGGTTTCAACCGATTACCAAAGCGTTCTCTAGTAAACATGTTAGTATAGCATCCCTTTCTTACTCTAAAACGCTTGTAGGTTTCGTTACCGATACGTTTGGAACACAAGAAGATTTGGTACTCGTGGACACCGCGGTAGGAAAAGAAATTATTGAAACAAAGATCCCGGAAAATCTTAATGTGCTGCATTTATTTTTTAACAAACTAGATAACCAACTTTTCGCATTAACTGTAGATTCCGAAAAAAATATACTTTCCATATTCAATCTGTCAAAACAAAAACAATTTGTAAATCCAGTTTGGGAAACGTCCTGGCCCTATGGCAGACAACCAAATATCGAAGCTCACTATTCAGGTAACCAATATAGAATGATTATTTCATCGGATCTTAATATGCCTGTCAATCCGCTTGTAGTAAATTTTAAGAATAACACGTTCTCTGAAGAAGTACTAAAGCTCAGAAACGGTTCACATTTGAGCTTAGAGCACCCGAAAAAAAATGACATTCTATTTTTCCCAACGTTCATGTCAGTTTACAACAGTACTGTTGGTTTCAATGTATACAATACGAATGCAAAAAGGGTTATTGATAGTTTTCCAAAGGGAAACAGAAAGTTTTATTCCGGTACATTTTTACCCCAAAACTATTGGATGATATTGGGGAGAGCCTTGAATACATCAGGGATAGTAACACATTTTGAACCGCAAATTAAATTGTATGAAGCAGGAACTTTTAATAACCGCTTCGGAAAACTGAGTTATCAAAATTATTTAGAAGCGAAACATGACATGATAGAATTACCTTCTCAAAATTTTATGTTTGATAAGCACACTGGCATTCATCCTTTCTATGGTTATAAAAAAGAGGGAACAGAAAATGTTTATGCCTTTTATAAATATGATCTTATCCATGACAAGATTACTAAAATAGCGGATGAGATTACCAATGAACGCACCCTTGTTGATTATAATAACCCTCAAAATATGTTATTGCTAAGTATGCAGCGCTATAATAATTCAGGGTATGTAGAGCCGCAGGAATTTGTGATTCTAAAAAATGAGAAACCCACAAAATTAAATGGGCTTTATAAGTTTGGAAAGTTCTCTGTAGACGGCAATTACCTTTTAACCGTAAACAAAGACAATAAAATAAAGGTTTACCAAACCAAGGATTTAAAACAAGTTTTTGAGGAACAACTTACTGAAGGTACTTACAGTTTGTTTAATATGGATGCCACAAATTTCGCGGTTAGTAATAAGTATCAAACCATAAGCTTAAATAGCTGTAACGAAGCATCAATTATTATTGCACAAGATTCCATAACGGGCAAGTATAAATCGCAAAAAATGGATTGCACAAATATTAAAGATCTAAGTTACAGCAATGATAAAACAGCTATTATTTTGGAAAACTTTGGTCTTATTTTAAACAACAAAACCTTCCGGTTTGAGACTTCTGAATTTCCGGAAAATGTTTCCTTAAATACTAACGGCACCAAAGTTATGCTGAGTTTTAATAACGGGAAAATTGTAGTGTACGATAGCGAGACTTTTGAACCATTGGGAACAACCATACAACCGGACCTGGTTAGTCATGTGTTTTTAAGTTCTGAAGGTTATTATTTCAGCAATACAAACCCTGAAGATTATCTCATTGCTACATCAGGAGGGCAATCGGTACCTCTACAGGAGGTTGAAAAGGATTATTTTAAACCTGAAAAAGTACTGGGGGTTTTTGGCGAACCAAATAAAGACTATGTGGCTGTCCTTAAAAAAGCCATGCAGTTAAAGACTGATAATTATTACAACAGCAGCCCTAAGGAAGATTTAATAACTGATACTAAAAAGGAGACATTTGAGTCTGGACCGGGTGATCTTTATGTATTGTCCATTGGTGTTTCTGACTATAAACAATCCAATTTCAATCTGACTTACGCTGATAAGGACGCCTTAGACATGGCTAAAATTTATGGTGCATTAGACGACGAAACTATCAAAAACTATAAAACCAAGTTTTTTGGCAAGCAGTATAATTTAACCGATAGCAATTATAACGTTCAGGCCAGTTTAAAAAAGTACAGTGAACAATTTAAAAGTATAGGTGATTTAAGATGTTTAAGCACTGATGCCAATTATTGGCTAGAAAATGATTTTAGAACGTATTCTCTATGGATTTTTAAAGATAAAACCACAATACCATTCAATATGCCTCAAGGCTTCGAAGAAGATACCTACACTTCAGCGATAAAAACTATTTTTATTCATCCGGATAACACCGGGTTTTATATAAAATCGAAGGATTCGATATATTTCTACAACTTCGTTAACAAAACATTTCAAACCATATCGTTACCATTTAATGATTTTCAATATGATAATACAGTTCCTCTTACGAATGATAGGTGGTTACATTTTGAAGTGAAAAGTGACGGACTTACAAATCAAGCGGAGATACTAATCGCAAAAAATAACGCTTCTGAAATAGACCAAAAGATCACTGTAAATTTGGATGAATACTATGAAGAAACTACAAACAATCAACCCACATTAAAATCTGAAAATCAAGATTATGGCTATTCCTTTAAAGCTACCTCTTCTAATGGTAAACATATTATTTATTCCAGCTTAAATGATAATGTGTATTACCTCAATTTAAATGAACAAAAGATAATTCCGTATAAAACCAGAACAAATAATGATTTTGATAAATATGGTGATATTTATCTTTCAGAAGATGGAAGTCAGTTTTCAGTGGTCTCTGAATCTTCTGGTGATTCGAAGTTTGAAATCCGGCAATACTATACCAAAGGCGGGTTTTTAAAAACCATAACCCTAAATGATGATGATGAACTCAATTTAAAGGCCATTGCCTGTTTCAATAATGATCCTCGTTGGATAAAAGCAAGCGCTGCTTTAGTTGAAGAAGAGTTTCTAGACAGCAATAATTTACTAGCTGAGAATCAACCTTTCTCCTTTAAAAAAACCTTTGTTAAGCATTTAACTAACGCAGACGCTTCCTCAACAAACATAAAAACAACTCTTAAAAATTTTTTCAATCAGGCCAAGCCTAACGACCAGGTTCTCGTATTTTTAGCCGGTCATGGTGTTCTGGATAAGGATTTGAATTATTATTTTGCGCCTTATGATATGGATTTTAATGCGGTCACCAAGTATGGGGTTTCTTTAAATACTATTGTAGAAAGTTTAAAAGTGATACCTTCAAAAAACAAACTATTGCTTATGGATTCCTGTCATTCAGGAAATACGTTGGATATGGATAATTCAGGGACGGTTATCGTTAATACGAACAGCAACCTAAACCAAAGAGGATCTAAGGCTAAGTCTACATCCAAAAATTCAGATTTTAAAGTTTCGGATGTGATCTCAACGCTTTTTGAAGATTTCCTTTCAACCAGCGGAATCACAATTGTTTCCGCTTCTTCTGGTGAGGATGTAGCTTACGAGAACAAAGCCATAGGAAACGGCGCCTTTACTTCTGCTTACATCAAATTACTAAAAAAAGAACTCATGGGCAACGGTTATATTATTGATGAGTCTAATTTAAAGCAAAGTATCGATCTCAACAACGAAGTTATCGAAGCGCTCATGAAAGATGTTATGATTATTACTAATGGTAAACAAGTGCCGGATCTTAGAGAGCTCAATAAAAGTTCACATTTAAAAATGTGGTAATTAAAATACATCTAAGCCCAAGGACTATCTGAAATATCCTTATCTACATATTGAGGTTGACACCTGCAGGTTTTACCAAAGCTAACAAGTTTTGAAATGCCTGCGTTACTTTAAGAGAAATATTACTTCCCTCATCACTGGAAACCCTGGTTATTTCGCCGTATTTATCGTACTCTACTTTAATAGCACCAACCTCTTCCATTTCAATTTTTATTGGTTTTCCTATGTCGTTATAAGTAAAGATTAATGAATTTTTTTCTTGTTCCATTTTAGATATCTTTCCATTTTCATTATAAATTAATCGCACCCAATTATCTCCTTTTTTGGCATAGGTTAAATCACCATCGTCAGAATATTCAAATTCCGTTTCACCGTTATTATTTTTAACGTAAACTATTTTTTCAAGTTTAGGATGATAACGCATGGTAATCGTGTCATAATTGGTAGCCTTATACGTTAGCAAGCAACGATTATTGTATTTAAATGCTGTTGATCTGTTTCCTCGAATGATCAAGGTAGGCACGTTACATAGGTCATCATAGGTCGTTTCTGTAGTTATTCCGTTTATGGTGGTTTTTATCTTTTGAGTGAAGCGATTTCCATCTCTTTTCACCCCAATAAAATATTCATAACTGTTCTTAAGAGGCTGACCGTTGAAACCTCTCTTTGTAACTTCCGTGCCATAATGGTCGTCATCCACAGAACCATCTTCTTTATAAAAAACCAAATAGTTGTATTCTGTTATATCACCATTTCGATCGATTATTTTTGAAATATAATAGGTTTTTGGAGAATACTCCATAATCATAGCATCCTCTTTTACACCTTCCTGTCTATCAAGGTTATAAATTATCTTGATGAGGTTATGATGATTATCATACTCAAAGCCGTAAATGTTTCCTTCTACATCCTTCGAATAAACCAAATCTTGACCGTCATATTTAAATACAGAAACATTATCATTCACGCTTGAGCTTAATTCAATAATAAAACCATCAGCATTAGTTTTAAAGTAAACCTCAGATCCATCAGCATTAATCATTTTAGTAATACGATTTTCAATATACTCCAGTTTCGTGAAAACACCATTTCCATTGTCCTTCAATATCAAATTGCCATCATTGTCAAACTGTTCAATTTCTCTTCCGCTCACACGTTCAAAACCAAAGCCGGTTTTTTCTAATCTTTGATTTCCTCTTTGAAAGGAATCCCACTGCATACCCTCAGGCATTCCGTAAAAGGGTTCCAGTAATCCTTTTTTAACATATTTATCCCAATATACAGATCTTAAAGCCGCATTTTCGGTAAGCTTTTTACGTCGTTCTAAAATAGCATCAGGATTATAATCAAGAGCGCCATCTTCAATCTCCGCATCAATAATTTGATCAATCATGTCTTCTAGCATATCATCTGTAGCAAACTGAGACGTATACATGGTTCGTCCTCCGGAACCGTGTTCTTGAATTACAACAGTTCCATCAGGATAGGCATACAAGTGCGTCTGAAATTCAACACCCCAGCCATAACCGAATAAACCAATTCTCGTAGCCTTCGAATTATAGGTTCTTGTAATATCCTTGAATGCCGTGTATGGTGATATTTGTGATAAATCGGTATATGAAATATAGAAATTACCGTTTTTTAGATTTACGCCTGCGAAAGCCGTGAGATGCAGTGCGAGAAACGTAAAAACTAGGGTTGAGAACTGTTTTAATTTCATTTTGTTAGTTGCTTTAAAAGGTTAATAGTATTCTTGCTATATTTCTTTTTTAGGAAGGTTTCATTCAGCATGATTTTATTCAGTTTATTGATTTCCTGACGTGCTTTTGAATTTTGGCCATTAAGTTTAAGTACCAAAGCATTTAAAATGACATCAGGCCGAGGATTAATTTTATTTAAAGAAGCGGTAAATTTCTGGGATTCTTGTTTTTGACCGAGATCAATAGCAATCTTAGTGGCCAATTCATAATACTTTAACTTCCAGGATCTTGTAGATTGCTTTTCAATATATTCTGAAACTACAGTTTCTGCCTTTTCGGGTTGATCTTGTAAATAGTAAAATTCACCTAATTTAAAGACTGTTTCATTATTTTCAATGAGGTCTTTTGCTAGTACTAATAAGTGTTCCGTAACTTTCAGATCTCCTTTTCTTCCCTGCTTTCTGGCCTCACTACTTAATAGTTTAGAAAAAAGGTCTAAACTGTTTTTGTACGGATTATTTTCAAAAGCCATTTTAAAGTTTTTTACAGCTTCGTCATAATTTTCATTCTTCAATAAACAAAAGGCCAAGTTAGTATAGCCTTTGGCATAGGTAGCATCGAGATCAATAGATTTTTGATAAGCTTCAGATGCTTTTTCAAAATCCTTCAGATCGAAATAAGTATTGCCCAATAGCGTATACAAAACCGGAGATTCTCCATTCCATGAGAGTAGTTTATTCACTAAATCTATAGATTCCTCCTGGCGATCATTATCGTTATACAAATCAACCAAACCTTCATAAGCGGGTATGTAGAAGGAATCTTTTTCCACAGCTCGCAAATAGTTTTCTTCAGAAAGACCACTATCTCCCAAAGCGCTTTTATAATAACCGGCTAGATAATAGTACGGTCGTGGCTTTTGACTATTCTTTTCTATACCTTCATTGAAGGACTGCAGCGCTTTTTCCTGATTACCTTGCTTTTCATATAACCAACCTCGACCCGCATAGGCCCAAGTATAAAAAGGATCATTTTTAATAGCAAAGTTGTATAAGCTATCTGCCAGTTTTAAATCTTCATCACCAGAATTATAGCGTCTTAAATAGTCCCCATATTTAGCATAGCCTTGTGAAAAAAAAGGTTCTATTTCTATAGCCTTTTCAAGCATTTGTTTTGGCTTTCTCGCATCCAGATTATAGTCATTTATAATGTCACTGTAATCATATAAAGTGTAAACATTATCCGGATCTTTGTCATAAGCCATTTGATAATACTCTATCGCCTTCTTTATATTTCCTCGATTATTATATAATTTCCCCAGATTGCGAAGGGTTGTTACTGAATAAGCGCCATCTGTTTCTTTAACCTTGTGATAAAAGGCTTCCGCTTCATTGTATTTACCTTGTCTTTCACTGATTGCTCCAAGATTGTTTAGAATACTTCCATAAGAATTTTGATCCCTGTCCAGCGCTTCCTCATAGTAAAATTTAGCATTTTTGTATTGATATTGTTCATAAAAATTCACCCCTAAATTGAGAAAAGGATAAGACCAGGTAGGAATTAATTCCATAGCTCGTCTGTAATGGTATTCAGCCTCCTTAAAATTATTTTCATGATTTAGAACAATACCGAGGGCATTATGAAGATAAGCTGCCCTATTTTCAATTTTTAGGGCTTGTCGCAATTTTGCTTTTGCCTCAGGATATTTAGAGAACTGCTGCGCCCTGATAATGGCATAGGACTCCAAAAAGAGCTTACTCATAAGCAAGCGTTCATAATTAAAATCATCTTTTCTTAACAAGTCCAAACAAATAGTCAGATATTTTGCTTTGGTCTTAAAAGTTTTACTCCCCGGCAAGAATTCAGCATTACCGATATAACTGTTTATTAGAATTTGAGCATCAGTGGACAAGGTATTTACGAGACTGTACTGCATACGTCCTAAAATTTCAGGTTCAACTAAAACCTGATCTTTTGCCTTATTATACAATTCCAAAGCACTGTTTTCAGAACCAAAATAATTTTCATTTTGTAAAGCCCTATTAAATTCTTTAATTATAGGAATTTCGGTTAAGGTTTCAGTTACAGTACTTTCAATACCTCTACTCTTCCAAATGTTCTTCATGGTACTGCTATTCTTTAGAGCTTCAAATGCTTTTTCTTTATAAGAAATATTTACCGGAACAAAGATTTCGTTGAAATACTGCGTCCAAACGATAGGTGATTGTCTTGTATTAGTTTCTTTTGAAACATTATTGGCTAAAAATGTGCTTAATTCGAAATACTGAAGGTTATTGTCCGGCATTAAATTATCCGCAGCTCCAAGTAAACCAAGAACAAGATAGTACGTAAAATAACCATGGCCTATGTCTTTACTTTCCAGAGATAGTTGCTCTGGTTTACAACTAAAAAATTTAGTAGAGTTTTGAAAGTTATTATTAAAAGTTTCAAGGTTTTTTTGGGTACCTTCCTTATATAAAAACCCGGATCTACAAGCATCTAGAACCAATACAAACTTCGCGCCCTTATCTGTGATACTTGTTATCACTCGATTTAGATGTTTTAAGGAAACCACACCTGGTGTTCCAAAATACTCTCGGTTGTCATTGGCATCTTTAGCTAGTAAAAAACCTTCTTCCTTGTTTTCAGGATTCACAACAACATCACCGTGGCCAGCGAAATAAAAAAAGATGGTGTCCCCTTCTCTGGTATTGTCTTCTATCTCCTTTAACTCGTGTAAAATATTATTTGAGGTAGGCTGAGTTTCGGGAGTTCCGGAAATAGAATCATCAGCAATTAGAGCTACTAATCGCTCCTTTGGGATCTGCTCCACCTCTTCCAGATACTCTTTGAAAATCTTTGCATCATCATCGGAATAATTCAATTTTAATGATTCGGCATTATAATCGGCAATGCCTACAACCAGAGCCCTTTTAACTCCTCGCTTCTTTTTAAGATTTACCGCACCGGATCCCCTCTCTCCATCTTGAGCAAAACCAGAAAAGGAAAGCGTAAATAAAACCAAAAAGATCAGGATTCTATTCATGTAATTGCATTGAGCCTAAAAAACCTAACATCAAATATCTTATTCCTTTTTTACGATCTCGTAAACGAACTCAGTGCTGTAACCGTCTATATTTGCTGAACTTTTATTACCATCAGAACCTCTTGACTGAGAATAGGTATCTCCCAGAAAGCTCTCCAAAGGATTAGATGCACTTCGGGAAGAATCTCCTCTGGTCTCTACAGTTGATTGAAAATTTATAGGATATGGCGTTGCAAATCCCTTTAAAACCAATTTTTCATAAGGTGGATAAAAGGAAAATACACAATCATCAAAGGTCATGGTTTTTCCCGGCAATAATTTACGTTCGTTGTCATTTAAAGAACAATCTCCATTTGGCATAAAAGGATTTATTTCTCCTTTTGAATTGATCTCTATAATACTGAAGTACAAAGGCGTTTTACTTTTATTGGTAACCTGAAGTACTACATGATCGGTTTCTTCATGAACCTGGAAGGTTCCGTTGTCATTTTCAAAATCCTTTGGATCTAGTTTTTCTCCAATTTCATCAAGTAATACATCATATGAAACCGGAATCAATTTAAACTCAAATTCATAATCGCTATTCTTCATATCCAGATTCTTCAAGTACTGACCCTGAGCAAAACTGAAAAGTTTGTTCTTAATATCATCTAAGGTTGCACCTCCACGGGAGTCTTCATCATTAGAAATAGGAACCCTTCCGTTTGGGGCGTAAATAGTTATCTCTTCACCTTCCTGAGCCAATATGACATCAGATTCGAGAGTGTCTTTTACAACCTTTCCTAAATGATTTTCTTCCAAAAACGCTTCAATACCACTTCTTATAGATTTATTGGTAAGTGTTCCATCGAAATATACATCAACAGCTATATCACCATAGGCTGGTTTATCAATAAACACCCAATATTTACTAATATTAGTATCCTCCAGAGGTTTATCTAATTTAATAATAGCCTCATTGAATTTTGCATTAACCACTAAACCTTTGGTAATTATATTTCCTTCCTCTACTCTGGCTGAACCGGAAGGCAAAATATTAATTGTAGTATTTTTAAAGATTCCCTGAAGTTTGCCTGCCTGAATCTTTAAAACATCACCTCTAGGAATGGCAGTTACTTTAAAAAATGGCTGTTGTTTTATGTAAGCGTTGTTGAATAGCGCCACGTTAACATCTCCTTCGATGGTTGGATTTTGTTGCGGAGAGATCACGCTCATCACTGTTTGAATGTTCGCGAACAACTGATTATAAGAATAATCACTTCCCAGTTTACTCATAGCTTTAGAAAAGGCATAACTTAGGGAACCAGTTCCTTTATATTCGTAATTGAGCTCATCAGCCGAAGCACCTGATATCAAAACAAAAGGAGCTGCGTTAGAAGCTAACTTTTCCGTAGATTGCTCCGTCATATCACTACCTTTAGAGGATCCTTCTTTGTCTGGTTTCCAGCCATCGGGTGCGAAAACCGAACGACTTCCTCTGGCAATACCGCCGCGTGTTGAAGATCCAGAATGGCAACTATCTAACAAAAGTAAAAGTTGTCCTTTACTCTTTAGTGCATTTCTAAATTTCGTAATGTAATTCCCCAGTTCATCATCGCGAAAATGATGCTCTCCTTTATAATTATAAGTATACTTGGCCCAGGCATCATAGGGTACCAATGCTTCATCCTTATCATCGATCTCTTCGTTTTCATCGTCATCAAAAATTTGCTGCCCGTGACCAGAATAATGAATCACAACGATATCATCCGGTTGAATTTTTTTTAGCAGAGCATTTAATGCATTTTCAATACCCGCATAGGTAGCATCTGCGTTTAAAAGAATTTGGATGTTCTCAGCTTTGAAATCCTGATTTAGTAAGGTTTGTTGAATGAGTGGAACATCATTAGCAGAACTAATCGTGCTCCAACCTGTTTTTTTAGGATAATCCCCAATGGCTATAATTAATGCATATTTTTCAGCATGAATAAACTGAAAACAAAAGCAAAGTAATAGCGCAATTACAATTTTTTTCATATTTAAAATGATGGTTAAACTTAAATTTTAGTTGATATCGAATAAGCTAAAAGATATTCCGAAAAAGTATCCAAAGTCATAAACTTCTTTAGTAAAGTTATCTATGGAACTAAAATTTACAACATCGCCAACCTGGTAACCGTTAGTTAATTTTTTAACCGGTCCGTAGGCTAATCCTCCCGATAAGGAAACCGTATTTTTAGATCCAAAATGTATGGAAGGGCCCAATAAAAAACTGAGACCTTTAACATTGCTATCACCGGAAATAGGTATGGCCAAACCAAAAGAGCCACCAATATTAAAATTTCCTCCGGTGTAAGGATAAAAATTTATCATGGTACTCAGGTTTGGTGTAAAATAATTGTTTTCATCCGCACCAATAGTACCACCCTCGCTGATGTAAAAGTCTTTAGATTTGGAACCAAAATTACTTAGTGTGAGTGCGATCCCAGTATTTATTTTGAAACCGCCTTTAGCAAATAATTTTATGTTTCTGGTTTTGATCGTATTCCCATTATTCTTGACGTCTGCACTTTTAGCAAAATTACTTTGCACAAATTTTAATTCAATATTTACCTTATCGGCATTTAATTCGTAATCATAGGTTCTACTAAAATCAGAACTTTCAAGCATGGTGTACAACGACTTGATTTTGTCCAGATTCTCTACCGTTTGGGTCGTTGAAGAATTCAAGGTTTTTAATAAATCCTGTAAATCACTGATAAAATAATTCCGCTCAATTAACTCACCTCTAGACAATACCTTATCGTTATCTGTTTTCTTATCAACTTCCTTAGATGCACTATTAATTTCAGAGCTTAAATCAACTTTATCTTCCTGAACTATTTTTTCTAATTCCGTGAGAAAAGCATAAAAGTTCTCTTTAGGATCGGGTAATCGGGCATCTTGCTGCATTCGGGCTGTGGCAACAACACTATTCAATATCTCGTCTTTACTCAGATTTGGATTGAGTAACTTCGACATAAGTGTAGTTTTTAAGGTAGAAACATTAGCAATTTTCTCGTTTAAATCTGAAAATCCGCTCGTAATTTTATCACCTCTGGAACTCGCTTGTTCCAATAATCCTCCCGTAGGTAAATTACCTACATTCAAATCTAAATTTCCACTGCTAAACGTATTTATACCCCCTAATAATGAACTAAAGTTAAATCCCTGTCCTGATTGCTGCACCTCTTCCTCTTTCACATCCGTTTCCACATCAACCGCGAAGGGATTCACATTTTTCAATTCAAGTTCAACCAGGCTGTTTCTTCTTATTTTAGGCTTGTTCAAAGTGTCTATGACCTTGTAGTTTTTATCTAGCTTATAATAGGTTATATTTTCTGAATTGTAATCATATACAACTTTATACTTTTCTTGGCCGAAAATGTAGGTTGACATTACAATGAAAAGAAGTGAAACTAATATTTTTTTCATGGCATTGTTTTTATTGGTCTGATGATAAAAATTTTATTATTGTTTTACCTTCCAATATGGAAGATTCGTTACTTTAACCGGGGTAAGTTGCGTTCTTTGCATGGCCCGTTTACCTGTATTTATGAGGTCAAAAATATCGGAGATAATGGAATTCGTATCGGCAAAATACGAATGACATAAAAAACTAGTATCAATTCCCGTAGCATCAATAGTTTCTACACCATTCAACAAAACAACACCATCCTCAGAATCACCCGCTCTAGGATTTCCATGAAGGAGTTTTGAAGCCCTAAGCGCTAAGTCATCAGCTGACACATATAAGGTAATTGGTTTGTTGATATCCGAGACCATCTGTGGAGCAATATCATTTTTGAATACATCAGCATCAATATCTGGTGCAGCCAAAATAACCTCTTTAATATTTTTATTGAGTTCGGGTTTTTCGTTGAATAACTCAACTAAGGCCTTTGTTAACCCTCGGTTTCCCATACTGTGTGCCACCAAATAAATATCTTCTGCTCCGGATCTTGTTATGTAATCCTCCAAAAAACGTTTTATGTTGTATTTGGACCACTCAATATTCGCTTCATCTTTCGAGTATTTAAACATAGAAGCTTGAGACGGCCAGCTGTAAAACACAGCTCTGCCATCAAATTTCAAATCGTAGGATATCTGTGCGGTGCGTTTCGCCGCTTCACTAAAGGACGTATTATAACCATGAACGAAAAGGAATGAACTTTTTCTCGGAGATTTTTTAATGGACTTTGAAAGTGATTTAAAGAATTTTTCTTTATCCAAAACATTGATATTCTGGATCATCACATGTTTAGAAGGATCTTCACTGAATTCAAAACGCCATATGGACGGACTTTCAACTTGTCCAACATCATGACTGTTCGGAATACTAACCTGACAAATACCATATTTAAGTTTTGAGCGCTCCGTACCAAAAACATCATTGAGGTTTTCGGTTTTTACATAGTTCCTGTCGGTTGCGAAATATACAGGAAGTTTAATGAATTTAGAAGGTGCCTCCGCCATAGCTTTTCCTTCTCCTCGGGAAGCTGCCACAACATATTTGAGACAAACCTTATAGAATAATTCAATGGTATTCGGTTGCTCCTGACTCTTATATTGAATGGTGATTTTTAAAGGAGTTTCAGATTTAAAAGCCTCATTTTCGAGTAACCAAAACTCTAAATCAAAATCATTAAAAGCCTGAACACTTTCAAAAATTTCACTTTTAAAATTAACTTCAATAAAAATCTTAACATTATCAACTTCAGTATCTGGTTTAACTAGCAGCTTCAATTGTCTAAAATCACTTGTATTACTTAAACACTCCCCGGATGAAAAAAGACCTTCATCAGTCCAATAAATACTATTATTTTGCCCAAGCATACTAAATTGAGTGAACAAAATAATAATCATAGATAATATAAACTTATGCTTCTTAAAGCTTAATTTAAAACATTGCATCATTTTAAAATTATAATATTACATGAAATATTTAACTACTTTCAACGTGAACGTTTTTGCTTTTTTCGTAGTTTTTTCAAATATTTTTTAGCTGATTTGTTACCAAATTTTTTCGCGATATCCTCAGGCAGTTCTCCTTTTGTATTGGTTTGCATCGCACTTACGCCTCTGGAGGCCAAGCTTTGAAGTATCGAGGTGTTACCTGAACTTGCAACGAGATGAAGTAGATTATTACCGTCATGATCACGGACATTAGGATTAAAACCTCTATCTATTAGCTCGAGGAGTATTTTTGATCTTCCGTTTTTATAAGCCGTAATTAATGGTTTATTTGGATCATCTAAAATTTCCACAAAGGAAACGTGATCTAAAACGTAATTTACGAGAGCTTCATTATTATTTCGGATACCCGTATAAAGAAGTCTGGAACCAATAGCATCCAAATCCTGAGCTTCAGATTTTTCAAATATCTTTTGTAATGCTGACAAATTATTGTAGCTCGCAGCAATATATTCAAATCGCTCATGTTCGTTGGTATATTCGTGGTTGATCATCCAGGAGTAAGTCAACCAGGTATTCAATCTATCCGAAAGATTATTTCTAATAGCATATGCTATATTTTCGTAAAGTGCTCTGTATAAAACATGATATGGGACCTTGTTTATCCTATGTGCCTGGGCACCGGCATTCCAGTACGCACTAGTCGATTGTACAGTTTTAATACAGTTACATATATAGTCGTACATGTAATCTCCTGTATATGTTCCATTCTGCGATTGTACCGTCGCAACCCGGACCATAATACCCTCAATAAAACCGTTTGGATCAAAAACGGGTCCTCCTGAATTCCCTGGAAATGTATCAATACTATTTTTAAACCAATTAGGCTTGGAGTTCTCTACAACAATAGCATTATCGGCAAATTTTAAGGGAAGACCTGTGGGGCTTCCAATGGTGTTTACCTTAGTATTTAATGCTACTTTACCACTTGTTCTAAAGCGATAGGGAGCTCTGGTTGACTGTCTGTTTAGTCTTAAAAAAGAATAATCATCATCTGTTTTATCGTTGAGATCTGCTGTCAAAACCTCGGCCACCTCATAAATATCATTTGGATCTACCTGTACATATTTATAAGTTTGGTTGTATTTCAAATCGTTAGTATAATCAAAAACCCAAACATATTTATTAGCATCCTGCATTTGCTTCACACAATGGCCAGCAGTGACGAGAATATCCGGAGCGATTAAAAACCCAGTACATTGAGCACTTGTAGGCTGATCTAAAAATCGGACATTTTTATCGAACTTTGAAGTTCCGAACATACGGGATAGACTTTCCCGTAGCGTATAACCATATATTCGGTTGTCTGTAATTAAATTTTTTGGAATCATCACGGCCGTTGCACGAACAAAATCTTTAAAACCATAGGCATCTTTAACTTCTTTTCGATCATCTGTTCCAAAAACGCCTCGAGGGCTTTCAGTGCCTAATTCCGCAAACGGATATTGAAGTTTAGGTTGGTCTTTTTTATCTTGTGAATAGGTTAAATAAAATAATAAAAGGGCAACGGTTACTAAAAAAGATTGTTTCACCATAAGTCTGATTGAAAGTAAATTAGTAGTTAATAGCTTTTAAATATAATAATTTTTTGAAAACACTAGTAATAAAGAATGTTTATGGCCCGTTCAACTGTTTTTTCGCGGATTTCATCCAAAAAATTAAAAAGGATAACCTAAAAAAATCAGTAGTCTTTACCAGGGTTAATACATCATCTTTTTACTTTTGTACAAATAATAATGGAAAATTTACAATCGTTAATGTTTACCTAAAATTCATTATAAGAGAATTAAAACATAAACAAATCTTATTTTCATGAAAATTAAATTTGAATGTAAAATTTAAAGATGCCCCATTAATCACACTAATTATTTTAAAAAATAATTATCTTTACAATAGTATTACGTTCATTAATAAGTATGTATTGACTTACAAAAGCGGTTACCCTATGAGTTACCTTTTGGCTATTTAAAAAATAGGAAAACCTTGCTATCACTGATAAAATTAAAGGTTCAGCGGGGCCTCTTCCTCCGCAATCAAGCGCAAGGCTTGAAATAAAAAAACCGCTGAGTTTACTCTAGCGGTTTTTTGTTTTATAAAGTTTGGAATTCATAATTGATCTTAAAAGATTAATTAAGGAACTGATGAGATCAAAAAGTGAACTCTAGCTTGTAAGTTTAGTCATCCCAATCATCTGTTCTAAAGGACGATGCCGGTAGGCCGGCTGTATTGAATAAGGTAGCCTCCGGGCAACTTTCAAAAGCATACCTCACGGCTACTGGATTCGGCACTTCTTCGGAAAAAACAGAAATTGTACCATCTCTATTAATAACGGCTTTTGCGGGGTAAAAAATCTTATTTGGACCCGCTATTTGAAATCCCGTTTGAGTTTCATTGATTGGAAGAAAACCATTTTCAGAAAACTTGAAATACAACTTGATTTTTCCATCATTTGTAATATCCATCTTTTCATAAACCGGACCTAAGAAAGTGATACCATCAAACCCATAGTTCTTAGACAAGGCCCAATACGCTAATCGTTCACCAACTTTACGTTTTTGAGCCGGGTGGATTCTATTACAGTCTCCTGCATCGAGCGACACTGCCATACCCGTATTATTTACAGTTAACATCGTTTTTAATTGTGCTTCTCTCAGGTAGCCAGCATTCATGCCTTTGTAGCCAAATGGAGCAATTTGAACAAAATAAAAAGGTAAATCGCCCTGATTCCATTGGGATCGCCATTGTTGGATCATAGCAGGAAATAATTTGGAATATTCCTCTGCATTAAATCTGTTGGCCTCCCCCTGATACCAAATAAACCCCTTCAATGTAAAATTCTGAAGCGGGTGTAACATACCGTTGTATAATAAATAGGGTGATTTTTGAGGTTTATCTTCTGGTACTTCTTTTAAATCTTCAATTATTTTATATTCAGACAAGGTCTCTTTATCCATCCAACTTTCAATGTTAGAGCTACCCCATGACGTATTTATTAATCCAATAGGCACATTTAGTAATTCATTAATCTTATTTCCAAAAAAATAGGCCACAGCGCTAAATTCTTTAGCGGTTAATGGATTACTCTTTTCCCATGAACCGGCTACGTTGTTTAATGGTTCTAGACTTGCACGACGCTTTACATTAAACAAGCGAATCTGGTTATTTGTAGCGTTTAAAATAGCTTCGTTACTGCCAATAATGGGTTGATTTTTATATCCTTTTAAAGGCATTTCCATATTAGATTGTCCTGAGCAAAGCCAAACCTCTCCAATTAATACATCCTTAAAAATTTTTTTAGTGCTTCCTTCTACAGTCAAAGTGTAAGGACCGCCTGCTTCGGGAGTTTTAATTTTCACCTTCCACTCACCCGAATTACCGGATCTAACCGTGGCTTCTTCATCCCAACTTCCGGACACCTTGATTAAAGTATTTGGTCTATCTGTTCCCCAAACAGAGACATGATCATGACGTTGCAAGACCATATTATCATCAAAAATTGACGGCATTTCAATTTGAGAGAACACCAGACATGGTAAAAATAAGAGAAATGTAAAAATTTTCATGGTAATTTCATTATTCAGTGAAGCTCGATCAAACTTTTTAATTACCTTTTTTAATGCTCTTTTCTTTTTTCAAAATCAGATGCATTGATCCAACCTGCTTTAACATCTTCACCATTCATGTATCTTTCGTAGAAATGAGCATTTCTATCAGGAGGATAATTATCGAAAACATCTCCATTACCGAATTGCCTCGGATCTTTTTGACTTTTTAATTCTGAAATTAAAAGATTTTTTAAATCGGCTTTTAACGATTGATATTCTTTATTTTCTGCCAGATTATTTAAGCAATTTTCATCCTTACTTATTTGATATAGTTCTTCCGGTGGATGCTTACCAAAATTCCATTCCCAATACCGGTGGTTTTCACCACTTCTATTAAGATTTAATATTTCTGTTTTTGTTGGGCTTCCATCAGTATTGGTATAACCTGTTTCAGGATTGCCTGCCGGCCACCGGTCATTTTTATAATTAATTACATATAGAAAGCCATCTTTTACAATCCCTCTAACCGGATAACCTACATCGTTGGGTCTGCCAACATCATGTCTTTCCTGCCCTAATAATACATAGTCTTTTTCAGCTTTAATAACATCTTCTTTATCGGAATCAAAAAATGGTTTTAAACTATTTCCTTGTATTGGATGCATCCCCAGTGTTTTAGCATCGTATCCCGCCAAATCAATAAATGTAGCTGCAAAATCGACAAAACTTACATAATCTTCAATTTTTCTACCCGGATTTTTAATGCCATTTTTCCACATAATAGCCAAGGGTAAATGGTTTGAATGCTCATAACTCAGTCCTTTTACGCGTGGGAAAGGCATACCATTATCTGAGGTAACTACAATAATTGTATTATCTAATTCTCCACGCTCTCGTAATATGTTGAGCATTTCACCTAATTGTTTATCAAAGTATTCTAATTCAAAAGCATAATCTAAAACATCGTTTTTCACAACCTCAGATTGCGGCCAGTAAGGGAAAACAGAATCCAGCTGTGATAATTTTTTATTACCTAATTTAACGCCTGTTCCATACTCATACTTTCGGTGAGGTTCATGACCGCCATACCAAAAACAGAAGGGTTCATCTGTTTTTTTTTCATCCAAAAAACTTTTGAAGTTTTCAACGTAATCAACATTTGAAATACCCGTGGTTGGGGGCTCCGTTTTTATTTTATTAAAGGCTTTTACCAGGAGTTCTCTTTTACTTCCATCTTTATTTAAAGAGGTACCCGGAGCCCAGCCTTTTCCGGTATAACCCACATGATAGCCCTTTTCATAAAGTGCTTCCGGATAAGTTTTAAATTTCGTTGGAAAATAGGCCAAATGATTGGCAGCTTCTTCTAACTGCCAGGTATTTCTACCGGTTAAAATTATAGATCTGGAAGGGCCGCATTTCGCATTCGGCGTATATGCATTATTAAATAGCAAGCCATGAGCTGCAATATAATCAAAAGCCGGGGTTTCAATCCAATCTGTCCCGTAGGCACTCATGTGCTTCCAGGTTGCATCATCAGCAAGGCAAAAGAGAATATTTGGCTTTTTTGTTGGTTCTGATTCTTTAGACTGACAAGCAAACAGAATACCACTTCCCAAGGCTAAACAAAGAACGGTGAAATAAATTTTTGATTTTTTCATAAAATAAAAAATTATTGAATTTCTATTTGGTCACTTAGTTTTCAAAAACCAGATTTGTATTGTTGCTTTCCAAAAGAATTTCATTTTCACCAGAAAGGTCCTTTTGATTTCTTATAAATTTATTTCCTTTAACAACTGTATTGGCTGAGCATTCAATGGATAAAGCTCTTTTGTTGTACAAAAATGTGTTGTTAGAAATTACAATATTTTCCAATCCCTTCCAAGGAGCCGTCGCTACACCATTCCATTTTCCTTTGGCATCCAAATTTTTAAGTTTTGTAACGCGCATTTTTATGGCTGCCGCGTTATAATCGCTTAAATAAGTAGCATCGTACCCGCAGTTCTTGAAAATATTTTGATTAATAGTAATATTGTGAGCTATAAAGCCTTCTCCCCAATCTACACCATTAACAAGAGTAATCGCAGATTGACTTAGGTTTTCAAAGATATTACGTTCTATGACACCAAATGAATTTTGCAATAAAATTCCATATCGACGTGCATTCCTGAATGTGTTGTTTCTAATCACAAAAGATTCGTTGGATTCCGTATCAAGGTAAGCAACATCATTGGTTTTAGTATCGCCAACATCTAAAGTTTCATTTATAGGTTCAGGAAGGGTGACTTGCATCATCCCCTTTCCTAAAGGTTTTGAGGATACAATTTCATAATTTCCAATGAGTTTTCCTTCCCTTGGATTGTATATTCTTAATATATCTCCCTTACTAACATTAAATTTTACAACTAATTCCGTTGGAGATAATTGCTTCAAGATATTGCGTTTATTTGCCTTCATATTAATCGCATCATCACTATAACCTTCAAAAAGACAATTTTGAATCCAGGGCCCAAATTTTCCTCCGTTAACATGAATGCAATCTGCATTAGCACTATGGATCCTACCGGGTTTTAATAATACCTGACCTCCGATAATATTCCATTCTTCCATGTTGAAAGCATTATAACTTCCAGCCGCGCTAGAATAATTTGTGTTTTCTAAATAGGTAATATTTTTACTTTCACCAGATTTAAAAATGCTGCAGCCATTTGTTCTTGCCAAATGAACATATAAATCGCCAATTTCCATGGTTTTTAGAAGATTGATCGATTTTAATTTCACCTTAAAATGTCCCGGTGCCAGTTGTTCAAATTCCTTTGTTGCAAAGAGGTTAGGTGAACCATCTTTCAGTTTTCCCGGAATTTCCGGATCCATAAGCATGCCCCAAACTCGTGATGCTTCCTGAAACATACTTTCGCTAAGACTTGGAAATCCTTCGTCAATTTTTAACTCAAAATATTTGTCTTTAATATTCACTCCAGTAATTTTCCCCTGAGTAAAAGGTAGCGGATCGTAATCAATAAAGAAGTTTTTTACAATGATATTCTCACTTTTAAATACTGAAAAAAATCCTTTTAAAGGATCATGAATAATAATTTCAGCGCCATTACCATCAATGGTTAGATTTTTAGCGTTACCGAGGTAAATGATATGTGTCTTTTTAGGGTCGCTATCACCAAATAAATCATAACGTCCTTTTTCAAATACTAATTTTATACCTGTGGCACCTGTACGGGCAATTTTTTTACAAAAGTTTAAGGCTTTCATGATACCGGGGGCATCATTTTCTCCGTCATTTGGAAGAGCACCAAAATCTCTTAAATTAACATTCATAGAAATTGGCATTTCCACAAGCGGAAGGTCACGTTGCTTTCTAAAATTATCAGGTAAAGAAAATTGGTATTGCGCTTCAGTAAAAAAACTGAAAAGTAATGCGACAATAAAAGCAAAATGGGATTTTATCATTTTTTATAAATTTTTTCTGTCTGTAGGTTATTTAGTTGAATTATATAAATTCCTGAAGGTAAACCTGACAAATCAATTTCCTTAATATTAGAATGATTTATTTGAGTAAAGTTTTGACCCAGAAGATTAAATACTTTTATCGAATTAACCGACTTACTGAAATAGAGCTTATCTGATACCAGAGTAGGATAAACAATTATTTTAGTTTGCTTTCCTTTAAGGTTAAAGTCATTTGAAAGGGTGTTTGTTTGCCTATCATTAAAAACACTTTCAATTTCACTGCTACATAACTTGTAATCAAAATATCTTATATCACTTACAAGACCATTAAAAGTTGGAAAGAAATCAACACGGGTGCTTGTTGTATTAATCAAATCATCTGAACCGGAATAGGTTTCCGATGAAGCCACACCGTTTTTATAAAGTTGAATATCGAACATCGATTCATTTTCCGGAACTGAAATCGCTATATGATTCCATTGTCCTATATCTATAGGCATATCATCCATCTTAACCATATTTTGATTGTTATCAGTGACTCTTAGAACACCATTAGATTGCATTTGAACCGTAAATACCTCACCATTGGCAGGTCCACCACTGTACAAAAGAGATTGAAAAACGGAAGCTTCGGGCTTAAACCAAAAAGCATAGGTTCTTGCCGCCCCTCCAACAGGACCGGGAAATGGTGAACTGTCAGACGTATTCACGAGGCGAAGACGGCCGTTATTTGCCGTATTAATTTTAAAGGCATATCCTATTTCTGAATCATTAAAGCCTTGAGTAATATCTCCACCTGAGGTAATTACATCCAGGCCTATATTGGTATCACTACCCGAATTTAAGAGTTCCAAAGCACTCGGATCTTCATTTAAAAGGAATTGCGCATTAGCATCGGGTACGGTTAATTGAAAATCAACAACATTAACATTACTACAATTTAGTATCGTTTGCTTCACCGGAGATTCATTGGCAGCTAAAGTAATATCTTCATCACGGTGGCAAATAAAGTTATTACTGAATGTTAACCCATCTATATTTTTAAGGTATACCCCTTTTTTATTATAAAGTATTGTATTATCTAAAATACGAATATTGTTGTGGGCTTTCCAATTTGAAGTTTGCGTTCCGCACCAGGTGTCGCTTGCAGTACAAGGGCTACCAAGTTTCATGAAATCTACAGCTATGGCTGCAGATTCTGCTTCAGTAATATAAGTTTGATCAAAACCACAATTATCGAACGTGTTATTTCTTATTTCAATTTCTGAAGCCCTGAATCCCTCACCCCAATCTACTCCATTTTCGATTCTGATTCCAGAACCACTCAGATTTTGAAAGGTATTATTTTCTATAAGCGCATATTTGCTTTGTATCAGAATCCCATATCTTCGGGAATTTCTAATAATATTATTTCTAAAAATGAATGATTGATTAGATCTGCTCTCCACGTATGCCTTATCCGCCAGTTGATGGTCAGGATCTGTGATTGTGGTGATATTGATCGGATCAGAAAGGGTGATTTTGTAAAGGTTGCTTCCTAAATTTTGAACAGCAGTTACGGTGGCATTACCCAAATACACACCGTCTCTAGGGTTATAGAATTCTAAATTTTCTCCTACATCGACTTGATATAGTACTGTGATTTGGGTAGAGCTGTTTATTTCAGTAATCGTTCTTTTTGTGTATTTTAAATTCACACAGTCATCGGAAAAGCCTTCAAACGAACAATTTTCCACCCAGGGAGCAATTGTACCTCCGTTAACATGAATACAATCTGCATTTGTAGAATGTACGCGCCCCGCTTTCAATTTAATTTGAGAATTAATAATATTCCATTCCTGGCAATTTACGGCATTAAAACTGCCGGCCGGACTTGAATATCCTGTGATGTTCAAGTAAGTTACATTTTTTCCTGCGTTGGTTCTAAAAAGTGATTTTCCATTATTTCTTGCAATATGCACGAAATAATCACCAACTTCCACTCCATCTAAATTAGTTCCCCCTTGATTGGCATATTTATAGGTTCTGGGAGCAATCAATTCAAAATACCTGTTATGGGGTATTAGATTTTTAGTTCCTTCTTTAATCCCTCCTTTACTATTTTTTATCATACCCCATCGTTGTGGAGCGTCCGAAAAAAAGGTTTCGGTGGGCAAAGGAAAATTATCGTCAACTGTAAATTCAAAATACCCATTTGCCTCATCTACAAATGTAATTTTTCCTTGTGTAAAAGGTAATGTGGCATAGTCAACTGAAATGTCTTTAATGATAACGTTTGTACACCGTAAAAGGTTAACAAAACCAACGGCCGGATTATGATTTAAAAATTCCGCATTTTGCCCATCCCACAGAATATTGTTTGCATCAGTTATTGAGAGTGCATGAGTAGAACTGCCGTCGGGCATAAGATCATAAGTACCATTTTCAAAAAGTAAACGAACCGGATTCGACTCTGTTGCCGAACTTACTGCGGCATTTATCGCTGCTGTTATAGCAGCAATATCATCATTCCCATCATCCACAACAGCTCCGTAATCTGCAACAGAAATGGTAGATGTTGTATTCAGGTCGAGCAATGGGATTTCTCTTTGAATATTGAAAAATGAAGGTACAGATCCCAATTGCCCAAAACAATTCATTCCAATAATGAGAATGATGACACTACATGCGTTTCTTATCATTATATTGATATCGAAAATTATTTTTTAACGAATTTTTGAACGCTTAGTTTATCGAAAACAATAAGATAAAGCCCTGGTGATAAATTATCTACCGCAATCTCTGATTGATTTTTAATTTTTTTGCTTAGCAGAACACTTCCATTTAAACTTATAATTTGAACATCGTTCTGAGGCGTTCTAAAATACAATTTGTCTGAAGCCAAGGTTGGATAAGCGATCGGCTTACTGCGTTCTGAGCCAAAATCATCAACAGATAATGAACTTTGATTAACTAAATAGCCACTACTATCTAAAGCTAATGGAGTACCACCATTATCTGCAACAATTTGTGCTAATTGACCAGAGGTTAATCCATTACTATCGGTTCCAAAACGAATAACACCTTCTGAATAATTCGTGATATTTACAGTACCCGTACCCCAGTCGGAAGCTGAATTGTCGGAAAAGGTCAGGTCTGTAACTCCAGCACCGATAACAACATCAAGTGTTCCACCACCTTGAAAAACAATAGAACCCATATTGCTTTGATTTTTATTTGCATTAAATGTGAACGCGTTGTTACCTCCAACTACGATATCACTCTCAAAAACATTCGCACCATTTAAATCCATGGACGAATTTCCATTTATCTGAACTTTCGGACCATTATAAAAAATGTTGTTATCTGCAGTATTTACAATTGCCGAGGAATTTGCTAAAAAGACAATTTGTCCTGTGTAACTTGAGTTTGATGAAGTACTTCCAAATGTGGCAGATGTGTTTGTTCCAAAACGCAGGTTACCATTTCCGGCTAAACTTCCATTAAAATAAAACCCACTGTTATTGGAACCTTGATCAGTACTAAGGTTCGTTGTCAATGTAAGCGTTGAGCCATCTGCAAATTCAATAACATTAGCTGCTCCGTTAGCATTTTCCATGTAAGTAAAACCTGCAGCATTATTGATTTCAATCAGGCCTTTAAACGATATTTTAACATCATTATTCGATACATTTGTAATGCCAAAACCATTTGCAGCACCGGGATCAAGTGTTAACGTGCTAGTGCCGGATACGGGGACATCACCCGACGTAGCAAAAGTGGTTTGAATTTTTTTTATGGTTACATCCAAATCAACAACAGACTCTACAATTAATGGTAAACGAACCTGACCAGTATTGGTTGTATTTGGGACTGCCCCCAGAGACCAATTTGCAGTATTGGACCACAAAAGGTCTCCTCCAGTATTAGTAAAATCGTTATTTTGAGCAAAAAGAATACCTGCACAAAACATTAGGACAAAAGAAAAGTAATTTTTTTTCATAATTTATTTAGATTTAGTTTAAACGCATATTTTTTTTTAGATCCGATATGGAAAATAAAAAACGTTATGTTGCCTTTTACCTAAAAGTTTACCGTTTTTTCATTTTCATAATGTGGTGAGACCTGTCAAATTAATCTCGAATGTATAGGACTGCATTTTTCAAATTCTTCTCAATCCTTTTTATTTCTTGATATGTTTTCAAAGATATAATTCATATAAATGCGCCATGTTTCGTTTTGTAACAAGCTAATTTCAAAATGTAACATTCACTGAATTTTAAAGATTCTTATGGTTACAATACTTCTAAATTTTTTAGTTTAGAAAGTACATTCAATTTAACCTGTGTAATAATCGCAGTTACTAAAAACCGATGATGCGATTGTAGGATTAAAATCCAGCATTTTAAATGTTCTCAAAGGAATTCTGATTCGTAATAGAAAAACAATAATCAACATGAAAAAAAGCCTAATTAGTCTTATCGCCTTACTAACAATTTCGTGTAATTCAGCAAAAAAAGAAGAGCCCTTAAATCCTGGAAAGGATACCACAAAACCAAATATTGTTATTATATATCTGGATGATCTCGGTTATGGTGATTTAAGTTCCTATGATGCCACTGAAATAAATACTCCAAATATCGATGCCCTGGCAGATGGTGGTTTAAAGTTTACAAACGCCTATGCCTCTTCGGCGACATGCACCCCTAGCAGGTATGCTTTGCTAACAGGAGTTTATCCCTGGCGCAACAGAAATGCTAAAATTTTACCGGGAACAGCTCCTCTTTTAATTGATACGCTGCAAATAACCTTACCTAAATTTTTGAAAAAAGAGGGTTATGAGACAGCTGTTATAGGAAAATGGCATTTAGGTTTGGGAACTGGTGTGATCAATTGGAATGAACATATTTCTCCGGGGCCCAATGAAGTGGGTTTTGATGAGTCTTATATTCTTGCTGCAACCCAGGATCGTGTCCCTACAGTGTATATTGAAAACGGACAGGTGGCTAACCTTGATAAAAATGATCCTTTAGAAGTAAATTATTTTAAGAATTTTGATGGCGAGCCTACAGCATTAACAAACCCTGAAATGCTAACAATGACATGGCATCATGGTCACAATAATAGTATCGTAAATGGTATCCCGCGTATTGGATTTATGAAAGGTGGAAAATCCGCAATATGGAGCGACATTGATATGGCAGACAACTTCTTACTTCGTGCCCAGAATTATGTTAAATCTCATAAAGAAAAACCCTTCTTTTTATATTACGCGATGCAGGAACCTCATGTTCCAAGAACACCTCACCCAAGATTTAAAGGAAAATCAGGAATGGGACCAAGAGGTGATGCTATTTTAGAAGCAGATTGGTGTATAGGAGAATTTGTTAAAACACTCAAGACCGAAGGGTTATTGGAAAACACCTTAATAATATTCTCTAGTGATAATGGTCCGGTACTTAATGATGGATATTATGACGATGCCGTTGAAAAGTTAGGAGATCACGATCCCGCCGGAGGTTTAAGAGGTGGTAAATATAGTATTTTCGAAGCCGGAACTAGAGTTCCATTTATAACCTATTGGAAAAATAAAATAGAGCCGGGGGTTTCTGATGCGATAATTTGTCAGATGGATATTTTAGCTTCCATAGCCAGCCTTTGGAAAAAAGAAGTTAAAAACACGGATAGTAAACCCTTATTAGAGGTGCTACTTGGTGATTCTAAAAAAGGTAGAGATCATTTAATTTTAGAAGCTACCGGTAAAACAGCCTTACGACGTGGTGACTGGATTTACATACCAGCTTATGAAGGCAAAAATTTCAGAGAAGAAGTTGGTATTGAAGTTGGAAATCTTCCTTTCGAACAACTTTATAACATTTCAAAAGATACAGGTCAAAAAGAAAATGTTGCTGAAGAATACCCCGATAAAGTTCTTGAAATGAAAGCCATCTTCGAAAAATTAAGGGGAAAAGATTATGAGAAAGGTGTTAAAGAAGTTGTATTTCAATAAACCTATTTAATCAAAAAAAAGGCAATAAATTAAATATCCGGGCCATAATAAAATTGGAGAAGCGTTTGAGAATTGTTTATATTGGGAT
Organism: Gaetbulibacter aestuarii; assembly: GCF_039537665.1. Lineage (NCBI taxonomy): Bacteria > Pseudomonadati > Bacteroidota > Flavobacteriia > Flavobacteriales > Flavobacteriaceae > Gaetbulibacter > Gaetbulibacter aestuarii. Next base: position 38,081 of record NZ_BAABAY010000007.1, read on the forward strand.
TCTTTATTTCAGGAATAATAATATTTAAAATCAACCTCATGAAGGGTTATATTATTTTAAAGAGATTATTAATAAACCTCTACATAATTACAGGCATTATTATTTTCAATCCATTATATGCCCAGGATCTCTATTTTAAAAATTTAACGATTGAGGATGGTTTATCGCAAAATGACGTGAACTCCATAATACAGGATAGTTATGGATTTATATGGATTGGAACCTATGACGGTCTTAATCGTTTTGACGGTAGAAACTTAGTGAATTTTCGCAGAGAAACAACCAATCCTGCCAGTCTTCCTGATAATCGTATAAGTGCTCTTTTCGAGGATAATAATAAACGATTGTGGGTAGGCACAGAGTCCGGTCTATTCTCCTATTATTCACTTTTAAAGGATAAGTTTATAAGGGTAAAATCTCCAAAGGATACTGGAATTATTTTTAATTTTCTGAAAGCCGGTGATAATACCTTATACGCCATTACATCTACGGGAATCTTGAAATTTGTTGATGATAATGAACCAAAATTTGAACTTATTTCCAGCGTTCACAACACCCATTTCAGGGATGCTGTTCAACTTCCTGACGATGATATTTTATTTGCCGGGAATGATGGAATATTTCTTTTAAGAAGTAACAAGTTTTCAAAACTACCTAATCCGGAATCCTTAAGTTTTACAAGTTTGCTGTATACTGAAAACGCAATCCTTGCGGGCACTGGCAAGGGGCTTTTTACCGTTGATAAACTTAGAGGTGTAACTAAATTGAATCGTCCCAAAATGCCTGAGATTTCTATAATTTCCATGACTAGAGATCAGGGAGGTAATATTTGGGTTGGAACTCAAAACAATGGCCTTATAAAACTGGATAGTTCTCTTAATTATCTCGATCAATTCAAAAGCTCCAGAGCTAACAATAGAGGGTTATTGAGTAATACGGTCTTGAAATTATATCACGATAGTTTTAATAATCTTTGGGTAGGAAACAGACAAGGACTTTGTTACACTAACCTTCATAATTCAGGATTTAATTCCATCAACTTGCAAGGACTTAATAGTCCGAATGTTAGATCAATGTTTATAAAAGGATCGAATCTCATCTTAGGAATCAGTAATGAAGGACTTTTTAACTATGATCTCAAAAGTGATAATCTCAAGGAAATAAAGGGACCACAAATTAATTACGTAAATCAAATTGAAAAAATTGATGATGTATTGTACGTGTGCTCCAATAATGGACTTCAAATACTTAAACCTGATAATACATTAGAACAGGTTATTAAAGATCCCATTTTCCCAAGTAATATTAAGTGTATTGAAAAAGATAATTATGGCCGAATTTACATTGGTACTCCAGAAGGGATCCTTGTTAAGGAGAACAATAAAATAAAGTGGCTTTGGGAAGATTTTCCTTCACTAAAAAATTTAAGCCAGCACCATATATTCAGGATCATGTTTGATCCTAATTCTAATCAACTTTTAATCGGGACTATTTCCAAAGGGTTGATCGTACTAAATATAGAGAAAAATGGCCATCTTAAACGACAAAAAGAGGATGTTCTAAAAGGTATTAAAGATAATTTTGTAAAAAATACATCTGTTTGGTGTTTCCACAGATCTTCTGATAATACCATGTGGATTGGCACTGATGTTGGTCTTTTTAAAAAATCATTAGCATCTGAATACTTCGAACAAATTGATGAAGAGGGTGTGATCGACAAGAAGATCATGAGTGTTATAGAAGATAAAAAAAATAATTTATGGCTTGGTAATACCCATGGGTTAATACATTATAATCCTGAAACGGGAAAGGTAAAAACATTTACTTCTGATGACGGTTTAGGCTCCAGTAGTATGACAGAAGCCTCCGGATTTTATGGTGATCTTTTATACCTCGGAACAACCAATGGTGTGAATTATATAAATCCTCTAAAAATCTCTCCCGATCCTTATCATCCTAAGTTGTTGTTTTCAAATCTCAAAGTAAATAACCAATTAGTAAATCCGGGTGAGAACCTTTTTGGATCCGTGATTTTAAAAGAAAATATTAATGATACAGAATTACTAAAGCTAAACCACCTTCAAAATAATGTATCTATTGAATTTGGTGCTACAAACTATTCAAAAATTACAAAGAATAACTTCCGCTATCGTCTCGAGGGCTATGACACCGATTGGATTTACACCTCTTCCAACCCGGTGCTTTCCTATTCCAATCTTGATCCCGGTGATTACACCTTACAGGTACAGGTAGAGGATAATGAAGGAAATTGGACCAGAAATAGCGAAGTTCTCCCCATTTCGGTAATTCCCTCGCCCTGGAAAAGCACCATAGCGTATGTGGCTTACGTATTAATTATTGGCCTTATTGCATCTGGGTTTATTTACTTCTGGTTTCACAAGCAAAAGCTTGATCATCAAATTGAATTAGATCAAATAAAGATCAATCAGGATAAGGAACTTAGAGACCGGCAACTCCGATTTTTTGTTGATGTTGGTCATGAATTCAAAACACCTCTGTCGTTGATTCTTGCTCCATTCAACGATCTCATGAATCAGGCCTTAAGCAAGGAACAAAAGAATATGTGCATGGAAATTGTCTCCAGAAATATCCAACGCATGAATTTTCTTGTCAATCAATTATTGGATTTTGGTAAAATTACAGAAGGTGTGAGCTTAGTTCGGGTTACAAAAAAAGACCTTCGACAATCTATTAGAGATTACACCAAGGCATTTCAATGGCAGGTTCAACATGAACAAATAGATCTAAGATTGAATCTTGATAAATGTGAAGGTTATTTTGATCGTAATGTTCTTGAAAAGGGATTTTATAATGTGTTATCCAATGCTTTCAAATACACGCCTTCCGGCGGCGTTATTGATATTTCACTAAAGGTTGAAAATAAAGCGGATTTTGAATATGCTATTATTACCGTTAGCGATAGTGGTCCGGGTGTTCCTGACAATAAAAAGAAACTAATTTTTGAACGTTTCTATCATGGAAAGGATAGAGCGTCATCAGGCATAGGATTACATTTGGCTCAAAGTCTGATTAATGCCCATGGCGGAACCATTACCGTTGAAGACAGCGAGTTAGGTGGCACCAGGTTTAAAATTACTTTACCGGTCTCCAGAAATTACTATTCTGAAGAAAACATAGATAGTAAACTTGATGACATGAATACCCCGGATAGTATTGAAGACCATCCTTATGATGATGAGGTGTTTGAGAAAGAAGAAACCATCCTTATCGTGGAAGATGATCATGACCTACGAAACTACTTAAAGATCAGCCTTCAAAATGATTATTCCATTCTGGAAGCTAACAATGGGGAACAAGGTTTATTAATGACACAAGAGCACCTTCCGGACATTATAATAAGCGATATCATGATGCCTATTATGGATGGTATAGATATGTGCCAAAAGTTAAAATCGAATAAAGACACATCACACATTCCAATAATATTTCTAACGGCAAAAACGGAGTTTGAATTTCAGAAAAAAGGTCTGGAAGCCGGAGCCTGGGATTTTATTACCAAACCTTTTGATTCCGAGTTGCTGCGTAAAAAAGTTGATAATATTCTTGAAACACGAAATAAGTTCAAGACTTATCTTATGGACCATAATATCAATCTTGAAATTAAATCTCACTACACCTCTTACGACCAGAAACTGATAACCAGTATTAATCAGGTTATTGAAAAGAATATACAGAACCCTAATTTTACAGTAAGTGACCTTGCTGATGAAGTTGGTTTGAGCAGGATGCATTTACATCGAAAATTAAAAACCCTGGTTGGCGAAACAGGAAAGAGTATCATTACCAGTGTCAAAATTAAATATGCCGTATCCATGTTCGACAATGGATGCGATAGAGTTCAGGAAGCTATGAACGCTGTAGGTATAACCAATTATGGAAACTTCAACAACAACTTTAAGAAGGTAATGAACGTAACGGCTACCGAGTACATTGCCAACCTAAAGAAAAACAGCAATACCGCCTAATTAAAATTTAAATTCTTGATTCGCTAAAGTGACCTCCTTATTTGAAACCCTTATTCCTTTTCGAAGTTAGCGTTGCTTTACTGAACTCATCCGTCTTGATAGCTGTCTCACAATCACCTTCGTAACTGTTACCTTCGATCAAAGTATTTTGGCAATTAGTTAATTGAATAAGAGGCCTGTTAGGATAAAGTTCTTTAGCAGAAAAGCTTTTAATGATTTTGTTGTTTTTTATAGTTAAACCCTCCACCCTATCGGCATTTACAATCCTGTTACCAAAGTTGTGAATTGTATTATTAATAAACCGGATATTACGATCGTATAAAGCGGATTCATCGAAGGTTTTTCCTAACCTCGGTGTTATGTATAGAATTGAATGCTCTGCGCCACTATAAGTGCAGTATTCGAAGGTGTTATTTTGAATCAAAACATCATTTACAGCACCGGATTCAAACCAGAAAAAAGTTTCCCCACGGAATAAAATTGATGCCATCATCGATGAAAATATATTGTTCTCTATTACCGTTTTTAATGGTGTTTTTAGTACTACATTTCTGGCTCTATGATTTCGAATCGTACAACCGCGCATGGTAAATTCAGGATTCCATGTTTTGTTTTCTAAAATGTCACCGGACTTCAAATCTTGTGGCATTGGAGAATCAAAACTAATTTCAATAAATTCATCATTTATGGTTTTCACTTTACTTACCACATTGGTTTCTTGACGCTCCGGAGAGGGTTGCTTAATGAACCAAACTTCATCACCGGGTTCCGCAAAATTAAAACCACGTTGTTCAAAATGCATCAACTTAACTAAAAGTGTTTTGTTATCAATTATCTTATCAATAACAACGTAAGTCCCGTGAACATTGGTTCCGTCGTCAAGCATATTTTCAAACCTGCAATTCTCTAGAAGAATAGATCCTTTACAATTACAAAAATGGGTGGCATCAGCAGTTGTAGAAATAACCCGATTAGTGCCCTTACGTAGAAATATACCACAATTGTTCATTTGAATATTTTCAGAACGCTCGAAAAGAAATCCCATTCCAAGAGCATGATGCACAACAATACCATCAAGATTAATATTTGAAGAGGTCTTGAAATCAAAGGCAGGAGCATATCGATCATGTTCCCGGTCACCTTTTGAGCTTAGCAAGGAACCCACGGGTGGATAATGTTTAAGAGGTTCGTGAAATCTTAAATTACCATCAGGTAATTTTTCCACCCATCGCGGTTTACTGTGGATATCCCAGGCGCCATGCACCGGTCGTTTTTCAACAGGATCGAAGGCTAAAGTACTTCCCAAATAATTATAGTTAAAACCATCAACGTTCGGAAATTCAATCTGGCCATTCTTTAACTGCCAGGAAAATCCATCCTTAAATGGTTTGATATCACGCCAGCCTTCTTCTTTATTAATGGCCAAAACTTCTCCAAGAAATGTAAATGGAATGTCCCAGTCAATGACCAGGTTACTTACATTTATACTTTCGCAACCTACAAACAGAAATGGCATGGCCTGACCGTGAAAAATAAACTCTGCGCCATTTCCCTCTATGGTTACTGTGCGAAATTTATCGAAGTTAAAAATAATGCGCTTATAACCGTTTCCGTGATTTGTAATTTCCAGATATTTTCCAACGGCATAGTCCGGCAGAAACTTATAAACGCCTTTTTCAAAAATCAGGTGGATATCCTCTGTATCAGCTTCTTCAAGTATTTTACGAACTATGGGAGCCATATCTCCTTCAACCGATTTTACTATGATTGAATCAGATGTTTTAGCCATACTATAATTAACTGACAAGGCTATTATCGCTATGATTACGGTTATTTTGTTCATCTTAATATGTTTTTTCATTTAGAAATTTATAGTGTCTTTTCAATCTTCAATTTTGGGTAACGGTTCAGGAAAATCCTCAGTTAGTTCATTGTAAAGTTTCGATAGTTCCTCCCTTTTTGAACTTAATCCTTGTGATAAATCTTGGGATTCACTTATGTCATTTTGAACATCGAAAAGTCCGCCTCCCTCCGGTTCGTGATTCTTTTTCTTAACGTTTCTATTCTGATGAAAAACCCATTTGTAATGCCCTTTTCTAATGGCCCAAAAATTTCTGTCGGCTCTCCTGAAAAAAAGAGATGAATGGGCCTGTCCTTTCTTATTTCCTATTAAAAAAGGAATCAAATTAACACCATCTATAATGCGATCATCTGGATTTTGCGCACCCGATAATGCTATGGTCGTACTGAAAATATCCATGGAAGACACAATCAAATCATTATTGATTCCCGGCTTTAATTTACCAGGCCAACTCATTACAAATGGAACTCGGATCCCTCCGTCGTAAACACTGCCTTTTCCACTTCTTAACGGAAGATTTACGCCACCCAAATCTTTTGGTCTGGCAAGGGCAGCACCATTATCGCTTAAATAAAAAATAAGTGTATTTTCTCTTAAGTTATTCTTTTCTAAAGTCTCCATGATTTTACCAACACCATCATCGGCTGCCAGCAACATAGAGATATAGCACAATCTTAGGATATCTTCATCAAGGTCTTCAATTAAAAATTTACCAAAATAGTATTGATCACCTTTCCATTTTTTTGTCTCCTTTTTCATTTTCTCGTAAATGGGAGCCCATTCCGAACGTTCTTGAACAACACGTTCTACAAGTTGCCGGGTTGTTAAAAAAGGAGAGTGTGGGGCATTATAGGCGATGTAAGCAAAAAATGGTGTTTCTTTATTTTTTTCAATGAACGTTATAGCTTCATCAGTGTAAGCATCGGTAATATAGCGGCCGTTTTCGCCGGGGGATTTTAACCCGTTTACCCAACAAGGTGGATCCTGTACAACCTTCATAAAATAGTCTTTATTTTTAGCCATGTCACCATAGTAGTAATCAAACCCCCTGTCTAATGGTTTCGTGCCTGGTTCTTTACCAATGTGCCATTTTCCAAATGCTCCGGAAATATAACCTTGAGATGAAATAGCCTTGGGAATTATAATCTCCGTGGAGTCTACATACCTGTTATTATCCTCTACCCCAAATCTGCTCGAGCTTCTTCCGGTAAGTAATGAGGCACGAGAGGGACTGCATGTTGAAAAAGCGACATATCCATTTTTGAAAACAATTCCTGATCGCGCCAGTTTATCCAAATTAGGTGTTAAGACTTGTGATGACGCGGGTAAGTTTTGAAATCCCACATCAGCATAACCTTGATCGTCTGTAATTATAACAATAACATTGGGTTTCTCTTTTACCGCTTGAGCAATTAACCTCTGGGTTATACCTGTTCCGAACCAAAACAGATTGGTCAAAAGAAACAGGATTGCATGTTGCTTTTTCATTTTTTCAGATATATTAAGTTTGAAAACCATGTCTTTAAAAAAACCTCATATTTAGAATCGATTAATTAGTCCTTCAACAAAAACAGCGCATCTAATGCCGGTATGCTCACTGAAGTAATATCATCTATATTTAAATCTTTATTTTTGTTTGAAGAAGTATCCAGTCTTTTGAATTTAGATTTATTATTTACCACTTGACTCAGATCAATATGGATGTTTTCTAATGAAGGATTTACGATAATAACCCCTTTTTCAAAAACTCTTGAAATCACACAGGGCGAATTAAATACTTGCAAATTCCTTATCGCGAAAGCACCTTGTTCCTCTACCTCCAAAGTCATTTTTAGATCAGCTCCTCCAACGTTTCTGAAATAAAACATGAGTGGTGTATAACCGTCAACTCCCATAAATCCAGACAGATTATTGTATAGGAGATGGCCCCTCATAGGCTCTTCAGGATAATCTGGAAGACCTTCCATTTTTATATTGATCTTTCGAGGTACAAGGCTGCCTTTTTCAAGATCTATAAAAGCTTCCATTGCCTTAGCCTCTAGAAAGATGATTATATCACCGGACTCTACCTTCAGATCGGGCCCGGGAATAACCATATTTTCATGACGATCTTCTTTATTTCCTTTTATTATTAATTGGTTATCTTCTATACGATGCGAATGATTTTTTAAATCAAACTTTTGAACCAGATCAGCACTCATGGATAAGCCATCGCCCAAAAGCAAATCTTCCTGATCCCCAAGTATATATTTCATGGGTCCTTTTGGTTGCCCCAACCAATTCGGTTGATTTAGTTTACCACCAAGTATCTCCGGTATATTTAGGTTTGGAGCGGGAGAATAAGCCACTCCCAGGCAACTAGCTAACCCTAATCCCATGCGCCTTAATTGGTCAGAGATCATTTCATCAGCCGGGTTTCTAAGCTTTGCGGTGATGTAACTAAATTTATATTTGGTGGTATTATGTAAATTCCAGTAGGTATGTTGATTTATTGTCCTTGATATTTGTCTGAATCCATCATTCCAACGGCATAAACCTTCCGTTTCCATACCATTTAAAATACCTACGGCCCGTTGCATATTATCATTCCATCCGTCAGAAGTAATGATAAATTCAGGTCCAAATACGTTTCGAATTTTCTGCAAAAAATTAAGATCACCTTCCTTCCAAATATTTATTCCATCAACGAATCCATTATCAATTTTCCCGTCATTATTACAGTCCCATGTTTTATGTTTTACGACGAAATAATTAACGTCGAAACCAACGCCGTCAAAGTTTTCCAGTATGCCACCCTTTCCAAACCAATCTTGCATTTCGCCTACAAAAATATCAGCTGCAGAATGACCATTTTTATCTCTTGGACAAGTGGATGATAAATTATAGTAATACATCAGGTTTCCACCCCAAATATCTCCAGCAATCGGAGCGATATAAGTATTCTCCATACTAAACTCCCGAGCCATACTACCATGTTGTCCCCGCTTGATTTTGATTTGATTTTTTGCCTGGTCAATGTTTATTATTGAGGCAAATTCCGATTGGCCCCAGAGTCGCTTCCCGTTTTTATCTACTTTTACTAAAAGGATGTCATGCGGTCTAAATGCAACACCAATATCCTTACCATGAACAGTGTAAGCCTTTAGTGAAAAAGTAGATACATCCTCTAAGGTGATTATATTTTGGTTTTTACTAATATCCTGTACCGGTATACTTCCCTTCTCATAAACCCAATGACCCGGGAAATAAGTTTTAAACGTAACGTCATCATTTACCGATCTTGCTTCTCCGTTCAAGTGAACAAGCATCAGTTTTTCAGGGTGATCTTTGGCATAGGTGTTTGCCCATTCTGAAGCCATTAACGGCATATTTACTTCCTCTTGTAAATACTTTTTTGTTATGCCATTAAAATGCATATGCGCTTTTTCCCAATGGCTGAAATTTAAATTCAAAAGCCATTTATCATTTCGAAAGGACAGCGTTTTTGGATAACCAGATTCGAAAACTTCCTTTCCTGAAAGGGATCTTTCCGTATTGGATTCCTGGGCTGAAACATTTGCTTTATTTAGAAGTACCCATAGTAAAACAAAGAAAAATACTATATTTCTCATTCTGAATTTAGATAGATGAAGGTTAAAAAAGGATTAGTGATCATAAACAGGAACGGCTCGTTTTTCCCATTTTTCAAGCTTTCTTTTTAGTTTTTTTTCAATTGCTAAACCTTTTCCAATCAGGTTGTTCTTCTCGGAAATATCCGTAACGACATTAAATAATTTGAAAGAGCCACTTCTATATTTAATCAGCTTCCAAGCACCAGACATGATTGCTGCGTATTGATCTTCATAACTTCGATAAAAAAATAAATCCCTTGATTTCAGTTTTTCCCCGTCTATCTCAGGCATAAGACTTACACCCTGGATGCCGTGAGGTTTATAGTTACCTTTAGAAGCTATTTCAGCAATTGTTGGTAAAACATCTATCGTTTGAATAGGTGTATCAGATTCTGAACCCGGAGTTGTTACACCCGGATAGTAAATTATAAATGGAACTCTGGCGCCTCCTTCCCCTAAGGTATTTCCGCCAATTTTACCACCTGATAAAGGCGCATTGCTATAAAAGCCACCTTGATCAGATATTAGTAACACTACTGTGTTTTTTTCAATTCCCTTATTTTTTAGCTCTGTTCTTATTCTTCCTAAAGATTCATCAACGGATGCAACCATAGCAGCATATACAGCATCTTCCTGAGAATACCCTTTATTTAGGAATTTATTAACCAGGTCTTTCCTGCCAACATGTGGCGAATGTACATTATAATACCAAAGTGACATCATAAAGGGTTGCTCTCGATCATATTGATCAATAAAATCAACCGCCTTATCAGTTAGGACATCTGTAAGATATTCGTTTGTGTAATCTTCTAACAGGTCATCCTTAAAAAAGTCCGGATAATAACTTTTTGGATGCCCCCAATTACCTGTTCCGAACATGTCATCAAAACCTTGATAAATAGGATAATATGGCTGATGTCCTAAATGCCATTTACCAATGAACATGTTATAATAACCTTGACCTTTCAAAACCTCAGCATAAGTAACCTCCTCAAGAGGAAGCCAATTTATAGAAGGCATATGAGCCGGATCAGTTTTCCAGTAATTATACTTCTCATCATTAGTACCATCTTTATTTTTTTGTTCAATGTGGCGTGGCATTTCTAACCGGATAGCTTCCTTCCCTGTTAGTAAACTTGCCCTACTCGGACTGCAGGTAGGCGTAGGAACATAGGCTCTGGTGAACTCCATTCCATCTTTTTTCAATTGATCGATGTTTGGCGTTAAAAATTTATCATTTCTATATCCCAGATCGGACCAGCCCCAATCATCTACAAAAACTAAGACAAAATTAGGTTTTGACTGTGCTGCCAGATTTGAAAACACCAGAATATTAATAATAATGGTAAATACGAATTTTGACTTCATTTTAATTCCTTTAATATAAAGAGCTATGCCAGATTCTAAATAAGTCACTAACATAGCTCTTATCACCCAATATAAGAATAATTACTATTCTAGTATCCAGGATTTTGTACGAGATTTGAATTCAAATCTATTTGTTGTAACGGTATTGGAAACCAAACCTTTTCTGATCTCCAGTTTTGTTGTAACAAGGTTACATCACCATTATAAAATCCATTATTCGGATCTAGAGCATTTACGGTCTCATCATAAATATTAAAACGAGCCAAATCTATTCTGCGCCAAATTTCAAAACAAAGTTCTCTTGAGCGTTCCTCCTGTAATTCTTTAACAAAATCTGCATTAAAATAGGCGGTGTTTAAATCGTCAACGGTAGCCGGGGATATCACCGAACGCTGACGAAGTTCCGTCAAAACATCTCGTGCTCCGGGCTCGTCCCCTGTAAAATACAAGGCCTCAGCTCGTAGTAAGAGAATATCGCCATATCGCAACAATGGGAAAGATAGTCCGGTTGCCCATGGCGCAAATGATTTTTGAGCGGGATCTACCATGCGGTACTTACCTACACTCATTAATCCGGAACCTTTTCCCGGAAGTGGTCTGGGCTGATAATATCTCACTCCATCAATCTCTATAACATCAAGGATACTAGGGTTTCCTCCCAGGTTTCCTGAAACATTTTGACTGAAACGGAAATCATTTCCATTGTATAGGTCATACAACTCTCCAGTAGGGCGTGTCCAACCGGAACCACCTCCAACTGTTCTTGCATTTCCTTGAGGAATAAAGTTGTTTACTACAATAGTAATAACCTGTTGCGATGCATCCGATGATCCTTCTGCTGATAACATGACTTCTTCATATTGCGCGGTTTTTGTTGATGCTCTGAACAGACGGTCATAATTTGGAGTTAGTATATAACCACTATTATTTACAATATCTTCTGAGATATTTACAGCGCTGGTATAACTTGCATTGGCATCAACCCAATCAAAACTATTTGGGGCATAACCAAAATCACTTAAACCATTTGATTTCATGCTAGCCAGATAAGTATGAACCTTTACCAAAAGTCCGGCCGCCGTCCATTTGTTTACACTAGTTGCCAATGGGCCTCTATCGGCACAATTTTGATAAGCGAACTCATAATCAGAAATAATTTGGGCATAAACTTCCTGAACAGATTGTCTGCCTTTTGTAGGATCTTCATCAGTTCTGGTATAAACGGGAATGGCGCCATGCATCATAGAAAGCATCATGTGGAAAAAGCCTCTTAAAAGTTTCGCTTCTCCCTCAATTTGTGCTTTTCGGTTACCACCAAAATCTTCATCCGGGATTTTTGGTAAATTTTCTAAAAGACTATTTGCACGTCCAATACCGGCGTACATAAAAAACCAGGCATTATTTATTTCAGGATCCTGACTTGTAAACGCCGCTGTTCCGAAGTTCGCGCCTCTTCGATTAGCGAATCTTGAGGGAACAACACCCTCTCCTGTGGCTCCCACTAACATCTCAAAAAGATCTCTTCTGAATGCTGAAGCATTACCTGCTCCCTGAATACTACCTGCGGTGAGCGTATTATAAATACCAACCAGGGCTATTTCCGCATCGTTTGCAGTTTTATAAAAATTTTCCGGTGCCGTAAAAGAATATGGCGTGGGCTCCAGTGTATCATTACAGGACAAAGCTGCCAGTAACAACACTAGAATTGATATGTTTTTAATATAATTTTTCATAATGAATATTATTAAAATGTTGCTTTAAGACTTAAGGTAAAATTCTTCGCTCTTGGATAAGCAATACGATCAAATCCTGAAAGTAAAGGATTATTAAAATTAACCTCAGGATCCCACCCGGTATACTTGGTCCAGGTTGCTAAATTATTTCCAATAAGATTAAACCTAAGAGAATTAAACCCTAATTTATTTGAAATATCTTTAGGGAGGTTGTACCCTAAAGAAACGGTTCTAAGTCTTAAATAAGACCCGTCTTCCACATAATAAGAAGAGGCAATTTGTTGATCTATAGAACCATAGGAAGGATATTGGTTACTAGGGTTTTCCGGGGTCCAGTGATTTTCAAAATAATCCTGAGTAATGTTCATCCATGGTGCAACGCCATTTAATCTCACTTTTGAGGCGTTATAGAGGTCATTTCCATAAGACCACTGAAAAAATACGGATAAATCCCAACGCTTGTATTTGAAGGTGTTATTTATACCTCCAAAATGTACCGGGTTGCTATTACCTATAACTTTTCGATCCTCATCGTTAATAAAGCCGTCACCATTAACATCTTCATATTTCATTCTTCCCGGAAGAGCCGTTCCTGAATAAACAGGAAGTCCATCCTTCAAAACAAAGGTTCTATCTTCAAAGGGAATGCTTGGATCGCTATTATTTTCCCAGGTGAAGTCATCAATTTGATAAATTCCATCAAATACATAGCCATACATCGTTCCTATAGGCTGCCCAAGAATAACTCTACCTACATTAGATTGCCAACCACCACCAGTTGTTACCGGGATAAATTCAGCACCTCCAAGATCTTTCACCTCATTTCTGTTAAATGAAATATTAAAATCGGTTTTCCAGGTAAAAGGGCCTTTGTCTATATTATATGAAGTAATTTGTAATTCCAATCCATTGTTATCAATCCTTCCAATGTTTTGCCATTGGGAATTGAATCCACTTTGGGACGGAATCGGAGCATTTAATAGCAGATCCGTTGTTATCTTTTTATAAATGTCGGCACTTAATGTTAAACGACTATTAAAAAGCCCCAGATCGATACCGGCGTTATACTGATTTGTCACCTCCCACTTCAAATCCGGATTGGGTAGTGAAGATGGCGCAAGACCAAAAATAAGGTTATTATTACTCGCATAGAAAGCCGGATCTAATTGAGCCAAATAGGTATATGGTGGGATTCGCTCATTACCTGTGGCGCCATAACTTAGTCGGAGCTTCAAATTGGAAATAGGTTCAATCCCTTTCATAAATTCCTCGTCAGACACTTTCCAACCTAGAGCTGCAGATGGAAAATAACCCCATCTGTTACCTGCACCAAATTTATCAGAACCATCAGCTCTTAAACTCGCGGTTAATAAGTATCTATCGAATAGTGCGTAATTAACCCGTCCTAAATAAGATAGTCTGTTCGTACTCCATCTTTGGGTACTATATTCACTAACTGAGGTTCCTATACTGATATTATTTACCCCGGTAGTCTGATTTTCAAAACCAATAACTTCATTTAAGAAGTCTTCGAAGTTATAATGAAAAATCTCAAATGCAGCCATCGCATCAATTTTGTGCGCCGAACCAAAGGTTTTGTTAAAGTGTAGCTGCGAAGAGTGGTTGATGGAATACGTATTAACTTCTTTCACTCTGGCGCGACCATTCTGTAATCTACCCCAACCGGTATTCGAGCTGTAAAACTCTTTTACTTTTGAATGGCTTATATTACCTCCCGTTACAGCGGTATATTTAAAAGCATCAGATATCTTATAATCTAGATTCATGTTTGCGAATATTCTGGAGATATTTGTTGATTTATCAGATTCCTGAATTAACTGAAGTGGACTTATATAAGCATCATCGGTAAGATCTACATCTTCTGTTTGAATATTCCAGGGATTTCCCATCAGAAGCTGTTGTGTAACTCCGGTAAAACTTGTGGGTCCTCCACTATTGGCGATACCTTCTAGCACAGAGTAAGAGGCATTGGAATTAAACGCAAGCGATAGTCTTTCATTAACATCACTTTGGATTCTTAATCTTAAGTTATATTGATCATAATCGTTATTAACCACAAGGCCTTCTTGATTAAGGTATCCCAAACCAGCAGAATAGTTGGTTTGTTTATTACCCCCTCTTATAGATATTTGATGCTGCTGTGTAACTGCCGTTCGTAAACCTTCATCCTGCCAATCGTAGGAACGTAATTCATCAAAGTTTCTGGGAGTCTCAAAAACACCGTCGTTATTGGTATCCTGATTAAGGAACTGCGTATTCCCTCTTTCTTCTTGATAGATCAGATAATCCTGGGCAGATAACACGGGCATTTTCTTGATCACATTTGAAATTCCAATATTATAGGTGTAATCGGCATTTAAACGCCCGTCAGAACCTGTTTTGGTAGTAATAATAACGACACCATTGGCTCCTCTGGATCCGTATATTGCAGTAGCAGAAGCATCTTTTAACACCTCGATAGACTCAATATCAGCAGGATTAATACCTGTTAATGGATTGATTCTGGACTGAGAAGAGCCTGTAGTTGCTACCTCATCATAATTCACGTCAATTTGCACTCCGTCTATCACAAAAAGCGGCGACGAGGTACCATTGATAGAAGTCTGACCTCGAACAATTAAATTAGTTCCACCACCCGGCTGACCCGAATCTGAGGATATTTGAACTCCGGCCATTCTACCTTGCATGGCAGCAAAAACATCAGTGCTTTGCGATTCCATAAGGGTTTCAGATTTAACACCCGATAAAGATCCCGTTAAATCACTCCGCTTCTGGGTTCCGTAACCAATGATTACGACTTCGTCTAGCTTGCCAACGTCAACTTTTAGATTGATCTCAAGATTAGACCCTGCTTTAACTTCCATGGTTTGATAACCTGTATAGGAAATCACAAGCATAACATCCTGGTCTTTTACGGAAAGTTGAAACGACCCATCCATACCAGTAATTGTTCCATTATTGGTTCCTTTAACCAATACTGTGGCCCCTAACAGAGGTTCCCCTGTTTCATTATCCTTCACCACGCCACTTACTTCAACCTGAGCCAAAGCAAAATTAACCGTAGTAAGGGTAAATAGCATTAATAATAGTTTGATTCTCATAATCTTGGTTTAATTTAGTTAGTATAAAGTGTAATTTAGTTAGTTTGTTATTTTTGTATTAATTGGTATTGATAGAGAGATCTGTATACGCCCCTGACAATAATTTATACGTATTATCTTTTATGGTGACGTTGTTACAGTGATGAATACTTAGGTTTGGCTCATCCGGGAAGATGGGTTCATAGGCATCAGTTTGTATGACTTTATTTGATTCAAAAGTTAATCCGTCTACGGATTCTGCACTCAATACAGGCGAATCAAAGGTGTAAAACTCATTATTTTTTATGAGTATATCCTTGTGGTAATATCTCTGATCTACAATTTCATTGAGTTCAGGATCAATAAGGATTATCGCTTGTTTATTTCCTCCGTGTAAATTATTCACAAACTGGTTTTTTTCAATAACAAGGTTGTCAACAGGGCCGGATTCATTCCATAATTTTAGGTCACCCGAAATACGCATACCTGCCATTTGAGAAGAGATAAAATTATTTCGCACCTCTACTTTTCCGGAGGTTGAAATTAAAAATCCTCTTGCTCGATTATTCCTAACCGTATTGTTTTCAATTAAGGCAGAAGCATGCCACGAAACATTGTCAATGCCATCGTAAATACTAGCTATTCCTTTAATCGATTTGTTAAATTTCAGAATTGATACCTTTTCATTAATCCGTTCAACGTTTTCGATAACTAAAATTTCGGATTTACCAAGAAGTGTATTTTGGTCTACAATACGAACACTGTCTCCTGCAGCGGCAAATAAATAATCCTTTTGATGTGGGTGATAAGTTTCGTAAGCAATTTGTTTATCGCTTAAAATCTTTTTAATTCTGGCATAAGTTCCATGTACATTGGTAGCATCATCCAACATGTTTTCAAAAGTGCAATTCCTGATGGTTATCAAGCCTTTGCAATTGCAAAAATGAGTAGCATCAGCATTTGTGGTTACTAATCGCTTGGTTCCTTTTCTTAAAACAACATTGAAACTATCAAGTGTGATATCCATAGAACGTTCTGCAATAAGCCCCATGGCACCGGTGTGATACACATTGATATTTTTGAATAATAAATCTTTTGATTTGAAGATTCGAAATCCAGGACATTCTCTATTGCTAAGATACTCTCCTTTTGAAATGAAGACGGATCCCACAGGAGGAACCATTCTATATTTTGAACTTAGTCGAACGACACTATCATTTAAGACTTTTGCAGGAAAGAAAAAACTATTATCGAAGCCACTATATAATCCATGTTTGTACAAAGGCGCTTTGGTTTTCCGATCCCATATGATGTTCTGACCAAGTCTTTGATAATACTTTTCCTGCTTGGCATACCGGTGTCCAAATTCTTGTTCATAAGGTGAATCTTCTCTTTCAAGGGTTAAATAAATGCGATTATCATCCACCAGATAAGGAGTTTCCATCTTTACATCGAAAGTCATGTCATCAGGATCATTTCCTACTACAGTACCCTGAGCAAAAAATGGTACCTCCCAGTCGATACTCAAATCCGTAACTTTTATATTGCTACTACCTTCAATAATAAATGGTAACATTTTACCGTGAAAAATGAAATCCGATCCTCCACCATCTATATGGAAATCATTAAAATTAAAAAGTGGGAAGGCCGTTCTTTTCAGACCATTGTCGTTATTGGTTATAGCCGTATAAAAATCGGGCGCATAGGTTGGATAAAAATGGTAAGTTCCTTTAGGAAATTTAATACCTGTATAACCTTTTTCTTTGCACTCTTGCAATGCTTTAATTACAATGGGTGTAACATCCTTTACCTCCGATATTCCCGATCCACTCAAATCGAAATATTTGGAAGTTTTATTTTGATCTTCTTTAGTTGAGGGATTCTCACAGCTTAAAAGAAGCATGCCAAACAGGACAATTAAAAATACGGTAACAGGAAAAAATCTTTTCATTTATAAAATTTTATGAAAGCATGGAACATCGCGTAACTTCTAGTTCTCCAAACATATCATTTTATAACTTTGAATCGAAAAACAACTGTAACATAATAATTCAAATTTGTAACACGCTGTGATTATTTACTAGTATGTTACAAATGTGAGTTGATTTGATACGGATTTTCTTATCTGTTTCGGATTAAATGGTTCGATTGATTTACATGGAATTATATGGCATAAAAAATGGCGAAGTATTAAAAAGTTAATACTCCGCCACTCAAATAAAAACAACTCGACTTCTGTTTAGTTTATTTTGAAACCTTCCGGATTCTGTAACAGTTTACTATTGTTAATGGACTGGGCAGGAATCGGTGCAATGTATTGCGCTTCAGTTGGCATTCTTACAAGGGTAACAGGTTCGGACGGATCTCTTTTAGCAGCCATTTCAGCAACTCTCTCCGTGCGCACCAGATCAAACCAGCGTTTATTCTCAGCGGCTAATTCCCAACCTTTTTCATCTACAATCTCATTGGGTGTTGCGGAAGCCACATCAACAGTGCCATTGGCCACATTATATGGTAAGCCCGCAGCGCGACGCTTCACTTCATTTAAAGCTTCAATAGAACTTGAGTTTTCTCCCAGTCTTGCCTGAGCCTCAGCATAAATTAAAAGTACTTCGGCATAACGATACAATTCAACAGGTCTAAAATTTACTGGTCTAATGAATACTGTTAAGTTTTCTGAATATACATATTTTCTGTACATGGGATGGGCACGATCTGAATCCTGCCATGGAATAGTTGCAGGAGTCTTATCGAACATAGCCCCATCCTTAACGCCACGATTTGGAATATCTAACAAGAAGGTATAATCCTTACGAGGCCCCTCAGGGAAATCATAGAAAAATCGTAACTCAGGAAAGCAATCAGAAAAGCCTCTTCCCTGGTGAAAGGTAAATGCAGTTGCCTGGTTCACCCACTTACTTTCATCCGAAGGAACTCTTACGGAAAAAATGGTTTCTTTACTCATAGCGCCGTCAAAAGTCCATAACTGATCAAGGGGCAGAAGGGTGTAATAGCCATAATCAATAATTTCCTTGGCCTTTGTTGCTGCTAAGCTGTACTTAGACTGATCCTTAACCGGCCAGCCCGCCCAGGTTAAATACAGGTCGGCCAATACCGTTTTTGCAAAACCTGCGGATACACGTCCCGTGTCTTCTGTACCGGGGGCTGGTAACGAATTTTCAGCAATCAGTAAATCACTTTCAATTTGTTTATAGTTTTCCACTACAGTTGCACGCTGCTCATCACCCGTGGGTAAATACCCATCCAAAAGAATTGGTACATTACCATAAATTTTTACCAGATTAAGATACGCATGTGCTCTAAACACTCTTGCCTCTCCATCGGCCAATTTCACAAGATTCTCAGGTGCAGTAGACGTTTTTAGTCCTTCTATCAATGTATTGCAAACATAAATGGTATTCCAATAGTTATCCCAGGCAACATTCAGCCAGTTAATATCTGAATTTTCACCACTTCCGTAATCAAATCTATCGAATACCCTTAGTGGCGCTTTATTACCGGCAACCCAGGTGGTGATATCGTCCGCCCCATAAGTGGCGCATCTTAAATAATGTGGATCATTATTGGTGTTAAGTACGGACCTGTATATAGGCGCAATGTTGGCCTTGATATCTGCTTCGGTAGAAATTACCCCAACCTGTAGTAAACTACTTGTGTCCTCTTCCAGGGTTGAGCAGGATATGTTCAAACACATCATCGGCCCAAACAAAAACAATATTTTAATTAAATGTTTCATAGTATTATTTTTTAAAAATTAACATTGATACCAAAGGTAAATGAACGGTTTAACGGATATGAATTGTAATCAATACCTGTATCGGTATCCTGGTTACTTACAGATGCAGTCGCTTCCGGGTCAAATCCAGAATACTTGGTAAGGATAAATAAATTTTCAACACTGGCATAGAGTCTGATACCATCCAAACCTAACTTGTTCAGAAAATTTTTATCCACATTATAGCTCAAGGCAATGTTTTTCATGGTCACGTAAGATCCATCTTCAACAAATTGTGAAGAAAGAATTTCAGTTCCATCTCTTCCCGATGGGATATCACTAGGATTTGTAGGGGTCCATCTATTTCTATAATCTCCATAAACGGCATGGAACTGCTTTGCGCCAAGTGCCATCAATCGGGCACGTTGCAAGTTATAAATGTCGTTGCCGTGGGAACCTGTCATCAAAAAGTTCAAATTCCAATTTTTAAAACTGATATCCCAATTCCAACCCCAGGTATAATCGGGACTGCCATTTCCTATGATTGTAATATCATCGGTTGAAATAATACCGTCACCATTGATATCTTTATATTTTGCCTGGCCCGGAACTTTACCATAGATGGCTGCTTCCGCTTCTTCACCCAATTGATAAACTCCTTCAAAAACATACCCCCTAAAAGAGCTTATAGGTTGCCCCACCTGAACAACCGAAGGGGATACCGGAAAGGTACTTTCTCTAATTTGACTTCCATAGCTTTGAGATTGGAGGTCATCATTTAATGCTAAAACTTTGCTTTTGTTAGCTGAAATACTCAAGGTAGATTTAATATTCCAATCCTCATTTTGTAAAATTCTGGTATCCAAAGTCACTTCGAACCCATTGTTTTCAACTTCTCCGGCATTATCAAAATAACCCTCAGGGCCATAAAATGAAGCAAGCGGGACAAATAACAAAAGATCTGTAGTATTCTTCTTGTAGTAATCAAATGAAAGATTAATGGCCGAATTGAATAAACCCAGATCAAATCCAGCATTAATTTGTTTGGTTTTTTCCCAGGTCAAATCCGGGTTGGCCAGAAGTATTGAGGGTGCAACTCCTCTGGTGTAAATACCATTAAATGGATAATCAACCCCTAGGCCAAGAGTACCCTTGGATCGGGTATCAAAAACTTTAACCCCTTGATTTCCAACTTCACCATAACTAACTCTTAATTTGAGATTATTTATGGCATCTACAGCTTTAAGGAATTCTTCTTCAGACGCTTTCCAGGCAATCGATGCAGATGGAAAATAGCCCCATTTTTCTTTTTGGAAGACGCTTGAACCGTCAGCCCTGAAAGATGCAGTAAACAAATATTTATCCAATAAGGCATAATTGACACGACCCAAAAAGGATTCGAGTTCCCTGTTGCTTTCATCATTGGCAACGGTTTGAACATTTGCTGCACTTACATCCTTATAGGTTACCAAATCCGTAAAAAAATCGGTGGCTGTAATATAAGCCCCATTGGACTTATCAATTACGATTTCGTGAATAGCATCAATTTTTAAACTGTGGTTTTCTCCAATATTTGGAGTATAAGTTAGCCTATTAGTATTGTACAGGTTCGTACCATAAATATTATCAACATCGGCTCTCCCGCCAGGAAGTGATATCAAGGGCTGATAGCGATTGTTATGAATGTCTCTTTTAGTTATACCTCCCGAGGTATTGAATACCAGATTATCCAAAATATCCCAATTGAAATTACCGTTGATACTAATTCGGTCTCGCGTATTTACAAGTACATTATTTTCAGCGGCCACCAATGGGTTGGTATCTGAGGTTGCTAAATTAGAGGCAAAATTATAGTCGCCATTTTCATCAAATGCCGGTGTTGTTGGATCCCAGGCCAATCCCACTCCCAGATCAGCTCTTTCTCCGGTAGTTTTATCTTGGCCAACATTAAAATTCAGTCCAGCTTTTATTTTTTCGGACAATTTTATGTTGAGATTGGATCTTAGATTCAACCGTTTGAACCTTTGATGGTCTACAATGGTTCCTCCTGTCTCATAATAATTACCGGAAATATAATAGTCCGTATTATCATTACCTCCACTTGCAGAAAGCTGAACATTGTTAAAATAGGCCGTTTGAAACAGTCGTTTTTGCCAGTCTTCGCCACCGTTGGCCCTTAAATCGGCAATTTCCTGGGCAGAAAACACCTCTGATCCCTCAGAAAAATTAACTCCCTCTGCAAATTCCGCTGCACTCAACAAATCTAATTTTTGGGTTACGTTGGAGATTCCTGTAAAAACATTCACATTAAATTTAGGCTTCCCTGAGCGCCCTGACTTGGTGGTAATCAAAATGACCCCATTGGCACCTCTGGTTCCATAAATAGCAGTAGATGAGGCGTCTTTAAGGACTTCCATCGACTGGATATCATTCACATTTATGGTGTTAATGTCGGCGAACTGCCCATCAATAACATACAAAGGCTCATTACCTCCGGTGATTGAATTCGCACCTCGTATCCTAATTTTAAAACCGCTTCCGGGTGCGCCCGAATTTTGTGTTACCTGCACTCCTGCCGCCCTACCTTGCAAAGCCTGGCTCACATTATTAAGGGGTTGCTTATCAAAATCCTTAGATGATACGGAAGTTAAAGCTCCTGTTAAATCACTACGCTTTGCTGTACCATAGCCAATAACAACAACCTCACTAAGGGAAGTTGCATCTTCTTGCAAAACGACATTAATAGTTTGGCGATCTCCTACAACCTGTTCCTGAGTTTTGTATCCCACAAAACTAAAAACTAAAATGTCATCAGGTGACGCCGAGATCGCATAGTTACCGTCAAAATCGGTAGCTGCTCCCTGCGTCGTTCCTTTAACAAGAATATTCACTCCGGGAATAGGTTGCCCATCGGAAGAAGTTACATTTCCCTGAACGATATTCTGTCCAGACAACGTTGTAACTCCACATACTATTAAACAAATCATTATGACCTGTTTAATCATTAATTTGGTTTTTTTCATACTTGAAGTTTAGTTAGTTAATATTGAAAAAGTTTTTGTTTTGAAATTTCTTCTTAATCCTTATTTCTAAAAGTAAATTGTACTGTAATAGAAATAGAAACAACATTTGTTGATTACGTAACTAATTGAATAGTTAGTTTTATTAAAAGTTGGTCAATAAAGAAGAAAATCGATGGTTCAAAATCTGTCAATGATCTATATAAAGGTATTATTGAGAACTGAAATGGAATGCTAAAAACTAGCCATTTTTAGTTTGAAAACAGGTCTTTTCTGTTTTTTGGCTATTTTAAGAAGATTTTGGTGTTTGGTCGGAAGAAAAAAGGAGTTGTTAAAAACAAGCTTATGGACTCAAAAAAAGTATTTACACGGAGGTTTTTTTCTTGTTTTCCTATGAAACTAATAAGATTAACGGGTTTTCAGCTATTCCTAATGAATTTCTAAGTAATATTCTATTGAAAAGTTAAAATTTCACCTCTACCAAATGACGAGTTACTTCCTAAAATAAAATGGGTATTGTTGGGTAGAATTTTAAAAGTTGCCTTTGAGGCATGCTGTTCAATCTGACTAATAATTTCTTTATACTTTAAATAATTAGCATCAAAAATTACCTGAACATCATTTTGATAAGCGAATCCTTCTTTATTTAAGATCAACTTGTAATTTAGAACCTTTTGCAGATTATCATTCAGTTTGTTTGAGTGTAATAAATACATTTGTGGTCTTGGTTGGTTCCCCCTTGAAGATCGTCTTGATAACTTAAAACATTTTATGCCTAAAAATACTAGTAGATCCAATAATATATTTCGTTTAAAATGCTTGGTATAAAATATTTTCATGGCACCAAAGAATCGCATCGCATATATAGCATCTTTAATGGTGCTCTCACCTTTGAAATGAAGTACGGTTGTTTTTCCAAAGTAATAATTTTCAAAACCATGTTTCAAGCTACAATAAGACAAATCGATATCTTCGCCGTACATAAAATACTGCTCATCAAAACCTCCTATGGTATGAAAAACATTTCGTTTTAAGATCATGAAAGCTCCGGTCAAAACATCAACTTTTTGGATGGCATGTTCTTCAATTTGGGTGGCATAATAATGTTTTGAAAACCCTAAAAGTTTTTTAAAGGCAGTACCAATTTTGGGAATATTTCGTTTACTTTCGGGAAGAAAATTTCCTGAGCCGTCAATAAGTTTACACCCCAAAATCCCAAGATTTCTTTTTTGTTCGGCAAATTCAAGAAGTTTTTCAAAGGTATCTTCTGCTACGACGGTATCCGGGTTTAAAAAACACAAATAGTCGCCACTGGCTTTGGCTACCCCTATATTGTTTCCCTTTGAAAACCCATAATTTACATCATTTTGAATAAGCGTAATTTCAGGAAATAAAGTCTTCACCATGGCACAACTATCATCCGTTGAATAATTATCAACCACAATAATTTCAGCATTAAGTTGTTTTGTGGCAGCCTGAACACTTTTTAGACATAGTTCTAAAAAATAGCGTACGTTGTAGTTTAATATGATTATGGATAGTTT
Source organism: Gaetbulibacter aestuarii (assembly GCF_039537665.1). Classification (NCBI taxonomy): domain Bacteria; kingdom Pseudomonadati; phylum Bacteroidota; class Flavobacteriia; order Flavobacteriales; family Flavobacteriaceae; genus Gaetbulibacter; species Gaetbulibacter aestuarii. Next base: position 62,062 of record NZ_BAABAY010000007.1, read on the forward strand.
CAAGTTTCGAATTTAAAATAAATTCGGAGCGGAGACTTATTGCAAAATTACTTTAAGTCCCACTCCGAATGGCTAATAATCAATTCTTAAGGAGGAATTGGTTTCTTTAATTTAGTCTTTAATTATTTTAAATGAGCCAACAGCATCTTCAATAAAAACTCTCATAACATAAATCCCTTTAGAAAGGCTAGACACGTTAACCTGAGTATTGCTACGGTCAATTCTTCTATTCAAAACTTGTTGACCAACAAGATTATAAATTTCAAATTTATTAATGTTTTTAGAAGCTGATATAGTCACAAAATCTTTTGCAGGATTTGGAAACGATTTAAAATCATATTTTACTAAATCATCAACTGATAAGCTATTATCTTCTACGACTGACACATCATCCAGAAAGTGAAATTGGTTACCATTAGGAAGAAAATAAGTAAACCTAACTTGAGTGATACCAGAAGCCGCGGGTATCGTAAATGAAAATTTTGCCTCCTGCCAACTTGATGCTGATCCTGAATTATCTAAAATTTCGCACCCATAATCTGTATTGTTTAAGGCATTAGCACCATTATCTGCAACGATTGGTGTTAAAGGTAAATTGCCATTTTCAGTACCCCCTGTTAAATCAGTAATAACAGCAGAAGTAGCCGTATTCAGTTTTGTTCCTGTAAACCAAAATTGAACAACATAAGTTGATCCCTCAGTTACCGGTACAACCTGACGTAGGGCGGATCCACCGGTTTTTACATGACCTGCAAAGGTTCCTCCATGAGTAGCAGTTAAGGTATATCCAAATCCACTGTAAACTTGTCCAGCTGACGCAATCGCTGTATTATAACTGTACTCTACCCCTGTGCTACTGTTACCCCAACCGTCATTTACATTTCCTGCTTCGAAATTGCCATTCACTATTAGGTTTTGTGCAAAACCAAATGTAATGCTTAATAATGTTATTAAACAAGTAGTTAAAAATGTAATTTTTTGTTTCATAATTGTTGGTATTAAAAGTTAGTTCTCGTTTTTACTTTTTATTGTTTTTCCGATAATCAGCCCACTGCTTCATACGTTCCTTCCCTAAATAATTTTTCATTTTGTTATAGGTTTCATTGCCATTTGCCTTAAGTTTTTCCTTCTTCATTTCTGGGTCATTGGCGTATTTTCTTTGAATATCCTGTGCATCCTTAAAACGCTCTAATTGAATATTGTAAACAGCTTTACTATCTGCTTTATTCAACGACAAGGCTTCCGTAATTTTATCGGTGATTTTTTGAGCTTTCTTTTCCGGATTTGGCTGAGCGTAAATAGCCATACTTAAAAACAAAGCGATACATGGTAATACAATTCTTTTCTTCATGATTGAATTAGTTTTAATGATTTTTAGTTTTCACCAAAGTATCAACAAACTCTCTAAATCAGGTTTTTCAACCATTCAAAAAAGTTTAAATACTATTCAAGCCTTATAAATCAATATATTCAATAGAAAAGTCTTACAAGACTGAAAACTAATGAAGTAGGAAATTTCTGGGATTAGAAATTTTCAAGAAACTCAAACCTGGATTTGATGTTATTTAATTTCTACCATTGGATCTTTTTCTAAATATCCAAGCGATTGTAAGAACTGATCGGTTTGGTAAACCGTCTCCTTATAATTATCAAATTTTCTATAATTGAAGAAGCCATGTTTTCTGCCGTCATAAAAATGAACATCACAGCGGCTACCTACTTTTTCCATAACCATTTGATAATACTTTATAGTTTCTACCGGAATGAGATAATCTTCCGTGCCCTGAAAAATAATGGTTGGTGGTGCGCCCTTTTTAATATTATGCAGGGGTGAAAATTCCTTGTAAGCCTGATCAATTCGTGAATAACCTACACCGCCCGGACCATTATCAACAACAGGATTAAATAATACCAGAGCATTGGGTTTACAGCTAAAGGATAAATTATCTGAATCCTCATTAAATCCTTCAATTAAAGCTGTAGCCGCAGCGAGCTGCCCTCCAGCTGAGCCTCCTGAAGCTATAATTTTATCCGGATCGATGTGGAATTCTTTTGCATGTTCACGAATGTAACGCACAGCTGATTTCGCATCTTTAAGCGACTCAAATGGCGTGGTTTGTTGTCTGTTTTTTACGCGATAATCTGCCAAAAAACAAACGATACCTCTTTTGGAAAAATATTTGGCATGTGGTTCAAACTGACTTATTTTACCCTTATTCCATCCGCCACCAAAAAAGAAAATCATCGCCGGGTATTTTTTTGCCATGTCAATGGAATCTGGTTTGAACACTTGCATGACCAATGACGTTGTATCAATCTTTTTATATACAAATGTTTCATTTTGAGAAAACGAATAAACCTGAGATAATAATGCTAATAATATTATGGTAATGCTTGTTCTTTTCATAAAAAAGTCTCAATTATTTCGAGTTGGATATGAATCCGATGATTTTGTTTAATTGCTTTGGTAACTATCAAATTATTGCCAGGGAATTTTGCCCGAAACTTGAATATGTTTCATAAGAATCGTCATTAATTTCTTTTTCAGTTCGGGATTATCCAAGGGGTTTTTCTCTAAAGGGTCTTCTTTAAGATCGAATAATTCATATCCGGTAAAAGGACGATTTTGAACCAATTTATAACGCCCATCAGAAATCGCATAATACGCTCTACCACCAAAAATAAATCCCTCACGACGCATCCAGACCATCTCCCTCGATGGAACCTTGTCTCTTTCTAAAAGTTCATTTATAGGTTTGGAAGGTAATTCGTTTTCTGTTTTTCCTTTAGCCAATTCAACCAGCGTTGGATAAAAATCCATGAGTAGTATGGGTGAATCGCTCATTGCATTTTTCGAATGATTGGGAAGTTTTACCAAACATGGAATTCGGATGCCACCTTCAAGCAAATCACCTTTTCCTCCGGAATAGGGTTGGTTACTTGCACCATAATGAAGGGCTCCTCCATTATCTGATGTAAAGACAACGATTGTATTTTTATCAAGGTGAGACGCTTTGAGGTAATCCAAAATACGTCCTACATTGTAATCTAAATGTTCTATTAATGCTATGAGTTTTTGTCTTTTCAGGCTAGCATCGGGCTCCCTTTTTTGAACTTTCTCCAACCAATTTTCCGGTGGTTGCACCGGATTGTGAGGTGCCGTATAAGCCAGATAAAGAAAGAAAGGTTTTTTCTCTTTCCGATGTTTCTCTAAATAATCTAAAGTCCAATCTGTAAATAAATCCGTGGCGTGACCCTGCGGATCAATTTCCTGTTCATTTTCCCGCATCCAATTAACACCGGCTCTTCTATGGGTGTAATAATCATCCATCATATCCCCCAAGAACCCTTTAAAATAATCGAAACCTCTTTCTTTAGGAATATCCGGAGCCTTATAACCTAAATGCCATTTTCCAATAATTGCTGTATTGTATTGGACCTTTTTAAGGGCTTCCGGCAAGGTTACCAGATCATCTTTGAGATTACCCCAGGTGTTATCCGGCATATCCCGAATAACCCCCGGAACGCCAACATAATCAGGATAATTTCCCGTTAGTATCGCTGCTCTACTTGGTGAACATACCGTACTATTCGCATAAGCTCTGGTGAACTGGATTCCAGATTTAGCCAAAGCATCAATATGAGGTGTTTCAATGTCTTGTGCCCCATAACAACTCAAATCGCCATAGCCCAGATCATCTGCGAGAATAAAAATAATGTTTGGTTTTTCTTGTGCATTAGTATACTTAAAAAGTACAAAAACGATTAGGAAAAGAAATAACTTAAATCTATTTAGTTCCATGGTAGGAATCTATTTAATTTGATTTTTAGAGTGCCTAATTGGCAACATAAACAGGATCTGAAACCGGTAAAGTGTAACTGTAATTTTCAAGAGCAACGGGAATATCATCACCATAGAATTTCGTTGTTTTCACCAGATTCATATGAGCAACAACCCAATAATACCCTGCTTTATTTGCTGTAAATGAATTGCTATGAATGTTTTCTGAAATCAAATCAGCTTCTTCCGAATTATTAGTTGTTGAAAAATAGATGTCATAGCTTTTGAATTCGTCTGATTTTGGCCAGTTCATTACATGGTTTTCCAAAGAAATTTCCATGGGCGAATATTCAGGAAAACGCCAATCAGATAATGTTTGAAAAAACATACTTCGATATAATTTCTCGTATTGCTTTTTGAAGATCAAATTATCTAACTCGTCCGGATCTTCTTTAACATTATACAACTGATCAATGATACCATGCGTATAAATAAATTTATAATCGCCTTTACGCATCATTCTGGAAGGCACATTTTTAATATCGGGAAGCAGATTATAATTGGTGCCTCTGAATTCTGAATATACCGCTCTATCTATTTTTAATTCGCCTCCATTTTTCAAAATATCCACTAAAGAAACTCCTTGAGCAGTTTCTGGTGTTTTTCCACTTATAAGTTCGGTTAATGTTGGCATGATATCTACAAAACTCACCAATGAATTGTTGACAACATTTTGCTTAAACAACTTAGGATATGAAATAATAAATGGCACATTTACAGCATCTTCATACATACAATGTTTTCCGCGTAAACCATGCTCAAACAAATGCTCTCCGTGGTCTGTGGTGTAAATAATTATGGTGTTTTCATAAAGCCCATCATCTTTTAATTTTTTAACGATCCGACCTACCATATCATCCATTTCCGTAACACAAGCATAATAGGCAGCCATGACATTTTGAGCTTTTTCAAGATCTTTTGGAACCCCGGAATGCACCCAATTGGGTACCCACGGATATTTCCCTTTTTTATACCAATCGTTATAAGTATCAGGCAAAGTAAAATCCTTCGGATTGTACATGTCCAAATATTTTTGTGTGGTAGTAAACGGTGGATGCGGTTTTTCAAAACCGAGATACAGGAAAAAATTATTGCCGTCTTTTGCCCGTTTATCCAAAAATTCAATACCCTTTCGAGCAACTACCATATCAAAATTATCCTCGTCGTTATTTACGAGTGTCGTATGATAATCGGTATTGATATCGGAAGCACCTCCTTTATAAACATCTTTATATTTTTTAAATTGTCGGTATCTCATGTATTCATCCTCGCCTACTTCATCTTCGTAATGCCCACCAGGGAAATACGTATAAAACCGAACACTTGCTTCATCAAAACCCATTGAATTTCCTTCCTTATGGTCTTCATCCACATTTTTTTGAAGTTCACCATGTACATGCATTTTTCCAGGAGAAGCGGTACTGTAACCTTCAGTTTTAAATACTTCTGCTAACGTTTCTATACCATCATGATAACCGGTTTCACGCAAATATCCACTACCAATATTTTTTATTCGCCCATTGGGCATCTTTATTGGAGCTTTATGATAAACAGCACCATTAGCGTAGGGATACATACCTGTCATTAAAGCAGCTCGAGCCGGAGCGCAAACGGGTGCCGGTGTATAACAATTTGTAAACCGTATCCCCGTTTGAGCAAGAGCATCAATATTTGGTGTTATAGCAAGTGAATTTCCGTATGCCCCGGAGCCTTCCAGTTTATGTTGATCCGAAATGATAAAAACCACATTAGGCTTACCATTACTATTTTCTTGTGAAAATGAGTATGATAAATTCAGTAAGCATACGAATAAAGCAAGTTTATAATTCATTTTTAGTCGATATTGTCATTTGCAGAACTTTCTATTAATGGAATAGGCCAAGTATAATCTTCTGGGCCTCTGGCACCTACATTATTTCCATAAGTTCTTATACAATATTCGTTGTACACACCCATTCTGGTTAAGTCGAACCATCGATGTCCTTCCATAAACAATTCCACACCCCTTTCCCGCAATAATGCTTCTCTAAACTCACCCATAGTTAAACCGGTACCATCAAATAGATCCGTCATTCCAACGCGTGTTCTTAACACATTAATATCGTCATTTGCCAAAGCAGGATCTTGATTTAATTCGGCTAACGCTTCAGCCCGCAGTAAATACACATCGGCCAATCTGATGACGTGCCAATTTTGCTGACTGGTATACTCAGTAGTAGCATCCGTGTCGATATATTTACTTGTGAAAACTCTGGAGAAATTACCGGCAGATGCACCAGTTGCGGTAACTGTTCTGATATAACCTGTTAAACCAGGTCCGAGTTCATAGGTGTTTGTTTCATCTTGATAAAAATAAATTATTGAATTTAAGTATCTGAGGTCATTCTTATTAATACTTTTGTTGATGTATTGTGGTTGTAATCTATTTACCCCTCCAAAACCACCACCAGCTAAACCGGAATTTCTCGGGCTAAATAAGTTAGAAACTGCAGTTCCTTCACCTGCAATTGAAGCACCTTGTATATCAAAAAGCATTTCGAAATTATTTCCGTTTTTAGCATCGAAAATAGTTTCATATTCGTTTAGGTCTGACGCTAATCGGTAATAAGGTTGTTGTAATGCTAAATCAGCTTGTTCAATGGCTTTTTGGTAATAAAAATCTGGTGTTTCAGTAAGCGTAAGGTAAATCTCGTTACCAGTATCTCCAGCTTGGGCTGTTCTCAAAGATGAAGCCATTTGCACATATACCTTAGCGAGCATTGCGTGGGCAGCAGCATTAGTTACTCTTCCTATATTATTTGTAAATCCATTTCTTGTTTCATTGAAGCCCCAGCAGTTTTGCCCTGCAAACTCTAAATCTTCTATAATAACCTTGTAAATATCTACTACCGGTGAAAGGGGTAAGCCTTTTTCGCCAGGTTTTACAGGTGTGGTTCTTAATGGAACTTCACCATAACATCTTACCAGGTTAAAATAATGAAGTGCTCTTAAAAATCGAGCTTCGCCTAAAATTCTCAAGCGTAATGTTTCATCTATTTCCGGAACTTCAGGTACTCTTGCAATAACATTATTCGCATCTTTAATGGCGGTATATACATCAATCCAGGTTCTTTCAATCAAAGGTTCGCTATTCGTTATGGTTCCAAATCTAAAATCTCGGTGATTAAAACTACTTTGGCCTTGATCTGAAGAGGCGTATAAGTTTGATAAAAATTGTTGTCTGTAATAACCGTTGCCACTTTTTAATTGTGCATAAGCACCGGTTAAACCGGCTAAAGCATCAGATTCATTTTGATAAAAACTGCCTATGTCCACTTGATTTAAAGGATCTTCTTCAAGGTAACTTTCACAACTTGTAAATACTATTGAAGAAAAAAGCAGTAAGCCAATGAATTTTATTTTATTTATATCTATAGTTTTCATTTTCAGTGGGTTTTAATAAGTGAAATTTAAGCCAAGAGAATAGGTTTGTACACCCGGATATCCTCCAAAATCTACACCTCTTCGTTGAGGGTCTTTGTTAAATGTTGAAACTTCAGGATCAAAACCAGGATAATTAGTAATTGTAAATAGGTTTTGGGCTGTTGCGTATAGTCTTAACGATCCTCTTGTTTTAAAATTGATGGTATAACCAAGGTTAATATTCTTTAATCTGATAAACGAACCATCATACACATTTCTATCTGATGAAATTATTCTTGGCCCGTTAGAATCAATCAAAGGAGCCGGGTTTCCAACGCCAGAGGTATTTGCCAGTACAGGATCATAAAATACCTGCCCTGATGTATCTACACCAAGTGGCGCCTGCCAGGAATCGGCAAAAGCAGCGCTTAAACCATTTCTTGAGTTTGAGTTACCGGTAAGAGGCCAGGAATCTACCCAAAAAAGATCACCTCCTTTTTGTCCCGTAACCAGGATACTTAAATCCCAGTTTTTATAATTAAAATTATTTGTTATTGCGACATTAAAGTCTGGATTAGGATCACCTATTTGAACGTAATCATCAAAGTTGATCACCTGATTACCGTTGCCATCCACAGTATTAGTATCATTATTGATATATTTAATTTCACCCGGTGCAGCACCTACTATGCCACTCGCATTCGCTTCATCCCAGGATTCATAAATCCCATCGGTTTGTGCGCCCCAGAAAATTCCTAAAGGACTCCCCACTTGAAATAAAATGGGATTTTCTTGCGCGAAACCAACATTAGGCCCAAGTTGAAAATCTAAATTTGAATTTAAACTTTTAAGATTATTTCTATTCAAACTAAAGTTACCGCCAAAACTCCATTGAAAATCTGAGTTGTTAATGATATCGGTATTAAGAGCGATTTCCAAACCATAATTTTCTACTTCACCAAAATTGTCCAGGATTCTTACAAAACCATTTGAGGCAGGTAAAATTACATTTTGTAATAAATCGCTTGTGAGTTTGTAATACGTATCGAACGTTAGATTTATTTTATCTTCGTTAAGTCCTATATCTATACCAAAATTAAACTGGTCTGTAAGCTCCCATTTTAAATTTGGGTTTGGTAGATTTGTTTCAATAATACCTGTAGCAATTTGACCATTAAAATTATAACGAATGGCTTCTCCCAAAGATAAAGATTGAAATGGAGGTATAGCGTCATTACCAACGCGACCATAAGATAATCTAAACTTAAGGTTAGAAATAACGTTCGATTTTCTTAAGAAAGGTTCTTCTGACGCCGTCCAGGCTAATGCCATCGAGGGAAAAAAGTTTGCTTTGTTTCCTTGTGCTAATTTTGAAGAGGCATCTACTCTGGCATTAACATCTACAAAATATTTTCTTTTGTAATTATAACCAACTCTTACAATACCAGAAGCTAATCTAAAAGAAGGAAAGTTAGTTACTGGTGGTAAAATATCTGTAGCTGCTCCCAGGTTATAAAATTGTAATACATCGTTTCCAAATCCAAAGGCCCGGTTAAATGTGGTTCTTATTTGAACATCTTCAACGGTTCCAACAGCAACGGCATCGATACGGTGTTTTCCAAAACGATTCCTGTATCTTAAATTAAATTCGCCATATAATTTTCTATACTGACGGTTGGCTTGAGAAGCCTCTCCATTATTTCTTCTACCTCTTGTTGTATTCGTTGGATAATAAATATCTCTATTACTCATTTGAAAATTAAAGGCACCTTTTAAGATAGCAGTTAACTTTGGAGTTATCTTACTGGTAACACTTAAGTTTTGAAGAATGTTATAACTTTCTTTTAAATCGGTTACATCTTTAGCTAAGGTATAAGGATTTGAAATAATATTCCCTTCATTTAAGTCAGCATAAACATCATCATCTTGTCCGGGTTCTAATAATCCGAAAATAGGTTGAAATTGAAGCGTTTGAGAGGTCACACTTCTATTTAAAAGCAAATCACCATTTCCAATGGATGCTGCATTACCTTTATTGTAAGCAATATTGGTTTTAGAGAAAATGTCTATTTTATTGTCAAATGCTTTTTTTCGTCCATTTACATTTAAGGTTACACGTTTGTTACTGGTATTAATAATGGCGCCCTCGTTATTTAGTAAACCTAAACTTACCAACAAATTACTTTGAGGTGTTCCGCCTCGATAAGAGACATTATAGGATTTTGATACAGCTTGACGAAATACTTCCTCCTGCCAATCTGTATTTAATCCCGAACTGGTTAAATAAGGTATGCTGAACCCATCTAACTCAGGATAATTCGCAGAGGTTAAGGCTTGGCTCCCATCAAAAGGGCCTCCAGGACCACCATAGTTCGGGTTGGAGATGTTTAAGTACAGTTGATTGATGGATCTTCTGTTCATATAATCTTCAAAAGTTGGGCCATCCAAAACATCTATTTTATTGGTCACATTGGTAATAAATGTATCAAAAGTAACCTCGATATTGTCTTTTCCTTGCTCTTGACCTCCTGTCTTTGTGGTAATCAATATAACTCCATTAGCCCCTCTAGCGCCATAAACGGCTGTAGCTGCTGCATCTTTTAACACCTCTATTTTGTCAATATCGTTAGGGTTTAAAAAACTTAAAGAGTTTTGAGCCGATCCGGCCCCGCCATTTCCTTGAGCATCCTGAATTGGGTCTACAGGCAAGCCGTCTACAATATATAAGGGCTGTGTACCCCCTAAAAATGAATTGGTACCTCTAATAGAAATGGCAATCCCTCCACCGGGTTCTCCATTTTCAGTAACAGTAACACCGGCTACCTGACCTTGCAATAGTTTTTCAACTGATTGTGCTCTTTGTTTTTCTAAGGTTTCTGATTTTACTTGAGCTATCGAACCTGATAAATCCTTTTTGTTTACATCAAAGTACCCGACACTCACCACAACCTCATCTAATTGCGCTACATCGGTTTGTAGATAAACTTCCATCGTGGCGCTCGTTATAGTAACCACTTGAGATTTCATTCCTACATATGAAAACACCAACTGATCGCCTTTTTTGGCTTCGATTTCAAACTTTCCATCAAAATCAGTTACGGTTCCATTTTTTGTTCCTTGAAGGACTACAGAAACCCCTGGTAAAGGTTGTTTTAAATCTTCGTCCATCACTGTGCCTTTTACTGTAATTTCCTGACCAAAAAAAGTGAGTGGCCATAAAAATAGAAATAAGAGTATGTTCTTCATTAGTTATGTGTTTAATTGATAATTAGTTTTTTAGTTTGCGTGGCATTATTAATATCTTTGATTTGTAGAATATAGGCGCCTTTACCTAAACTCGAAACATCGATTGGGGTGTTATTTTTATAGTTAAACAACTTTATAGTTCTTCCATTCATATCAAAAATTGCTATGGTGGCATCGGTTTTCATATTTCCCAAATAAATATGGTCTCTGGCGGGGTTTGGAAATAGCGTAATTCCATTTTCAAAATTTTCTGTAGAACCATTTGATAAAGTATTCGCCCATTGCTCCATTAAAAATGAAGCTGCATAACCCCAGGTTCCATCCGGTTCTAAAAGCCATTTACCATTCATATTGTCATATAAAAATGCCGTATCATATTGCACTCCTTTTTCCCAGGTAAAACCTGAAGGCCCCTGCTGATCGGTACAATAGAGATTCCATAGATAAAAATTAGGTATGCCCAACCCCAGGGCTACACCTATGTAGCGCCCATAGCGACTTCTTATGGTAGCTTCGTCATTACTACCATTGTAAGGTGGATTTTCATTGATTCCGAATTCACCAATTTGAACCGGAAAACTCGTAGACATTGCCTTAGTTTCGTTGGTGTAATAACGAGCTATTTCCAAACCTTTCCACATCACATGACCTTCCGGGTTACCAGCATTAGATCTGCTGGCGTCATAGGCTGAGTAGGACGTTACATCTAACCGGGTTTTTGAGATCACATCTGCAACTACGCAAGGCGTACCGTTATCCATCATGGTGATATAACCTCCGCCACTGTCCATCCAAAGTTTATTGAATTCCATGGCATGAAATACTTTAGAAGTTGTTGCTGAAGTATATTCATTTCTGGCACGCTCGGTACCTCGTTGTCTGGCTCTGAACAATCTGGCCATACCTTCAATTTCCCAATCAATATCGTCAGGAATCAAAGTGGGATTATTTTCCCAATTTACACCTTCACCGCCACGAAGCATCCAATCGCCTTCCCAATTCTGATAAACGAAAGTTTTGCCCAGACTACCATAGGTGTCCAGGAGGTACTTCGTTAAGTCGTAGAACTGTTGCTCTTCGTTTAAATAGGTATCGTGATTAAAATCAGGGCCATTTTTAAAATCGCCTTGCTTTTTGGTAGTTGTCCAAAAATTATGAGTTTTTATATGTGTTCGCTTAAAAAGAGAATCAATGTATTCGTGTTGTGCCACATCCTTTAAGGTTTGGAAGGTTGGCCAGGTACTATTAAATGGATATGCACTGTACATTTTTCCGTTTACTGCAGATAACACAGTTTTTAAAGCCGTGGAACCAAATGTTTTATAATAGTCTAAACCCTCCAGTAAATAAGGCCGACTGGTAAAATTATACCATCCTGCTATATGAGACGATCCGAAAATATCCTGAATCTGACTCACATCTACACCTAAATTAGGATCGTATTGATCAATCTTGGCCGTAATTTGCGCGGTTGTTGGCATGGTTTCAGAATAATGCTTTCGTATTTCACCATTGTTGGTTAATACAAAGTTTGCGTTATTCGTTGTTAAATTGGCCAGATCAACACCCTGACCTAAACGCCACAAACCTCCCGCATCAATAGTGAAATTAAAACCTCCAGCCAGAGCCTTTCGGTCCAGAATACCCTTGTTTACTTTTAAAGTGTATAAACTGCCTTGATTACCAATAGTAAGGTAGGTAGTTTCACCCGGGGTATCATTTTTTGTAAAAAGACTAACATCTTTAGCTACAACAATACCATTAATGGTAAGATTTGATTTGGCTGTAGCCGAACTGTATTGATACGTACTTCCGGTTAAACCAAGGGTTTCTTTTATATCGATGTAAGCGAAATGCGAAATGGTAACATTAACATTATTATCAGATTTTATTGAAAAGTTTTCATCCAAGACCATATTATACAGGTCGATGGTGAGATTCTTATTTGCAAAGCTGCTATAGATACTCAATGCCTTTGCATTTAAAAAACCTGAACCTGAAATGTAGGTGTTGTCCTGAGTAATATTCATGTAAATACGGCTATTATTCGCGTAAATAGAACCATCACCACTGGCTCCGGGCTGATTCCTGCCTGCGGAAAACGTACCATTGCACAGGATACTACCATTGATCTCCAGAATTTTTAAAAAGGCGATGTCGTTTAAGCCCATTTGAAGTATAGCTGTTTGCTCTACCTTAAGATTATTGCACAAACTCACAACATCTCCGGAATTAACACCTTGAACATCAATATAAACCGTATGACCTGCACTGATAATCACATCTGTATTTGCATCAGGAACTGAGCCGCTACTCCATATTGCGGGGTTGCTCCAATTGCCGCCAGATATGGTCTGCACAGCAGAAGAAAAATCAATATTTTGATTACTTACTAAAGGAAGCTGTGCCTGAAGTTTGGTTGCCATGTTGCTCATAACCACCAAAAGGAATATCCATATGTTTTTTTGTAATTTCATCTCTAGTTAAGTTCTTCGAGAACCGATAATGCTTTTTTGTTAAATTCTTCCTGAGCCGGATATTGATTATTTTCTGATTTATAGGATTTCAAATAATCATTCATCTTCTCATAATAATTTTTATGCAGGTAATACAAAGGGCGTTTTTCACCTTCTTCATTGATCAAAGACATCTGCTTTGAATTCCCTTTGTTATCATATTCATTGTTGTACATTTCCCAATGTAGAGCAAAAGGCAGATTAAGCTTTAAAGCAATTTCCATGAGATCCTTGGTCTTGTTGTATTGCTTTTCAAATGTTTCAGGTTTTTTAGCATTGGCCTGATATCCGTATTCACCAATATAGACTCTACGCGAAAAAGGTAATCCCGGCTTCGGTTCTAATTTCGATTCCAAATAATTAAAAACACTATCAAGAGTTTCATAAACTTCAGCTTTACTTCTATTCTTAATAGCTTCATAACTTGAATAAGAAACCAGATCTACAGGAACTTTAGGGAGCACACTTTCTGCGATACACTTTTCACCTTTCATGCCTTTTAATACCAAATTCAATTCTATATAATAGTAAATGGAAACGTTAACATGCGGTACGTTCTTTTTAGCATCATCAATGGCTCGTTGTCTTATTTGAAACCATTTGGTCATGTTTCGTATAATTTTGGAATCAGGTGTACTTTCACGACCGTTTCCATTATGCAACAACCAATCGCCTTCCCAATTTCCTATTAAGAAAGTTTTCCCGGAATCGTTATACGACTTCAAAAGATAACTGGCAAAGTCATACATTTCATCGTAGAGAATTTTTTCTTCCATTGGTGAAATTCCTTTTTTCCAGTTCACGTCCGTGCACGTATGCACCCATGCAAAAATGTATTTGAAATCCATATCAAATACTTGCTTAAAATCAGGCGAAGCATTAAAAAGGTCTAACGTATTATGAACCGTTTTTTTACCTAAACCATAAGAATCCAAAGCATTTTTACCTAATGAAATTTTTAGAATATTAGAGCCCATCGCTCGGATATGCTTAGCCTGCTCAACCAACGCTGACTCGTGAGAGAACTTGTATTTACCTCCGATGCCCTGGGTTCCTAAAACGAAATCATAATTTTCTAATGGAGAAATGGGATCGTAACTCACATGCTGTGCGTTAAGACCAGCAAAAAAGGTTAAAAATATTATGGTAAATAACTGTTTCATAGTACGGTTTATAGACTTAAACTTTTAAATTTTAATGCATGCTTTCTAAAGGTGTCATAATCAGGTAATTTATTATGATCTTCAACATAGTTCTTTATAAAATGCTTTGCTTCCTTATAAAATTCATTATGAGTATACCAAATGGGTTGCTTTTTACCCTTGTCGGTAATTAACCAATACCCAACCTGCTCACCGGTATTAGGTTTAATTTCATTATTATACATTTCCCAATACAATATAAATGGCGTACCCCACTCTAAAGACGCTTTGATGGTCCATACTGAACGTCTGTTCTGTTCATCATCATCATAATTATTACTCGGGTTTCCATATTCTCCTATCCACACACGCCTCCCTGCCGGTAAACCTTCTTTTGGGGTGAGCTGTGATTCTAAAAAACTTAAAGATTCCTTTAAATGTTTGTTTAATGACGCTTCTGTTTTATATGGGTTCGTAGAATCGTAAGATGAATAAGAAACATAATCGGGGTTAACCGCTTTAATAACACTGTTGGCAACCACTTTTGATCGCGAGTTATTAATGGCCTTTCTCACCAGGTTTGCTTCGATATAATGGTACACTTCAACGTTGCTATGTTGTGTGGCTTGTTTCGCATCATCAATGGCTTTTTGTCGAATTTGAGCCCACTTAATCATACCCTTCAAAGTTTTTGGATTCACTGGTTTGTCGCGATCATAATCAGGTCTTAAATGCCAATCTCCTTCCCAATTCCCCAGATAAAAAACTTTTCCGGAGCCTTCAAAATGAGTTAATAGGTACGTAGTGAATTCAAATATTTCCTTGTACAATGCCTCCTGATATTTTTTAGGAAAGCCATCAATAAATTTTATCTGAGCCGTATCATCCTTGGTTCCCGGAGGCTCGGGAGTATACTGAGAAAAACAGTAGGTCCAGATGTGGTAATATTTAAAATCCATATCCAGAACTTCTTTTACAGAAGGTTCTAAAGTAGCCAGATCTGTTAACGATTGAATTTTGTCATTCTTTGGTAAGCCATAGTTTTCAGTGCAGTATCTGGGGTTCATTGAAAACTTCAATAAATTAGATCCCATATTTTTTATTTCCAGTGCTGTTTCCACCAGCATGGTCTTTTCAGAAAACTTATATTTTGAACCAACCGTTTGGGTTCCAATAACGTAGTTGTAATTATTTATCTCAGCCGCCCAGTCTTTTTTCCGGGGTTTGTCCTTCATAAACATCATACTACATGCTGCAAAAAATACGAGCACGATAGCAGTAAGTTTTAAGAGTCGTTTCATTGTTGCAGATGTATTCATTTATATATCCTGTGGAATTACTTATCTGCAAATTCCAAAAAAAGCACCTAAAAAAAGTTTGGATTTCAATCAAAAACGTTTAAATGGTAGTCAATTACCGTATTGATCAATAGAAATGACAAACTACAGAAGCGCCAGCATTATTGTTCAGACATAAACTCTTTTGGTGTTTTACCGTAGTGTTTTTTAAATAACGTACTGAAGTATTTAGGGTCGTGAAATCCTGAGGCATAAGCAATGTCCGAAATTCTGGAATATTTTTTGGCTTTCATCAATTCTTCGGCCTCATTCAATTTAATTTTAATGATTAAATCTGAAGGTGCCATCTGAATTAATCCTTTCAATTTTCGGAACAAATTAGATCGGCTTAAACCTACCAGGTCACAAAGTTTTTCTATTGAGAAATCGTTTTCTGTAATGTTCTCTTTTATCGTTTCGATAACCTCAGACAAAAATACCTCATCCGGAGAAAGATCCTGGTCTCGATCGGTTTCCTGACCAACCAGTATGCGTTTCACATTTTCCCGGGATTTAATCAAATTATTGATGGTTGCCTTTAAAATATCAACATTAAAAGGTTTCTCAACGTATGCATCTGCTCCGGTTTCCAAACCTTGCAAGCGGTCGTCTACATCAACTAGAGCCGTAAGCATAATCACCGGAATATGACTTGTTTTAAAATTCGTTTTTAAAAGATTACACAACTCTTTTCCATCCATTTTGGGCATCATGACATCCGTGATCACAAGATCGGGACTTTTTGATAAGGCAATCAGCAAACCTTCCTTACCATTCTCTGCTTCCATAACCGTGTAGTCGCTTTCAAGTTCACTTTTTATAGCTTTACGCAACTCGTCATTGTCCTCAACCAAAAGAATTTGTTTGTTTTCATGAATCAAATTGTCAACATTGGCGTTTTTATCTCCCTTTTCAGCCTCTTCAATGAGGTGTTTCCCTTTAAAATGTTCAATGCCGTAGGGTAACTCAATGGTAAACTTAGAACCTACATTTTCTTTACTTTCAAGAAGAATTTTTCCACCGTGTAATTCAATTATTTTTTTTGAGAGCATCAATCCAAGACCGGTTCCAGGAATACCTTTGTTAGACACATTTGTGCCTCGCGTAAAGCGTTTGAATATCAGATCTTGCTGTTTTTCAGGAATTCCTATACCATTATCTTCGAAGTCGATTTTTAGTAAGTCATTTTCACGCTTAGCTCTAATTATAATTTCTCCACCTTCATTACTGTATTTTATAGCATTTGAAATCAAATTATAGAAAATCCGATTCATTTTAGCCTTATCGAACCAAACATAAATGGGTTTCACTTCCAGGATAACATCGATGGATTTCTCTTGTAAAATAGGTGTAAAATCATCAATTATATTTTCCAAACATTCTTTGATCTGGACCTTATTTATTGAAAGTCTGAGTTGATTACGATCAATTTTTTGAAAATCTAAAAGTTGTGTAACATACTCATTCAAGTTTTGGGTATTCCTTTGAATGAGCTCGATAGATTTTTTTGGATTCTCCTGATTTGATAACTGCTTTACCAAAATTTGAATTAATGAAACCGGCGTTCTGATATCGTGAGCCACGTCGATAAAAAACTTGATGCGGTTATCGTCTACTTTTTTCCTGATATTAGCCTGGTTTATTCTATAAATAAGATACCCAAGTAATCCGGCTCCAAGCAAATACAGAATAAGTGCAATATTCGATTTCCAAAACGGTTTATTGATGGTAATGGTCAGGTTCATATCCTTATTTCCTTTAATACCATCAGCATTAAAACCTTGCACATTCAATTTGTATGTGCCGGATTCCAGATTGGAATAAATCACTTTTTGATTTCCGGAATTTTCTTGGTAATCCTCATCATATCCTTCTAATTTCCATTTAAAAATATTGCGGTTTGAACCATGGAATTTGATAGTTTCAAAATTGAATGAGATCGTATTTTGATCATATTTAAGATCTAATTTCTTTTCATAGTTAATATTCTTTGATAAGGTAATAGTATCTGGGGCTTTTCCGTTTATTTGAAAATTTTCAATAAAAATATCGGAAATGGTAGTGTCCGGAGTTAAATCAATAGGATTAAAAATTACCGCACCTTTCGGACCTCCAAAAGCCAAACTTCCATTTTTGAATTTAGCGGAAGCACCTAAACCAAACTCATTTATTTGTAAACCATCAGCAGGACCGTATTTTCTAAAAATATCCTTTTTGATAGCATATTTCCAAAGTCCGGTATTCGAGGCAAGAAAGAGATTTTGCATGTTATCTCTTTGAATGGAATAAACGGTTCCTAACTCCTTGTTATTCTTATTTATTAACTCAAGATCTTCAGTACTCAAACTGTATTTATAGATGCCTCTTTTACTTCCAATCCAAATGCAATTATTAATCTGATCCAGGTTGGCGCTGTAGATTTCATTGAAAGAATTAAAGGTAGCATCATAAATTTTCCGAAAGCTACTGTTACGCGTATTAATTTCATAAAAGCCATTGATAGAACCTACATAAATGATATCATCAAACCCTTGAATCAAGGAGCGAACCAGACCAACCTTATAATTATTGACGAGATTTTTATCGTGATAATGAGAGAGTGGCCCGTCATTTCCTCCAACCCATAAATCTTTATCAAAAACATTTATGCTAAAAACAAGATTTAGCGGTAATTTAGGATTCAACTCAAAAGGAAACACCTCTCCTGTGGTATTCGAAATCTTTAATAGACCCTCTCCATAGGTTCCTATGACCATATTACCCTCAAAATTATCTACGGCCAGAATAGCTGTGTTAAATAATTTTGGATCACCATTAAAATTATACCAGGTATTATCCTTGGTGAGCTTACTTACCCCATTTTCAGTACCAAACCAAATATTTCCGTCAGGGTCTTCAAAAATAGATCGCACATAATTATTCTGGATACTATTGCTTTGATTCTGTACATGTGAAATGTTCCTGAAAACATTATCCTTTTTTTCTATAATATTTAACCCTCCCTCTCGAGCTCCAAGCCAATAGGCATTTGAATCATCAACATAAATGTCATAAATACTGTTTTGTGTTATGGTGTTCTTGTTATTGGGATCGTGACTGTATTGCTTCAAAATATTATAGGAATCATCTAAAACAAATAAGCCCAAACGGTCAATAGCCACTAAAGCATTATTTTCATTGTCAAATTCGATCTTCCGAATGGCGTATGTTTTTTCAGAAGTTTGACTTATTGGAATATGCTCAATATTTTGATTTTCAATAATGAAAAGCCCCCCTAATTCCGTACCAACCCAAATTCGTCCTCCCGGATCAAAAGCCATATCAATGATATCTTGCTGAGGTAGATAGGTCTGATCTAAACTTAAAGTTTGAGTCGCTTTATCAAAATTGAAAATATAGACACCTCTGGAGGTTGCGGAGTAAATTTTATCGTTCCTAAAGAAAACCCTTCGGTTATTAATTACCTGTTCCTGAAGTACCTTGGAAAAGGAATTTTTTTCAATATCATAAATTAAAAACCCAACTGAAAGACCAATGAGAAGATGCCCGGAATCCAATGGTGTAAAGGAAAAAAAGCGTTTGTCACGGGCATATTTTAGGAGCTCCAGCTTGTCGTAGGCATATTGATATTTAAACAAAGAACCATTTGTTCCTAAGAGATACAATTCTTTGTTAAGGTTTAAAATATCTGCAATACCTTCTCCTGAAGATTCCTCGTATAATTCCAGATTATAGTTTTTAAAACTATTCCCGGAATATTTACAAACACCTTGATCGGTTCCGATCCAGATATATCCCAAACTATCCTTTGCAAAGGCACTAATGGCGCCTGTGATCAACCCATCATTAGCATCCAGCTGTTTTATTTGCTGGGCCTGGACCTGAAAGCAAACCAGCAAGAAAATGGTTATGAAAAACCGAGGAAAATTTAGAATACTTCTCATATGCCTAAAGTATAAAACTTTTGATTAATATCGAAGAAATGATACTTGCAGGACCCTGAGAAATATCAATCCTTTTTATTTTTTGGAATTTGTGTTCGCAGCCACCAGTCGCGATCAGGATTGTAATTATATTTTACTTTTAAACTATCCAATTTTGACCTAAGTTCCTTTTCAACCTCATCATAACTTGGATCATTAATAAGATTATGCATTTCACCGGGATCATTTTCAAGATCGTAAAGCTCGTCTATATCATCCTTTAAGAAATCATCTACCAATTTGTATTTATCAGTTCTGATGGCCAACATATTAGGGCCGGCATAAGGATAAGCATCATCCACATAATATTCGAACATAAATGACTTACGCCAATCGTTATCCTCTTTGGTTGTATCAAACAATGGCACCATGGATTCTCCTTGCATATAATCAGGCTTTTCAATACCGGCAAGATCTAATATTGTTGGAGCTATATCGATATTCAAACCTAATTTATCTGTGGATGTATGAGGTTTAATCATTTTTGGATACCGGATGATCATTGGAATTCGCATGGAGGGTTCATAGGCAATACGCTTGTCCCAATAGGTGTGTTCTCCCATGAAATACCCGTTGTCGCTGGAATAAATGATCACTGTATTTTCAAGTTCTCCTAATTTATCTAATTCTGCTAAAATACGGCCTACAGATTCGTCTACGGCTCCTAAACACTCTAGTAACTTCTTAAACTTATAGCCTTTAATTGGCCAGGGTCTTGGCGCTATCGTATCCGTATGAACGTAATCTTTCCATTTCGAATCCCAGGCTTTAATACGCTGCCATTCAGGTTTTCCTGCAAAATTTTCTAAATGTGTATCATATGGTGGTGTAGGAAGGCTGTCATTTTTGTACATGCCGTCGTGGCGTGGTGCCGGAGAATGATCCTCATGAACAGCTTTATGCCACAAATTGAGGCTAAAAGGTTTGTTAGGATCACGCTTATGCTCCAACCAATCTACGGCTTTTTCCGTAAGAATATCGGTGATATAACCTTTCTCCTGATATTCCTTACCATTGTCGTTTACTTTGGGATCGAAATATTCGCCCTGCCCTATAAAACTGTACCAGTAATCAAATCCCGGTCTGATATGTTTTTTGCCGTGAAAATGGGCCATATGGATTTTTCCGATATGTGCCGTTTGATAACCTGCTTGCTGTAAATACACGCTATAAGGTTCATAATCCTTCCAATCGGGATCTACATATTTATTGTTTTGATTTACACCATGAATATGTGGATATACACCGGTTAAAAAACTTGCTCTGGAAGGCGAACATATCGACTGCGTTACAAAGAAATTCTTAAAGGTCATACCTTCATCTTGTAAGCGCTGCATGTTAGGTGTTTTCAAAAACGGATACCTGTTACTGGATTGTAAGGCATCATACGGCTGATCATCAATTAAAATAAAAAGGAAATTAGGTCGTTTTTTTTCTTCTTTTTTTTGACAAGAAGTCATTAAAGAGAAACATGCCAGCCCCATTATTAAGGCTTTGGTAAATTTTATTTTTTTCATGGTATTTAAATTGTTTTCTACCAGAATAGAATTAATATAATAAAGCTGAAGGCCAATAATAAATAAGACCAAAAGCGGTAATTTTTCAGTAAAGATTGCTCTTTTAAACGCAAGGTTTCTTCTTTAAACTCCTGCATACTAAAGGTGAGCTGATCTGTTTTTTCCAAGGGCGGTTTTTTGGTAAGTAAACTTACAACAATCATTACCAACATACTCCAAACAAAATAAAACGGAACAGTTAATAAAAAGTGCATCTCACCAAAAATGGAGTGTCCTGTATTTACCGTTGCTATAATATTCGCTACACCTAAAATAATACCTGCTATAAGTCCGCTGAAGGCTCCCGTAGCATTGGTGCGTTTCCAAAAAATACCAAGAATAAAAGCAGCCACAATTGGTGGTGCCATCATTGAGAGCATTTCCTGATAATACTTTAATAAAGTACCGAATTGTTTTCCGATTTGAGGTGCCCAAAATACGGCAATAATCAAAACGGTTATCGAGGCCATTTTACCTACTCTTACTTTTGTTTTTGATGAACTCTGCGGATTGATCTTATTATAAAAATCCATGGTGAAAAGCGTGGCTACAGAATTCAGTAATCCACTTAAAGACGATGTTAGAGCTGCAACCATGGCCGCTAGCATAAAGCCAATAAGTACATTTGGCAATAAGTTCATGATCAAATGCGGGTATACCATATCCGGTTTTGGCAATCCGGGAAATAAATCAATAGCCATAACCCCCGGGATAATAATTAAAAACAAGGTTAGTAAGGTTAAAAGTCCAACCAGAAGTACGCCTTTTCTACCTTCATCAATCGACTTAGCCGTTAAAACACGTTGTACCAATTGCTGGTTATTACCCCAGAAAAATAATCCCAGAATAGGAATACCAACGATCATACCTAACCACGGCACCGAAGCATCATCCATGGGTCGAACCAGTTCCATCAGCTTGTCACCATCGGATAATAACTGTTTGACATATTCGGCTCCTCCATTAAATGTAGCGTAAAATGTAAGCACTACAGATCCCACAAGAAGGAATATTCCCTGCATTAAATCGACCCTGATCGCTGCCGAAAGTCCACCGGGAATGGTATATGCCGCCACAACAATGGCGAATATCACAGACAAGGTAAAAATGGAAGCTTCAGGAAATACCAATTTCATCACCATTGCCGCAGCGTACAATGAGCCGGCAGCATCCAAAAATATGTTCACAATAATCGTTATCGCCGAAAAATAGTAACGGGAAGCGGCATTAAAACGTTTTTCAAGAAATTCAGGGATTGTAAATATCTTCGATTTGATATAAAATGGTAATATGAACCATGCAAAAAATATCATGACCACCACCGAAATAAAGTTATAATTGAAAACGGCTATTCCGGTACTGTAAGCATCGCCTGCCTGCCCAATAAGGGTAGAACTTGATATACTCGCCGCAAATAAAGAAAACCCGATAACAGGCCAGGTCATGCCGCGTCCTGCAAGGAAATACGACTTTTCATCTTTACTCTTACTATACTTTACACCGAGAAAAACAATGAAAATAAAGTAGATTACGATGATAAAAATATCAGCCCAGGATAGACCATTAACCCAGGACGGTCCGTCAGTAATAATGTTTAATGCTGTGATCATGTTGGTTAGTTTAATTGGTTGTTAGTTATTGATTTAAGGTAAACTCAATAAGCTCATTGACGTTGCAGGTGGCCAGACCTATATATTTATCTGCACCTCCATAGTAAACATATAGTGTGTCATCAATAATCATATTACCTGTTGGGAATACGCAGCCGTTATAATAACCTTCTATTTCATAATCGAATTCCGGCTCCATGATATAATCCTTAGTGCGTCCTAATACTTTAGTAGGATCTTCAAGATCCAGCATCACACAACCCACACGGTAATATCCTAAACCACCTTGTTCTACACCGTGGTATAGTACGAGCCAGCCTTTATCCGTTTTTAATGGCGGCGTACTACCTCCTACTTTTTCTTCCCATCCGCCTTTGATACCGCCAATAATCATCGTACTTGGTTCTTTCCATACTAATAAATCGTCGCTAAAGCGAATCCAAACAGCTGGTTTCGTTACACCATAATCTTCTCCGATCCATTCTTTTGGTCGGTGAAGCATCGCATATTTACCATTTATTTTTTCCGGAAATAAGATCACATCGCGATCATCTAGATTAGAATCGGTGATGCGACCCAGTTTTATCCATTCTTTAAAATCTTTGGTCATGGCTAAAGCAGAGTTTGCCATGTTATTTTTTATGAAATGCGGTGCATGTTCGCCATGATCTGAGGTAAGCACTTCATCATGTCCGAATTTCCAGTATTGCCCCGGAGGAAATGGTCTGAACGCATAGGTTACATAATAATAATCGTCTAACTTTATAATTCGAGCATCCTCGATACATCCCATATCCGGGCCTTCAGGACTTGGCCCTAGAACAGGTTCATCCGACACCCTTTCAAAGTGGTAACCGTCTTCACTTACTGCTAAACCAAAACGAATAATATGTTCTTCATCATCACCGGCCGCTCTGTATAGCATATAAAATTTACCATGGTCATAATAAACACCGGGGTTACATACCACCAAATTTTCCCAATCGTTGTTTGGATTTGGTTTTAAAATAGGATTGCCTTCAAATTTTTTCAGTTTCATTTGTTACGAATTATTGATTAGTACTTTTTGCCTTCACAATAATAATTCGATAAACAAAAAATGAGGTTTTCTAATCGGTCAATATCTTTGAAAATATGGTCAGACCTCATAAACAGATAAATTATTTTAGGTATTTCTAAGTTTGAATGAGTATCCATTTTATTCATTTAATTAAAATTTTTCAGAGATTGAAATTAATTCCTTATGGTCAAATTATGGATATCTTTGCACAAAGGATAAACCAAAAAACGTTAGTTAAAAACTACTTTTGAGGATGACACAAATCCTTTCTGTTTTTATGAAAACCTTTCTCACATTTTTTTTATTTCTGTATACCGCCACGTTATTTGCTCAGGAAAATAATAAGGCAAGCAGACCGAATATTATATTTATACTTTCAGACGATCACGCCACGAATGCCATTACAGCGTATAGCGATCGTTTTGAAGGTATAGCGCCAACGCCTAATATAGATCGCATAGCAAGCGAAGGAGCTATCCTCACCAATGTTTTTAGTACCAATGCGATCTGCGGCCCCAGCAGAGCGTCCATCATCACAGGTAAATACAGTCATAAAAACGGGTATTATAAGAACTTCAAAGGTGGTTATTTCGATAATACACAGTGGACCTATCCCAAGTCATTACAAAAGGCAGGATATCAAACCGCCATGGTTGGAAAGTGGCATTTAGCCTCAGAGCCTACAGGGTTTGATTATTTTAAGTATCATATCGATCATGGTGAGCAAGGCGTTTACTGGAACCCAACCTACAGTGAGAATGGCAAAACGGTGGAAGAAAAAGGTTATGCTACCAATTTAACCACCAATTTTGCTTTGGATTGGTTAAATGAGCGCGATGCAAGTAAACCCTTTTGTTTACTACTTCAATATAAAGCGCCACACCGGGAATGGTCTCCGGACACCAAATACAAAGACTTGTTTAAGGATCAGGATCTGCCTGTACCATCAACCTTCAATGATGATTATAAAGGAAGAGAAACAACGGCCGGAGATACATACATGACCATGGATTATTTGAATCGGAGAGATCTGAAATTAAAAATTCCGGATGCTTTAACTGAAAAAGAAAAACGTAAATGGTTGGATTATGGAAACAAACCTGGTGAAACAGTAGAAATAAACCAACTTGAAGGTGATAAGCTTAGAGTATGGAAATATGAAAAATTCATTAAAGATTATTTAGCAACCATCAGATCGGTAGACGATAATATTGGGCGGGTTCTTCAATATTTAAAGGATCATGATTTAGAGGACAACACCATTATTATTTACTCCTCAGATCAGGGCTTTTTCCTTGGAGATCACGGCTGGTTTGATAAACGCTTTATGTATGAAGAAGCCTTGCGCATGCCCTTTGTTATTCGTTATCCAAAATTAATTAAACCCGGAACGGTTGTAACTGATGTGATCTCAAATATCGATATCGCTCCTACCCTTTTAGAATTGGCCGATGCAGAAATTCCTAAGGAAGTTCAGGGACGAAGTTTTGTTAAAAACCTTGAAGGCCACACGCCTAAAGACTGGCGGCAATCCATGTACTATCATTATTACGAATACCCCATGTGGCATCATGTACAACCGCATTATGGCATTCGTACAGAGCGTTATAAACTGATTCATTTTTATTATGATGAGGATGTCTGGGAGTTCTACGACCTCAAGAAAGATCCGGAAGAACTACATAATTTGATTCACTCCAAAAAATACGCTTCCCAGATCAACTCCTTAAAAGGACAATTGAATGGTTTAAAAGATTTTTATGGAAATACCATGACCTTGGACCAACTTCGAGAAATTACAGCGAAGGATTTCGGTGGTTTGGAATCGCACAAAAATGAATAGTCTTTGTTCTGCTTTGTTCCAATGAAGGAATACAAGCTTATAATTTGATCCCAAAAGAAAAATAAAAAGACCGGCCAACACCCGGTAATATTCCCGGCCCGGGATACATGGTGATTCTCCGGCTAAAATATTGACGATCCGTAATATTATTGATTCCGGCAGAAATATGATAATGATCCAAAAACCTCCAGTTGAAGGCCCAATCGAATAAGGTATAAGCAGGATCATAGCCTACCACACCATTCGATGAGAATGGGGTGTTGTTCGCATCATTAAACTTACTACTTACATAGCTCATTTCCAAGGTTGTTGAAATTTGTTTACTTCGAAATTCAAGACCGGCACGCTCGATCCAATCAGGAACACCTTCTACACGATTTCCTGACAAGGATACATTAGTACCATCGATACTCACTTGTCCACTTTCGTAGCGCGCATTGGTGTAAGCTAATGAGCTAAAAACTCGGATGTCCTTATGTTGAATAGGATATCCTAATGTTTTCAATAACGATAGGCTGGCATAGGCTTCAAGGCCTTTTGCTACAGAATTTCCAATATTGGTTGTATACTGATATGTAGAATTATCCGAATTTGTTTCTGTGAGCTTTCCTATTTTATTGCCATAGAACAGGTAAAAAGCATCAACATCAAAATCGAGAAGGTCTGAGATCTGTCCGCGATACCCCAGATCAATATCATAGCCTTTGCTATCCTTTAGATCAGGATCGATAACGCCTAATTGATCGGCAGGTGTTACATTCGCGTATAAATAAGGGCGATAAGCCTGGGAAATATTGCCATATAATTGCATTGCTTTCGTGGCTTGCAATTGAAGCCCTAAACCAAACAACGGAAATGCTCTGTTTCCTTCATAGGAAACGGGAAATGACGCATTATCGATCACGCCACTAAGCCTGGAATTTATGACCTCATACCGAAAGCCGGGAGTTATAGAGAATGTATTGGTCAACTTCAACATATTTTCAACAAACACAGCATAATTGGTCGTATGAAATTCGAGATCGATACCATAAGACCCTATAAGACTGAGATCATTGTTGCTTTCGGTAGTTCCTTTTCCTTTTTGTTTACGATCGGTGCTTTGATTAAAATATCGAATACCTCCTGATAAAACCCCCGCAACGTTCTTTATTTGATATTTATGTAAAAGCCGCGCTTCTGTGGTAAATCCGTGGTAGAAATCACGATCCACCTGCCGTGGATTATAGCTGCCCAGGTCTGTATTAATAGTATCGTTTACATTGGGCGGATTAATAAATTGAACGCTGCTCCTGTCGCCCCAAATACCATTAGCGGTTAGCTTAAGGCGTGTTTTTTTTGAAAACTGATATTTGAAGATAAGAGCCGGTATGTTGATACGTGGGTCGAAATAATTCCGTGCGCGATTCGATTGTCGCGGATTTTCCTGAAATTGAGCATCTGTAAGACCTCCTGCAATTTGCTTTTTGGTATCGTTATGCGAAAATTGAAAGGCGACACTTCCTTTTTTCGAAAAGTTGAATTTCACATGGGCATAATAGGCCTGGTATTGATAGTCACTATTCGGGCGCCAGCCATCAGAATGTCTATTATTATAAAAGGCATAGTAGTTTATTTTTCCCTTGGTTCCTCCTATCGCATTAAACGAATTAAACATATCAAAAGAACCAAGGGTCTGCTCACTTTCAAGCGTGAATGCCTTCGAGGGGTCGCCACTTTTAATTATATAATTCATCATCCCACCAAACTGACTTCCAAATTGTAAAGCAGCAGAACCTCTTAATAACTGAATGTGATCAACCGCCTGCATCGGAACGGCATAGTGATTCTCAGGATAGCCAAAAATATCAGAATTAGTATTATAACCGTTTTGGCGCATATTCATTTCGATGGAACGGTGGGCATCTGTCCCACGAGTTCCGATATTCATTTGAGTTCCGGAACCATCCATATCCCACAGATTTACTCCGGGCATTTTCGCAAAGACCATACGTCCCAGGTTTTGAGAAAGGTTGGCTTCACCGGGACTCAAATGAACAACATTCGTGCGCTTACCCGAAAAAATGGTCATATCCTTCACTTCCGGTAAATAGGTCCTGGTTTTTTTCTCTGTAATAGTTACCGGCTTCAAAACGGTGGTCGAGAGGGAGTCTTTTCCGGCTTTAGTTTCTTTAACGCGTTCCTGGGCGGTAAGTTGTATGCTTAAAATTGTAAAAAGGGATAGCAGCAATGATGTTTTCAGCATGTTATTGGGGTTGAATTAAAAACAATTTATAAGCGAAAGTATGGCACTTAGAAAAGAGGACTTGATAAAGAGAAGTTAATTAAACTAACGAAAGATTAATTAACTTAATGAAAAATTAATGAGCACCTGGCATTTAAAATGCTCTGGATTTTAAAAAAACTGGTTTGTAAGTTTTTTATGTATATTTAGGTGTATATATAATAAGGATATGTTTACCGGTGGACATATACACTTGTTGGCCATAATTAAGAAAATATGACACTCAGAAACTTTTTATCTATTGTTACATTAATGGCTCTTGCTTATGGTTGTAATAGCCAAAAAGACAAGCTAAAAACTCAAAAGAAAAGTTTAGAAATTGATTGGATATATCAAGTTGACAGCTTGCTTATGCCTTTCTGGATGAGCGAAGAAGCCCTGGGGAATCCATCGGGTAATTACCCCAACTACAGAAATAGCGAAGGCCATATATTGACTTACGAAAATTTTGACTTCACTTCCATACCAAAATACTTAACAGACTTCCTAATTACACAACCCGATAGCTTAAGGAGAAGTTATATTAGAATCAATTCTCGGCAAATATACACGTATTGCGTTGCCTTTAATCTAACAGGAAATGAGGCATATCTAAAAAATGCTAAACTCGGTGTTGAATATTTGCTCAAAAACGGAGGCTATACTACTGGAAGTCCATATACATATTGGCAGGACGGGAAAGGTATGCCCAATAAATTCCAATCCACTACTCAAGATTTAGCATATTCATTGACGGGATTGAGTATGTATTATTACTTAACACGGGATGAATGTGTATTAGAAAGCATATTAAAGGTTAAAGATTTTGTGATTTCAGAATATTATGATAATTCCCAGCTTAAAGAGAACACAAAACTCGTTATGTGGGTTAAAGATAATTACGAAGGAGATACTGTAGGAGACAAACGGCTATTAGCAGTTCTAGATCAACTAAATGCCTATTTGATCTTTGTAACACCCTTAGTACCTGATAATTTAACTGAAACGTTTAAACATGATGTTAAAAACCTAGCATATTCATTAAAGGATAATTTTTATGATGACAAATACTATCTTTTTTGGGGTGACTTGAATAATAAAAAAATGGGCGAATCACCAACAGATTTTGGGCATAGTATCAAATCATTTTGGATGTTATATTTAGCAGGACAACTACTAAATGATGATTCATTAGTAGATTTTGCAAATAGGAATGCCATTAAACTACTTAATACTGCATACATAAAAGAAGATGGTAGTTGGGCGGAAATGTATAAAGACAGTACTTTAAGGATTGTGAAAAATAAAGTCTGGTGGAATTATGCTGAACTAGATCAGATGGCAGCCACATTAAGTTTGCGAGACACTACGCTATATTCAAAATACCTTAAACAGACTTATAAGTATTGGGAAAAAAACATGATTGATTACAAAAATAAAGAAGTTTATTTTTTATTGGATGAGGAAGGAAAACCAAATGATTTAGGCTTAAAAACTTGCCATTGGAAAAATGGTTTTCATTCCTTGGAACACGCTCTTATTGGGTTTTTATCGACATCAAATTATTTGAATGATGAAATACCTTTATATTTTGCATTTGAAAAAGATGCAAAACCAGTAAAAAGTAAAATAAATCCATATTACTACAGTGCCGAAATAATAAATTATGAGGAATCTGAATTTTCAAATCCATTATTAGATAACCTTCAAAAAACCAAGGTAACTTTTCAAAATATTAATTAACTATGGTCAACAATGTATAACAGCAATTACGGCGGATTCGACTATATCCGAATCCACTCGGAATTGCTAACTTCTGTGCTTAACCGAAAATCATTAACTTTAACCCCGAAACTGACGGTTATACGAGAGCGTTGCCCACAATTGGGTTGACTACGTGGAAAGTGACGTGGTAGCCGACAAATGCTGGTTGACTAAAAAATTTGTACGATGAAATGCTTAACACCTAACATAAACCGATACCTAAACCTCATTATTATGCTTCAGATTCAATCAACAGTGAAACAAATTCAATTAACGACAATTTTCTTTTTTATGACTATTAGTATTGGTTTTGCACAATCCAGTATTAAGGTAATTAAAGCGGGAAGGGTTATCGACACTGAAAATGGTAGCGTTCTAGACGGCAGAATGATACTAATTGCGAATGATACTATAAAAGAGATAGGCAAAAACATAAAGATTCCCGACAAAGCAGAAGTTATTGATTTATCTAACGCCACAGTCTTGCCAGGCCTGATTGACTGTCATACTCACATCACGTTTCAATCAGGTGACAACTACTATGAGAGATTTAGAAAATCTATTGTGGACTATGCAATCTTAGCTCCTTCCTACGCCAAAAATACCCTTGAAGCTGGCTTTACTAGTGTACGTGATGTAGGCTCCTCTAATTTCTTGGATGTAGCACTGAAAAAGGCAATCAATTCTAATAAAATTCCTGGCCCACGGATGCAAACAGCAACATATTTTATTAGTTCTACAGGCGGTCACGGGGATTTAAATGGTTTCTCTCCTATGCTTGATTCAAGAGAACCAATAGAAATGTCGGGAATTGCCAATGGCGTTGATGAGGTACGACAAAAGGTGAGGTACTTGGTAAAGTACGGAGCTGATGTAATAAAATTTGGCGCAAGTGCAGGGGTGTTATCCGAGGAGGAAAGTGTTGGCGCACCTCAATATACTCAGGAAGAAATGAATGCTATTGTTGCTGAGGCCAAAATGTGGGGACGGAAGTCTTGCGCTCATGCCCACGGAGCAGAAGCAATAAAGATGGCTATAAAGGCTGGTGTGGCGTCTATCGAACATGGTAGTTTAATAGACGATGAAGGTATTGCACTTATGATAAAAAATGGAACATATCTAGTAGCTGATGTTTATAATGACGATTATATTATTGAGGAATTTCTGAAGCTCGGGTATCCACAAAAGATTATAGACAAGGAAAAAATAGTAGGATTAAAGCAACGACAGAATTTTAGAAAAGCGTTACAGGCAGGAGTAAAGATTGCATACGGTACTGATGCTGGTGTCTACCCACATGGAGGTAATGGAAAACAATTTAGCCATATGGTAAGATGGGGCATGACTACAATGCAGGCAATTCAATCAGCAACAATTAATGCTGCCGACCTTATGGGTTGGAAAACAAAAACTGGCTCAATAGCTGTTGGAAAATACGCTGACATTATTGCAGTAGTTGGAAATCCCATTGATGAAATCAAACTATTGGAGAATGTACAATTTGTTATGAAAGGAGGACAAGTATTCAAAAATTCCATAAAAAAGTAAATATCAAAATTTGACTACACTGACAATTTACTTTGAGAGGAGTTCGCAATTTGGTCTTTGAACTTAAATGGGCACGTTTTTACAACTCTCCTACACCAATGAATTGAAAATTAGTTTTGATGATGATAAAATGATTATTAATATGAATAATAACATCATTAAAGGAATTAAACTACATAGAACATTATATAAACAGCATTAAAACGACCGTTTATACTAACCGTTGTAAGTAATTTTGAGAAAACAGCTAACCATTATATTAATTTTAACTTTCGGACTTATTTCCTGCGAGTCTGAAAAAAAAGTATTCGGACTATAAGGAATCGGACTTTTATGAGGTACAAGGAATAATTAATTACGCTAATCCGACAAGCGACCCTTTTGACAGTCCGACTGAGAAAAATATCAGCTTCATGTACTTTTTAGACCGACCAAATCCCAAAAGGGGAACTGAAAATGACCTGAAAATGTTTGAGGCAAAAAATGGATACCCTTTAATTGTTCTTGTACATAAAGATGATGAAAATATAAGCTTTTACGGTAGAGTTGGAATTCTTGAAAATCTGAATGTCAAGGAAAAAGTGTTTCTTAAAAACCATTTCCAAAATGAGATGAATAAGATAAAGGATAAAACACCTGAACATATTTACAACGCTTTAATAAGAGATACACTAACGGAAAACCAAACTCATAAAAAATAAAAAACTACTTACCATACCGTGTAAAATCCATTGCGGCGGACTTTTCCTTTTGATTTAATCAGCCTTAATTAAATTTCTTACTTTTTTCCCTATCTTAGATTCCAAGATCCTATTAAGAATCTTTCGATAAAGTTGTACTTCTTTAGAACCAACCCACACCAAATAATGATAAAATTTTTCAGACAGTTCCGGAAAAAACTTATTTCCGAAGGAAAAACTACAAATTACCTTAAATATGCCTTTGGAGAAATAATCCTAGTGGTGATAGGGATTTTAATTGCGCTACAAATAAATAATTGGAATAACGACCGACAGGATGCCAACCAGGAATTACGGATCTTACAAGATCTGGAAAATGAGTACCAGGAAAATCTCAATGAGGTTAATGAAAAGATCCACATGAGAGATGGTATGATGACCTCCATTCAAAGGCTTTTTGATTATATGGACCATGGTATCGAAAATGTTCCCCTGGACACGATTCGCATACATATGGGCAGAACATTTTTGCTTCCAACCTTTAATGGTACCGATGGGGTAACAAATGAAATAATTAATTCCGGGAAGTTAAATTTAATCCAAAACACCGAGCTTAAGATCAATTTAAGTAATTGGTCCGGCACCACTGAAAAGGTTATTGAAGAAGAACAATTATTGGTGAATCAAATCACGCCGCTTTACATCGACTACTTGATACACCATTTTAATTTAAGAAAAATGGGAGGAACTGATCAAGACGACGGTTTCAAAAATATTTGGAGATTATCCAACAAGCGAAATTCTAAATTTAAACCCATTAATGGTGAAAATGACATTAATGAATATAAGAAATTCCTATCGGACACTATCATTTCAAACCTTCTGGTAAACATCTATTCGATAAATCGAGGTGCTAATATTCAAGCCTACGGGCTTAGAGATAAAACAGAGCACATTTTAGCGATTATTCGGTCTGAATTAAAGAAAAAGCGTCACATGAAAAATTCTTAGAATGCATTTTAAACCTTATTGACATTCTAAAAATATTGGAGTTTAAAAAACATAATTATTTTGATTATTTTAGAAGGCATTAAAATTCTTCATTATGAAAAAACTTAAAAAAGAGGATATCAAACAGGAAGTGTTTGACCTTTACGATGATTACGCCCATAACAAATTACAACGACGTGAATTCATTGAAAAGCTATCACTGTATGCCGTTGGTGGCCTTACGGTGTCATCTTTAATGAGTTTTTTATTGCCCAATTATAAGGACACCATGTTGGTGAATCCTAATGATCCCGATTTAGACTCCGGTTATATTTCATACGAATCTCCTAAAGGCGGAGGAACCATTAAAGGTTTACTTTCAAAACCGAAAAATACAGTTAAAAAATTAGGGGGTATTGTGGTGGTTCATGAGAACCGCGGACTTAATCCCTATATTGAAGATACCGCCCGTCGTGCCGCCCTTGCAGGCTTTATTACGCTTGCTCCCGATGCCTTAACGCCTCTGGGAGGTTATCCCGGTAACGACGATGAAGGACGCACATTACAACGCCAGCGTGATCGCTTTGAAATGCTGGAAGATTTTTTAGCCGCTTTTGATTACCTTAAGAACCATGAACAATGCCATGGTAAGATAGGCGTTGTTGGTTTTTGTTTTGGTGGCTGGATCTCCAACATGATGGCTGTAAAGCAACCGGATCTGGCTGCCGCCGTACCGTTTTACGGTTCACAACCAACTGAAGATATCGATAAGATACAAGCGCCCTTAATGTTGCATTACGCCGGTTTAGATCAACGCGTTAATGCCGGTTGGCCCGAATATGAAGCTGCCCTTAAAAAGTATAATAAAAGCTACGAGGCTTTTGTTTATCCAAATGTAAACCACGGATTTCATAACACCACAACGCCCCGTTATGATAAGGAATCTGCCGAATTGGCTTGGGGTCGAACCATAGATTTCTTTAAAACACATCTAAACGTTTAATTCCACTGTTTTTATAAACAAAACTAAGTTTTATTGCTACCTAAGTAGCAGTAAGAAAAGGTGGTGCGCCGTATTTTTATCTTACAAAAGATAGATTAATCTTAAAGCCCTATTTCGAATAATTCAATTTTTAGATCATGGTGCGAACTAGTTTATTAACGAAAGTGTATACTAATTTGTGGTGGCTACAAACCTTACTCGGCCTGGCCTTTGTGGGCTTTGGATTATGGATTGCTTTTATTCCGCGTGGTGGATACTCCCAATTAAATGTGTTCTTCGCTAGCGCTATCTTACTTACAGGGGCTTTTGAAATGACGCGCGCGATTAAGAATCGACCCTTCTCTAAACATTGGTTATGGTATTTTTTGGGTGGTATTATCGATATTACTGTTGGTCTTATATTTTTGGCCAATATGGAATATGATATGCGATTAGAACCCTATCTTTTAGGATCCTGGATTGTTTTTCGAGGATTACTCTATCTGGCTTTAAGTCTGGATCTAAGACGGATTGCTCCTGCCACCTGGACGGCACTTTTCTTTTTCGGAATACTCATCACAGCCATGGGTATTCTCATTTTGGCCAGACCGGAATTAAGTAGTTTTACCATTATTTATGCTACCAGTTTAGCTTTTATTATTACGGGGATCTTCCGGATCATTTTGGGTCGAAGTTTGTACATAAGTAAACTGCATTAAGTTTTATTATTTTAAAACCGAATGTATTACACTATTTTAGTGCTAAAATTTCGGAGAAGGTCTATGCATAATTTTAAATTATGGTATTCTACAATACTATGTTTTATTTTAATTCCAGGTTTATATGCGCAAACACGCTATGTTGATCCTGTATTTGATGCTATTTCAGTAAAGACCTATACCTACTCCCTTATTGCTGATAAAACGCTAAAATTTGATCTTTATACGCCGCTTCAGGACAAGATTGAACACAGACCTTTACTGATGTTAATTCATGGTGGTGGTTTCAAATACGGGAAACGCAGTGATCAAGGATTGGTTAGTCTGGCCAAAAATATAGCGAAAAAAGGTTATGTGGTAGCGGTGGTAGATTACACCAAAATTCCAAAGAATAAAAGCTTTGGTTGTCATGTTTCAAAAGACTTTGTATTGCAGACGATCAGAACGGCAACTGAAGATGTTACCCAGGCACTACTCTACCTCCTGAAATACAAAAATATTTTTGGTATTGATGACACGAAGATCATTTTAACCGGCAGTAGCGCGGGTGCAGAGATTGGCCTGAATTTAGCCTACAACCGAAAACTAGTGATAAGTCGAAAATATTTTCCCGGCCTTCCTAAGATCGCTGGCGTGATTTCCATTTCAGGTGCGATCTTAAATACAGACCTCATTAGCCAAGCCAATAATACACCGGGCGTTTTTTATCATGGTACCGTTGATCCCATTATTCCATATAGTTACGGGGCACACCACAATTGTACAGAAACTCAAAAAGGATATTTGCCTGAGGCAGGCTCCAAAGCGATCGTTGAAACCTTAAAAAAACAGAAGGCGAGTTATTTGCTTTACAGTTATTTAGACCGTGGTCATGATATCTTCAATTTGCCTTACGACGATCTGAGACAAGCTTTTGTGTTTCTGCGAAAAGTGGTTATTGATGGCGGAACCTATCAAGATGCCGTTTTTCGATAAGACCTTTTATAAATAGAAATTCAATGCGTCCTGCTAAGCGCCATTAATTTATTGTGAAATGCTTCCAACCAATTATTAATATGAACTCCCGAATTTTCATCGCTTTCTGATGAATAATACGTTCCGTTTGACTTTTCTATCCATATGGTAAGTAAAACACCTGTGAGATCATCATTTGGAGTAATTCTAGAATGAATGTCCGCTTTTTGATGCGCCAGGAATGGGCATACCACATGTTCACTATCCAACTCAATATTACCTCGATCTATAGAAACCACATAAGTAACGCCGCCGTGACTCTCAATGAATTTTTGCCAATTGTAGATTACAAAATCTTCATTTACGCCAATTAAATTAACACCGAAACTTGAGGCCACCTTATGGTATGGTAATTTTTGTTTCATAACCTGAAAATCTTCCTGTGCAGTAGCGACACCAACTGTAAATAAAAAGCATATTGCAAATAATTTCAGTTTCATTATAAATCGAGTTTTAAATTTAAATCTTTAAACTCCTCAAACTCATAAGGCCTATCTTCAATAAATTTCATGATAGATACCCTAAGGTTTTCAATGCTGTTATGAAGTAATTCCATTTTCTCAAAAAGATGAATATGCCTGAGGTTCAAGTCCTCTACATTCAAAAAGACTTGAGCATAAATAACTGTATTTATGGTTTTGGCATGCTTCACCAAATCAAAAATCAAATCCTCGGATACCTGATAAAGGACCGTATCGATATTCCTGTAAATGGTTTTGTGATCACAATCACTATCACATTTTGTATGAATTCGGTTCTCGATGATTTTTCTCAAATGCACAAGCTCTTGCTCAAATTGTTTTATCGCTTTGATCCATTGATAAGTTTGGTTGTAACGATTCTTTAAATTGGTTTCCAAAAGCACTTTTGAATTCGTATTCATTCCCAATAAAGTTTGATTTCTTCAGACCTAAAAATTAAAAACTATTTTCTTCCTATGAGGAACTATTGACAGTAGCTACATTGACCTCCTGTTTCTTCAGTGTTGGTTTATCGAAAACCATTTGCAAATTAAACGGAATCCAGGTGGCAACAAGTTCAGAAGGCGTAGCAAAATTGTAATAATCATGGGTATTCATCGTGAAGTTGCCATCGAGTACCACGTCATTATTAATTTCCTTAGAGGTCATATTTATTTGAAGATAGGCATAGCGTCTTCGAAACTCTAAAATACCCTCAACTTTCCAGTGGTCACCAACTTTAGTTATTTTGTTGCTTCTAAATTTTAAATCAGGATTATTCCAGCTATTGGCCAACCAACCTAGATAACCGGCATGAATTCCCGTAAATGAATTAAGATCAACTTCAAAATTCAGGGATTCAAAAACTCCGGTAGTATCATTTACCGAAGCAAAACCTTTAAAATGTTCGCTTGTACCTTCAATAGGATAAACCGGACCAACATTAACATCATAAGAAATTTTGGTCTGAGGCGTATCGTTCTGTGCTTCTAACTTTCCAAAATTGATAAGAACCAATACCAAGGAAATTATCAATAATTTCAACTTTGTTTTCATAACCTTACTTGTTTTTGATATTTTAAAAAAATATGATGCTGAAAATGATCTAAAATCTCCTGAATAGAATTAAAATAGGCTTGATAGTCGGCATCACTAAACGTTTTCCTGGTGTTATCTTTAAAAGGTGTTTCTTCCAGATAATGATACAGTTCCGGATAGTTCATTTCAATTTCAAAAATGCAAGCTTCTACAGCTTCACTGATGTGACATATTTTACCCATGATTTTAATTTTTATTTTGACTCTTTTAAAGGTACTTTCAGGGCAAAAAAAATAGTGCTACCTAAGTAGCACTATTTCTCATTCTCTCAAGTGTTATAAAAGCTTTAACACTCTTTAACTCTCAACCATAAGTTATAATTTTTTATCACTTTTTTTGCTACTTAAGTAGCAGTTATAATTAATACTGGTATAAAAAAAATTTATGAAATCTTTAACCCAAACAAGACAGAAAAGCATGTAACTTCGTAAGTGTTTTTAATGCATTTCAATCTAAAAATTGAATATCATGAAAAAAGTTTTTTTGATCATATTGGGAGCCTCGACACTTTTGGCTTGCCACAGTAAAAATGAAGAAACAACCGCCTCAGCCAATCCAAAAAATGATATTGAACAAAGTAAACCAAAAGGTAATTGGACGGTTAAAAAAGAGGTTGATGAAAATGGAAATCTAATTAAATATGATTCCATTTATTCCTACAGTTCTTCAGGAAATTCAGGTGATTTTTCAAACCCCTCTATGGACAGCATCATGCATGGTTTTTCCAAAAGTATGCATCAGCAGTTCTTTAGTAATTCGGGAGATCCTATGATGGATATGGATGATTTTTTCGATGATGAGATGAACGATCCAGCCGCTATGATGGCACAAATGCAGCAACAGATGCAGCAGCAAATGCAGGCTATGCGGTCTCAAATGTTTCAAGATCAACCCGCTATTCCCGCGGAACCTCAAAGCAAATAAAATTATTTTTCATAGTTTGTTAGTTAGTTAGTTGATTTACCCATTGTAATACATTTATAGTCTATTACAATGGGTTTTTCTTTTTGAATGGTTCAAATGGAATCAAAAAAAAACACCTGAATTAAAGTCAGGTGCTTAAACCGTGTTTTCGAGCCGAATGAAAATTATTCTAATCTTTCACGGGTACAATCAGCAAAGGAATTTTAGAATGCTTCACGATGTTTGTTGCGACATTACCCAGCAGTACATTTTCCAATAAACTATGACTATGTGTTCCCAACACGATAAGATCTGCTTTCCAATCTTCCGCGAAGCGCAAAATTTCTTCTTCAGCCAAACCTTCCAATACTTCAACCTTAAGATCCGGTTCACCCAAAAAGCGCGCTGTAGTTTCTAGAAACTGTTTTGACTCGTTTTCAAGGCTTTCCACGATCTCTTTATTTTGCTGGATCAGAAATCCATCGTAATTCATTATGGAATCATAGGAATAGGTATAAGCTGCGGCATCATAAACCACATGAATTAATTTTACCTCGGCATTTATCGCTTCGGCATATTCATAACCCGTTTTAGCCACTTTTTCGGCAGAAGGGCTTGTGTCTAAGGCAATACAAATTTTTTTCATGATTCTTGTTTTTTATTGTGAATAAAACCTACAGTAAAAGCCGCTGCAATGGCGCAGATAGCTGTTGTTACTACAGTTTCCAAATAATTTACAAAAACCATTTCAAAAAACGAAAAACTTTGCTCCATCACTTCATTCTTAACAACCGCCTGCATTTCGGTTTTACTGGTCGCTAAAAAAATAATTATGATTGGTAAGTACATGGCCAAAAAATAAAAGCCGGTTTTTAAACATAAAAGAACGGCCTCCACATACGATATTTCTGCTTTATGTTTATGATAATCACTTACCAAAGCAATGAAGCTGAAAAGGATAAAAAATATCTTTACCGACCGCCAGGACATTGATTCGTAAACACCTGAAAGGTATAATGAAATACCCAAAATAAGCGATGCCACCAAAATAAGAGAAGCATAGAACCATGCAAATTGGTTGTCTTTCCAGTGGCCATGACTTTCAAAATTAAAAAGTCCGGAACTTGATGATGATTTATCTTTCATTTTTAATTTAGAGTTGATTATTAAACAATAAGATAGTTTAAATCTGTTGTACTTACTGCTACCTAAGTAGCTTAACTAATAACAAAAATCAAAAAGAGGTTACCAGAAGGCAACCTCTTTTTAAAACTAACCACTAACAACTAATCTAAACTTGCGTTTAAATATTACCACAAAGGATAATCCCATTGAAAATTATATTCCGATTTATGCTTACCTACTTGTTCCGATGTTCTTTTTAAATGGGCATCTACCCGCTTCTCCCAGTCTTGATATTCTTTTTTAAGTTGCTCTCCTTCCATCTGAATGGCCTGACCAGCCTTTTTTGCATCGCCTGTAAGCTTGGCGTTACCGGCGGCCATATTCTTTAATTCATAATCCAGATTACGGAGTCTTTTATTTGCATTCGCTTTATCTTTAGGTGTTATTACAAACACCTGATCTGTTGCTAAATAAGAATGACCAATATTGATTTCTGAATTGGCAACAGCTTCTTTGTAGCCTATTTTAGAAACATCGTAATTATCACTGAGTTTTCCGGCGATATCCCGCAATTGATCCATAGCCAGATCTAAATTTAACTTGCTTTGCCCCCTTGTTTTAGCGCCCTCTTTTTCCAGTGCTTCAACACCCTTGATTATTTGTTTGGATGCCATTTGTCTGTCGCCATTTTCAATAGACTTTAAAGCCTTATTAAAAAAGATATCCGACTCCTGTGGAGTTACCTTTATTGTTTCTTCTGCAGCAACGGCATTATCTGTTGGCAAAGCCTCTGTATCATCCTTTTTTTTACAGCTGATGAAACTCACCAAAGTGAATGCCATCACTATTAAACCAGATCGTTTCATAATTATTCTATTTCTTCTTTTTACTGTTATAAAATTATAATGAAAAACAATGAAAAAATGATACTTAGGTAGCAGTTGACCATAATTTAAAAAAGAGGTTAGTTTATAACCAACCTCTTTTCTAAGCAACTAGCCACATGAAGTCTGCTAGTCTTTCATCAACCAAAAAACAGTGTAAAACTAATGGGATAAAATAAGGAGAAGTACTACTTAAGTAGCATAGCAATAAATTTTAATAAATAAAGACTGCTTAATTTTAATAAGCAGTCTTTATCAACACTAACTAACAAACAAATGAAAAAACCAATTTTCACTCTATGTAACCCCACACTCCCATGAGGTATATTTTAATTCTAATCTTATACGTTTAACTTACCAAAACATTTCCATTGCCATCAATATCCATATGATAGGTTTTGCCATCGTTTTTTACTTTAACATGATACCGAACTTTCGATTTCCCATTTTCCAGGAAACGTTCACTCACATAACGATCCGTTACTATTTGGGCATGAGGGAACTTTTTGAAAATAGCTCTATCAATAACCTCCGGTAATTCTTTATCTTTTATATTCTCGTAAGTACTAATCAATTTTCCGTCTTTATTATAATACGCATCTAACTCAGCTTCTTTCCCCATCATTTTTACCTGATACGTTTGATAATT
Organism: Gaetbulibacter aestuarii; assembly: GCF_039537665.1. NCBI lineage: Bacteria > Pseudomonadati > Bacteroidota > Flavobacteriia > Flavobacteriales > Flavobacteriaceae > Gaetbulibacter > Gaetbulibacter aestuarii. The sequence continues at coordinate 102,678 of NZ_BAABAY010000007.1, forward strand.
GCTAGGATCAAAATCTTTATCCTGAGTGACCACCATGTCATCATCGATCATCGTTACAGGTACAGCATCATATTCCTTAACGTCGTAATCTTTGAAATCCTTTTCCTTAGCAGCTTTAATTTCTGCCGGAACTTTTTCTTGTTTCAATTTTACTTCATAAAGCACTTTTTGTGCAAAACTTGAGGTGGTTAGGCTCAAAAAACAAAACCCTAATATCCATTTTTTCATCACAAAAAATATTTAAATAATTAATACTCTATTTTTTGATCTTCTGATTGTGTTATCAAAATTATTAGGTATTGAAGGTGCTTAGTGCTACCTAAGTAGCATTTTAACTACTTTAACAGGAATTTCACATTAGGGAATAAAAAAACCTCTAAAAGAGGTTTTATTTAAATTTATATAGATTTTATCGCCGGTCAGTTACTCGCTCTTCTAGCAGGTGAAGATCAAGAATATCCGTATTCTTACGATGAATATCGAGAATTCCTGATTTCTTGAAACTTTGGATATGTCTGTTCACTACTGCTCTGGTTGACCCAATCATGTTGGCTATTTCATCGTGAGAAAGGTCATTTATCAATTTTAATTTATGGGATTGTTCATCAACATATGACAGCATGAGTTTTGCCAGTCGCGTTGGAATATCAGAAAGCACATTATCTGTGAGGTTTGTTTCCAAGATACGCATACGACTTGCAACGTATGGTAATAAGGTTTTATTGATCTCCGGATGTTCTTCGATCCAATGTCGCATTAAATGCATCGGGGCGCACAACAATTCACAATCATCGATGGTTTCAATATTCATGGAGTGTTTATGCCCATCCATCAGTGAGATTACGTCGAACAGATCATTTTGTTTCAATAAAAATACCGTGAATTCCCTACCCTGCTCTACATCTACCTGATACATTTTTAACCTTCCGGACAGCACAATATAAAACTTATATAAAGTTTGATCTCCATGAAAAAACTCTGTATTCTTTTCCCATTTCTTATATGAAAAGCCACTTAATAGGGATTCTAGTGTAGCCTCATCAAGATTTTTAAAAATAGGATTTTTAGCCAAAAGTTCCAGGCTGTAGTTGTAGTGTAAGTCTTTTGAATCCATTTTGAATGTTGTTGTTTGGGTTGTAATTTTTTCACTACTAAAATTACTTACGAATTCTAAAGTTTTTCTAAAGATTTACCCACACTGGAAACAATTAACATTTGTATAACATTAATACCCGGGAATTAGGATTTTTTTTAGACTCTGGTTTTAATTTTTTGACTTTGAACGTTTGTATGGCCTAATAATGAGCCCTAATGGACGGTCGTAACTTATGTAATTAGAAAACCAATCCATAAAAGCCAACAATTTATTTCGAAAGCCGATCAATGAAAAAATATGAACGAACATCCAAACAAACCAGGCAAAGGATCCTTGAAATTTAAATTTTGGTAAATCCACTACCGCTTTTTTTCGTCCTACGGTAGCCATAGTTCCTTTGTCCTTATAACGAAATGCTTCCAAGGGCTTGCCCGAAATTAAACGAAGTATATTTTTTGATAGTAATCTCCCTTGTTGTTGCGCTACAGGCGCCAGCATAGGTAATCCCCGAGGATTATCATCGGTTATACAAGATGCCACGTCACCAATAGCAAAGATATTTTCAAATCCTTCAATTTGATTGAAAGCATTGACCTTTAATCTATTTCCGCGAACCAAACTTTCCTGTGGCAATCCTTTTACCGGTGCTCCTTTCACCCCGGCTGTCCAAATCACGGTATCGGTAATAAAGTCTGAGCCATCCTCGAGTGTGATCTTCTTACCATCATAACCACTCACTTTGGCATTTAAAAACACATTGATCCCTAATTTTTTTAAATAGGCTTCACTTTTTTCTGAAGCATTTTCAGACATGGCAGCGAGTAGCCTCGGAGCGGCTTCATAGAGATTCACGTGCATCCTGGAAACATCCAAATTAGGAAAATCCCGAGGGATCACATAGCGTTTCATTTCTGCTAATGCTCCTGCTAACTCTATTCCGGCGGGACCTCCGCCAACAATGGCAACATTCAAGATTTCGGTAAGTTTTTCGATCTCTTTGGTTAGCATGGCACGTTCCAGGTTTTGAAAAATAAAGCTTCGCAAATTCAGAGCATCCGGGATAGATTTTAAAGTAAGTAATTGCTCTTTTACCGGTTCAAAATTGAAATAATTATTCTGACTTCCGGTAGCAACAACAAGGTAATCGTAATCAACGGTTCCAGCTGAAGTTTTTAGTTTATTGGTTTTAGGATCAACTTCAAGAACCTCCGCCATTCGAAATTGAATATTTTTAAATCTTCTGAAAATCCGCCGTACCGGGTACGCAATACTTCCGGGTTCTAAACCACCGGTAGCTACCTGATACATTAAAGGTTGAAAATTATGGTAATTATGTTTATCGACGATCAAAACATCGACTTGCTTATTTTTAAGCGCTTTGGCTATGGCAATACCGCCAAATCCTGCACCAATAATTACAATTTTAGGTTTTTTGGTCATTTGATTTCTCTTAGAAATAACTATAAGATACGAATAACAAATACAAGATAAAAGTAATGGGCAAACAACTTTAAGTGTGCTACCCAGGTAGCAATTTTATCAGTATTTATAATACTTTCAGAACTCTTAGTGATTTATTCTTAATACCAGCGACGTGTAAATAAACCGATAAGCGTTTTGAAATTTAAGGTCACTAAAAACCGAATCTTCCGGTCGTAGTTTGGCTGACCAATTTCGAAGCCATTATTAGAAGCTACCGGAAAATAAAGTTCAAAATAATCGGTAACCAAACTCAGTTTTATACCCGAATCGTAAGCAAAATACGGTGTGAATCCTTCATTCTTTAAAAGGCCGATATCGCCATAGGCATGGATCCAGTTCCAGATGCTCACCGTGCCGTTAAGTGTTGTTATCCATTGGTTGGCATATCGGGTTGGCAAAATAGATTTAAAACCGCCTTCTGCAACAATATATTGCTGCGATGCCAAACCGGTAGATTCAGAGCGTCCAATATAATTGTAATCAAATAAATAATCAGAGGGTCGATCAAGAGCAAAATCAAAATAACCGTTATCAGCTTGCGTATTATTATTTAAAAACGTTCCTGCATACAAACGAAAACTGATTTGTCTGTTACTCAAAAATAATTTTCTATAAAAAGCCGTTGTTGAAATTTTACTAAAACGTTTGGATATTTCTAGATTTCCACGAAAAATAAAACTGTTGGAAAAATTAGAATCCGAAAAATAATACCGTGCATTTAGAACACTGTAATTTGGGGTATTTAAAGGGATATCAGGATCTCTGTCTCTATAGATACTTACGTTCCTGATATTGATACTTTGAAACAAATTACTCCTAAGATCCTTTTTACGATAAAACAATGACACCGAAGGCGCCAAACCATTGGCATACAAATCGCGAGCATAACTGGTGCGACTTCCGGAGATTCCGGCATTAAAGGCATACCATCCAAAATCATTGATCTGTTGGGTTAAGGTAAAAAGAAAAGAGCCTAATAAGGCTTTTGATTTAAAACCATAGGTAGGTGTGAGTTTATAAATAAAAGGTTTCTTGATTATGGTTTTATTATAAATTTTTCCGCCCACAGTTACACCATCATAAATATTGTTGAATTCTAATACCGGCATAAAAAAGGTCTGGTTCTTACTGGGATCTTCTACATCCTTGAACAATTTTAACTGTAAAGGTTTGTTGAATACGCCATCCAAATTCTTGTAATTATTTGAGCGTCGAACTTCAGGAATAGTCCGGTTGTAATCCAAAACCAAACGATTGGCATTATTTTTTGAAAGTACCAAAGTAGTGTCATTCAAAAAACCCTTTACCCAAATTTTATTTACAATACTATCTTCCTTTAAAGCGTAAAGGGATACTGGCATGGTATTATTTCGTCGATTTCGAAGGGTAACCATCAAAGAATCACCTCGATCAGTAACATCTGCGATCTTATAATCGATCTTTTTGTTTGTGGCGACATAATCTTCAAAAAACCAATCGATATCCTTTTGAGCATGCGTCTCCAGAATGGTTTTAAAATCCTGAGCTGAACTTTGTTTGAACTGCCATTCATTTACAAAGTTTTTGATGCTTTTTGAAACAACGTCATCTTCTAAATAGTCTTCTAAATATTTCAATCCCAATCCGGCCTTGTACATGTTGGAAATACTGTAATTAAACTTGAGCAGGGAATCTCGAGCCATATCTAAAGGTTGATCAATAAACCGCCGCGCCATGTTTTTATAGCCTAAGTAATACTGATCGTTAAAATCAAGATTAACCGCATGAAACCATTTTAAACCAAATATTTTAGAAAAACTTCCTCCCAATTTCATTTCCGGATAATAGCGATCTACATAGGTCATCAGCCCATAAATCAGGATGCCATCGGTTACCCATTTTTCCTCTCTAGGATTAATTATAAGCACACGATCCAATACGGCGTTTGTGGTGGTTTTTAATAATTCCATTTCGTATTGGAATCTATTTGTAAAGGGCCGTAATTTTTCGGGTAATTGATTGAGACCATAAATGGGACTCTTCCGCTGATCGATATCTGAAACCAAAATATTTTTGATGGGCAACGGCCCAATAAGGGAATCTAAGAAGTTTGTGATCCTATTCCCTATTTGAAGTTTTGTTTCAGTATCTAAACTAGGTTCTGAAATGTTGGTTTTAATAGTAAACTTATCCGTTGGTAACCTATAGAAATCCGGATGTTTTTGAATATAAATCTGGAGATCACGTAAATTATTTCCTTCCAGAAACACTTTTTTAGTATCCGCAAGTGCTTCTGTTTTGGTATGCACCAAACCAGAACTCAACGTGTAATATTCAGGAATAGTAAAGTTGACCTTGTAATCGCATAAGGGCGCATAAAAATCAATAAGATCTTTGTCGCTATAAACTTCCCACTCCCCATCGTATACCGCAGGAATGATATACCACGATCGCAAGTAAAAATTATTGTTTCTGGTGTAACCGTTACCGGTAAAACGACTGTCAGGAAGCTTCACGGTATATTGTAAATTAATGATTGTTGAACTATCGGGTAATAAAGGCTTTCGAAGATCGATCTTTAAAATATCATCAATGGCATCCGGCTTTTCCCAGGCCAAAGTTTCGCTTTTAGCATTGGAAATGTTTTGAAGATCTGTAGAACCGCGTTCTTCAGGTTTGGCAAAATGAAAAATCCGTTTGTAGTCTTCTTCAAAACGTATGGCGAGCGGCGTCGTTTTGTTGGCATAGCTGTTTGGCCAATTATGAAACCAAATCGTCTTTAAGGTATCCTTCGAATAATTATGATAAACAACCTTTTGATTAATAGCGATGGTATGGCCTAAAGTATCTAAAACCGCATCGATTTCAATATCCTGATGAAGATAATTTTTATAAGTTTGCTTTGACGTAAATGAATCGCCTTCTGTTGCGTTTTGAGTTTGGCCAAAAACTGCAAAAGGCATCATTAAAACCAAATAGAAAAAAATTATATTGCCATTCTTCATAACCAAACCGAAGCCGCATAACTACATAAAAACTACCTTTAAATGTGTTGAATACCGGAGTGCGTAAATATAGATTTTCAGTTTTAAATCTAAAATTAAATTCTTAAGCAATTTTAAATTTTTTGATTTTTTTTAGAAAGAAAAAACTCAATTTTCATCCTTCTCAGTCTTAACTTTTAAACCTCCATGGCGATACAGATCATCAGCCACTTCATAAAAGGCTATACTCGTATTCACATAGGTGGTATCTGCTGGAATAGGAGTCAAACTATTGTCTAAATTATCATAAGCATAGAAATTTGCATTTTTTTGTTCATCCAGAACCACAACTTTATTATCCTTGAAATAGCCTAATTTCCTGTAATTACCAACAAAAGCCCGAAGGTCTTCCTTGGGCATATTAAGAATGTCGTTTCCAAAGAAATTCGAATTATAATTCCAGTTTAAACGCGCGAATAAGGTTGGAAAAACATCTATCTGTGAGGCCAGAGTAAACACTTGTTTCGGCATCGTTTTCGGGAGGTTAATAATAAATGCAGGTATCCTGTAATTTTTAATATCCAGTTCCCAGCGTCCGGCACTACTGGCACAGTGATCGCTCATGATCACAAACACCGTATTTTCATACCAGGGTTTATCCTTGGCATTTTTAAAAAACTGATTAATCGCATAATCCGTATATTTCACAGCACCATCACGGCCCGTTCCGGAAGGTATATCGATCTTACCTTCAGGGTATGTATAAGGTTTATGATTAGAAGTTGTCATCACAAAATCAAAGAACGGAATACTATCTGCGTATGATTTATCGGCCTCTTTAATCACCTTATTATAAAGGTCCATATCACAAACGCCCCAGGCATTTTCAAAGGTAACTTCATTATCCTCGATGTTGGTTCGCGTAGTTTTAATAGAACTATCCAGTAAATACCCTCTGCCACGGTCTATAATATTAAAGCCATTTCTTCCAAAAAATGTATTCATATTATCAAAATAACCATCACCTCCATAAAAAAAGTTTCGAGTATAGCCTTTCTGTTTAAACACCTCGCCAATAGTGAAGAGATTCCTATTGTTTTCTCGTTTTACAATGCTACGTCCGGGCGTTGGTGGAATGGATAAGGTAATGGCTTCCATCCCACGCACAGTGCGTGTTCCTGTGGCGTATAAATTCTTAAAAAACAAACTGCTTGAGTTGGCTAAAGAATCTAATGTTGGCGTAATATTTTTGTCATTACCATAGGTTCCTAAAAAATCTGCACTTAAACTTTCAACACAAATAAAAATAACATTAGGCGTTTCCGGCGGAATCGTATCAATTGGATTATTTTTAATAGCGCGGTAGATGCTATGTCCCTCGGGATTAAAAAAGCTATCGCGGGAAAATGTATACTTTTCTTTTACAATATTGAAAGCTTCTTCCTTTGGTATGGTTTTATAAAATTCTCCGTAAGGCAATTCATTGTTCTTAAAGGCGGCAAAAAACGAGTAAATACCTGATTTTGCCAATTCATTATTATAGCGATTTTCTGAAAAATCGGCATTATCATTTTTGATGAAAAATAAATTAAAAAGTAATAGAATGATCCAGGGTGCCATGGCAAAAGCTCTCGTTCTAAAACTGGTATCACTGCGAAACGTTTTTTTGAAATAGCCAAGTTTATAAACAATTACCAAACTCAAAAGCACCATAAATAGGATTCCTGAAATAAGATAAGGCAATGGATAAGATTGATTGATGTTTTGAACCACCTCGTAGGTATAGATCAAATAATCTACAGCTATAAAATTATAACGTCGATGAAATTCATCCCAGAAAGTAAATTCACCAAAAAATGAAAAATAAATTACAAGCAATCCCAAAAAGAAGCCCAGATAAGTTATGACCTTATCTGCAATAGAGCCATAAAAACGCTTTGGAAAAATGAGAAGGTATATTAAAAATGGAATGGCGAAAAATGAAATTGTAGCCAAATCAAAAAGAAATCCCAAACCGAAAGTAGCCATCAGGTTAATGACATGGGTATCGACCTCAGAAAAATTCCAAACAAAAAAACTTATGCGCACCAGAAATGAAACAATCAAAAAGAGTCCGATAAACGCCTTAAAAAGTGCAAATCGTGATGGGAAGATTTTGGACATTGGTTTGCAGTTGGAAATTAACCTTGGTAAAAATAAGTCAAAATTCTAATTTACAATTGAGTTTACCCTCATTTTATAAATAAAATTGAAAATAGATAGCTCTTTTTCATTTAAAAACAGGAATAAAAAAGCTTCAAAACAAACGAATGCCTTGATGCTTTCTTAAAAAACAACCAATAAACTATGAATCATGAGAAACTACTAATCAATATCTTCTTTAATTTTATTTTGACTCAAAATATCTCCTGACTTATTCGCTATAATTTCGGTTCCCAGATCGCCTTCACCAAGCATTATTTCATAAAAAGTACCATCAGGAGTTACAGAAAGTTCCACTTCCGTTATGTTATCATTCGGAAATTGCTTCTCGATCTGTGAGCGCAAATTATGTGGTAAGCTTGAAATTGTAATTTCGTGTTCGGTTTCCTTCCAGGTGCCATTGTCCTCATAGTTTACGGAGTAAGCGATGCCATCCATTTTAAACTCCCCTTCCCATTCTGAAATATTTTCTTTGTCCCATGTCACTTTGGATACATTAGGGAATTTTTTTGCAAAAGCCGCTTTAACTACTTTGGGAGCATCATGCTTTAATAGTGCCGTAAAAGCCACTACCAAACCAATTAAAACAACTCCTATTATGATTAATTTTTTCATTACAAACCTCGTTTTAAATTATTAACTGAATAAAGGTAATAATGAATTTTAAAGAAATTTTTAAGTGTGTTTCAGAAATCATGGCGACACTCCTTTTTTAGAACCTGAAAAATTAGTCTTCATCGGCCTTCGTTACCTTCTTCTGACTTAGAATCTGCCCATTGCTATTTGCTACAACTTCCTTAATAATCTCATCCTTTTCGAGAACCAATTCAAACATTTTACCTTTATCCGTTTCTGAAATTTCGGGTTCTTCTATTTTATAGCCCGGGAATTTCTGTTTGATCTGCATTTTTAGATCCTTAGGTAGTTCTGAAGTACTTATCTTATGCTCGGTTTCTTTCCAGGTACCATCATCAAGAAAATTAGCTGAATACTCTTTACCGTTTAATTTGAATTCAGCTTCCCATTCATTGGCATTCTCCTTATCCCAACGTACTTGTTTGGCATTTGGAAACTTCGAATGAAATGCATCAGTTACTTTTTTTGGAGCATCTTGTTTTATTGGAGCAAAAGCAAATAACAATCCGGCCAAAAACATTCCAGTAATAATTTTTAAATTTTTCATTTTTAAAATAGTTTTAGATTTATAATTGCTTAAATATATTATGGAATTTTAAAGTTCCTTTTAAGACAATCTAAAGCTAGTTTAAAGAAAATCTAATGGTTTTTTGAAAGTTGAAAATCAACTGAGAAAATATGGTGCTTGTTTTCGAATTTATAGCTAACACTGAAGCCGTAGAGGTTACAAATCTTCTTTACGATGGCCAATCCCAAACCTGTAGATTGTTTGGCTTTAGATTCGCGATAAAAGCGCATAAATAGTTTATCAGGGTTATCAATGGGCCTATCGCCCTCATTCATAAAGCGCAACACATGATTGTTCGACGTAATAATAACCTCAGATTTTTCTTTAGAATGTTTAATGGCGTTGGACAACAAGTTATTAATAAGCATATCGACCAGGTAGGGGTCCATTACAGCCATTAACTCTCCAACGTTTTGATATTTAATATGTGTCATCTGCATTTCTTCAAAACCTTTAATTTTCTCATTGATCATGGTCGAGATACTGATCTTTTGAACATTGTCGAATTGCTTTTTATCAATTTTAGTTAAAATAGTCATGCGTTTATTCAGTTGTTTCAACCGCTGAATATCCTTTTGAATGGAGGTGAGGTGTTCAAACTGTTTATCGCTGAGATTTTGGGCATTGATAATATTTTCAATCTTAGCCTGAATAATAGCTAATGGGGTTTGCATTTCATGCGAAACATCTTCTGTAAATTGTTTCAGATTCTCGTAATCCTGTTTTACTTTGGTAGTTAATAACTCGATCTGTTTTTTTAATTCTGAAAACTCCAAAACATCACTATCCTCTAGGGTTATATCCCTATCGCCAGCAACAGAAAATTGTTTCATTTCTTCCAGATTATGAAAAAATGAACTCCAGAGTTTGATGTTTCGCGTGGTACTGAAATAAAAAAGGAAAATGAAAGCCAATAAGAAAATGGAAATATTTGATATAACTATGGCCAGAAGGAAATCTTGCGATTCAACTTCCATGTTTCTAACTGTAATTTGATAATTCTCATTATTAATTCGTCTGAATGTTGTCAACTCCTTAAAAAGTTCCATTTCATTTTGAGAGGGATCGTAAATAACAGTATCTGTGAGTCTTTGTAGTTTTAGAGCGTCTACTCTTTTCACTTCGGCGACCGGTGGTAATGAATACGTGGAACCATCTTTTTTTATCGTACTGGCAATACGTGCTTCAGTAGAATATAGAGATTCTTCAATCTCCCGTTCAAATAAATGTTTCGTGTAAATATACAAGGCTATCGAACTTAAAAAAGCCAATATCATGCCTATCATCAAAAAGATCTTAGACGTTTTTTGGATGAGTTTACGTTTTTTAGTCACGTCCTATTCTTCTATAAATTTATACCCGCTTCCGTAGGCCGTTTTTATATACTTGGCGCCTTCCGCAGTCAGTTTTTTTCGCAAATTATTGATATGCACGTAAATAAAATCAAAATTATCGAGTAGATCACTATCATCACCCCAAAGATGCTCTGCAATAATTTCTTTCGAAAGTACGCGCCCCTGATTTGAAATAAAAAATACCAGAAGATCATATTCTTTTCGCGTTAAAGCAATGGCCTTATCGTTTATGTAAGCCGTTCTGGAGTTAGTGTCTATACGGATCTCATTGAATTCCATTTGGGCATCGCCACCATATTTTCCGCGCCGAAGTACGGCATTGATACGTGCGTTTAGTTCTGCTAAATGAAATGGTTTAGTGATGTAATCATCAGCTCCTAAATCCAAACCTTCCAACTTGTCGTTAAGTGAATTATTGGCTGAAATAATGATGATACTCGCCCTTTTCTTTCCTTTTTTCATTGAACGAATAATATCCAGACCACTACCGGTAACCAGATTCAGATCTAAAATTATAACATCATAATCATAAATAGCCGTTTTTTCCAGAGCTTCTTCAAAATTAGAGGCCACTTCACAAATATGCCCATCACGCTCCAAATAAGTTACTACAGAGCTTTGTAAATCCAGTTCGTCTTCAGCGATTAAATATTTCATAATGTAAAATTACAAGATAAATTTAGTATCGCTTTCTAAATTAATTCTAAAGATTTAATTTCGTTACCATAAAGACTAACTGACTTAATACTTTCTTAAGAATTATTCGTTAACTTTAGTAATTATAAGTCCTTATAATTTTAATTATGCCCAAAAAATTAAATCAACTGGAAGCGACGGCCATTTGTGGTAACGACATCAGTTCTTCCTGTTTGTATGTTTCAGCTCTCGCCATAGTTTATGCAGGACAATACGCGTGGATCTCACTCCTTATAGTAGCTTTGGTTCTGTTTTTTTTTAGAAGAATTTATGGCGAAGTTGTAGGAGCTTTGCCTCTTAATGGTGGTGCCTACAACGCCTTATTGAATACAACCAAAAAATCGACAGCCTCCCTGGCGGCATCCCTTACGGTTCTAAGTTATATGGCCACAGCTGTGATCTCGGCCAGTGAAGCCGTAAAATACGCGCACAGTATTTGGAGCGTTATTCCTGTGATCCCCGTGACCATCGGCTTATTGCTGATCTTTATGGGATTGGTCATTTTAGGAATAGGCGAATCATCAAAAGTGGCCATAGCCATCTTTATATTTCATTTGGTATCCTTAACTATATTATGTGCCTTTTGTATCTTCTTTTTGTTTGAAAACGGTATTGATGTACTTATATCGAATTTCAGCCGCCCCATCAAAGGGGGCTTTTTAACCGCTCTGTTTTTAGGATTTTCCGCTGCTATGTTGGGAATTAGTGGTTTTGAAAGTTCAGCCAATTACGTAGAAGAACAAGAAAAAGGGGTGTTCCCAAAAACCTTAAGAAATATGTGGATCGTGGTGACTATCTTTAATCCACTAATTGCCTTTTTAGCTTTAAGCATTGTTCCAATTCCTGAAGTGGTTGTAAACCAGGATGCACTTTTATCAATCATGGGAAAAACAGTTAGCGGACATTGGTTGTCGCTGCTCATTGGTATTGACGCTGCATTAGTATTAAGTGGTGCTGTACTTACATCATTTGTTGGTGTGGGCGGTTTGATGAAACGCATGGCGCTGGATCGCATTTTACCAAACATCCTTTTAAAACAAAATAAAAAAGGAAGTAATTACACCATTTATGCCCTCTTTTTTATTCTTTGTGTATCCATCTTACTTATTACGGAAGGAGATCTCGCCAAACTTGCAGGTGTTTATACGATTGCTTTTCTATCAGTCATGATCTTGTTTGGTTTTGGTAATTTACTTTTAAAGATTAACCGTGCACGCCTTCCGCGACCTGAACGTTCAAGTTGGGTTGGATTATTTATTGGAATTTTAGCTGTGGGAGCCGCTATCGTTGGTAATATTATTTTGAATCCGGAATATCTGGCCATTTTCATGGAATACTTAATACCGACGCTCGCTGTGGTTTTCTTTATGTTCTATCGGACAAAAATATTTAAAGTATTCCTGATTATTCTTGACTACCTATTTCCGGATGAAGATCTATATTTCTTCAAATGGAATCGCATTATAAATGTGGCGCTTCATAACATCAATAAACAGCAATTTGTATACTTCACAAATCATGACGATGTTGCTACTTTAAATAAAGTTTTATTGTATATTTCGGATAACGAAGCCACCCGAAGTGTAAAGATTGTAACGGTGTTGGATCAAGGTGAAAAGGTGGCCGATGGTTTGAAAGAAGATATTGAGGTTTTAGATCGGGCCTATCCTTCAATTAATGTTGAATTTATTGAAGAACCCGGAATTTTCGGACCGGAAAAAATTAAAGAATTATCCGAACGCTGGCGCATACCAACTAATTTTATGTTCATCGCCTCTCCCGGATATAAATTTCCCTACAAAATTCAGGAGTTAGGTGAAGTCAGATTAATTATTTAAAAACAAATTGAAAAAAAGAAAATGAGCTTATTATCAGAAAATGTGATCCCCGGGAATTATGGTAAAATCTTTAGCACAGATGCGAAGACTACCTCTGATTTGTTGAAAATTCAAAAAATTATTCTTCAAATTGAGGGCATAAAGGATGTCATTTTAGATGAAACCGTTTTTCCAAGAGAATTTACAGTTCATACATCAAAATTAGTCTCTGTGGAAAGCATCGAAAAAAAGGTGAAAATTCTTGGTTTTCATGCCATTCCAAAGGCGCTTTTAGACTTAAATGCGAAAAAAAGAGACGATTAAATTAAAAGATGCTGTTGCCATTGGTATCGGTGGTATGGTTGGTGGCGGTATTTTTGCCGTTCTTGGGTTAGCCGTATCACTGGCTAAAGGAGGTACCCCTATCGCCTTTCTTTTTGCAGGTATTATTGCCCTTTTTACGTGTTACTCCTACTCCAAACTTTCTCTTATTTATCCGGACCGCGGTGGAACTGTAAAATTTATTAATCAAGGTTTTGGACAAACTATTTTCAGCGGTGGTATAAACAACCTGCTTTGGGTAAGTTACATCATCATGTTATCACTCTATGCCAGTGCGTTTGGTTCTTATGCTACCAATTTTTTTCACATAACAGGAAGTCAAACCGCTGATTTTCACATTTTTGTAACTGCAGTAGTTTTGTTGGCAACCATCATAAATTATTATAGTTTAAAGGTGGTTGGTAACATTGAAAGTCTGGCCGTTTTTGTGAAATTATTTATACTCTTAGCCTTTGTTGGACTAGGAATTTATGGTCTCTTCGGAAATGCAAATTTACATCAGTTATCTCCTGAAAATTGGGTGGCTCCTGTTAAACTGATCACAGGCGGTATGGTCATTTTTGTGGCTTATGAAGGTTTTGAACTTATCGCAAATGCAGTACCAGACATTATCAAACCTAAAGTGAATGTTCCACGAGCTTATTTTATTTCCGTGGGATTTGTAGTATTGTTATATGTTACCATTGCAATAATAACCGTTGGTTCACTAAATTTTGATGTGATCAGCAAAGCTAAGGATTATGTTTTGGCGCAGGCCTCTAAACCTTTAATCGGACAGGTTGGTTTTACGATCATGACCATCGCAGCCCTTATTTCAACGTTCTCGGCCATCAATGCCACACTTTATGGCGGTAGCCGCGTAAGTTATGAACTAGCAGAGGATGATGAGTTACCGCATGCCTTCACATATCAATGGTGGAATAAACCAGTTGGCCTCGTTATTACCGTTGTACTGACTTTATTTACAGCCAATTTTTTAAACCTTGAAAGTATTTCCACTTCCGGGAGTGCCGGGTTCCTGCTCATTTTTGCAACGGTAAACTATGTGGCTTACAAAGAATCCGATAAAATTAAATCAAAAAAATACATAACCCTTATTGCAGCTATTTTGTGTTTGATCGCGTTTCTGGTATTATTGATCCAGCAATTTCAAACGGAAAAAATTGGTGTGTTGATTTCCCTGAGCATTATTTTGTTTTGCTTCATTGTGGAATGGATTTACAAAAGGTACAAACACCATGGTTCAGACTAATTATCTGGCTAATTTTTCTTTGATCTCAGGCATATAATGGATAATAGATTCATAACCTATTTGGAATAATTCATCAGATTTTTTAACATCGAACAAGCCATATTTAAAAGATTTTTTTATTTCGATGGCAACATCACAGGAACTGAAACGATGTTGTACAGTTCCCCAAATAGCTAGCTGTAAACAACGTTCTACAAGGCCTCTTACGCCTTTGATTTCATCTTTGCCTTCATGGGGACATAAACTAATGCCTATAATTTTATCGCAATGTTCCACAAGGGGCTCAACCGGAAGGTTATTTAGCAAACCACCATCCACATAGGTATTGCCCTTAATTTTAACCGATTTGAACAACAAGGGCAAAGCACAGGAAGCTTCAATAGCTTCAAATAAATAATCCCCTTCGGAGATAATTTCAAACCGACCACTGTTCAAATTAGTAGCACAAACGTGCAAGGGTAATTTTAAATTTTCAAATTTATTTTTCTTAAGAAATGTTTCAAAAAAAGTGGTTAAGGCGGAAGGCTCAGTTAGACCTGTTTTAATAAAATTGACCCGAAATGCCCTTAAAAATATTTTTTGATGTACGATATCCAAAATTTCTTTTGGGGTGTAACCTGCACAATATAAAGCTCCTATAACGCTTCCTGCACTGGTTCCGGAAACTCTCTCGGGGAAAATACCATGATCATTCAAAGCTTGTAATACGCCAATATGTGCGGCACCTCTGGCACCTCCTCCGGAGAGGACAATTCCTAAATTTTCCATAATTTTAAGCCTTTATGAGTTTTAAAATTGTTGGTAAAACTACAAGTAATAACGGTAAAGCAAAAATTAAACCGCCAATCACCGCAATAGCCAGGGGTTGGTGTAACTGGGCTCCTGTACCAATACCCAAAGCTAAAGGTGTTAATGCCATGATTGCAGCAAGCGCCGTCATGAGTTTTGGACGAAGTCTAAGAGCGATGGCATATTCGATTTTTTCAAGGTGGGATTTGTCTTCATCCATTTCCTGATACTGCCGATATGTAAAAATTGAATTCTCACCTATAATTCCCACGATCATTATAATCCCTGTGTAACTACCCACGTTAAGTGGGGTTCCGGTAATATACAAACTCGCCAAACAACCTGCCACGCCTAGAATGGCAATAACAATTATAGCCAAGGCAACCTTGACTTTTCTAAATAGAAATAAAATAACAACAAACACCAATAAAACGGCCGAAATCAGGATATACATCAATTCTTTAAATGCTTGTTGCTGCTGTTTATACGCACCTCCGTATTCCATGCTGTAACCCTGGGGTAATGATATGTTATCGCTAAGCCGTTTTTTAATATCTTTTAAAGTTGAACCCAAATCACGCTGATTTAATCGCGCTGTAACGACACCCATAGATTTTTGATTTTCACGATTGATCTCGGCCACACCTTTCCCCATTTTAATAGTGGCTACGCGACTTATAGGAACACTGGAGCCATCAGGAAGCATAATATCGGTGTTTTTTATATCATGAATTGTTGTTTGATAAGCATGAGGATAAATCAATCGAATATTGATCATTTGCTGTTTATCTAGCACATAACTCACCACGGTACCTTCAATCTGCGTTTGTAATTGTAGTTGAAAATCGGACACCGTTAACCCTAATTGCGCCAGCACCGGAACATTAGGTTGGATCGATATCTTTGGTCCGGCAACAATAATACCATCATTAACGTCTGCCGTACCTTTAACTTTATCAATTTCTGAACCGATTTCCTGAGATAAATTTTGAAGTTTATTCACGTCATCACCAAATACCTTTACCTGAATGGGTTGCACAGAACTCATTAGGTCGCCGAGCATATCACTGATTACCTGACCAAAATCTACGGTTAATTGAGGAATCTGTGCTTCTACCTGTTGGCGGATTTCATCTGCGACCTGCGTAGTCGTCTTGTTTCTATTCTTTTTTAGCTTTATCAAATAGTCACCTCTGTTGGGTTCCGTAATAAAAAATCCCATCTGGGTTCCTAAACGTGCCGAATAAGCCTCCACTTCCGGTTGATTTTTCAGGATAAGATCTACAACCTGAAGCATGCGATCGGTTTCTTTTAAGGTGGTTCCGGGCGGACTGTAATAATCCATCACAATACTTCCCTCATCCATTTGAGGTAAAAATCCTGAAGGTAATTTAGAAGGAATTTCGATCATGATGGCAACACACAATAAAAGAAAAGCCAAACCGATCCATGGTCGCTTCAAAATAACATCGATCCAACCGGTTTTTGGTTTATAGGTTTTTTTAGTTTTGGTTTTTCTTGAAAACAAGATAGCGAGCACCGGAACAAGTAGCCAGGTTACCAGGAACGAAGCAGTTAAGGCAATGATCATGGTGAAGGCCATAACCTTGAAATAAGCGCCCGCAACACCCGTCATCAATACAAATGGAATAAAGATTACAATCGTACTTAAAGAGGATCCAACCATGGCGGGAAACAAGTGAGAAATGGATTCATGTGCCACCCAATGCATGTTCTGTTCAGGATGGTCCTCTCGTATCTTATGAACTTGCTCAATAATGATAACGACATCATCTATCATCAAACCAATTGCCGCTGCAACAGCGCCTAAGGTCATGATATTGAATGTATACCCAATACTATCGAGGATTATTAGCGTAAGTGATAGCGATACCGGAATAGTAAATAATACGACCATACTCGCCGAGAAAGACCTTAAAAACAAAATCACCACAACTAAAGCCAAAACCAGCCCGATCCAGAGCACATCGCGAATACTTGAAATGGTAGTATTCACAAAATTGGCCTGCTTATAGTATGGTTTAAGTACCATACCTTTTGGTAATTTATTGGCCAATTCCTTTACTTTTTTCTCGATATTAGTATTGATGTCAATGAGGTTCGCATTAGGCTGTTTTACCACTGCGATAATGGGAACATTTTTACCATTTGCTAGGATCTTGACATATTCTTTAACTTCTGAAATTTCAATATCAGCAACATCCTTTAGCCTAATTAAGTGCGTTGGACTATTGATGATCACCAGATTTTCAAGGTCATCAATACTATCTACGGCGTTATCCGTAAGGGTGAGATACATGCGATCATAATCTGTTAAAAAGCCGTTTGACACTAGTAAATTTGAATTCACAACAGCTTTTTGAATAGCGTCAATGGAAATACCCAAAGATTTGATGACCTCGGGTTTCAGAACCACCCGAAACTCCTTGTCTTTTCCACCCTGAACCACGATATCAGAGACACCTTGAGTGGCTGCTAAATAGGGTTTCACCTGAAATCGGGCTACTTTTTTAAGATCAACCTGGGAATACCCATCACCTTCCAAAGAATACCCCATGACTGGCAGAATGGACGGATTCATTTTTTCTACCGAAAATTTTGTGCCGGGAAGAATGTCTCCTCGAGATTGATTGATAAAAGATTCGATCTGTTGTTTTGCCGTGTAGATATCCGTATTCCAATCCAAGAACACAGAGATCTCACAACTTCCCCTAGAGGTTGTACTTCGGATGGTTTGTAAGCCTTCGGTACGTCTGATAATATTTTCCAAAGGAATAGTTACAGTCGTTATCATTTTATCTACCGGTTGTTGACCGGCATCTGCGATGACCTTGATCTTTGGAAAAGTAATATTGGGGAATAATCCCGTTTTTAGATTTTTGTAGCTGAAAATACCACCAAGAAGTAATAGTATCCCAATAACGAGAAGCGGAAATTTATAATTAGAATGAATTTTCTTCATGATTAATGAATGCTAACTAAAGTTGAATCCTGCATTTGATATGCTCCTTTTGCGATAATTACGTCTCCCGGTTTTAGTTCTTCAGGTTTTACCTGAACCAAAGAGTCACTTTGCAGCATAGGCGTTACCGTTTGTTTTACTGCCAAACTATCGTGAAGCACTTTCATAACCCAAAAATCAGTAATTAATTCGTTGGTTTGTAGCGCACTTTTCGGAATACATACTGCTTGTTTCGCTTCTTTAAAAACGGTTTTGACCTGAACATTTAAATTTTCCGGGAGGTCGCCGTTTGGCAAGGCAATTAAATACACCTGTGATTGTGCCATAGGATTTATGGTAGGTAAAACACCCGTAATTTTCGAATGAATCGATTCACCATTTTGAAGCAAGATCTCACAGGGTGTACCCATCGTGATATAATCCTCATATTCATAAGGCACATTCACTTCAACAACCAGAGATTTGGGTTGTACCACCGCAGCTAAAACATCGCCTTCAGCAACATAATCATTGGTAGTTATATTTAATTGAGTAATGACTCCCGTGGCATTACTTGGAATCCGGATGGGATCTAAGTATTTTCCTAAACTACTATCAATGGCCACGGCTTCCTGTAAGGCATTTTGCTCCTTAGTACGCACAGAAGAAAAAGTTTGTCCTTGTTTTATAGGATCCCCTATCTTAAAAGGCATCCAAGAAATATATCCCGTTACATGAGCTCTTATATTTTCCTTTTTTTGATAGCGCGTAACGCCGTTGAACTCCAAATATTCTTTAATATCTAATGGTTTTACCTGCACACCGGAAACGTTCATAGGAACCTTTTTCTTCGGCGTAGTATTTTCAGTATTCTTACATGCCACAAAGGCACTAAAAAACAGGGTTATAAAGAGGTATTTCATGTGTTTTTTCATTACCAGTTGATGTCGTTATATTGGTTTATTAACAGCCAATAATTGGTTTGCATTTGTAATTTGGTATATGTCTTAAGTTTGTAGCTCTCCACAACTTTTAAGTAATCTACAATGGATACCTGGCCAAGCATGAGCTTTCCTTTGTATATATCCAGAACCTTGGCTTGTTTTTGTATTTGAACTTCCAAATTAATCATATTATTATTTAATGTATTAATTTGATTTTCAATACTTTGAAATTTATTATTTAAAGTGTTTTTTAAATTTTGTTTGTAGTATTCCAGAGTCTCTGTTTTTAATTGGGTTTGCGCTTCTTTAATTTTTTGTTGATGTCCATCATAAATTGGAATAGTTAATTTTATACCGGCACTCGCGCCGAATTTGTGATCGATATTTGGGATTTCTACAGCATTCAAACCCGTATTGGCATAAGCACTTAATTGCGGTTTGTATTGATTATCGAACACCCTTTGATCTGCCACCAACTGCAGACTGTCATTTTCATACTTTTTCTGATAGAAATATTGCTTTGGCTGTGAAGTAAATTCTAAATTTGGCTTAACCAAAGAGTCAAGTTGTTCAACAGGAATACCACTCATACTATACAACTGATTTATAGACGCTTTTGAATTACTCTCAATTTGTTGACGTTCCAGACGTTTATTTTCTACCTCTAATTCCAGTAACATGTAATCACTATGAGCTAAAACGCCTTTTTTAACTAATAAAGACACTACCTGAAGCCGATTTTCAAGATCTTCAATAACCTGCTCTACAAATTTTTTTTGAAGTTGAAATTGATAAGCCATCACGTAAGCATCCTTGATATTCTTCTTTAAATTATGAACTATTTTATCAGAAGATAGTGCTATACTTCTATTTTGAATTTTATTTTGAAAAAGTAAATTATCCGTCTGTGCCTGGTTAAATAGATTTTTAGTGATATTGATTTGAGCAGCATACAGTCCACCATTCGTGATACCCACATCATAACCGAAGGCATTTGGCGACGGATTTGTGGTAATATCAATAACTTTACCTTGATTATTAAAATAAGGTGACACCATGACCTCTGATGTGGCATCAATTTTAAATCCTTGATTTTGGGCCTTGATCATATCATTTTGAAGGGCTCCAACCTTCAGTAAATTGGCATTTTCTTGTAATTGCGGTACATGGGTTTTAGCAGCTTCTACAAAATAATCCAGGGTTCCTGTTTTTTTTTGAGACCAGCAGTAAAAACTTAAGAAACAGGAAAAAAAAAGTAAAAGTATGCGGTTCACGGCGTTACATCTTAATTAGTTACGGGGTAAAAATAACGACGAATTCTTAAGATGTTCTAAAGTGTAAAATCTCCGGAGTTTATAGTATTAACAGAATGCCTTGAAATAGAAAAGCATCCCGAAGGATGCTTTTTTTTAATTTACTTGGATAAGCTCATCTTCATCTCATGATCATATTGGCAACACATCGGTAAATCCTTATAAGCAGCATCATCTGCCATCATTTTATCGGTATCATAACCGACACCGGCGATCGCCTTATGAATGGCCATATCATTGGTTTTTGATGCGTTAAAAGAAACTTCAATTTCTTTGTTGTCCACATTCCAATCGGCTTTTTCTACGCCATCTACACCGTTAACCGCTTTTTCAATGGTGGCTTTACACATGGTGCAATTACCACGTACACCGAAGTGAATGGTTTCAACATCATTTGATGCCATTTCTGTACCGGGTTTGTCATTGTTTTCTTTTGTTGCGTTCTTGCATGAGGTCAGCATGGCCGACACTAAAAATACACTTAAAAAAATCTGTTTCATTGTTTATTATATTTAGGGTTATTGTATTATTTGTTTTACTTCGCCACAAGTTAACATGGCTTTTCCAAAATAGGGATTTCGAATGGCCGCTTCTTTACTCAACCAATAGGCTCCATGATTATTATCGGCCATCGGGCAAAATATGTTATATACTTTTTCATTTACTCCAAAGCTTTCCACAGCCTGCAATAGATCATTGGATAGACGTTTGAAATAGCTTCGCTGTGATTCAATATCTGAACTTTTAGTTAAGCGCTCACTAGTAGCTGTCATTGTCTTCTTTAATGGCATCCAAACTTCGTGAGCTTCCGGTTTTTTCAAAAGCTTCATATCTACCTTGTTCAAAGCGTTTAAAACGTCTTTTGATCTATTATTAACCTTCAAAGCATCACCGGCAACCATTGCATCTTTCAACCTGATATAGGCTTCAAAAACAGATTCCAGTTGATTCTTGAAATCCATAGACACTGCTATTCTTTTTCCTTTCATATTACTTGTAGAATCCATCTCCTTGGAATTCTCAGATTCCTGATTCATCATCGATTTTTTACCTTGTAACTGCGCTGCAGCATCAACTGTAAAGGCGCCTTGGGTAACAATATGCTCTCCTGCATTCAAACCATTTAACACCTCGTAAGTTTCTCCAATTCGATTTCCAAGTTCTATCTCTCGCATTTCAAATACAGGTTCATTAGGATCTGTTTTTACGTAAACTACGGACCGTTCCCCTGTCCATAGCACTGCAGAAGAAGGAATAGTTAAAGCTGTTTGTCCTTTCACAGAAACATCATTTACCGTAGCAGTGACAAACATACCGGGCTTAAATCGATTCTCTGAATTGTTCAAAACCACACGCAGTGTTACGGTTCTTGTCTGGGCATCTAAAACCGGTGAAATAAAATCTACTTTTCCTTTGAATGATTTACCCGGATAAGCAGCCGTTGTTATCGTTACAGATTGTCCCTCATCAAACAAACCGATCTGATTCTCATAAACATCAAAATTGGCCCAAACTGAATTCAAATTCGCGATTTTAAGTAACGGCTGACCTTCTTTTATATAATCTCCTTCAGAAACTAATTTTTCGGTAACCGTACCGGAAACCGTGGCATAAACAGGCAGATTTTCCTTGATCTCACCGGTTTTCTCAATGGCATTGATCTGGGCGTCGGTAAGTTTCCATAACTTCAATTTGTTGCGCACGGCATGATACAACTCCGGTTGTGAAGCTTTCAAACGTTCGGCTGTTAACAATTCCTGTTGCGCTGCATACAATTGTGGCGAATATAAAATAGCCAGAAGCTGTCCACTTCGCACGGATTCACCTTTATAATTCACATAAAGTTTATCCAGTCGTCCTGAAAAATAACTCGCCTGAACCGTATTGGCTTCTTCATTTTCCACAATTTTTCCGGATAATTTTATTTGATTTTCGGCCAACATACCATTTCCAACCACTGTTGTTTGAATATCAGCTAAAGCCATAGCATTGGCTGAGAGTTCAAATGAATTAGGACCAATACCGCTTCCTTTGGAATCTGCCGGAATTAATTCCATACCGCAAATCGGGCAGTTTCCGGGTTCGGGCTGCATGATCTGTGGGTGCATGGAGCAAGTCCACATTTGAGTCTGCTCAGTTTCTGCATTGTGGTCATGGATTTCTTCGGAAGTATTGGAAGCAGACCTGCCAAATAACAACCAACCCAATAGCAGACCGGCTATTAAAACACCAATATAAATACCTATTTTTTTCATTTTAAAGCATATTAATTAGCATCAGGATCGCCATAACGATCATGATAAAGTTTTCTATAAATGTGGCCTCCGTCATGGGGAGTTTAAGTGCTGTACCTAAACAGGCACATTGAATCGCTTTTTTATCGAGCAAGGTTCTGGTAACGCCAATAGTCGTGATACCCAAAACAACTAGCGTTACAACTAAAGCGATGGTAATTTCAAAGCGCATTAAAAACATGAGTCCTAGAGCCGTTTCAATAAAAGGATATACTTTACCATAAGCCGAAATTCGCTTAGCTAAAGGGTCATACATACTAAAAGATTCCGGAAAACCTTTCAGATCAAGCATTTTAAAGAAGCTGAAAACAATATAGAACAAGCCCATAAAATCGAGCATAAAAGCAGACCAGCCCCAATTATTATAATGCAACAAAATACTGGCTGCACTGATATAAAAAATAATCAGTAACAAGGGTTTTAACTGTTTTAGTTTACTCTCTTCCGCAGGCATTCCCACTGTGTTTTCAGTATTAAAGACCTGTTTTTCATGGGCAGCCGAGATCGTGTATTTATCTGGTAAAGCCTTATTTAAAGTGGCTGTATCCACGTGAGAATCCATAGTGAGCTCAGCAGCACCTTTTTCCAGATCCACTTTAACTTCAGTGATATGATCCACCTTTTTCAGGTATTTTTCTACGGAAGCTTTACAGCCTTCACAAGTCATTCCAGTGATATTATATTTATGTGTCATATTTACAGTATTAAGAATTTTAAAATCCAACCAATTATTAGCCATGCATAACAGATCATCGCTAGTATTTTCAATATTTTTTCAAACAACTGGCTTTTAGGAGCCATGTGTCCCATACCTTGTTTTACATCTTTATGTTTAAAAAATCCAATGTAAACGAGATATCCGGTAACGATTAAAAAGCCAATATTCAAAAAGGTGGTATAATTCCATTGAAAATAGTCACTGCTCTCCATGCGTACTCGCGATGGATCGGGCATCAAATGGAACCACTCAAAAACATACTGCAGAATTAATGTTGCTCCTACCAAAGACAAGAACAATAAAAGCAACATGAACAATGACATTTTCCAACCGTAGTATTTCGCATTAATACGCAATACAGGAAACACTACCAAATCGCTAAAAATAAAGGCCATAACACCGGCAAAACTCACCCCTTTTCCAAATAAAAGTGCCGCAAGCGGAATATTTCCCATAGAACCAATAAAGGTCATAAAGGCAGCGACTGGACCTACAACTACATGTTCCAGGATTTCTAAAAAGGAATAATGTGTTACATCGGGACCACTGTTTATAAATAATGTTTGAAAGAAGGAATTCGGCACAAAAACGGCTATAATACCGGCCACAGTGAAACCCAGCGTGACATCTTTCCACACCATACCCCACTCCATCTTATATTTTTTAGCCACTTTGGCCCAGCTCGTTTCTTTAACGATCTCTTTTTTCCAGTCTTTGGAATCATCCATAGCCATATCATCATCTTCTTCCTGGCGCAACTTTTCACGCGCTTGTTTTACCAATTTCTTTGGTTTTATCAGTTTGATGAGTAACCAGCTAAATAATATCACAATAATGCCGCCAATGTATTCACCAACGAAAAATTGCCATCCCAGAAATATCGCAATGATAATTCCTAATTCGATCACCAAATTGGTTGAGGCGATCATGAATGCTACAGAAGACACAAAACTGGCGCCTTTTTTAAACAAAGATTTTGTAGACGCCAAAGCCGCAAAACTGCATGAGCTACTAATGAATCCGAAGAAAGTTCCCAAAAGAACACTCTTAGACTCGTTAACGCCCATCGTTTTTTGCATGCGTTTTTCGGTGACAAATACTTGAATCATACTACTTATGACATAACCCAGAATAAACGCCCAAAGCGCCATCCAGAAAAATCCAACAGAAGTGTAGGCCGCCTCGGCCCATTGTTTTAAAAAGGTCATATTAACTTGCTATATAATTTATGTTTGTTGTTTGTATATAATAATTTGTAACGGCTTCGATCATCTGCAACTGGAACTTTAATTGAAGCTCCTGAATGTCTAATACATCGTTAAAATCGATCGTTCCTGTTTCGTAATTTTTTATGAGGATTTTTTCAGCATTCCTTGCCTGATCTAAATTTTCTTTTTGCGTGTTATAGGTTATTCGCGCTGCATTTCGGTCTGCGATAGCTTTCTGCAGCAAACTTTCTAAAGTATTCCTGCGATTTTGCTGTGCCGCTTTCAATTCTTGTTGTTTCAGCGTATGCTGCTTCGAGGTCGATCTATATTTCTGATTGAAAATGGGGATCGATACCGATACCATAGGCATTAAAATATCTTTACCATTATCAGAGAAATCCATATTCGGACGCTCAGCAACATTGATGTAATCCAGGCCAAATCCCAGCATCGGTTGGCTTTCGCTTTTGTTAACCAATTCCGATTGCGCTACGGAAGCGTATAATTTGTCGTATTTCAATAATTCAGGATGCATATCCAGATTTGGTGAAATACTATCCATTTCAGCATCAGGTAATTCCAATACTTTTGGAATTTTGATCTTAACTCCGGAATCACGATTTATTAACTTATTCAAACTAGCTTGTTCCGAGGTGATATCCTGTTTAATCACGGCTTTTTGTTTTTTCAAATCATTCTCACGCATTTGAAGTTTTAATACCGCTACCGCGGAACCTTTTCCGGTTTCAACGGCGTTCAGGGCCATGGTTCTGTACGTTTCTAAAAGTTCAATATTCTCATCTAAAACATTTTGTTTCGCGTGAAGCGCATACAATTTGTAATAGTGCTTCGAAACTGAAACAACCAGTTGTCGTTTTGCGATCACCAGATCTTCATACTCGGCGTCTGCCATGGATTTTGCATAGTTCTCTCGCGCAGTAATGGTCCCAAACCATGGAATCATTTGTTTTACCGAGACTTTGAAACGCTGCGGTCCTGTGCGGGTTTCGGGTTCGCTCACAAAATACCCAAGTCCAAATTCCGTATTTGGTAAGGTATTTACTTCGTTTACCTTCTCTGAACTCAAATTATACTGCAGTTCTACCTTATAAATCTCGGGATTGTTCATGATGGCTTGCTGAATGAATTCATCCAATTCCTGAGCGTTCATTGAAAGTACGCTTCCAAAAACGGCCAGTACAGTACATAATTTTATATTTCTTGATAGTTGTTTCATTCTTGTGTACGTTTTAGTTGAACTTCTTGTCTCCAGCTATATAGAACCGGTACTACAAATAATGTTATTAAAGCCAAAAGCATACCTCCAAAACTAGGGATTGCCATAGGAATCATAATATCGCTACCACGACCTGTAGAGGTAAGCACTGGTAATAGCGCCAAAATTGTCGTGGCAATAGTCATAAGACAGGGGCGAATACGTTTCTCGCCGGCTTCAATTACTGACGCTCTAATACCTTTTAGAGATTCGGGAGTGTTGCGTTCAAAAGTTTGATTCAAATAGGTTGCCATAACCACACCATCATCTGTTGCAATTCCAAATAAGGCAATAAAACCAACCCATACCGCAACACTTAAATTAATGGTATGCATTTGGAATAGGTCACGAAGATTCTCCCCAAAGAAACTAAAGTTCAAAAACCAGCTCTGTCCGTATAACCAAATGAGAATAAAACCTCCGGCGAAAGCAACAGCGATCCCTGAAAACACCATTAAAGAAGTACCTACCGAGCGGAACTGGAAGTATAATATCAAAAAGATGATCAATAAGGCCAGTGGCACTACAAGCGATAAGGTTTTTTCCGCACGCAACTGATTTTCATAGGTTCCTGTAAATTTATAACTGATGCCTTTTGGAACAACCAGATTTCCATTTTCGATTTGTTTTTTAAGGAAAGCCTGAGCCTTTTCAACCACATTTACTTCAGCATAGCCGTCGAGTTTATCAAACAAGACATAACTCACCAAAAAGGTATCTTCACTTTTGATTACCTGCGGACCCTTTTCATACCGAATACTGGCTACATCACTTAATGGAATTGGGCTACCATTTGGCACAGGAATATAAATTTGTTCCAGATCCTCCGGATTATCGCGTAATTCCCTTGGATATCGTACACGAACGTCATAGCGTTCCCGACCCTCAACAGTTTGGGTAAGCTCCATACCGCCAACAGCTACTTTTAACGTGTTCTGAACATCCGCAATTGTCAGTCCGTATCGGACCAGTTTATCTCTGTTTATATCAATAAGTAAATAGGGCTTCCCGACGATCCGATCAGCGAAAACAGCTTCTCTCTTAACACCTTCAACTTGTTTTAAACTATTCTCCAACTGCAAGCCAAAAGCTTCCATTTGTTTAAGGTTCTGACCTTTAACCTTGATTCCCATGGGTGCACGCATTCCTGTTTGCAACATGATCAAACGGGTTTGGATGGGTTGTAATTTGGGTGCTGAGGTAACTCCGGGCAGTTTTGTAGCAGCCACAATAGCCTTCCAAATATCGTCGGGTGATTGGATTTCCTTTCGCCAATTGCGGAAAAACTCTCCGTCCTCATCCGGAATCAATTGCTCTTTAGCATTTATAAATTTCCAGGCCGATTTCGGTTCCCCCGAAAGGGTATCTCCGCTTTTTAAAATAAAATTACCCTGATCATCCACTTTAAACCGTTGCCGTTCACCTTTATCATTCAACATGTATTCAGGTTTATAAGCAATAATATTTTCATACATCGAAAGCGGAGCGGGATCTAAAGCCGACTCGGTGCGTCCGGCTTTTCCAACAACAGTTTCAATCTCAGGAATACTGGCCACGGCCATATCTAATTGCTGTAATACGCGTTTATTTTCTTCCACACCGGCGTGAGGCATAGATGTGGGCATTAATAGAAAAGATCCTTCATTTAGAGATGGCATAAACTCTTTTCCGGTATTTTTCATGATCACAAAACCAAGAATAACCATAACAACCGGTATGGAAAGGAAAAGTAATTTGTGGTCTAAGCACCAGCTTAAAATCCGTGTATAATAGCGGCGGAAAAGCACAAAAACTCCAAGCAAACCAAAACAAATAAAGCCAACAAAAATGACATTTATAAAAATATTTTGTTCCACGCCTAAAGGACGCCAATATTTAGCCAATAAGAATACGATAGCTAATACAGAAATAATCATATTGCCTAAATTGGCTTGTTTTTCAGTAATTCTATTTTGAATCCGAAGTATTCCAACAGCGCCGAAGGCCATTAGCATGATTCCGAGACCATAACCGAAACCTAATCCCACAAGACCAAAAATTATCAAAGCTATTTGAATGGCATATTGCGTGAAACCTTTTAGTTTACTTTTTCTGAAGATGAAGGCTGCAAATGGTGGAATTAAGAATAATGCCACGATAATAGATGCCGTTAGAGCGAAGGTTTTAGTGAACGCTAAAGGTCGGAATAATTTACCTTCTGCCCCGATCATCGTGAAAACCGGAATAAAACTTATAATGGTAGTAAGCACGGCTGTCACGATCGCTCCTGATACTTCTGCAGTTGCATTATAAACTACCTGGTTTACAGATAATTTTTCTGAGTCTTCCAGAGCTTCGTTCTCGTCTAAATGCCTAATGATGTTCTCAGAAAGAATAACGCCGACATCCACCATGGTCCCGATAGCGATAGCAATACCGGATAAGGCCACAATATTGGCATCAACACCAAATAATTTCATGGCGATAAATACCATTAGTACCGCAACCGGTAATAAGCCAGAGATCAAAATGGAAGCTCTTAAATTATACACCATGATAATAATCACGAGTATGGTGATTAATATCTCCATGGTTAAGGCCTCATTTAAGGTTCCCAGGGTTTCTTGAATAAGTTGCGTTCTGTCATAAAAAGGAACTATGGTAAGTTGTGAAGTTCTTCCATCAAGTAAAACCTTTGAAGGTAGTCCGGAGCTTAATTCTTTAATTTTATCCTTCACATTAGTGATTACCTCCATTGGATTAGCGCCATAACGGGCTACCACCACACCACCAACAACCTCCGCACCTTCTTTATCCAAAATGCCACGACGAGCTTTCGGGCCCAAATTCACTTTAGCAATATCCTTTATTCTCAGCGAAGTAAAATCCTTGGAAGCGATCACTGTATTTTCAATATCCTTGATCGATTTGATATATCCCAGACCACGAACGAGATACTCGGCTTTATTGATCTCCAGGGTTTGAGCACCAATATCCTTGTTTGTTTCCTTAACCGCTTTTACAACCTGATTAAGTGACACATTGTATTGTCGCATCATTTCAGGATTAACATCGATCTGATACTCCTGAACATAACCACCTATGGATGACACTTCTGAAACACCACCGGCAGATGACAGACCGTATTTCACATAAAAATCCTGAATACTGCGAAGTTCCTGTAAGTTCCAGCCGCCGGTTACATTTCCATCCTTATCGCGTCCTTCCAGAGTATACCAGAAAATCTGTCCGAGACCGGTAGCATCCGGACCTAAAGTAGGATTTACACCCTCCGGTAATACACCGCTAAGAAGCGAGTTTAGTTTTTCAAGAATCCTGCTCCGACTCCAATAAAAATCAACATCTTCATCAAAAATGACATAAATACTAGAAAACCCGAACATGGAAGAACTTCGAATGGTTTTCACACCCGGAATACCCAATAAAGAGGTTGTTAAAGGATAAGTAATCTGATCTTCAATATCTTGAGGTGACCGACCGTCCCATTTGGTGAAAACGATCTGTTGGTTTTCACCGATATCCGGAATTGCATCTACAGCAACAGGCTTGGTTGGTAAAAACCCAAGATCCCAGTTAAACGGTGCACTGATCGTGCCCCATCCGATAAATAGAACGAGTAATAAAACGGAAACGAGTTTATTCTCTATTAAGAATTTTATGCTTTTATTTAGCATACAATGTGATTATTAAACAGTTAAACAGGACGTGTAAAAACACGACATACGAGGTTTGTCCTGAAATACACGTAAATCAGGAAACATCTGAGTAACAGTTTAAAATCAAATTAAATAGGTCTCGTCAAGTTTGTATATGTTCTTGACGACAAATGGCGGAGAATACGCTGTATAAGAAGAAACTTCTTTTTCGGAAGTTTGAAATAAATTATAATAGGTTTGAACAAAAGCAGCTACAAAAATCTGCTTTTCAAAGGATATTTTTTGAAGATTAAGTTGAAGTTCGTCCTGACCATTTACAAGGGATTGCTTTTCACTACAACAATTCTTTTTAACAGTGGAGCAATCGTTAGTTGCCGGCTTTTCCATGGTCATACCACAACCTTTAGCTTTATGAAAAAAAGCGGTCTCTACTAATTTATCACCACAAAAGTGCATATCCACGGTAAAAGAAAGCGTGGAAAAGAACACCAGCAGTGCCATAGTAGAGGCTAATATTTTGAACAGGGCTTTTTTCATAATTGAAACAAAGTTACAAAATTTTAAAATAATACGCTTTTTTTAACAAAACATAAAGATTTAAGGCGCTACGAATAAGCTATTTATAAATAAAAAAACGCCATGGAAACCACAGCGTTCTTTCAATAATATTTATTTTAATTCTTTTACCAGAACAAGCTGTAAAGCACAGTAAGAATGATCATTACTGCAAATGCTCCGATATTGAATACCGGTCCGGTTTTGAAATAACCTTTAGATAATAGTATGCCTTTAGGATCATCTTGTCCTTTATTCTGAGTATAGCTCACCAGGGCAATAACACCCATAGTAAGTAAGAAGGTGTAACCCATTTGATTCATAAATGGAATATCAACGAATAATGGTGAATCTACCCATCCATTTGGGCCTACTTTAAAGTACATCGCAATAGGAATAGATGCCAATGCACCGATGATCGCTGCCTTGTTTGTAGTTTTCTTCCAGAATAAACCTAAGATGAATACTGCTAAAATACCCGGGCTTACAATACCTGTATATTCCTGAATGAACTGGAATGCCTGATCTAGATTTCCTAATAAAGGTGCAATAGCACAAGCAATAATTAAGGCCACAGCAGCAGAAGTACGTCCTACGTTTACAGTGGCTTTATCACCTGCTTCCTTATTGATATACTGCTTGTAAATATCCATGGTGAAGATGGTAGATGTTGAATTCAGCATCGATGCTAATGAGGATACAATGGCGGCGGTTAATGCAGCAAAAGCAACGCCTTTTAATCCAACGGGCAAGAATTGTAATAACCATGGATAAGCTTTATCTGCCTGACCAAGCGATGGTAAATTATGCTGAGCTACATCGCCTAAACGAGCCATAATTGCAGGATCGTTTACCATTAAATAAGCTGCAATTCCGGGAATAACAACAACTAATGGAATAATCAATTTTAAAAAGGCTGCTAAAAGGATACCGCGTTGCGATTCTTTAAGTGATTTTGCCGCCAATGTACGTTGAATGATATACTGGTTAAATCCCCAGTAATATAAGTTAGCTACCCACATACCTCCAACAAGAACACTGATACCGGGTAGGTTACTGTATTCAGGATTGGATTCATCTAAGATCATCTGAAAATGATCTGGAACTTCATTTACTACCATTTCCAAGCCTTTCCAAACACCTTCTCCATTAGAGACTGTGCTTAAGGCCAAATACGTGGTCACCAAACCACCAATGACCAAAAACACCACTTGGATCACGTCGGTCCATGCTACGGCAGAAAGTCCACCATAAAGCGAATAAGCGGCTGCAAACAAAGCTAAACCAATAACACCGTAAACTAATGGAATTCCTAGAATAGTATTTAAAGCTAAGGAACCAAGATACAATACGGTAGTTAGGTTAACGAATACATAAAGCGCAATCCAAAAGACCGCCAGGATCGTTTTTAGGTTTGTAGAATAACGTTGTTCAACGAATTCCGGAATGGTATATAAACCTTTTTTAATAAAAATGGGTAAAAAGTATTTACCCACAATAATCAACGTTAAGGCTGCCATCCATTCATAGGAAGCAATAGCTAAACCGGATGCGAATCCGGAACCGGACATTCCAATAAATTGCTCTGCTGAAATATTGGCTGCAATCAAGGAGGTACCGATGGCCCACCAGGGTAAAGATTTACTCGCTAAAAAGTAATCTTCCGCATTTTTTTGGTGGCCCTTTTTATCTCGGGAAACCCAAAGTCCAACACCTAAAATTAAAACGGCGTATGCGATAAAAACGGCGTAATCCCAAAAATCAAATCCTGTAGTCATATTTATTAGTTTAGTTAGTTTTACGAATCAAATATAACCAAATTATTAATACAGAAAATAATTAAATGTAAAAAATACATTTAATTTCTAAAATTTTAACTACATTAGCTTCGAAAAAAGACATTTATTGAACTAAATTAGACTAAAATTATACGCATTGTTTACAGGAATCCAGAAATATAACAACGATAAAAACCAAAAAATTTTGGAATTAT
Source organism: Gaetbulibacter aestuarii (assembly GCF_039537665.1). NCBI lineage: Bacteria > Pseudomonadati > Bacteroidota > Flavobacteriia > Flavobacteriales > Flavobacteriaceae > Gaetbulibacter > Gaetbulibacter aestuarii. The sequence goes on from NZ_BAABAY010000007.1 coordinate 134,795, forward strand.
CAAACGATCAAAATTCGGCAATAGCTAAAATTTATTTAAATGAAGGCGCCAGTTTACAGGAACTAAGTTTGAATAACCTAACCCTGATTGAAAATCTGGAACCTTTAGCCTACAGCGATGTTTACGCCTCTTCGCTCTTATTTCCCTTTGCCAATCGTATACGAGATGGACTTTATAAGTTTCAAGGAAAAACATATCAGTTTCCTATTAATGAATCTGGTAATAACAATGCACTGCACGGTTTGGTCTTTAATAAAACCTTTACGGTTTCAAATATTACAGAATCTGAGAATTCCGTAATAGCTGTTCTGGAATACACGGAATCAAATCCTCCGGAAAGCTTTCCTTTTCAGTATAAAATCGAATTAAAATATACGCTTACAACTACAGAACTTTCACTAAAGGTTTCAATTAAAAATTTAAGTGATAAAACATTTCCATTTACCCTGGGCTGGCATCCTTATTTCATTACAGAAAATTTGAACGCTAGCAGTCTCCATTTCAAAAGTTCAAAAAAGATGGTATTTAACGAGCGTATGATCACAAAAGGAACGAAGCCTGTAGATCAGGATGGCCATTTTTCATTAAAAGAAAAACAACTCGATGATTGTTGGGAGTTAGATGCCACGGAAGTGCTTTTTAAAACACCCGGTTATACCCTGTTAATTAACTCATCAGAGGCAAACAGCTATTTACAGGCCTACACACCACCACGAAAAAACACAATCGCTATCGAACCCACTACCGGTGTTTCTGATAGCTTCAATAATAAAATAGGCTTAAAGGAATTACATCCGAAAGATACTTATAGCCTAACTTGGCGACTACAACTAAACAAAAACGAAGCATTATGAACAACGAACTAGCTGAAACAATTACAAATGCATTTCAAGACAAATATGCGGCATCGCCCCTACTCATTTTTTCCCCCGGAAGAATCAATATTATTGGTGAGCATACCGATTACAATGACGGTTTTGTATTTCCTGCTGCCGTAGATAAAGGTATTTATGCGGCCTTTAGTAAAAGTAATTCCGGAAGATCTGAAGTTACTGCTGCAGATTTTAACGACACGATTAGTTTCTCTGTGGAAAGTTTGTCTCCAATGGAAAAAGAAAGCTGGGGCAATTACATTCTGGGTGTGGTATCGGAAATTCAGAAAAAAGGTAAAACGGTGGAAAACTTTAATATGGTCTTCGCCGGTGATATTCCCTCGGGATCAGGTATGTCTTCCTCTGCAGCCCTCGAGAATAGTGTGGTTTACGGCTTAAATAATTTATTCGATCTGGGTTTAAGCAAAACAGAAATGATCCTCATTTCGCAAATGGCAGAGCACAACTATGTTGGTGTAAATTGTGGTATCATGGATCAATATGCAAGCATGTTTGGAATTAAAGATCATGCCTTACTTCTTGATTGCAGAACGGTTGAAGCTAAACCTTTTAAAATAGATTTTGAAGATTACGAATTGATGCTCATTAACACCAATGTGAAACACAGCTTGTCGGATAGTGCTTATAATGATCGAAGAACCGTTTGTGAAAACATTTCCAAAATGCTTGGCGTTAAAGCCCTACGTGACGCTACGGAAGCTGATTTGAAAACGATCGAGGATAAAGTAAGCGATGAGGATTATCAAAAAGCGCTTTTTGTAATTCAGGAAAATAATCGAGCTCAGGCAGCATCAAAAGCCATGGAAGCCGGAGACCTAGAAGCTTTGGGTAAATTGATCTACGGCTCTCATGAAGGTTTGCAATTTCAATATCGTGTAAGTTGTGCAGAGCTTGATTTTCTGGTAGAAAAAGCGAAAGAACACCAGGGAATCCTTGGCGCTCGTATGATGGGCGGCGGATTTGGTGGTTGTACCATCAATCTGATATCCAAAGATTTTGTAAACGAATTTAAACATGATATCGCCCGGGAATACAAAGAAACGTTCAATAAAGCTTGTTCCATTTATTCTGTTGAATTAGCTGATGGAACACATGAAATCAACTAACTAAACATATTATGACAACTGATTTACAAGACTATTCACATAAACGCTTGAATATTTTAACGGGCGAATGGGTTTTAGTTTCGCCACATCGTGCTAAACGTCCTTGGCAAGGACAAAATGAAGCCGTGAGTAATGAAAAGCGCCCTACTTACGATCCTAAATGTTACTTGTGTGCAGGAAATACGCGCATTAACGGAGAACAAAATCCGAAGTATGAAGATATATACATATTTACGAATGATTTTGCAGCCTTACAATCCGATTCGCCTTCATTTTCTGTTGAAGACGGTCTGTTGGTCGCTCAAAGCGAGCAAGGCATTTGCAAAGTGATTTGTTTTAGCCCGGACCACTCCAAAAGCTTAGCCGATATGGAACCGAAGGATATTGAAAAAGTAGTTCAAGCCTGGCAGCACGAATACAAAACACTCGGTGAAAAGGACCTTATCAATTATGTTCAAATTTTTGAAAATAAAGGCGCTGTCATGGGTTGTAGTAATCCGCATCCACATGGCCAGATCTGGAGTCAATCCACACTTCCCAACGAAGTTGATAAAAAGAATACGCAGCAATTAAACTACTTTAACAAACATAAAAGCAGTTTACTGGGAGATTATTTAACTCAGGAATTAGAGAAACAAGAACGCATCATTTATGAAAACGATGCTTTTGTGGTACTCGTTCCTTTTTGGGCTGTTTGGCCTTTTGAAGCGATGATCGTTCCAAAACAGCACCGCAGACATCTTTTAGACCTGGAGAACAACGAACCCTTTTTATTTGCTGAAGCTATCTCTGTTTTAACTAAGGCCTACGACAAGATTTTTAATACCTCATTCCCCTATTCCAGTGGGATTCATCAAGCACCAACAAATGGTGAAGATAATACTCATTGGCATATGCACATGAGCTTTTATCCGCCATTATTGCGCAGTGCCACGGTTAAGAAATTCATGGTGGGTTATGAAATGTTTGGATCGCCACAACGCGATATCACGGCAGAATCTGCAGTAAAAATGATCAAAGCGTTAATAGCATAATTTCATTAATTAAAAAAAGCGGGTACATTTCACGTTGAATTTAGGATTATTAAAATGACTTTTAATTCTTAAACTGAAAAGTTCTATTTTAGCTGAATCAATTGTGATGTCCCATGCTGAAAAAACTATTTTATTTCATAGGCCTGATGAGCTTTCTGATGTTTTGGAGTTCCTGCCGAAAGGATTTCAATTTTACGCCGAGTTCCGGTCAGCTCAGTTTTTCAAAAGATACTGTATACCTTGATACGGTTTTTACCAATATTGGTTCAAGCACCTATAACTTAAAAGTTTATAATCGCAGCTCAGATAATATCGCTATTCCTTCTATTAGGTTGTCAAACGGATTGGCTTCGAATTACCGACTTAGTGTTGATGGTATGGCCGGAAAGGAATTTGAAAATGTAGAATTATTAGCCCACGACAGCTTATACATTTTCATTGAAACCACAGTTGATATTAATAATTACGCCAGTACAAATGGTCGTTTTTTATATACAGACGCTATTGAGTTCGGCTCTGGAAATAGCATTCAAAGTGTGCCTTTGATTACCCTGGTTAAGGATGCTGTTTTTATATACCCAAACAGAGATAATACAACGAAAGTTATTGAAACGCTTACCCTGAATGTTGATGGACAACCTACAGAAACCGATCTTCAAGGCCGGGAATTATTACCGGAAGAACTTCATTTTACTAATGAAAAACCTTATGTGATCTATGGTTTTGCAGCAGTTCCCAGCGGAGAAACCTTAATCATTGATGCCGGTGCGCGTTTACATTTCCATGCCAATTCCGGACTTATTGTGAAAGAAGGTGCTAGTTTACAGGTGAATGGTTCATACAGCAATGACCAGGATTTATTGGAGAATGAAGTTATTTTTGAAGGTGATCGTTTAGAACCTCAATATGCCGATGTTCCCGGACAATGGGGTACGATTTGGTTGTATGATGGCAGTATCGATAATAACATTAATTACGCTACCATAAAAAATGCTACCATTGGAATTTTGAGTGATGGCAATCCTAATGACACTAACGATAAATTACATATTTCAAATACACAGGTTTATAACAGTTCCAGTTTTGGGATTTTGGGCAGAAACACTTCTATTTCAGGTGAAAATGTTGTTTTGAATAATGCCGGTTTATCGGCTTTCGCCGGAACGATCGGTGGTAAATACAACTTTACGCATTCCACTATTGCTAATTACTGGTCTGGAAGTTTCAGGCAGTTTCCTGCTTTATTATTGAATAATTATGTTTTAGATGAAAACAATAATGCAACGTTAGCAGACCTCACCGAAGCCAACTTTAATAATTGTATTGTTTACGGAAATGACAATCCTGAATTTATTTTAGATGAAGTTGAAGATGCTGCTGTGGTGTTCCATTTTAAATTTGATCATTGCCTCCTAAAATTTGATAATTCGAGTAATGCTTTCACCGGACCAAATTATGATTTCAGTGACATCTTATTATACAATAGTAATACATTCAATGAAGATCCTGATTTTAAAGATCCTCAAAATAATCAACTTATTATTGGCGAAAATTCAGCCGGAATTAATCAAGGTTTATCAGACTTCGCCACGCAAGTTCCTTTAGACATCCTTAACGTAGATCGTACAACATCTCCTGATCTAGGTGCTTATCAGCATATTACTTTTCAATAAAAAAACGTCCGGCAAGTTGCCAGACGTTCTTTAGTTTATTGTATGTATTCAGTCTTTAAACGAATAATGGCTTATCTTTCATCATGGCGTTCACTTTGGCTTTAACAGCTTCCAGCGTCGCTTCGTCTTCATAATTTTCGATCACCTCATCAACCAGATCAACGATAACTTTCATATCATCTTCCTTTAAACCACGGGTCGTTACGGCAGCTACGCCCAGACGAATTCCGGAAGTCACAAAAGGTGATTTATCATCAAACGGCACCATGTTTTTATTGGCGGTGATATCTGCTTTTACAAGCGCCTGTTCGGCATCTTTACCGGAAATATTTTTATTGCGAAGATCGATAAGCATCATGTGGTTATCAGTACCTCCGGAAATGATGTGGTAATCTTTTGCAACCAATGCTTTTGCCATGGCATCAGCATTTTTCTTGATCTGTAATTGGTAATGCAGGAATTCATCTGTTAAAGCTTCACCAAAGGCAATTGCTTTAGCCGCTATAATATGCTCTAAAGGTCCGCCTTGATTTCCGGGAAATACAGCAGAATCTAAAAGTGAAGACATTTTTCGTAAACTACCGTTCTTCAAGGTAATTCCGAAAGGGTTATCAAAATCCTTACCCATCATGATCATACCGCCTCGAGGCCCACGTAACGTTTTGTGAGTCGTTGTAGTTACAATGTGGCAATGTGGCAACGGATCATTCAAAATACCTTTGGCTATTAATCCGGCCGGATGAGAAATATCGGCTAATAAAATAGCTCTAACACTATCAGCTATAGTTCTAAAACGTTCAAAATCGATGTCTCTGGAATATGCAGAAGCACCTGCAATAATTAATTTAGGTTGCTCTTTTGTGGCGATCTCTTGAATTTTATCATAATTCAAAACACCGGTTTCTTTTTCAACGCCATAAAAAACAGGATTATATAAACGCCCGGAAAAGTTTACAGGAGATCCGTGGGTTAAATGTCCGCCATGAGACAAATCAAATCCTAAGATCTTATCCCCGGGTTTTAAACAAGCATGATAAACAGCTGTATTAGCCTGACTTCCCGAGTGTGGTTGCACATTAACATACTCGGCTCCAAACAAAGTTTTAGCGCGATCTATGGCTATCTGCTCTACTTCATCTACCACTTCACAGCCACCGTAATAACGTTTTCCGGGATAGCCTTCAGCATACTTATTAGTTAAAACGGAACCTGCCGCCTCCATGACCTGTTCGCTAACAAAATTCTCAGAAGCGATGAGTTCAATACCATGTAACTGGCGTTCGTGTTCGGCTTCAATAAGTTCAAAAATCTGTTCGTCGCGTTGCATATTATATAGTTCTTTTATGATGATGTGCAAAAATAGCAAATACAATAGTTTTTCGCATTAAAAAACACCTATTAGAAATTAACTTTTCAACTGTTTTATTAACGATTGAAGTAAGTTTAGATTTTTGACGATTTTTTCCTTTAAAATAAAAAAATTGTGTAGGTTTGATGAGAATTGAATAAAAAGAATAAATTACAGATATATATGCCAATATCCGCTAATAATCCAGATAGAAAATCGTGGTTACACGTTGATAAGAATTCAGATTTCCCGATCCAGAACATTCCTTTTGGTGTGTTTTTAACCCGGGACGATATTATTACCATTGGTACGCGTATAGGAGATACAGCTATCGATCTTGGAGCCTTGCATCAGCTTGGATATTTTGACGGTATTCCTTTAACGGATGATATATTTTTACAAGATACCTTAAACGATTTTATAGCAGACGGACGTAAAACCTGGCGTGCCGTAAGAAATAGAATCGCTGAGATTTTTGATAGCAATAACACTACTTTAAAAGATAACAAACACCATAAAGAAATTGTTTTATTTCGATTGGATGAAATAGAAATGCAGGTTCCTGTGCAAATCGGTGACTACACTGATTTTTATTCAAGTATGGAACACGCTACGAACGTTGGAACCATGTTTAGAGGACCTGAAAATGCGTTGATGCCAAACTGGTTGCATATTCCAGTAGGCTACCATGGTAGAAGTTCTTCGGTGATTCCATCGGGTATTCCGGTGCATCGTCCGCAGGGTCAAACACTTCCTGAAGGTGCAACAGAACCAGTGTTTGGACCAAGTAAATTAGTGGATTTCGAATTGGAAATGGCTTTTATCACGACAGATGCCAATGATCTGGGTGAACCTATTCCAACCGAAGAAGCAGAAGAATATATTTTTGGATTGGTATTGTTGAATGATTGGAGTGCCCGAGACATTCAAAAATGGGAATATGTACCATTAGGACCATTCCTGGCTAAAAACTTTGCCTCCTCTATCTCGCCCTGGATCGTAACGCTGGATGCTTTAGAACCTTTCAGATGTGAAGGTCCGAAACCTATTAAACCTCAACTGGATTATTTAAAATACAGGGGTAAAAAGAGTTATGATATCCATCTGGAAGTAGCCATTCAACCGGAAGGTGCTAAAGAAACCATTGTAAGCCACTCCAACTTCAAATACATGTATTGGACCATGGTACAGCAACTAGCACATCATACCATAAACGGTTGCCCTGTAAATTCGGGTGATATGATGGGTAGTGGTACCATTTCCGGGCCTACGCCGGATTCTTATGGCTCTATGTTGGAACTAACCTGGAGAGGTGAAAAACCATTGAAAATGAAAGATGGTACAGAGCGTAAATTCATCAATGATAATGACACCGTGATCATGCGAGGTTATTGTGAGAAGGATGGCACGCGTATCGGATTTGGAGAAGTTTCAACAAAGCTATTACCTATCTATAAAAAATAAGATTTTACGCACAATACCTTTATAGATTTTACATTTTAACTGATATATTTGCGTTTTATCTATGTTTTAAGTACTTTGGCACCGATTTTGGATCAATCAACCAAATCTTAAAACATGTCCCATGAAAAAAACACTACTTTCTACTCTTGTATGTTTCATTGTTTTGTCTTGCAGTACAAGGCGACAAATGGAAAAGGCCGTAAGCGTCGGTAATTACGATCAGGCCATCTCCAGTGCTATTGATAAACTTAGAGTAAATAAGGATAAGCGCAGCAAATCTGATATTATTGTGCTTTTGGAAAACTCGTATCGAAAGGCCACCGAACGCGACCTGAACGATATCAAATATTTAAAAGCAGACACGAATCCGGAAACATTTATCAAAATCTATGATAAATATGTGGCTCTGGATAATCGTCAGGAACGAATAAAACCTCTTCTGCCATTATATGTAAATAATCGTGAGGTAAATTTCAATTTTAAGAATTACAACACTAATATTGTAGCTTATAAAAATAAAGCGTCTGATTATCTCTACGATAAAGCGCAAGGCTTATTGGCAACAAACAACAAGTTAGACGCCCGGGATGCCTATAACAGTTTAAACACCATTCAGGACATCAACCCGAACTACAAAAATGTGCTTCAACTTATGGATGTAGCACATCAAAAAGGATCTGATTTTGTTTTGGTAGATATGGTAAATGAATCCGGTAAAGTAATTCCGCAACGTTTAGAAAATGACTTATTGAACTTCAGTAATTATGGTTTAAACAACTTCTGGACAGTATACCACAGTGCGCCTGAAGAAGGTGTTAATTACAGCTATAATATGAAGGTTGGATTCCGCCAGATTAATATTTCACCGGAACAAATTAAAGAACGTCAGTTTACCAAGGAGAAACAGGTTGCAAACGGTAAAAAAGAACTGATTAAAGATGGTAAGGTGGTAAAAGATAGTTTAGGAAATGCCATCAAGGTAGATAACTACAAAACGGTAAGCTGTACTTATTATGAATACCGTCAATTCAAATCATCTCAGGTGGTAGGTAATGTTGAATATTACAACTTACAGAACAATCAGCTAGTTGATGCCTTTCCTATCAGTAGCGAATTTGTTTTTGAACATATTTACGCAACATCAAATGGAGATCGGAGAGCCCTGGACACGAATTTAATACCGTTTTTAGAACGTCGAGCGGTGCCTTTCCCTACAGAGGAACAAATGATCTATGATACTGGCGAAGATTTCAAACTCAAACTCAAGAGTATTATCAACAGTTATACCTTCAATTAAGTATTAAAAGGGTTCTATTAAATTTGAACCCTTTTTTTTATTTCATGTTAAAAAAATACGTACATTTAACTCTCTTCTTCTATCAAAAGAAACTGACCTTCAATAGTTTGGTACCCAAAAATAATCGTGTTCTACTTACTTCACGTTAGGGAAATTATTCAACAATAACCAAACTAAAATCTTATGAAAAAATTCGTAGTAATTATTCTGTTTGCTTTTTTTAGCATGCCCCTACTTGCTCAAAACGACCTTTACATCGTAATGGAGCTGATGCATGTAGACAATACCCAGGAAGGCGATTATGCCCAGACCGAACAGTTCTGGAAAAAAATTCATGCCCAGCGGGTTGCAGATGGCAGTATTCAGGGATGGGATCTTTGGTCCTTACTCCCGGGAGGCGAAGATCAGGGCTATCAATATGCGACCGTTACCCTCTTTAATTCTCCGGAAAAAATGTTCGCTCCCGTTGATTTTATGAAGTACGCCAAAGCGGCTTATCCCAACATGTCTGAAGACGAGCTTAACAAAAAGCTTTGGGGTGCCTCAAAAACCCGGGATCTGGCCGTGCGGATCTTTATGCATCAAATTGCAACAACTACAGGAGGTCCAGGACTAAAAGTTGGCACAGTTGCTACTTTTGATTTCATGAAAGTACCTCTTGAAGGCTATAATGCCTACGAAACTGCGGAAAAAACACTCTTCCAGCCTTCGCATCAAAAAATGGTGGATGACGGCGCTAAAGCAAATTGGGGCCTTCTACGATTTATGATACCCATTGGAAGTGACACTTACGCTTCTCACCTAACGGTTAACATGTTCGAAAATATGGAACAGTATTTAAATGCGGGTAATTATCAGGGGCAACAACCCACTGAAGATCAGCAAAAGGCCATGATAAAAGGTATGGCAACACGCGATATGAAGTTCGTTTATGTAGCCACTCTCAATGAAATGGTTCGTTAATCAAACGAATTTCTCTTTTAATCACCCGAAGTATTGAAGGGATTGCTTTGGGTGATTTTTTTATTCTTTGATAACCTGTTTGTAGAGTTCGTAACGTTCGAAAATTTGTAAAACGTAATTATAAGGTTCAATACCACGGACATAACCGTATTTCACAACAGGATCGTTATAGCTTTTAGGTTTACTCATACTTAAAATCATTGATTCCACATTATCATCCCATTTTTCACTATCCAACCCATGCTTTAAAGCTAAACGCTGTGCATCTTTCACATGAAATAATCCACAATTATAGGACGCCATGGTAAACTTAATGCGCTGAATCGTATCGGTTACCGTTTCGAAATTCGACCATAATTGCTCTAAGTATTTGGTACCACCTCTAATGCTTTGCTCAGGATCTGTTCTATCGGTAACCCCCAGTTCTTTAGCTGTTGCGGGCATAAGTTGCATCAAACCTTCAGCGTTGGCCCACGAACTGTCATTAGGATCAAATCGCGATTCCTGATAGATCTGCGAGGTAAGCAATCGCCAATCCCAATGCAGTTGTTTAGCATATTTTTTAATGATCTTATCAAACGGACTTATTTGCTTTTCATTCAAACTATAAAATTCGCTTTTTACCCTGCTGCGGAAGGCCTTTTTATTTTTAAAATACTTGTTGTAAATCACATTGTAATCAACCTTCCTTTTCATGATTTTCAACCAGGCATTTGCTGCTTTTAACAGTTGCGGTGAACTAAAACGTGTTGCCCAGGCTATACGTTGCGAAAAACTAACCGGAACACTAATATCAAGCACCGGATAATTCGCGGCCATGATACTGGCGATGTTCTTATCTGAAATCGTATACTTGAATTGGCCTTTTGCAACTTTTTCAATAATCTGATCTGTGGAGAGCTCTCCGGGCAATTCTTTAATATAAATGGGACCGCCTAATTCTTCCGAAAGATTCTGAATGCGTTCTTTATAAGCTGAATTGGAACGAATATAAACGGTATCATTCAATAATTCAATGGCATCATGTACCAGAGCATTTTCCAATTTATGCCAATTCATGGTGCGCCAGGTATCAGGTTTCTTTTGAACTAAAACCTGTTTGGTAAGATAGAGGTAATTTGTGAAAGCGACTTCTTTTTTTCTTTCTCTGGTAATCGTTAATCCATGAGCAATGATATCTCCTTCTCCATTATTTAGTTTTTCAAAAAGTTCATCAACGTTATTAACAACAATTAATTCCAATTCTACATTTAACTGTTTCGCGAAACGCTTTAGTAATTCGTATTCGTAGCCCATTGGTCTTCCTTTGTATAAAAAATAGGTTGTTGCGCTGTACACCGTTAATGCGCGCAGTTTCCCCAATTCTTTAATGTCCTTGAGATCCCAGTTAATTTCAGAGTGCTTTTTTTCACTCGTTTTAGTTTTGGCATCAGAGTTGACGCAGGAATTTATAATCAGGAAAGTACTAAAAAACAGTATAAGACTTTTAAGGAGAGGTAATTTTGAAATCATGGGTGGTTGGCTTCACTATACAAGCTCATTTAAGCCTGTGGTTATCTCTCAATATAACCAAGTTTAGCTTCTATTCCAAAATTCTAATGTAACACCTTGATAATGAGAGTTATTTATTTTTTGAATTCTAAATAATTCCCTGAAGTAATTTGTTGAAGTCCATCAACCGAAAGATTATAAAGATAAACCCAACAAGGGAGTTCTGTGATTCTATCCAGGATGACCGATACTAAGACTTTTTTAAATAAATGAGGCTTTTCGTAGGCTTCACCTATGCCTTCATAATCATCCAAAACAGAAAATACCTTGTTTTCATTTTTAAGTCGAAAAACATGCCCGTAAACAAGATCAGATTCCCGATCGCTCAATACAGCTCCCGGGAACCAGGAGACATTGAATAATTTTCCTTGAAAATAACCCTCGCCCAAATAGTCACTATGCGCCCGAAGAAACCGGGCCATATCGTTACTTTGATTCCTCAGCAAGGATCCATAAACAAAAAGACAGGAATTATTCATCTTAATTTGTTTTTTTAAAGATAAACAGGATTCCTAAAACTTTAAAAAAAGCGTAAACGATTTTAGATGTACTCGTCTAAATTGATCTCATTTATTCCGCTATGCGAATCGTGCTTAACCACCGAACCATTTCTAACAATTAAAAGCTGTGGTGATTCGTGGCGGATACCAAAAGTATCAGCAACTGCATTTGAAACACCTCTGTTTTCAATCAGATCCAAATAAAAAAGATCAGCCTGGTTTTCAGAGAGATCATAAGCATTCTTGAATCGATTCATGACCATACTACTGATACCACAACGCGTAGAATGCTTAAAAATAATCTGGGTTTTTGATTTTGAATTTTCTTTGATTTCAGCTATTTGAGATGCTTCCGATAAAGGAGTCCAGGGCAAATCCTGATCCATTGAAGCACTGTTTGAGCCTTTGAATAATTTACGAATCAAACTCATGTTTTGAATTTTTCTTTTACAATTTTTCATTAAGTCGCAACAATTTTGAAAGCTTACAAACTGACGAAAAGTCACGATATTCTTGAAACTAGAGGACATTTTGTCTTACCAAGTACCATGGTAAGGTTATTGACCATAGTACGCTGAACAAAAAGATATAAATCCTGTTTCAGGAGTGCAAATATAAAAATTATGAACTTAAATAATTATACCATAAAATCGCAGGAAGCCATACAGCAAGCGCAGCAACTTGCACAAAGCTATGGTCATCAGCAAATAGAAAATGAACATCTTTTCAAAGGTATCTCTGAAGTAGATGAAAACGTGTTGCCCTTCTTATTAAAAAAACTCAATGTGAATGGTATTACACTGCACCAGGCTTTAGATAAACAATTAGAAAGTTTTCCAAAAGTTTCCGGTGGCGACCTTATGTTATCCCGTGAAGCTGGAAAAACATTGAATGAAGCGGCAGTCTATGCTAAAAAAATGAAGGATGATTTTGTGTCTATAGAGCACTTGATCCTTGCCATATTAAAATCGAGTAGCCCTATCTCAAGAATGTTAAAAGATCAAGGGGTAACAGAAAAAGATTTAACTGCCGCTATTCAGGAATTGCGAAAAGGTGAAAATGTGACTTCTCAAAGTCAGGAAGAAACCTATAATGCCTTGAATAAATACGCTAAAAATTTAAACCAACTGGCCAAAGACGGAAAGCTTGATCCGGTTATTGGACGTGATGAAGAAATCCGACGAATTCTACAGATCCTATCCAGACGTACCAAGAACAACCCAATTCTTGTTGGTGAACCTGGTACCGGTAAAACGGCAATTGCTGAAGGATTAGCGCATCGTATTGTTGATGGCGACATTCCAGAGAATTTAAAGGAAAAACAAATTTTTGCTTTGGATATGGGAGCTCTCATTGCGGGAGCCAAATATAAAGGCGAATTTGAAGAGCGTTTAAAAGCCGTAATTAAGGAGGTAACATCAAGCGAAGGAGATATCGTATTATTTATTGATGAGATTCATACACTGGTTGGAGCCGGTGGCGGTCAAGGCGCTATGGATGCCGCAAATATTCTGAAACCTGCCCTCGCCAGAGGAGAACTTCGAGCCATTGGCGCAACTACTTTAGATGAATATCAAAAGTATTTTGAAAAAGATAAAGCTTTAGAGCGTCGTTTTCAGAAGGTAACCGTTAACGAACCCGATACCGAAAGTGCCATTTCCATTTTACGTGGTATTAAAGAAAAATACGAGACGCACCACAAAGTGCGCATCAAAGACGATGCTATTATAGGCGCCGTGGAGCTTTCTCAACGTTACATCACAAACAGATTCTTACCTGATAAAGCAATCGATTTGATGGATGAGGCAGCCTCCAAAATGCGTATGGAAATAAATTCTAAACCAGAAGAATTAGATGTTTTAGATCGAAAGATCATGCAATTGGAGATCGAGATCGAGGCCATTAAACGTGAAAAAGACGAAAATAAACTTAAAAGCTTGCGCGCCGATCTGGCCAATTTTAAAGAGCAGCGTAATGAGATCAACGCGAAATGGAAAAGCGAAAAAGAAGTTGTTGATAATATTCAAAATACCAAACAAGATATAGAAAACTATAAGCTTGAAGCCGAACGTGCTGAACGCGAAGGTGATTATGGGAAGGTAGCAGAGTTGCGCTATGGTAAGATTAAAGAAGCCCAAGAGCAACTTGAAGGCTACCAAAAACAATTGCAGGAACAGGCTGATAATTCGCTAATCAAAGAAGAGGTTACTTACGAAGATATCGCGGAAGTCGTTGCCAAATGGACAGGTATTCCTGTTCAAAAAATGCTACAAAGCGATCGAGAAAAATTATTGAATTTAGAATCAGAACTACATAAGCGTGTCGTTGGTCAGGATGAGGCCATTGAGGCTGTAAGTGATGCTGTAAGACGCAGTAGAGCCGGTTTACAAAACCCTCAGAAACCTATTGGAACCTTTTTATTCCTGGGAACTACAGGCGTTGGTAAAACGGAGTTGGCAAAAGCTTTAGCCGAATATTTATTTGACGATGAAAAGGCTATGACACGAATTGATATGAGCGAATATCAAGAACGTCATGCCGTGAGCCGATTGGTTGGTGCGCCTCCCGGATATGTAGGTTACGACGAAGGCGGACAATTAACGGAGGCTGTTCGTCGTAAACCCTATTCCGTGGTACTACTGGATGAAATTGAAAAAGCGCATCCTGATACCTTCAATATTCTGTTACAAGTATTAGATGAAGGGCACTTGACGGATAACAAAGGACGTTTAGCCGATTTTAAAAATACGATCATTATCATGACTTCGAACATTGGTAGCCAGATCATCCAAAGTCATTTTGATGCAGCGAAAGACATCGATACAGCTATGGAATCTGCTAAAGTTGAAGTTTTAGGATTATTGAAGCAAAGTGTACGTCCGGAATTCCTGAACCGTATTGATGAAACCATTTTGTTCACACCTTTGAGCAAGGAAAATATCGAGGAAATTGTAAACTTACAGCTTAAGTCGGTAAGTAAAATGTTGGCCAAACAAGGCATTACTTTTGATGCTACTGCAGAAGCCAAAGCCTATTTGGCAGACAAAGGCTATCATCCCGAATATGGTGCGAGACCTGTAAAACGAGTGATCCAGAAGGAAGTGCTAAATGCTTTAAGTAAAGAAATACTTTCAGGTAAAATTACCACGGAAAGTATCATCCTACTTGATGCCTTTGATGATCAATTGGTGTTCAGAAATCAAGGTGATTTAGTATCAGAAGAATCATGAATTCAAAAAATTATTGGCGTGTAATGTAACTATTTGTTAGATAAAGCGTCATTAAATTGGTTGGTTAGTTGAAAAGCAACATAAATCTTTTTTGAAGAGGCGTGTTGCTTTTTTTTTATGCGTAAATTATGTATAACTCATTATTTTAAAAGTAAAATAAGTAGGTATTTGAAATTTATAATTTTGTGCATTTCAACCTATTACCAACTAGTTATCAACACGTTTTGTCGATAAAATTCGACTGTTTAAACGGATTTTTCGAGTAAAATTATTACCTTAGCCACGTAAAACCCCAATTTTACACAAAAACCTAAACCTAAATCTAAAACCTACTTATTACAATGAACATTTATCAACACATTGATTTCACCCTGTTGGAACCTACAACCACAGAGAGTGAAATTATCGATTTATGTGTTGAAGCCAAAAATTTTGGTTTCAATTCTATTTGCATTAATAGTTGTTATGTATCCATAGCAAAAAAGTTACTCAAATTTACTGATGTTAAAGTAAGCACCGTAATTGGCTATCCCCTAGGAGCCATGGCAACAGCTTCAAAAGTATATGAAGCTCAAAAAGCCCTTGAAGATGGTGCTGATGAAATTAACATGGTTATCAATCTTGGATATTTAAAAAGCGAGAAATACATTTCCATGCTTCAGGATATCAGTAAGGTTAAACAAGCTATTGGCACAACCCCCTTAGTTGTAATTATTGAAATTTCTGAGCTTAATAAAAATGAAATTATCAAAGCTTGTGAACTATGCCTTGAAAGTAAAGTTGACTTTATCAAGACCTCTACCGGTTTTTCCAAAAATGGAGCAACCCTAACCGCGGTAAAAATGATCAAAAAAACCTTAAAAGATCAGGCCAAAATAATTGCCTCCGGAGGTATTGAAGACTTTGAAACAGCCATTAAATATGTTGAGGTTGGCGCGGACCGCGTAGCATCATCGTATATCTCGGGGTTAAAAAAAAAGTCTCAACAATTAAGGAACAAAGCGATCTTTGAGAAATACATGGAAAACAAGAAAAACAATGATCTCATTTCTGAACCTCAAGGGCAAATTGCCTATCGAAAGGAATCACGTTAAATTAATAACAATATTTCCCGTAAACCAATTTATGTCATAATTGTTTAATACATTTGAGTAGTGTCAAAGACTTTTTTCACTATGAAATCGTTAAACAGTTACATAGATCATACCCTTTTAAAATCTACGGCTACAAAACAGGATATTCAGATTCTTTGTAAAGAAGCAATCGATAATCAGTTTTTTTCCGTTTGTTTAAACAGTTGCTATGTCGCTTTAGCAAAATCAGAGCTTAGCGACAGCGCTGTACGGGTATGTTCAGTAGTAGGATTTCCACTGGGCGCCATGAGTTCACAGGCCAAGATAGAAGAAGCCAATGGCGCTTTATATGATGGCGCTGATGAAATTGACATGGTCATGAATATAGGGCTTTTTAAAAGTCAGGATTACAAGGCTGTGGTCAAGGATATTCAGGGTGTTAAAAATCTCATGCCAGATCGGGTTCTAAAAGTTATTATTGAAACCTGCTACCTCAAAGATTTTGAAATCACTAAAGCTTCAGAACTAGTCATTGAAGCCGGAGCAGATTTTATAAAAACATCTACCGGTTTTGGACCAAGAGGCGCTTCCATTCACGATATCAAACTTATCAAAAGTGTTATCCGACCTGAAGATCGGATAAAAATAAAAGCTTCAGGTGGTATCCGAGATAGCAAAACTGCTATGGAATACATTGACCTGGGGGTTGATCGTTTGGGAACCTCTTCGGGTATCGCCATGATGTCTAATCAAACCTCAAATTCAGATTATTAATCATGAGTGTACACATTGAAGCTAAAAAAGGAGCTATCGCAGAAACCGTTTTACTTCCCGGAGATCCTTTACGTGCAAAATGGATTGCTGAAACTTTTTTTGAAGACCCCGTATGTTTTAACACAGTGAGAGGTATGTTGGGCTATACAGGTCTGTATAAATCAAAACGCATTTCGGCAATGGGCACCGGTATGGGCGTGCCCTCTATTTCTATTTATGCTCATGAGCTCATCACAGAATACAAGGTTAAAAACCTTATTCGTGTGGGAAGCGCCGGATCTTATCAAAAAGATATAAAGATTCGCGATATTGTCATCGCCATGTCCGCCTCCTCTAATAGCAGTATTAACCAAATACAATTCAACGGCTCCAATTTTGCACCCACTGCTAATTTTGACTTATTTCAAAAGGCGATCGAAACAGCCAAACTTAAAAATATTTCTGTGAAGGCAGGAAACATTTTAACTTCTGATGAATTTTATAGCATAAATCCGAAGGATTATAAATTTTGGGCTGAATACGGTGTTCTTTGTGTTGAAATGGAAACCGCAGGGCTCTATACCATTGCAGCCAAGCTCAAAGCCAGAGCACTTTCTATTTTAACCATAGCAGACTCTTTAGTAAGTGGAAAACACACTAGTTCTGAGGAACGCCAAACCACCTTTAAGGACATGATAGATATTGCTATTGAACTTGCTTAAAATTCCATGATCCAGGTTACAAACCATCTCTTTTTAACGCCTATTGACAACCAACATCAAAAGACATTGATGGAACTCATGAAGCAGATCTATCCCCCGCCATATAAACATTTATGGGTTAACGAAGATTCAAGCTGGTATCTGGAAAAGTGTTTTTCCAAAGAAAACCTAATCACTGAACTTAAGGAAAAGGATTCATTTTACAGCTTTGTAATTTTCAAACAACAACCCATCGGTATTCTACGATTCGTCTACAATTCACAAATTCCCGATCCAGGTAATTCAAAGGGCGTTTTTTTACATCGGTTGTATTTACATCCTGATTTCCACGGGAAGGGCATCGCACAAAACTTAATGGGCTTTGTTGAGGAAGAAGCCATTCAAAATGACAACCATTTCATTTGGTTAAAAGCGATGGATACGCAAATGCAAGCGATAAAATTTTATAAAAAATTAGGGTTTAAAACTATAGGCACGGAACGGCTCGATTTTAAATTAATGCTTAGAGATTTTAGAGGTATGATCGTTATGAAGAAAGCTTTGTAGAGGTGTTTTCTATTCAATTAAGCCTTGGTAAAATATTAAATTTAAAGTTGAATTAATTATTTACAACTTTCTATTTATCAATATTTTAATAAATTAAATTTTATTTTTTGACCCTGATACTTTTGTGCTAATACAGAAATTGCTTCTTTAGTTAATTGCATTACCCTTGGATAACCACCTGTGGTCTGACAATCCTTCATTAAAACGATCAATTTTCCTGAAGGCGTCAACTGCACAGTACCGGGAAAAACACCGGAAGTTAAAATGGGCTCTAAATTATTAGAAAACGTTTCATCCAATTGATAAGCCATACGACTATTGTTTTTTGAAATAAGAAAAGACATATCTAAAAGTTTCTTTTTCTGCTCAGAATCTAAATACTCGTATTCCGGCCCTTCATGAACATCAATAATGTTAGAATCTAAGTAAGCAGTGTCGACTTTTAAATGAGAGTGCGACAGGGTTATACTTCTTTCTACCTTAGAAATTATTAAACCATCTCCTTTTTTAATAACATTCTCCCGGGTTACGGGACTATACATGCTTCGACTTTCTAAAATATTCGGGCTACCAAAACCCCCTGAAACACCTAAATAAGAACGAAAACCGCGTTTAGAAGCACTAAAAGACAAGACAGAGCCCTGAGACACCTTTACGATCCTGTTAAGCTCTACAGGCCTCTCATCCAACTTAGGTTGCATGTTCGCCCCTGTAATTGCGATGTAAGTATCCACATCAAAACGCAGTGTTGATCCGGTCATGGTTTGCTCTAAAACAGCATCTTGAGGATCATTTCCCAATAATGCATTAGCTAATCGCGCAGCGCGCTCATCCATAACACCCGAGTAAGGCACCCCAAACTCCTGAAATCCAAAACGGCCAAGATCCTGAACTGTAGTGTAAAATCCAGTCGACAAAACTTTAACCATGTATCACCTCACTTTCTAGCTCATAAACACCGCTTTCAACAAGAATCTTTACATCGTGGTATTTCTTTTTATCTACAGGTACGAACATCACCTGGTCTCCGGGTTCAGCAAAGCACGGCCGATCTTTTTCAACATCAAAAAAGTTTACAGGCGTATTGCCAATAATATGCCATCCTCCGGGACTTTCAATGGGATATACCCCGGTTTGATTTCCACCGATAGCAACGGCACCTTTAGGTACTTTTAATTCCGGCGCGGATTTACGAGCCATATGCAATTCCTCAGGAAGACCACCGAGGTATAAAAACCCCGGCAAAAACCCAATAAAATATACAAGATAAGGTGCTGCCGTGTGCGTTTTAATAACAGCTTGTTTAGACCTATTTTTTGAACGCGCCAAGACATCCAGGTCTATACCAAATTCAGCTTCATAACAAACTGGAATCTTCCATAGTTTTGAGGTTTTCTTAACCTGTTTTTTTGTGTTGTTATAGATTTTGTCTATATACGCAATTTCATGGTTTAAATTTATTATTTTTGAATCATAACTTATTATTAATGAATTATATGTATGTTTTAATTCAATGATTTGTTTAATATTGCTATTTTGGATTTCAGCCTTTAAACTAAGGATATCCATTAAAATATTTCGATCAATTTTCTTTTCCCACTCCACCAAAATAGCAGGGTCTCCGTAAGGTTTATAAGCAGTGATTTTAGACTTCATTTTAACGAATTTTATACCCTAATCGAGTTAATTTTTCATGAAGATATTTTATTAAATCCGGAGCATTGGGATGATCTCCGTGAACGCAAAAAGTATCGGCTTCAATAGGAATTTGATGTCCTGAAACGGTCACCACCTGATGATGCAGAACCATATTTTGGATGTGTTCAAAAACAGCATGATTATCGGTAATGAGGGCATTGGGTTCAGACCTTGAAACAAGTGTTAGGTCATCATGATAATTTCGATCTGCAAAAGCTTCAAATGAAATTGGAATCTTTTGTTTTCTTGCCAGGTCTGCTATTACCGATTTATAAGGAACATATAATTTCATAGGCAAAGCGATACTTTGCACCAATTCAATAATTACATTGGCAATATTCTCGTCAACTGCTGCCAAATTATACAAAGCACCATGTGGTTTAATATGATGCAAACGTGCATGAGTTTCCTCTAACACATCCATAAAATCATCCAGTTGGTGTTTTAAAGCATAAAAAAGGGCGGAATATGAAATATCCATAGCTTGCCTTCCAAAGTTCTCTTTGTCAGGAAACGAAGGGTGTGCTCCTATTTTAACACGATGCCTTTGAGCTAAACCGACTACTTTACGCATACTCTCTTCGGTTCCGGCATGTCCGCCACAGGCGATATTACAAGAAGCAATAAAAGGCATTATCAGGGCTTCGTTTTCTAAACCTTCACCCATATCCACATTTATATCTATGGTTTGTAAGTCCATTAAAAAAGATTTAATTCAAAAACCGAACTAATGGTTTTTAGAGACAATAAGATACTAATTCCTAAAATGAATACCGCAAAAACATTCTGAATATTCGTATTCTTAAATTGTCCTAATAGCTTTGATTTATTTACGATCCAAACTAAAAAAACCGCAATTACCGGTAGTAATATACCATTGGCAACCTGCGCAAAGCGTATGATATCAATGGATTTATAACCCAAAGAAGCGCTTAACACACCAAGAATTATGATGATCATCCAAACACCTCTAAACCGTTTTGATCTTAAATCTGTAGACCACCCCAGACACTCACAAAGAACATATGCTGCTGCCAATGGTGCCGTAACAGCACTGGTAACCCCTGCTGCCAATAAACCCAGGGCTAAAAAATATTTCGCGTTGATGCCAAACAGCGGTTCCAGGCTTTGAGCCAGACCGGCCGCATCCTGAATATGGTTCCCTTGAAGCGCGGCTCCGGAGATGATGATGCACATAGATACCACGCCTCCTAAAATAATGGCAATCAGGGTATCCTTTCGAACGTAAGGAAGGTCTTTTTCTGAAGACCATTTGTTTTTCACAAGTGCCGCGTGTAGAAAAATATTATAAGGCACCACCGTTGTTCCGATCAATCCAATGATTGTTAGAAGACTTTTCGAATGAGATAAATTTGGTGTAAAAATTCCCTTTAAAATTGAAATAACATCAGGTTTCGTTATGACCGCGGTTATAATGAAAGCAAAACTCATAAAGAATACCAAAGCCATTAATACCTTCTCCAGGGTCTTATAATTGCCTATATACAATAACCCAAAGGCCAAAAAACCAATGATTATACTCAGAACATTAAATGAAAACCATCCCAGCTCTATATAACTGTTTCCTGTTATGGCCTCAAGGCCTAAAACAGCTCCAGAGATATTCCCTGCTTCGTAAGCGGTATTGCCAATTACAATGGCCGATAGAATAAGCAGAATGGCAATAAATTTAAGTAATGGATTTTGGATTTCCGTTTTTATAATTTCAGATATCCCTTTTTGGGTTACCAGCCCAATGCGTGCAGACATTTCCTGTAGCACCACAGTAGCAAAAACGGCCAGAACCATAGCCCAAAGTAAGGCATAGCCAAAATCTACTCCGGCCAACGTACAGGTGGTTACAGTTCCCGGACCAATAAATGCGGCTGCTACCAGAGGCCCGGGACCTATATTTTTAAACCATTTTAGCATTACTTAGGAACGGTGTTGAGCGCATAAATAGCAAAACTTCCCAGCCAGTGGCCACCTTCATAGCTATCCCCAACAATACCGGGCAGCGAGTAATTTATATGTTTGTTGGCTATACGTCGTAAATGACTATATTCAGGTAAACCCTCGGCAATTTCATTAAGGCACCAGGCACGGGAAAAGTTCACACCATCCAAATGCACCAACTGCCCGTCAGTCCTGTCAGAAACCAGTCCTACTTCCAGGTCGTAGTTCTTATCTTTTAATTGCGGCAGGAAATCGTTCATCCAGGAACGAAATTCTTCCTTAGGAAGTAAACGTTTCATTAAAGCCGCCTCTTCCAGACAAGGCGATAAGAAATCACTCCCACTAGGTTCCCAGGACATCGGACAATGAGCATCGTTCATAAAGAAATATTTTGCGCGATCAGTAATAGCTTGTTTTAGGGCTTCGTTATTAAATGTTTCAGCATAATCGTAGGCAAATATTAAACCAAACGCTGTATTGGCATGAGTTCCCACACGAAGCGCATAGTTTAATTTTGGTAGAAAATCAATATATTTTTGAACGATCACATCTGTTAAAGGCTGCAAATTCGCTTCTAATTGTCTCGCCAAAGGATCATCCCAGTTATGCAATTCTTCTGCTAATTTGAGCAACCATGCCCAACCGTAAGTGCGCTCAAAGGATCCATTGTGTTCACCTTTAAAATATGCAACTTCTTTTTCAATATTTTCTTTTGAAATGTTATTCAACAAACGCTCGCGCACCTCTTCTGCTTTATCGATATCAGGAAACTGTTTGAGCAAACTCACTAAACTCCAATGGCCATGAACTGACGAATGCCAGTCAAAACAACCATAAAATGCCGGGTGTAACGTCGTGGGTGATTTTAGATCGTCATCACTACCCAAAGTTTGAGATAATCGGTTGGGATACTCAATATTCATACAATGCAGCGGTAATTCTACAAGTCGATTGGCTTCCTTAATATCTAATTTTGGAACAGGAATAGCTTCAGGTGTTGTCATTTCTGTGGTGGGTTTAGAAGAGTCTTCAGTGGATTCAGATTGTTTACAGGCTGAGAACAGCACAATGAGTAGTAATAGGAAATAAACTTTCATTTAAATTTGAATTGGTTAGTACAAGTTCATTCATTACAATCAACCCAACCAACCATCTCGATCCAGACTTCGATATTGAATGGCCTCGCTAATATGAGATCCTAAAACATGTTCGGATCCTTCCAGATCAGCTATGGTTCTGGACACCTTCAAAATGCGGTCATAGGCTCGGGCAGACAGGTTCAACCGTTCCATGGCAGTTTTGAGCAATTGTTTTGAATGCGCATCTAAAATACAAAACCTTCTGATTTGTTTGGTATTCATTTGGGCATTATAATGAATAGAATCAACATCTTTAAAGCGTTCTGTCTGAATTTCACGGGCTTGCGTTACGCGTTTCCTGATAATAATTGAAGATTCTCCTTTTCTATCGTCTGATAATTTATCGAAAGGTACAGGGGTCACTTCAATATGAATATCAATACGATCGAGTAAAGGCCCTGAGATCTTACTTAAATAACGTTGCATTTCCGCCGGACTTGAGGTTACCGGGGCGTTCGGATCATTAAAATAACCACCCGGACTCGGATTCATACTCGCCACCAACATAAAGGACGACGGATAAGTTACCGTAAAACGCGCTCTGGAAATGGTCACTTCCCGATCTTCCAATGGTTGTCGCAGTACTTCTAAAACCGTTCGTTTGAATTCCGGTAATTCATCTAAAAACAAAACGCCGTTATGAGACAGGGAGATCTCACCCGGTTGTGGAAAGGAGCCACCACCCACGAGCGCCACATCTTTGAAAGCTCATAATGTGTGGGTAAAAAATTAGCGAGTTTATTTAGTTTTGTAAAAACACAAGATATACTGTAAAAATAAGATTAGTGTGGAGGCAAAAATTAAAATATGTGGTATGTAAGTTGGCCACGCCCCCATCAATATTACAACTAGGATGTAAATTGAAAATAAATTAAATATTGTTATTACCGATGAATATAAATAATTCGCAAAACTTTTATTTGATTTAGTAATTCCTATCGATTTCCAAATAACTATTATCCCGATGAAAATTGGCGAATACAGATAAACTATACTTTCAAATTTCATACTTCCTCCTTTTGAATTACATACCTAAACTATATTTGTGAATATATTAAATGTATAAGAGAATAAATCTAAAAAAACCAATTAAATCTTTCTATTTCACTAGCGGGAGGTCCTGAATTATCGAACGATTTCATTCAAGATTTTATTATGGTTTACAACTTTAAAAAATATTAAGGACCGTTTTTAATTATTTATTTACTCAACCCAATAACAACCTTCTTAAACCCTCTACAAATATATATTGAATTCCAGCATCGGTACTGACTTTTATAATTCTGTTAATAGCGTTTATACCTTTTATTTGAAGTCTCGCAAAAATCCAACTAATTTGTGTTTTTAATTGACGCTGTGTTAATTGTGGTATAAGTTTATTCAATTCACAAATATCATTTAACAGAACCTCATCCACATTTTCATCTTCTTTGTACTCTTCAATAAGTAATTTTAGAAACTCTGATAATTGCCGTTGTATTTTAAACTCTAATGGCGAAGCATCCGTTTCTTCATCTATAAATTCAAATGATTCATAAAATTGTTCTTGATAATCTTTAAGTACCTTGCTTGATGGATGAATATTAACAGTCTGATATTCGCTTAAAGTATTTAACCAATTCTTGAATACTTGTAATACCTGATTACCTTTTGAACTGAATTCACCAGAATAATGATTTAGGACATTAGTATTTTGAGGTTTAAATTCAACTTGATAGATAACAAGTCCCTTATCTAAACGAGGCAATTCAATCGTAAAACTAAAGTCTGACTGAATATCTAAATCTTCAATTATGAGTTTATAATTTTCGTCATGTGTAATTCGAACCAACCTATTATTATTGGCCACTTCTGTTCTAATGTATGAAAATATCCTTTCAATATCCTTTAATAATCTGATTGGTTTGTTTTTTATGTACATTTTGCTGTATTGTTACCAAATCAAAGTTATTAAACCTATTTCATAATCGGAATCTGACATATTAGAACTTATGAACATCTAATTGTCTAAAACTTACTCATCTGCTGAACCCAATGCCGAACCTTATATTGATTTTCAATGATTTTCTTTGCCCCAGATGGACTATTTGCATAGGTTGAGACAGGAACCGCTGTTCCCACACCTTCAATTCTGATTTTGCCGTAATATTCTGTCATAACTTAAGATTTATGCTGATTTTAAAACTATTTTACGGACCTTCTGAACGGTACCACTACTTTTACCTGTAAGCTTCATAATATTGCGTACCGATTGATTTTGACGCACGTATTTAACGATATCTGAATGTTCGTTCAATAACTGGTCGGTCGGTTTTACAGAACCTACAGCCCTTCCCAATGTTCCACCATTTTTGATGTACTTTTTTCGGCCAGAATCGAGCCTAGATTTAATCAATCTCAACTCTGCCGAGGCGAATGTGGATGCGATTGAGAGCATGGTTTGAACCATCCCATTAATTTCTCCGTTTTCAAGTAATGTGTGGAGCTTATAGTTGTCAATTATAATATTGATGCTATTAGCATTACATTTCTCCAGAAATAAGGCAAATGATGATATTTTACGGCTAATCCTGGATATCTCTAAGGCGATAATATGCTTTACGCCATAGGATAAGGCATATTCCAAAATTTCGTCGTTTACGGCGTCGTTTTTAGTTCCCGATTTGTAGTAACTAAATTCTTTGATAATTTGGTAGACGTTCCCATAGTTCAACCTCAACTCTTCACTTTGGCGGGTGATATCTTGTTTGCGCTCGTTGGTTGAGCATCTGCTGATTATGATTGCTTTTTCCATGCTGTAAAGATACGGAAAGAATGATTAAAAAACTATTTAAATACCTGGTTTCCAGGAATTTGTATTATTTTTTATCAAAGATTTATTATGATACAATAATGCGTATCAAAAAATGGCACTTATAGATTTAAAATGATACACTTTGACTTTTGATACATATTTAGAATGAATTTGTTTGGTCAACAATTATTCTGATTTGTATATACAACTTTCTAAATAGTCAAAAAAATTCGAGTCAAAAAAATTTATGTATATACAAACTAATAAAATTAGTCCATTTTAAATCTACATATAAAATTCGTGAGGGACCCCCAGTATATACAATTAACTAATTAGTCCCATTGTAAGAAAGGATACATGGCTGAGGTTCTTAAATTTTTCAAATTTTAAAGATTATTTTCGGACCACTCCCTTAGTATGTTCCCATTATGCTCAAAAACGACACTTTATTTAAAGTATATACTTTATTAAGGGTGATAGGGTAAGCCCAAATGGAACATATTAAATGGATTTTTCCGAAGTTTTATATAAATGAACATATTTATATACAAACTATTATTTCATGTCTAAACTACCAACTACTGAAAATACCGAAACATTTATTATGAGGATATCACCAGAGCTTAAAAATAAATTGAATCAATTAGCTAGGCAAAGCAAATATGGTGGGAATGCATCATCGGCAATTAGATACCTTATAGAAAATGCGAGTAGATATAATTAATCAAAAATACAAGAACCTAGCAATGAATTTTACATGTTGTTGTGGCTAGTTTTTTATATTTCACTTAATCCAATTAGACTTAAAAATCCAACAATGGTAAGGACAGTATCTAAAGTGTTCAATTTTCGGTTATCTTTTGGTGAAAACCAAGCTGCAACCATAAATTCTTGTTTTGTAAAAATTAAACTTATTATTCTGAATAACGTTAAAAGGATTACAAGTCCAATTAATGTTTTGTCATAATTTGCATAAGAACCAACTACTGAATCAAAATCCGAATTTCTTTTTAGCTCGTTTAATATATACCATTGCAATAGTCCAATTCCGAACCAAATTAGTGTAATTGACTTTTCTCTAAATCGTTGGTAATACATCCAAAAAAGAGATAATGGTCCGCCGAAAGTCAATATCAGAAGTAATGTGTTAATATTCTTTTGAGGTAAAAGCGAGAACTCATAAAAAAAGTATATAACTCCGCCGAATAAAAGATAAATTCCGATGCAGATTAAATCAATTATTTTTACTTTACTTTCGGTCATTTTAAATTAGCCACAACGTTTATGTGTAAGGATAGTTGCGTGTTTAAGCAACTAACTTACTAAAAATGGAACGAACCAGAGGAAAATCCTACGGATTTTCCAAGTAAGCGAGAACCAAGCAATTATTTTTACACGGTGTTATAGGACGTTTTTTATTATCTCTTCTTTATAATTAATAATATCTTTGTCCGACACATTAATTTTGGATAAAAAATCATTTGCCCAGACTTTAGAAACATTATGTGATTTTGCCAGTATTCTTAAAGCAATAGTTAATTCTTTCTTACTGTTTTCACTTTGTTTCTCACTTGATACGAATCTCTGAACTGTTTTAATAGATAAGCCTTCTGCAAATTTATTATAATCACTTTCAGTCAGTCTTGATTTTGCACGTTTCAGAATTGTTTCATTATAATTTTTTATCTCTAAATTATTTGGGGTTATTTGCAAAGCTCTATAATACCAGTTATTAGGAAAGTTATGCCATTCTTTATCAAAATGTGAATAATGCTTATTATAATATTCGCCCTTAGTAAATAGTGAATTCCAGATTTCGGTATCGTTATAATTTTCTTTGACATTCATAGATACTAACATTATTTCATGATTAAGTCTATTCTTACTTGCAAAAACAGAGTCAATTTTTGCTAATTCACTAAATAACAATTTATTTATTTCATCATCAGAAAGGCTGTTATAAGGTTTACCATATAAATCTTTTGGAGTCTCAAATGCAAATAGCATAAGCCCACTAATAAATTTATCGATTCTTTCTTTGCCATATAATTCTGAATATTTATTCCTATTTACAATAACAAATTTGCTTAAAGGAGAGAAAATTGAATAAGAGTAGTTCTCAATTAGGTGAAAGTATTGTGGCTTATACCATTTATCATGAGGAATGTCCTGAAAATAATCAAATAGAAATGAGTCCTTTTCAGTTGGACTTAAATAACCAACAAAGGAACTGAATTCAGTAATATCTTGTATGTTTAATTCATAGTCAGATAAAGAATTCGGAATCGTATTATATGAAAATTCTTTATTTACAACTGTATAACCTAATTCTAAAAATTCCGTAGGTCCTTTATACCCAACATGCTTAAGTTCGATTTCTAATTGAGGAGAAAAAAATAATAATGTTGGGTAGGCATTAACTTCAAATTTATTTGCCAGAATAATACCTTCTCCTCTTTCAGCGTCATATTTAAGACAAATAAAATTCTTGTTGTAGAAGTCTCCAATTATTGAATCTGTAAAAACGAAGTTATCCATTTTTTTACATGGTCCGCACCAAGATGTTGAAAAATCTATGAATATTGGTCTATTCAGTTCTTTAGAGATTTCTATGGCTTTTTCAAAAGATTCTGAGGAAAATTCAATTCCGATTATAGAATGATTTTGTTTTTTTGTTTTATTACCACAACTAAATAAAATTAGAGAAGCTAAAATAAATAGTAAGTTTTTCATAATTTAAATTGGATAAACGTTAAATGCCCTATAACGGTTTTGTGTATGATTAGTGGCGTGTTTAAGTACCTAATTTAGCAAATAAAAACCGAATAGAAAATCCGCGAGGATTTTCGTAAGTAGGCGAGGACTAGCCATTAATTATACACGGTGTTAGGGCAAGTTTTTTATTTTCTATGGAACAAATAATCTAATTCAATTTCAATTCGTGGTTTTTCAAATTGTTTGTCAGTTAATGGCGAAAACAGAATTTTATAAGGTAGTCTCAAATCCTTAAAAGTCTTGAAATATGCAATATAATTTTCTCTCTCAACATAATCTCCTCTGTCAATCGATGAACCGTGAATTAAAAGAGTTGCTGTAATATTCTCGATTTCTCCATCTGAATTTTTTAAGACGACAATATTTTCTAAATACTTATCAATCGGTTTATTGTTTTTAGTCTCAACTTTATATTTTGAGTATAAACTATCCTTTTCGATTAAAATTACTTTGTCAGTTGATTTGAAAAACGGTAAAGAAACTACATCTCCAATTCTATTCATTTTTCCAATATAGGATTTGATATCCTCATCTGTATTTAACCTTGGATATTCATTTTGAATTTCTCCATTTTGGTCATAAGTTCTTACATACGTTTTTTTAATTCTTTCGATTTTGAAATATTGGTCGACTTTTTCTTGATAATCGAAAAATGAGTTTTTAAATTCTTCTGTGTTATTTGCTATCCATTCAGTTTCTATTTCTCCAAATAAGTCAAAACCTATTAAAGTCATTACATTATTCTGGATTGTGGAATAAGGGATTTTTAATCTAAATCTACCAAAGAGGTTTTTACCTAATTTTCCATCGTTATCTTTCAGTAGTTCCATATTCTCGAATAGTGTTCCATAAAAACTGAACTTATCGATTGTTTTATCAATCATTTTTGAATAGTCTGATAATCTATAAAAATTAATGTTCTTTTTATGATTTACTATATCTAATAAAAAGACATTATTTCTAGTTAAATCTTTTGGGTAAATGTCTTTCGATGAATTTCCTCTTAAAATATAATGTTTAACAATTTTCTTTTTTTGAATTAATTGAAAATCATAAATGACATTGTTAAGTAAATATTTATTCCAAATTTCTCCTTGTTTTAGAGAGTCAAGATTTTTGAATTCAGGATTTTCTGAAACTAAATTTTCGTAAGGGTCAAAAAATATAACTTTAAGTTCATAATTCTCAAACTCAAGTTTTTCAATTGTTCTATATTTCTGCGCAAATGAAGTATTTAGTCCGAATATTAAGAAGGTAATTAAAAGGACAAATTTTTCTTTCATAGTTCAATTTTGGGTTTTTTGGCAAATTTGCCCTAACGTTCGTGGCTATGAGTAGTTGCGTGTTTTAGGTTTTAACTTTACAAGTATACAAAAAGCTGAAAATTCCGCAGGAATTTTCAGGATAAGCGATAACAAGCAATTACTTATAGCCGATGTTGTGGTTAGTTATTTTGTGTTGCTTCTTTAAATTTAGCTCTTAATTTTTTGCTTAATTCAGATTTTTTGCCATTGTCAGAAACATATACTTCTTTTTTAAAATACCTGTATCGGTCAGAGATAGTTAATGAAAGTGAATCTGAATTGATTGTGTCAGTTTTCAAAGTCTTTTCTTCAATTTTACCCTCGATAATTTTCTTTCCTATTTTATCTCCATAAATTCCAAAAAATATATCATTAGAATTGTCAGTTAAAGTTGGAAAGGTATCTGTTTTTTTTCCAGAATCAGGGTAGTAATTTTCAATTATGACACTCAAATATCTCGTATCTAAATCGTTTACATTACTTACATAATTATTTATTCGTGCCATATTTTTTCCGATTTGTATGGTATCGGGAATTTGTAATTCGAAGAATGTACTGGCTGGAATTTTTATCTTACCATTTGAGTCAAAATGAATTTCTTGATTTTTATAAGTGCTATCTCGTAAGTGAAACCATTCTATTTTTTTAGTCAATTTTCCATTCTCATCATTGTAGCTCCACCATCCATAAACCATATTGTCTTTAACTAATCCTTTTTCTTTTATTTTTCCATTTTCGTAATAGTAAAACAATGTGTCGGCTATAATTCCATTTTTTATATATGACAAAGATTTTAAATTTCCATTTGGATAATGTTCTCCACCATACCCAGTAAATGTTGAATCTGCTCTTGAATCATCAAATTCGACTTTCACTAATTGTCCATTGTATTCCTGAAAAATTTCTTTTTTCTCGGATTTACAATTCCAAAGTAGTATTGAAATTAATATGTATGTCAGTTTTTTCATAATTAACCACAACGTTTCGTATAAGATTTGTTGCGTGATTAGGTAACCAATTTAGCAAATAAAAACCAACCGTAGGAAAATCCGCAGGATTTTCCGGATAGGCAAAAACTTAGCAATGAATTTTATACGCTGTTGTAAAACGTTATTTTATCATATCATAAGTCGCCATAAATCGGATATATAAATCAAAATTGAAATTAACGACAGACTTAAACTTAGGAAAAAAGTTCGTTTTTTTATTTTTTTAAAAGCTGAAATAATAGATAGGATTAAGGCTCCAAAGCCAAAAAAAGTAAATTTTAAATAAGCTAATTGATTGAGTGTATATAAGGCTCTAGATTTGCCCGTTGTAGTTTCGTATCTTAGTGATAAATGGTATTGAATGTATAAGCCAATAATTATTCCAACCAAGCTTAAAAAAATTGAACATCGGCTAAAAAACAGTTTATCAAATTTCATCCAACAATTATTTTATTCACTTACGTAAGTTTGATTAAAGGATTTTACTCTATTCCTATCCTCTTTATTAAATACTCCATATATTGATATTGGAATCAATAGTCCGCTTGCTACTGCAAGAATTCCAATCACTGTTTTCATTTCCGAAATTATCTGCTTCAGAAAATATAATCCAACAAAAGTCCCTACAAAAAAGATGATTCCAGCAAGTACAGAAATAAATTTAGATTCCTTTGCGTAAAATTTATTTACGATTATAGTAGATTCCTGATGACATTTTTCACAGTTAGTTTTCCTGATTTTTCCATTTTCCATTGCGAATTCAATCCGAGTACAAGAATCTGTTTTCAATCGGTTTTCGTGGTTACAATTCGGACATTTAAAATATACTCTCAATTTCGGTGGAAATGTTTTACAACGTTTCGTGTAAGATTTGTTGCGTGTTTAGGTAGCCAAATTAGCAAATAAAACCGAACCGTAGGAAAATCCGCAGGATTTTCCGGAAAGGCAAGAACCAAGCAATGAATTTTACACGTTGTTGTAGCACGTTTTTTTTAATCCATTTTCTCGTTTTCCAATTCCTCAAATTTTTGTTTGTCGGTAGGTTTTATGTCGGTTAATACAAATCGGTTTTTGTCCAAAATGTCAAAATTGACTTTACTCAAATAAAGGTCGACAACATTTCGGTCAATCATTATTTTTCCGCCACCAACCCAATGTCGGTCAGTTCCATTTTTCTTAATTCCAGATATCCAATATTCGTCTCCGTTTTCGATATCGTAATAATTTCCAGTAATTCCTTGTGCCTTTGAATTTTTAAGAGCTCTTCCATTAAAATACACAGTTCGACCAGATTTTGAGAATTCCGCCATTCCAATCCAAGCAGGTCCAGTATTTTCAAATCCGCTTTTTAATTCGATATATCTTAATTCAGGTTTCATTGTTCCTCAAATGTGCTACAACGTTCAGGCTATGAGTAGTTGCGTGGGTTAGCACTTAACTTTGCAAGTACACACCAAACTGAAAATCCGCGAGGATTTTCAGAAGTAGGCGAGAACAAGCAATTACTTATAGCCATTGTTGTGCTTTCGTTATTTTTTAGTTTGTTATTTATTATTTCAGTAATAATGTCAATTTCTGCAATTAGCTCTTTTAAACTTTTGATTAGCTTTTTTTCGTTATCGTTTTTCAATCTAAGATAAGCGTCTATTTTGAGGAATATTTCCGGGTATCGTTTCTCCATATTGAGAACTGTAGCTAATTGTGCCTGATTATGAAGCATTGGAATTAGAACTCCACCATCCATTGCCACTTCTTCAATAACATTAGCCATATGGCTTTGGTTAGTAGCATATACAGACACCAAACGTTCTTTTTTCCTATGATAGCTTATTGTATTATGACGAATTTCAGAATCTAATAATTTTATTTCTCCACTACTGATAAGAGATTCAGAGGTAGTTGATTTAAATTGAAAAAGTAATGACACGGTCATATTCTTCAGAACATTTTGAAAAGTTTGATTGAAAGTTAAATTGGGTTCTTTAAAGGTTTCAGAATAATTATTAAATATAGTCAATGATGAGTCTATTCTGCTAATCATAGATTCAGCATCGCTCTTATCAACTTTTAAATCCTCAAGGATTTGATGATAATAGTTTTGCTTTAAGTTATTTTCCTTTCTTGTTTCATTCCAGTTATTAATCTGCAGCGCAATTAAAATTCCGATTACAACCAGGATAATTTCTCCAACGGCATATTTTAAATACTTTCCAGTTTTCCCTTCTGCAAGTAAGTTTTGTCTAATTTTTCGAAAGAATTTTATCATTGGTTAGTGGTTTCTGATAATGAAGCACAACTCGTTATATGTGCACAATATATGTTTTTATCCCGACAATTTCACCCAAAAACAACAATTATTGTAGTTTTTATCCTTCAACTAAAATACCTCGAATCTACCAATAAATTGATTTCATGGGATTTTTTTGTTTAAAGCATATCATTTCTCAGTTGAAGGACCGATACTTAAAGTATCATTACCCTTATCTTTAACCAAAAACTTCCTTACAGCCACGTCCAGAGGGTTATTTACAGCTTCTAGGGAGCTTTGGGAAACATGTGTATATATCATGGTCGTTTCTGGTTTACTGTGGCCCAAAAGCGTTTGTATGAGCCTTATATCGGTGCCGTTTTCCAATAGATGTGTTGCGTAACTGTGCCTAAGCGAATGTGGGGTAACATTCTTTTGAATTTTGGCAAGTTTTAATGACTTCTTCAAAAAACTCCGAATGCTATTTGCAGAATACTTTTCACTGGGTTTTCCCTCAACAAAATATTTGACTGGTTGATAGGTCTGAATGTAATTTCGTATTAGTGGAATTAAACTCTCAGCCATTTTAACATATCTATCCTTTCTACCTTTGCTATTTCGAATAACCAATTGCATTCTTTGTATATCAATATGTCTTAGCTCCAAGTTGATAAGCTCTCCTACCCTTAAACCACACGAATAAATAAGTGCCAAAATGGCTCGGTGCTTGAGATTTTTGGTACACCTTAGGATTTCCAATATTTCCTGTTGAGAGAGTACAGTTGGAAGTTGTTTGGATTTTTTAGGCCTGTCCAATTTCAATTTATCAATTTTGCAATCAGGATGTAAATCGGAAAAAAGTTTCATGGCACTAATAAATTGTCTTTGAGTGCTGATACTATACTTCCTAGGAATAAATACATTCTCAATAAACACCTCAACATCACGGTTGCTTATATCCCTGATAGATTTATCACCGAGGTACCTCAGAAAATCAGCTATAAAGCTTGTATAAGTTAATACTGTACTTTTACTATACCTCTTACCAATTAAATATTTCTCATAGGCTTGTATCCTCTCGTTTTGCACATCCGAAACCTCAGGTTTATCTCTGTATTGGTTAGGAATCGGAGCGTTATAAATCGAAACATCTTCAATTAGTGTGGCAACTTCTTGAAAGGCCACTCTAACTGCTTTCAGATTCTCAGGAGAAAAGGGTCCATACCAACACCTCATCTTCGGACTCCATTTAAACTTTCCTATGGTCCGTATAATAGTTAATAACTTATCATTATACCTGAAGTACATTTTTAGGTTATCTCGATTTCCAACCAATTCTCTTTTGATAGCGACTTCTGGTTTAGGGGTATTTGTCATGATTATGGGGCATTTATTTAGGCTTATATCTTGTAGTTAATTTCTTTCAATTTATTCTATTCAACACATTGCAGATGTGATACCAAACTGTGGATTGATAATTCGAATGGGCTAGACCTATGACGGTCAAACCTAAAGCAAATTATGTCAAAATAAAAATTTTTTAGGTTTTATTTATCTGTAAATCAAACAAATATAAGAAAAGTCATGTTAGTATGTGACTTTTTTGTTTCTGGTGGATATTTATATACGTATAGGATTGGTTCGACCTATGCATATAACAAAAGGACTATAAATTTTTTTTTATGATTAAAAATTATGAGAATGGAATTCAGGGTTCGTTGATAGAATGGACAGACGTGACCTGGAATCCTTGGCATGGATGCCACAAAATATCCGATGGGTGCAAATTTTGCTATATGTACCGTGATAAGATGAAGTATGGTCAAAACGCAAAATTGGTTGTTAAGTCCAAAACCAAATTCAAGTATCCGTATAAGATAATTCAGCCACTAAGGGTTTTTACTTGTTCATGGTCGGATTTCTTTATTGAAGATGCGGACCAATGGCGAGGCGAAGCTTGGGAAATAATCCGAAATACCCCACATCTAACCTACCAGATTTTAACCAAACGTCCTGAAAGGATTATGGAATGTTTACCTGATGATTGGGGCGATGGCTATGATAATGTTTGGTTGGGAATAACGGTTGAAAACAATGCTACTAGGCATAGAATGGACACCCTGTCTCGAGTGCCTGCCAAAATTAGGTTTATATCATTTGAACCCCTTTTGGAACAGTTAGAATTGGCCGATTATCATAGCTTATTAACCAATCATTTCCATTGGGCTATTCTCGGCGGGGAGAGTGGGAATGATAATGGAAAATACCGTTATCGTCCATGTCGTGTGGAATGGTTGGAATATTTGATAGACGTATGTCTAATGTCAAAGGTGGCCGTATTCGTAAAGCAATTAGGAACCCAATTGCACAATGAACTCAATTTACGTGATAGACACGGTAAAAATATCGATGAATTCCCAGATTCATTAAAAGTTCGGGAATTCCCGAATTAGTTTTAGTAATGGTAACTCAATGGTGTTGGTGAAAATATTATGTTCCAACCCATTGGGTCCATTTTTTAGAAAATAAAAGGACTCATTTTTATCAAATATTAAAAAATAATTAGCGCAATAAATTGTATTTGAATTTCAATTTGAGATTACTCATTTCGATTCGGTACATTAAATATGTGACTTTTTATTTCTTCTTGATATTTATTAATAAAAATACATGTTATGGAATACGATAAAAACGAAAAATGGGGTTTAAACACCCCTTATGAAAATCTAACCTATAGGCAACGAAGAGATGCCTTTGTCCTATTATATTTTCTTAACGAATATAAGGACCAAAACACCGCTTTTGAGAGGCTTAAAAAACATTGGACTAATATAATATATAAACTTCCAAAGACCTCTGAGAAGCGATATAACAGCGTTAAAAACGGCAGATACACGGTCTATAATAGGATGAAAAAACTGTTCGAAGAACATGTGGTTGAATTATAATGAGTTTAGCCATATCAGAAATAAAGGAAGGGTGATATTCACTTGCTTTAAATACCACCCTTTCTCTGGTCAATAGACCATATAAGGTCTTGTTTGCGAGTCAGATTGTTAGAGCAATCTGGACAAGATATGAGAATGCGAACTCTATAATAAATAGTTTAAAATAAAGTAAAGTACTATTTGAATCAGCATTCTACAATTTAATAAGAAACAATGATTAATTATTTTAAATGCGCTACCAATTCAAGTAAGGTGCTTGGGTCAATCAGCATCCAAGAGTATCTGAACAAAATCCAAAATGGAGATGATAACTTAAATTACATTAAAAAGGCCAGAGATTTATATTTTGATAAGGCGAGTTATTCCAAAATAAAAATAAATAAATTACCATGTTATACTCTAAATTTCACATTTAACAAATACCGATGGGATGAAAATATCATTGATAGTACAGGTTTTATTTATATTGATATTGACGGTCAAACAGAGATAAACCTCAGCCATACGCTTTTATACGCTTCATGGATATCATTATCTGGAAAGGGAAGAGGAGCACTTGTTAAGGTTAAAAACCTAAACCCAAATAACTTTTTTTACACTTATGATAAACTTTCAGAGGAATTGGGAGTGACGAGCGATAAAAAAGCTAAAAAAAGGAACCAATTAAATATATTGTCGTATGACCCTGATATCTATATAAATGATAATTCAGAATATTGGACCTGTAAATCTAATAATTTAAATTACCCCCATTACAGTGATAAAATTAAAAAAACCATTATACCTACTGTACTGGGGGAAAATTCTAATAAGGATATTAGGTATGATAATCTTGATATGCTATTACCCAAAATAGATTTTGATGGTGAAGTCTTATATGATTTTAAAGAAAAGATAAACTTCAGCAAAGTCAAGATTCCTTTTAAAGTAATTGAGAATGGTTCACGAAACAATATACTCTCAAGTATTGCCTATCAAATAAGAGCGTTAAATCCATTCATGGAATGTGATTACCTATCAAGGATAATGCACAAAATAAATAAAGATAAGTGCATTGAACCATTACAATCAAGTGAAATAAACGGTATGATAAGGTCTATCATGAATGTTGAATTAGAGGATTTAAAACCGATTATAAACGCCTCTAGAAGATTTATTTATAATGAAGACTACGATATACCATTAAAGGAAAAAAGAAGTCTTACAATGACGGCAATTAACGCTGACAGAGTAAAGAATAGCAAACAAAAGATTGAGAAAGCTATTGAGGAATGGAACTTCGAAACGGATGGGAAAATCACGCAAAAGTCACTTGCTACTGCAACTGAAATGAATAAAAAAACAATTGAAAAATATTATCCGCTTTACAAGTCTGAAATTCAATTATTAAATAAGAAATACCATAAAAACCAAAAACATGATATTACCAGATAAATTATTAAAATCAAAGGAATTGACACCAATACAAAAATTGATTATTGGTTTAATTATTAACGAATCTCCTATTGTGATGAGGTTCACTGATGGCTACGACAAAACTTGTGGGGAAATTGGCAAAGAGCTTGGTTTATCTAGAAGTAAGGTTAGAGTGGCACTAGATGAAATGGTTGAAAAAGGATACATCAGCACGGAATATGGAAGAGCCTGGAGAAAGACTAATCTTACCACAGAGGGAGATAACTTTAAAGATTGAAACTTAAGTTATTATTGTTTTTTATTATTTAATAATTTATTTAAATTCAAAAATATCTGATGGGTATAATTCAATGGGAAATGCATATGCCATTTCTTCAATAAGCTCTCCTTTGGCGTTATATTTCAATTTTAGTACTAAATTCCAAATGTCATATGGTTGTCTTGTTGTAACCATTAGAACTTCATAGAGACCTTTAAAATATATATGTAATCTGAAACTACCGTTATCTCTTGAATAGATAATTATATTTTCAATTATACTATTTACGGCTGTTTGATAAGTTTTAAAATCCGTCTTATGTTTGACCTTAGACAATTGGCCCTCATAATTACGAAGAGCAGTAGAATTAGTAATTGATTTTTTTTGATTATTTAATTTTGAAAGTATTACATTTAGATTTTTAAGCTTCTTTTGTGAATTGGTATATTCAGTTAATACAAGTTCATCATCTATAAGTTCATCTCCCAATAATTTGGCATATTTTTTAATTCTACTAGAAGTTGTATTTATTTCATTTTCAATAGATTTTATTTCATTTTCTACATCATTTAACACTTCATTATTAGCTTCTATTTTTTCTAAAATATCTAATAAACCTTTCTGTTTAAATAGATATTTTATTAAAAATGATTCCAACGCAGGAATATTTATACCCTTGTTACCACATTTGGTACGTGCTTTTCTCGTTCCAGAACACAGATAATAATTATCACTTTTATCTGGTCTGCGTCGACCGTAATAATTTCTACCACATTTACCGCACCTGATTAACCCTTTTAATAAGTAGTTATATTTAGGTGTACTAGTTCTTTTACCTCCTCTTAACTTTTTAGCTGTTTGAACTTTTTCAAATAAGAATTCATCAATAATTGGTTCTATACTTATTTCCTTACCACCGTAAATTCTAGTTCCAGCATACCAAGAATTTTGTAATATTCCTACAATGGTTTTTTCGGCCCATCTGATTGAATTTCTGGGCACTTCTTTGACTTCTTTGGTGTATTTATTTGAGATTTTTAAAGCATGCTTATCAGTATATTTATTGTATTTGGTAGGTATATTATCTTTATTTAACCCATTTGCAATAGCATATGGACTTTTACCATCAAGAAATTCATTAAATATTCTTCTAACAACTTTTGCTTCTGATTTAACTATGATTGGATACATTTCATTTGAACTATAACCATAAGGAATAACACCCCACACTTTTCCAGCTTCGGCATTATTCATTAAAGATTTTTTGGTCTCAAATGATTGTTGGTTTGGTCCATATTCATCAAATGCTGCCATTATTTGAAGCATCATTTTCGTCATTGGTGATTTCAAATCAAGGAGCCCTCTATCACCCATATATAATTTTACATCATATTCAATTAATTCTTCAAGAATATTATTAAACATTCTTAATTTTCGTGAAAGTCTAGATTGTTTTCTTGTCCAGATAATATTAATTAAACCAGATTTTACATCAACCATTAAATCTTTTAATGCAGGTCTTTTTTCAATTGGTGTTGAACCCTTAATTCCCACACCTTCATTATAAATTTTGACTTCTGAATCATCAAAATCATTTAAGCGTGCATATTTTTTACCCTCTGAAATTTGATTTTCAATAGAATTTGAATCTTCATCATCAACACTCAACCTTACATAAATTCCAATCATTTCTTTATATTTAATTTATTAATGCTCCAGTAAATTTACACAATTTAATTTTATCCACACATTACGCTTATTCACATCGCTAATCGTGTGATGAGGACTTCGAAACGGTCGCTGCGCCAATAGACCCGTATTTTTAACACGTCCCACAACGGAATGAATCTTAGTGGT
The DNA here is from genome assembly GCF_039537665.1 of Gaetbulibacter aestuarii. Lineage (NCBI taxonomy): Bacteria > Pseudomonadati > Bacteroidota > Flavobacteriia > Flavobacteriales > Flavobacteriaceae > Gaetbulibacter > Gaetbulibacter aestuarii. Next base: position 174,331 of record NZ_BAABAY010000007.1, read on the forward strand.
TTCCAGAGCTTCTTCAAGAGTCATCGGTGGCAATATACTTGGTAAGCGCTTGGCTAGCATGGTCTTCCCGGCACCGGGCGGACCTATCAAAATGATATTATGTCCGCCGGCTGCAGCAATCTCCATACAGCGTTTGATACCTTCCTGACCTTTGACATCAGCAAAATCAAATTCCGGGAATTCCAGGTTTTTTTCAAACTCTTTTTTGGCATCAATATGGGTCGCTTCCAGTGTGACATCGCCATTAAAATGATGAATAACCTGTTTAATGTTTTCAACTCCAAAAACCTCTAAGCCATCTACAATAGCCGCTTCTTTCGCATTTTGTATCGGTAGAATAAAATGTTTGAAACCTTCGGCTTTAGCCTGAATGGCAATGGGCAATGCCCCTTTAATGGGTTGTAAGCTACCATCTAAAGACAATTCGCCCATAATTACATAATCTTCGAGATCATCCGCTTGAATTTGTTTGGAGCTACTTAAAATCCCTATAGCCAAAGTCAGATCATAAGCACTTCCCTCCTTTCGAAGATCAGCCGGAGCCATATTGATCGTAATTTTTTTTCCGGGTATTTTATAGCCATTATTTTGAAGTGCTGCAGCAATCCGGTAATTACTCTCTTTAATGGCATTATCCGGTAATCCCACAAGATGATATCCAATTCCCGAATCGACATTTACTTCAACGGTAATGGTTGTGGCATCCACGCCAAAAACGGCGCTACCAAAGACTTTTTTTAGCATAGGTTAAGTTTATGACCTCAATTTAGAAAATTGGATTTGAATTCATCAGGGAAGTCCAAAAACTTCCTGAAGAAGAATTAAAAGTTGGGACGTTTATCGGATTTATCCAAAAATCGCAATTAGGGTTATGAAAAAATTAATTTGTTATCGTTATATTTGTTTATACATAACGCAAGATTCATGATCTCTATTGAAGAAGCTAAAAACAAGGTTAAAGAAAATACCCAGCCACATTTAAATAAAGTAAAGAAATCGATCCATAATTCAGGCGGTTTAACTTTGGCTGAAACCATCTACAGTAAGATCGATATGCCGCCATTTAGGCAATCGGCGATGGATGGTTATGCTTTGAATCTTCACGATAGTCTGGAATATAAACTCCTGGGAGAAATTAAAGCAGGAGATGAAGCGGCACCCAAGCTTAAAAGTGGTGAAGCTGTGCGCATTTTTACCGGTGCTCCGGTTCCGGATTCTGCTAATGCTGTTATGATGCAGGAAAAAGTCCAGAAAGAAAAGAATATTATAAAACTTACGGAATCGATCTCGCAAGGCACCAATATTAGACCTCAGGGAGAACAGGTTAAAAAAGGAGCTATTGCACTGGAAAAAGGCACATTACTAACACCGGCCGCCATTGGTTTTTTAAGTTCTCTTGGAATTACTGAAGTTTCGGTTTATGATAGACCAAAAATTGCAATAATCACGACAGGAAATGAATTGGTAAGTCCTCAGGAACCACTAACCTACGGCAAGATCTACGAAAGTAATTCCACCATGCTTACGGAAGCACTTAAGGCACTTGGTTATGATGACGTTTCAGTATTCAAGGTAGAAGATGATTACGAGAAAACCAAAACCCTTTTAGACACCGCTGTTTCAAATAACGATCTGGTAATCATTACCGGAGGTATTTCTGTGGGCGATTATGATTTTGTTGGTAAGGCATTGCATGAAATTCAGGTTAAGGAAATCTTTTACAAGGTGAAACAAAAGCCGGGGAAACCTTTATTTTTCGGAATGCGAAATAACACGCGTGTATTTGCTTTACCCGGAAACCCTGCGGCTTCACTAACGTGTTTTTACATTTATGTTTACATAGCCTTGCAGAACATGATGGGAAGAACACCTGTGGAACTAAACCGGGTTCAGGCGAAATTAAGCAAGGTATTTGTTAAAAAAGGAGACCGACCCCAATTTTTAAAGGCTATTTTTTATGAAGGTAAGGTAGAAATTTTGGAAGGTCAGAATTCATCCATGTTACACACGTTTGCCCTGGCTAATGCTTTGGTGTTTGCCGACGAAGCTACCACGAATATACAACCCGGAAATACTCTGGAAACCATCTTATTACCGATTTAAATGGATTATAAAATTAAAAGTCGCATTTGGATAGAAACAGACAATAAAGTTTTATTGGGTGAAGGCCGTGTTCAATTATTGAAGGAAATCCAAAATACAGGCTCTTTATCCAAAGCCGCAAAATCTCTGGGAATTTCTTACAAGAAAGCCTGGCATTTATTAGATGCCGTAAATAAATCTGCCAAAAAACCGGTTACCATAAACAGTGTTGGTGGAAAAAATGGTGGTGGTACGCAATTAACAGCTTACGGAAAAGTACTGGTGGCAACCTTCGAAGATATCAATAAAAATTGTTGGGAATTTTTGGATCAGCAATTAGAAAAAATAGAGAATCTTTAGTTCATATAATATGTTAAACAACGAACACATTACGCTCTTTTTAGTGCTTCTACCAATCGTCGCTTTTTTATATTCCAGTGTGGGTCACGGTGGTGCCAGTGGGTATTTGGCTCTTATGGCCTTATTTTCTTTTGCCCCGGATACCATGAAACCAACCGCATTGCTTCTTAATTTATTTGTAGCTGCCATTTCCTTTTACTATTACTACAGAGGTGGTTTTTTTAATAAAAGATTATTCCTCTCATTTGCAGTCGCCTCCATACCTTTGGCTTTTTTAGGCGGAACTGTAGCATTAGATGCAAGCATTTACAAAAAGACCTTAGCCGTTTTACTGGTATTCGCTATTTTAAAAATGTTGAACGTTTTCGGAAAGGAAAAATCATATATCCGAAAGGTAAAAATATGGCAGGGGCTCATTGTTGGCGGTGCTATCGGGTTTTTCTCCGGGCTTATTGGTATTGGTGGTGGGATCATTTTAACACCTATCATTTTAATACTTCACTGGGGTAAAATGAAGGAAGCTGCTGCGGTTTCAGCACTTTTTATTTGGGTGAATTCTGCCGCAGGCTTAATCGGTCAGGTGAGTAGTGGCGTGAGATTGGAAAAGGAATCTTTTATCTTGGTTGCCATTGCTTTGATTGGTGGAACTTTAGGCGGTTATTTGGGTAGTAAAAAGATCAACAATAAAAACCTGAGATATATTCTGGCTTTCGTGCTGGTACTGGCAAGTTTCAAATTATTTTTCACATAGCATGATCTTAAAAGAAAACATAACAGGACTCATTTTAGCCGGAGGAAAAAGTTCCCGGATGGGAGAAGACAAGGGTTTTGTGAAGCTAAATGATACCACGTTTATGGAGTACATTATCACAGCTGTCGACCCGCTGGTATCCGAGATTATTATTAGTTCTAATAATCCGGATTATGATATTTTTGGCTTTCGCCGAATAGAAGACCCCATAAAAAATGAGGGACCTTTAGTTGGTTTATTTTCAGGTTTTTTGGCATCTCAGACAAAATATGTTTTAGTTCTAAGTTGCGATGTTCCTTTGATAAATAGTCTTGTTTTAAAATCTTTGATTACCAATTTTGAAGCTTCATTTGACGGCATCATGTTTAAACAAAATGATCAGATCATGCCGCTTATAGGGTTGTACAAATCAAGTTGCGCTCATAAATTTAAAACGGCTTTTGATTCCGGCGAACGCCGACTATTGAATGCTTTAAAAACATGCAAAATGAAATTATTGACCCTCGGAGAAGCGTCCAAAGCTTTGACGAATATTAATACCCGAGCTGAATTAAACCAAATAAGATCATGGTCATAACAATTAAATTTTTCGGACAAATAACAGAAATTACCGAATGCACTGAAGAAACACTGGATGTCTCCGGAAGTCTTATATACGATCTTGTGGAGGAACTTTATGGTATATATCCACAGTTGGCCGATATATCCTTTAAAGTAGCTCAAGACCAGGAATTGGTGCCTTTAGAAACACCGCTTAATGGCTCAGAAATAGCTTTATTACCACCCTTTGCCGGTGGATAACATATCATGAATAGATACAACAGACATATCATTTTATCTGAAATTGGTCCGGAAGGGCAAAAGAAGATCTCGAATGCCAAAGTACTGGTTATTGGTGCCGGCGGACTAGGTTGCCCTGTACTTCAATATTTAGCTGCTGCAGGTGTTGGTACTTTAGGGATTATTGATTTTGATACTGTTGAAATCCACAATCTGCAACGCCAGATATTATTTGGTTCATCAAGTTTAGGGCAAAATAAAGCGGTAGCTGCCAGGGCGCGTTTGGAGGATCTTAATGACAGTATTTCTATCCAAGCCTATCCGGAAGCCTTAACCTATAAGAATGCCCTGAAATTATTTAAAGATTATGATATTATCGTTGATGGATCAGATAATTTCGATACCCGATATCTCGTGAATGATGCTTGCGTTATAACAAACAAGCCTCTGGTTTATGGCGCCATATACAAGTTCGAAGGTCAGGTTTCCGTTTTCAATTATAATGAAGGTCCCTCCTACCGGTGTTTATTTCCTGAACCTCCGAAAACCTATGAAGTTCCCAATTGTGATTCCATTGGTGTTTTGGGTGTTCTTCCGGGTATTATTGGCACGATGCAGGCTAACGAAGTATTAAAACTGATCTTGAATTTAGGCGAATTACTCTCAGGAAAGCTTCTTTGTTACCATGCTTTAAACGGAAATTTGCATCATTTGAAGATCACTCGGAATAATTCTGTAATTCAAAAGATTTTGGATGAAGCTGATTCGTTTCGCTCCAAAAGCATCAACCTTTCCTGTGAAACGGATGATATTAGAACCAGTATTGAAAACCTCGATTTTTCAGAAGCATTACAATTTTTAGATGTCAGAAATCCAAATGAATTACCTAAAATTGAAAATTCTGAGGTTATTCAAATACCATTAAACGAAATAGAATCAAAAGCTAACACCCTGGATACATCGAAAAAAACACTGGTGTTTTGCCAATCGGGTGTTCGCAGTCTTGCTGCGGTCAGGCTGCTAAAAATCATGGGGTTTCAAAATTGTTACGCGCTTAAAGAAAATGCCGGAGAAATTCAGAAAATATTAAAAAAACAATCTTATGTCAGATAAAAAAGTAAAAAACGTTTTTAGAGAAGGTGCTATAAGTCCTGCCTTTATAGGTGAATCCATACACAAACACCAAAGTAAAACCGAGATTGGTGCTCATAACATCTTTCTGGGTCAGGTGCGTGCTGATGAGATCGATGGTAAACAAGTAGCCGCTATAGAATATACAGCTTATGAAGACATGGCAAATGCCAAATGCCACGAAATTCGTGAAGCAGCTTTTGATAAATTTGATCTTACCTGCATGCATATTTATCATAGCTTAGGAACTGTAAAGGCCGGTGAAATTTGCCTTTTTGTTTTTGTTTCAGCACCACATCGAAAAGCAGTTTTTGACGCTTTAAGCTTTGTTGTTGAAGCAATAAAAGCAGAGGTTCCGGTATTTGGAAAGGAGATTTTTGAAGATCAAACCCATCAGTGGAAAGTTAATTCGTAATTAAAATTTATGGTCGATATTACAGCTAAAAATACCAGTTTAAGGAGCGCAACAGCTCAAGCCATCCTGAAGGTTAGTAAACCTGAAACCATTGCAGCGATAAAAAATGATACAGTTCCCAAGGGCAATGTATTTGAAATGAGTAAGGCCGCCGGTTTATTGGGCGTAAAACGAACTCCGGACATTTTACCCGATTGCCACCCTTTACCTATTGAGTTTACAGGTGTTGGGTATGAGATACATGGTCTGGAAATAACCATATTATTCACAGTAAAGACCATTTACAAAACCGGTGTTGAAGTTGAAGCGATGCATGGTGCCAGCGTTGTGGCATTGAATATGTACGATATGCTAAAACCTATCGATAAGTTAATCGAAATCCAACATATAAAATTACTTTCTAAAAAAGGAGGTAAATCAGATTTTAAAGAATCATTCAAATCTGATTTAAAGGCAGCCGTTATTGTTTGTAGCGATACAATTTCAGCGGGACAAAAAGAAGATAAAGCAGGTAAAGCCATCATTGAAAAACTGGAAACCTGTGGCGTTAACACGACAGAATATCACATCATTCCTGATGAAAAGGATGAGATTCAGAATAAAACCAAAACCTTTCAAAAACAAGGTTTGGATATCATCATCTTTACGGGAGGCACGGGTTTATCTGCTCGCGATATGACACCCGAGGCAATTATTCCCTTGTTAGATCGAAGAATACCCGGGGCTGAAGAAGCCATCCGAAATTATGGTCAGAATCGAATGCCTTATGCCATGTTATCACGAAGTGTTGTAGGCACTATAGGAAGCACGCTGGTTTTAGCACTTCCCGGCTCCACAAACGGTGCAAAGGAATCTATGGATGCTATTTTTCCGGCCATTTTGCACAGTTTCAAAGTGTTAAAAGGCATCCGACACGATTAATAAAATAACAAGAAAATATTTATGACAAATACTTCAAAAATACTTCAAGATAAACACGGCAGAAACCACAGTTATTTGCGGATCTCGCTGATTGAACGCTGCAATTTACGCTGTACTTATTGCATGCCTGAGGCCGGTGTTCAACTATCGCCTAAAAGCCATTTAATGACTTATGAAGAAGTATACAGTATTGCAAAAACCTTTGTTGATCAAGGTGTAACAAAAATCCGCTTGACCGGTGGAGAACCTCTAATACGAAAAGATATACCTGTTATTATTGAAAAATTAGCGACGCTCCCGGTTGAATTATCCATAACAACCAATGCCGTGATCATCGACCGGTTTATTGATGTTTTGAAAGACAACGGTGTTAAAAATATCAATATCAGCCTGGATTCTTTAAAAAAGGAAAAGTTCGCAAGTATCACGAGACGCAACCAGTTTGATAAGGTTTATGAAAATATTTTAATGCTCATTAAGGAAGGCTTTAATGTTAAGATCAACGCTGTGCTGATTAAAGATTTTAATGAAGATGAGATCGTTGATTTTATTCAATTTACCAAAGCGCATCCGGTTTCCTTCCGATTTATCGAGTTTATGCCCTTCGATGGCAATAAATGGGATATGAGTAAAATGGTATCTTATAAAGACGTTATGGATCGTGTGCATAAAGCTTTTCTTGAAAATAAAATTGAACGTTTACAGGATGCTCCAAATGACACTTCAAAAAACTATAAAATAAAAGGCTATGCCGGTAGTTTTGCGATCATTAGTTCTGTAACTAATCCGTTTTGCGACTCCTGTAACAGACTCCGCTTAACCGCCAACGGGCAATTAAAAAATTGCTTGTTTTCTTCAGGTGAATCAGATATTCTAGGTGCCTTTCGTGCAGGAAAATCTATAGAACCTGTCATTAAAAAAGCAGTTCAGGCGAAACACTTTATGCGTGGTGGTATGGATACCTTGGAAAAACTCCAGGAACCTAAACGCCATTCGAATAACCGAAGCATGATCACCATTGGCGGTTAAATACTAAGCCGGGGTTACCGTAATTTTTATACTTTTTGACGTTGGCGTTTTACAGGTATGCGCATAACTATCAATAGGAACTAACACATTGGTTTCCGGGAAATACGTAGCACAACAGTCCTTTGGAATATCGTAACCAACAATCTTAAAATTATGGGCTTCTCGAATCTCACCATCGTACTCTGATTTTAAGTGAATCACCTGTTGTTCCTCTAAACCTCTGGACTTCATATCCTCCCGATTCATAAAGATCACACGGCGTTCATTAAAAATGCCACGGTAGCGATCGTTCATACCGTAGATTGTGGTGTTGAATTGATCATGACTTCTGATCGTCATCATAATCAATTCATCTTTTTTTAGTTTCCAATCGGGTAGCTTGTTCTTAGAGAATTCTGCTTTACCACTTTTTGTATTGAATTTTCGAATTCTTGCACCATTAGGTAGATAAAAACCTGATGGATTTTGAAGACGTTTATTAAAAGCTTCAAAGCCTGTAACTACTTCTTCGATATCATCACGAACCAGATCGTAATCATCCTGATAGGCCAACCAATCGATCTTTGTGCGGTCTTTTAAAGTCTCATACGCCATACCACAAACCACGGCAACCTCGCTGATAATTTTATCTGAACATGGCTCCTTAACTCCTTTTGTTGAAGAAACAACACCCATAGAACTCTCGACACTCAACGTTTGAACGCCGCTTTTCTGATAATCTTTCTCAGAGCGTCCTAAACATGGTAGGATCAAGGCTTCTTTGCCGGTAACCAGATGCGATCGGTTTAATTTGGTGCTCACATGAACCGTTAAATTACAATTTGCCATAGCCTGGGCGGTATAATTAGTATCAGGTGCTGCAATTGAAAAGTTTCCACCCAAACCAATAAATACTTTCGCTTTTTTCTCATGCATCGCCTTGATACTTTCTAAAACGGCATAACCCGGCTCACTTTTCGGCTTAAAGCCATATTTTTCTTCGATCTTATCGAGAAAGGCTTGTGGTGCCGCATCCCAAATACCCACAGTTCTATCGCCCTGTACATTAGAATGTCCTCTTACAGGACAAGTACCGGCGCCCATTTTGCCTATACTTCCTTTCAACAATAACAAATTAACCAGTTCACGAATATTATCAACCGCATTTTTATGCTGCGTAAGGCCCATAGCCCAACAGGTAATAATGTTGTCATTATTAAGGATAATTTCGAAAACCTCATCAAAAATTTCTCTGGAAACTCCTGAAGCTTTCAAACATTCCTCAAAATTGTACTGCTCCAGATCTTTTACAAAATCTTCATAACCATGGGTATAGGTTTTTATGAATTCTTTATCGGTTACATTTCCGGTTTCAGTTTCCTTTTCTAGCAATTTTATAAGTAAAGCCTTGGTAAAGGCAACGTCTCCATTGATGCGAACAGGAACGTAAACATCTGCCAGTTTGGTACCACCGGTAAGCATTTTCAATGGTTTTTGTGGATTGGTGAATTTCATTAAACCGGCTTCAGGCAGCGGATTTATGGCAATGATCTTTCCACCATTCTTCTTGCATTTTTCCAATGCTGATAACATTCTGGGGTGATTCGTTGCCGGATTCTGACCAATGATCATGAGTACATCCGCCTTATGCAGATCATTCAAGGTTACAGAGCCCTTCCCTATTCCTAACGTTTCGGATAAGGCTGAACCACTGGCCTCGTGACACATATTAGAACAGTCCGGTAAATTGGTGGTTCCAAACTCACGCACAAACAATTGATACAAAAAAGCTGCTTCATTTGTGGTTCTTCCGGAGGTATAAAAAATAGCTTCATCCGGACTCTCCAAAGCATTTAAATGTTTGGATATCTTATTGAAAGCGTCTACCCAACTGATAGGTTTGTAGTGCGTTGCTCCTTCTTCCAAAACCATAGGTTCTGCCAGGCGTCCGGCTTTACCTATTTCAAAATCGTTCCAGGTCGCGAGTTCATCCAGAGCATATTTTTCAAAAAATGAAGCGCCGATGGTATCTTTTTGGGCTTCTTCAGCAATAGCTTTTATACCATTTTCACAGTATTCGCCAATTGAGGAGCGTTTCCCATCAGGATCTGCCCAGGCACATCCCGGGCAATCAAAGCCTCCTTTTTGGTTTAATTTTAAAGATAGTTTAACAGCCTCTAAAGGCTTCATATATTTTGCAGCCTGAGCAACTGAAGAAAAAATAGCCTTCAGACCGGCACTATTGGTCATAGGTTTTTTAACCTCTAAATCTGAAAACTCCTCAGTTATTTTGGCGTGTTCTTTTGAATTCAAAATGTAATTTTTTTAATTTTTATTGAAATGATTCTGGTAATCTTTTGGTGTATCGATATCCGGATTCTGCCTGGGCGGCTTTAATGTCTTAATAAACGCTTCATGCCTTTTCAGAAGAAAGCGAGCGCCGTGATCGTCTGAAAGCTTAGAGAGCTCTTCCAGATAGGATGCGTCAAATAATGCAGGAACACCGTAAGGTCTATTTTGATAGGAAGATGCTATGATCTGCTGCTTATTAGGTTGGAATTCTGAGATCATGCTGCTTAGATATTTTGCAGTTATAAATGGTTGATCGGCCAGCGCGATAAGCACATGCCGCTCTTTCATTCTTAATAAATAATCTGCCGCACAGGCAATCGATGATCCTAAACCTGACATCCAATTTTTATTTTCCAGAATGGTGATGTTGATATCTTTAATTTCGTTTTCTATGATTTTGAAATGAGCTCCTAAAACCACTATGAGTTCTGCAGGATTAATAGCTGAAACTGTTTCAATAACATGGCCTAACAAAGTTTTGTTTTCGGCCCAATCCAATAACTGTTTTGGAGTTCCCATGCGATTAGAAGCTCCTGCGGCTAATATAACTACAGCAGTATGTGAGGCATCAGCATTCAAATAAGATTCTATTTAATGTATTCGACCCGTTTTATTACTTAAGGATACAGGCTCCTGAGACCGAACAATACTTAAGATTTCAGAAACTATAGAAATGGCGATTTCCTGCGGCGTCTCCGACCCTATATTAATGCCAGCCGGACCATGAATATTTTCCAAAAATCCCAATTTTACATCAGGACAGTATTCCATGAATTGAGACATTAGATCGTCGCGTCGTTTTGCAGGCCCTAGTAACCCAATATAGCACGGTTTGGTATCCTTTAAAGCTACGAGATAACGTAGATCATTTGCAAAATTATGAGTCATTAAAATGATTGCCGTTTCTTCATCTATACCATCTGTTGGAATTTGTTCCGGAGTGACCGCATGTAAGATTTTTGCGCCCGGAAAATCCTTGATGGATTTTGCTTCTGAAACCCCGGCAATAATTGAAACCTCCCAGCCTGTGTAAGCTGCCAGTTTACAAAGTTGAACCGCATCGTGCTCCGCTCCAATAATAACCATTTTAAAACAAGGCGGCATATTTTGTTTGAAGGTTGAAAGGTCCGGTTGCCCATCAACATCATTTTGTTTTGAAAGAAAAAATTGTTCTTTTCCGAATTTTACTGAAGATCCTAAACCGGGAAAAACACCTTCCTTTTTAATATACTGGGAATGCACTTCAAAACTATTACGTTGTTCCAGGGCCTTATTAAATACAGCAATAAATCCTTTGTCAGGATCATATTTCTCGATCAAGATATACAAAACGCCTTCACAGCCTAAACGATAACGTCCATCATAGGTCATGAGTTTAGCATCTCCGTTTTCAAAAACACTTTCGGACTGCAATAAAATATCTTTTTCCACGCAGCCGCCACTTACGGCACCAACCATGTCTCCGGTTTCCAGAATAAGCATTCGCACACCGGGACGACGATAAGATGAACCATCGAGATCAACGACAGAAGCTAAAACCGAGGCTATACCTTTTTTTCGGGATGCCTCGGCTGTTTCTATTATGGTTTTAAATTCATGTGTCATATGTTATCCAACGACCTTTTCAAGTTTTAAATGATTCATGTAAGGTTGTTTGTACAAACGTTTTCCCGTGGCCTTATAAATAGCATTGGCAACCGCAGCACCCGCAGGTGGCAAGGTTGGTTCCCCAAGACCGGTAGGATCAATATTATTTTCAACAAAATGAACATCTACATGTGGTGTTTGACCCATGCGGATCAAATTATACGTGTTGAAATTGTTAGAACTTGGCACACCGTCTTTAAATCCGAAATCACTGTACATCGTATGGCCAATACCATCAATAACACCACCTTTGATCTGGTTCTGAGCTCCAAGAGGATTCACAACAATACCGCAATCTACGGCAACCGTTACTTTTTCAACTTTAGGAACACCGTCCTCCATACGGATATCGGCAACCTCAGCTACGTGAGAATTATGGCAATAGTAAACTGATAGTCCCTGGTAAACGCCATCTTCAGCTTTTCCCCAATTTGATTTTTCCACAGCCAGTTTTAGAACACCTTGTAAGCGCTCCGGACTATATTCAATGTTAGGGTTAGGATTATTCTTAGCATTTTCCAGAAGGTCCATATGCATTTGAACACGATCAATACCTAAGGTTTCTGCCAACTCATCAAAGAAAGTTTGCTCTGCACTGGCCAGGAAATTTGTATAAGGTGCGCGCCAGGCCCCTGTGGTTACACTACTGTTGAAATGAGCACTTTCAACTTGAAAGTTTTCTATAGCAGCTGCAGGAAAGAAATTTGGAATTAAGCCATACATATTTCCATTAACACAGGCTTCTTTGAGTCGATATCCGGTAATTTTTCCGTCTTTTATTGATGCCGCGATACGATATTTCGAAGCCGGACGATAGACACCTGTGGTCATATCATCTTCACGACTTGAAACCATTTTAACCGGTTTCTTTATAGCAGCGGATATTTCTGCTGCTTCAAAAACAAAATCTCCGTATAAACGACGACCGAAACCACCACCCATACGCGTCATATCCAAATGTATATCACTGAGGTCTCTGTCTAATAACGCTGAAACCACTTCAGCAGCAGCTTCCGGTGTTTGTACCGGGCCAACCAAATGTACTTTTTCAGGCGTTACATTGGCGAAGAAATTCATCGGTTCCATCGTATTATGAGGTAAAAACGGCGCCTCGTAAGTGCGTTCCAGAACCTGATCTGCTTCAGCAAAAGCTTTATTGACATCGCCGTCAGAACGACGAACATCTAAGTCATTTCCATCTAAAATAGCCAGTAATTGATCGTCCTGATCTTTTGTGCTTTCTAACTTGGCGTCATTTTTCCAGGTCGCCTTAATAGCATTCTTACCTTTAAAAGCCTGCCAGGTAGAATTGGCTATAACCACAACTTTATCACTTGTACCTATTACGGTAGACCAGTTTGCCTTTCCGGCATCCAAAACCTTGCGCATTTTTTCACCAATGGTGATCACATCGATCACGCCGGGAAGTGCTCTCGCGGCAGAATCGTCATAAGATTCTAACACCTGACCAAAAGCCGGCGGTCTCAGAACAGAAGCGTAAACCATGCCTTCTTCCTTGTAATCCAATCCGAATAAAGGTTTACCCGTTACGATAGCATCAATATCTACATTCGACGTGTTCTGTCCAATTATTGTAAAATCTTTTGGATCTTTTAATGTTACATCTTCAGGCACCTCCATGGTGGCTGCTTCTTTAACAACATCTCCATAGCCCAATGTATTACCATCTTTATGCGTAATGACACCTTGTGAGGCTGAACACTCCGAGGCATCAACACCCCATTTAGCAGCGGCGGCATTTACCAGCATTTGTTTGGCTGTAGCACCTGTTTGGCGTAAAGGTGTCCAGGCCAAACGGATAGATTGACTACCTCCAGCTATCTGACGCGTGTAATTTTCAGTGTCTAAAGGTGCTTGTTGAACATACACATCTTCCCAGGGCACATCCAATTCTTCAGCAATCAGCATCGGCATTGACGTTTTTACACCCTGACCTATTTCTGGGTTTGGAGCGAATATGGTCACTTTACCTTCCTCAGAAATCTTGATAAAGGCATTGAAATCATTATAATTCAGTTTGCTTAGATCCACCGGCATTTTCACATCCGACTTACAGGCATTGAATAAGTTAAACCCTATAAGCATACCTCCACTAGCTAAAGCCGAGGTTTTTATGAAGGATCTTCTACTAAAATTCATTTGTTTTGAAGGTCTCATTGTTATTCGTTTTTATAAGGTTATTAACTTGATTTTTTTGATGCTACTTCCACAGCTTTCTCAATACTATTGTATGAAGCACAACGGCAGATGTTACCATTCATAGCGTTTCTTATTTCCGTTTTCGTTGGATTCGGGTTACGCTCTAAAAAGGCGGAAGCCGTCATGATCTGCCCGGATTGACAATAACCACATTGCGGCACATCAATGTCTTTCCATGCTTGCTGAACCGGATGGGAACCATCCTCTGAGAGTCCTTCTATAGTGGTGATATTCATTCCTTCGGCTTGCGACACCTGAAGCAAACAGCTTCGCATGGCATTACCATCAACGTGGATAGTACAGGCACCACATTGGCCAATTCCACAGCCATATTTGGTACCCACTAAACCGATTTGATCTCTTAATACCCACAATAAAGGGGTATCCATAGCTGCCTCAACAGTATGGTTTTTGTTATTAATTTTTAAATTGAATTTTGGCATGATTACTAGAAGTTGAAGTATATATTCATTAACAATTTTTGTATCTCTTTAAAAATACGAAAAATTAATAAGCCATCAATATTGAAATTATTTTTTAGAGGTTTTTTATGAATTCCAGGCCTCGGTATTCATTGTAATATACATTGTTTTTATCAATAAAACCGACATGCCCGCCATATTTAGGCATTTCCAGGTAAAGGTTCGAATTATTTTTTGCCTCCTTCACCGGATAACATTCAGGAGATAAAAAAGAGTCGTTTAAAGCATTGATAATAAGGGAAGGAACCGAAATATCATTCAAGAATTGCAAACTACTACTTTGCGTGTAATAGTCTATGGCATCCTTAAAACCATGTGCTTTTGATGTATAAACATCATCGAAGTCTTTTAGGGTTTTAATACTTTTTATTGCTTCAGTTGATAATTCTTCCGGAAAAAGTTTTTGCTTTTCTTTTAGGCGTTCCAACAGATCTTTTAGAAACCTGTCGTGAAATAATTTATTTTTTGGATGATGTAAAGCTTTGCAAGATCCGTATAAATGACAGGGTGTGGAAATTGCAATTCCTGCTTTAATTTGATCTAAAACGTTTCGCTCTCCTAAATATTTCAAAACTAAATTACCTCCCAAACTGATGCCAAAAAGCACAATTTCATTGTAATTATACTTTGAAATGGCGAATTGAATGACTTCTTCCAAATCTTCCGTGGCTCCGGAATGATAACTGTAATAATTTCGATTTTGTTCGCCACTACAACCTCTGAAATTCATGGCTAAGGCATCATAACCATTTTGATTAAAAAGTGTTGCAGGACCCGTTACGTAAGGGCGCTGTGCGTGACCCTCTAAGCCATGAAGTAAAATGATAAGTTTATCGGTTTTTGAATCGGCATAACTCCAATCCACATCCAAAAAATCACCATCCCATAAATGGATTCTCTCTCTTTTTTGCTCCAGAGGCACTCTGCGTAGTAAACCAGAATATACCGTAGCTAAAAATCCATTTTTAAAGTAAAAAGGAGGTGTGTAGGTTGAATGTAATACAGGCATAATTAAGACACTTGAAGTGGTGTAAATTTAAAGGTTTTTCCATTAAATAAGCCTTGATCACTTAATTTTAATTCAGGAATTACCAACAATGCCATGAACGACAAGGTCATGTAAGGCGCATGAAGTTTTGACCCCATTTGTTTTGCTATTCTTGTAAGTTGTGCGTATTGCTTCCCAATGGTCTCACCATCCTGATCACTCATAATTCCTGCTACCGGAAGTGGCACAACCTGTTTGAAAGCATCTGAAACCGCGCAAATGCCACCTTGATTTTCAATAAGTAAATTCACGGCTTTACAAATGGAAGCGTCATCCGCTCCTACCGCAATAATATTGTGAGAATCATGACCAACTGAGGAAGCAATGGCGCCTTCTCTTAAACCAAAATTCTTAATAAAAGCCATAGCAGGTTTACTATCGTTGTAACGGTTTACTACGGTCATTTTTAAAATATCGGATTTTGTGTCGGAGATCAGATTATCTCCTCTAATCTTAGCCTGAGCCAGGATTTCTTGGGTTACTAATTGTCCGTCGAGAGCTTCAATGACGCGAATTTGATCGGAAGTGGGTTTTATTTTAAAATCATCCACCGCTTTTTTAGAACAATTGAAATTATTAATGATGTCAAAGGGCACTTCAGGAATTAAAGATTTTCCATTTTCAGAAACCAATTTTCCGCTTATAAAGGTTTTTAAAGGTTTGAAATCTTTTAGATCTTCCACAACAACAAGATCCGCAGGATCTCCGATTTGGAGTAAACCAACATCAAGATTGTAATGTTTTACAGGATTCACGCAAGCTACCTGTAATACTTTGAATACATCGATGCCTTTTGCGACTGCCCGAGCACAAAGTTGATTGATATGACCTTCAATTAAGTCGTCAGGGTGCTTATCATCACTACAGAACATCATATTCTCATAATGTTTCGGAAGCAGATCGATTAGTGCTTCAAAATTCTTTGCCGCACTACCTTCCCGGATTAATATCTTCATGCCTTTTTGAAGTTTTTCCAGGCCTTCCTCATAAGTAAAACATTCATGGTCTGTAGAAATCCCGGCAGCGATGTATTTCGATATATCATCTCCTAAAACACCGGGCGCATGACCATCTACAGGTTTATCGAAATGTTTGGCCCAGGCGATCTTTTTTAAAACCTCAGGATCGTCAAAAAGGACACCGGGATAATTCATCATTTCGGCCAGATATTTTATTTCAGGATGGGCCATCATGGTTTTTATGACTTCAGAATCGATGATTGCACCAGCCGATTCAAAAGTCGTGGCAGGCACACAAGACGGAGCACCAAAATTAAATTTAAAAGGCACTTTTTTACCGTTTTCGATCATAAAATGAACTCCGGCAACTCCCATAACATTAGCTATTTCATGAGGATCAGAAACGGTTGCTACCGTACCATGAGTTACCGCCAGAGGCGCGAACATACTGGGAACCAGCATGGAACTTTCTATATGAATATGAGCATCAACGAACCCGGGAATGATATAATTTTCTTCGTCATGATAGCTTTCTTCGACAGACACGATACGTCCTTCTTTAACCGTTATTTCTCCTTTGAAAATACGCTTATTCAGTACATCTACGATCTGTCCTCGAAGTATCATGGGGTTAATTCTATTTTTAAAATGTGTTTTGTTTTGTCTGTAACTTTAAACCGATCATCAGCACGTTTTCCCAGGATCCAAACAATATCCTTACCGGAGCACAAAAGCAAGGCCTGTTCTTTGTCGACCAGAGAAAATTTTTCATCTTTAAAATATTTACTCAAGGTCTTTTTACCTGTCATACCCTTAGGATAGAATACATCCCCTTCTTTCCTGCTTCTTAACACCAAAGGCATTTGCAGTACATCACCATCAATAAAAATCAAATTCTCAGTTTCAGAACCGGTATTTTTAACTTCAGAAAAGGATAATTTACCAAAAGGTGTTTTAATCTTTTTATTGAAATTATTAATTTTAACACACTTAAAATCAGAGGGTTGGGCATCTGTTAAAATTAAACATTCGCGATCCTTGATCAAACGGTGCGAATCCGAATGTACAAATTTTCCTGGTTGAGCGTCAAGTAGATTTAAAACATCATCCCACGCTTTAAAACCGTATGATTTAAAGATTTCAAAGAGGTACGCTTTCGGATTATTCAGTTTACTAAACTTGGCAATATTATAAACCACCTTGTAAGAATCGATGCTAATGATGGCTCTATTGAGCACCGCCTGAACGCTTTCCTCTACAATATCTGCAGTATCGTTTAAATTGTCGAGCGTATTTTGAAAACTTTCCAATAGACTCGGGTTGATCTCTTTTAAAATCGGGATGACCTCATGCCTTAGCTTATTTCGCAAATATTTTACGGAGACATTACTACTATCTTCACGCCAGGCAATTTTGTTGTTTTCAGCGAAGGATCTAATCGAATCATTTGAAAATGGCAAAAGCGGACGCACAAATAGCCCGTTTACCTCAGGAATCCCGGTAAGTCCTTCCAATCCCGTACCCCGTGAAAAATTGATGAGAAAGGTTTCGAGATTATCATCGGCATGATGCGCCGTTAGTATATAATCGAAATGCAATTGCTCTGCGAGTTCTGTAAACCAATCATAACGTAACTCGCGAGCTGCCATTTGTATGGAGCATTTATGTTCTTCGGCATAAGCCTTCGTGTCGAAATGCTGAATGAACACCTCTTTATCCAGGTCATCCGCCAGGTCGGAAATAAAATCTTCATCGGCATCACTTTCATCACCTCTTAAATTAAAATTACAATGCGCCAATAAAAAATTAAAGCCGGATCGTGCACATAAATGCGCAAGAACCACACTGTCCACACCTCCTGAAATAGCAATAAGTAACTTACGCTCCCTCAAGAAAGCGAGCTTATTATGAATATGATTTTGAAAGGCTTCTAGCACAGTTTTTTAATTTGAAACTCAATTGATCCAGCTTATACAAACTTACAATTTTAAAGCATAGGCTTTCATGATTATTGCTCCAAAACGGTTCGCATCGCTTTGGCCTTTACCAAACATTCCTCGTATTCATTCACAGGGTCACTTTTGGCAGTAATGGCACTACCTACAGAATAAGACACATATTTTGTACTCGCGTTATACAAGATACTCCGAATAACCACATTAAAATCAAAATCATTGTCCGGAGTGAAATACCCCACGGCACCGGAGTACAAACCACGTTTGGTTTCTTCCAGGTCTTCAATAATTTTCATGGCTGAAATCTTTGGTGCTCCCGTCATGCTTCCCATAGGAAAAGTCGTTTTAATGATGTCTACAGGATGCTTATCTTTTTCAACCTTAGCGGTTATTGTGGAGATCATTTGGTGCACCTGATCAAACGTGTAGATCCGGCATAATTCTGCTACTTCCACACTTCCTTTTATGGCTGTTTTAGACAAGTCATTTCGCACCAGATCCACGATCATAATATTTTCACTTCGCTCCTTATGATCTCGCGCTAATCGCTCTTTTAAAGCCTTATCCTCGTTAGGGTTTTCTGATCGGGGTGCAGTTCCTTTTATAGGCTGCGACAACACCAGATCTCCGGTTTTCTTGAGATAGCGTTCCGGCGAAGCCGACATCAAATACTTATCAAAACACTTTAAAAAACTCGCAAAAGGCGGATTGGAAATGGCGTTGAGCTTACGGTAAATTTCGATAGGTTCGATGGTGGTATCCTCAGCATAAAATTCCTGACAAAAATTAGCTTCGTAAATGTCGCCGCGGTGAATATGCTGAAGTAAGTTGTGTAACTTTTCAAAATAAGCATCTTTATGGATGCGCAGGTGAATTTTTATGGATTCCTCAAACTTCGATTGCTTAGTGCTTTCAATTGAACTTATGGACTCAATATCCCGATTCATGTCATCACTGACCATATTGAGATACTGTATTTCAACACCATCTCTTTTGATAAGAAACAATTTTTTAGGCTGAAAAAAATAAAGATCAGGAAAGCCTAAACCGTCGAAATTATTTGAACTTAAATCCTCCACAGCATTCTTCAGATCATAACTCAAATAACCAAAGATCCAATCTTTCGTAGTGCCTTGATAGGCTTTTAATTTCTCAAATGCATCGTGATAATCCGTTTGAATACTGGTAAAGGCATCGACAGCCAGAACGGCTTCAAAACTGCCGTATTTTTGATGATGTTGGTTCGAATCCAACCATAAGATATCATCAAATTGTTGCGCCCAAAGTTGCAACTGGGTTTTAAAGACCTCCGGATTTTCGGGATTATAAAACTGTTTTGTTCTCAATAGCGAATCTTAATGACACAAATTTACTGAGAATACTCAAAAAATTAGGATTTTTGTATCTTACTTTCAAAGAAAATCTATGTACACACTTCGCAATGCCCTGTTAGAGATCGGGGTAAAAAATCCAGGTGCTGAACTTTGTAAAATAAGCGGTTTAAAAACCCATTTAGAATTTATGTGGGATGCGCAACTGGATATTTGGGGCAGTCATGCACCCAACCTCTTCCCTATTATTGGTGCCTTGAAAAAGGATTCATTTGTTTTTGAAGGTACTACTTACAGCCTTCCGAAACACGGTATGATCAGGAATAATCCGAAGGTTTATCTGGTTGATCAAACTGAAAATAAGTTGATCTTTGGATTGGATTATAGTGAAGAAACCCTGAAACAGTATCCTTTCAAATTTGAATTTAGAATTTCATTTACATTGATTGAAAATCGAATAACGATCGATCATCACGTTAAAAATTGCGATTCCAAACCATTGTATTTCTCATTGGGCGGACATCCGGCTTTCAAATGCCCGGTTTTTAAGGATGATGCTTACAGTGATTATTTTTTAGAATTTGAAACTGAAGAAACTTCAAAAACACATCTGATAAATCCTGCTAACGGACTGATATCAAATCGGACAAAACCAACCTTAGAGCATACTAAAACGCTCCCATTAACGCATGATCTATTCAATGAGGACGCTCTCATCTTTAAAGATTTAATTTCCCGAAAAGTTCAATTAAAAAGCCAAAATCACGGCACCATTTTATCTGTGACATATCCTGATTTTAATTACCTGGGGATCTGGGCAAAACCTAATGGCGATTTTGTATGCATTGAACCCTGGTTGGGCATAGCGGACCATGAGGACCATGATCAAAATTTCAAAACCAAGGAAGGCATATTAACTTTAGATTCTAATAAAACATTTCATGCTTCCTATGAAATCGAAATAAATAAGAAGCACTTGTAGTTGAAATAAAACAGTACCTTTGCCCGCAAACTGCAGTTATGCAAAGCTTCGACGATTTAAATTTAAATACGCCTTTACGAAATGCCCTGGACGATCTTGGGTTTAAAACGCCTACGCCTATACAGGCGGAGGCTTTTAGTGTTGTAGCTTCAGGTCGGGATATGGTTGGTATTGCTCAAACCGGTACCGGAAAAACCTATGCTTATATGCTGCCTATTCTTAAAAGTCTGCCCTATTCAACACAAGATAATCCACGGGTACTTATTTTAGTTCCAACACGAGAATTGGTTGTGCAAGTGGTTGATGATATTGAGAAACTTTCAAAATACATTAATACCCGCGTTTTAGGGGTTTATGGTGGAACCAATATCAATACTCAAAAACAGGCTATTGCTCAAGGATTGGATATTTTAGTTGCTACTCCAGGACGTTTATACGATCTGGCTTTAACCAGGGTATTGAGATTAAAATCTATTCAGAAATTAGTCATCGATGAAGTTGATGTGATGCTGGATCTGGGCTTTCGTTTTCAAATTACCAATATTTTTGAACTCCTGTCGAAGCATCAGAACATCATGTTCTCAGCGACCATGACCCATGACGTTGATGCCTTGATCAATGATTTCTTTAAAGCTCCCGAACGTGTATCTATCGCAGTTTCGGGAACACCTTTGGAGAATATTGCACAAAGCCGCTATAAAGTTCCAAACTTTAATACCAAAGTAAATCTGTTGGTTGAACTTCTTAAAGATCAGGAAATCTTCAACAAGGTTTTGGTTTTTGTAGATTCCAAACGCATGGCCGATCGTTTATTTGAGGCTTTAGATGCCTTTTATAAAGAAGACTTAGCAATTATTCATTCAAATAAAACACAAAATTATCGCTTAAGAAGTATCGAACAGTTTCGAAAGGGCGACAATCGTATTTTGGTAGCTACAGATGTTATGGCTCGTGGCTTGGATATCGATAATATAAGTCACGTTATAAATTTTGACACCCCGGATTATCCTGAAAATTACATGCATCGTATTGGGCGAACAGGTCGTGCCGAACGTGAAGGGCACAGTATTTTATTTTCAACAGAAAAAGAAGAGGAATTTGTAACACAGATAGAAGACCTCATGCAAATGACAATTCCGTTGCTTGATCTTCCTGAAACTGTCGCCATTTCAGATGAACTTATTCCTGAAGAACGGCCAAAAATTAAAGAGCACTACAACCCCTTAAAACAACGTGATGAAGATGCACCCGGACCGGCTTTTCACGAAAAGAAAGAAAAGAACAAAAAAGAGAATTTAGGAGGAAGTTATAAATTCAAGATCGCTAAAAAGTACAAGAAACCTAAAACTCGCGGCGATAAGAACTACAATAAACGCCATAAAGGAAAATAAAAAAACCTCTCCAAAAGGAAAGGTTTTGTTTTTTGATTGATGGATGGCATCTATTCGTTATCGTCTTCTACTTTTTTTAAACCACGCAAAATAAGGATACCAAGTCTCGCAAAAAGAAAAGTAACTAATCCAAATGTTGCCGCAAGTAAAGATACTTTAAGTCCGCCGGCAAACAGTGCCGGAGACGGATTTCCTATGGCTTCAACGCCATCAAAGGCGCCAATCAAACCTATTACAGATCCTAAAAATCCAAAAACCAAACCGAGAAGACTACTGTCAGCGGTAAGTTTTAGCATTTTATTTACTAATGCCGAATTCGTTTTTAATTTTAAAAATCCAAAAACTATGAATCCTATAGAAATTAGAAAACAGAGTAATATTGGTGTCATAAACACAGGATTGCCCTCGTAAAACCGTTCAACAAATGGATTTCCTATTAATGGAATACGAATAAAGGTTAAAATAAATGAGTACATATGAGTTCGTTTTTTTGATTAATACCCTCCAAAAGTAGGCTATAAATCCTGTGTCTTTTTTAAAATGCGATGAATAACCGGATTAGTATGGGTTTTAACAAGATGTCGAAACGGGCGCTAATTCCGTTATTCGTCTACAAAATACAAATCGTGCTCAAAATTATAGTATTATTGTAGCTTAATTAGCTCAAATGTTCACAAAAGCAGCAATTAAAAATCTTTTGATTCGGATTTTTCTACACCTCCTATTTTGGTGCGGCGTATTGCTTTTTTTTACTTATTTTTTTGGTGGCGACATTTCAAAACTAAATGATGCCATGGCATTTTCACTTTTTTTGATGCCGATAACCATTGCTACCACCTACGTATCCATTTACAAGTTAATACCCGATTATCTGGTTACCAAACGCTATGGGTTATTCGCCTTATACAGTGTTTACACTTTTATCATATCCTGTTATCTCATCATGTTATCCATATTTTTCAGCCTGACTTATCTAGCTGAATTTCAGTATAATAACATGAATCCGGCCACGAGAAATATTTTATATGTGGCTACAAGTGTTTATATCGTTGTGTTTTTGGCAAGTGCTTTTAAACTCCTTAAGATCAATTTAAAACACAGTGAAGAAACTAAAAAACTGGAAACTAAAATTCTGGAGACACAGCTTAAATTGAAAGAACAGGAGTTGCATTATTTGAAGATGCAGATCCATCCGCATTTTTTATTCAATACTTTAAATACGATGTATGGCTTCGCTTTGCGCAAAGCGGAAGAAACGCCTGAAATGATCTTGAAACTCTCTAATTTACTAGATTATTTATTGTATCAATCCGACAAACCTTTTGTTGCGCTTTCAGATGAAATGGCACACATTGAAGACTACATCGCTCTTGAAAAAATGCGCTTTAACAAGACTTTGAATATTGAATTTATAAAAGATCATATTCCAAAAGATCTGAAAATCGCTCCCATGCTATTGTTACCTTTCATTGAAAATAGTTTTAAACATGGCGCTATCAAAAATGGGGTTTTAGATATCTTCATACAGTTGAAATGTAGTGGCAGAACTATTTTTCTACTTGTTGAAAACACCAGCACAAAACCTGAATTTTCAAATAAAGGTATTGGCTTAGAAAATATTAAAAAGCGTTTACATATCCTTTATAAAAACAATCATAAATTGGTGATTAATAAAACCGACGATAGCTTTAATGTTGAATTAAAATTAGATTTGAACTAAGTGGGAACAGTACGAAGAACCATAAACTGCCTGATCATTGATGACGAAGCTGTAGCCCGCGAAGTTATTGAAAGTCATCTGGCCAAAATAAAGAACATCCATGTGGTGGCGCGCTGTAGTACCGCTATGGAAGCCTTTCAATATATCAGCTCAAAACCGATCGACCTTGTTTTTCTGGACATCAACATGCCCGAAATATCAGGGATCGCCTTTGCGAAATCCATCAACAAGAATATCAAAATTATTTTTACAACGGCATATCGGGATTATGCTGTGGAAGGTTTTGAATTACAGGCTGTAGATTATTTGTTAAAACCAATCGCCTTTGAGCGTCTTTTGAAAGCAGTGAACACTTACTTTGACGTGTATTTGGAATCGAAAAAACAACTTCCCCCTACATCAGATGACAACACATTTATGTTTGTGCGGTCTGACAGAACGATGACAAAAATTGATTTTTCTGAAATTATTTACATCGAAAGCTTCAGTGATTATTTGAAAATCCATCTCACTGACAAAACCGTTGTAACCAGAGAAACCATCAGTGCCATAGATGCCAAGCTTCCGAAAACCCAATTTTTAAGGATTCACCGTTCCTATATTATTGCAATTCCTCGTATCGTATCATTCACCAACGAATATATCACCATTGCCAATACGGCTTTATCCATAAGTAGAAGTTATAAAAATGAGGTTCTCAAAACTTTAGAACAGTATTTTTAAAAGCTCAAATAACGTGCTGAATTTATCGTTTTATATAGTTAACTTTGCATCAAAATTTTTGAAATGAAAAAATATTTTCTTCTCCTTTTTTTAGTTGTTTCAACACAAGTTTTCGCGAACCCTATGAAATCCTTTTGGGGACCTACCGGACACCGTGTGGTTGGTCAAATTGCTGAAAATTATTTAAGTGTGAAGGCTAAAAAAGCCATAGATAAACTTTTAGACGGTCATGGATTAGCCTTTGTTTCAACATATGCCGATGATATTAAGGCAGATAAACGTTACGATAAATATTACAGCTGGCATTACATCAATATGCCTATGGATCAGGATTATCAGGAATCGGAAAAAAATCCGGATGGCGATCTGGTAACAGGCATCACAAAATGTATGGAAGTCATTAAAGATCCTAAGACTTCAAAAGAAGATAAAGCCTTTTATTTAAAACTCCTAGTACATTTTATTGGCGACTTACATCAACCAATGCACATTGGTTTAGCTGAAGATCGCGGTGGTAACGATTTTAAAGTACAATGGTTTTATAACGACTCTAATTTGCACCGCGTTTGGGATAGTGAGATGATAGAAAATTATAAAATGAGTTATTCTGAACTGGCTGCAAATGCTGATATCCTTTCCGCGCAACAAATAAGAGATATTCAAAAAGGAACAGTTGTAGACTGGGTTAATGAAGTACATCAGTTAACCCGAAATGTTTACGACCATGTAAAGGAAGGCGAAAACCTGCGTTACCGTTATGCTTATGACAATTTTGGAACGGTGCGTACGCAACTCCAAAAAGCAGGTGTTCGATTGGCAAAAGTGTTAAATGATTTATTCAGTTAGATCATTGAATAGAATATTAAAAAATAAAAAAATCCCTTTCATCAACTGAAAGGGATTTTTTTTATCTATGTTTTAGGTGATTACACGTGAAGCGCACGGTCTTCTGTGGCTGCAAGCGCAGCTTCTTTAACAGCTTCAGTGTACGTTGGATGCGCGTGTGACATTCTGGCTACATCTTCAGCAGAAGCACGATATTCCATAGCTACAACAGCTTCAGCAATTAAATCTGCAGCTCTGGCACCGATCATGTGAACGCCTAAAATTTCATCCGTTTTCTTATCAGCTAAAATTTTAACAAAACCATCAGTATCCATACTGGCACGACTTCGTCCTAAAGCACGCATGGGGAATTGCCCTGATTTGTATTCTATGCCTTCCTCTTTAAGTTGTTCTTCGGTTTTACCAACAGATGCCACTTCCGGCCAGGTATATACCACACCCGGAATTAAATTATAATCGATATGCGGCTTTTGTCCTGCAATCGTTTCCGCTACAAAAACACCTTCTTCTTCTGCCTTATGCGCTAACATAGCACCTTTTACCACATCACCGATCGCGTAAATATTTTTAACATTGGTTTGCAGATGTTCGTTTACTTCAACGCGTCCTCTATCATCAAGTTTTACTCCGGCAGCCTCAGCGTTCAAGCCATCTGTATAGGGTTTTCTTCCTACAGAAACTAAACAGTAATCCCCTTTAAACTCAACATCTTCACCTTTTTTGTTTTCTGCTTTCACGATAACCTCATCGCCTTTGCGCTCCACAGATTTCACTTTGTGAGATACTGCAATTGAGAATTTTGCTTTTTTGAAGACCTTATTCAATTCCTTTGAAAGTCCACTATCCATGGTTGGGATAATGCGGTCCATATATTCAACGATGGTTACTTCAGCACCAAGTCGGCGATACACCTGACCAAGCTCCAAACCAATCACACCACCACCAATAATGATTAAGTGCTTAGGTACTTCTTTCAATTTTAAAGCCTCTGTAGATGTAATGATACGTTCCTTATCAATATCAATAAATGGTAAACTTGCTGGTTTGCTTCCGGTAGCAATTATTGAATTTTTCGCTTCAATCTCCGTGGTCTCATCACCTTCAATAGTGATATGTGTAGCATCTTTAAAGCTACCCATACCATGGTAAACATCGATGTTATTCTTCTTCATTAAAAAATCAATACCACCGGTAGTTTGATCTACAACCTCCTGCTTTCTGGAGATCATTTTTTCCAAATTTACTTTTACTTCACCGGGAATATCAATACCATGTTCTTCAAAATGTTTTACAGCATCCTCAAAATGATGTGAAGAATCTAATAAGGCTTTACTGGGAATACAACCCACATTCAAACACGTACCACCAAGTGTGGCATATTTTTCTATAATAGCGGTTTTTAAGCCTAACTGGGCGCAACGAATGGCACCTACATATCCTCCGGGCCCTGAGCCTATAACGGCTACATCGTATGATTTCATAGTTTTATTTTTGGTAAATCGAAAGTTTTATAAACTGAAGTCAAAAGTACGAATGTTTTGTCGGAAGACCATATAAAAAATTGCCATAAAGTATGATAATTTGCGTAGTTTTGTGCTGCATGCAAAAGAAGATCAACATACAGAACAGAAAAGCCCGGTTTCAATACGAAATTTTGGATAAATACATGGCTGGAATTGTGCTCACCGGAACCGAAATAAAATCGATTCGCGAAAGCAAAGCTTCTATTGCGGAAAGTTTTTGTGAATTTAATGAAAAAGGCGAATTATTTGTGGTGAATATGACTATTGAAGAATACAAATTCGGGAATTATTACAACCACCGACCTAAGGCTGAGCGCAAATTATTACTTACCCGACGCGAACTAAAAAAATTGCACAAAGAAGTTAAAAATTCGGGGCTGACCATTATTCCGTTGAAACTTTTTATCAACGATCGTGGCTTGGCTAAATTGAATATCGCTTTAGCTCGCGGTAAAAAGTTATACGATAAACGCGAAACCATTAAAGATCGGGAAAGTAAACGACGTTTAGATCGCATTAAGAAGATCTATAACTAAGCGTTGTTTTATAAAATGCAACAACGAGACCTTATTATCTTAAATGGGTTTACAATGAAAAAATTATTTTTTGCAGCACTTCTATTAATTATAATATTCAGCTGTAAATCTTCAGAAGTTTCGTTTGTAAATCCGGAACTTTTTGGAACCTGGGTATGGATCAGCACTGATGGTGGCATCGGCAATCATATCCATAACACACCCGAATCAACCGGATTCACTATTGAATTAAGGCTAAATAAAGATTCCGAATACAGTCTATATAAAAGCAAACTGAGAATTGGAACCGGTAGTTATCATATAACCGAGAAAAGGTCTCTTTTACAAAATAAGCTGGCTGCATTTATCACCTTGGATGAAAATGCAAATGATTCAAGCAACATCATTTCTTCCGGCATGTTAATTCTTGAAAAAAAGGATACTCTTATAATATCTCAGGATGTTTATGATGGTGTTGGAAGCACCTTCGCAAGACTAAAATAACTCACCTATTTTTTCCCGATAAAATCACGTAAGCCTGCCAAACTTAGCAACGCCCCTACAACCAGTGATGCATAATACCAGGGTTCACTCATGCTATAACTACTTCCGTCGAACATCGAGTTCACTGCTTCCTGTAATTCATTCGTTGGTTTATGATTCAGTGCCCATACAATGATGAAGATTCCTATGGCTAATAAAATAATGCCTCTAAGCGTTTTATTCATTTTGTTTTTAGTTTAGTTTCAACTAAGATAACGTTTTAAAATAAATTAAACTCCTGATATTCACAGGAAGTTTTTTCTTATTTTAGAGGACTTAAACGCCATGCCGTTTAGATCATTGAAACTAATCAAAATCAAAATTACTATGAAATATTTTATTGCGCTTTTCAGTTTATGTCTGATCTCCTTAAGTTGCAAACAACAAGAACAAAAAACAGTTTCTTCTGATACTGAAAGTCATTATCTGGATTATTCCAACAGGGATGATGCTTTGAGTGGTGGTGTTAAAATGATCCCTATAAAAACCGATAAAGGCACCTTTAACGTTTGGACAAAGCGTGTTGGAAACAACCCAAAAATGAAAATGCTTTTACTCCATGGAGGTCCTGGTGCTACGCACGAATATTTTGAATCTTTTGATTCTTATTTCCCTGAAGCCGGGATAGAATACTATTATTACGATCAGCTGGAATCAGCTTACAGCGACCAACCGAATGACTCTACGCTATGGACTTTAGACCGCTATGTTGATGAAGTGGAACAAGTACGCAAAGCTCTAGATCTGGACAGTACCAACTTTTATTTACTGGGGCATTCCTGGGGCGGTATTGTAGCCACGGAATACGCTTTAAAATATCAAAAGAATCTCAAAGGTTTGGTTATTTCTAATATGGTGGCCTCTGTTCCGGAATATAATAAGTATGCTCAGGAGGTATTAGGTCCGCAGTTACCACCTGAGGTTTTAAAAGAGGTTAAAGATCTCGAGGCAAATAATGAATTTGATAATCCTAAATACAGTGAGTTATTGTTCAAGTATTTTTACACGCAACATATTCTTAGAATGCCATTGGAAGATTGGCCGAATCCTGTGAATCGCGCTTTCGAAAAGTTGAACAACGGCCTATACGTTTACATGCAAGGCCCTAGTGAATTTGGTATTACCGAAAGCGCTAAACTATACACCTGGGACCGCAGTAAGGATCTTCCTGAAATTAACACACCAACGCTCATCATTGGCGCGGCGCACGATACGATGGATCCTAAATACATGGAATGGATGTCTACACAAGTTCAAAACGGTAGTTTCTTATTATGCCCGAATGGAAGCCACATGGCCATGTACGACGATCAAAAAACTTATTTTGACGGCTTGATCAATTTTGTGAAAAAGGTAGATATTGATGCTTCCTATTAAATAAGAATTGAGATTGCGTGTTCTATTAACTGTGAAAACAGGATGCTACTTTGCACTGTAAAATTTTAAGACTTTCATTGCGTTTTTATGACTGAGAATAATTATTTTGCTCATAATTTAAACACCACTATGAAACACCTTGTGCTCGTTTTGTCTTTTACGCTCTGCATTAATAGTATTCATGCCCAGAAAAAAGATGATGATACTTCAAAAAATGCTGAAAACCCGGTTGAATTTTCTATAGACAGTTCACGCGTTCTAACCCTTGATAAAACCATAAAGACCCTCTATCGTTCTATTTCAGGAGGGAAAAACGAAAAAAGAAATTGGAAACAGTTCAAATATCTTTTTAAACCGGATGCCAAACTTATTCCCTCCGGTATCAACGAACTAGGTCAATATATGGTGAATTACATGTCGCCGGATGATTACATCAAAAATTCAGGTACATGGCTTGAAGAAAACGGCTTTATTGAAAAAGAGATCCATCGTGAGATTGATGCTTTTGGAAATATCGCTCATGTTTTCAGCACCTATGAAGCTTATTTAACGCACGATCAGAAAACACCGTTTATGCGGGGTATCAATAGTATTCAACTACAATTTGACGGCAAGCGCTGGTGGATCGTAAACATTTTCTGGACGCAGGAAACCAAATACAATCCCATACCAAAAACATACTTACCAAATAACTACTAAAAAGCATGAAAATATTCTCTAAAAAAATTCAAGTTTTACTATTTCTTTTAACTGTTGGTACGACACTAAGTTTTGCCCAAGAAAAGGCTCAACCGGTTTTCAAGGATGGAAAGGCTCAAATTGTTGACGCATTTAATACACCCGATAAATGGATACGCGAAGATTTGTTTGTCGAAACTACGTTTGATTCGGATGGTGACGGGAAATTAGATCGGATGCATGTGGATGTTACCAGACCTTATCAAACGGAAACAGAAGGCTTAAAACTACCGGTGGTTTATGAGTCCAGTCCGTATTACGCAGGTGTAGCTCGCGGAAATGGTGATGAATTTTGGGATGTTAACCACGAATTGGGTGTTTGGGGTCCGGAACATACCCATCCTGAGGTAATTCGAACCGGAGAACGACCTATCATTTCAAATTCTCAGATTTCAACCTGGGTGCCAAGGGGTTATATTGTGGTGCACTCCTCTTCCCCGGGAACAGGTTTATCGCAAGGTGCTCCAACAGTTGGTGGCGATAATGAATCGCTTGCACCAAAAGCTGTTATTGATTGGCTAAACGGGAGAGCAAAAGGCTACACAGAACCTTATGGAGGTGAAGAAGTTAAAGCCTATTGGACAACCGGTAACGTTGGCATGACAGGCACATCATATAATGGCACCATTCCTTTAGCGGCTGCAACCACAGGTGTTGATGGACTAAAGGCTATTATTCCTGTAGCACCTAATACGTCATACTATCATTACTACCGCTCGAATGGTTTAGTCCGTTCACCGGGCGGTTATTTGGGCGAGGATATTGATGTGCTTTACGATTTTATTAATAGTGGTGATGAAGCCAAACGAGCCAGAAATAATAAGGTGATTCGTGATACTGAAATGCGCAATGGTCAGGATCGAATTACCGGTGATTATAATGATTTTTGGGCCGGCCGCGATTATTTAAACGATATGGCTCCTATGAAGGCTGCGTTATTCATGTCGCACGGGTTTAACGATTGGAATGTGATGCCTGAGCACAGCTATCGCATTTTTAAAAAAGCTGAAGAGATGGGCCTGGAAACACAGATCTATTATCATCAGAACGGTCATGGCGGACCACCGCCGATCGCTATGATGAATGCCTGGTTTACGCATTATTTATTTGGAATTGATAACGGTGTGGAAAAATCGGAAAACAAAGCTTATATCGTAAGAGAATATGATGACAGGGATAACCCGACACCTTACGCCGACTTCCCAAATCCGCAATCTCAGGATGTTACGCTGCACCTTACACCGGGAGCTCCAGGGTATGGTGGACTAACCCTTGAAAGCACTTCAAATCAAGGCACAGAAACGTTGGTTGATAATTACTCTTTTGCCGGTGAGGCACTTGCTCAGGCAGAATTCACAGAGCATCGCTTATTGTATCTCACCCCAAAATTAAAAGAAGATATTCACATTTCAGGTCTTCCTAAAATAACGGTAAAACTGGCCAGCAGTAAACCGGCAGCCAACTTGTCTGTATGGTTGGTTTCTTTACCCTGGGAAGATGGTCGTCGCACCAGAATTACCGATAACATTATTACCAGAGGTTGGGCAGATCCACAAAACTATAAGTCCTTATCAGAGAGTAAGCCTCTTAAACCCGGAAAGTTTTATGAAATTACCTTTGATCTAGAGCCGGATGATCAGGTTATTCGAGCCGGACAACAAATTGGGTTGATGATCTTTTCAAGTGATAAGAATTTTACACTGCATCCTAAACCGGGGACTGAATTAACAATAGACCTGGACGGAACCTCACTGACTTTACCAATAGTAGGTGGTTTGACAAAAGACAAGTTCTAAAGTCATATTTGGAAATTAATAAGATGGCTAAAATCCCGAGACATATCACTTTAAGTTTACTCTTAACTTTGGTATTGCAGAGTTTGGGTTTAGCACAATCAGCCTATATACCCTGGAGTAAAGACACACGATTACAATGGGAGGATTTTCAAGCCGAACCCAATTTAAATATTATTGGTTATGCTCAAACTTCCTATAAAATTGAAATATTACCCAGAAATATTCTTGTGGATGAAAATAATAACATTCAGAATCCTAATGTTTTAAAGGCTGAAGCCCATTTTTATAAAAATGAATCCTGGGTCTTTAAAAAGGATGATAATTTATTAGCTCATGAGCAATTACATTTTGATATTGCGGCCTTATTCGCTTTTAAGATCAGAAAAGAATTTTCAAAATTAAGTAAGAACAAGATTAGGGGTTTTGATACCTATTTAAGAGTTTATAAAGATCTGTGGAGAGCTTGTGATGTACTTCAGAAAAAATATGACCGAGAAACTAACCATGGTTTAAATTGGGATAAAAATAAAATTTGGATCGATACGATCACCGGTCAACTAAATGAGCAATTAATTTAAACCTCTTCGTGATGAAAAACATCAATTATATCTCCATTTTTTCATTGTTCTTCATGTTTTTAGCCTGTGATAACGGGAAAAAAGAACAAAATATTAAACAATGGAAGGAAGAGATCGCACAAACAGAAAAGGCCTTTAGCACTATGGCACAGGACAAGGGAATGAATGTGGCTTTCCTCCATTTTGTTGCCGATGATGGTGTTTTACTACGTAATAATACTTTGGTAAAAGGTAAAGCAGATATTAAAGAATACATGAAAAATAGCAACTCTAAAGGCTTATCGTGGGAGCCCAGCTTTGTGGAAGTTTCTGCTTCCGGAGATCTGGGATATACGTATGGCAACTATATCTACAAGTATCAGGATTCTCTTGGAAATGAAAAATCCAGTAAAGGTATTTTTCACACGGTCTGGAAACGCCAACCGGATCGTACCTGGAAATTTGTCTGGGATTAGTTTAATTCTTGTCCTCTAGAAGCGGTACAAATCTGAATTCACCATAATCGTGCTTTTCAAATTCTTTTTGTCCTTTTCGAATAATGAGGGTCATGGTTTGGACATCATCGCCAACAGGAATCACTATTCGACCTCCAATTTTAAGTTGCTTCAATAAGGCTTTAGGAACAAAAGGTGCTCCGGCTGTAACAATAATACTGTCAAAAGGTGCTTCTTCAGGTAATCCTTTATACCCATCACCAAAAATGAGTTTTTTAGCACGGTAACCTAGTTTTGGCAAAAATTTACTGGTTTTTTTAAAGAGTTCCTGTTGCCGTTCAATGCTATATACGCGAGCGCCAAGTTCACATAAAACCGCCGTTTGATAGCCACTGCCCGTACCTATTTCCAGAACCTTATCGCCTTTTTTAATTTCGAGCAATTCCGTTTGGAACGCTACCGTGTAGGGTTGTGAAATGGTTTGGTCTGCAGCAATAGGGAATGCTTTATCCTGGTAGGCATGATCCAAAAAACCTGAATCCATAAAAAGATGTCGAGGTATCTTTCCAAGGGCCTTTAAAACGGGTTCGCTTTGTATTCCCTTGGCTTTTACGGTTTCAACAAGTTTCTGGCGTAAGCCTCTATGTTTAAAAGTATCGGTCAATTTTAATGGCATTTCAGAGGTTAAAGTTAGATAAAGATTTCAAAGCTAAAAACAATTTAATAAGAATTTATTTTTCCTAAAATTCCACCCAAATATTCCTTAGTTTTAGCTAAATTGAAGCTTAAATTATTTTATTTTTGTTGAAAATGTAAAAACTTATGCTAAAAGCCGGTGTACTAGGTGCAGGTCATCTTGGAAAAATTCATTTAAGATTACTAAAACAATCAGAAAAATATCAACTCGTCGGATTCTATGATGCCGACATAGAAAATGGTAAAAGAGTAGCAGAAGAATTTGGTTACCATTTATTCAATACTGTAGACGAACTTATTGATGCCGTTGATATGGTGGATATCGTAACACCTACCCTTTCACATTATGAATGCGCCAAAAAAGCTATTGCAAAAGGCAAACATATCTTTATTGAAAAGCCCATAACAAATACCGTTGAAGAAGCAGAACACATTCGTGAACTATTGGCAGAACACGGATTACGAGGACAGGTTGGGCATGTAGAACGCTTTAACCCGGCGTATCTGGCGGTAAAAAGCGAAATTAAATTGCCTATGTTCATAGAAACACACAGGCTTTCAGAATTTAATCCACGAGGTACCGATGTTCCGGTGGTTTTAGACTTGATGATCCATGATATTGATATCATTTTAAGTATCGTTAAATCAAAAATAAAAAACATTTCCGCCAGCGGCGTAGCTGTTATTAGTGACACGCCAGATATCGCTAACGCCAGATTAGAATTTGAAAACGGCTGTGTTGCCAATTTAACGGCAAGTCGTATTTCATTAAAGAAAATGCGTAAAGCACGCTTCTTTCAAAAGGACGCTTATATTTCAGTAGACTTCCTTACGAAAAAATGCGAAGTCGTTAAAATGAAAGATGCTCCCGAACATCCCGGCGATTTTGATATGGTTTTACAGAATGCTGAAGGCGTTAGAAAACAGATTTATTTCGATAATCCAAAAGTGGAGAACAACAATTCTATTTTAGATGAATTGGAAGCTTTTGCACACGCTATAACAACCAATACTACACCAGTAGTAACACTTCACGATGGCACTGAAGCCTTACGTGTTGCTACAAAGATTATAGAGTGTTTTTAATTTTTTACCAATTAATACACTTGAAAATTTCAAACTTTAATTATTATGGTTTTTAAAATCATGATACACTAAACTAAATTTTAATACATGAAACATATTGCAGTAATAGGTGCAGGAACTATGGGAAATGGTATCGCACATACTTTTGCACAAAACGGATTTAAAGTTAACCTTATTGATCTTCATCAATCATCCCTGGATCGCGGTATTGCAACCATTGCAAAGAATCTCGATCGTATGATCGCGAAGGAAAAGATCAGTGAAGCTGATAAAAATGAAACCTTAGGTAATATTATCCCATTCACGGAATTATCAAAAGGCGTAAAAAACGTAGATCTTGTGGTTGAAGCCGCTGTAGAGCATGTTGATATTAAATTAAAAATATTCAAAGATTTAGATGGTTTATGCGATCCAAAAACCATTTTAGCCACCAACACATCCTCTATTTCCATTACACAAATTGCCGCAGCAACGGAGCGTCCTGATAAAGTGATAGGGATGCATTTTATGAATCCGGTGCCGATCATGAAACTCGTTGAGATCATTCGTGGTTACAGTACTAGTGACGAGGTAACGAAAACCATTATGAGCTTATCTGAAACCTTGGGTAAAGTTCCGGTGGAAGTCAATGATTATCCCGGATTTGTTGCAAACAGAATTTTAATGCCCATGATCAATGAATCCATTGAAACACTATACAACGGTGTTGCCGGTGTATACGAAATTGATACCGTGATGAAACTTGGTATGGCGCATCCTATGGGACCTTTACAACTTGCTGATTTTATTGGATTGGACGTATGCCTTTCTATATTGAATGTGATGTATGACGGATTTAAAAACCCAAAATATGCCCCTTGTCCCCTTTTGGTGAATATGGTTCGCGCCGGAAAATTAGGTGTGAAATCGGGTGAAGGATTCTACGATTATTCAGAAAGTAAAAAGGCTGAGACCATAGCAGCTCAATTTTCAAATTAAAAAAAGAAAACTTCCGATATGGCTAAAATAAATCCTTTCAAAGCCGTGCGCCCAACGCGGGATAAGGTCAGTTTAGTGGCTTCGCGTTCCTATCAAAGCTACACGCAGGATGAACTGGAAGCTCGATTGGACTATAATCCGTTTTCTTTCTTGCACATCATCAATCCCGGATACAAATACCATCAGGATATTACGGGTAAAGAACGCTACACTTTAGTGAAAAATCGGTATTTGGAATTCAAGGAAGACGGCATATTCGTTCAGGATGAAAAGCCTGCTTATTACATTTATAAAATTGTAAATCGTGAAGGATTTGCTTTTTCAGGAATCGTGGCAGCCGCTTCCGCGGAAGATTATAGGAACGACATCATCAAAAAACATGAGGACACTATTGAGTTTCGGGAACGTATTTTTAAAGATTATTTAAAAACCGTTGGGTTCAATGCCGAACCGGTACTACTCACCTATCCTGATAATCATGTGATCGGTTTGATCATTGAACAAATACAGAGCGAACGTGCCGAATTTGAATTCACAACAACCTATCGTGATACGCATTATTTATGGAAGTTAGAAGATCCTAAATTAGTAAAGAGTATCAAGGACGAATTCGAAAAAATGGATACCTTATACATCGCTGATGGTCATCATCGCTCAGCCTCATCGTGCTTGTTAGCCGATGATCTGAAATCTGAAAATAAAAATCACACCGGCAAGGAACCTTATAACTTTTTTATGAGTTATCTGATTCCGGAATCTCATTTGAAAATCTACGAATTTAACAGACTCGTAAAAGACCTCAATGGTTTATCAAAGGAAGCATTTCTAATTAAATTAGACGCCGTTTTTCGCATTGAAAACCGTGGCTCAGAGCTTTATAAACCAACGAATAAACATCACTTTAGTATGTATCTGGACGGCGATTTTTATTCGTTGTATTTAAGGAAAAGTAATTATAGTTTTAATACGGCCCTGGATGCTTTGGATACGCAGATTTTATACAAAACCGTATTGGAACCTATTCTTGGCATTAGCGATTTAAGAAATGATACGCGTATTGAATATTCTTTTGGGAGAAACGATCTGGTAAACATTAAAGATAAGGTTGATGAGGGCTTTTTTAAAGTGGGCTTCGGTCTGGTACCAATAACGATAGAAGAAATGAAAGCCATCGCTGATGAGGGCCTTACTATGCCTCCAAAAAGCACGTTTATTGAACCCAAATTACGAAGCGGTGTAACCATCTACGAATTTTAAAAACAAGATTTTATGAATATTCAAGAGAATCTGGAACATATTAAAGCCGAATTACCTGATAATGTAACGCTTGTTGCGGTTTCAAAAACGAAACCCAACGAGGACATTATGGAGGCTTACAATGCCGGCCATAGGATATTTGGTGAAAATAAGGTTCAGGAAATGACGGATAAATATGAGGCTTTACCGAAAGATATTGAATGGCATATGATCGGTCATGTTCAAAGTAATAAAATAAAATACATGGCACCGTTTGTTTCATTGATCCATGGCGTAGATCGGATGAAATTATTGAAAGAGATCAATAAACAAGGGGAAAAGAACGATCGGGTTATAAACTGCTTACTTCAAATTAAAATAGCTGAAGAAGATTCTAAATTTGGAATGACAGCAGAAAAAGCCGGGGAAATTTTAAATTCTGATGCTTTAGCAGCATTCAAATTTGTGAATATTCGAGGGTTTATGGGTATGGCAACATTTACCGATGATGAAACTCAGGTTAAAAAGGAGTTTTCATTTTTAAAAACCACTTTCGATAAACTTAAAAGGTATCAAAGGCCTAATTGCAATCTCGAAATTATCAGCATGGGCATGAGTGGCGATTATAAAATTGCCATAGATTGCGGTAGTAATATGGTTCGTATTGGAAGTAGTATCTTTGGTTCACGGGAATAAAATAGAATTATTTGTACGCAATATTAGACATAGAAACGACAGGTGGAAAGTATAATGAAGAGGGTATCACTGAAATTGCTATTTACAAATTTGATGGGCATGAGGTGGTCGATCAATTTATTAGCTTAGTCAACCCTGAGCGCGAAATACAACCTTTTGTGGTTAACCTTACCGGTATTAACAACACCATGCTTCATAGTGCTCCCAAATTTTATGAAGTTGCAAAACGTATCGTCGAGATTACTGAAGACTGCATTCTGGTAGCACACAATGCTCAATTTGACTATCGTATTTTATCTACGGAATTCAAACGTTTAGGTTTTGATTATGACCGACGATCATTATGTACCGTAGAATTGTCTAAAAAATTAATTCCCGGGCAGGATTCTTACAGTCTGGGGAAATTGGTACGCTCCTTAGGCATACCTGTAACCGATCGTCACCGAGCCTCTGGTGATGCTATTGCAACGGTAAAACTCTTCAAACTTTTATTAAGCAAGGATACCGATAAACAAATTGTAAGCGATGCGGTAAGATTGAATCCAAAAAGACAATTAGAACCGAGACATATTGATATCATTGCTGAAATGCCCTCTGTAACAGGTGTTTATTACATGCATGACGAAGCCGGAAAGATCCTTTATATTGGTAAAAGTAACAACATTAAAAAAAGGATCAATCAGCACTTCACAGGAACCGATAGAAAATCAAAAAAGATTCAGGCGAAGGTTACGGAAGTTACCTACGAAGCTACAGGTAGCGAGCTCGTGGCCTTGCTTAAAGAAAGTGAAGAAATAAAACGCGTAAAACCTATATTTAATCGGGCTTTACGCCGCAGTATATTTACTCACGCCTTATACAGTTTTGAGGACGAGGAAGGCTATATTAATTTAAAAATAGACGCTGCAGATGGTAGAAAAAAACCCATTACTACCTTTAGCAACCGTATGAGTGGTAAAAGTTTTTTAAGTAAAGCTGTCGAGGATTATAACTTATGCCAGAAATTAGTGGGACTCTACAAAACAAAATCAAGTTGTTTTAAATACGAGATCAAAGAGTGCCATGGCGCGTGTATTGGCGAAGAATCTATAGAATCATACAATGAACGTGTAAAAGCCTTGATAGAAAAAAACAGTTACGCAAATAAAAATATGGTGATCATCGATAAAGGACGTGATGTTGATGAACGCAGTGCTATATTAATTGAAAATGGTGTTTTTAAGGGGTTGGGATTTTTCAACCTCAATTATCAGATAACTAATATTAAGGTTTTAGAATCCATAATAACACCAATGAAAAATAACCGTCATACACAGCACATCATTCAAAGTTATCTTAGAAGGAATAAACGTCTAAAGTGTATTTCATTGGATTAAATTTCAAATTTATTTTTGATTATTTCTTACCTCCATTTATTGCTTTATTAGATTGATTTTCAGCATTTTTTACAAAGGAATTAAAATTAATGCTTAAAATTTCAGCCATTGAAAAACACCCTATTGAAATCAAAAGTTGTTACATTTTGCAATAAAACACTATATTTAAATGCTAAAGATTTTTCATCTTTTCATATCAGATAAGTTCTATATTTCAATTTCAATAAAAATAAATATTCTGATATATTTAGACTAAAAACCAACTAAACCAACCATGAAAACTTTTTATTTCTCCCTAAGTCTACTCCTAATCAGCTTTTTAGTTATGGGTCAAACCCCTGAAGAATTCAATTATCGCGTTTCATTGAGCGACATTAATTTGACGCATTATGAAAAGGATTCTACTGCTAATGCCCTGGTTCTTTTTGAAAGTGGAAAAAGCTATGTTGATAATAAAGAATATGACCTGAATACGGAGGTTAAATACAAGATCAAAATATTTAATAAGGAAGGTTTTGATGAAGCTAATGTTCAGGTTTTACTATATAAAGGCGATAGCCGACACTACGAAAAAATTAAAGATATAACAGCAACTACGTATAACCTGGAAAATGGTAAAGTAGAAAAATACCAGTTGGATAAAAATGATATTTTTAAAGAAGAATACGATGAGAAACGAACACTTGTAAAATTTACATTACCGCATATTAAAGAAGGATCGGTAATCACCTATTCCTACAAAGTGATCTCCCCGTATTTTTTTAATTATTACCCCTGGAATTTTCAAGGTGATATCCCAAAACTTTACAGCGAATATCAAGCAAGCATACCCGCAAACTGGGAATACAATATTAAACTTACAGGTGCTCAAAAACTATTAATTAACAAGAGTGATGTTGAAAAAGATTGTTTACGTTACATCTCCGGCGCCTCAGCTGGTTGTTTTAAGGCTTTCTATGCCATGAAAGATATTCCCGCTTTTGTAGATGAAGATTATATGACCAGCGAATCAAATTATCGCGCCGGAATAAGCTATGAACTAAAAGAATTTAAAGGTTTTGATGGTACAGTAACAAAATATACCAAGTCTTGGGATGCCGTTGATAATGAAGTAAAGACCGATCAGAACATTGGAAGACAACTTAAAAAATCTGTTGATGCCAAAGATCTTTTAAGTTCCGGTATACTGTCTGAGCCTGATGCTCTAAAACGTGCTAAAGCTATTTACAAATACGTGCAGAACAATTATACCTGGGATGGCCATACTCGAATTTTTTCAGAAACCGATGTCAAGGATCTCGTAAAGAATAGATCCGGTAATATTGGATCCATTAATATTCTTTTACATAATCTACTCGAAGAAGCGGATATCACTGTAAAACCTGTTTTGGTCTCTACCCGGCAAAACGGATTTCCTACTAAATTATATCCGGTATTATCCGATTTTAATTATATCATTATTCAAGCTACTATAAACGGGAAAAACTATTTGCTGGATGCCTCAGATAAGTTCAACGCTTTTGGCTATTTACCCTTTCGATGTTTGAATCAGTACGGTCGATTAATGGATTTTGATCATGGCAGTCAGTGGATCGATCTTAATCCGAAAAGCACCTCTGTAATGATGTACCAGGTAGATGTTGATTTTGATGATGATCTCGGTTTTGTTGGTGAAGTTTCAGGAAAAAGTAAAGGTTATTTGGCAATGAATTTAAGTGAATCCTATTATCCTAATCCGGATCAATATGTTGAAAAGCTACAAAACACCTCACCATTCATAGAAATTTATGATTATGAAGTACCCGATCAGAATGAATCCGATGACACTTTTGAAGAATCCTTTAAAGTTGAGTACAACCCTGAAAACACCGGTGATCTGGTTTATATAAATCCATTCATTATCCGGTGGTGGAATGAAAATCCCTTTAAACTTCAGGAACGCAGTTATCCTATTGATTTCGGTTACAAGAAAAGTTTCATGTACATTTATAAATTAAACCTTGGTGAGGCCTATACCGTTGAAAGCAATTTAAAAGAAACCATTGTAACGCTTCCAAATAATGCCGGTCGCCTGGCCTTATCGAGTAAAGTTCTAGGGAATACCATTAATCTTACCATGCGTGTTGATTTTAAGGAATCGCTCTATGCTCCTGAATTCTATCCTTATTTGAAAAAATTCCTAAGTAAAATTGTAGACATCCAAAAAAATTCGGTTCTTGTACTAAAGAAAGTTTAAGTGGTTTTACACTAAATGGCATCCAAAGCAAATAACCAAAACTGGAGGGAAAAACTTCATGAGATCATATATGAGGCAGACACCCCTGCCGGAAAGTTGTTCGATGTTATACTCCTGATTGTTATCGTAGCCAGTATCCTAATTGTGATGTTGGAAAGTATCAAAGGCTTCGGTACGCGACATTACAACATATTAAACTGGGCAGAATGGATAATCACCATTTTGTTCTCTTTGGAATATGTTGCTCGTATAATTTGCGTTAAAAAACCCTTCAAATACATTTTTAGCTTTTATGGGATCATCGATTTTTTATCGACGGTACCCAAATACATTTCCTTCTTTTTTGGGGGTATCCATGCCCTGGCGGCTTTGCGAGCTCTGCGCCTTTTGCGTGTTTTCAGAATCTTAAAACTCGCCCGATATTTGGGTGCTTCAAAAAATTTAGTAAATGCATTAAAAGCCAGTAAGGCAAAAATTTTTGTATTCCTATTCGTCGTCCTTATTGTATCCATCATTCTGGGTACCATCATGTATATGGTGGAAGGTGAAGAAAATGGCTTTACCAACATCCCTAAAAGTGTGTATTGGTGCATTGTAACTTTAACCACAGTAGGATTTGGCGATATTGCACCGCAAACACCTCTTGGACAGTTTATTGCTTCTTTGGTAATGATCCTTGGTTACGGTATTATCGCGGTACCGACAGGCATTGTTTCTGCCGAATATACCAGCCAGAAAAATAAAGACACATCGGTACCAGATGTCAATTTAAATACCCAATCGTGTAGTAATTGTTCAGCTGGAAATCATCGGGATAACGCCGAATATTGTTACAATTGCGGTTATAAATTAAATCATGGATAAGGTACTCATTTCCATTGTTGGACCTACTGCAATTGGCAAGACCAGGCTGAGTATCCTTTTGGCCAATTACTTTAAAACCGAGATTATTTCTGCTGATTCAAGGCAGTTTTTCAAGGAAATGCAAATTGGAACTGCTGCGCCTACGGCGGAAGAACGAGCTGCAGCACCACACCATTTTATTCATCACAAATCTATAAAAGACAATTATAATGTTGGTGCTTTTGAAAGAGACGCTTTGGAATGTCTCGATTCTCTTTTTAAAAAACACAACGTTGTAATTATGGTTGGAGGCTCGGGACTTTACGTTGATGCGGTAACCAAAGGTTTGGATGATTTTCCTGATGTTGATCCGGAAATTCGTGAAAATCTAAATGAAATCCTTCAAAAGGAAGGTTTAAAAACACTACAAGAACAATTAAAAACCCTGGATCCAAAAAGTTATGAAAATATCGCCATCGATAATCCGCATCGGGTTATTAGAGCCTTAGAAATTTGTATCGGAACAGACAAACCCTATAGTTCATTTCTAAAAAATAAAACAAATGAACGCCCATTTAAAACCATAACCATAGGTTTAACAGCGGAAAGGAAACTTATTTATGACCGAATCAATAAACGTGTTGATTTGATGATGGATGAAGGTTTATTAAATGAAGTAAAGGCTTTAGAGACATTTAAATCAGAAAATGCCTTGAATACGGTAGGTTACAAGGAAATCTTTAAGTATTTGGAAGGTGATTGGGATTTGGAGACTGCGGTAAGTGAAATCAAAAAAAATAGTCGGCATTTTGCAAAACGACAACTAACCTGGTTTAAAAGAAATGAAGCTACGCTGTGGTTCGATCACGATACAAATCCGGAGCAGATCATGGCGCGAATTGAACAGGAATTGTCCTGATTACTCCAGCGTAACCTCACTAAATTTTGAGTCGATCAAAATGGTTTTATTACTATTCATTTTTTCATTGGAATAGGAAGAAACTGAAGGATCTAAAGGTGATGCTTCCGAATTTAAAAACTTAGAACGGGTTCCTTTATAACTCAAAAGATAGTCTACTTGAGGTAACGCAACAAACGACTCGCTGTTTTCAAGAGTTAAATTTAAATTCGTAAAATCATTACTGATATTTGAGATTTCTAAATCCCCGATATTACTTTCAATAACGGCGTTACCATTAAAATTATCAATTTTTACACTGGACGTGTTCGCGGTTAGCATCAGGTTCTTAACCAGATCGAGTTTGGCGTCTTTTACATAATTCAAATGTAATTCTCCTAAATTCCAGGTTTTTACATAAACCGGAGAATAAGAGGCATTAATGGAAGTCTTGCTTCCATTAATGCTCTCAGCTGTTAGTTTTGAATAGGTAAGATCAGCCCTCAGATCGTCGATGTTGGAGGCAAACTCCAAAGCACCATGACGCACATCAAGTTTTAATTTAGCGTCTTTTGGCATTCTGATCTTTATGGTCTTTTTAATTTTACTTTTAGAAGGATCCAGGCTTTGAGTTCGCATCATGGCACGTTGTTTATGACGTAAATCCTCTTGTTTTTCACGTAATTTGGCTCTGGCCTCATGAGCTTTGGCTCGTTCCTCCGCTTGAGCTTCCATGCGTTTAGCCTTCTCCTCCATTTGTTGAGCATAGCGCTCACCCAATTCCTCCATTTTTTTACCATACTTTTCTTCAAATTCTTTTCCGAATTTCTCACCCCATTCTTCCATTTGCTTACCGTATTTTTCTTCAAATTCCTTTCCATACTTTTCACCCCAGGCTTCCATTTTCTTCACGTAATCGTCGTTATAAACGGATCCTACGCGCTTACGATACTCTTCCAAATATTTGTCACCATCCTTTTTGTAAGCTTCATAATCGAAACTCATACTTTCAGCTCCTTCAGGTAGTTCAGGAAGCGGTGGCATAGGTGGCATGGGTGGCATGGGTGGCATGTTCGCCATTTCAGGCATCGGTGGAATCTCAACATTAAAGTCAAGATTTTGAAGATCGGCTAATTCAAATTTTAGCTCTTCCATAACTTTTGAAACGGCCTCGTTAATTTCAGCATTGTTTCTCAAATGCCACATGGGGCCATCTCCCTTTGTAGTAATGGTGATCTTGTTGGAATTGGCATCAATGTCGATGTTCCATTCATCAGCTACTTTCTGGAGTTCCTCTTTACTCACATTATCTCCGGTAACATAAGCTTCAATACTCACCGTATTCTTGTTCCATGTATCGAAAATAATATTGGTGTAACTGGTGTTCAGGTCGATAGCTACATTTTTGTCTGCCTTTAAAGATTTTGAGGTCTTAGAGACTTTTTCCTGACTAAACCCTGTGGTCGCCAGCAAAAAGCACAGCACCAGGTGCGATAATTTAATTACATTCTGTTTCATTTTTTGATTGTTTAAATTGATTTATGATTTTGATTTAATTCTGAATCAGTGTTCAGTATTTTTACTTGCTCTCGAAGCCGATATAATAGATTCAATCGCCATTTTAAATTGTCAATCAAAGCATTAACCGTTAGTTCTGAAAGCCCTGAGGTCTCGAGTTCTTGAGATAATCGTTTGTATTCTTTATCCAAAGTGGCTATCTGTTCCAGATAATCATCATAAAGCTCTTTGGTTTCGGGAGTTGGTTTTATTTTAGACAACTCTAAACTGATACTTGCCAAATAATAATTTTCAACTTTTTTCAGATCTGGAGACACA
The DNA here is from genome assembly GCF_039537665.1 of Gaetbulibacter aestuarii. Classification (NCBI taxonomy): domain Bacteria; kingdom Pseudomonadati; phylum Bacteroidota; class Flavobacteriia; order Flavobacteriales; family Flavobacteriaceae; genus Gaetbulibacter; species Gaetbulibacter aestuarii. The sequence continues at coordinate 218,820 of NZ_BAABAY010000007.1, forward strand.
CTTCCAAGCCCTGAATTATTATTTGAAATATTGGTTGTATTCGTATTGGCTATTGTGTTAGGAACAGGCTTTGGGTCATGCTTAAAAAAGGTATAACCACCAAAGCTCAAACCTAAGATGACAACAACACTAGCGGCAATTTGCATCCAGGACCAATAAGACCCCGATTTCTTCTCAGGCAAGGCCTTATCTAATTTTTCAAGAAAACGCTTTTCATGATGCTTTGGCATTTTCTCCTGCGACAGGTTGTCGTTCTTAAATAATTCTCTAATATCTTGTGCCATTTTTTTTAGATTTTAATAGGTCTTGTAATTTTACTTTTCCTCGTGATAACTGGGTTCTTGAAGCGACTTCAGAAATGTTCAAAATTTCAGATATTTCCTGATGATCGTAACCTTCAATTAAGTACAACATCACTACATATTGGTATTTATCGGGCAATGCTTCAATAGCTTCCTTAACATCTTCAAGGGTTAAATGATCTTCCACCATCCAATTATCCTGAGTATCTGTATCCACGGCTTTTAAATGCACATCTTCCAGATCTACGAAACGTTGTTTTTTAGCTTTTAAAAAATCAATACTCTTGTTCACCACGATACGTTTTAACCAGGCTCCAAAAGTCACTTCAGCTTTATATTGATGCAGCTTGGTAAAGGCTTTTATAAAGGCTTCCTGAACAACATCTTCCGCTTCAGCGGCATCTTTTACAAACCGTTTTGCAACAATATACATCCCGTCACAATACTGATTATACAATTGTAATTGTGCTTTTCGGTTATTCTGTTTGCACTTTTCAATGATGTCTACCTGAAACATGTAAAGCTACTTTTGGTCTAAGTTAGTCTATTCTTAAAGACGATATAAAAATTAAAGTGTTGCAATTTTTTCAAAAAAATATAACAAGAAAAATTATTGTACGTTTGCATTTTAGTAATTATCACATTTAAAGTATCTTTATAACTGAATAAAAAGTTAATATGAACACCCTTTTAAAACGTATCCTAATTGTACTCTCCATCATTGCATTAGGATTATTTTTGTACTCTGTTTTTGTTGAAAATATATTTTCTCCCCGTTTAAGTCCAAAAGATACTGTGAAGTTTGAGATGAATGATCTAAAGCTTAAAGTGTTTTATAATCGCCCATATAAAAGAGATCGAAAAATATTTGGTGGACTTGTTCCTTATGATCAGGTTTGGCGAACCGGGGCGAATGAAGCCACCACCTTTGAAACTAATCAGGACCTTCAAATATTAGGTATGCGCCTTCCGGCAGGAAAATATACGTTATGGACCGTTCCAAAAGAAGAAACCTGGACCATATTATTCAATTCGAAACAATACGAATGGGGTGTAGATTCTGAAATGCGCCCGATGTGGGATCCTAATTATGATGTGCTTACCGTAGAAATTCCTGTAGAACATATGGATCATGTGGTTGAGCAATTTACTATTGGTTTTGATAATTCTACCGGAAAACTGTATCTCACCATGGCCTGGGATCAAACCAAAATCTCAATTCCTCTGAAACATAAATAGTATTTCTCCTGCTTCATTTTTGCTTTTAAAATAATATTGTACATTTATTAAAAACAGGCATAAGTGAGCAAAAAATCGAAATCGGCATTATCGGAACAAGAAGGGGTTTCTTCTTCAGAAATCACCAACCCAAATGCGGTTAAATCCATAAAAAGTAAACGTAAGCTTTCTTTGGATACTAACGCACTTACTTCCGCTATTCTGAAAGGTGATATTACAGCCTTGAGTCGGGCTATTACCTTGATTGAAAGTAAGAACCTCAAACATCTCGCTCAGGCCAACGATATTATTACAGCCTGTTTACCACATGCCAATAAATCGGTACGCATAGGAATAACCGGTGTTCCCGGTGTTGGCAAAAGCACCTTCATTGAAGCTTTTGGTGCTTATTTAACCGAGCATGGAAAACGGGTTGCCGTATTGGCTATCGACCCCAGTAGTTCGGTTACGAAAGGCAGTATTTTGGGTGATAAAACGCGCATGGAACGGCTGGTAAAAAATGAAAATGCTTTTATTAGACCTTCGGCTTCAGGAGAATCGCTTGGTGGTGTTGCACGAAAAACGCGAGAAACCATAACCCTTTGTGAAGCTGCCGGTTTTGATGTTATTTTAATTGAAACCGTTGGTGTGGGGCAAAGTGAAACTACCGTTCATAGTATGGTTGATTTCTTTTTGCTTTTGAAACTTGCAGGTGCCGGTGATGAATTACAAGGCATTAAACGCGGTATTATTGAAATGGCAGATGCTATTGCTATTAATAAAGCCGAGGAAGATAACTTGAAACAGGCAAAATTGGCACGAGACGAATTCAAAAGAGCGCTTCACCTCTACCCTGAAAAAGCATCGCAGTGGCAACCTCGGGTAACGCTTTGTAGTGCTTTGGAAGAAACAGGTATTGATACCATTTGGAACTTAATTCAAGAATACTTAGAAAAAACCAAGGCGAATAAGTATTTCGATAAAAAGCGTCAGGAACAAAATAAATTCTGGTTGCTTCAAACCATTGAAGATCAATTAAAGGCCTCTTTTTTCAATAGACCGGAGATCAAAAAAGCCTTAAAAACACAGTTAGAACTTATCGAAGCCAATAAAACAACCCCTTTCGCGGCAGCTGATTTGTTATTAGGTTTGGGAAAAGCGACCGACTAGATACAGGGTCAATTTATAGAATAAGAAACCAGATATGGCGCCAAAGGTGAATCCGCTTAATACATCTAACGGATAATGTACACCAACATAAATGCGGCTATAACCAACAACTGCACTCCAAAATAACAAGAAGAAAATAAGATTCTTATAATATTTTCTGAGCATCAAACCTGCAAACACAGCCACTGCCATGGAGTTTGATGAATGCCCTGAAAAATAACCATACTTGCCACAGCGCACGGCAATAAAACGCATTTGGTCAATAATATCGGGATTACCGCAAGGTCTTGGTCGTTGTACAGTGCGTTTGATCATGTTGGTAAATTGATCGGTAAAGGTGATCATCAGAGCAATGGTTACTACCATTATCAGTAAAGCCTTCCAGCCATAGGCTTTATATAATAAATAAAGCAAGAAAGCGTAAAGCGGAATAAAAGTGAGTTTGTTGGTGATTGTTAACCAAAACCAATCCCATGTTGTTGATCCTAAATCGTTTAAAAATAAAAAAAGAGAAGTATCGTAGGCTATTAGTTTATCTAACATAATGACTATTCTTCGTACTTGGAAATTTCGTTATCGTAAAACTCGGTGGCCATTTTGATGGCGTGCTCTGCTTCAGATTCCAATTCTTTTTGATCTTCGACGTCGAATTCTTCAAACCATTCTACGTCATCATTTTCTAAATTGATAATGAATCGTGGAAATTCAGTATGGATCACATAAATAGCGTTTGGATAATCTGAGTTATCACCTAAAATAAATTTTGGAAGTGCCATAGTAAAGCTTAATGATGAGACAAAATTAACTTTTTCGTCAGATAATTGAATCGAATATACAACAAAATTGCTGCGGTAGTTAATCCGGCAAGTAAGCCTAACCAAATTCCGAAACTACCATAAACTTTTTCATTTCCAAAATACAAACTTATTGGCAAGCCAATCAGCCAGTAAGAAAGAAAAGTAATTAGCGTAGGTATTTTAACATCCTGCAAACCTCGAAGAGCGCCTAAAACCAATACCTGAATACTATCGCTTATTTGAAAAATAGCTGCAGCCAGCAATAGTTTTGAAGCCGTATTTACGACTTCCGTATTATCCGCCAAATTCGCTAGATCTTTAAAATCAACATATAATTTGGGTAATTCTGAATGAAAAATTAAAAATAATAATCCGAAGGTCACGGCAAAAATAATACCCAACAGAAAGGTTGAAAAGGCGATGCGGCGTAGTTCAATATAATTCTTCAAACCCTTTTGGTTGCCAACACGAATCATTGAAGCAACACTAAGTCCGGTAGCCACCATAAAGGTCATAGACGACAAATTCAATGCTATTTGATTGGCCGCTTGAGGATTTTTCCCAAGCAGACCACTTAACCAGATCGCAGCGGTAAAAATACCTACTTCAAAGAACATTTGCATAGCACTCGGCGCTCCGAGAGCCAAAAGTTTATCGATCATCTTCCGGTTTAAAACAAAAATCTTAACATGAGTTACAAAAGCTTTAGAAGCTTCTTTACCTTTCAATAACCACCATAAATAAATCACCATAACCACTCTGGACACTAAAGTACCGTAAGCTGCTCCTACAATGCCCATCTCAGGGAAACCAAATTTTCCAAAGATCAACAAGTAATTTAAACCAATGTTCAAAATATTACCTAAAATAGTCGCATACATGGGGAAACGCGTCATCGACAAACCATCGCTAAATTGTTTAAAGGCTTGAAACACTATCAGCGGAATTAAAGAAAGGGCTACCAAATCTAAATACGGTATGGCCAATTGAACGACTTCTTCAGGTTGCTTCATCAAATACATCATTGGTTTCCCCAGAAGCACTAATAAAAAAAGTAAAATACCGAGCAAACTGCATAAGAACAGACCGTGCTTAAAGGCGGATTTACCTTGTTCAAAATTGTTTGCGGCATCAGCCTCGGCTACTAAAGGGGTTATAGCCGTGGAAAAACCAATACCCAAAGACATCGCGATAAACATAAAGCTGTTACCTAAAGACACAGCTGCAAGTTCGGCCGTTCCTAATTGCCCAACCATCACATTATCCATAAAACTCACAAAAGTATGCCCCAACATACCAAGCATCACCGGCGTGGCCAGTTTAAGATTGTAGTTAAATTCTTTTGTGTAGTCGGATAATTGCATGGGGCAAAAATAAGCGTATCCTGTAGCTTAAACAATGTAATTGAGAATAATTTATCTACGCATAAGATTAACAATTTTTTTGGAAGCTATCTTACTGACTTTGTTTAATTTGTATCAAATTTTAAAAATGAAAGTATTTATTTCTTTTACTTTAGGTTTGAGCTTTTTTTTCGGATTATCTCAAAATGCAAGGCCGGTTGATTTTAAGGAAATTGTTGAAATGTTCCCAAATGTGCGTGATCTGGCAATTTCACCTAATGGCAATGAGCTTTTCTTTTCTGCTCAAAATGTTTTAAAAGACAGATCGGTTCTAATAACCCTGAAAAAAAACAACGGAAGTTGGGAAAATCCAAAACCTGCGTCATTCTCAGGCGTATTTCACGACATGGAACCTTTCTTTTCAAAAGATGGTTTAAGACTTTATTTTGTTTCGAATCGCCCTTTAGATAGCAACTCTAAAGACACGAAAGATTATGATATTTGGTATGTACAACGCGATAATTTAAACGTGAACTGGTCTGAACCTATAAATTTGGGAGCTCCCGTTAACTCTGATTCTAATGAGTTTTATCCTTCTTTAGCTGATAATAATAATATGTATTTCACCCGTGAAGATCCTGATCAAAAAACCAGGGACGATTTATATTTTAGCCTATATATTAATGGAAGTTATCATAACCCTGTGAAATTGCCTGAAACCATAAATTCAGATGGTTACGATTATAATGCTTTCATTGCTCCCGATGAATCCTACATTATCTATGGAAGTTACCAGCGCGAGGATAGTTTTGGCAGCGGTGATATGTATATCCGTTTTAAAAAAGAAAATACCTGGACTCCTGCACAACATTTAGATACCCCTGTAAACAGTAAAAAATTAGATTACAGTCCGTTTGTAGATTATAATACCAATACCTTCTTTTTTACAAGTGAACGCGCAGTAGAAAGTGCACCAACCCCGGATGCTCTGGATCTTGATTCTGTATTAAAAGAATTTCGAAAATATAGCAACGGGCAAAGCCGATTGTACCAAATAGAATTAGGTGAAATTTTAAATGAGCATTAAAGCTCGCCTACAGACTTTTTAGCAGCTTCAAATTCTGTAACCATATCAAGGACGATCTGAGCCACTGGTTTTATATCATGGATAAGTCCGGAAACTTGTCCAATCTCTAATTCACCATTATCCATATCCCCTTCGAACATCCCTTTTTTAGCTCGAGCGCGACCTAAAAGGGTTCTAAGATCATCAGGTGTTGGACATTTTTTATAAAGTTCCTGTACCTCATTGTAGAATTTATTCTTGATCAAACGAACAGGCGCGAGTTCTTTTAATGTTAATTGCGTATCCCCTTCTTTGGCATCAACAATAGCTTTTTTATAGAGAGCATGCGAAGAACTTTCCTCACTGGCTGCAAACCTACTTCCCACTTGCACACCATCGGCGCCAAGAACCATGGCTGCCAACATTGCTCTTCCGGTAGCAATACCACCAGCTGCAATTAATGGAACCTGAATCTCTTCTTTAACTATCGGAATCAGGGTTAAGGTGGTGGTTTCATCTCTTCCATTATGACCTCCTGCTTCAAAACCTTCAGCAACAATGGCATCAACACCGGCGTCCTGAGCCTTCAAAGCAAATTTTAAACTGCTCACCACATGGACAACGGTAATATCTTTTTCCTGAAGCCAATTGGTCCAGATTTTAGGATTTCCGGCAGAAGTAAATACGATCTTTACACCTTCCTCTACAATAATATTCATGATCTCTTCAATATTTGGATACATCAATGGCACATTCACTCCAAAGGGTTTTGATGTCGCTTTTTTACATTTTTGAATGTGTTCACGAAGCACCTCAGGATACATAGAACCTGCTCCCAGCAATCCTAAAATTCCTGAATTACTGGCTGCTGATGCTAATCTCCAACCACTATTCCAAACCATACCGGCCTGTATAATGGGATATTTTATATCGAAAAGTTTTGTAATTCTATTTTCCATCATAAATAATTACGCGATAACTCCGGAACCTACCAATTCATCATTTAAATACCAGGCTACAAATTGCCCTTCTGTTATCGCAGATTGAAGTGCTTCAAACTCTACATACAAACCGCCTACAACTTTGTGCAAGGTAGCGCTTTGTAAAGGTTGTCGGTAACGAATACGAGCCTCAACTTTTAGAGTTTCATCCGTTTTTAAAGCTAAATCTTCACGAACCCAGTGTAATTCATCATCCTGCACAAACAAGACTTTTTTAAGCAGTCCGGGATGCGCTTTTCCTTGTCCGGTATAAATGACATTTTCATCCACATCGGTTTCAATTACGAATAAAGGTTCCTTGGTGCCTCCAACAGCTAAGCCTTTCCGCTGACCTTTGGTGAAATAATGAGCACCTTGATGCTTCCCTACAATTTTACCCTGATCAATAGAATAATGTCTGCGTTTAGACAAAAATTGTAGTCTGCTCTCATCGGAAGTAAACTCTGGTTGCGTGTCATTAAATATTTCAGGGCTTTCAGGAATTTCAACAATTACACCTTCTTTGGGTTTTAATTGTTGCTGAAGAAAGTCCGGTAATTTCACCTTTCCTATAAAACATAACCCTTGAGAGTCCCTTTTATGAGCTGTAACCAAATCAAGATCTTCAGCAATTTTCCTAACTTCAGGTTTGGTTAAATGTCCTATTGGAAATAAAGCTTTAGATAATTGTTCTTGAGAAAGTTGACACAAAAAATAGGACTGATCTTTATTGGTATCAACACCTTTCAATAGCTGATAAAAAGTTTTTCCCTCTTTTTCAACAACACCTTTCCGACAGTAATGACCCGTAGCTACATAGTCCGCTCCCAGTTCCATGGCCATGTCCATAAAAACATCGAACTTAATTTCTCTATTACAAAGTACATCAGGATTTGGAGTTCGACCGCGCTCATACTCTTTGAACATGTAATCAACGATCCGCGTTTTGTACTGCTCGCTAAGATCGACCGTTTGAAAAGGAATATTAAGTTTCTCAGCGACTAACATGGCGTCGTTACTATCATCTAACCATGGACATTCATTAGAAATAGTAACCGAATCGTCGTGCCAGTTTTTCATGAACAGACCTATAACCTCATACCCTTGCTCTTTTAAAAGATATGCAGCAACACTAGAATCTACGCCACCAGAAAGTCCAATAACTACCCGTTTCATATTCATTTTTTAGGCTACAAAGATACATAATAACTCTTGATTTGAAACACGTTTTAAGCTTAACTAAAAGGCTATGAATAAAAAAATGTTTAATGTTTTGTTAATTTTTTTAAACACTTAGTTATTTTTTGTTTAAAATTTTATTATATTTGTTGAACAAATTTGCTAATTAAAAGAAAACAAACATGAAATCACCAAAACTTCTAAAATTTTTCGCCCTGTTCTTGTTGGCTGCAGTGACACTAAATTCCTGTAGTGATGATAACAAAAATGACAACGTTGTCGTGGAGACTCCTATGAATATTGTAGAAATCGCACAGGAGAATCCTGACTTAAGTATCCTTGTAGATGCTGTAGTTAAGGCCAATCTTGCCGACGCCCTAAGCGCCGATGGCGACATGACCGTGCTGGCACCAACAAATGATGCGTTTATGGCATTCCTTAATGAAAAAGGTTTTAGTTCCTTAGATGCTGTTCCGACAGACGTTTTAACTCAAATCTTACTAAACCACGTTATTCCCGGAACAAAAATAGTGTCAAGTTCATTTTTAGGTCAAACCGGTTACATTAATACTTTAGCCGATGGTCCTGACGGAAGTAAGTTAAGTATCTATTTCGATGGTACAGATGGCGTTATGTTTAATGGCAATTCAAAAGTGGCTATTCCGGATGTTATGGCCTCTAATGGAATAATTCACGTAGTTGATAAGGTGATTGATTTACCAACAATAGCAACTTTCGCTACAACCAATCCAGCACTTTCAACCTTGGTGGATGTGCTTGCTTATGCAGATTCTGGATCGCCAACCGTTCCTTATCTAGAAACAGTTTCTGACGGTGCTGCAGGTCCTTTTACAGTCTTTGCTCCTACCAATGATGCCTTTGGAGATTTATTGGCAGAATTAGGCGTTGACAATTTAACAGATATTTCTACTGATCTGGTAGATTCTACCTTACTTATGCACATTGTAAGCGGTAACATTCAAGCAAGTCAACTCACTAGTGGAACTGTAAACACTTTAGGTGGACCAGTAACAGCTGATGCTTCTGCTTTTACCATTACAGATGCTAACGGACGTGAAATACAAATAATCGTTTCTCTAACAGATATTCAAGCTACCAATGGTGTAGTACATGTAGTTGATAAAGTTATTTTACCAGATTTAAGAGTTAATGTTGTAGAAACAGCTCAGGCAAACCCTGATTTAAGCATTTTAGTTGATGCGGTAGTTAAGGCCAATCTTGTAGATGCCTTAAGCGCTGATGGCAGTATGACTGTGTTGGCACCAACAAATGAAGCATTTACTGCATTTTTAGCCGACAAAGGATTTGCAACATTGGATGATGTTCCTGTTGATGTTTTAACTCAAATTTTATTAAATCACGTTGTAGCGGGAACAAACTATAAATCCAGCGACATTGCAGGAAGTATGGGTTATGTGAACACCTTAGCCGATGGTCCGAATGGAACAAAATTAAGTCTCTACTATGACGGAACCGCAGGTGTAACATTCAATGGTTACTCTGATGTGGTTGTACCTGATGTTTTAGCTACGAACGGAATTATACATGTTGTTGATAAGGTAATCGATCTACCAACGATTGCAACTTTTGCAACTTCTAATCCGGCATTGTCGACTCTTGTTGATGTATTAGCTTATGCTGACACGGGCACCCCTACAGTACCTTACATCGATACTGTTTCTGAGCCAACTGCTGGACCGTTTACAGTTTTCGCTCCGACGAATGATGCTTTTGGAGATTTATTAACAGAATTAGGCGTTAGTGCTCTTACCGATATCCCAACAGATACTGTAGATGCTGTATTACTAATGCACATTGTAAACGCTAACGTACAATCAAGTATGCTAACAAGCGGAGAGGTTGCAACTCTTGGCGGACCAATTACAGCTGATGCTTCGGCATTTACTTTAACAGATGCAAATGGTCGCGTAAGTAATATAATAACCTCTTTAGTAGATATACAAGGAACAAATGGCGTAGTACACGTAATTGATAAAGTGATATTACCCAATATGAATTAGTTTGGTTTGTTGATTGTAGGCAGTTTTATTCTTCAAAATTGTCTATGAAAAAGGACCCCTCATGCCCTGAGGGGTTTTTTTTATTTCTTATTTGGATTAATTCGCCTTGAGAAGTTTTTTTCCTCAGTCACCTTACCGTCTTCATAATAGGTCCAGATACCAACTTTCTGTCCGTTTTTATACTGACCTTTAATAATAAGATCACCTTCGGCACCGTAAACATTGGCCGGTCCGGACAACTCACCATTAGTATAGTTGAGTTCTTTAATTTTAACACCTTTTTCCGAAAACCAACTATACAAACCCTCTAATTGACCATTTAAGTAATTAGATTTTTCAGCGATCTGACCATTTTCGTAATACACATTACGTTCCCCATTTAGATCCCCATTATCATTATAATTTTCAAGAATTAATAGCTTATTTGAGTTCTTTTGATAAAATTTCCAGGTCCCGATATATTTTTTCCCGTCCATCTGACCTTCACTAATCACTTTTCCTTTGGAAGTATAAAAGGTGACATCACTTATATTATTGTCCGGATGGAACACTTTGGTTGCCGATAAAACCGGTTTGTTATTCACGTTTATGTAAAATTTAAACTCTCCGACTTCCTTCCCATGGTCGAATTTACCTTCGTAACGTGTAACTTTTGTATTTTCGAAATTCTTTTTCCAAACGCCATGACGCTTACCGTTTGCATCAAATTGATTAATATTCTGAGTTAATCCCATTTGAAAATTAAAAAGAAGGATAATCCATAAAATATTGAGTGACTTCTTCATATTAGAAAAAAATAAAACCTAGATTATTTAATTAATTTATAAACGAAAAATAGTAATTCAAATTGCACAAAAAAAAGCTGCCATTTGGCAGCTTTTAAAAGTATTCTATTTTTTCTTTTTATTTTGCATTTGTTTTTGTTGTTCGGCTTGCTCCATCATTTCAGCCATTTTCTTCTGAAAACGATTTTGCTTTTTAGGCTTTTTCTTATTTTCCTGAATCTGAGCATGAATTTTATCCTCATCAAGAATATAATTTTTGATCACCAGGATAATTCCAATACTTATCGAGTTCGAAATAAAATAATATAAACTCAAGCCGGAAGCATAATTATTAAAGAAGAACAACATCATAATTGGTGAAAAATACATCATGTATTTCATCATCTTCGCCATATCAGGCATGCCTTCCTGTTGGGGTTGAGAATTCATATTTTGCCCTGTCGTTAAGCGCATATAGAAAAAGATCGCTATCGACGCTAATAATGGGAACAAACTTACGTGATCACCGTAGAAAGGAATATGAAAAGGAAGATTAGCCACGGTGTCATACGATGACAAGTCAGTCGCCCATAAAAACGACTTTTGTCTCAGATCAAAGGCCGAAGGGAAAAACTGGAACAAGGCATAGAACACCGGTAGCTGTATTAGCGCCGGCAAGCAACCTGCCATAGGACTCGCACCTGCTTTGGATTGCAAGGCCATAGTTTCCTGCTGAGCCTTCATTTTATTGTTCTTATATTTTTCTCGGATCTCATCTAATTCAGGCTTTAATATTTTCAACTTAGCCTGCGATAAGAACTGCTTGTATTGAACGAAGGACAATAATATTTTTACTAAAATCGTCATCACTACAATAGCAATTCCGTAAGGTAAAAAGCCACTTAAAAATCCAAATAGCGGAATGAACACAAAACGGTTGATCCAACCAAAAATACCCCAACCTAGCGGCACTAATTCATCCAGATTTCGGTTGTATTTTTTTAGTAGTTTATAATCACTCGGTCCATAATACCAATCCATAGACTGGTTAATTTCTCCTGCTTGAAGTGTTAGAGGAATTGAAGACGCGAAGTTTTTAGTATACAACGTATCAACCTCCTCATTTTTAACGAGATTTTCTGACTTTAAGGTTACCTTATTGAACTTCGAATCTGTTAATAAAACCGATGCAAAGAAATGTTGTTTATAGCCAATCCAGGAAACATCATTTATGGTTTCTTCTTCATCACGACGCCCCATATAATCGGCTTTATCGTCTTCGTAATCATAATGAATATCAGTGTAGCGGTTCTCGTAAGAAATACTTTTGGCATGGCGGTAACCTTTCAATGTCCAATCTAAATTAATAGGCTGGCTACTATTAATGATATCGCTTAAACCCTGGGAACGTACCGTAAACCCAATCATATAATCGTCCTTCTTGATATCATAACGGTACTCCAAAAATTGCGTTTTTGAAACTTCAAGCTTCATGGAAACTATGGTTTCATCGCCATTTTTAGTAACGGTAGGCCTAAAATAAAGATCCTTGGTGTTTAAGATGCGGCTATCGGTAGTTCCGAAGTTTATATTGAACGAAGCATTTTTATTTTTGATCAGGTAGATGGGAACGGAATCGTAGTTCACATATTTCTTTAATTTTACCTCTGATAAATACCCGCCTTTATTATCAAACTTTAATTCATACAAGTCGCTTTCAACGGTAGTCTGCTCTTCTTTCGCGTTCATTCCGGAGAAAGCAAAAGCACCTAACTTATTTTTAAGTGAATTAACTTTTGTGGAATCCGTGGCATCAGCGGTATAATCCTCAACTGTAGCGGTTGTATCTATTTGCTCTTTAGCCTTTTCTTTATTTTCTTTTTCAACCTGCTCTTGTTTGGCTTTTTGTTGTGCCGCCTGTTCTTCAGGGGTTGGTTGATTTTGCCACAGCATATAGGCCAAAATCACGAAGATTAATACAAATCCTATGATTGAATTAATGTCGAGTTTCTTTTCTTCCATTGATCGTTATATAAATTAAAAAACTGTCTTATTCATTTTTGAATAAGAACTGCACAGCAATTAGCTGTCCAACTTTTAATTTTGTGCCATTCTGACACCTCTATTTTTCTTATTATAATTTAGGGCAGCTTTTACGAAGGCTACAAATAAAGGATGTGGATTCGCCACGGTGCTTCGGTATTCCGGATGGTATTGAACTCCAACAAACCAGGGATGATCGGGAATTTCAATGATCTCAACCAATCCGGTATCCGGATTTAATCCTGTTGGAATCATACCAGCATCCTTGATACGTTCCATATATTCACTGTTGAACTCATAACGGTGACGGTGACGTTCCTTTATATGTTCTGATTTATAAATATCCCAAACCCTACTTTCACGCTTCAGATCACAATCCCAGGCTCCTAAACGCATCGTGCCACCCATGTGGGTGATACTCTTCTGTTCTTCCATGATATCGATCACAGGATATTTTGTGTTCGGATCCATTTCAGTAGAGTTCGCTTCTTTTAGGCCCAGAACATTTCTGGAAAATTCAATGACTGCCATTTGCATTCCTAAGCAAATACCGAAAAACGGAATATTATTTTCTCTTACGAATTGTACGGCATCAATTTTACCTTCAATACCACGCTCACCAAATCCTGGAGCTACTATAATGCCATCCAGATGTTCTAGCTTTACGCTTACATTATCTTTATTAATGTATTCTGAATGAATCGATTCCACATTCACCTTCACCTCATTTTCAGCGCCGGCATGAATAATGGCTTCTAAAATAGATTTGTAAGAATCCTGTAATTCTACATACTTCCCGATCAATCCAATATTGATCTCCATTTTCGGATTTTTAAGTCGTTTTAAGAAAGCGTTCCATTTTTGGATATCAGGCTCCTTGCTTTTTAGGTTTAATTTTTTCAAAACAACCTTATCCAAACCTTCTTTCAACATAAAATTAGGAACTTCATATATGGTTGAAGCATCTATAGATTGGATCACGGCTTCTTCTCTTACGTTGCAGAACAAAGCCAGTTTCTTACGAAGATCGACTGACAAATGATGTTCCGTTCTACAAACCAAAACATCAGCCTGTACCCCACTTTCCATGAGGGTTTTTACACTGTGTTGTGTAGGTTTTGTTTTTAATTCGCCTGCGGCGGAAAGATAAGGCACCAAAGTTAAATGGATAACAATACCATTATTATCCCCAAGATCCCATCGTAACTGACGCACGGCTTCAACATAAGGTAGTGATTCAATATCACCTACCGTACCACCAATTTCTGTTATGATTATATCGTAATCTCCTGAATTACCAAGAATTTGAACACGTTCCTTAATTTCATCAGTGATATGCGGTACAACCTGAACCGTTTTTCCTAAAAACTCGCCACGACGCTCTTTTTCGATAACACTTTGATAAATTCTACCTGTAGTAACGTTGTTTGCCTGACTCGTTTTTACATTCAAAAACCGCTCATAATGTCCAAGGTCCAAATCCGTCTCGGCTCCATCCTCCGTGACGTAGCATTCGCCATGTTCATAAGGGTTTAAAGTTCCCGGATCGACATTAATGTAAGGGTCTAATTTTTGAATGGTTACACGATATCCCTGAGCTTGAAGTAATTTGGCCAAAGAGGCGGCGATAATACCTTTTCCTAAAGAAGAAGTTACACCTCCGGTTACAAATATGTATTTTGCTTTGTTTGTCATGTTGCGCTTATAAACGCAGGCAAATTTACAAAATTAAAACAGTTAATCAGGAATAGTTATTTACATATTTCAGGCGGACTTGTTAACAACATCGACCTGAACAATAAATTAGCTATTTCGGATATTCTTTTTTGATTTTTCGAACCAAATATTCCAGACCATTTATTTTTAGCTCATAAACTTGAGCCATCATAAGTCCGAGTTGCCCTTTAGGAAAACCTTTTCTGTGATAGAACACCATATAATGCTCCGGAAGATCAATTAAATAGCGGTCTTTGTACTGCCCGAATGGCATTTTTGTATGTGCAAGTTTGATTAGAAATTCCTTATCAGGGAGCATGAGCATGTTTTAAAAAATTAAATCACTGCTCAACCACAACAATGTTAAGCTGATCATATTTCACTAAATAGGCTGTATCGTTGTAATAACCACCGAAAAGTTTCTTCTTGTAAGCGAATTTGTTTTCTACATATTCCGTCATAGGTGCTTTAATAACCGATTGATACAGATTTTCAGAAGACACTAAACGAAGTACCACATCCATGGTTAAGTCGAAGCCTTTCACCGCCCATTTATTTGGAGTGATGTTGTAATTCCGAGCATAATGTTTTACAAAACTATCAGGCTCAATATCGCTATAGCTTCTGGAACCGGTAGCATAAGAAAACTGAAGTTTGGATAAATGTTCATTGGAAATTTCATCGCCCGTAAAAGCCGAATTAAAGTTCGTGGTGTATAATCTAATATTAATCTCCGGCAATTCTTCTTCCTTATTTTCCTTTTGAATCAAAGAAGCTAAAACACTGGTAACATTCGAAGCAAAACCGGCATTTTCAGTTTCAAGAAAAACCTTATTATTACCAGGTTTTAAATGATCCTTTATGTCATCAACCAATACATAATTCACATCTTCTCCATCCTTATTTTTTCTGGATTGAATGATTTGAGCTCTTGAAAAATCATTTTTCAATTCATTCGCCGTATTGATGTGTTTAGAATCAGTTATGATCAGAACATTAGCAGCCGACGTATCTTTTTTTACATAATTTACCACCTTTTCTTTCAATAAATCATCTGAAGGTCGTGTTTGAAATACATTATCGTATAAATTCAAATTTGTACCAATAGGTGAAAAAATAGGAACATTCGTGCGTCGAAGTTCTGAAGAGGCTTTTTCAAAATTATTGGAAATAAGCGGACCTATTACAGCATCCATATTTTCAAAATCATTTTCAACTATAATTGAGGATACTCTGCTGAGTTCATTTTTAGTATCAAAAACATCTACTTTTACTGAAATACCAAGGGTTTTTAAAGAATCCAAAGCCATTAGTACGCCTGAATAGAAATCCAACGAAGCCTTGAGGTACGGATCAGTTTTGATACTTCGTTTTGTATTATTTACGGAATCAAATTCTACCCGATTCAATCTGAAAGGCAGCATAACCGCTATGTGTTTCTCATTATAATCAGAAATACTATCTACCAGGTTTACGGCATAGGAAGCAGTTTCATCAACCAGATCAGTGGACCCTTTTCCATAAGGAACTTTGAGGATCATACCAGCCTTTAAACCGCTTTCCTTCAAACCGGGATTAAGCGAATCTAACTGCGTTTCATCCAGGCCCAATTTCAATTTTAGACGATAAAAGCCTTCTTTCGGTAAAACTTTATAATAGCTGTAAGTATAATCTACCTTGTTTTCTGCATCTTTCTCAATATTTGGTACTTTCAATTCCTGACCTTCCTGAAGCACTTCGCCCATATCCGGGTTTAATTCTTCCAACTGATCGATCGTGATCCCGAACTTATAAGCAACACGCCATTTTCCTTCTTTCGGCTGAACGATATACGTTTTAAAATCGGGGTTTTCTTCAACTACTTCCGTTATTTTATATACAGGGATTTGAATTTTATCGCCTTTTTGTAAAGGTTTTGCATACAAGGATCTATTATACTGCTTGATATCTTCTTCATCAACATGATATTCTTTGGCGAGACTATATAAGGTTTCTTTACGGCGAACTTTGTGCTCTTTGAAACCAGTTAGTTCTCTTTTTTCAACAACCTTCGGTGCATTAGCCTTGGATATTGGGATAATTAAAATCGTATTAGGCTTCAACCCTTTCTTAGCATCCGGATTGTAAGTATAAATGTCTGAAGGTGTTACGTAGTATTTTTTTGCGATCGATTCTACGGTTTCTCCTTCTTTAACCTGATGGGTACTAAAATTTTGTGCTTTTAATGTTTGAATTCCAAAAAAGAAAACCAGAATTGAGACTAAAAATAATTTCTTCATGAGTTGTTTTTTTCTAACGGATACTAATGTAATAATATACGTTCTTTTTCTGCAAATAAGATGCCAATGTTATAACTAAATTTGAGGTCTTTTATTTTAACACAGCACAGAATACAGTAATTGTCGGATTCTTTAAATGTTTTCCGAAGGATATAGGTAAAAATCAAATCTTACTCCCACTCTATCGTTGCCGGAGGTTTTGAACTGATATCGTATACCACACGATTTACACCTTTTACTTTATTAATGATATCATTCGAAACTTTCTGAAGAAAGGCGTACGGTAAATTTACCCAATCTGCCGTCATGCCATCAGTACTTTCAACCGCTCTTAAAGCGACACATTTTTCATAGGTACGTTCATCTCCCATAACTCCCACACTGTTCACCGGCAAAAGCATGGCTCCGGCCTGCCAAACCTGATCATACAACCCCCAGGCTTTAAGTCCGTCGATAAAAATAGCATCAACTTCCTGTAAAATACGCACCTTTTCAGCCGTAATATCACCGAGAATTCTAATGCCTAATCCGGGACCTGGAAATGGGTGTCTGCCCAATAATTCGGGATTAATTCCTAGAGTAGCGCCCACACGACGTACTTCATCTTTAAAAATAGCGCGTAAAGGTTCCACAACTTTCAATTTCATAAAATCCGGTAATCCACCAACGTTGTGGTGACTTTTAATAGTTGCCGAAGGACCTCCGGTTGCTGAAACACTTTCTATAACATCCGGGTAAATGGTACCTTGGGCCAGCCATTTTACATCTTTTATTTTGTGGGCTTCATCATCAAAAACTTCAATGAAGGCATTTCCGATAGCTTTTCGTTTTTGCTCCGGATCTTCAATACCTTTTAAAGCGGCTAAAAAACGACCGGAAGCATCAACACCTTTAACGTTTAGCCCCATACCTTCGTATTGTTGTAGCACATTTTCAAATTCATTTTTCCGTAATAAACCATTATTTACAAAAATGCAATACAAGTTTTTACCAATAGCTTTATTCAACAATACTGCAGCTACACTAGAATCTACACCTCCTGAAAGACCAAGAACTACCTTATCATTACCAACTTTTTCCTGAATGGCTTCAACGGTTTCTTCAACAAAAGAAGCCGGCGTCCAATCCTGATTCAAGCCTGCAATATTAACCAGGAAGTTTTGTAATAATAATTTTCCGTCTGTCGTATGATACACTTCCGGATGAAATTGAATGGCATAAGTGGTTTCGCCTTCAATTTTAAACGCTGCATTTTCAACATCGCTGGTACTAGCCAGTAACACGCCGTTATCCGGTAATTGCTTGATGGTATCACTGTGGCTCATCCAAACTTGACTTCCTTCACTAATTCCGGCAAAAAAAGGTTCTTCTTTTTTTATTGAAGACAAATTCGCTCTACCATATTCTCTCGTACTAGAGGGCGCTACTTCACCTCCTGAAAAGTGAGCTAAATATTGTGCGCCGTAACAAACGGCCAACATGGGTTTTTCCCCTCTGATCTCGGAAAGGTCCGGATGCAAAGCATCTTCACCTCGCACCGAATTCGGGCTACCGGAAAGAATTACCGCTTTAAATTCAGATAGATTGTTTGGAATTTTGTTGAATGGATGAATTTCGGAGTAAATGTTGAGTTCTCTAACCCGACGGGCAATAAGCTGTGTGTATTGCGATCCGAAGTCTAAAATGAGTACCTTATCATGTTGCATGCGCAAAAGTAATAATTGATTTTAAATTGGCATATTTGAAGTTCTCATTTTTTATGAACAATCAAATCATCGATTTTAAAATCTGCTCGATATCATCTTCAGTCGTATCCGGATTGATAAAACAAAAACGCGAAACGGTTTCAAAAGATGCTCCCGTTTTCCATTTTGTTGGTGTTACAAGCGCAAACCCTTTTTCATGATTCTCGTAGGTCCAATGGGTATAATCATCCGGCTCCCAACCTACACGTCGGTATAATACACAAGACAAACTCGGTTCCCGAACCAATTCCACATGATCCATTTTAGTGATCATTTCACCTGCAATTTGCGCTAATTCAATCCCACGCTCTACCGCTTGTTTGTATCGATCTGTTCCGTGCATGGCTAAAGAAAACCAAAATGGCAAACCACGAACCCGACGTGTTAACTGAATTTGATAATCTGTTGGATTGAACCCATGAGCACCTTCATCTTTAAAAATATCTAAATAAGAACCCTCTTGAGAGTGCGCATTCTTTGCCAACTCAGGATTTTTATATATCACCGCACCACAATCATAGGGAGAAAACATCCATTTATGAGGATCGATAGTAATGCTGTCTGCTTTTTCAATCCCGTTGAATAAATGCCTTACAGAATCTGCCACTAAAGCGCCGCCACCATAAGCTGCATCTACATGAAACCATAAATGCTCTCTTTCACAAAGCGATCCAATACCGTACAGATCGTCAATAATACCTGCGTTTGTAGTTCCTCCTGTAGCAACCACTGCGAAAAGGCGCTTGCGTTCTTCACTTGTTAAATTATAAATAACTTCTTGTAAAGCTTCCGCAGTCATCACATCTTCGGTATCTACTAATAAAATTTCTACATCGGCAACTTTAGCCATGGCCTTTATGGATGAATGCGCTCCAATAGAAGTAATTACCAATCCTTTTTTATTTTCATTAACAACATCTAAACTGCGCCAATACTCGCGGGCTGCTACGATCGCCGACAGGTTTGCTGCTGTTCCTCCACTGGTAAATACGCCAAAAGCACCTTCAGGTAATCCTGTGAGCGATACCATCCAGCGCATCGCTTCATTTTCGCAAAAAATACCGCCGGCACCTTCCATCCAATAGGCGCCATGAATACTGGAAGCCGAAGTTACCAGATCGAACATGATCGCTGCCCTGGTAGGTGATGCGGGCACAAAGGCTAAATGTCTGGGATGATCGATCGGGACATTGGATTTGGTTAAATACTCCTTCCAAAGGTTAAAAGCTTTCTCGCCTCCGATCCCTTCCTTGGTGATGGTCTCTCCAACAAGCGCCTTAAGTTCTTCTGCTTTTTTAGGTT
This sequence comes from Gaetbulibacter aestuarii, assembly GCF_039537665.1. NCBI lineage: Bacteria > Pseudomonadati > Bacteroidota > Flavobacteriia > Flavobacteriales > Flavobacteriaceae > Gaetbulibacter > Gaetbulibacter aestuarii. Next base: position 238,766 of record NZ_BAABAY010000007.1, read on the forward strand.
TATTAATTGTAGTCTGGGTATTAGAAATTCTATCGATGACATATTTCATGACATCCATAGTCATTTCTACCAAATCCATGTCTATTTTGTGCATAATTTATAGCGTTAGGATTAAAAATTCTCCACAAAATGGATCTAAGCATTCTAACAAGCTTGGAATTAAAGTATCTCCATATTCCAGATAAAATTCTGAAAAATTAGTGTTTCGTTCTTGCAATCCACGTTGTGGAAATAATTCATTTTGCAGCCTGGTTAATCGTTCTACATGATCCGAAAGTTTCCGCTTTTGTGCTCGCAACAATCGTTTTTCAAGTTTTTCAAGACCATTGATTTGCTTTACCTCCTGAGCCTTAACAGCACCAATAAAGGATTTATCGGTTTGCTCTGCCAGGGTATACAAATCTTTGAACTGCTGTTTTAAATAGTCTTTTTGAGGTGTAAAGTCGATGTCGATCTCTGAAAGTTCTTCAACCTTTTTATTAATTAATACATCCTGATCTTGAAATAAAGCTTCAGTGGTAACACCAAGTTTTTCAAGTTTTTCTTTTTGCTTTTTAGTTTGAATTAAAACCGAGTTTCTTAAAAGTAAGATCGGATAAGGAACCTGAACATGTTCAAAAAAACCTTTTAACTGAAACCAATATGCTAATTCTCCGCCACCACCGATATAACATAAATTAGGGAGTATAACTTCCTGGTATAACGGCCGCATGATCACATTTGGTGAAAAGCGTTCGGGATGTTGTTCCAATTCCTTTAAAACCTCAGCTTCAGACCAAATAATATCAGTATTCAACACCTTATAAACCTCATTTTCAAAAACGATTCGCTCCCGTAGATTGGCATTCAAATAAAATAAGTTGATCGCACGGGGATTTACTTGCAAACCATAATGTTTCTCCAGTTCGGCATTGGTTTCAGTCACTTTTTTATGGGAACATTGCTCCAAAAGTTCCATTCTAACATAGGGTGAAAAGAGCTGTTTCAGGTCTCTATCATTCGCATCGATAATAACCAAACCCGCTTCTTTAAACAAAGCATTTGCCAAATATCTGGTGGCATCAGCTAAATTATCATGTTTCAAATAGCTCGCTTCAAACAATTTCTTGAGGTCCTGAGCTACAAAACTATCACCGAATGCCTCTGAAATTACGTTGAAAACAGAATCTAAACCTGAAGTATCAAGTTCTCCAACAGCGCCGTTTGTCTCTTTAGACCAACGCATTTTCCCTCCTTTGAAATTGAAATAATTGATCTCATCAAAATCATGATCTTCCGTAGCCATCCAATACATGGGTACAAAGTGGTAATCGGGATAGTGTTCTTTTAACGTTTTGGTTAGATTTATAGTTGAAATGATCTTGTAAAGAAAATATAACGGACCGGTAAATAGATTAAGCTGGTGACCTGTAGTGATCGTAAAAGTGTTGGAATTTTTTAACGCAGCTATATTGGTTTTTGTTTTTTCCGACATTTCAGAATTTGCATATTGCTCCTTCAATACCTCGGCAAGTACGGAACGATGCGATTCCGGAAAGACCTTTTTAGTTTCTTCTATCTGTACTTTAAAAGAATTTAACTTTGGAAAACGATTATAGAAAGGTTCAATTTTAGGATCTTCCGCCAGATAATCTGTAATTAATGAAGTGAAATAGCCTGTTTTTTTAAATGGTATGTATTCTGTTTGCATAGCGTGTTAAAAAATCACGTAAAGATACGTCTATTTAAATTTTTTAAATCTAAAAATAACGTTAAGAGTAAAAAGCCTGAAACCTCAGTTATAATTACATATCAAAACGATTGAAATTAACATAAAATTTGACATTATTTCTTAAGAATTTCGTATTTTAATTACTTAAAATTAAACCTTTTGTAACAAACAATATGAAAAAGAAAACAATCTTAAAATTTACCCCAATTGTCGTCTTACTTTTTTTTACCTTTTTTAGGATCACCGCTCAAGAAACACAAGCCTTTAAAGAAGTAAAGGGTGTGGTTATAGACCGTAATACCAAAGACCCATTAATGCTTACAGATCTTGCTGTAAAGGAGTCTAATATTACAACGATTACAAATTCAGATGGCGAATTTTTATTAAAGATTCCCAGCTCGCAACTTAATGGAACATTGATCATATCCAGATTGGGATACATTAAACAGGAAATTCCCATATCCGATCTAACGGATGAGATAACTATAGCTTTAAGTCCGGCCGTAACACAACTCAAAGAAATTGAGATCGCTTCATTTAAAAATGCTAAAAGTTTGTTTGATGCGGTTATGGATAAGCGCGGAAAACTATATAACGTTGATAACACTTTAATGACCGCCTTTTACCGCGAAACTATTAGAAAACGTCGTCGCGATGCCTCTTTATCAGAGGCCGTCCTTTTAATTCATAGACGACCAAATGTAGGTTTCAGACGTGATGGCATTGAACTTGTAAAAGCCAGAAAAAGCACAGATTACTCCAGATTAGATACCCTAGCTCTTAAATTGCAAGGCGGGCCATTTAGCAATTTATATACGGATATTGTTCGTTATCCTGAATATATTTTTGATTATGATGATATATCGAGTTATGATTTTTCCTTTGGAAAATCTACGCAAATCAATGACACACCGGTTTACGTTATAAATTTTAAACAAAAACGTGAAGTTGTTCGACCTTTATATTATGGCAAATTATATATCGATGCTTCTTCGCTGGCTTTGATCAAGGCAGACTACCGTTTAAATGTGGAAAATAAAGAGTTAACCAGCAGGATGTATGTTCGTAAAAAACCCCGGCGTGTAGATGTTTATCCAACGGAAGCCCACTATACCGTAACTTACAGAAACAAAGGTGGTTCATGGCAGTTTGCATACAGCAATATCGACCTTACCTTTAAGGTAAATTGGAAAGGCCGTTTGTTCAATAGTGTGTACAATTTGAAAAGTGAAATGGCTATTACTGACTGGAAATTAAGTGAAAATGCTACTGCAAAAAACGACGAGAATATTTTAAGACCTTCAACCGTGCTTGTTGATAAGGCTTCAGGATTCTCAGATCCAAGATTCTGGGGAGAATATAATATTATTGAACCCGAAAAGTCCATAGAATCAGCAATAAAGAAAATTCAAAGACAATTGGAACGGTCTTGATGTAACGAATTAAATAAATCCATTAAGCAACCTTATTCTTCCTCATCGAATAAGGTTGCTTGTGATTTATCTTCTTTTGAATTTGACTTATTATTCGTATTTGAAGAATCTTCCTCTTTGGAAGTGGATAGATCTTCTTCATCTACAACTTCCAAATCATCTGCATGCACCTCCTCCGGCGCTTCGTATGGCAAAGGATCCAGTAAATTAATTTGATTCACCTTGTCCTTGGTTAATTGATTACCTAAGGCAGTAATTCCTTTAACAGCAATAAAATCTTCCAGGTCAACCTCAAGATTGTCTTTACGATCTTTTCCGCGCTCTTTGGCAAAAACAACTTCAGCTACCGGTCGCCAGTCCGTGGAAACCACTTCCAGTTGTGAATTTGGATGTTCTGAAATAAACAACTCCTCTTTGCCTTCATTCTCTATTAAAAAGCGCTTCACATAGTACAATTCTTTTTCACCATTGTAATAAATCGCAGAAATAGGCTTTTTAGGAATCCATTTTTCCATCACGATCATATCGCTGTCAAAATGTGTGGTTAGTTCAGGAATAATGGTTTTTGCTACACCATTTTGTTTGATGATCAGAATACGATCTTCCCCACGGAATTCACCGACCAATTCTCCTCTGCCATCAACATTTAAACGTTCAACGGTATCGTCGAACCAGATCTTTCGGGGTTTCAAGGTGGAAACACCTTTTTCTTTAAGTTCGATACGCTTTATGGTATATTTTGTTACCAAATTACCTTTCGAAGTGCGTCCTTTTATAATGATATCAGCAAAATCAATATCCCATTTCAATTTTTTAATACTTCCAGCCTGACGCAGATGTACAGTAACAACCTCGGCCTCACCATTCGGATTGGCAGAGAAATATAAGACTTTTGAGTTCTTTGACCCGTTTGTAAGGTCGTATTCACGATCGCGGGTCATACTGGTAACAGCAAAGCGTTTGATGTATGAAGGTCCACCTTTACCATCGCGATAGATCATATTGTAAATGGTACGCTTGTCTTTTTTCTTGAAAACGGCAACGTGAATGATATCTTTACCAATGAAGGTTTTGGCATCCACTTTTGTAACCATCATTTTACCTTCTGCCGTAAATACAATGATATCATCGATATCACTACAATCGCAAACATATTCGTCGCGACGAAGGGATGTTCCTATAAAACCTTCTTCACGGTTTACATATAATTTTGTATTTCGAATAACTACTTTGGTCGCATCCACATCATCAAAGATCTTGATCTCCGTTTTACGCTCGCGACCTTCACCATAATCTTTCTTAAGGCGTTTGAAATAAGCCACTGCATAATCAATAAGATGTTCCAAATGATGCTTGATCTCAGCGATCTGAGCTTCTAAAGCTTCAATTTTTTGTTGTGCTTTGTCTATATCGAATTTTGAAATACGCTTGATTCGAATTTCAGTCAGGCGAACAATATCTTCCTCCGTTACGGCACGCTTCAAATGTTTTATGTGCGGTTTTAAACCTTCATCGATCGCTTTTATAACACCTTCCCAGGTTTCTTCTTCTTCAATATCACGATACACCCGGTTTTCAATAAAGATACGCTCAAGAGAGGCGAAATGCCATTGTTCTTCAAGTTCGCCTAATTTGATTTCGAGGTCTTGTTTTAGTAAGTCTACTGTATTATCCGTAGAACGACGTAACATTTCTGTAACCCCAATAAATAAGGGTTTATTATCTTCAATAACACAACCTAAAGGCGAAATGGAGGTTTCACAACTTGTAAAGGCATAAAGAGCGTCGATAGTTTTATCAGGCGATAAACCTGAAGGTAAATGTACCAGAATTTCCACCTCAGCTGCCGTGTTGTCCTCAATTTTCTTGATCTTGATCTTGCCTTTATCATTGGCTTTTAAAATAGAATCTATTAATGTAGAGGTCGTTGTTCCGTAGGGTACTTCAGTAATAACTAAAGTATTTTTATCTAACTGCGAAATTTTGGCACGAACACGAATACGTCCGCCGCGCATACCATCATTATAATTTGAAAAGTCGGCTTCACCTCCGGTAGGGAAATCCGGAACTAATGTAAAGCGTTTGCCTTGTAAGTGTTTTACTGAAGCATCGATCAATTCGATAAAGTTATGAGGCAATATCTTGGTCGATAACCCTACAGCAATACCTTCGCCGCCTTGTGCTAACAAAAGTGGAAACATCACCGGAAGGTTCACGGGTTCCTTTCGTCGGCCGTCATAACTAGCCTGCCATTCCGTTATTTTAGGATTAAAGACAACATCCAGGGCAAATTTGGATAAACGCGCTTCGATGTAACGTGAAGCAGCTGCACCATCACCGGTAAGTATATTTCCCCAGTTTCCTTGAGTATCAATTAGTAAGTCTTTCTGACCAATTTGTACCATAGCATCAGCAATACTGGCATCACCATGGGGATGGTATTGCATGGTATGGCCTACAATATTGGCTACTTTGTTATAGCGACCATCATCGAGATCCTTCATCGAATGCATAATCCTGCGTTGCACCGGCTTAAACCCGTCTTCAATGGCAGGAACTGCACGCTCCAGAATCACGTATGAGGCATAGTCCAAGAACCAATCTTTATACATGCCGGTAACCCGGGTTATGGTTTCTTGTGACTCTTCTTCAGGTTGGTTATTTAATTCGTCGTTGGTTTCGTCAATCATGGATTAGGACACTTTCTCGTCTTCAATTAAATCTAACTCTACTTTCAAATTGTCTATGATGAATTCCTGGCGTGAAGGCGTATTTTTCCCCATATAGAACTCGAGTAACTCATCGATCGACATGTTATCATCGAGCATCACGGGATCCAATCGCATATCATCACCAATAAAGTGTTTGAATTCATCCGGTGAGATCTCACCCAGCCCTTTAAATCGGGTGATCTCCGGTTTTGGTTTTAATTTTTCTATTGCCGCTTTACGTTCTTCGTCAGAATAACAATAAATGGTTTCTTTTTTATTTCGAACACGGAATAGCGGGGTTTGTAAAATATACAAATGGCCTTCTTTAATTACTTCAGGGAAAAATTGTAAAAAGAAAGTGATCAATAACAGGCGAATATGCATACCATCTACATCGGCATCCGTAGCAATTACCACATTGTTGTATCGCAGATCTTCAAGAGATTCTTCAATATTCAATGCCGCTTGCAAGAGGTTGAACTCCTCGTTCTCATAAACGATCTTCTTAGTGAGTCCGTAACAGTTCAAAGGTTTTCCTTTCAAACTAAAAACGGCCTGCGTATTCACGTCTCGAGATTTAGTAATACTTCCCGAAGCCGAATCTCCCTCAGTAATGAACAAGGTGGTTTCCAGATTTCGTTCACTTTTGGTATCACCAAAATGAATGCGGCAATCGCGTAATTTTTTATTGTGAAGACTGGCTTTTTTAGCACGGTCTTTCGCCAATTTTCGAATACCGGAAAGTTCTTTTCTTTCGCGTTCCGCCTGAAGAATTTTACGTTGTATCTTTTCTGCAGTTTCAGGGTTCTTGTGTAAATAATTATCCAGATGAGTTTTAAGGAAATCATTCACGTAGGTACGAACCGTAGGGTAATCACCACCCATATCTGTAGAGCCCAATTTCGTTTTGGTCTGACTCTCAAAAACCGGCTCCATAACCTTGATAGAAATAGCACTAACCACAGATTTTCGAACGTCCGAAGCATCGTAATTCTTTCCGTAAAATTCGCGAATGGTTTTTACCAACGCCTCACGAAACGCATTCAAATGTGTTCCGCCTTGAGTGGTATTCTGACCGTTTACAAAAGAATGATATTCTTCACTATATTGTGTTTTACTATGGGTTAAGGCCACTTCAATATCGTCACCACGCAAGTGAATAATTGGATATAAAAGATCGGAATCATTAATATTTTCACTTAAAAGATCCTTTAACCCATTCTCGCTGTAATATTTCTCACCGTTAAAAACTATGGTCAGTCCTGGATTCAGGTATACATAGTTCTTCAACATTTTAACTACATATTCACTTCTGTATTTGTAGTTCTTAAAAATGGTTTCGTCCGGAATGAACGATACTTTGGTACCTTTTCTACGTGAGGTGTCATCCAATAATTCTTTATCCTTCAGATTACCTTGTTCAAATTCGGCAGAAGCCGATTTCCCATCACGCGTAGATTCAACTCTAAAATAATACGACAAGGCATTTACGGCCTTGGTACCAACACCATTCAATCCCACAGATTTCTTAAAGGCCTTAGAATCGTACTTTCCTCCGGTATTCATTTTGGAAACTACATCTACCACTTTTCCGAGAGGAATACCACGACCGTAATCACGAACGATCACTTTATTGCCTTGAATGGATACCTCAATGGTTTTTCCGGCCCCCATCACATATTCGTCGATGGAGTTATCCAGCACTTCCTTTAAAAGAATGTATATACCGTCATCCGGAGACGAACCATCACCAAGTTTCCCGATATACATTCCGGGACGCATGCGGATATGCTCCTTCCAGTCCAGTGAACGTATATTCTCTTCGGTATATTTCGTTTCTGTAGTCATATTAAAAATGCAGGGGTTTTAAGGTAGGTCGCTAATATAACACAACACCATAAAAAATAAAACAACCGCTTCACAAAGTAATTAACAATAAATCGGCAAAATTGTTGAGAACATTGATAATCAGGCCGTCATTACGAATTTATTTTTGTCATTCAGAGCACTAGCGAAGAATCTCACCGTCAATGCGAGTAAAACGATTTGTCATTCCCGCGAAGGCGGGAATCTATAAATTATCATAACACTTTTATATTTTTTTTCGGGCGTTCCCCTGCGGGTCGGGCTATCCGCTACAAGTCCGCGCTCGTCCCTCGCTGTGGGCTTTCCGCTACTATCCCTAACGCGGGTGTATTGCTTCCTTGAACATTTCGTTAAAAATTAAGACAAATCTTCAAGTAAGCCAAAAACCTTGAGCAATCAGTCATTCCTGCAATGGTGGGAATCTTTAACCTAAAAAAAAGACAATCAGTCCTGTGGATTCCTGCCTGCGCAGGAATGACGATAGTGATATGAACACGTTAGTGTGAACCTCGCAATGTCTAACCTGTCATTCAGAGCGTCAGCGAAGAATCTGAAGCAAAGAAAGGAGATTCTTCAGTCGTTGCCTACTTCTGAATGACAAAAAGCATGGTCATTTAAAACCAGAACAAAAATCAGAGCGTCATTGCGAGCAAAGCGGAGCAATCTTTCAAATTGGAGTATTCATTATGAGATTACTTCGTCGTTCCTCCTCGTAATGACGTTAAACATTAAACAAGAAATGCATCACATCGCCATCCTTAACAATGTAGTTCTTCCCTTCAACACGCATTTTACCGGCCTCCTTCACTTTAACTTCAGAGCCATAATGCACATAATCGTCGTAAGCAATAACCTCAGCACGTATAAAGCCTTTTTCAAAATCCGTATGGATCACACCGGCAGCTTGTGGCGCAGTTGCACCAACGTCAACCGTCCAGGCACGAACTTCCTTGACACCGGCAGTAAAATAGGTTTGCTGATTTAATAATTTATAAGCACCACGGATCAATTTTGCAGAACCGGGTTCGTCTAAACCAATATCTTCCAAAAATAACTTCCGTTCTTCGTAATCATCCAACTCATTAATGTCAGCTTCTGTTCCAACAGCCAAAACCAAAACTTCAGCATTTTCATCCGTTACGGCAGCCTTTACCTTTTCTACATAGGCATTCCCTGAAACTGCAGAGCCTTCATCTACATTACAAACGTACATCACCGGCTTATCGGTAATAAACTGAGATGGTTTTACAAAATCGTTATAATCATCGGCTTCAAATTCAATAGCACGAACAGAGATCCCGGACTCTAAGCCTTGTTTTATCTTTAAAAGTACCGCTTCCTCTTTTTGCGCATCTTTATTTCCTGTTTTAGCAGCGCGCTTCACTTTGTCCAGTTTTTTCTCTACCGTTTCCAGATCCTTCAACTGCAATTCCATGTCTATGGTTTCCTTATCTCGTATCGGATTCACCGAACCATCAACATGCACAATATTATCGTTATCAAAACAACGCAGTACATGCAGAATCGCATCAGTTTCACGAATATTTGCTAAAAACTGATTCCCCAGGCCTTCACCTTTGCTCGCCCCTTTTACCAGACCGGCGATATCTACAATTTCCACGGTGGCAGGAACCACACGCTCCGGTTTAACCAAAGACTCCAATTTTTCCAAACGCTGATCCGGAACATTTACCACACCAATATTGGGTTCAATAGTACAAAATGGAAAATTGGCACTTTGCGCCTTGGCATTCGATAAACAATTGAACAAGGTTGATTTCCCTACATTTGGCAATCCTACAATTCCTGCTTTCATCAGTTTAATTTTTATTTTTTTTGAGGTGCAAATGTAGCAATAAAAAAGGATTATCAGGTGCAAAAACAGTTCTCGAATCGCTATCTTTAAAAACAAAATTTTCTGTAACAATCCACGGTCTTATTCGTTGTACTGAAAAAACATCATTTATGAAATATTTATACGGTCTTGCTTTCCTTTTTATGGGAATTTTTTCAAGCCAAAGCCAAAATATCACCACACAACTTATCGACAAAGGAACTGGAAAGCCCATCCCCTATGCCACGATTAAAACAGGGACCTACAGTGGCGTTATTTCAAATGAAGACGGTTATTTCACCCTTAATCTAAACGATAATCAAATCTCTGAGATCAGCATATCTTGTTTAGGATATCAAACCTTAACCTTGACCAAAGCCGACTTTAGAACCTCCAAAGGCATCATAAAACTTGAGGAGAATATCAATCAACTCGATGAAGTTTACGTAACGAACAAATATCCAGGTGTAGAAAGCATTATCGCTAAAGTAAAGGCCAATATATCCTCAAATTACAGTAACGAACTCCATAAATACAACGTTTTTCATAGGAACAGTGAATCGGTAGACTTTAAAAATTTAGACTTCGAAATTGAGAAAGCCAGTCATATTAGTAAAAAGAATATCGCTGCCGCCAACGCCGATTTTAACAATTTTTCAAATAAGATCCGCGAAAGCGATATGGTCTATTTTACCGATTTCAAAGGAGAATTTTACAATTTCAATAAGGACAGCAGTAAATTATCCGTATCCAAAGCCACGAAACTCATCGATTATAAAAACGATTTTTCCATAGATGAAATTCAGGAAAAGGCACAAAATATCATGCTCACCTATTTGGATACCACAAAAACATATAAACTTAAAACAGGCATTTTTAAGATTGAAGACTCTCTTTCTTTGAAAAGTGACGATCTTAAGGAAGACAACCCGAATGAATTGTCCGTAAAGCAATTAAACAATAGCACACAAGATTTATTAAAACGTGGTCTGTTCTATAATGAGTCCTTTTTAAGTGCAATACTCAATCCGGAAGATTATGAGTATCATTTAGATGATGTAAGCACTATTAATAACCAGCTTTCTTATGTGATCAGTTTTGAACCGAACAGACATCGTGCAAAATTTGAAGGTAAGATGGTTGTGAATGCTGATGATTACGCTATGACACGGTTGCAATACACGTATTTCAAAAACAGACACGGCAGTAAATTAAATTTGAAATTTTTATTGGGCGTGAAATACGAGGAAGACCTTAACGACGGTCTGATCCTTTTTGAGAAAAATGCCAATAACACATACTTTCCAAAATATGTGCAGCGCAAAACAGGGAGCTATTTTTATGTGAATCGCAGTTTGAAGTTTATTGAGAACAGTTCCGAAAGAAATAAAATTGGATTTGAATTTAAGATCGAAGGACATAATACCAGCAAAGACGAACTTTTAATTATTGCCGATTCTAAATTGAATTTAGATGAATTCAAAGCTTTAAAACCAGAGGATAAGATAAAAGTTGACGTCCTTAGCAAATATGATAAAACGCTTTGGGAGAATGAAGTAAGTATCGAACCTTCCAAAGAGATGAAAGCTTTTGAAGCGAAAAACTAAAAGCAAAAAAAATCCCGCAAGTAGCGGGATTTAAATATCAGAAGTTTAAAATTTTATCCATCAGGATGCATGAAACGCTGTTTCGCCAAAAGTTCATCTTCCGTTTCTACATGGTCCTCATCAGGCACACAACAATCTACAGGACAAACAGCAGCACATTGCGGCTCTTCATGAAACCCTTTACATTCGGTACATTTATCCGGTACAATGTAATATACTTCATCACTAATAGGCTCTTGTGCCTCATCAGCATTAACCTCACGACCATTGGTTAGCACCACATTGCCCTCCAGACTAGTTCCATCTTTATAGCGCCAGTCATCGGCTCCTTCATAAATTGCAGTATTCGGACACTCAGGTTCACAAGCACCACAATTAATACATTCATCTGTTATAATAATTGCCATAGCGTAATTTTTCCTTTTTAATTATTTAATTTTGCACCTGCCTGCCGATAGGCAGGATCGCAAAAATAAAACCATTAGCATTGATAACCAAATAAGAATGGCATTACCTGAAAGAATTAACGCTTTTATAAAATTAGGAGATTTTTTAAGGCAATTTTCTAATGATATCGTTGAAAAAAATACGAATGTTGAATACAACGAGGTGTTCTTCGATGGGTTTAAGCATCAGATAAAATTAGCCGAAGAAGCTAATGGTTGGTTTACCGGGGCAAACATAAAATTCGCATTGAAAAGCTGGGCCGACTCGCTAACATCCAGTAATTTAGAAAAATGGCTCAGTCCTTACGATATTAAAAATAACGATTCAAAGCGTGTCGCTATAATCATGGCGGGAAATATTCCCCTGGTTGGTTTTCACGATTTTTTGTCTGTTTTGATCACAGGTCATGAGGTTTTGGTGAAACAATCTTCAAATGATAAACATCTCCTGCCCTATTTAGCCAAATATCTTGAATACGTAGCACCTGAATTTAAGGGAAGAATCAAATTCACTGAGGATAAATTAGAAGGTTTTGATGCTGTTATAGCAACAGGAAGTGATAATACAGCGCGCTACTTTGAATATTACTTTAAGGCTCATCCTTCGATAATAAGAAAAAATCGAAATTCAGTAGCTGTTCTTTCCGGTAACGAAACCCAGGAAGAATTAATAGCACTTTCTGAAGATATTTTCAGATATTTTGGCTTAGGTTGTCGTAATGTTTCTAAAATCTTTGTGCCTGAGGGTTACAATTTTGATGCATTTTTTGAAGGATTTTACCATTGGCACCCCATTATTGACATAGCAAAATATGCTAATAATTACGACTACAATAAGGCGGTATATTTAATGAGTGAGTTTGACATGCTGGAAAATGGGTTTTTCATGATCAAAGAAGACGAAAGTTATGCTTCACCGATTGCAACTCTTTTCTACGAACACTATAAAGATAGGGATGCACTTAAAGCTAGCTTAGAAGAAAACAAGGATAAAATTCAATGCATTGTTTCAAAAGGATTTGTTCCTCAAGAAATTCCGTTTGGTGCCACTCAAAAACCAAATCTTTGGGATTATGCGGATAGTGTCGATTCTGTTGAATTTTTGTTATCAATTTGATTAAAAAATTATTGATTTTTTAACGACTATTCCCCAATTAATTTGGAACTTTGCATCTGAATTTTTACTAAATTATCTGAAGTTTTCATCAGGATAATCAGGTAAAAAATAACGGATTACTAATTAAAAATACCCATAAAAACCTTTCTCACCAAAGAAAGAAAAGGGAAACAAAAAAAATGAAAAAACACAACTTTAGTGCAGGACCATGTATTTTACCCCAAAGTGTATTGTTGAAAGCTTCTGAAGCGGTAATGGACTTAGACAACAGTGGTTTGTCTTTAATTGAAATTTCCCACAGAAGTAAAGCCTTTGTTGATATTATGGAAAACGCCAGAGCCCTGGTTTTAGAACTTCTTGGTTTAGAAGGCAAGGGTTATAAAGCATTGTTTTTACAAGGAGGCGCCAGTACGCAATTTTTGATGGTAGCACTGAATCTTTTAGAAAAAAGAGCCGGTTATCTAAATACTGGAACATGGGCAGATAAAGCTATTAAAGAAGCCCAAATTTATGATGACATTTACGAAGTAGCATCATCAAAAGGTGCTAACTACAATTATATTCCTAAGGGTTACACCATTCCGGAGGATTACGATTATTTTCACTGTACTTCAAACAATACCATTTTTGGAACACAGATGAAGTCCTTTCCGGATTCTCCGATCCCAATGGTCTGTGATATGAGTTCGGATATTTTTTCAAGAACATTAGATTTCACAAAATTTGATCTTATCTACGCCGGAGCTCAAAAAAATATGGGACCGGCAGGAACAACTTTAGTGGTGGTTAAAGAAGATATTCTTGGAAAAGTATCTCGAAAAATTCCATCTATGATGGATTATAAGTTACACATCAGTAAAGGAAGTATGTACAATACACCTCCTGTTTTTGCGGTTTACACCTCCATGTTAACTTTAGAATGGCTTAAAGAAAAAGGTGGTATTGCGGCTATTGAAAAGGAAAATGAGAAAAAAGCCCAATTAATGTATTCTGAGATCGATCTGAATCCTTTATTTAAAGGGTTTGCAGCTAAAGAAGACCGTTCTACCATGAATGCGACGTTCACCCTTGAGAATGAAAATCTTAAAGAAACCTTTGAGACCATGCTTAAAGAAGCCGGTATTAATGGGTTAAACGGTCATCGTAGTGTTGGTGGCTACCGCGCTTCAATGTACAACGCTTTACCTCTGGACAGCGTCAAAGTTGTGGTTGAAGTAATGAGCGAACTTGAGCGTAAAGGCTAAAAACCAAAACAAAACAAATTAACTGATTTATTAATCATAAAATTTAAGATTACAACGAAGAAGCGTAATCAACAAAACAATGAAAGTATTAGCAAATGACGGTATTTCACAAAGTGGAATCGATGCATTAAAAAAAGCAGGTTACGAAGTATTAACTACAACTGTAGCTCAGGAACAACTTATAGATTATATCAACAAGAATGATATTGCAGTGCTCTTGGTGCGTAGTGCAACCACGGTACGTAAAGATCTTATCGATGCCTGCCCGGGACTAAAAATTATTGGTCGTGGTGGTGTTGGTATGGATAATATTGATGTCGCATATGCCCGTGAAAAGGGTATTAAAGTGATCAATACACCTGCAGCATCTTCACATTCTGTAGCTGAATTAGTTTTTGGTCATTTTTATAGCTTAGCACGTTTTTTACATCACGCCAACAGAGAAATGCCGCTTGAAGGTGATAGCAAGTTCAAAGCCCTTAAAAAAGCTTACGCTAAAGGAACAGAGCTGAAAGGTAAAACCTTAGGAATTCTTGGCTTTGGCCGTATTGGACAAGCGACCGCAAAAGTGGCTTTAGGAGCTGGTATGAAAGTTATTGCTTTTGATCCGTTTTTAGATGAAGCTAAATTGGACCTGGAATTCTTTGACGGACAAAAAGTAAGTTTCGACATTAAGACCATCAGCAAAGAGGAAGTTTTAAAACAAGCTGATTTCATTACGCTTCACGTTCCTGCTCAAAAGGATTATGTGATCGACACCAAGGAATTTGAAATGATGAAAAATGGCGTGTTTATTGCCAATGCCGCACGTGGTGGTGTAGTAAATGAAGTTGCTTTGGTAAAAGCCATCGAATCAGGAAAAGTGGCAGGTGCTGCTCTGGATGTGTTCGAAAAAGAGCCTTCTCCTGAAATCCAATTATTGATGAATCCAGGTTTATCATTAACACCGCATACCGGTGCAGCTACGAATGAAGCTCAAGACCGCATTGGTGTGGAGTTGGCAGATCAAATTGTATCTATTTTAGGCTAATAAGCGTTATAACATGATAACGAAGCCCTGGCAAGATTGTCAGGGCTTTTTTTGTTAAATTAAATTAAAACACAAGGTAAATCCGTCTTAATTTCTTAAATTTAAGAGAGTTGAAAATTTTCAATTCCTAAAGATTTATTGTTATGAAGTACCTTTTATATAGTGTTATTGTTTGTTTATTCCTGGCAGGATGCCACAGCACCAAACCTACGGTTCTTAAAAGTCAGGATGAGCAAGTAGCTAATACCACTCAAAATGATACCGTTAAGATTGAAAATAAAGATGAAGATTACGAGATCATCATTATAGATCCCGGCTTTAATACGTTTCTATATGGCTCTGCAAAACCACGTGGGTTTCACAACCAAACTTATTTGGAAAATAGAAATCGCATTTACGTAACGGAATGGAATCGCCGTGTTTTACAACCTCAGGTATACAATCCAAACCTTTACGAAATGCAAATTAACTACGATCCTCAGATCGATTATGGTTATGAGGTTAATTATTTACTCTACAATTACTTTATTTACTTTCAATTAAAATATAAACAAAGATTAGGTCCTTACACCCCTAGAATTTAGAAGTCTTTTAGCTATTTTTGCAATTAAATTTCAGGGTCTGTGAATAAATTAAAAAAGCGTTGGGGCATTGACTCCAATTGGCAGATTTTTTTGATCATTATAGTCTTTGCCATTACGGGAACGAGTTCTGCGTACGTTGGCAAATCTATACTTGCCGCCTTGAACCTGACCCACGAAAGATTAGGCGATTATCTGTATTGGTTATCTTACGCAGTTGTAATATCTGTAGTTTATCAATTTCTATTAGTCTTTTTCGGATGGCTTTTCGGACAATTTCGCTTCTTTTGGAATTTTGAAAAGCGCATGTTAAAGCATATCGGTTTTAAACGTTTTTTTAAAGAATGAATCAGCTAAAAAAACATATCGCTTTTAAGATAGTTGGTGTTCTTTTGGTTGCAGCCCTTCTGATTCCTACAGGAGCTAAATTTGCACATATTTTTAAAACGCATAAGCACGTTTTTTGTACGGCAAAACATGAAACGCACCTTCATAATTACGATTTTGATTGTCAGTTTTACAAGTTCCATGTTAATGCTAACTTTACCTTACCTGATTTCCATTTTAATATTCCTGAAATATTTCAACCTTGTGAAACTATTGAAGCACCATACGTCGCTTTGATCGAACATGAGGACCTCCATTTTTCACTTCGCGCACCACCAAATTTCATTTAATAGTAAAACCTGCTGACATCCTGTTCAGCCCGTATACTCAACCATATTGAGTTCATTATTTACCATTAAATTATTTTAAATGAAAACCATTTTTACCTTATTGCTATGTTTGGCAATAACGCCTTTTTATGCGCAAAACACCTTACAAGGCCGCGTCATCGACAGCACAACTCAGCAACCCATTACTTTTGCTAATGTTTATATTCCAAAATTAGAAAAAGGAGTAGTTACAGAAGATTCCGGAGATTTTACCATAAAAGATCTTCCTTCCGGTAATTATAATTTACTTGTTTCTTATGTAGGTTATCAAACCAAATCCATTAATATAAGCATCCCCAATCAAAAGTCATTAAAGATTGCTTTAACACCTTCAGCCATAGAAATGGAAGAAGTCATTATTTCCACCCCCTTCCACAAACTTCAAAAAGATAATGTGATGAAGGTAGAACGCGCTTCAGTGACCGAATTAAAGTCTCAAGGAGCCGTTACACTGGCTGATGGCATTAGCAACATTGCCGGAGTTGAAAGTGTTACAACCGGTCTAGGTGTTGGAAAACCCGTGATTCGCGGATTAAGCTCGAATCGCGTTTTAGTTTACACTCAGGGTGTTCGTTTGGAAAACCAACAGTTTGGAGACGAACATGGTTTGGGCATCAATAGTGCCGGTGTGGAAAGCGTGGAAGTTATCAAGGGCCCCGCATCTCTACTTTATGGTAGTGATGCTTTGGGCGGTGTGCTTTATTTGAATCCTGAACGTTTTGCCGAAGCTAACACATCAAAAGCTGATATTAGCAGTAACTATTTCAGTAATACGGAAGGTTACAGTACAGATTTAGGCTATAAAACATCCTTGGATAACGTAAAATTGTTGTTTCGAGCAAATGCAACGGGACATTCAGACTACAACACCAAAGATTACCGCGTAACGAATTCCAGGTTTAATACTAAGGATTTTAAATCCGGAATTGGATATCAAAAGGGTGATTTTAAAACAGAATTTCGTTATAATCTGAACCAGTCCAAAATTGGAATTCCTGAAGACATCGGCATTCAAACACTTGAGAAAACGCCAAGAACACCGTTTCAAGACATCACTTCACATATATTTAGTTCAAAATCCTCATTATTTTTTAATGGATCAAGTTTGAATTTGATCTTGGGTTACACTTATAACGACCGTCAGGAATTTGAAGATTACGTAGCTCCTGCCCTTCATATGAAACTGAAAACCGCGAATTACGACCTAAAATATAATCTTCCAAATTGGGGTAAATTCGAAACCATTGTTGGTATTCAAGGCATGAATCAAATCAATAAGAATTATGGCGAGGAAACCTTAATACCCGATGCAACTACGAATGATTTTGGTGTTTTCGGGATGTCTCACATTCATTTCAAAACTACAGACTTTCAGGTAGGCATTCGTTACGACAACCGAAATATTGAAGTTACCAGTGCCCAAAACACTCATTTCAGCAGTTTTAATGGTGCCTTAGGTTTTAAGCAAGATCTTGGACAAAATATGACTGCCAGATTTAATTTTGCTTCCGGCTTTAGAGCGCCCAACTTATCGGAACTTTACTCTGATGGCGTGCATGAAGGAACTAACCGTTATGAAGTGGGAAATAGTGATCTCAGCTATGAACAAAATTTACAATCGGATGTTGCCTTAGAATATGCCAATCAGCATATCGAAATTTTTGCGAATGGTTTTTATAATCGTATCAATAATTATATTTATTTGTCTCCTGATGGCACCGTTAGAGAAAATAGCCCCGTCTATAATTACGCCCAGAGTGACGCCAAATTATTTGGTGGTGAGGTCGGATTTCATTTGCATCCACATCCTTTGGATTGGCTACACTTAGAATCAAGTTTTGAAACGGTAACAGGAGAACTGAACGCCGGTGGTTATTTGCCGTTAATTCCAGCCAATAAATGGTCGAATACCATTCGTGTTGAATTTTCAAAGAACTGGTTGAATAATGGATATGCTTTTTTTAAAGTGCAGTCCTATTTTAAACAGAGTAAGGTAAGTCAGTTTGAAACACCAACACCGGGTTACGACCTTTTAAGCCTTGGTTTTGGGGGAACTTTAAAATTATTCAACAAAGATCTCAGCGTCACCATATCCGGAACCAATTTGACCAACAAGACCTATATTAATCATTTATCACGGTTAAAACCTGACGGAATTTTTAATATGGGGCGAAATTTAAATATTGGATTTACATATCAGTTATAAACTAAAAAGCCTTTCAATTCGAAAGGCTTTTTGTTTTTTTCTTTTTGGTAAAGAATTCGGTATAAAACCACATGATCGTAAACGTGGGGATCACATCGACGCCCGGTAAGGCTTCTTCAACAAAAGAAACCACTCCAGCCACTTTACCGGGATTTCCTTTGTATAATTTGATCATGATCCAGGCCGATAAAGGGGCCCAAATCACATCGGAAAATTCACCAACACCGGGAATGATAAAGGAAACGTAGCCAATGGCATCTAAAAGAATACTTAATGCTAATTTCTTATAACGGCTCATAAAAATTACCGGTTCGGAGCAATCAGTTTCAAAAACTCGTTACGTGTTTCGATCTTTTCAAACTGCCCTCTAAATCCCGAAGTTGTTGTAATAGAATTTTGTTTTTGCACACCGCGCATCATCATACACATATGTGACGCTTCGATAACAACAGCAACACCTTGAGGCCGTAAGGTATCGTTGATACAATCCAAAATTTGTTCGGTTAGGCGTTCCTGAACCTGTAAACGTCGTGCAAACACATCCACGATCCTGGGTAATTTACTGAGTCCTACAATATACCCGTTTGGAATGTAAGCGATATGAGCCTTTCCGAAAAATGGTAAAATATGGTGTTCGCAAAGCGAATAGACCTCGATATCTTTCACAATTACCATTTCATCATAAGACTCTTTAAACATGGCACTTCTCAAAATCTCCTCAGGATCCTGATGATAGCCTTGCGTTAAGAACTGCATGGCTTTCGCTGCGCGCTCCGGTGTTTTTAACAGGCCTTCGCGATCAGGATTTTCACCCAAATCCGAAATGATATGTTTGTAACGATCTTTTACATCGTCGGTTACCTGCATGTTGTATTCTTCAAAACTTCTGTATGGCATAACAGTTTAATTTATTCTTTTAATTTATCGGCATAATAGGTTTTCAGTTTTTTGATCTTCGGATTGATGATGAACTGACAATAGGGCTGCGATTGGTTATTATCGTAATAATTTTGATGTACATCTTCAGCTTTATAAAATACCTTCAAAGGCACAATTTCTGTGACTACGGGAGCGTCGAATTCCTTTTCTTCTTCTAAAAATGAAATGAATTTCTCAGCAGCTCCTTTTTGATGTTCATCTGAATAAAAAATAGCGGAACGGTATTGTGTACCAACATCATTCCCCTGCCGATTTAAAGTGGTTGGATCGTGAGTTGCAAAAAAGATCTCAAGTAATTCCGTGTAATAAATTTTATCCGGATCGTAAACGATCTGAACGGCTTCAGCATGTCCGGTTCGTCCGGTGCAGATCTCACGATAGGCCGGATTTTTAATTTGTCCCCCAGTATACCCGGAAACCACCTTTTCAACACCCTCAAGGCGCTCAAAAACAGCTTCGGTACACCAAAAACAGCCTCCGGCAAAAGTTGCTACATCCCAGGTTTTATCCATAAACAATTTCGTTTTGGTCTTTTAGTAGATTATCATAACGATTCCTTACCAGAAATTTCTTTAAAGATAGTTTTAAATCAACTTCTCAACAATAAAAATAAATCTTAATTGTCCAAAAGCATCTAAAGTATTAAATTCACACCTTATTCATAAATCTATGATTGAAGCTAAGAATATTCATAAATACTACGGTGAATTAGAAGTTTTAAAAGGCGTTGATATCGCTGTAAAAAAAGGTGAAGTTGTTTCTATCGTAGGAGCTTCAGGTGCCGGGAAAACCACCTTACTTCAAATTTTAGGAACGCTGGACAAGGCAACTCCTTCCGAAGGTTTTCAGTTAAAAATTAACGATACCGATATTCAAACTTTGAATGATAAAGCATTGGCAAATTTCAGAAATAAACATATTGGTTTTATTTTCCAGTTTCACCAGTTGCTCCCTGAATTTTCTGCTTTAGAAAATGTGTGTTTACCGGCTTTTATCATGGGTACCAAAAAAGCTGAAGCTGAAAAACGCGCTAAAGAGTTATTGGATTTTCTGGGTTTGAAAGCACGCTACGAACATAAACCCAGTGCGCTTTCCGGCGGCGAGCAACAACGTGTAGCTGTAGCCCGGGCACTGATCAACAACCCGGATTTCATCTTTGCTGATGAACCTTCAGGAAACCTGGACAGCGAATCAGCTGAAAAACTGCATCACTTATTCTTTAAACTTCGAGACGAATTTGGCCAGACCTTCGTTATCGTTACCCACAATGAGGATCTTGCTAATATGGCCGATCGAAAACTCACCATGGTGGATGGTAAAATTCTAGCTAAAGAACTTATTGAATAACCAGTGTTTGCATGGCATGCGCTGGAATTTC
Organism: Gaetbulibacter aestuarii; assembly: GCF_039537665.1. Lineage (NCBI taxonomy): Bacteria > Pseudomonadati > Bacteroidota > Flavobacteriia > Flavobacteriales > Flavobacteriaceae > Gaetbulibacter > Gaetbulibacter aestuarii. Next base: position 259,585 of record NZ_BAABAY010000007.1, read on the forward strand.
AAGCTTTACTTCACTGTTATCAATAATGGTATTATAATTTATAGCATCGTCACTTTGATTCATCACGATAGTAACCAATGAACCGTCCGGATTCATGAAAGAAGTGCTCAACAACGGACTTCTACTTGAAGCCGTGCTGACGCGCTTAGCATCTTTCTGAATGAATTTTGAAAAATGACCGATGTAATAATACGACGGCGTAAAAATCAGTTCTCCGGTATCCGTGTTCGCATGAACCGGCGCAAAACAAAAATTACCAACATGGTTAGGACCTCCGTGTTGATCAAGTAAAATATTCCAGTCGGTCCAACCCACCGTGCCATTATTAAAATCGTGGATCATGGAACTACCATAACGCTCGGCATTTGGCCAATACTCATAATGATCGGCATTAAAACTTTCGCTACAACCTTCAGTGAACAACAGGTTTTTATCAGGAAAGTTTTCTTTCACCTTTCTAATATTATCATACATAGGGTCTCCGCCTGCCCAGGTTTCATACCAATGGAAACCAGTGCCCCAGGCGTATTTTGCCGCCTCGGGATCTTCAAAAATAGTATTGGCTCGATGGTTGATAAGATCGCGATTATGGTCCCAAACCACTATATTTTTGTCACCAAGACCTTCGGCTTCCATCGTTGGTCCTAAATGATTTTTAAGAAAATCCCGCTCCTCTTCAGCAGAATAAATACAAGACTCCCATATTTGCTTGGCCATTGGTTCATTTTGCACTGTGATACCCCAAATTGGAATTCCGAGGGCTTCATAAGCCTTAATAAATTTGGTGTAATATAAGGCCCAGGCTTCTGCATATTCCGGTAGTAACTTTCCGCCGTGAAGCATGTCTTTGTTGGTTTTCATAAAGGCCGGCGGACTCCACGGACTTGCATATAATAACAAGTCTCCTCCAGCTTCGGCTATAGCCCGCTTGATCATAGGAATTCGATATACAGTATCGTGAGCTATAGAAAAGGTGTTTAGGTCTTTAGCCTCATCCGATACATAAGTATAACTACCTGAACTAAAATCGCAACTGTGTATATTTGTTCTGGCCAAACTGTACCCTATACCATTTGTTTTACCGTAATAGGCTTTTAACAGGGTCTCTTGTTTGTCCTTTGGTAATTTTGCAAATACCTCAGCCGAGGCATCCGTTATGGCGCCACCTATCCCCATAAAGGTTTGAAAGGTTTTATTTGTGTTCACAAAAACTGAAATTTCAGATTCTACAGGTTGCTCTGCTTTCACAAAGGTTTTCGCGGCAGTTTTAGTTAATCTAAGTGCAGTGTTTTCAGCGGTTGTATAAACCATAACTGATTTGTTAGCAACCGAATACTTAGAAATGGTGTCTTGATTCATTTGATTTTCTATAGGTGTTTTAGATGCATTTTGTTTGCAAGCGTTGAGAAGAAAAATTAGGCTTAGTAAACCGTAAAAAGTTTTCATAATGTTTAGTTTAGTTATTAAAGTTCAAAAGCTTCCGTAAAGTTCTTGAAAATTATGGAACACTAATTTAAGTTTTTATAATTTAATTATTGAAGCCTATGTCAAAGGAATTCTTAGAAATTTGACCAAAAACCTGTATTTTTACAAAAAAGACGCATTGAAAAAAGAAGCCCTTAAAGACTTTCTTGATGCCAAGGTTTTACAATACAATAATATAGCGTTTATTGAAAGTGATCCTATTCAGGTACCTCACCGCTATACTAAAAAAGAAGATATTGAAATTTCAAGTTTTTTTACTGCTACTATAGCCTGGGGAAACCGGAAAAGCATCATCAATAATGCCGAGAGATTAATGCAACTTTTTGACGAATCACCTTACGATTTTGTTATGAACCACCAGGAATCCGATCTCGAACGTTTAATGCCATTTGTGCATCGCACGTTTAACGGTTTAGATTGTATACAGTTTGTAAACTCTTTACAACATCTGTACAAAAATTATGGTGGCCTGGAACCTATTTTTGCCAACCACGGAACCTCTAAATCCCTACAGCCTGCTATCTCCGAGTTTAAATCCCGTTTTTTCGAAATTGAACATCTGGAACGAAGTAAAAAACATATCAGTGATCCTTTGAAGAATTCCGCGGCAAAACGGCTTAATATGTTTTTAAGGTGGATGATCAGAAGGGATAACGCCGGTGTAGATTTTGGTATCTGGAAATCTATTTCTCCAGCAGTCCTATCTTGTCCGTTGGATGTTCATTCAGGAAAAGTAGCCCGGAAATTAGGTCTGTTGAAACGAAAACAAAATGATGCTAAAGCTTTAGCAGAACTAGATAAAAATTTGCGACAATTGGATCCTTCAGATCCTGTAAAATACGACTATGCCTTGTTCGGTTTGGGCGTTTTCGAAAGTTTTTAGAAATAAGATGAATTTAATAATAATCCAAATATGAATTTTATGCGACTAACTCTAATTTTTTTGCTCACCACCTTTTTGAGCTTCTCTCAATCGAGAAAAATCCCGGTGGACACCATGGTGGTAACCAACCACACAGGAATTATTAACGGACAAAATTTATCCTATACGGCAACAGCCGGAACACAGCCGGTTTGGGATAATGATGGTAACCCCATTGCTACACTTTATTACACCTATTATGAACGTAATAATGTGAAAAATCGCGCTAAACGACCTTTAGTGATCTCATTTAACGGCGGACCCGGATCTGCTTCCGTTTGGATGCACATTGGCTATACCGGACCTAAAGTTTTAAACATAGACGATGAAGGTTATCCCGTTCAGCCCTATGGTATGCGTGATAATCCAAACTCTATACTTGATGTAGCCGATATTGTGTATGTAAATCCGGTAAATACAGGATTTTCCCGAATGATACCTGACAAAGACGGTAAACTTCCTGATAGAAAAACCTTTTTCGGTATCAATGCCGATATAAAATATCTTGCTGAGTGGATCAATACGTTTGTAACTCGTAAACAGCGTTGGGAATCTCCAAAATATATTATCGGTGAAAGTTACGGTGGAACCCGCGTTATGGGATTAGCTAATGCACTTCAAAGTAATGAGTGGATGTATCTTAACGGTGTTATTATGGTATCGCCTGCCGACTATAAATTATACAGCACAAGCCAGCCGGTTTATTCAGCTTTAAATCTACCCTATTATACCGCTGCAGCCTGGTATCACAAAATGCTGCCGGCAGAGCTTCAGCAACAAGATCTTACAGATATTTTACCGCAAGCGGAAGACTTTGCCATTAACAAGTTAATGCCTGCATTAGCCAAAGGCGGAATGATCTCTGAAGCTGAAAAAAATACGGTTGCTGAAAAAATGTCTTTCTACTCAGGTCTGAGTAAAGAAAGTATCATGAAGAACAATCTTGATGTTCCTACGAGCTTCTTCTGGAAAGATCTACTTCGTAATTCTGAAGGTATGATTATAGGACGTTTGGATTCCAGATATCTGGGTATTGATAAACGTGAAACGGGTAGCAGACCGGATTATAGTCCGGAATTAACAACCTGGAATCATGCGTTTACACCTGCTATTAATTATTACATCAGAAGTTTTTTAAACTTCAAAACTGATGTAAAATATAATATGTTTGGAAATGTAAATCCATGGGACAGAGAAAACGATAATGTACGCGATGGATTGCGTCAGGCTATGGTTCAGAATCCTTATTTAAAGGTGTTGATCCAATCCGGATATTATGATGGCGCCACAACCTATTTTGGTGCAAAATACACTATGGGACAAATTGATCCCAGCGGCAAATTAAAAGATCGCTTTACCTACAAAGCCTATCGTTCCGGTCATATGATGTATATCCGAAATGATGATTTAATAAAAGCAACTAACGATCTTAGAAATTTTATTAAGTCTACAATGAATCCTGAAACATCGGCGAAGTACTAAAATATTTATCATGAAAGTAAAAAGGCGGAAATCTCATTGATTTCCGCCTTTCTTTTTCTATTACTATTGGAAAATTAACCTTTCAACCAGGCTTCGCGAATTTCCATTTGATGTGGCGTTACAGTATCCATATCTACGATACCGGTGCCCTGAGTGTACGATTTAGTCACTGTGGTTTTTATCTCTACAGGTTCACCATCGCGCTCAAGCATAACTTCTACCTCTTGACCTGGTGTCCATCGCGCTACACCATTTAAAATCTCATTAGCATTTTGAAGCGTTATCTGTGTACCATTTATACTTTTAATAACGTCGTTGGGCTCTGCTCCCGCATCATGCCAAAAACTATTATCACTTACCGCATCCGTAAAGAAAATTTGTCCTGTTTGTCCGCTACCGGCCAATATCAATTCCGATCCGTTTTGGATATATCCGGTTTCAACACGACCTTCTCCAATTTTCAAGCCTACTTTAGCTAGATATTGGTTATAATCAATAGGAATATCACCAATTACATGATCATAAAAGAAAGGCTTTAAAGACGGATAGGTCATGGCAATGATCTCATCAATTAAGGCATCATCTTCAAAAGGTTTGTCTTTACCATATTTCTCAGAAAGCTGTTTCATTAATGATAAAATCCCACGCTTACCATCACTTTCATCGCGCATCATGATATCGATACACATACCGATCAAGGCCCCTTTTTGATACACATTCAGGTATTGATCTTTGTAAGGCGCTTTCAATACATTTTCACTCATTATGGTGAAACTCATAGCATCATCCATTTGCTTTGAATAATTGATTTTATCCATCAATTTCTTATAGAATGCGGAATCATCGATCAAGCCCTGATTCACCTGAAATAAATTTGCGAAATATTCCGTTACACCTTCATACATCCATAAATGCTTTGAAAATGTCGGGTTATTGTAGTTGAAGTATTGAATGTCCTCAGAATGCACTGAAAGCGGGGTTACAATATGAAAAAACTCATGCGAAACCACATCGATCATGCCACTACCCAACTCTTCATTAGAATAGGCATCTGGAAATACCACCACTGTAGACGTGTGGTGCTCTAAGGCGCCATAGCCCTTGGCATAGCCATCGGTTCCTTCAGACAGGTATAAAAATATATGATATTCCGGTGTTGAATTTATATCCCCTAAAAAGGCTTTTTGAGCCTGCATCATTTTATAAACCGTATTCTTTAAAGAAGCTGCCGTGTGTTTTCCTGAAGGAGAATATACACTTAAAACAATTTTAATATTCCCCACGTTAAACGCATCAACATCCTGTTTACCATACATCATTGGGTTATCGGTAACATCAAAATAGCGATTGGCCAAATAGGTTGTTGTCAACGTTTGTCCGTCTTCACTTGTTTTCTCAGAACTTTCAGGAAGCGCTGAAACGCGTTTAAAATCGGATGGTGACGTAACTTCAATTTTATACTGGTGATTTTGTAAAGATTCAAAATAGCCTACAAATCCATGTAAATTCAACACAAATTCATCAGGTTCAATATCTGTTCCGGAAGGAGAAAAAGGCACATCATAACCGATGCCTCCCGTTTTTTCCTGATCGAAGGTATCATTTACCCAATAGGTGATTTTATCCAGGTTTTTAGCATCAGAGATCGTCCAGGTATTATCATCAACGTGAACAAAGGGCATTTCTTTTCCTGAATAATCAAGCGCTTTGAAATCGTCTATATATTTTCCAAAATCACTAATGGCGTAGGTTCCCTGTACTACTTTTGGTAATCGAAAAGTAATTGTTTTTTGTGTAAAACGTCCGGGATCGATAGTTACAGGAACTTTATCGTTGGAAACTTTAGTGAGATTAATTGAAGATTCGATGGGTACAACTGTTGCTAAATCGTTAGTAGTTGATTTGGTAGAATTACAACTTACTACTAGTAATCCTGCCATAAACAGGGCAAGTATTTTCGCTCTCATAAAATGGTTTTTATGTTATTTTTAATACGACCTGAAAAATACTACAATGTTACAAGGGGTGTTCTTAAGGTTTTGTTAAATTGAGTATTTCGTATATTCGAAAATGCAAAATCCTTTGGTAAGCATCTTAACCCCTTTCAAAAATACAGCGCCTTTTTTAAAAGCCTGTTTAGAATCCATTATTAATCAAACTTATGAGCATTGGGAATTGCTTATTGTAGACGATCATTCTTCAGATACCAGTTACGAGGTCGTAGAAGCATTTGCAAAAAAAGATTCGCGAATAAAACTTTTTAAAAATACTGGGAACGGTATTATTGAAGCGCTTCGGATTGCCTTTAAAAACAGTCAGGGAGACATGATAACCCGCATGGATAGTGATGATATCATGACACCGGAAAAGCTTGAAGTTCTTATAAATAATTTGATCCAGGCCGGACCAGGAAACATTGCCGTGGGGCAAGTGAAGTACTTTGCTGAAAATGGGGTGAAACCCGGTTATAAACGTTATGAAAATTGGCTAAACCAATTAACTCAAAATGGTGATAATTTTTCTGAAATTTATAAAGAATGTGTGATTCCATCTCCAAATTGGATGGCATATCGAGGTGATCTTATAAAAGCCGGAGCCTTTGACCATTATGATTATCCCGAAGATTACGATCTCACCTTTCGGTTTTATAAAGCCGGTTATAACTGTATTCCCTGCAATACGGTATTACATTTATGGCGCGATTACAGTAGCCGAACGTCAAGAACACATGTGCACTATGCCCAAAATTATTTTTTGAATATTAAGATGAAATATTTTCTGGATATTGATCATGATCCAAATAAAAATCTGGTGATCTGGGGTGCCGGTTATAAGGGTAAAAAAATTGCCAAACACCTTCTTAAAGAAAAGGTCCCTTTTGATTGGGTTTGCGATAACCCCAAAAAGATCGGAAAGACCATTTATGGAAAAACAATGAAATCATTTGAAGCTTTAAAAAGTATTGAAAATGCACAAAGTATTATAACAGTTGCTAATACTAAAGCACAAAAACAAATTAGAAATTATTTGAATGCCTTAGAACTAAAGCCAGTTGAAGATTATATTTTCGTGTGTTAATACCACAAAATTGAAATAAATGTCGATTTCATTTTCTATATTTGACAAATCTAAAAAGCGATGCAGTTTAAACACCCGGAACTTCTTTACGCCCTATTTTTACTGCTCATCCCGATAATTATTCATTTATTTCAACTTCGAAGATTTAAAAAAGAACAATTTACGAATGTCGCTTTATTAAAAAAAGCGACCCTTCAAACCCGAAAGAGCTCACAAATAAAAAAATGGTTGATCCTGGCCACAAGACTTCTGGCCCTTGCGGCTCTAATTTTAGCATTCGCACAACCGTTTACGAGTCCTCAAAGTGGTGCTAAAAAACGAGTAGAAACGGTTATTTATCTTGATAATTCTTTTAGCATGCAGGCCCAGGGTACCAAAGGTCCGCTTCTTAAAAGAGCCATCCAGGAATTAGTGGCAACTATTCCTGAAGACAGTAAAATATCTTTGATCACGAATAATGAAATTTACCGAAATACAAGCATCAAAGCCATTAAAAATGATTTACTGGAACTCGACTATACCGGAAGCTCACTAAGCACAAACGAGGCCTTATTAAAAGCAAAAACACTATTTACAAACAATTCGAGTAGTATTAAAAACCTTGTTTTTATCTCAGATTTTCAGGATAATGATAATGATTTCCAATTTATTGAAGATAAAACCTTAAAGCTGTTTCCCATTCAGTTACAACCTGAAAGCCGTAACAATATCGCCATTGACAGTGCTTTTATTGAAAAAGAAAATTCAGGCAACCTTTCCTTGCACGTCCGGTTAACCGATTTTGATAAATCTGGAAATACGGTGCCTATTTCTCTGTTTGATCAAGGAAACTTAATTGCAAAAACAGCGGTTGAAATGAATGAGACTTCGGAAGCTATTTTTACACTTCCGGATAACCAACCAATTCAGGGTAGATTATCCATTGATGACAATAGCTTGCAGTTCGATAATACCTTGTACTTCAATATCAATAAACCTCCGAAAATTAACGTACTTGCTATTAATGGAGCATCAGATTCATTTTTAAAACGGATCTACACACCTGATGAATTCAATTTTAGTTCTACTTCAGAATCTCAATTAGATTATAGCCTTCTGGACGCCCAAAACCTCATCGTTCTTAATGAATTGCAAGCGTTGCCGGTTGCCTTAGCTTCAGCTTTAAAAAGTTTTCTGGAACGCGGTGGTGCATTAACCATCATTCCCTCAAATAATACGGAAATTAAAAGTTATAATTCCTTTTTAACTACATACGGTCTGGCGCTTAACTCTTTTAATAATTCTGAAAAGCGCATAACGAAAATCAATTATAGTCATCCGCTGTTCAGAAAAGGAGTTTTTGAAAAACAAGTTACTAATTTTCAATACCCCAGGGTGAATGAATATTATGAACTGTCTCGTTCACAGGGAGCTTCTGCCTTAGAATTTGAAGATCTAAAGCCATTTCTAATAGATTCAAATAAACTTTTCTTGCTCACAGCGCCTCTGAACGAAGCCAATTCAAATTTTAAAAATTCACCACTCATTGTGCCAACGTTTTATAATATGGCCAAATATGGGTTAGATATCCCCAGCCTTTATATGATCATCGGTCAGCCTAATCGTTTCGATGTCAAAGTAAAATTGGGTCAAGATGATATATTATCTATGGAAAATAAAGGTCATTCTTATATACCTCAACAACAATATTTCAATACCAAAGTACGTATTCAGGCAGATAACATTCCGGATATAGCTGGAATTTATGCTATAAAAAATAAAGAAGAAACTCTGGAATATGTTAGCTTCAATTACGATAGATCTGAAAGCAGAATGAATTACATTGATATTTCAAGCCTTAAAGGGAGCTTTGTAAGCAATTCCATTGAACAGATTTTCGATACGATAAAAAGTGAGACAAAAATTAATGCCTTATGGAAATGGTTTGTTATTTTTGCAGCAGCACTTTTGATAATTGAAATGGCCATCTTAAAATATTTTAAATGAATATCCTTCTCAAAGCCGCCACCATTATAGATCCAGAAAGTGAGTTTCACAATACAACTCAAGATGTTTTAATCGAAAATGGTGTCATTACGAAGATTGCCTCCTCCATAACTAATTCAAAAAAGTATCAGGAAATAACGCTGGATAAGCTGCACATCTCACGAGGGTGGTTTGATAGTAGTGTCTGTTTTGGTGAACCGGGATACGAAGAGCGCGAAACTATTGCTAATGGTTTAAAGACTGCTGCGAGCTCAGGTTTTACTGCAGTGGGCTTAAACCCGAATACACATCCGGTAATTGATACGAGTTCAGATATTGCGTTTGTTGTATCAAAAGCAAAAAACCATGCTGTAAACCTGGTTCCGCTAGGGGCATTAACTACAAAAAGTGAGGGTAAAGATCTGGCCGAACTTTTCGACATGCACTCTGCAGGAGCCGTTGCCTTTTACGATTATAAAAAAGCTGTTAGTAATCCGAATCTCTTAAAGATCGCCTTGCAATACGCGAGTAATTTTGATGGTTTGGTTTGTTCGTTTCCTCAGGAAGATCAAATAGCCGGACAAGGGGTAATGAATGAAAACGAAACAAGCACTCGCCTGGGATTAAAAGGAAATCCTGCGTTAGCAGAGGCTCTTCATGTTAGTCGTGATTTATTTATCCTGGAATATACCGGAGGTAAATTACACATTCCAACCGTTTCAACAAAAGCCGCATTAGATCGGATCCGCGAAGCGAAAAAGAAAAAATTGGATGTGAGCTGTAGTGTCGCGATTCATAATTTATATTTCACAGATAAATCGTTGGCGGATTACAATACCAATTTTAAAGTACTTCCTCCCTTACGGACAAGAACTGATGTAGAAGCGTTGATTGAAGGTTTAAAAGATGGCACCATAGATATGGTAACTAGTGACCATAACCCGATGGATATAGAGCAGAAAAAAATTGAATTTGATCATGCTGCATACGGTACTCTTGGGCTAGAAAGTGCATTTGGTGCTCTTCAAAAACTTTTAACGCTTAATAAATCCATCCAATTACTAACCAGTGGAAAGGCGCGTTTTGGATTAAAAAATTCGCCAATAGCCGTTGGTAACAAAGCAGACATTACGCTTTTCAATCCGGATTATAAATATACGTTTACCAAAGGAAACATTCTTTCAAAATCGAAGAATGCTATATTTGAAAATGAAACACTTAAAGGACAGGTATACGGTATTATTTCAAATAGCACCTTGTCTTTAAACAAAAAATAACATGACGACTCAAGATATCGAAAAAGGAAAAACTTACGCCATTGTTAGCTATTTAACTATTTTCGGTGTAATAATAGCCTATTTCATGAATAATGAACCTGAAAATAAAAGTGACTTCACGAGCTTTCATATTCGGCAATCACTGGGACTTTGGTTAACCTTTTTTGCGCTGGGCTACATTGTTGGAAATTTTAATAGCTGGTATGTTTCCTCAGGATTCTATCTATTTTTTGCGATACTTTTCATCTACGGATTTGGTAGTGCTTTAGCCAAAAAAGCCAATGCTGTCCCGATTCTTGGTCCTTTTTATCAAAAATTATTTGCAAATCTAGGTAAATAATGATGTCTGATTCCTTATCCCTTTATCATATAACAAGACCTTCTTCTTTAAAGGAAAATGCGCCTTTACTGATCATGTTTCACGGTTACGGAAGCGATGAAAACGATCTGTTTTCCTTCGCCAGCGAATTGCCTGATTCTTTGTTTATTATTTCAGTTCGGGCACCTTATCAAATGCAACCTTTCGGGAATGCCTGGTATGCTATTAACTTTGATGCGGAAAAAGGTAAATGGAGCGATAACGATCAAGCGAAAGACTCAAGAGACCTGATTAGTACCTTTATCGATGAAGCGATAGACGCCTACCCCGTTGATAAAAGTAATGTAACCTTATTAGGGTTTAGCCAGGGCACCATTCTGAGTTATGCCGTGGCACTTACCTACCCTGAAAAAGTAAAAAACGTAATTGCTTTAAGTGGTTATATTAACCGGGATATTTTAGACGGTAATTTGGAAGGCAGAAACTATAGTCATTTGGATTTTTTCTGTTCACACGGCAGTGTAGATCAAGTCATTCCTGTGGATTGGGCACGACGCACGCCTGCCTTTTTGAATGAGTTAAATATTAAGCACGTTTACAAAGAATATCCCGTTGGTCATGGTGTTGCTCCACAGAATTTTTTCGATCTAAAGGCCTGGCTTAGCGATAGACTCTAAAAATCTATTTTAAAAAGAAAACCTCTAACAATCGCATAAATCATTAGAGGTTTAGGTTTTATTCAGGTAAAATTTATTCGTTAACTACAAGTCGGAATCCTTCGCCATGTATATTAAGGATCTCCACTTTATCATCAGGTTTTAAATACTTACGCAGTTTGGCAATATAAACATCCATACTTCGTGAAGTAAAATAATTATCATCACGCCAGATTTTAGTTAAGGCAAGTTCACGTGGCATCAAATCATTTTCATGAAGCGCCAATAATCTTAATAACTCATTTTCCTTAGGTGAAAGTTTTACAGGTTCTCCACCATCGAAACTTAAGAAACGTAATTTTGAGTTTAGATCGAATTTTCCAATTTTAAACTGGAATTGCTTACTATCAGAGATTGATTCTGTTGCCTTACGCTGCATAATCGCTTTGATCTTCATCAACAACACTTCACTATCAAAAGGCTTGTTCAGGTAATCATCAGCGCCTACCTTATAGCCTTTTAAAACATCCTCTTTCATTGTTTTTGCTGTCAAGAATACAATAGGAACGTCACTGTTTTTATCTCTGATTTCTTTAGCTAATGTAAATCCGTCCTTATATGGCATCATCACATCCAATATGCATAAATCAAAATCATCTTTTTTGAATTTTTCAAAACCTTCCATCCCATTTTTAGCATGCGTAACTTCATAGTCATTCATGATCAAATAGTCTTTAAGGACGGTTCCAAAATTAGGATCGTCTTCTACTAGTAAAATTCTTTTCTTTTGCTCTTCCATAGTTATGATATTAGAGGAAGTCTAATAGTAAAGATACTTCCCTTGTCTTTTTCACTTTCAACAGATACATAACCCTGATGGTCATCAACAATGCGTTTTACATAGGCTAAACCTAAGCCATGACCTTTAACATTATGTATATTTCCGGTATGTTCTCGATAAAATTTTTCGAACACCCTTTTGGCAGCGGCTTTACTCATGCCACTACCCTGATCTTTTATTTTTAATAAAATATTAGTTCCAACATTTTCCGTGTAAACATCAATTTTCGGAGCGTTGGGTGAATATTTAATAGCGTTGTCGAGTATGTTTACAATCACATTTGTAAAATGAGTTTCATTTGCTAAAACCGTACATTGCTCGGCATCAAAATGTGTTTTAATATAGCCTTTCCGGTCTTCTACAATCAACTCAACATGCGTAATAGCGTCATAAATTAAGTCGTGCAACTCTACTCTATCCTTACTAATATTAAGTTCGTTCTTTTCTAATTTAGATATCCGAAGTACATTTTCAACTTGAGCATGCATGCGCTTATTCTCTTCCTTGATCATGTTCAAATAACGCATGACTTTGTCCTTATCTTCTATAATTTTTGGATTTCGAATAGAATCCAAAGCAAGATTTATAGTTGCTATTGGTGTTTTGAACTCGTGCGTCATGTTGTTAATAAAATCCGTTTTGATCTCGGATATTTTCCGTTGTTTTACCAACTGATAAAGAGCGCTTGAGTAGGCAATGATTATAATGGATGTAAAAATAACAGACATTAAAATCATTCCTATGATACTCGATAGTATAAATTTACTATCATCAGGGAAATTTACCAAAAGTTTATATGGACTTCCGTCGTTTTGATTTTGAAAAATAGGTACGGAAAAAGTCGAAGCTTTATCATATTCAAAGTCATCACTCTGCACTTTGGTAGCCAGATCATTACCATAAATGGCAAATTGAAAGTCGATATCTATACCAAGATCATGAAGCTTTTTTTGCAACAGATTCTTAATTTCATTTTCAGAAACACGCTTTCTTATTGGTTGCCTTGGAGCCAGATCTTTATAAACATCTTCAAATAAAATTTCGTCTGTGCTTGAAATTTTATCAAGTAGCAATAGTTTCTGTTGTGTGCTTAAATCCGCATCACCTTTTTTATTGCTAATGTCCTTGTAAACTTTGGTTTCCCTATCGTTGTAAACACGTTTTACACTTAGGGTATCTAAACCGATGTCAAAGAGCGGTGAGCTAAACTTATAGTTTTCCTCCAAATTCCCCAAGCGATACACAACGGTTTCCTTGGAGTCTTGATTCTCCTGAACAACATAAAGATTTCTGATGGAAGCTGTATCAACCACAGCATTATTAGAAATCAGATCCTGCAATTTGTATACATATTCCGAATATTCCCGTTTTTGAATCGTATTCGAAACATAATACAAAGCCGTTTTCACATTGTCAGTGAAACGATCTTTTTCGTTCTTAACCGAGTTGTTAATATAATAAGCTTGAATAGAAATAATTCCTATCAAAGACAAACTCATTAAAACAATCAATAAGAAGAATTTGCGTTTGCTCATTGCTCAAAATTAACATTTTAACATTTATAAATTTAGCTTTTAACCTTACCTTAACAAATGCTTCGGTGAAGGGTACCTAAATTTTTAGTAGAATTTGCTGATGAATATCAAAAACCTGCGATTTCGTGTCTTCTAAATTGATGTTTTCAATTTTGAAATCTGTGAAATTCAGGCGTTTATCGTCAGTCCATTGATTTTTCATGATAGCCTCGATCTTACTCTCAGACGTATCATCACGCTGCATCAAACGTGTCATTTTAATCCCTTTAGGCGCTGTTACGGTAATTACAAAATCACACTGTTTATAGCCACCGGTTTCAAATAAAATAGCAACTTCCTTGATAACATAGGGAGCATCCTGCTTGTCCACCCATTGTTTAAAATGTTTCGCAACTCTGGGATGTACAATGGCATTCATTTTATCAAGTAACGATTTATCGTTAAAAATACGGTCGGCAATAAAGGGTTTATTTAGTTCGCCTTCTTTATACGCTTCATCACCAAATAATTCTATTAATTTACGCTTGATAACCTTGGAGCGACGCATTAATTTTTTAGCTTCCTTATCTGCAATATATACGGGAATGCCTAATTTTTTGAACATTTTTGCTACGGTTGTTTTACCGCTTCCTATGCCTCCTGTAAGCCCAACAATAATCATTCTGTAACTATAAATTCTATGCGATTCTGATTGATTTTAGCATCTTTTACCAAATCACTTGTAGCCATTAATTGAGGAATCAAAACAGATTGATTTTTTGTAACCTTATTGAAATCACAAACCACTTTAAAATCTTGAGCTTTAACCTGATTAAAATTGGTTAAACTCACATAATACGATACAACAACCACCTTTGGAAAATATTTGATCTTCAATGTATCCGGAACATTGATCAAGTTTACAGGAACTTTTACCATACCTTCTGTAAATTTACCCACCTTGGCATGAACATCAACCTGCTTGTGTGAAAATTTAATATCTCGGTTTTTTGGAAGTTTTAGAGCTATGGTCTGATCAATATTCGCCTTGATATCCTTCAAAGTTAATTTTTCAGTGGAGATATTTAAAATGGTATCGACAAGTGATTTTGGCCCAACCACAGTTATAGAATCAGGGTTAGATTTCAGGGCGCTTTCCAGATCATAACCCAAACTGAATTTAATATCCGAATTAATATTGATATTTACTTTTTTAACTTCGTTTACATCAAATTTGAAATATAATGTATCCGGTGTCATAGCCAAAAGCTGTACTTGTTTATCAAACTGTGTATTGGTTAAAAACGACATTGATTTTGACCAAATGAATGTTGAATCTCTTTTAACAACGTCTTTACTGAAATCGATATTGATCTTCGGCTCATTTAAATAGTAGTTTAGCCACTTAAAACCGTATGTTTTTAATGTTAATTTTAAATTTCGATTACTATCATTCAAAATAACAGCCTCTTGAGGAACATTTACCGTATTAATACCAAACTCAATGGTATTTGTATATTGCTTCGATAACTTACTAAACAACAAAATAACGAATGAGGAGATCAGAAATAAAATGAAAACATTTATTTTCTTGTTCTTTATTGAATCCCTGATTTTTGTTTTTATCCTCTTGATCATCACTAATTAAAAAATAGTTTTGGAAACTGTGTTTGCGGTTCCTTTTTTAATAGCTGAATATAATAAGTTGATTTTAAAAACCCGTATCCATAACCAAAAAATTGAATGCTTAAGGCCATTAAACTCATAAAAGCCACAGTTAAACTTTTGGTATTCCACAATGCGGTTAAAAAAGCTAAAATAAAATATATGACATAAAGTAAGAACAGCTCATTTATTCCAAAGAATAACAGAATAATGGCTATCATAAATCCAACAGAAAACAAACCCGGAAACCAATAGGTGAGCGATTTTGTTTCAGGATGCCATTGATTTAAAATGGCGCGAACCTGGCCAAATTTGTACACTTGAGTATAAAATTTTTTCCATGAAATGCGACGTTTATGATACACTTTGGCTTTAGGAAAAAGTGTCGTTTCAAAACCTTTATTCCACAAGCGAATGGAAAGATCAGGATCTTCGCCAGGATGAATTTTTCCAAAACCACCGGTAGCTTCAAATGCTTTTTTTGAGATTCCCATATTGAAACTTCTGGGTTGAAATTTACCTACGCCTTTTTTACCACCCCGAATTCCACCGGTAGTTAAAAGCGAGGTCATCGAGAAATTTATGGCTTTCTGTAATTTACTGAACCCTTCGTGGGCAGCATCAGGTCCGCCAAAACAATCTACATATTCTTTTTTTAAAGCAGTTTCTGCCTGATGAAGATAATCCGATGGTAGCACACAATCAGAATCTAAAATAATAAAGTAATTGCCATGGGCTTTAGACATACCGTAATTTCGGGAGTCTCCGGGACCAGAATTTGGCTTGTAGTAATAAGAAATATGCAGTCGTGATTTATAGGTTTTAACCACATTTTCTGATGAAATGGTAGAGCCGTCTTCAACAATAACAACCTCGAACTTCGATTGTGTTTCAAGTTTGGTAAAGCTCTCCAAAAGCTCCTCCACTTCCTGAGGCCTGTTGTATACCGGAATAATAAAAGACAGCTGTAAATCCATATCACAAAAGTAACAAAAAAGCCACCGCTAAAACGGTGGCTTAAACATATTATGATTTGATATTATTCCTCTTCTCCGGTAAATGTTGCCATCACGGCATCACTTACACCCATATTACTGAATCCGCCATCATTATAAAGATTTTGCAGGGTAACACGCTTGGTAAGGTCACTAAACAAGGTTACCGTATAATTGGCGCAATCTAAAGCTGTTGCGTTTCCTAATGGCGACATTTTTTCCGCATAAGCAATAAATCCATCAAAACCTTTAACTCCACTACCAGCTGTGGTAGGTGTTGGTGATTGAGAAATGGTGTTTACTCTTACTTTCTTATCGCGACCAAAGAAATAGCCAAAACTACGTGCAATACTCTCTAAGTAGGCTTTATTGTCAGCCATATCATTATAATCAGGAAAAACACGTTGTGCAGCCATATAAGTTAGCGCTACAATACTTCCCCATTCGTTCATCGCATCCTTTTTGTACAGGGTTTGCATAAGCTTATGAAAAGACATAGCTGATACGTCTGTTCCCTTTTGAGTCCAGTCGTAATTTTGATCGGTATAATGGCGTCCTTTACGAACATTGATAGACATTCCGATAGAGTGTAAAACAAAATCGATCTTCCCACCAAGAATTTCCGTAGATTTTTCTATCAAATTCTCAAGATCTTCAAGGTTAGTTGCGTCGGCAGGAATCACCTGAGAACCTGTTTTTTCAGCTAATTCATTGATTTGTCCCATACGCATAGCGACAGGAGCATTCGTTAAAACAAATTTACCGCCTTCTTCATGAACACGCTCTGCTGTTTTCCAGGCAATAGAATTCGAATCCAATGCACCAAAAATGATTCCTTTTTTTCCTTTTAATAAGTTGTACATCTTTTAATGTTTATTTAAATCTTGGTTAGTCTTTTATTCATAGATCAAAAATACTAAACTTCTGCTTTAAAACTCAAGCTTTTGTTGGTTTTCAATTCAGTAATTCCTTGGCATGGGCTATGGCAGAAGACGACATGTCTTTGCCACCAAGCATTTGAGCAATCTCCACAATACGCTCGTCGTGGTTCAGTTTTACCAAATTGGTTTGCGTAACCTCATTCACATCGGCTTTATAAACTTTAAAATGAGAATGACCTTTTGCAGCAATTTGAGGTAAATGTGTAATTGAAAATACTTGCATACGTTTACTCATTTCAAGCATAATATCTCCCATTTTATTCGATATTTCTCCTGAAACCCCGGTATCGATCTCATCAAACATGATGGTTGGAAGTTGGATATATTGTGCTAAAATAGATTTTATAGCCAACATAATTCGCGATAACTCTCCTCCGGATGCTGCCTTTTTAAGCGCATTAAAGTTACCTCCTTTGTTTGCTGAAAATAAAAATGAAATATCATCTTTACCATTTGCATAAAAAGTATCGGTTAATGATACATCGATCTTAAACTGTGCATTGGGCATGCCCAAATCTGCTAAAATACGTTCTAATTTTTCTTTTAGCTGAGGAATTACAGCCGCTCTGTTATTATGAATCGTTTCCGATAATTGGTCCAAAGCTGTTTTTTGGTTTTGAACCTCGGTTTCCTTTTTGGCTATTCGGTCATCCAAATTTTGAGTTTCGAATACTTTATCATCCAATTCATTGCGAATAGCTATAAGTTCTGAAACATTCTCAGCAACATGCTTCTGCATCAGGTTATGCAAGGTTTTTAGTTTTGCATCCACCGTTTCCAAACGACCGGGGTCTGCTTCCAAACCTTCCTGAAGATCATCCACCTCAGTAAAAACATCATCCAATTCTATCAAACTACTATTCACGCGCTCAAAAATACCTTGATATTTTGACGAATACTGACTCAGTCTCTGTAAGGTATTTTTTAAGGCTGTTAAACCGCTTAAAATACCAACCTGTTCATCACCCAAAGCTTGATACGCTTCAGCCAACTTTTCCTTGATAACCTCCATATTATTGAGGGTTTCGTATTCCTCCTCCAGGGATTCCAATTCTCCTTCAATTAAATTGGCATCAATAAGTTCGTTTAAAAGAAATGTGTTGTAATCCTGCTCTTTTAAAGCTTCCGCCTGAAAGGCAACCAAATCCTTTAGCTCCTTTTTCAGGGTTTTATACTTGGCGAGTTCCTGATTATAGTTTTCCAAAAGTGAACTATTGTTAGCCAAAGCATCGATAACTTGAAATTGGTAATCATCGTGGGTTAACTGTAAGGTTTCATGCTGAGAATGAATATCCACTAACCTATCGCCCAAAAGTTGTAAACTATTCAGGTTTACCGGAGTATCATTTACAAAAGCTCTGGATTTACCGGATGGTAAAATTTCTCTGCGTATAATGGTTTGTGCTTCATAATCGAGGTCTTCAGATTTAAAAAGATCTTCTAAATTGTAATTTTTAATATTGAAAACTGCTTCTATAATACACTTTTCCTCAGGATTTTTTAAACTACTTAAATCGGCTCGTTTTCCTAAAATAAGTGATAGACCTCCTAGTAAAATTGATTTACCGGCTCCGGTTTCTCCTGTAATTATAGAAAAACCATCGTTAAAATCGACCTGAAGATCGTCGATCAAAGCATAATTTTTTATAGAGAGAGCACTGAGCATATTGGGTTAAATTACTTGTAATTAAAAGCTGATTTTTTGCCATTTACTATTATAAGTTGGCGCTATTTTTTGCAAAGTTTCCTTTAATGCTGCCACATTTACCTGGGGGCCATCTGAAAATATTTGTTGAATTTCATCGGCTTTGGCATCAAAAAAAGTTCGAAGTAAAAAGGAATTTGGTCTACGACTGTTCATAGTTTTAAATTCCTGCAAACTTTTAGCTATTTGTTCTTTACCTTCTTTGGTGTTGCTGCTCATAACATCAAGGCCTTTTCGATGATATTCATAAATCACATCACGATATTCTTTGAAGGTTGGCGACAATAGGTTATCGATGAGAATAAACCTGCTTTGTAAACCATCTTCAACTTTCCAGCCCTTAAAATTACTTTGTTGTGAATAATTGGTGATGATCTGAGCCTGCGTTAAATAAGGCGTTCCGCCATTAGGAGCAAATGAATCCGCATCCAGAGCTAGCATGATATTGATATGAAAAGCGATCATGGACACCAAATTGGACTGAAATTGAGTAGGACTGTAAATTAAATTCTGAAATTCTAAATAACGAAAATTGAAATCGTTATCATTAAAATTGTATACCGGCGTGTTAAATGTAGAACCATAAACCGG
This sequence comes from Gaetbulibacter aestuarii, assembly GCF_039537665.1. Classification (NCBI taxonomy): domain Bacteria; kingdom Pseudomonadati; phylum Bacteroidota; class Flavobacteriia; order Flavobacteriales; family Flavobacteriaceae; genus Gaetbulibacter; species Gaetbulibacter aestuarii. The sequence goes on from NZ_BAABAY010000007.1 coordinate 279,021, forward strand.
TCTGGAAGATTGTACCTGAAGAGAACCTTGAAAATTTTCACCACTATAATTTTTTATATTGATGAACATGGTACAATCAATACGTTCCTGAGGCAAAAATGTTTTATTCGTCCATTTTGTGTTATTAATAAACTCATTGAGTTGTTTCTCAAGAGTTTTAAAAATCGGGAAGTTCTCGTTTCCGGTTTGCTGAGCATTTACAACTACTTTACAGTTCAGTTCCTGTGCCTGAGACATCCAAAAAAAACAACAAGTAAGAAGTAAAAAAATATTACGCATTTAAATCGTCTAAAATTTTGTTTAAAATATCTTTGGCTACTTCCGATTTCGGTTTTAGCTCAAAGGTTTTAATATTCCCGGCCTTGTCAATTAATGTCACTTTATTGGTATCTCCTTGAAAACCTGCGCCCGGATCGTTTAACGAATTTAATACAATTAAGTCTAAATTTTTACGATCCAACTTTTCTTTTGCATGTTCGAGTTCATTGTTTGTCTCCAAAGCAAAACCAACCAGGTATTGATGTTTTTTAGAAGCTCCTAAAGATGCCAGAATATCCTGAGTTTTTTCCAGTTCTAAGGTTAACGCAGATGTAGTCTTTTTTATTTTCTGATTGGCAATTTCTTTTGGTTTAAAATCGGCCACAGCCGCAGATAATATGGCAATATCCACATTGGAATAGTATTTATGAACCGCATCATACATATCTTGAGCACTGGTAACCTGCACCAGATTTATTAAACTATGATCAGCCTTTTGGTGTGTAGGTCCGGATATCAAAATTACCTCAGCACCAAGGTTTGCAGTTGTTTTGGCTATTTCGAATCCCATTTTACCACTGGAATGATTTCCAATGAATCGAACGGGATCGATAGCTTCATAGGTTGGACCAGCAGTAATAAGGACTTTTTTCCCGCGAAGCGGAAGTTTTTTAAGAATATCCGCTTCAATAAAGGCAACAATATCTTCCGACTCTGCCATACGCCCCTCGCCTACTAAACCACTTGCCAATTCGCCACTCGTAGCAGGAATCATAATATTCCCAAAGGATTTTAAGGTTTGGAATGATTCCAGAGTTGAAGGATGCTTGTACATATCGAGATCCATCGCAGGTGCGAAATAAACCGGACATTTAGCAGAAAGATACGTAGCCAACAAAATATTATCACTGGTACCATGCGCCATTTTGGATAAGGTATTTGCAGTCGCCGGAGCAATCACAAATAAATCGGCCCAAAGCCCAAGTTCAACGTGGTTGTTCCATACGGCATTATCATCTTCCTCGTGTGTGAATGATGATACTACAGGATGCTTTGATAATGTTGAAAGGGTAAGCGGTGTAACGAAGTCTTTAGAGGCAGGCGTCATTACGACTCTAACCTGAGCACCAGCTTTAATAAAAAGCCTAACGAGTGTAGCAGTCTTGTAAGCGGCTATACCAGCTGTTATTCCTAAAAGTATATGTTTTCCGCTTAGAATACTCATAAAAAATAGCTTTTTAGAATAAAACTTAACTTGATTTTTTTGCTTCTTAAAGGGTTAAATTAACAACTGTAACTTTTTTACTATGCCTGAAAATTTATGCCTTGATAAAAGTAAAAAAATGCGCTAAATTCTCCCAAAAAGCTACTTTTTGTGAATTTGAGACATTTTAGAATCTACTCCTGATTATCCTCTTCAGTATTTCTAAAATAAATTTTATCAGTCAACCATTCGTGAATGGCCAACGCATGAGGTTTCGGTAATTTTTCGTAAAATTTAGATACCTCGATCTGCTCCTTATTTTCGAAGATTTCTTCAAGGCTGTCGTTATAAGTAGCAAATTCTTCCAATTTTTCAATCAATTCTTTTTTGATCTCTGTATTGATTTGCTCTGCACGCTTAGCAATAATGGAAATTGACTCATAAATATTGCCTGTTGGCTGGTCAATTTGATTTCTGTCATACGTTACCGTATTTACAGGAGCATTAATTTTCTTTAAATCCATGTTATTAATTATTTAACGTATTGCTGTAATTCTCTAATTCTTTATCCAGGTCTGAAGCCATGCCATCAGCTTCAATAATATGTTTAGAATTTACAAAGGACTTTTTAAAGTTCGTATAGTATTCTTTGGCTTTTTCAAGACGTTCTTGCTTTTTACTTTCCACACTATTCATGGCTAGCTTATAAGCAGAATCCAAACGATAGAACAAGGCATCTTCACGCAAGGAAGAACCCGGGAAATCAAACAAGAAATTATCAAACGATTTTATAGATGCTTTATAATCAGAAATGGTATTATACTGTTTCGCAATTGCAAAGGCCTTTTCTTCCAATTTGAATTCTAGCTCTTTCATTAAGGTATTTGCTTCAGATACATTTTCTGATTCAGGATAAGAGTCTATAAATGCCTGAAGCTTATCAATAGCTTCGTTTGTTTCTTTTTGATCTTTAGTGTATCGCGGCGATAACATATAATAGCTCTTGGCACTCAAAAAAGAAGCTTCTGCAGCTTTTTCACTTTTTGGGTAACTTGATGCAAAACGTTCAAACTGGTAGCCTGCAATGTAATAATCCTTCATTTCATAAAAGGTTTTACAATACAAATACATCAATTTTTCGGCTTGCGGCTTTCCTCTGTAGGCTGGTACAATCTGAGCGAATAGTTTATTCGCTTTTTCATACTTACCCTGACTGTACAACGAATCACCTAATTTGTACTTAAACGCTGTATCTTCAGATTTCAGTGCTTTTTGGTATTCGCTGCAACTCGCAAAAAGTGTCGCTACAAGTGCTATATAAATAAAGTTCTTCATAAAAATAAACAGGCTGCAAAATTAAGTTAATAATATGGATTTAAAAAATATAATTTCGAAGCTAATGTAAAGGCTAAAACTTGGGTTACAAGAGGGTTTAAGTATAATTTAACACCCTAAAAGGATTTTACAAATTCCTTAATTTTTGCTTTAAGTCCATCTGAAGCAGGTACCAAAGGTAACCGGACGGTATCCTGACATAATTCAAGCGCTTCAAAAACAGCTTTAATACCGGCAGGATTGTTTTCTTCAAAAATATAACCAATAATATCCATCATTTTAAAATGAATCGCATAGGCCTGCTTGGCATGTCCCCCTAAACCCAGATGAATCATGTTTGAAAATTCTTTAGGAAATGCCTGTCCAATAACCGAAATAACCCCTGCTCCACCAGCTAAAACAATGCCTAGAGCCAGATCATCGTCGCCGGATATAATCAGGAAATCATCAGGTTTGCTTTTTAGCAATTCCAGGTATTGCGCTACATTATTTCCGGCTTCTTTCACGCCAATAATATTATCGAAATCATTGGCCAAACGAATTGTTGTACCCGGCTCCATATTCTTTGAAGTACGCCCCGGAACATTGTACAAAATAATATCAATTGGCGAGGCTTCAGAAATAGCTTTAAAATGTTGGTAAAGTCCTTCCTGTGTAGGTTTACTGTAATATGGGCAAACGGACAAAATAGCATCTATTTCGCTTAGATCCGTATTGGAAATTTCATCCAAAACACTCGTTGTGTTATTACCACCTATACCCAAAACTAAGGGTACACGTTTCTTATTTGTTTCAACAATGGTTTTTACAACGGCTTGCTTTTCTTCTCTATTTAAGGTAGCACTCTCACCGGTGGTACCACAAATAACAAGATAGTCGGTACCATTTTCTATATTAAAATTCACAATGGCCGCAAGTGCCTCGTGATCTACACTTAGATCAGATTTAAAGGGTGTTACCAGAGCAACCCCAGTTCCTAAAAACCTACTATTAGTCATGTTCAATTTTGTTTAGTATGGTTAAGTATTTTACAACTTCAGCTTTAAAAACATCAAATTTTTTGACGCTGGTTTTAATAATCAAATCATTCAGACGCTCATCGGGTTGAAATAATCCTATTTTAAAATCAGCTTTAGAAAGCGCTGTTAAAAGCTTTAATTCTAAAATATCCGTTTCGTAAAAACTAACAAGTGCATCGAACTTTTTATTTAAAAAACTCTCTAACTCAACATTTTTAATGACACCCTTTCTTCCGAAGTCGTCCGGATTAAAACATTTATCCCAGGTATTCAAATTGCTTTTATCTTCAAGTGTAAATGAAATAACCTCTAAACGATTAGGTCTGATATGAAGTTCCTGAGCTAAATTTTCAAAAGCACTCAAATAATTAAAATCCTTTAAATAGGCAATAACGCCTAAGCTCTTAACAGGGGTATTAGAAACCTGCTGAGCACGAGAAGTTAACAATTTGTTTAAATACTTTTGATTGGATTTTTCTTTAAAACCTTTAAAAATCATGTATCTTTAAGCCTTTTCGCAAAGGTAGCAAAAGTATACTCAAAAACGCCGTTTCGTTATGCGCTTAACACATTTTATTTTTTTGTTGTTTATCACAACTTTTTTCGGTTGCAAAGATAAGCCCCTAGGAGTTTCTCGTATTGAAGGTAAACAAATTCCTGTTGCAGATAGTATTATTGGAGACCCCTCTATTGAGGCCTATGTAAAGCCCTTTAGAGAAGGTATAAAAGCAGATTTGGATAGCACTCTGGCGTATGCCCCTAATACCTTGTCTAAGTCTGATGGCGAATTCAATACGGCTATAGGTAACTTGATGGCCGATGCCGTGTACGAACAAGCCAGTCCGGTTTTTGAAAGACGTACCGGCCATAAAATTGATGCCGTTTTATTGAATTACGGTGGTATTCGTGGTTTACTACCTAAAGGGAATGTAAGTAAGCGCACAGCCTATGAAATTATGCCTTTTGAAAACAGCATTATGGTTGTAACTATGAAAGGTTCAGCAATAAAAGATCTCATGCATTATTTATTAAAAGCCAAGGCAGCGCATCCAATTTCAGGTTTGAAATTAAGCATGGATGCCGATTTCAAACTGGTTAATGCTACAATTAATAATAATCCAATTGATGCAAACAAAACCTATTATGTAGCCACAAGTGATTATTTATTTCATGGTGGTGACAATATGGATTTCTTTAAAGATAATGAAGGGTCGACTTTGTTGAATTATAAAATAAGAAATGCTTTAATTGATTATTTTATTAAAAAAGACACCATCAATCCGAAAAGAGACGATCGATTCATTCAAATTAAATAAGTTATGAAACGCAGATCATTTATTCAGAAAACTGCTGTAGGAACTGCGGCATTAGGGCTTGGAGGACTAGGCCTTCAATCTTTTACTTCCAACTATAAAAAACACCTTACAATTCTTCATACGAATGATGTGCATAGTCATATTGATCCATTCGGACCAAATGAAGGCAGATTTTCCAAGTTGGGAGGTGTTGCCAGACGAGCCACTTTAATTGAAAATATTCGAAAAGAAAACCCAAATAACTTATTGCTTGACGCCGGAGATATTTTTCAAGGTACGCCTTATTTTAATTATTACGGCGGGGAACTGGAATTCACCTTAATGAGTAAGCTGAAATATGATGCCGCTACCTTGGGAAATCATGATTTTGATAATGGTTTAGAAGGATTATTAGCTCAATTACCAAACGCTCAATTTCCCTTTGTTTCTGCCAATTACGATTTTAAGAATACCATTATGGAAGGTCATACTAAGCCCTACACCATTTTTATAAAAGATGGGATTAAGGTAGGTGTATTTGGTTTGGGTGTTGCCTTTGAAGGTCTTGTAAATAAAATAAATTACAAAGAAACTCAATACCTTGATCCGGTTGAAATTGCCCAGGATATGACACGCATTTTGAAAGAAAATGAAAACTGCGATCTTATTATTTGCTTATCGCATCTTGGCTACTACTACAAAAATAATCCTGATCGGGTATCAGATCTGAATTTAGCGGCAAAAACGAAGGATATCGACCTCATTATTGGTGGACACACACATACCTTTTTAAAAAAACCCACAGTTACTAAAAACAGTGAAGGAAAAAATATGTTAATCAACCAGGTGGGTTGTTATGGTGTTAATTTAGGACGTATTGATTTTTATTTTGATGACCAAATGAAAACAGCCGCAGACGGCACTACCATAATAGTTTAAAACGAAGTCTTTAAAGCAGGTTTTCAAAAATTAGGAACTTCCTAAGAATTATTAATGATGTAATTCGATTGTTTTTTATTGGAATATTTCATCCTGGCCTGTTGATAAAGAAAATAGAAAGCCAGAATTAAAAATGTTGTTGAAATAACATTTAAAATACATTTTTTGGTCAAGTACAAATAGGCAATACCAATAACCTCATAAGAGATAAGTAGTACAGAACCGATAAGCAGGTACATCGATTTCTTATCATCCCTGTAGAAATAATTAATTATTGCAGAACACAACAACGAAACTAAAATTCCATTATAAAAAAATTCAAAGAAAAGGTTCGCGGAAGATGATCTAATTATAATATCCTGTAACTCGTAAAGCGCATAAAAACTAAAAAACGCCAAAACAAAAAGGTGAAATCTGAAATTTTGCCAAACACTTCTGAAATTAATAGAATTCAAAATTTCAATTAACAAACAGGCATAAGCAATAATATAAAGCGCATTTCCTAAGTAGTAATCTAAATTATTAGGCATGATCCCACTGAATAACGAAGCGAAATCCGACATGGCAAAACAATAAACAAACAAGGAAAAAAATAAAGTTTTCTTCTTGACTGAAATAGTATATAATATGGCAATTAAAGGAAGAATAAAACTTGCAGTCAAATGAGCATAATCGCCATGTTCCCCTAAATCAAAAGAGATAAAAAGAAGATAGATAAAAACGATTAACGCTACTAAAAATTTAGATTTGAGTGACATAGCTAACAAATAACCTTAGCAAACATAAAATAAATTTTGCAATTAATCGACAAAAAAATGCTTTTTATCGTTTTTTTTTATCTTTTTATCGGATTTAAATACATTTTACCTACAATTTTAGACAGTTTTACCTTACGATATTAATGGATTTTTAAATATAATTAATACTCTTCTTCTTCCTCCGGGTAGGCCGATCGTTTTTTTGATTTCATATTTGTTTGCATAAGAAAAAAATAATACGACCCTAAACTAAATGAAATCCATATCAAAGCATAAATCATTTCACGACTTAAATAAGCGTATACTATACCTAAAACATCCTGAAATACAATAAGTAAACAGCCTAAAAAGAAATAAAAAGACTTTTTGTCATTCCAATATAAAAAATTTATTAAGGCTAAAGTGAATAAAATCAGTAATGATAGATTATATATAAGATCAAATAAAAACATGGTGAAATCAGCAATTCTCACAGAGTTGACAAATACATAAATTATATAAGTGCCAAGTGCGGTTAAAACAAATAATGGAAGCTTAAAATTTTTCCAAATCAACTTAAAACTAATTTTAGAAGAAATCAAATAAATTAAAGAAATGTAACCAACGGCCAGAAGACTATTTGTGATTAAATAATTGTGCCGCTCTACAATAAATGAACGCAAATAGATACCAAAAATCACGGAATAATCCCAGTACGACAAAAAGTTTGCGACCATGCAACAAATCATAAAAATGTTGAAATACAAGGATTTTTTCTTAAGAAATAAAAAATAAAAAAATCCAATAACAGGAGCAGTTAAATAAACTACTTTCATTCCAGCTCGAACATCAAAGGAAACCAGCATGAAATATAAAACAACGGATAGAATAAATAACCCTATAAAAAATAAAGAAATGGACTTCATAAGCAATTTTTTAAAATTTTACTTTTTTTCGAAATGTAACGAAAAAAAATAGTTTTTTTTTCTGTGTCTCTTAATTATGTCCTTAAATGCTAATTTTTTAAGTTGAAATTAATTTCTTAATCGATAAAAAATAAATATCACCAACTCTCGCCTCAATATTTTTTAAATTTTTTCTAGAAATTCATACTCACTCAACAAGAGAATATTTAGTTTTTCAGCCTTTTCCTTCTTGCTCGGCCCCATATTAGCTCCGGCTACGATGTAACTGGTTTTAGAAGATATGGAACTACTTACTTTTCCGCCGTTATCTTCGATCAATTTTTTTAATTCTGGTCGGGAAACAGTTTCAAAAACCCCGGATATTACAACAATATCTCCTTTCAATTTATCTGTTTGTGCTGCCAGATCTTCGGCAGAAAGGGCTAATTGCACTCCAATTTCTTTAAGATTATTAATGATATTGAGGTTTTCTTCCTTATCAAAAAAAGCTACGACACTGGAGGCAATCTTACTGCCTATTTCATCAACGTTGATCAATTCGTCTTCTGAGGCGTCCATTAAAGCATCAATATTTTTGTAGTGTTTGGCCAATTTCTTAGCCACTGTTTCTCCTACATAACGAATACCCAAAGCATAAAGTACGCGCTCAAAAGGAACTTCCTTTGAAGCTTCAATACCTTTAACCATATTTTCAGCACTTTTATCTGCCATCCGTTCTAAAGGAATGATCTGCTCTTTTGTTAGACCATACAGATCGGAATAATTAGTAATGAGCCCTTCATTGACCAATAATGCCACTGTTTCACCGCCAAGACCTTCAATATCCATGGCTTTTCGGGAAATATAATGTTGTATCCGACCAATTATCTGTGGTTTACAACCGTTGTAATTCGGACAGTAATGTTGTGCTTCGCCCTCCTGACGTACCAATTCGGTATGACATTCCGGACAATGCGTGATAAAATGGGTAGGTTCTGAATCTTGAGGTCGTTTAGATAAATCGACTCCTAAAATTTTCGGAATGATCTCCCCGCCTTTTTCCACATACACTGTATCGCCAACACGTATATCCAATTTTTCAATTTGATCGGCATTATGAAGTGAAGCACGTTTCACCGTAGTTCCCGCCAGTTCCACTGGTTCTAAATTAGCCACCGGTGTTATTGCTCCTGTGCGCCCTACCTGATAGGAAATACTTTTCAAAACAGTTGAAACTTGTTCTGCTTTAAACTTGTACGCCATGGCCCAACGCGGGGATTTAGCGGTATAACCTAATTCCTCCTGTTGCGCTAAACTATTTACTTTAACCACAACCCCGTCGGTTTCAAAAGGTAAATCCCTTCTAGCTTCATCCCAATGATCTATAAATTCAAAAACAGCATCCATGGAATTAACCAATCTTGCGGCATCGGGAACTTTAAAACCCCATTCACGGGCCTTTTCTAAACTTTCATACTGGGATTTTAATCCTAAATGCGAACCAATAATATTATAAAGTAAACACTCTAAAGGTCGTTTGGCAACCTCCGCGCTGTCCTGTAATTTTAAGCTTCCTGAAGCTGTATTTCTAGGATTTCTGTAAGGCTCCTCACCTATTTCTATCCGTTCTTCATTCATTTTATTAAACCCTTCAAAAGGCAAAATAATTTCACCTCGAATTTCAAATTTTTCGGGATAATCACCTTTTAAATGTAGTGGAACTGTTCGGATGGTTTTTACATTTGCTGTAACATCATCACCTTGAAATCCGTCACCTCGTGTTACTGCTTTAACTAATTTACCATGTTCATAGGTTAAACAAATGGAAGCTCCGTCATACTTCAATTCACAGGTGTATTGCACCTCGGATTCAATAATTTTCTTGATTCGAACCTCCCAATCTAAGAGATCCTCTTTAGAATATGAATTATCCAGAGAATACATGCGATGCTCATGAACTACCGTTTCAAAATTCTTGGTAACTGCACCACCAACCCGCTGGCTGGGTGAATTAGGATCGAAAAATTCAGGATGTTTTGCTTCAAGTTCCTGAAGCATTTTTAATTTGATATCGAACTCATAATCGGTGATCGTTGGATTATCTAAAACATAATAATTGTAATTATGCTCCCGAAGTTCTTTGCGAAGGGCTTCAATTTGGTCTTTAACGGTACTCATTTAATTATATATCGCTTTAATCATTCTATCTTTTTTAAAAATATCCTGTTTTAATTGAATATCATGGAATCCTTCACTGGTTAATAATTGAATCATTTGGTTTCCTAAAAACTCATTGATTTCGAAAAACAAGCGGCCTTTTGGTTTTAAATGAATTTTAGAAAACCGGCAAATCGCTCTGTAAAATAATAACGGATCCTCATCTTCTACAAATAACGCCAAATGCGGTTCGTTATCCAAAACATTTGAAGCCATGCTGGTCTTTTCTTTTTTCCGAACGTAAGGCGGATTAGACACAATGATATCAAATTTTTGCTGAAAAAGTGCTGAAGTAGATTCGATGTCTAAAATATCAGTATCTATAAAATTGACCTTAACCAAATTCAATTCTGCATTCTTCTGAGCTACGCTCAAAGCTTGGGTACTAATATCTAAGGCAAAAACCTGAGAATTCGGGAGGTTTTTTGCCAACGCAACAGCAATACAGCCACTTCCGGTACCCACATCTAATATTTGTAATGGTTCTGAAGCGTCCTCGTGATTTAATATCCACTGAACCAATTCTTCAGTTTCAGGTCTTGGTATCAATACATCAGAATTCACTTTGAATGGTAACCCAAAAAACTCCGTTTCACCTATAATATATTGAATCGGTTTTTCCGCCCGCAACTGCTGTAATGCTTTTTGAAGTTTTTGAGGCGTTTCCAAAACGTCATCAGGTCTGAGAGCGATTTGTAATCTTGTTTTCTGGTAATAAAACTCCGTTAATAAATAAAAGAAACTGTCTACCTCATCAGCGCCATAAATAGCATCTAATACATCATGAAATTCTTGTTTAATCGATTTAAAGGTCATAGTTTTTTTGTCATCCAAATGCCACAGGAAAAATGACCTGTATCCCCTAACGGACCATCCCGATGTTCAAAGCCATGGGCTTCATAAATATGGATAGCCGCTTTTAATTGCGAAGCCGATTCTATGTAACAGGTTTTATATCCTAGATTTTTGGCGGCGTCCAGACAAGTTTCAAATAATTTATGGCCCCAGCCTTTCCCACGAATCTTGGGTGAAAAATACATTTTTTGAAGTTCGCAGGTTTCCTGATCACCTTTAGAAAGTGGTTTTATTCCTGCGCCACCGAGAACTTCTCCGTCATCTTCAATTACAAAATAGACTTCGTTATCATTTTTATAGGACTCAAACATCTTTTTGGTTTCGGGATCTGCATAAGCTGTCCCTTCCAGAGGGATTTTAAATTCGTGAAAACAACCCCGAATAACCTGCTCTATCGCCTGATTATCAATTGCTTGAATCTCTCTAATAGCAATTTTGCTTTTAGCCATTTTTTAATCTTATTTTTGTAGTGTGAAGATACATGAAAAATATATAAAATATTGTATTGAAATCGCCAAAAATGGTCTTGGAACTACGCGCCCAAATCCCATGGTGGGTTGCGTGATTGTTCATAATGATACTATTATTGGCGAAGGTTTTACGAGTCCGTACGGCGGTCCGCATGCCGAGGTAAATGCCATTAATAGCGTGAAGCACAAAGGGCTATTAAAAGAAGCAACCCTGTATGTTACTTTAGAGCCTTGTTCTCATTATGGTAAAACCCCGCCTTGCAGCGATCTTATTGTTGAAAAAAAGATTCCAAACGTCGTAATTGGATGTGTAGATGATCATTCGGTTGTGGCGGGAAAAGGTATTGAAAAGCTAAAAAAATGGGGTTGTCAGGTAACGGTTGGTGTGTTGGAGGAGGCTTGTAAAAATCATCATAAGCGATTTTTCAACTTTCATAATAAAAAACGACCCTACATCATTTTAAAATGGGCACAAACCCGCGATGGCTTTATTGCCCCGGAAGTAAAAAATGAGCGGAAACCTGTTTGGATCACTAATACCTTTTCAAGGCAATTAACGCATAAATGGCGAACGGAAGAACAGGCCATTTTGGTAGGAACACAAACAGTTGTAAAGGATAATCCAAGTCTCACAGCCAGGGATTGGAAAGGTTTAAATCCGACAAGAATTGTTATTGATCAAAACAATGGTCTGGCACAAACCAACAAGGTTTTTAACAACGATGCGGAAACGATAAGAATTACAAGTGAAAACGCCGATTTTTCAAAACCTCTAGCGGATCAGATCGCTACTATATTATTCAAAAAGAACATCAACTCTGTAATTATTGAAGGTGGTGCTAAAACCTTACAAACCTTTATCGATGAAAACCTTTGGGATGAGGCCCGGGTTTTTATTGGAAATAGTCGTTTTCAAACTGGCGTAAAAGCTCCTGTTTTCTCTGGTCATTGTATTTCAGAAACTAAGATTAAAGACGATATTCTTAAAGTTTATTCCAATGATTAAAGCGCTCATTTTTGACTTCGGAAATGTGTTCTTGAATCTGGATATCGAGGGCGCCATGAGAAAAACACTCAACGCTTTTAATATTGAAAGCCTCAGTAATGACATGATTGCAACAAATGAACGGTATGAAACCGGAGATATCAGTTCCGAGGCTTTTATTGATTTCTACCGTAATAAATTTCCGGATATTTCTGAAGAAACCTGGATTCCGCTTTGGAATAGTATGCTGAAGGATTTTCCTGAATACCGATTGGAATTTTTGCAAAAACTTCAAAGATCAAACAAATTCAAACTCATTTTATTTAGCAATACCAATGAGATTCATCTTTCATGGGTAAAACACAATGTACGGTTTTATGAAACTTTTAAAAATTGTTTCGACGCTTTCTATTTGTCTCATGAAATTCACCGAAGAAAGCCAGATGTCTCTTCTTATGAATTCATTCTTTCAGAACATCAGTTGAAAGGTAAAGATTGTTTTTTTGTAGATGATAATGCAGACAATATTAAAGGCGCTGCGTCTTTGGGAATTCATACCTGGCATATAAATCCTAAACACGAAGATGTTACTGAGCTATTTCAAAAACACCAAGATCTGTTTTGAAGGAAAAAGACATTTATAAAACCATATTAAAACCTTCTGAAGAAGTGTTGTTTAAAGACAAGAACAGCAAGTTTTACGGTTATGCCTTTCCGGTAAAAACAGAGGATGATGTTAAGTACAAAATAGAGGAACTTAAAAAGAAGCATCATGCGGCTCGGCATTGGTGTTATGCATATCAGTTAGGGGTTGAAGACATCTATTATAGGGCAAATGATGATGGAGAACCCGGTAACTCGGCAGGAATGCCTATTTACGGTCAGATCCAATCCTTTGAAGTAACAAATATCCTTATCGTTGTTGTACGTTATTTTGGCGGAGTTAAATTAGGTGTTGGCGGATTGATCCAGGCTTACAAAACTGCTGCACAAATGGCTTTGGAAGCTTCAAAAATCGTAAAAAGAACGATTAATCGTGAGTTTAAGATCACTTGTGATTATAAAAACTTAAATACGGTGATGCGTATTATAAAAGAAGGAAACTTGAAGGTGGTTAGCCAAACCATGGAATTACAATGTGAATTCGTGATCTCAGTAAGACGAAAGGATGCCGATTCCGTTTTTGATCATTTTGATCGTCTGTTTGAAATTGACATAAAAAAGCTTTAATCTGAAAGTTTGTCTAAAATATACTGAGGGGCTCTCACCGGTCTGTTAGTTTTCATATCAATAAATGCTAAAGTGGTTGAAGCCGTTGTTAAAATTTCACCTTCTGAGTTTGTTATTTCATAGTCAAATTCAATCTTTACTGTAGGGATTTTTCGGAGTTCAGTTTTTACATGAATTACATCATCATAACCGGCTGATTTCTTATAATTTATATTTAAAGAAATAACCGGTAACATGATACCAGTTTCTTCCATCTTTTTGTAAGACACCCCTAATTTACGCAACCATTCTATACGTCCCATTTCCAGATATAGCGCATAATTACCGTGATATACGACACCCATTTGGTCCGTTTCACCATAACGGACTCTAATTTGTATTTCATCGATTTTCATGGGGATATTTAAATAATTTTTTGTAGTTTCACGAAGTAATCAAACATGCGAAAAAATTTCTAAAAATTCAATAGCAATTCATTTTTTTTTTAAGAATTTTGTTCACATATTTGTCACACCTAATCGGGGGATCTGGGAGAACACAATTTCTCCGCTATTAACCAACAACTAACGAAAAACTAGGAAACAGAACATGAGTGTAACTGCGCAATCGGTATGGAATAATTGTCTAGAATTCATAAAGGATAATATTCAACCTCAAGCGTACAAAACTTGGTTCGAACCCATCGTTGCTGTTAAACTAACAGACAAAGCCCTGAGCATTCAAGTACCGAGTAAATTCTTTTACGAATGGCTTGAAGAACACTACGTAAAAATCCTTAAAGTAGCCCTAACTAAAGAACTTGGTGATAAAGCCAAACTGGTGTACATTATTAAAATGGAAAACACCTATGGTAATAAACAGCCGTTTACTGAAAAAATACCAAGTTCCAATAGAGGCGCCTTAAAATCTCAGGACATCGACGTTCCATTAAATAATAAAAGTCCGGAATTACGCAATCCATTTGTAATTCCAGGAATTCGGAATGTTAAGATCGAGTCACAACTCAATCCTAATTATAGCTTTGAAAACTTTTTGGAAGGCGATTCCAATCGTCTGGCAAGAAGTGCCGGTTTAGCTGTGGCAGCAAAACCGGGAGGAACTTCCTTTAACCCTTTATTGATTTTTGGAGGTGTAGGATTAGGAAAAACCCATTTGGCACACGCCATTGGTGTTGATATAAAGGATAAGTATCCTGAAAAAACAGTTCTTTATATTTCAGCTGAAAAATTCACACAACAATATATTGACTCTGTAAAAAAGAACAATAGAAATGATTTCATTCATTTTTATCAGCTCATTGATGTTCTAATCATTGATGATGTACAATTTTTATCAGGAAAAACCGGAACTCAAGATGTCTTTTTCCACATCTTTAATCACTTGCATCAAAATGGCAAGCAGGTTATTCTAACCAGTGATAAAGCCCCGGTAGATATGCAGGATATTGAGCAACGCTTATTATCTAGATTTAAATGGGGTCTTTCTGCAGAATTACAAAATCCTGATTTTGAAACACGGGTTTCAATTTTAAAGAATAAATTATACCGCGATGGTGTCGATATGCCAGACGACATTATTGATTATGTTGCCAAAAACATAAAATCTAATGTACGTGAATTGGAAGGTGCTATCATTTCTTTAATTGCTCAATCCTCGTTTAATAAGAAAGAAATCACGCTTGATCTGGCTCGCGTTATCGTTGAAAAGTTTGTAAAGAATACCAAGCGCGAGGTTTCTATCGATTATATCCAAAAAGTAGTTTCGGATTACTTCCAAATGGATATCGATACCCTGCAATCAAAAACTAGAAAGCGTCATATTGTGCAAGCACGTCAATTGGCCATGTTCTTTGCTAAAAAATTCACTAAAGCATCTTTGGCAAGTATTGGGTCTCAAATAGGAAAACGTGATCACGCTACAGTTTTACACGCTTGTAAAACGGTAGACAATTTATCTTCAACAGATAAACAATTTAGAAAATATGTTGAGGATATTTCCAAAAAGCTTTCTGTGTAAAAACCTTTTACCATGACAAAAATATTAATGGTTTGTTTGGGAAACATTTGTCGTTCGCCCCTGGCTGAAGGTATTTTAAAATCTAAATTACCATCCGATTCATTTCATGTGGATTCAGCCGGTACTGCAAATTACCACATCGGCGAAGCTCCCGATAAACGATCCATAGCTACTGCCAGAAATCATGGTCTGGAAATTTCTCAGCTTCGAGGCCGCCAGTTTAGCGCTATGGATTTTGAAGTTTTCGATCTTATTTACACTATGGACAACTCGAATTATCACCATGTGATACAACAAGCCCGCAATGAAGCTGATAAATCGAAGGTCAAATTGATTCTAAATGAGATTTATCCGGGAAAGGATCTAGATGTTCCGGACCCGTATTACGGAGGAGATCAGGGCTTTGAGAATGTTTATAACATGCTGAACAAAGCCTGCGAGGTGATTTCAAATAAGCTTCGATCATGATATCCTTTGGAAAATTATACCTGATTCCTACCACATTAGGTGAGAGTAACCCTTTGGATGTACTACCTCAAACAGTAAAAAAAACCATTTCAGAACTAGAATATTTTATTGTAGAAAATGAAAAAACGGCACGCCGATTTATTAAATCGATCTGTCCGGAAAAATCACAACCATCCCTGAAGCTATTTACCTTAAATAAATACACCGAAGCCACAGATCTTCCTGAATTTTTAAAACCTTGTTTAGAGGGAAAACATGTGGGGGTTATTTCGGAAGCGGGTTGCCCGGGAGTTGCTGATCCCGGTGCTGATGTGGTTCATTTGGCACATCAACAGCATATACAAGTAGTTCCCTTAGTTGGCCCTTCCTCTATTCTACTAGCTATGATGGCCTCCGGTATGAATGGCCAAAAGTTTGCATTTCATGGCTATTTGCCCATAGATAAAAATGAACGCAAACGTGAATTAAAGCATTTGGAGCGTTTATCTCATGATCAGGACCAATCACAAATTTTTATTGAGACGCCTTACAGAAACAATAAATTACTTGAAGATCTCATACAGGTATTGGATGCGAATACCGATATATGTGTGGCCTGCGACCTGACCTTAGAGTCGGAATTTATTAAAACCATGCCTGCAAAGGCTTGGAAAAAAAATATCGTAGACCTTCATAAAAGACCTACGATATTCATTATACATAAAAGATAATCTTTCTTAGAGAGCTTTTGCCAACCTGTCTGGCTGAACAAAAGAGGTATCGTAACCTGAAAAATGCTTCATGTAATATCTTACGGTAGTACCATAACCATCAGCAAAATTGTCTAATCCGTAGCTACGTAAATAACGTTTTACACTACCGGGACCTGCAAGATGCGCTGCTGCTAAGATACCGGACTCTGTTACTAAAACACCATCGATGCGTTTTCCAACAAAGTTTTTGATATCACGTCGCAAAATCCATTTGTTACGTGCGGCATTGGCGATAAATGCCTTTTCCTGTAGACCAGGATTCTTTAAAAAGTGAGAGGGATCATTGATTCCAATCATTTTTAAAGTTTCGGCTCCAAACTGATATTTACCTAAATATCCGAATGTGTTCACCGAGTTGTAATCGCCACCAGATTCTTTAAAGCCTATGGCTTCTTTAAATCCTACAAACGATTTCCCTAAATAAGGTGAAAACGTTTGGTTCAAATCGTTAGACGCTAAGTCATCATTCGCGATGCTGTCGTCTGGGCTCACTGTATAATCTAACTTCAAGCCCGCCGTCGAGTATTTACTTAAATCTACCGTTTCATCTGTTGTAAACGATATACCCACTAGAATACAAATTGTAAGCGAGAGGGATAAGTAACTTGCAATACTTTTTCGCATATGTCTAAATTTCTTCGGTACAAAAAGCGTACTTCGTGTACCTGAAAATTTGAGCGGGCAAAATTACATAAATTTTTGATAACAACAAAATTTATCGTTTAACGGCATTTATTAATGCAGAATAGACGAAATACACCCCCAAATTTTCAAAATTTAAGACCTGTTTTCATCTAAAAAAAGCAATTTATTAATGCTTATTTTGACGTCAACAAATCCTAAACCGAACGTATACTAATTCAAAATTAAACTAAACTTTTATATTTAGGCAAAAGCGTGTAATTACTTGTTAACAGCTGATTGTCAATATCTTTTGTTTAATATACGCCAGCCCTTTATCGATAAGATATACGAGAAGTTACAGCAAATAGTTTTTGGATTCTAGAAAATTTTTATCTCAGAAAATCTTTATAAAAAAAGCAGACCAAAAGCTAATTTAACCGATGTACTGTTCGTTAAAAAAACAAAGAATCATCCAAGGGATCGGACAAAAAAATTTTTACGAAAACGTTATAAGAACGTCAATTTTAAATTTTTTTAATAGGATTTTCGACGAAATGCAGGCCTATTTTCGGATGCCCTGAGCGTTCAAATAACGCTGGTAAGCGATGGCATTTCTGTTGTGTTCCGCAAGTGTTTTTGAGAACTTATGATATCCGGGGTGTTCCGGATCGGCAACAAAATATAAGTTCTTGCTTTTGTCATAATTCAATACAGCTTCAATGGCTGAAATATCCGGCATGGCAATTAATCCCGGAGGTAAACCAAGCCGTTTATAAGTATTATAAGGCGAGTCGATCTCTTTATGCTCATTTAGAACACGCTTGATAATCGTGTTTTGGTATTTAGGTAATTTATAGGCTGCAAATTTCAAGGTAGGATCAGCTTGTAAGGGCATTCCAATGTTTAGTCTGTTGATGTAAACTCCGGCAATCTTCGGTTGTTCCTCAGCTTGTTTGGATTCTTCATAAACAATGGACGCGAGGGTCATCACCTGGTTTGGATTCAAACCTATGTCACCAGCTTTTTGTTTTCTTTCATGATTCCAAAACCGCTCATATTCTCTCAACATGCGAGCTCTAAACGCTTCCGCAGAGGTATTCCAAAAAAACTCATAACTATTGGGCAAATACATACCCAAGGCTGTTGCTTCACTGAATCCATTTTCTTTTAAAAATGTTTCATCGTGCATCGCATTTACCAATGAAACGCTGTCGGCCTCAATTACATTACTAATACGACCAGCGAGCTTCTCAAGAGAATTTTGATTATTAAATGCCACCTGAATAGGCAAGTTCTTACTACGAATGGTATTGATGATATCATTATTGTTCATCCCTTTACGAATCGCATATCGCCCGGGTTTAATATTGGTGTTGTACTGTTTCTTTTCAGCAAGATCATCGAATGAATCGATATCATCCAACAACGGTTCTAAAGCCTTACGAACCGTTTGGTAATCGGCATCCGTAGGAATATAAATATACGCCACCTCGTTGTTAAATGCTGTATTTGGGCGGATCATGGCGCGATAAACGAAATTCGCAAAATATCCGGCTACCACCAGTCCAAGTAAAGCAATCGCTAAAAGTATTCGTTTGATGTACATTTAATTATTTATAAGTTGAAATATGTATTCGCTATGGAATGAATTATTATTGAATTGCCAATCCTTCAAGAAACCAACCTCTTCAAATCCCTGACTTTTAAATAACTTAATACTAGATGTATTTCCATCTGAGATCTGACAATATAATTGATGTAAATTTAAGTGTACGAAACTGTATTCTACTAGTAATTTTAAAGCCTCTTTTCCGTAACCCTTATTGCGGTCATCTTCATTTTTAATTATAATCCCTAAGCCTGCGCGCTTATTTTTAAAATCGAAGTCGAAAAGATCAATTAAACCAATCGGGGTACCTTGAAGGGTTTCAATAACCAGGCGTAACTGCTTTACTTCATAAATATCTTTAAGGGCATTTTCAAGATACTTTTTGATTATGTATTTAGAAAATGGTGTTTGTGTATTACTCAACATCCAAATATCCTCATCATTTTCTATATCGTGAACAAATTCAAGATCTTCCGGTTCCAGCGCCCTCAAATAAACAGACTTTCCTTTAAGTGTTTTCATATCATACCTTTATATACAAATGTTGCCGGACCTATAAGCCACACATTTGAATACTTGCCATCGTTATAATCAAAGGTAACCGTTAATTTACCGCCCTCTACCTGCAAAGCTACACTGGTTTCCGTGGCTTCCTTTAAAAAGTGCATGGCGATGGCTACAGCCGTAACACCAGTGCCGCAAGATAAGGTTTCACCTTCTACGCCACGTTCGTAGGTGCGTACCCGGAATTCCTGATCATTTAATTTTTTCACGAAATTTACATTACAGCCCTCGGCGTTGTATGGTTCGCCATAGCGGATGGTAGCGCCTTTCGTTTGAATATCGAAATCGTCTAAATTAGATTCAAATTGCACATGGTGAGGCGATCCTGTATTAAGAAATACGTGATCTTCGAAATCCTTAACATGATTCACATCCTGCATTTGCAATCGGATCACATTTCCGGCTACCTTAGCGCGATGAACACCATCAATAGCTTCAAAAACAGCATGATCGTTAATGGCTCCTATCTTTTTAGCAAAGGCCACAATACATCGCCCGCCATTACCACACATCGAACTTTCATTGCCATCGGAATTATAATAAACCATTTTAAAGTCAAGATCCGTATGATTTTCGAGTAGAATCAATCCATCGGCACCAATACCAAATCGGCGATCGCATAATTCTTTGACATAAGCTGTATTGGCTTTATCAAATTTTAAATCACGATTATCGATTAGAATAAAATCGTTTCCTGTGCCCTGGTATTTATAAAATTCTTGCGCTTTCACAGGGGCAAAGATATGAATAGTACTTAAATAATGACAGCTAAATCTAAATTCTAAAAGAATATCTTAATTTATTTTTGACCCTTTTTATTTTTTTAGGATTTCTTTGGGAGATACTGTTAAACCTGTGTTTACGCTTTGTTAAATAGGCGTTAAAGTTAAAATTCAAATTCAATAAATAATTAATTTTAATCGTTAGAAGATTAAACTTAAACTGAAAGATTATGAAGAAAATTTTCACCCTGGTATTAGTTTCGGCTTTAGGTGGTATTTTAACCTTAGGAGCCTACAAATTATTTATGGAAAACAACCAAATGGTTGTAACTAACACGAATACCCCAAATTTCCTACCCACGAGTAACACAAGTGCTATTTTTAAAACTGCTGAAAATCCCGATTTTACAACGGCAGCTGAAAACACAGTGAATGCTGTTGTACATGTGAAGAACCTCGCTATTAGTGAAGGACAAATGACTTTTGAAGACTTCTTTTTAGGCCGTTCTCCAAAACGGGCCATGTTGGGTACCGGTTCCGGTGTTATTATCAATAAAGACGGATATATCATTACAAACAATCATGTGATTGAAAATGCTTCAGAGCTCTCTGTAACACTTAATGATAACGAAACCTATAAAGCTGAAGTTGTTGGATCTGATCCAAAAACTGATATTGCATTACTTAAAATAGATTCAGATAAGGATCTTCCCTTTGTAACCTTCGGCGATTCTGATGCTGCGAAGGTTGGCGAATGGGTATTAGCTGTTGGTAATCCTTTTAATTTAACCTCAACAGTCACTGCAGGTATCATCAGTGCGAAATCACGAAATATCGATCCTTCCGGCCAGCACTCATTTATTCAAACCGATGCTGCCGTAAATCCAGGAAACTCCGGTGGTGCTTTGGTAAACACGAACGGAGAACTCATTGGTATCAATACAGCTATTACTTCACAGACGGGTTCTTATATTGGATATTCATTTGCTGTGCCAAGTAATATTGCTCGAAAAGTAGTTGAAGATATTATGGAGTATGGTAATGTGCAAAGCGGTGTTCTGGGTATAAAAGGCGGTACGTTCAATAGTGAATCTGCCAAAGAATTGGGTGTAGACTTTAGTGAAGGGGTTTATGTTGGCGAAGTAGTTAAAAATTCAGGAGCGGAAAAAGCCGGTATCTTACCGGGCGACATCATCAAACGTTTGGATAATTTGGATATCAGTAAGTTTGAAGATCTCAGCGGTTACATCAGAACGAAACGCCCTGAAGATGTTGTAACGGTTGAACTTTTAAGAGATAATGAACCTAAAACCATCAAAGTTAAACTTACGAAACCGGATGTGTTCTCAGTATACTTCATGAAAATGGAACTTCAGGATCTGTCGGATCAATTCAAAAAAGAAAATAGTATCGACCACGGTGTTTTGGTAAAAGATACTCAAAACAAGTGGTTATATTCTAATTTAGGGATTCAACCGGGTTATATTATTACAGGCATAAATGATACTGAAATCAATAGTATTGAAGATATTTCTAAGTTGAAAGCAAAATACGGTGATGATATTACAGATAACATCAAACGTTTAGCTTACATCAATAAATATAAACAACAGAAAGAGGTTATTTTTAGATAAATTTTATAAACACAGTTCTCTTAAATGAGTCCGTTGCAATTTATTTGTAACGGACTTTTTTTTTCAAAAAATCAGGCTGTCATTAGGCTCAAAATAATGGGTGATTTGACATTTAAAAAATACTTCAAAACATATTACGAAAACGTTTGAAATATGATACTTTTGCAGAAAATTTATACAACTAAACTCAAAAAAATGTCATTAAATCAAACCTACGAAAAGGAGTTAGCTTTCCAGGCGGATCGCAGACGTGCTACTGTAGAATTCATTAACATTATCAGTGATCTTTGGTATGATAAAGCAGTTGAATTGGTACTGTTTAGAAACCAATTGATCGATCGTAATGTGAGTCAGATCTTAAATTTACATGAATACGCGGGTAAATTTGTTCAAAAGCCTATTTCAATCTTTGATTCTGTTGAAATCGCTCAAGCGATCAAAACCCTGAATATTCCTCCTGCGAAACTTGATATTGGTAAACTTACCTATGAATTTCATTCAGAAGACAATAAATATAGTAACGCTACCTCCTTCGTAGCGAAAAAACTTAAAGACATTTCTAAAACAGGTAACATCGAACCCAAAAATGTAGTGCTCTACGGATTTGGTCGCATTGGTCGTTTAGTGGCCAGAGAGCTCATGGCAAAAACCGGTAAGGGAAGTCAGTTGCGTTTACGTGCCATCGTAACGCGGGGAGCCATTGACGCCCAAATTCTGGAAAAACGTGCTGCTTTATTACGCAACGACTCCGTGCATGGCGATTTTTCAGGGACGGTTGATACCGATATTGAAAATAAAGCTTTGATAATTAACGGAACAACCGTTAAGTTGATTTCTGCAAATGCTCCCGAAGACATTGATTATACCTCATATGACATCAATAATGCTTTAGTGATCGACAACACCGGCGCCTTCAGAGACAAAGAAGCGTTGAGCAGACATTTAAAGGCCAAAGGTGTAGACAAAGTCCTTTTAACTGCCCCCGGAAAAGAAATTCCAAATGTGGTTTTTGGTGTAAATCACCTCGAAAATGATCCTGATAAGGAAAAAATTATTTCTGCGGCTTCTTGCACAACCAATGCCATTACACCTGTTTTAAAGGCGATCGAAGATTCATTTGGAGTAAAAAGCGGACATTTAGAAACGATCCACGCTTATACAAACGATCAAAACCTGGTAGATAACTATCATAAAAAATATCGTAGAGGTCGTGCTGCTGGACTCAATATGGTAATTACTGAAACCGGTGCAGGACAAGCTGTAGCCAAGGCTTTACCGAGTTTGGATGGCAAATTGACATCGAATGCTATTCGTGTTCCTGTGCCCAATGGATCGCTTGCCATTCTGAATCTGGAATTAAAACGTAAAGCTACCGTAAGCAGCATAAATACGATCTTAAAAAAATATGCTTTAGAAGGTGATCTGGTAGAACAGATAAAATACGAAATGAGTGACGAACTGGTATCATCGGATATTGTTGGAAGTTCAGCACCTGCTATTTTTGATAGTAAGGCAACAATTATTAGAAAGGATGGCAAAAATGCAGTGCTTTACATTTGGTACGATAATGAATACGGTTATAGTCATCAGGTTATTAGATTAGCCAAATACATGGCCAAGGTTCGCCGATTTACGTATTATTAATGATCTAAATAATCTATTTTCAAATTACACACGTATATAAGCCTCGAAGAGAGGCTTTTTTTATTAAAAGCGTGAATTACTGAATAGAATTTTTTAATTTCGTAAAATCCTAAAGTTAACCTATTTAAAACACACTCGATGAAATTTTTAAAACCCTCAATCTTATTATTACTTCTAATAGCTACTTCGGTTAATGCTCAAACGAACGAAGATGAAGCCCCTATGCAGAATGGCACCATTGATCAGCAATTTGAATATGTACTTGAAAAATCAGGGAATTTCAGAGGAACCAATGGTATGATGTACGAAGCCGTAAACCGAAGCATGTTTCTAACCCTTCAGGCTCATACCATTGATTCATTAAGCACTTTACAAAAAAATCTTGAAGCCGCGAATAAACTTGGCATCGATCAAAAAAGTCAGATCGAAGACCTTCAAAGTAAATTGGCTAATACGCAAACCGAACTGGACGAAACTAATGCAGAAAAGAATAGCATGTCCCTTTTTGGCATTCAAATGAGCAAAGGCGGATACAATGGTTTAATGTGGACGATCATTGGAGGTCTGCTCATTTTACTAGGCTTCTTCATCATGAAATTTAAAAATAGTAATTCTATAACATTGCAGGCGAGACAATCGCTGGCCGAGGTTGAAGAAGAATTTGAAGAGCACCGCAAACGAGCATTGGAACGCGAGCAGAAAGTGCGTCGTCAACTACAAGATGAGATCAACAAGCAGAAAAAAGCGAAATAAACATAATACCCATTTAAACTTAAAGCCCTCACTTTTTGAGGGCTTTATTTTTTTTATAACCTTCTAATTTTAAGATTTTTAAGTTTGAAAACTGACAAAAATTCATTATACTTAAATAATCGAATTTGGAATAAATTTTGCTCTGTAATTTGATGTTTAGAGTTGGTTTAATTTTAAAACTGTTTTTATTATGGAAAACACACCGGTAAATGTTCAATTAGTTGGAAAAGAAAATGGCGACTACCTTATTTTGTTTCCAGATTTGGATATTCCAGTTAAGGTTAACCAAAACTTATACTTAAAAATGAAACAAAGTCACGATTATCGATTTATTAATTTTCTACAACAAGATTCGAAAACGATGACTGCATGATCTATCGTATTAAATGCAATAAAAGCTAAATTCTTAACTAGAGAGTTTAGCTTTTTTGTTTTAGGACCGATCACAAAAAAAACAAAAACATTTAAAGTATCTTTGTTCCCACATTTTTTTGAACTATGAGAATTGATATTATAACCGTTTTACCGGAACTACTTAAAAGTCCGTTTGAGGCTTCAATACTTAAACGTGCCATTGCAGCAAATTTGGTTGATGTGCATTTTCATAATTTAAGAGATTATACAACAGATAATTATAAATCGGTAGACGATACACAGTACGGTGGTGGTGCCGGCATGGTGATGATGGTAGAACCTATTGATAAATGCATTAGTAAACTGAAATCGGAGCGGGATTATGATGAAGTGATTTATATGACACCGGATGGAGAAACTTTGAATCAGAAAATTGCTAACCAGATCTCGTTGAAGGAAAACGTTATTATTTTATGTGGTCATTATAAAGGAGTAGACCAGCGGGTGCGCGATCATTTGATCACGCGAGAAATTTCGATTGGTGATTATGTATTGTCCGGTGGTGAACTGGGTGCTGCAGTATTATGTGACGCGGTAATCAGATTAATACCGGGCGTTTTGGGCAATGAAACTTCTGCCCTAACCGATTCGTTCCAGGATAATTTATTGGCGCCTCCTATTTACACGAAACCCAGAGAATATAAAGGTTGGAAAGTACCCGAATTATTGTTTAGCGGAAATTTTCCTGAGATCGAAAAGTGGCGCGAAGCTGAGGCTTACAAGCGCACCAAAACTCGCAGACCGGATTTACTGGATGAGTAATCTATTTCGTCATTACGAGGAGCGTAGCGACGCGGTAATCTCATAAAAAAGATTGCTTAGGTTCACTCGGACCAAGTAAACCGTGTTAACCCTGCCTTCCGGCAAGCAGGTATTGAGGCTTTGTTGGAACTTTTCGCAGAGAGGAACTGCCAAAAGCCCGACTTTTTGTCAAGCAAAAAGAAACATCATAAAAAAATAAATTATTAATTGTAGATTATTATTTATTAATTATCTTTGCAGCCAATTTCGGGTTAACCTCTGGCGAGAATCGTGAATGTTGTTTCGAATTAATCCAATTTAAAATATAACTATGGACTCTTTAGTAAAATATGTTCAAGACGAGTTTGTAACAAAAAAAGAATTACCAGAATTTAGTGCCGGTGATACCATCACTGTTTATTACGAAATTAAGGAAGGTACTAAAACACGTACGCAGTTCTTTAGAGGAACTGTAATACAACGTAGAGGTAGCGGTGCAACTGAAACCTTTACTATTAGAAAAATGTCCGGTTCTGTTGGAGTAGAGCGTATCTTCCCATTGAATTTACCGGCTTTACAAAAAATTGAAGTAAACAAACGCGGTAAAGTACGAAGAGCTAGAATCTTCTACTTTAGAGGTTTAACTGGTAAAAAAGCCAGAATTAAAGAACAATTACGTTCGTAACACGCGCAAAACGATAGAAAAAAAAGGCTCTGAGAAATCAGGGCCTTTTTTATTAACTTTTGTTAATAACTTTGGTTTATAAATAGTTGATATCTAATTCGTTAAAAAATTTGTTTTTTTAAACTCTTGTTCTACTTTAGTAAAAGAATTAATGACAGCCCTCCGGGGCTGGTTTCGTCTCAACAGCGAATTTGTGTTAAGTCTAAATAAGGTAACGTTCTTTATTTTAATTGTTTTTTGAGGTTTTGTTGTGCCATGTGTAGGCATGTGTGAGCAAGGAACCATGACGCTAAACGTTAAGTTGCACGCGTAAGCAGGTAGCCTAACCTCTATAGCAGAAAGCTTTTGAATAGCCGTGGTAGCGAAAGCTGCGACCGCTGTCACAAGCAATGCCCGTGAAGAAATTAAACGCGAAAGTGAATAAAGCATTCACGAGCATCAAGAAAAACAATTAACCGGAACATCAAGTAATAGGTCAATACATTTTGAAAATTACTAAAGTGTTCCGATTGAAATGGTGAACTACAATCGAAAGGTCGGATGAAAATTTTGACCATTTAATAAGGGATTATTAATAAGATTTTAGAGACACTGTTTCAAAAAAAGCCATATCAGAGAAGGATTCGTTCTTCAGTGATATGGCTTTTGTCTTTTTAATAATTATGTCATTCTTTTTTAAAGATTTTTTAGTCTCACGCATTTTTTATCAAATTACCTGAAATCGACCAGTTTTAATAGGCATTCATTTAATATTAAGCTCGATTTACGCTTCAATTTTTGTATATTCGCAACGCAAAAATTAAAACCCGCCTTGGGTTTTTTACTGTATTTCATAACCATAAAAAAATCGACACGAATGTCTAGAATTATTTATACAAAAACCGATGAGGCACCGGCTTTAGCAACGCGCTCTTTTCTTCCTATTGTAGAACGTTTTGTAAACAGCTCAGGTATTACTATTGAAACAAAAGATATTTCATTGGCTGCCAGAATTTTATCGGTTTTTCCTGATTTTTTACCAGAAGATAAACGCGTTTCAAATGATCTGGCTTTTTTAGGTGATCTGGCAAAAACACCAGAGGCTAACATTATTAAATTACCAAATATCAGTGCCTCAATTCCCCAATTAACAGGTGCTATTAAAGAATTACAAGCTCAAGGTTATCCGCTTCCTAATTATCCCGAAGAACCGAAAGACGACATAGAAAAAGATATAAAAGCGCGTTATGATAAAGTAAAAGGTAGTGCCGTTAACCCGGTATTACGTGAAGGTAACAGTGATAGACGTGCTCCTAAAGCAGTAAAGAACTTCGCCAAAAAGAATCCGCATTATATGGGTCCGTGGACCAAGGACTCTAAAACTCATGTGGCCACTATGTCGGAAGGAGATTTTGCGCATAATGAAAAATCAGTGACTCTAGATCATGAAACTGCAATAACTATTGAGTTAACGGATACTACAGGGCATAAAACCATATTAAAAGACAGTTTTAAAATTCTCAAAGGAGAAATAATCGATGCTACGGTAATGAGTAAGACAGCTTTATTGGCATTTTTTGAAAAAGAAATTGCTGATGCCAGAAACAAAGGTATATTGTTCTCACTACATATGAAAGGAACGATGATGAAGGTAAGCGACCCAATCATCTTCGGCCATGCCGTTAAAGTGTATTTTAAAGATGTTTTTGAAAAATATGGCGAAACTTTTAAAGCTCTTGGTATAAATGTGACTTCCGGGTTAGGCAATCTTTTAGAGCACATTAAGGAATTACCTAAAGCAAAATATGAAGAAATAAAAGCGGATATCGATGCAACTTATAAAAATGGTCCCGCAATAGCTATGGTAAATAGCGACAAAGGCATTACCAACCTACACGTTCCGAGCGATGTGATCATTGATGCTTCAATGCCGGCGATGATCCGAAATTCAGGTAAAATGTGGAATGCTGAAGGTGAATTACAGGATACAAAAGCTGTGATTCCGGACAGTAGTTATGCCGGTGTTTACCAGGCTACTATCGATTTTTGTAAAGAAAATGGTGCTTTTGATCCAACGACTATGGGAACGGTTCCTAATGTGGGTTTGATGGCTCAAAAAGCTGAAGAATATGGATCTCACGACAAAACTTTTGAAATCCCAGCTGATGGTATTGTTCGTGTAATTGATACCGAAGGAAATACCCTATTGGAACATGACGTTAAAACCGGTGATATCTGGCGTATGTGTCAGACTAAAGATGCACCTATTCAGGACTGGGTGAAGTTGGCTGTTAACCGTTCCAGAGCTTCTGAAACTCCTGCTATTTTTTGGTTAGACGAAAATCGTGCACATGACGCTGAGCTAATTAAAAAAGTGAATTTGTATCTCAAAGAGCTTGATACTGAAGGTTTAGACATACGAATTATGTCGCCAATAGATGCTACAAAATACACTTGTGAACGTTTGAAGGCAGGTAAAGATACAATCTCAGTTAGTGGTAATGTGCTGCGCGATTATTTAACCGACCTCTTCCCTATTTTGGAAGTAGGTACCAGTGCGAAAATGTTATCTATTGTACCCCTAATGAATGGAGGCGGATTATTTGAAACCGGTGCCGGTGGTTCTGCACCAAAGCACGTACAGCAATTTCTGGAAGAAAACCACTTGCGTTGGGATTCTTTAGGAGAGTTCCTGGCACTTTCAGTTTCATTGGAACACTTAAGTGAAGCGCATAACAACCCAAGAGCAAAAGTATTAAGCGAAGCCCTTGATAAAGCTACCGAGAAATTGTTAGATAATAAAAAGGGACCATCACGTGTAGCAGGCGAGATTGATAATCGTGGTAGTCATTACTATCTGGCTGCATATTGGGCTGAAGCTTTAGCTAATCAAGATAAGGATCCTGAATTAAAAGCTGAATTCACCTCAGTGGCGGAAGCTTTGGCGAACGGGGAAAATATCATTTCAGATGAATTGATTAAAATTCAAGGTAAGCCAGTTGATATTGGCGGTTATTACAAACCCAATGAAACCTTGACGACTGAAGCCATGAGGCCAAGTAAAAGTTTAAATAATATAATCAAGTAAAATTTATAGATTATACTAAAGCCCCTATTTTGGGGCTTTTTTTTATTTTTACAAAAATGCGCTATGCTATGAAAAGTACCCTCCTTGGGATTTTCTTTATCTTACTTCATGTTATGATGATCCAGGCTCAGGATAAGGTAACTTTGAGTGGTCGGGTATTCGAATCAAAAAGTAATGAAACCCTTATCGGTGTTACCATCTATTTTCCTGATTTGAGCACGGGAACCATAACCAACGAATATGGTTTTTACTCGATTACCGTGCCTCAGGGTACTTACAACATTACCGTTAGTTATATAGGATACCAAAATATCAATGAATCTATTGCACTCACAGCCAATACATCCCGAGATTTTAAATTAAAGGAAAATCTGGAGGAGTTGCAAGAAGTTGTAATCACTAAAGATGTAGAAAAACTCGATATTAAGTCACCTCAAATGAGCGTGAACACACTCAAGGCTTCAACCATCAAAACTATTCCCGTGGTATTAGGGGAATCAGATATTGTAAAAGCAATTACCCTGTTACCCGGTGTTACCAGTGCAGGTGAAGGCGCTTCAGGTTTCAATGTACGTGGTGGTGCAGCCGATCAAAACCTAATACTTCTTGATGAGGCAACTATTTACAATTCTTCCCATTTGTTTGGATTATTTTCAGTTTTTAATCCCGATGCCATTAAGGACTTGAAATTATACAAAGGAGGTATTCCTGCCCGTTATGGTGGTCGGGTTTCTTCAGTTTTGGATATTTATCAAAAAGAAGGGAATAGTAAAGCTTTTAAAGTTAATGGTGGTATTGGCGCAGTTTCCAGTCGATTACTGGCCGAAGGTCCTCTAAAAAAAGATACCGGTTCTTTTCTCCTTGGCGGAAGATCCAGTTATGCGCATTTGTTCCTTCCATTGTTCGATGTGAATAATAGTGCCTATTTCTATGATCTCAATACTAAATTAAGTTACAAACTGAATGCTAACAACACTGTTTATCTGTCAGGTTATTTTGGTCGCGATGTTTTCAAAATTCAGGATAGTTTTGAAAATGCCTACGGAAATGCCGTGCTGAATTTTCGTTGGAATCATTTGTATTCAGACAAGTTATTTTCAAATCTTTCATTGATCTATTCGAATTATGACTATGATCTGAAATTAAATTTTGTTGAATTTGACTGGGTTTCAGGTATACGGAATTTCAATTTAAAATATGATTTTAAACATTACATAAGCGATGGTTTCAAATTGTATTATGGTTTAAATAGCATTTATTATAAGTTTAATCCGGGTGATATTGAGCCAACATCTGAGACTTCAGGGATCAATCCTTTTAAACTAACCGACAAATATGCCTTTGAAAATGCGTTTTATTTAGATGCAGAGCAGCGTTTATCTGATAAGTTAGAGGTTTCTTATGGTTTACGGTTGAGTTCATTTTTGCGTTTGGGTCAAACATTGAACACTTATGAAAATGATCAGGCCGTAATATTCAATCAACAACAACAAATTTATGAAAAGGCCGATCCTACGGGTGAAGTTAACTATAAACGCAGTGAGGTTATAAAATCTTTTTTTAATCTGGAACCACGATTTTCTTTGGCCTATCAACTAAATAATGAATCTTCCTTAAAGGCCAGTTATAATCGCATGAGTCAGTATTTACATTTGCTATCCAATACGAGCTCGCCCACCCCTCTCGATGTTTGGACGCCTAGCGGAAAATATGTAAAACCCCAATTACTCGATCAGGTGGCCATTGGTTATTTTAAAGAATTCGAACAGAATACCTATAGTCTGGAAGTTGAAAGTTTTTACAAGACTATAAAAAACAGGATTGATTATATCGATGGTGCCGACCTGATCGCAAACAATGCCATTGAACAAGTTATTTTAAACGGAAAAGCTCGGGCTTATGGTCTTGAAATCTTATTCAGAAAAAATAAAGGACAGTTAAAAGGATGGTTATCTTATACCCTATCGAAGTCAGAACAACAAACACCTGGAAGAACTCCGGAAGAAACCGGAATCAACCGAGGGCGATGGTACAATACGCCATACGACAAAACCCATGATATTTCGCTTACAGGAAGTTATGATTTCAACGATAAATGGAAATTAAGTTCTAATTTCATTTTTCAAACAGGTCAACCAACCTCTTACCCTGTAAGTCAATATGAATACAATAACATCTCGATTGCCAATTTTAATTACAGAAATGCGAACAGATTACCGGCATATAACCGATTAGATTTGGCCTTAAACTATACACCCAAACCAAAAAAGAAAGGCTATCAAAGTTCCTGGGTATTTAGCATTTATAATTTGTACAATCGCAAAAATGCAAGTTCTATAACATTCCGACAAAACAGAAATACAGGAACGAACGAAGCCATTCAATTATCCATTTTTGGTATTATACCTTCCGTTACTTATAATTTTAAATTTTAGAATGAACTATTTAAAATACATATTGCTTTTTTTAATCCTGGCCAGTTGTGAGGATGTGGTTACTGTTAATACCCCAACAGAAGCGCCAAGATTAGTTATTGATGCCTCCATCGACTGGTTTAAAGGCACTGATGGCAGTAATCAAGAGTTCAAGCTAACCGAAACAGCACCCTATTTTAATGATGGTGTACCACCCGCAACAGGCGCTCAGGTTACTGTTCAAAATTCAAATAATGATACTTTTGTTTTTATCGAAGATGGCACTACGGGTATTTATAAAAACACCACTTTCGTACCGGTTCTAAATGAAACCTATACCATAACCATAAATTATAAAAGCGAAACTTATACCGGTTCAGAAACACTCTTACCCGTGGCCAGTATTGAATATGTTGAGCAGAATGATAATGGAGGATTTACGGGTGATGAAACCGAATTAAAAGCATATTACACGGATCCTGCAGGTGAAGTTAATTATAATTTCTTTGAATTTATTAGTGATATTCCTGTCATTCCTAGTCTATCTGTATATAAAGATGAATTCACAGATGGCAACACCATATTTGGATTTTACACAGAGATGGATCTGAGTACAGGAGATATGGTAACAATAAGAAATTACGGTGTTTCAGAACAATTTTACAATTACATGTTTGTACTATTACAACAAAATAGCCAGGAAGGTGGTGGCCCGTTTGAAACCCAACCCGCTACGGTTCGCGGAAACTGTATCAATGTTACTAATCCGGAGCATTATCCCTTAGGATATTTCCGGGCGTCTCAGGTTGATGAGTTTATTTATACCGTAAAGTAGTAACTCATTTTTAAATTTAAGTAACCTTATTTGAATCCGGTTAAAAGGAAAAAAACGTATTTTTGAACTATGAGCTTTACTAAAACCACAGAACAAGATTCTCATTACAACGATCTGGAGCATATGCCTGTTGGTGATTTACTTTTGAATATTAATAATGAGGATAAAACGGTCCCAATGGCTGTTGAAAAAGCTTTACCACAAATTGAGGTTTTAGTTAAACACGTAGTGAATCAATTGAAAAAAGGCGGTCGTCTTTTCTATATTGGTGCAGGAACTAGTGGACGCTTAGGTATTTTGGATGCTTCCGAATGTCCACCAACTTTTGGTGTGCCTCATGAATTAGTTATCGGGTTGATTGCCGGTGGTGATTCCGCCATTCGCAAAGCGGTAGAATTCGCTGAAGATTCCATAACCCAAGCCTGGAAGGATCTGGAAGCTCATAACATTAATAAAAATGACATCGTTATTGGTATAGCTGCTTCGGGCACTACACCTTATGTTATTGGTGGCATAGGAGCTTGTAATGAGCACCATATTCCAACAGGTTGCATCACATGTAACAAAAATAGCACCTTGGCTCAGGTAGCTAAATACCCTATTGAAGTCGTTGTAGGACCGGAATTTGTAACGGGAAGTTCTCGGATGAAAGCCGGTACAGCCCAAAAACTGGTTTTAAACATGATCACTACTGCTACCATGATCCAATTAGGTCACATTAAGGATAACAAAATGGTAGACATGCAATTGAGCAATAATAAATTGGTAAACCGCGGAGTCGCTATGTTGATGCAGGAACTTAAAATTTCAGAAAAGGAAGCAAAAATATTACTAGAAAAACATAATAGCGTTCGAAACGCTATTCAACATTATAATCATGACAAAAAATAAAACTGACAAAAAACTTTTGGCTGAGGGAATCAAAATTCTTGTATTAGCCATTTTCACGCTCTTTATGGGGCCCATACTTTTATCAGCAGCATTCGCAAACCCTGACAAACCCTTGTACCTTCCTCTTTTGATCGTAGGCTGCTTAGTAAGTGCTTCAGCAATATTTTTAGGTTTTAAAGGGATTCGAACGATTATGAAGAGTATGTTCGGTGATAAAAAATAGTGGTATGCACTAGAAATTACTTAATTCATTTAAAACAAGTCGTAGTTCCCCAAAGGAATATTTTTCATCTAGTTGATGCTTTAAATCGGACAGGTTTTCAAACGTCTTTCCTGGTATTATTTTAACAAGTTCATCATAGTGTTTCTGTGGCATCAAACTGGTTATATCCACTTCACCCGAAGGAATATAGTGAGCCAAATGACCAAAAATAGTATTGGGGTTCAAAGCTCGCTCGTTTGCAATTTCTTTTATAGATTTTCCTGATTTAAATAACTTTAAGGATACTTTTTTCGTATCAACTTTCTTTTTTTTGATTGGTATTTTCACTTCAAATTCAGATTCTTCATCCGTTTTTTCAATATTATTTTCTTCACAGTAATTATTTATTACCTCCAAAATAGCCTTACCATACTTTTTTACACGGGTTTTACCCATGCCATTTATTTGCAACAGGCCATTTTCATTAAGCGGAAGCATTTCACACATGGCATATAAAGATTTTTGAGTAAAAACTTGATAATGAATAAGGTCATTTTCCTGGGCAATTTCATTTCTCAAAGCTCTAAGCGCCTCAAATAAATGAACATTTGAAGTTCCGGAAATAATAGTTTTTTTGGTTTTTTTAGATGATTTTTCCGTTATGAATACAGATTTGGCGCGCAGATCTAAAATCTTTTTTGTTGAAAATCCATCACTAAGGTTTTCGAAAAGAAAATGCTTCGACTTCAATAAGTTCTCAATCTCATCAAGGTTTTTCGATAAATCTTTATCAATAGCTTTATTATCCGAGGTATATTCAAGAGTTTCTAAAGGTTTTACTAAATCCGTTTCGATTTTTTTATTAAAATAAGAAACACCTTTTTTGAATCGCTCCTGAATATTTGGATCCGATTCAGGTAAATCTCCTTTTTCGGAAAGTTCCTTAAGTTGTATATTAAAAGTATGACTGATCTTGAGAAATTCAGTAATGGTATTTTTCATTGAAATTACAGGACTTTCAATAGAACCCTCAATAGAGGATGCATTCTTATAATAAATATCTAATATCCGATTTAAGTGGTATTTAAATTTGTAAAAATCAAAAATCTCGGCTATTAAATTCAGTTGAAATAGTTTTTTTGAGTCCTTTAATATTTCTTGATTTGGAAGCATATTTTTTGTTTCTTCGTTAAAAGAAGTCACATTCAAATCATTAATTATTTGATTTTGCGAAACCTTGCTTTTCAATACCAAACCCTCCAAAGATTTACAACGGCTCAATGCGACATAGGTTTGTCCGTGGGCAAAAGCACCTTCCGTATCTACAATAGCTTTTTCAAAAGTTAAACCTTGGCTTTTATGAATGGTAATGGCCCAGGCCAGCCGGAGAGGCATTTGCATAAAAGCACCAATCCTGGTTTCTGAAATAGCTTTAGTTTCCGCATCCACAGTGTAGTTTATATTTTCCCAGATTTCCGGTTTAACCACGATTTCAAAATCGTCATCAGGACATTTCACGACCACTTCCTCAGGATCCAAATAAGTAATTTTTCCAATTTTTCCATTGTAATATTCTTTTTCCGGACTGACGTCATTTTTAATAAACATGACTTGTGCTCCAACTTTTAGCTCAAGGGCTTCATCGTTTGGAAAAGAACTTTCTGGAAATTTACCATCTATTTGGGCTGCATAAGTTTTAGGTTCTGTTCGAAGTTTATCCAATTCCCGTTGGTTAATAGCTTGCGCTTTTCTGTTGTGCGTAGTTAATGCTACATAACCTGAATTCTGTTTTGGTGTGAAATCCGGTTGATAGTGTTTATTCAATTCCCTCGTGGAAGCTTCACTTAAATTATTATTTCGAATTTCATTAAGGATGGCAATAAATTCAGGGTTCTCCTGTCGGAATATATGCTTTAGTTCAATAGTAACAGCGCCACATTCCTGAAAAGCACGACTACTAAAAAAGAAGCCATTATTATAAACATGTTTTAATAATTGCCACTCATTATCACGAATTACAGGAGGCAATTGTTGTAGGTCGCCAATCATCAATAATTGAACACCACCAAAAACCTGATCTCTATTTCTGAATCGTCTTAAGGTTCTATCGATACCATCTAAAACATCGGCGCGAACCATACTAATTTCATCAATAACCAAAAGATCCAAAGATTTAATAATATTAATTTTGGTTTTATTGAATCGTCGGTTGAAACCGGAAGGATTATTTAAATCTGTTTCTGGCAAAATGGGACCAAAAGGCAATTGAAAAAAGGAGTGTATCGTGACCCCTTTCGCGTTTATGGCTGCAACACCCGTGGGTGCCACAACGACCATCCGTTTTAAACTGTCTTTTTTTAATTGATGTAAAAAAGTAGTTTTTCCCGTGCCTGCTTTTCCGGTTAAAAAAATAGAGCGATTTGTATGGTTTACAAATTCCCAGGCGAGTTCAAGTTCTTTGTTCGTTTTCATTTATTAGTTCCACCAATTAAATACAAAAAATATGAATTTAATAGCAACATCTTAAAACTATTACAAGAGAATTTATTTAAAAGGGATAATTTATGAATTTAAAACTTCGATAAAGAGTTAAATACCCTCCTTTATCAATAATTGGAGTGGTTAAACCAAAATTATTTACGTTCACTTCTCATTTGTTTTACAATCTAATAATACCTAAAAGGATATCTCCAACTTATTTTTAGCTAAATTTGAGTAACAAGATTTAAAAAATGAAAAAAATACTATCCATCCTCCTTTGCTTTTCGATTTACTCGCACTCACAAACACCAACCTACACTGAAACTTTAAGCCAGGAAATTCATTCCAAAACTATAGAAAATAGTGACGCTACATTAAACAAGCCTTACGTCATTATGGTATCCATTGATGGTTTTAGATATGATTATGCTGAAAAGTACAATGCTAAAAACATATTGGCTATTGCCAAAAATGGAAGTAGTACGACCAGGTTAATACCCTCATTTCCATCGAAAACATTTCCAAACCATTATACACTGGTAACAGGCTTATATCCGGAGCACCACGGTATCGTTTATAATAGCTTTTTTGATAAAAGAACCGGTAAAAGTTATCGCATAGCCAATCGCGAAGCTGTTGAAAACGGGGATTGGTATGGAGGAATTCCCTTATGGAATTTAGCGCAGTTTCAAGGAATGTGTGCAGCATCCTATTTTTGGGTAGGTTCTGAGGCTAATATCAATGGCATGCACCCAAAATATTATTATCCATACAATAAACAAACCCCTTATGAATACCGTGTAAAACGCATATTAGAATGGTTACAATTACCCGAAAAAGTGCGTCCACATATACTGACGCTATATTTTTCGCTAGTGGATACACAAGGGCATAAATTCGGCCCTAATTCAGAGCAAACAAAAGAGGCTGTTTTATATGTTGATAAACAAATTGGAGCGTTACGGGAAGGTCTAAAATTATTGAATTTACCAGTATATCTCGTAGTTACGGCTGACCATGGTATGGCAGAAGTTTCACATTTGATAAATATCAACAACTTTGTTAATGTTCCAAATGAACAGTTTCTTGGTGGTCCTGTAGCTATGATATATACTAAAAGTGTAGCCGAAACAGACTCCCTTTTTAATACTTTATCGCAACAGACCAATTTTAAAACCTATAAACGTATGGATGTTCCGAATTATCTAAATTTTAACGATAACTCCAGGATTGGGGATTTGGTTTTGATAACTGATCCTCCGAACACCATTATAAATTCACAATCAAACAAAACGGAATTAGAAAGCATACAAGGAACGCATGGTTATGATCCGTTTGAAAATAAGGATATGGGGACCATCTTTTATATCGAAGGTCCAGATATTAAAAAGGATTTTAAGCTTTCACCTTTTGAGAATGTCAACATTTATCCTTTGATAGCCCACTTATTGGGTTTAAAGATTATTGAACCCATCGATGGTAAGTTTGATGTGACATCTTCGATCATTAAGAAATAGTTTCCACATTATTTCAGTATAGCGCAAAAAAAATCCCGATTCGGATAGAATCGGGATTCAAGAAAGGCAACGACCTACTCTCCCACAAATGTAGTACCATCGGCGCTAATGGGCTT
>NZ_BAABAY010000008.1:0-56510 GCF_039537665.1 Gaetbulibacter aestuarii
ATACATGTAGAACACAAATGGTTCCTGGAAAAGCAGCCCGTTTTAATCCTGACAAGGAATGGGCCAAACAAAAAATCAGAATTCAGAACCAAAAAGTCGAGTTAACGATACCCATGGTGAATTTAATAATTTAAACACCAATGACCTTAAAACCCTTGAAAAACGACAAGAGGTAAGGAAAAAATTAAAAACTATATGCGAACCAAACCAGGATATCGATGAACTCATTAGTTCCATTGAAAATTACTGTTTGATCATACTACATTCATTAAAATAAATCCGCTATGGATAATCTTGAAAAATTTAAACGTTTTAGCCCGGAGAAAAAGACTTTCGGGAGTAATAAAAATGCGATCATATATACGCGTGTTTCAACTAAAGAACAGGCTGATACTAACACTAGTCTGGAAACTCAAAAGAAATACTGCGAGAACTACGCTNTGGGTATATCATTGTTTATTCTTATGACCGATTTTCAAGAACAGGTTCTAGTGCAGCGCAAATTAGTCATGAATTACTTCTTCAAGGTGTTCAGGTAAAAGCGGTGACTCAAGATGTTGATTCAACCTCTCCTTCCGGAAAGTTTCAACAAAACCTATTTTTCATGTTCAGTCAGTTTGATAATGAACTTCGAAAAGATAAGACAATAACTGCCATGAGCGACCTTATCAGAAAAGGCTATTGGTTATGGACGCCTCCTCTAGGGTACATAAACAAAAAGAAATATCACAAAGCTGTAGATTGGGAGATCGTTATTGACAACAAAGGAAAACTCCTTAAAAAAGCTTTTAAATGGAAGGTTCAAGGAACTTATTCAAATGCAGAAATTGTCAGAAAGCTAAATTTAGCTGGAATGAAAATTAATGAAAAACGCCTTCATGAAATTTTTAAAAATCCTTTTTACTGCGGTATATTAATAAGCAATATGCTTCCAGGAGAAATTAACCTAGGAAAGCATGAACCTCTTGTATCAAAAGAAGATTTCTTAACGATTAATTCTAGTGATTCTCCTCATCCTAAAACTCACAAATCAGATGATGTTAATTTGCCTTTAAAGCGATTTATTTATTGTGAAAACTGCAATACGCCTTTAACCGGTTTTCTGGTTAAACGAAAAGGCCTGTATTATTACAAATGCCGTAATAAAGGGTGTTCTTGCACCAAGTCTGCAAAGCAATTACATAAAACCTTTAAAAACGCTCTTGACAACTTTCAGATTGATTCAAAATATAAAGATGTTATAAAAGATGTGATGACTTATGTTTATGACGACATAACAAAGGAATTGCGAGAGAACGAAAAAAATGTCAAAAAACAAATTACAGAGACTAAATCTAAACTTGACGCCATAGAAGAGCGATTTGCCATAGGTGAAATTACCCAGGATATTTACCAAAAATTCAAACCTAAATACGATAAAGAATTAAAGGAATTAGAGTCTCAGTTAGGCGATTCCTCGATTTCGAGTTCAAACTTCGAAATTGCGATTGAAAAAGCCCTGAAAATATCTTCAAACCTTAAAGAAATATGGACTTCCGGGGATTTGATACAGAAAAAGAAAATTCAAAAACTGGTCTTCCCATCCGGTTTGGGTTATGACAAGCAAAATGACAAAGTTCAAACCAAAAGAGTGAATTCACTTTTCGCTGTTATCCCAAGTATATCCAATGATTTGAATAAAATTAAAAACGGAGAACCTATCAATTTTGACAAATTCTCCGCTCGAGTGACCCCGGCAGGATTCAAACCTGCAACCCTCAGAGCCGAAATCTGATGCGCTATTCAGTTGCGCCACGGGGCCGTTAATTATGTTTTATGCTAACTTTTTCTTTACGATTGTTGAAATCGTTTTGCCGTCAGCCTGGCCTGCTAATTTTTTACTTACAATGCCCATTACCTTACCCATATCTTTCATGCCTTCTGCACCAACACTGGCAATGGTATCGCTTACCACTTTTTCAATTGCTTCTTCACTTAAAGCTTCCGGTAAAAACTGACTGATAATTTCAGCTTCAGCTAACTCCGGAGCAGCGAGATCTTCTCGCCCCTGATCCATGTATAGTTCTGCGCTATCTTTGCGCTGTTTCACTTGTTTTTGAAGAATTTTAAGCTCTTGTTCTTCCGTAAGATCCTCCTGATGGCCAACTTCTGTTTTAGCCAATAGAATAGCCGATTTTACTGCTCTTAAGGCAGTAAGCGCCGTTTGATCCTTCGATTTCATTGCCGTTTTAAGGGCCGTCATCACATCATCTTGTAAACTCATCGCATGCGTTTTAATACCGTTTGCGAAGATAAAAAATAGATTGCTGCAATGAAGCATGAATTTCAATTTTTTAATTGAAATTCATGAAAAAACCCGAAAAGTTGAGGGAGACTTTTCGGGTTCATAACTAAAGTAAGGTTAGTACGTATACTGAATATTAGTCCACATTATCGTGTAAAAACGAATTGTTAGATCTTAATTGAATATCATCATTATCATCGGTTCCTATACTCGTTCTGGAAATATCAGTTTCCGAGGAATGCTTAGAGGCTTCCAGATCTACACCCTGACGTTTATAGGCCGGGATCTTTTCGATATCATCAATTTTTGCGGAATTGAATTTATAATTGAAATCCTTCATTTTGCGACGGCGTTCTTCTGCCCGCTCTTTCAACATGGCGGAGAT
The DNA here is from genome assembly GCF_039537665.1 of Gaetbulibacter aestuarii. Classification (NCBI taxonomy): domain Bacteria; kingdom Pseudomonadati; phylum Bacteroidota; class Flavobacteriia; order Flavobacteriales; family Flavobacteriaceae; genus Gaetbulibacter; species Gaetbulibacter aestuarii. The sequence continues at coordinate 2,670 of NZ_BAABAY010000008.1, forward strand.
TGGCGAATTCATTGGGTCTACCTCTTCTCCCTGATCTTCCTCTTGTTTAGGTTCTGACTTTAGAATTTTCTTCTCAAAAACAACCTCTTGATCCACCTCTTCAACGACTTCTTTTCCGGAATTTTTCTTATTATTTAATGAAGATTCTAATTCTAAATAATCATCCAGCGCATAGCGAACATCTCCATTTTCACTGGTCTCGGTAACAGGTATCAACTCTACATAATCATTAACATAAATTTTTTTGATGTCGTCATCTAATTCGTGTTTTACGGTATCCTCAGATTTTTCATTTTTAAAGGTTTCCTTTGGAGTTAATGGCAAATCAAAAGTTAAAGTTATTTGCTGTTCTTCCTCTATATCATTAGTAGTTTCTTTGGTTTCATCCTCCATTTTTGTTACCGGCTTGATGATAAAGTCGTCATCCTCTTCTTCAAAATGTCCAATAATTTCTTCGTATTCTACAGACATATTTTTTAATTCGTCTGTAGTTTTAATCATAGCATCTTCATCCTCTTCCATTGAAGATTTTGATGTTATTTCTTCTTCTTCTTGAATCTCATCATTATCTAAATCAAGCGTGTGTTTTATAACCTCCGGTTCATCCTTTTTCTCCATTTCGATCACCGGTGATATAATTACAGGCTCGGCATCCTGAGCTTTTATTTCTTCATGATCTTCTAAAGAGTGAATAACACGTTTTGCCTCGGTATTCGAAATTTCGTCCTGTTGCTCTATATTGAATCCGGTGGCTATAATGGTAACAGCGATGGACTCTTCCAAAGATTCATCTTCACCAACACCCATAATGATATTTGCACCATGACCGGCTTCATTCTGAATATGATCGTTGATCTCTCCAATTTCATCAATAGTAATTTCATGAGAGCCAGAAACGATAAGCAGCAACACGTTCTTGGCTCCGGTAATTTTGTTATCATTCAATAGTGGTGAATCCAAAGCTTTTTGAATCGCATCCTGAGCACGGTTCTGACCTGACGCCAGAGCGGATCCCATTATGGCGGTACCACTATTACTTAATACAGTTTTTGCATCGCGTAAATCGATATTTTGAGTGTAGTGATGTGTAATAACCTCGGCAATACCACGAGCAGCAGTAGATAATACTTCATCAGCCTTAGAGAACCCGGCTTTGAAACCCAGGTTTCCGTAAACCTCACGAAGTTTGTTGTTATTAATTACAATTAACGAATCGACCACATTTCTTATTTTTTCTATACCTTTTTGAGATTGCTCAATACGCATTTTACCTTCAAAAGCAAAAGGCATCGTGACAATACCAACGGTAAGGATATCTTTTTCCTTAGCCATTTTAGCAATTATCGGCGCAGCACCTGTACCGGTTCCACCTCCCATTCCTGCCGTTATGAACACCATTTTAGTATTGGTGTCCAGCATTTGAGAAATTTCATCAAAACTTTCTACAGCCGCTTGCTCCCCGATCTCAGGATTTGCTCCCGCACCCAATCCTTCCGTTAGGTTAACCCCTAATTGAATCTTATTTGGCACGCCACTATTTTGAAGCGCTTGTGCATCCGTGTTACAGACATAAAAATCTACGCCTTTAATACCTTGTTGAAACATATGGTTAATGGCATTGCTGCCGCCACCGCCAACACCAATCACTTTTATAACATTTGATTGGTTCTTAGGTAAATCAAACGATATACTATCGAATTCTTTATTGCTGCTCATAAATTCTAGTTTTTTGTGTGGTTCTATTTTGTTGATTTATTCTTTTTAATTGATGTTGAAACCTACTCGGCGTTATCTAAAAAATCCTTTACGCTTTCAGTTAATTTGTCTAAAAAAGACCGGCGCACTTTACGCTCCCGTTCTTTAGGCGTTTCCTCAGCAACATCCTCCTCATTCTCTATAGCTTCTGCCTGAGCCTCTTCTACTTTTTTGCGTTCCTGACGCTTTAATCCGTCTAAAACGAGTCCAACAGCTGTAGCGAATAAAGGACTGGTCACTTCTTCATCGCTGTCACCTGCCAAATGTTCGTTCGGATAGCCAATTCTGGTATCCATTCCGGTGATATACTCTACCAACTGCTTTAGGTGTTTTAACTGGCTTCCTCCTCCGGTTAAAACGATCCCGGCAATTAATTTTTTCTTTTGTTCCTCGTGACCATAATTTTTGATCTCCACGTAAACCTGTTCAATGATCTCCACAACTCGGGCGTGAATTATTTTAGACAGATTTTTTAAAGTGATCTCTTTAGGCTCACGACCACGAAGTCCGGGAATAGAAACAATTTCATTGTCTTTATTTTCACCCGGCCATGCCGAACCAAATTTTATTTTAAGGAGTTCCGCTTGTTTTTCTATAATGGAACATCCTTCCTTAATATCTTCTGTAATGACGTTACCTCCGAAAGGAATAACAGCCGTATGGCGAATAATACCATCTCTGAAAATGGCCAGATCCGTTGTACCGCCACCAATATCAATTAATGCTACACCCGCTTCTTTTTCTTCCTGACTGAGCACCGCATTAGCTGATGCCAGTGGTTCTAGTGTAATGCCTTCTAAATTTAACCCCGCACTTTGCACACAACGACCAATATTTCTTATAGAAGAAACCTGACCAACAACTACATGGAAATTCGCTTCAAGACGACCGCCATACATTCCTATGGGCTCTTTTATTTCAGCCTGACCATCTACTTTGTATTCTTGAGGTAATACATGAATGATCTCTTCACCGGGCAACATGACTAGCTTATGTACCTGATTGATGAGACGTTCAATATCATCCTCATCGATAACGGTTTCAGAATTTGGACGTGTGATATAATCACTATGCTGTAAACTTCTGATGTGTTGACCAGCAATACCCACGGTAACCTGTTCAATCTTCACATCGGCAGCAGCTTCAGCTTCCTGAACCGCCTGTTGAATCGATTGTATGGTTTGGGTTATGTTGTTAACCACGCCACGATGAACACCAAGACTCTTAGATTTTCCAAGGCCTAAAATTTCTAGTTTGCCATATTCATTTCTACGGCCTATCATGGCCACGATCTTTGTGGTTCCTATGTCTAATCCTACTGCTAAATTATGTTCCATAGTTTATAATTTGGTACATACCACCTGGTTATCAAATTTTAAGTTAACCATGCTATATTGATTCAAGGTTTCATCCTTTAAATTCTTTTGATAAAACGCTTTCAGGTTATTAATTTTTTTGTCTAAATACATTGCTCTTCCTAACTGCACTGAAAATTTACATGCTCTTAATTTTAAGGCAATCTGGTGATCCCTATCCTGATGTATTTCAATGACATTCGTTTTTAGAAACGCATCCTTTCTTACTTTATCGGCAACTTGGTAGACGTCATCTAAATAATTTTTCTCAACATAACCAGTAATGAGTGGTACCCTGGCGGAATAATTAGTTGATAAGGGCATATAATTACCTTGATCATCAACATAATACGACGCAGTAGTACTCACTCTTGCTATCGGGTTTTTTTGCGCAACTTCAGCGTAAAGTGTACCGTCGATAGCGAGATAAACTTCAGCAGATTTGATCATGGGATTAGATTTCAGGGCATTCTCTAAATGATTCAAATCTAAAATATCTTTGGGTACATTTTTAAGACTACCATAATTTTGTATTAACAATTTACTAACATTCTCATGTGTAATAAACAGATTGTTTTCACTTGTAAAAGTTACTCTGGTATCCTTCACTAATCGGGCACCATTTCTGTTTGAGGCAAAGGCAAACAAAAAAATCATCAAACCAAAAAGCAACACTAACCGTATGTTATTCCAATTAAATCGCAAGCTCTAATTCTTTTTTTAAATGTTTAACTTCTTCTCCTATATCTCCCGCTCCAATAGTAATGATCACTTTTTCAGGACGGTTCTTAACTGCTTGTACCAAATCATTTTTGGCTACAAGTTGTTTATTGTCATTTTCTATTTTTCCCAGGAGCCACTCTGAAGTCACACCTTCAATAGGCAACTCTCTTGCGGGATAAATATCTAAAAGGATAACCGCATCAAACTGGGCTAAACTATTGGCAAAATCATCAGCAAAATCCCGAGTTCGGGAAAACAAATGCGGTTGAAAAATAGCCAATACTTTTTGGCCGGGATACATCTCCCGAACGGCCTGATAGACGGCATTAATTTCTTCCGGATGATGCGCATAATCATCGATATAAACCAAATTATTAGTCTTTATCTGATACGTAAAACGTCGCTTAACGCCTTTAAAAGAGCCTAAAGCATTGGCGAGCTGTTGGTGTGGGCAACCGTAATAAACAGCCATCGCCAAGGCTATTAGTGCATTCGACAAATTATGCCGACCGGGTAGGCTAAACTCTATGTTTTTAAGGATCGTTTCCGGTGTTTTTACATCGAAAACATAAGTTCCTTTTTTAATTTTAATATTTTGAACACTGTAATCTGAATCGTCTTCAATACCATAAGTAATTCCGTTGATAGGCAATCCATTTTTCACAAACAAGACACCATTTGGCTTTACTTTTTTCGCAAAATCATTAAAGGATTTTACCAGTTCAGAAGCATCACCATAAATATCCAAATGATCGGCATCCATGGAAGTGATGCAAGCCACATTGGGCGAAAGTCGTAAAAACGAGCGATCGAATTCATCGGCTTCAACAACCGAAACTTCAGTTCCTTTTAATATTAAATTCGAATTGTAATTTTCACTGATGCCTCCAAGAAAAGCGGTAACAGGCACATGGCATTCAGCCAGCAAGTGCGCTAATATGCTGGTTGTTGTTGTTTTACCATGCGTTCCGGCAACAGCAAAACAAAACGTGTTTTGAGTAATAACACCCAGCACTTCAGAGCGTTTCAACACCTCAAATTCATGCGTTTGGAAATAGGTTAATTCGGCATGATTTTTAGGAATTGCCGGCGTGTAAACAATTAAGGTATTCTTCGCGTTCAAAAAGACTTTGTCAACTAAATTCAAATTGTCCTCAAAATGAATATCAATACCAAGATCCATCAAAGCTTCGGTAATCAGACTTGGCGTTTTATCATAACCTGCCACCAGCATTCCCTTTTCGTGAAAATACCGCGCCAGAGCACTCATACCGATACCTCCGATGCCTACAAAATAAACTCTATGTATGGTGTCAAGATTCATTTTTTAGCTTTCAATAATTTCTCTACTTCGTTTACTATATCTTTCGTGGCATTCGCCAAAGCCAACTTTTTAATATTAATCCCTAAAGATTTTTGTTTTTCCGGAGATTGAATGAGGTTGCCGAATTTATTTTCAAAATCGGCATCCAGATCTTCTTCTTTAATAATTACTGCTGCATCATTTTTAACCAGCGCCATGGCATTTTTGGTTTGATGATCTTCCGCGACGTTAGGAGACGGAATAAAAATCACCGGTTTACCAACGATGCATAGCTCAGACACTGAACTTGCTCCTGCTCTTGAAATAATAATATCTGCTGCAGCGTATGCCAGATCCATGTTATTTAAAAACTCATATACCTGAACGTTATTTACGTGGTTATACATTTTATACTGCTGGTAGTACAGTTTCCCGCACTGCCAAATGAGTTGTACATTATGGGTGTCGAAAAAATCCAGTTCTTTCTCTATGAGTTCATTGATGCGGCGCGCACCTAAACTACCACCAACGACCAAAACCGTATATTTTCCATGTTTTAACTTAAAGGCATCCTTTGCTTCTACTAATTTATCAGATACCGACAACAACGTTTTACGAACAGGATTACCCGTTTTTATGAGTTTCTCCTTTGGAAAAAACCGCTCCAAATTGTCATAAGCCACACAAATTTTATTCGCTTTTTTTGCCAACAGTTTATTTGTTATACCCGGATAAGAATTTTGTTCCTGAATAAGTGTGGGGATGTGTTTCACATTGGCCACGTATAACAAGGGACCACTAGCAAAACCACCAGTTCCGATGGCTACATCAGGTTTGAATTCCTTAACAATTTTATTAGCCTTCCATAAACTACTGATCAACTTAAAAGGAAACATTAAGTTTTTTAAAGTAAGTTTTCGTTGGATACCCGAAATCCACAACCCTTTTATTTCATAACCGGATTGCGGCACTTTTTCCATTTCCATACGATCCTTTGCTCCAACAAACAAAAACTCAGCATCAGGGTAACGCGATTTTATTTCGTTAGCAATGGCGATCGCCGGATAAATATGTCCGCCGGTTCCCCCTCCTGATAATATGACTTTATAATGACTCATTAAATGGCTTCCGATAAAATTTCCAGAGGATTTTCCTCTTGTAATTCACGTTCCTTTATCTCTTCGCGCTTCGCGCTAACACTTAAAATAATACCCAGGGCCAGGCAGGTCATCCAAATAGAGGTACCTCCACTACTAATTAATGGCAGGGTTTGTCCCGTTACCGGAAACAATTCTACGGCAACTGCCATATTGATCATGGCCTGAAATACTATAGGCAATCCAACACCCAACACTAATAATTTTCCAAACATGGTATCGGCCTTTTGCGCCACAATCACTACACGAAATAACAACCACATATATAAAATCATGATGGTTAACCCGCCAAGTAAACCATATTCTTCAATGATTATGGCGAAAATAAAATCGGATGACGACTGTGGTAAGGCATGTTTCTGAATGCTCTTTCCCGGTCCTTTTCCCCAAATTTCACCGGAGGCAATCGCTATTTTGGCTTTTTCTATTTGATAATCAGCTTCCGTATCCTCGTGATTCGCATAATTTTTAATTCGGTTTTCCCAGGTAGTAACCTTTACGTTTAATGGGCCGGTAGTTAATTTTGCTACCATTACAAAAAACATCAAAGCTACCAGACCTGAACCCAGAATTACCGCTAAATAACGTATTGGATATCCGGCTAAGAATACCAGGATTGTAACCATTAAAAAGATGATAGCTGCTGTTGAAAAGTTGGATGGTAATATTAATCCCAGAACCAAAAAAACCGGACACCACAAGGGCAATAGTGTTCCTTTGAATGTGATGGGTTTATCCTTTATTTTTGACATGTACCGCGCCACATAAACCATCAAAACTACGGATGCTAAAGTTGACGTTTGGAAGGTCATTCCAACGATGGGTATTTTGATCCAACGGCTGGCACTGGCACCACCCATAACGGTTCCCTGTAACATGGTGATAACTAACAAAACTAAAACTACGGGAATCATTATGAGTGATAAGCCTTTAAAGTACCGGTATGGAATTTTATGTACCATATACATTATGGAAAAGCCCAGAAATAAATGCATGAAATGTTTTAAGAAGGCAATAAACGTGTTGCCGTCGTAACGGCTGTATGCCAAATCGCTGGCCGCACTATAAACAGGCAAAAACGACAAAATAGCCAACAGCGCTACAATAGCCCAGATTAATCGGTCGCCTTTTATGTTTTTAAATACGGTTTGCATTTATTGTAATTTTTTAAAGGTTCCTTACAGCTTCTTTGAATTGACGACCTCGGTCTTCATAATTTTCAAACAGGTCGAAACTGGCACAAGCAGGTGAAAGCAGTACATTATCGCCAGCTTCAGCAATCTTGTAAGCAATCTTTACAGCTTCACTCATAAATTGAGTTTCCACCATAACATCTACCATTCCACCAAAAGTGTCCATCAATTTTTCGTTATCAACACCAAGACAAATAATTGCTTTTACTTTTTCATTAATAAATGGAAATAATTCTTCATAATTATTTCCTTTATCAACACCGCCCACAATCCAAACCGTTGGTGCATCCATACTTTCTAAAGCATAGTAAGTAGCATTGACGTTGGTTGCCTTAGAGTCGTTGATGTATTGTACTCTGTTTATTTTTAGTACATTTTCCAGACGATGCTCAACCCCGTGAAAGTTTTCTAAACTCTCTCGAATAGTCTGCTTTCGAATTTTAAGTAAATGAGCCACAGTTGATGCGGCCATGGCATTTTTAAGGTTGTGCTGTCCTTCTAGTGTAACGTTGCTTGTTGGCATAATTAATTGGCTATTATTGATTGTTATTTTTATATTTTCATTTTCAATACACGCGCCTTGTTCTATTATTTTTTTTAATGAAAAAGGCAATAATGTTGATTGTACGGGGTGATCTTCCAAATGTTTTACGATTACCGGATCATCGGCATCATAAATGAAAAAATCATCTTTCGTTTGATTCTCTGCAATTCGGAATTTAGATGCGATATAATTTTCAAATTTGTAATCATAGCGATCTAAATGATCTGGTGTGATGTTTAGCAACACGGCAATTTTTGGTTTAAAATCAACAATGTCATCCAACTGAAAACTACTAATCTCCAAAACATAGTTTTCGTAATCCTTTTCTAAAACCTGTTTCGCAAAACTATCGCCGATGTTACCCGCCAACCCTACATTCAATTCCTGATTCAGAATATGATGCGTTAAAGTTGCCGTTGTGGTTTTACCATTACTTCCGGTAATGCCCACTATGGTCGCATCCGTATAACGCGCCGCAAATTCGATCTCAGAAACAATTTGAATACCGTGTTCCTTTATTTTTTGAACCATTGGCACTTTATCCGGAATACCAGGGCTTTTCATCACGAGATCAGCATTTAAAATCTTAGGTTCCGTATGCTGTTCCTCCTCCCATGCAATCTCATTATGTTCAAGAACGTGCTTGTATTTATCTTTTATTTTTCCCTTATCGGAAACAAAAACGTCGTAGCCTTTCGCTTGTCCTAAAAGTGCCGTTCCCACACCACTTTCTCCGCCTCCAAGTACCACTAAACGCTTCATTTATATATTTTTTTAATTCCGCTAAAGCGGAGAAAACTAATCGTTTACCTAATTTTTAAGGTCACTATCGATAGGATCGCCAGTAAAATCCCCACGATCCAAAAGCGGGTTACGATTTTACTTTCGTGATATCCCAATTTTTGATAATGATGATGTAAAGGCGACATTTTGAAAATGCGTCTGCCTTCACCAAACTTTTTCTTAGTGTATTTAAACCAACTTACCTGCATCACCACTGAAAGATTTTCCGCCAGGAAGATCCCGCACAACACCGGAATTAGTAATTCTTTACGAACTGCAATCGCGATCACAGCAATAATGCCACCAATGGTTAAACTCCCTGTATCACCCATAAATACTTGTGCCGGAAAGGCGTTGTACCATAAAAATCCAATAAGCGCCCCTACAAAAGCGGCAATGTAAATGGTGATCTCACCCACATTTGGGATGTACATGATGTTCAGGTAATCTGAAAAGTCGATACGACCGGAGACGAATGTAAATATCCCAAGTGTCAGTACAACAATAGCAGAGGAACCGGCTGCCAGGCCATCTATACCATCTGTTAAATTGGCGCCGTTCGACACGGCCGTGATGATGAAAATGGCGATTAAAATGAACACCACCCAGGAATATTTTTTAAGTTCAGGACTTATCCATGTTATAAGTTTCGAGTAATCGAACTCATTATTCTTTACAAAAGGAATGGTTGTTTTTGTTGATTTGGTTTCTTCAACTTTAAATAATTTGGAAGGCGAAATTTCGGGATTGTTTTCCAACAATTCTTGTTGCTGCGCTTGAGGTAATTTCTCCTTGATCACCACATCTTCGTGGAAGAATAACGTTAACCCTACAATAAGTCCGAGCACCACCTGACCCATCACTTTAAAACGCCCTTTTAAACCTTCTTTATCATTCTTGAATTTTTTGATATAATCATCCATGAAGCCAATAACTCCCATCCATAAAGTGGTCACGATAAGCAAGATGATATAGATGTTCTCTAATTTTGAAAGTAAAACCACAGGGATAAGCGTGGCTAAAATAATAATGAGACCACCCATCGTTGGAGTTCCGGCTTTTTCAGCCTGACCTTCCAAACCGAGATCGCGAATGGTTTCACCCATTTGCTTTTTTTGTAGAAAACGAATGATGCGTTTACCATAAATCGTAGAAATAAGTAATGCCAAGATCATGGCCATAGCTGCTCTAAAACTGATAAAGCCAAAAAGCGAGGCGCCCGGAAATTGAAATTCTTTTTCTAAATATTCGAATAGGTAATACAACATTATTTTTGCATTTGTTTTAAAAATTCTTGAACGATCTTAAAATCATCGAAATCAAAGCGTTCCCCATTGATCTCCTGATAGGTCTCATGGCCTTTTCCGGCGATGAGTATAATATCTTCCGGATTCGCCATTTGGCAAGCCGTTTTGATCGCCTGACGTCTATCCGTTATTGTTAATGTCTTTTTAAAATGTTGGGGTTCCACGCCAGCCTCAATATCTCTCAGGATAGCTTCGGGGTCTTCTGTTCTTGGATTATCACTAGTAAAGATGACTTTTGAACTCAAAGCTGAAGCGATATGTCCCATTTTCGGACGTTTGGTTTTATCACGATCACCACCACAACCCACAACAGTTATCAAAGTTTCGTTCTTAGTACGGATACTATTTACTGTTTCCAGTACATTTTTTAAGGCATCCGGTGTGTGTGCGTAATCCACAATAGCCGTGATCTTATCATCGGAGATCACATATTGAAAACGGCCACTAACGGTTTCCAGATCACTTATCAATCGCAGGATCTCTTCTTTTCCAAGTCCGAGTAATTCAGCCGTTCCATAAACTGCAAGAATATTATAGGCATTAAAATTTCCGATAAGTCGCGTCCATACCTCACTATCGTTCACTTTAAGTAAGAGCCCGCTTAATTGATTTTCTAATATCTGCGCTCTGTAATCCGCATAACTTTTTAACCCATAAGTAAATGTCTTCGCTTTGGTATTTTGAAGCATGAAGGAACCATTTTTATCATCGCTATTTGTTAAGGCAAAAGCGCTTGGAGGTAAACCATCAAAAAATGATTTTTTAACATTTCGATACTCCGCGAAGGTTTTGTGATAATCTAAATGATCGTGCGTAATATTGGTAAATATACCTCCGGCGAAGTGTAATCCCAAGGTTCGGTTTTGATGAATACCATGCGAACTCACTTCCATAAAGCAAAACTCTACTCCTGCATCATTCATTTGTTTTAAATGACTATTGATGGTAATGGAATCCGGTGTCGTATGGGTTGCTTTTAGTTCTTTATTGTCAATCAGTACCTTAACGGTAGAAAGTAAACCAACCTTAAATCCGGCCTTTTTGAACAACTGATATAGAAGGCTTGCTACAGTTGTTTTTCCGTTAGTTCCTGTAACACCAACCAGTTTCAAATTCTCTGAAGGATTTCCATAAAAATTGGAGGCCATTATTGCCAAAGCTTTGCTGGAATCTTCTACCTCAACATATGTTATTCCCGTTTCCAGATCTTTAGGTAAGGTTTCACATACAATAGCAAGAGCGCCATTGTTTATCGCCGTATTAATATAATCATGACCATCAGCTACCTGACCCCGAACCGCCACAAACACATCACCTTTTTCCACTTTTCTGGAGTCGAAATGCAGGTTCTTTACCGAAATACCGGTAGCGCCTTTAACAGCGTTCAGGTTAACCTTATATAATATGTCTTTAAGTTCTATCACGATGCTTTTAATACAACAGTTTGATTCTTTTTTAATTTTTGAAAGGCTGTAACCGATTGTTCTTTTACAATACCTCCGCCCTGAAGATTTACCTTCACCGGAACATCCATATTTTCCAAAAGCGCGACAGCATCCATAGCCGGTAAGCCTACGAGATCCGGCATTACCGTTTTGAAATTATTTGCAGTATCGTAATACTGCTCATATTGTTTTTCGGCTTCAGCTGTTTTCACCTCTAAAGATTCCACCTCATCAATATTGGGTGTATCGATAAAAATCTTATGTGCTATTTTTCTAAAAACAGGCCCTGACACATCCGCGCCGTAATAGCCTTTCTCAACACTTGGTTTGTACACCACTACGATGCAGGAATACTTTGGGTTTTCAGCAGGAAAATACCCTGTAAACGAAGATATGTAGCGCTTATTCTCGCTCCAGTCTTTCATCCAATATTCTGTTCTGGCCGTGCCCGTTTTACCGGCCATAGAAAAATATTTCGAGTACAAGGACTTTCCGGTACCACGCTCTACCACATGTTTTAAAATATCCCTGATCTCTTTTAAAGTTTCATCAGAACATATTTTATTATCTATAACCTCCTTGTCTATGGTCTCAACCTCATCATTGAGTTCCTTCACTTTTTTTATAAAGCGTGGTTTTACCATCACCCCATTATTCGCTATCGCATTGTAAAAGGTTAAGATTTGTAATGGTGTTAATTTTAAATTGTAACCATAGGCAATAGATGGTAAAGCATTTTTACTCCATATTTTATCTCCAGGTTCTGGTATTTCTGGTTTACCTTCACCAATAATTGGTAAACCTAAAGGATCATTTAAATGCCAATCCTTTAAATGATTTATGAATTTATTGGGTGTTTTGGAATATGCATCATCAATTATGGTAGCCATACCCACATTCGAAGATTCTTCCAACACACGTGCTGCCGAAATTTTTCCATTACCATGTGTATCTCTTACAGGGCGTCCATAAAACACTTTATAGCCTTTTCCGGTATCAACCACGGTAGATGTATCTACTACTTTATCTTCCAAAGCAGCCATTAAAGCAATGGTTTTAAAGGTAGAACCGGGCTCCTGGCTCTCTCCTACTGCATAATTTAAACGCTCATAGTACAGTCCGTTTTTATTTCTACCCAAATTAGAGATCGCTTTAATCTCGCCGGTCTTAGTTTCCATCACTACCACACAACCATGATCCGCTTCGTATTTATCGAGTTGTTCTAATAAGGCATGATGTGCGATATCCTGAATATTTACATCAATAGTTGTATAAACATCATAGCCATCCTGAGGTTCCACCTGGTTATAATCAGTAAGTGGTTTCCATTTGTTCGGACCAATTTTTTGCATCCAACGCTTTCCATCGGTACCACTCAAATATTTTACACCAAAGGCACCATCAATTCCGGGACGGGTTACATTACCGTCGTCGTCTTCACGCTCATAACCAATGGTTCGTCGTGCCATGGCTCCCATGGGATATTCTCGTTTGGTAGTTTGCTGAACAATGAGTCCTCCGGGGATTGCTCCACGATTCAATAATGGAAAGTTTCTGATACGCAAATAATCAGAGTAACTTAAATTTCGTTCCAAAAGCACATATTGGTTCTTATTAGCGCGGGCTTTACGAATTTTTCTTTCAAAATATTTCGAAGCTTTGCCGCTATAATCAGAAAGCGAATCACACAACCCTCTGATGTTCATTTCGAAAAGATCGGTAGAGGAAACTACAGGATCGATAGCGATGTCATATTTTGGTATCGACGTTGCCAACAGGCTACCGTCAGAAGCATACAGGTTGCCGCGATTGGCCGGAATGGTCACGTTTTTAATATCCGTTTGTTCCACCATAGCGCGATACTTATCGCCTTGCAGGAACTGAATATTAACCAGCTTGAAAATTACCGCTAAACCGAAGACAAACATACAGCCTGCTATAAAATACAATCGGTTTAATATGCCTTTTTCGTTTACTGCCAAGGGTTTGGTTTATTGTTTTGATTTAACGATTATTCTTTTGGGCGGAATCTCTGAGGGCGATAAGCCTTTGTCTTTCATTTTCTGAACGATGTTCGATTCCATCTTTAATTTCATGAGTCGGGATCGTCCATCGAGAAAAGCCGATCGCAGTTCCTTAACCTCTTCTTTCAAGCGCGCTATCTCATAAACTTTCTTATCGGCGCTATGCGAACTTGCGATCATAATAAGCGCCAGAATAGATAGGAATATGATAAAACGCCAATTTTTAAAGGAGTCATCGCTCACTAAAAATGTTCCGCGTAATATGTTATAGATCCCTTTTTTCATTTAGAGTTTTTCCGCTATGCGAAGTTTAGCACTTCGCGCTCTATTATTTTCTTTTATTTCTTCTGCCGAAGGCACAATCAATCCATTTACTTTTTTAAGAGGTACTTCAAAATTTCCAAATACATCACGTACCGGTTCACCTTCAAACAAGCCATTTCTGATAAAACGTTTTACCAACCGATCTTCCAGCGAGTGATAAGAAATGACACTCAGTCTTCCGCCTTTTACTAAAACCTCAGGTGTTTGCTGTAAGAACTCTTTCAAGGCTTCGATCTCCTGATTTACCTCAATACGGATCGCCTGATATATCTGAGCCAGAACTTTATTCTCATGCCGCGGTGGCAAAAACTTTTTTAATACGGCCTTTAATTGTTCCGAGGTTTCAATGGGTTGTTCTTGTCTTGCTGCTACGATAAGTCTGGCCATGGCCGGAGCAGATCGCAATTCGCCATATTGATAGAACACCCGTTTTAGATCAGCTTCCTCATAATCATTTATGACATTGTAAGCAGACAATTTGCTTTCCTGATTCATCCGCATATCCAATTTAGCTTCAAAGCGTGTTGAAAAACCACGTTCGGCAACATCAAACTGATGTGAAGACACACCAAAATCAGCTAGAATTCCATCTACTTGTTTCACACCGTAAAACCTCAAAAAACGTTTTAAGAATCTGAAATTTTCATTGATCAGTGTAAAACGATCGTCATCAATAGTATTTTCAAGAGCGTCCAGATCCTGATCAAAAGCGAATAATTTTCCGCCTTCACCAAGACGTTTCAATATTTCTTTACTATGACCGCCACCGCCAAAAGTTACATCCACATAAATTCCGTCAGGCTTAATATTCAAACCATCAACAGTCTCTTTAAGTAGTACCGGATTATGATATTCCATCGTCATCATCATCTTGTCCCATTACTTCTTCGGCCAGATCAGCAAAATCCAATGCGGCGTCATCTATAGCTTGTTCATAAAGATCCTTATCCCAGATCTCGATAATGTTTATTGCCGAAGCCACCACAATATTTTTTGTGATACTGGCAAACACCGTAAGATCTTTAGGAATAAGTAAGCGTCCGTTTACATCAACCTCTACCATTTTAACACCTGCTGTAAAGCGACGAATAAAATCGTTGTTCTTTTTCTTGAAGCGGTTGAGCTTGTTCATTTTTTGCATTAACACCTGCCATTCGCCCATGGGATATAATTCCAAACATTTTTGAAATACCGAACGACGCAACACAAAACCATCCTGTAAAATGGGAGATAGTTGCTTTTTGAGTGCCACAGGCATCATGAGTCTGCCCTTTGCATCTACTTTGCATTCGTATGTTCCTGTTAATAAATCCACAAGTGGTTTGCCAGCCTTAAAGTGTTAATGATTCAAATATATTGAAAAATTTACCACATTTTACCACAAAATACCACTTTGTTGATAAATTTTAGTTGAAACGATCATTTTTCACCATAAATAAATTGATGAAAACCGCGATATACTAGGAATCAAACAGTTGAGCCCGGCTATTTTTACTCATAGAAATTGTTAACAGTTATCTGTTAAAAGGACGTCATATTTGTAAACCAATTATTTGATTGAAATATATCTGAATTGACTATATTTGTTTTTTGAGTAAAGACTAACTGATTGATGACGCATCTTTTAAAGAAAGAAAAAAACTATAGCTATGTAGAAGCCGGCGAAGGAACGCCAATAATTGTTTTACATGGATTAATGGGCGGTCTGAGCAATTTTGACTCGGTAATTAATTACTTCAGTGATCAAGGTTACCACGTGCTCATTCCAGAATTGCCCATTTATTCAATGTCTTTATTGAAGACCAATGTAAAAAGCTTCGCGAAATACTTACATGATTTTATAGAATTCAAAGGTTTCGATGAAGTGATATTGTTGGGGAATTCTCTTGGAGGCCATATTGGGCTTTATCACACCAAACTATTTCCCGAAAAAGTTAAAGGACTTGTTATAACGGGAAGTTCCGGCCTTTACGAAAGTGCTATGGGTGGTGGTTATACCAAACGTAGTGATTATGAGGTGATCAAAAAGAAAGCCCAGGAAGTTTTTTACGATCCCGCCGTAGCTACCAAGGAAATTGTGGATGAAGTTTACGAATCAGTAAACGATAGAAATAAATTGATAAAAACCCTGGCTATTGCCAAGAGTGCTATTCGGCACAATATGGGTAAAGATCTTCCGCATATGGAAACACCAACCTGTATTATTTGGGGTAAAAATGATACGGTTACACCTCCTGAAGTTGCTGAGGAATTTCATCGATTACTTCCTGATTCGGATCTTTATTGGATTGATAAATGTGGCCATGCAGCGATGATGGAACATCCCATGGAATTTAACAAGATCCTGGAATCCTGGTTTCAAAAAAGAGGGTTTTAAACACAACTAATACTACTTTTGGGCTTCGCCTGAATAAATTATTTTCTCATGGAAATTAAATCAGCCGAATTTGTTGTAAGTAATTCTGATGCATCAAAATGTCCGAATACAAGACTGCCTGAATACGCTTTTATTGGTCGGAGTAATGTGGGTAAATCCTCATTGATCAATATGTTAACCAACAGAAAAAGTCTGGCCAAAACCTCTGGAAGACCAGGAAAAACCCAATTGATCAATCATTTTTTGATTAATAAAAACTGGCACCTTGTCGATCTGCCGGGTTATGGTTATGCAAAAGTTTCCAAAAGCACCAAAAAGGTATTTCAAAAATTTATAACCCAGTATTTTGCCTTAAGAGAACAGTTGATCTCGGCTTTTGTTTTGGTGGATATCAGACACGAACCACAACTTATCGATTTGGAGTTCATGCAATGGCTTGGGGAAAATGCCATTCCGTTTTCCATCATCTTTACTAAAGCTGACAAACTAAAACCGAAGGCCATCGAGCGCCACATTGAAACTTATAAAAGTGTTCTTTTGGAAACCTGGGAAACCATGCCACCATACTTTATTACTTCAGCTACAAAATCAATAGGACAGGATTCAGTATTAAATTACATTGAAGAATTGAATAATAATTTGGGAAATCAACTTTAATTCTTAACATCCAGAGCATCTCTCAGAGCATTCCCTATGAGCATAAAAGCCATAACTAAACTCATGATACACAAACCCGGAATAATAGCCAAATACGGTTTCCCGAGAATGATATAATTGTAGTGATCTTTGATCATTGCACCCCAACTCGCCATGGGTGGCTGCGCGCCTATTCCAAGAAAACTCAAACCACTTTCAATAAGGATCGCTGAAGCAAAATTAGCCGCAGAAATCACAATAACAGGAGCCATAATATTAGGAAGTATGTGCTTTTTAATAATCCTGAAATCAGTATAACCAAGTGCCCTGGCCGCCGTAATATATTGCATCTCCTTCACACTTATTATTTGCCCTCGTACTACACGAGCCACCTCAACCCACATCGTTAATCCAACAGCAATGAAAACTTGCCAAAAACCCTTCCCTAATGCCAATGTTATTGCAATAACCAATAGTAAGGTAGGTATCGACCAGGTCACGTTGATGATCCACATGATAAATGCATCTACTTTTCCACCGAAATATCCCGCCAGACTACCCATAACAATACCAATAATCAAAGAAATGAATACCGCTACAAAACCAATAAAAAAGGAAATTCGAGCACCTATGAGAATACGACTCAATAGATCGCGACCATATTTATCCGTGCCAAACAAAAAGGTTTTTTCCTGAATGTAATTCGAAACATCCTTGTTTGGAAACCTGTTTAAGCCTAAGTGCTTCTTCATTCCTTCCAGACCATCGGAAGCGTATTCCGTGTAGTTTAAAGTGTCTTTTCCTAAAGAATAATATGCGATGGGAACTTCCGTATCCGTAACTTTTTTACCAAAAAACAACTTATCAAAAGTGCCTTGAGGTGTTTTAATTTCAGAAGGAATTGTTAACATTGTAACAGTAAATCCGGGTTTTTTCGAGTGAATCGCCAAATGCATTTGATTAGCATACTGCGAATTATCCGGCGCTAAAATGTAAGCAAAAATTGCAACGAAGCCCACAAAGACAATAAACCAAAAACTAAAAACGCCCCAAAAATTCCTTTTAAATTTTCGGAGCGCTAATTGTCTCAATGAGTTTGAATATGAACTCATGTATTTATTTACTTTTTAACCGTGGAAGCTGGTGAATTTGAAGCCACCTTTTTCAAAGGTTGTGCCATTTTTAGATCCTCAAGAACATTTAATGCTTCTTCAACATAAACATCCTGACTTAGACTTTCATGCCAACGATCACGTTTCTCTTTCAAATCGGTCGTATCATTTACAAATAATGATTTCTCATAACTTGTTGAGTCGAATGTAAGATTTGTTTTGTAATCATTAATGGCGTCAAATTTTTTAGCCTCTTGATCGTTTTTTTCTAAATCACTTTTGTAGGTATTGTAATTTAAGGAGAATACTGTCTCATCTATTTTATTTTTCACCCATTTCGCATTCTCATCAATGAGTTTGAATTGCTCATTCTTGCTGATTCGTTTTTTACTTCGTTTGATAGCCGAATCGAAATCGAGGTAATTTCCCCAGGGTGTATAATCCGCAGGATCAATCACATCATAAGGTAATGGATTCGGTTTATCCTTTTCACCTACATCGATATAACTAAATCTACCGGGAACCACAACGTCGCTTTTCACACCTTCCAATTGTACAGAGCCACCGGTAATTCTATAATATTTTTGTGTGGTTAAAGCCAGGGCACCATAATCGCCACTTGTATTGTTGCGCACAACATTATTAAGATCGATAACGTTTTGAACTGTACCCTTACCATAAGTTTGTTTACTACCAATAATGATAGCACGTTTATAATCCTGCATGGCAGCAGACATGATCTCAGAAGCAGAAGCTGAAATTTCATTTACTAATATAACAAGTGGCCCATCCCAAACTATAGATTTATCACGATCTCTTAAAACCTCTTTATTAGATCCGGTTGATCGCACCTGAACCACAGGGCCGTCTTTGATGAATAATCCAGCCATATCAACAACTGCAGGCAAAGAACCACCACCGTTGTTTCTAAGGTCCAGAACTAAACCATCAATACCATCTTGTTTCAGATGTAGGATTTCTTCACGCACATCTTTAGCGGCATTAATGTTCTTGTAGTCTTTAAAATCCACATAAAATGCGGGTAGATCAATTACACCGTAACGCTTATCATCTTTTTCTATTACGGCGGCCTTAGCATAAGTTTCTCCAAGCTCAACTACATCCCGGGTTATCGTGATGTCCTTAATGGTTCCGTCTACCTTTTTAATCGTAAGCGTCACTTTAGTTCCTTTCGGGCCTTTGATATATTTTATAGCATCGCTGATGCGCATTCCTACAATATTCACAGGATATTTTTCATCTTCCTGCTTTACTTTCAGAATCACATCTTCTACATCGAGTTTATTACTTCTCCAGGCAGGACCACCGGTAATCAATTCTACTACTTTGATGTAATCATTTCGTTTTTGCAATCGTGCACCAATACCTTCTAATTTACCAGACATCCGCTGATCAAAATCTTCCTTTCCTCTTGGGGCTAAATAATACGTATGCGGATCGAATTCTTCTACCATGGTGTTTACATATCCGGCAAACCAATCGTCGCGGTTAAAGTCATCCACATTATCATTAAAATAAATATCAATGGACTTTAACGTTGCAGCACGTGCTTCTTTTTCAATTTCAGCATCCGATTTCATTACGTAATCAGGATCCTTTTCTTTCTTGTTTTTCTCTTCTGTTTTAATATCGTCATAGTTGGAAAGCGTTGAAAACTTCAATTGTTTTCTCCAACGTTCACGCATTTCTGTTTTGTTCTTTACATAGGGTTTATTCTCATAATCCGTATCGAAAGTTTCTTCTTTATTATAATCAAAAGGCTTAGATAAAATATCCTTATAAATAGCCTTTGCCTCTTCAATACGTTTCAACATACGTTCATTTACCACATTGAAAAAAGTAATATCAGTAGCTCGAATTTGGTCGTCTATATTATATCTAAATTTTTCAAAATCTTTATAATCTGAAGCATAAAAGTAACGTTTTACAGGATCTATTGAATTCAAATAATCCTTGAACATGTTGGCCGAGAATTCATCATTAAAATCCACCGGATCGTAGTGTCCTTGTTGAAGAACAAAGGTTACTATTTCTAGTAAGCGTTTGTCTTTATCAGGGTTATCAAAACGTTTTGAAGTAAAACTACATGACGCAAATGCAAGTACTAACAAAAGTGAAAGTACTTTAAAATTCTTTTTCATAATATTCATCATCTAAGCTTATTTGGAAGCTAATTTTGGTGACACTTCCAATAATTTTTACTAAAATAAAGAAAAAACTATGCCAACCGTGGCATTTGCTACTAATTTTTTGTTAAACCGAATAATAATCGACTTTGCTAAGTAAAATATGTATTTTAGCGATGCTATAATTTCAATTTATGACAGAAAAACCCCTAATACTCGTTACCAATGATGATGGTATTAATGCACCGGGAATCAGAGCTTTAATAGAAGTTATGAATACTTTAGGAACCGTTTATGTGGTAGCGCCCGATAGTCCGCAAAGTGGTATGGGACATGCGATCACATTAGATTCCATGTTATTTGCCGAAAAACTGGAAAATACTGATGGCCCACAAACCGAGTTTAGTTGTTCTGGAACACCGGCAGATTGTGTAAAAATTGCTATCCGCCAACTCCTGCCCAGGAAGCCTGACCTCTGTGTTTCAGGTATTAACCACGGTTCGAATGCTTCAATTAATGTGATATATTCAGGCACCATGAGTGCAGCTATTGAAGCGGGTATTGAGGGTATACCTTCAATTGGGTTTTCACTATTAAATTACAGTTGGAATGCCAATTTTGAAGCCTCTAAAACCTTTGTAAAAACCATAGCCAAACAAGTTTTGGAACATGGCCTTCCCGATGGCGTTGTGCTCAACACCAACATTCCAAACAAGGATGTTGAAGCTATCAAAGGCATTAAAATTTGTAGACAAGCTAAAGCGAATTGGGTTGAAAAATTTGATAAAAGAAAAAATCCTCAGGGTAAAGAATACTATTGGCTAACTGGAGAATTTGTAAATTTAGATCAAGGAAAAGATACTGATGAGTGGGCTTTGGAAAATGATTATGTGGCTGTAGTGCCAATTCACTTTGATTTAACCGCTCATCACTTTATTAATGAATTACGTACCTGGGAATTAAATCCCAAAAACAACAAACAATAAAATTACATGAAAAAAGAGATTTTTATCGGCATGTTCACTGGCCTAGTCGCAAACGCCATTGGATTAATTCTGGCAGCAGTTTTTTTAGGAAACGGTGAAGATTTTGCTGTGGTAATTAAGGCCGCCGCTGCCGAAGGATTTTTAGGAAAATTAATAAGCCTTGGAGCTATTTTGAATCTTTTGGTGTTTTTTATTTTCATTCGGAAACGGCAAGATCATCGCGCCAAAGGAGTGTTATTAATTACTGTTTTTGTTGCTGTATTTACTTTTGTTTTTAAACTTTTTTAAAACATGACCTACTATATCCTTGCAGGAGAAGCTTCAGGCGATCTACACGGCTCGAATTTAATGAAGGCCTTATACGAGATCGACCCAAAGGCTAACATTCGATTTTGGGGTGGCGACCTCATGCAGGCTGTGGGGGGTACGTTGGTAAAACACTACAAAGAGCGCGCCTTCATGGGCTTTTTTGAGGTTATTAACAATCTGAATAAATTACTTAAACTGATCTCTTTTTGTAAAGAAGATATCAAAAAGACCAATCCGGATGTTGTTATTTTTATCGATAATTCAGGTTTCAATTTGCGCATAGCAAAATGGGCTAAACAATCAGGATTCAGTACGCGTTATTATATATCTCCACAGGTATGGGCTTCCAGAGCTAGTCGGGTAAAAGCCATAAAGCGAGATATTGACGAGATGTATGTTATTTTACCGTTTGTTAAGGATTTTTATAAAGGCTATGATTACGATGTCCATTTTGTGGGTCATCCCCTCCTGGATGCTATTGCTAATAGAAAGCCATTGAGCCCTGAGGCATTTAAAAAAACGCATAAGTTATCTGATAAACCGATCATTGCTTTGTTACCCGGAAGTAGAAAGCAGGAAATTAAGAATATGCTTTCTGTAATGTTAAGTCTGGTGGACGATTTTAAAGATTACCAATTCGTAATTGCTGGAGCCCCAAGTCAGGATTATAGTTTTTATGAAGGTTTTATAAAGAAGAATCGCGTGACTTTTGTTACCAATGCCACCTATGATTTATTAAGTGTTTCCACTGCGGCCCTGGTAACTTCAGGAACCGCAACTTTAGAAACGGCTTTGTTTAAGGTTCCCCAGGTAGTTTGTTATAAAGGAAGTACCATATCTTATCAGATTGCGAAACGTATTATTACATTAAAATATATCTCTTTGGTGAATTTGATCATGGATAAGGAGGTGGTCACTGAGCTCATTCAAGGTGATTTCAATAAAAAACGCCTTAAAAAAGAATTAGAACGTATTTTGAAACCTGACATACGAGAAGCACTTTTTCTTGATTATTATAATTTAGAAAAACTTCTTGGAGGCTCAGGAGCAAGTAAAAAAACCGCCCAACTTATTTACAAGTCCCTAAATCCATAAACCTCATGAAATACCTACTTATCCCCCTCATTTTGATTCTGAGTCTTTCAAGCTGTAAATCAAGAAAAGTAAGGCGTCAGCAAAAGGAAACAACCGAAAACATCATTATTGGTAAAAAAGATCCAGATCTTAAAAATGTTGCTGAAGTTGAAACCAAAAAACCAAGAACTACCAGGGAACGGATCATAACTTATGCCGAACAATTTTTAGGAACACCTTACCAGTGGGGAGGCACCACAAAGCGCGGTATGGATTGCTCCGGATTGGTATTCGAAAGTTTTCGATCCGAAGATATTTTCCTCCCAAGAATCTCGAGAGATATGGCGAAAAAAGGAAAGAAAATTGTCTTGAAACAGGTAATTACGGGTGATCTCCTTTTTTTTAAGACCGGAAACCGGCGCCATTCTGTAAACCATGTCGGACTTGTTGTAGACATCCGAGATAATGATATTAAATTCATTCACGCGACAACCCATCAAGGCGTAATTATTTCAGGACTGAACGAAACCTACTGGCTCAACGCATTTTATCAAGCCAGGCGTATTTTATAATATTTGATAGCATCCCCCAATGCGCCTACTTAATTTAACCCTCATAAAGCTAACTATTGGCCTGATCATCGGTATTATCCTGGGATATTATCTCAATATTCCCATGGACTATATTTTGGGAATTACACTATTTTCTTTAGCCATTTTAACTTTCTTTTTTGCCAAAGCAAACACTCAAATTATCCAAAAACCATGGTTCGGCATAACTTCTTTTTTTTGTATCGTATGCATTGGGATCCTAACGGTTAGCAGTCATGATGAATTTCAAAAAAGATCGCATTTTACAAAATATTTAGGCCCTTCAGATAGCCTTCAAACGATCACCCTTCAAATTAAAGAAACCTTAAAACCCAACACATATTATAAAAAATTTGTCGCCGAAGTATTAAAGATTGACAGCATTTCCGTAACCGGAAAAACACTGCTAAACATAAGGATTGATAGTACGCAAACCTCTTTAGATATTGATGAAATCATCGTTTCGAGAAACGCTTTTGAAACCTTACCTCAGCCTCTCAATCCGAATCAATTTGATTACAAATCCTACCTCAATCGCAAGCAAATTTACAGAGAGATCTTCATTACAAATAATCATTTCATTAAGATCCATCCCAAGGGATTTTCAATATTGGGATCAACGGATAAATTGAGAAAGTACATCAACCAAAAAATTCGAGAATATCCTTTTTCCAAAGATGAACTCGGCGTAATAAATGCACTTCTATTAGGACAGCGACAAGACCTGAGCCCTGAACTTTACAGCAATTACGCGGATGCCGGCGCCATCCACATATTGGCTGTGTCTGGTTTACATGTTGGGATTATACTACTCATTTTTAGTTTCCTTTTCAAACCTTTGGAACGTTTAAAACACGGCAAATTAATCAAGACCATTCTACTCATCATTATTTTATGGGCATTTGCTTGTATTGCGGGATTTTCAGCTTCGGTTACACGAGCCACTGCCATGTTCAGTTTAATTTCAATAGCGCAAAATTTTAATAGACCCACAAACCTTTACAACACGCTTGCGATATCCATGTTTCTAATTTTACTTTTTAGACCTTTATATATTTTTGATGTGGGATTTCAATTGAGTTATGCCGCAGTTTTCGCCATAATTAGTATCGACCCTCATCTTTATCGTTTATGGAAACCCAAATACAAGATCACCGATATTTACTGGCACACCTTAACCGTAACTATAGCGGCACAGCTGGGAATTTTACCTTTGAGTTTATTTTATTTTCATCAGTTTCCTGGTTTGTTTTTTATCTCGAATTTGGTGATAATTCCGTTTTTAGGAATCATTTTAGGCTTTGGAATCCTGGTAATAGTTTTAGCCGGTTTAAATCTGCTCCCTGTGTTTTTAGCAATATCTTTTGGCTATGTTGTTGACCTGATGAATACTTTTATAGTTTGGGTCTCAAAACAAGATGCATTTCTCTTTGAACATATCCGGTTCACGGAATATCACTTAATAATCGGTTACAGCATCATCATTTTCACTATGCTGTTTATCTTAAAAAGACGTTTTAATTATTTGGTAATTCTATTCATTAGCCTGATCAGTCTCCAACTTTATGCTATTTTCAATCAGCAATATGTCTCGAACAATGAATTTATCATCTTTCAAAAAACAAAAAGTACCATTTTAGCGAATCATATTAAAAATACGCTTATAATTTCTTCAAAAAACGGAAAATTAAATGCTGCTGAATCTAACCTGATTTCAAATTTCACTTTAGCACATAGCATTAACACAACCAAAAATGATACAATTCAAAACATTTATGAATTAGGGAATAAGGTTTTGTTTATTATAGATAGTTTAGGTGTTTATCAACTCGAATCCTCAAAACCCGATTATGTTTTACTGCGGACTTCACCAAAAATAAATATGAATCGCCTTATCGATTCGCTTCAACCCAAATATATTATCGCCGATGGAAGTAATTACAATACCTACAAAGAGCGCTGGGAAGCCATTTGTTACAAAAGAAAAATCCCTTTTCATCGCACAGACAAAAAGGGAGCATTTATAATTAAATATTGAATATCTTATTTTTAATTTTGAAATTCAGGTTTGAATTTATTGTAGTACTCTGTGAATTGATCCTGTGAGGTGATACTTTTATAATCGTCTGTTTTAAAAAGTTTTAAATACAACTCCAATTGTGTAGGCTTTTGATAGCCAACGATAGGAGCAATCACATTTCCTGTTTCATCCATAAACACGATCGTTGGATATGCCGAAATCCTCAAATAACGAGATAACTCATGTGGGGAGTTTCTTCTATTAGCCAATGCCGGATCATAATTGGGGTTCGCATAGTTCTTACCATTATAAGTTATGGCTTCATTTCCTTCAGCATTGAATTTCACCGCATAGTAATTTTTATTTACATATGCTACAACATCGGGGTTATGAAAGGTATTCTTATCCAACATTTTACATGGCCCACACCAATTTGTATAGGCATCCATCATGATCTTTTTAGGTTCTTTCTTTTGAAGTTCCAGGGCTTGTTCCAATGACACCCAGTTGATTTCTTGTGCAGACACTGTTGTGCTTAAAAAAGCAAAGAACAGTAAAGTAAATAGTATCTTTCTCATGGTAGTTGTTTTGCAAAACTTAGGCCGAACTTACAAAAAATGCGCCTACAAAGGCGCATTTTGATACTTTTTTAACTAATTTTTCGATTATCGGACGCCATGCATCAGCTTTTTTAGAATTGGGTTAAGTAAGATCACTAAAACACCAGCCCCCGCAGGAATCAAGAAAAATAGCATAAAGAACGTTGATAATGAGTATTCTTTGGTAATGGCATCGATCATACCACCACTACTTCCGGCTAATTTATTCCCAATGGCAATAGCCAAATACCACACACCATACATCATGGCGATCATTCGAGCAGGCACTAATTTACTCACATAAGATAAACCTACCGGCGACAAGCATAACTCACCCATCGTATGGAAAAAATAAGCAAATACCAGCCAAACCATGCTCACAGCTGCAGTTTTAGCTCCTTGAGGAATACCTGAAGCGCCATAAGCTAAGGCTAGAAATCCAACACCAAGAAGAATCAACCCTAAACCATATTTTACAGCGGCACTGGGGTTGTATTTGCTTTCCCAAAGCTTGGAAAATAAAGGTGCAAAAACAATAATAAATAAGGAGTTTAAGATACTAAACCACGATGCCGGAACTTCTGGTGAATCAGCGGAATATTGTTGATAAAGCATGATGATTACTAAAGTCCAAATAATGATGAAACTAGTCGCTAAAAAAACATTCCCCAGCGTGTATTTTGCAAAAGTTTGACTAAACAATTTCCATAAAACCCAGGTAATAACACCAAGTGGAATAATGGTTATTAAAGTATTTGCGATTCTGTAAATGTTTGCTGAATTACCTTCAAGAACGCGCTGAGTGTAATCGTTGGCAAAAATGGTCATAGAACCTCCGGCCTGTTCAAAAGCGGCCCAAAAGAAAATAGTGAAGAAGGCAAATACAGCAACAGCAATCATTCTATCTCGTGTTACTGAAACAAATCTTGTGATTCGGCTTACGATAAGAATCAAAAATAAAGCCAAGGCAAACAAAATCACCGCATTCGACCCGGAAAGAGATCCGACTTCAAAATTAAATAAATCTGTTCCGCCAATTTTAGATACAGGATCGTTGATGATCCAAACCAATCCTATTACCGCACTCACGATCATCAGAATTTTATCAAAAGCGGTAAAAGGATTCAATTTATCTTTATCGGTTTCAACAAATTCTCTATCGGTCTCCTTATTTGGTTTCAAACCTAAATGTCCAAAAATCCCTTGGGTAAAATAGAATTGCAGCATACCAAAAAACATAAAAACTCCGGCCAAACCGAAACCATAGCTCCAGCCCCATTCTTCACCTAAATAACCACAAAGCAGAATTCCCAGGAAAGCTCCGGCATTAACCCCCATGTAATAAATGGTATAAGCACCATCTTTTTTGTTTGGGTGTTTCTCATACATTTGTGAAATAATAGAAGTCATTGTGGGCTTAAAAAAGCCATTTCCAACCACTAAAAAGAAGAGTCCGAGGTATAATGAAAAATGTGTTTCAACAGCCATAGAGGCATGACCGAGCGTCATTACGAAAGCTCCCAGAACAACAGCTTTTCTGTAACCAATGAATTTATCTGCTATGTAACCACCTATAATAGGCGTTAAATATACTAAGGATGTATAGGTTCCATAAAGTGCCAGGGCGTGTTCACGAGGCCAGGCCCAACCTTCATCAAAAAGTGAAGAGGTTAAGAAAAGTACCAATAAGGCGCGCATTCCGTAGTATGAAAAACGCTCCCACATTTCTGTAAAAAACAATACAAATAGTCCTGCAGGATGCCCAATTACAGGATTTTTAAAAAACTGTTCTGTAGTGGTGTCTGTTGCCATAATCGTTGGTTTATTGTTATGAATTTTTTTATAGAATGCTATTCATCGTCATGCATTTCATGCTCATCATCTTCTGCACCATGAGTAAGCCCTTCAAGTTTCTTACGGAATACCATGACTAACAAGCCGAAAGAAATACAAAATACCGCAATACCGGTGAAAATAGTGTATTCTCCAAGACTCTCTGATGCCTCACCTAGTAATCCTGCAATTTTATTTCCAAATCCGGTTACTGCAAAATAAATACCCATCATTAAAGACGCATATTTTAAAGGCGCTAATTTAGTGATATAGGAAAGGGCCACAGGCGATAGACATAATTCGCCAACAGTATGAAATAAATAGGCCAAAACTAACCAGTACATAGCAGATGATCCTGTTGCCTGGTATTGAGCTGAGGCAGCCGTCATAAAAAAGAAACCAGACCCCATAATAATTAGGCCAATAATCATTTTAAACAATGAAGTAGCCACCTTACCTTTTAATTTACGTTTAGCCCAATAGGACGCTACAGTGGTTCCCAGAAGTATAATGAACATAGAATTCAATGACTGAAACCATGAAGCCGGAACTTCCCAGCCTAATAACATCCTGTTGGTTTTTTCAGACGTGTAAATATTCATCAAGCCACCTGCTTGTTCGAACGCACCCCAAAAAACCACAACTAAGAGAAATGAGATAAACAGGACAACCACACGGTCTTTTTCAGCTTTGTTCAATGGTCGCTTCATAGCGGCCTTCTCCTCTTCATCAATAGAAGATCCGAGATTATTTCCTACGTGTTTTAAATATTTTTGACCGGCGATATACTGAATCAAACCAAGAGCCATTCCTATCCCGGCCAGACCAAAGCCATAATGCCAACCATGCACTTCTCCTACATAACCAACAATCAAACCTGAAAGAAAGGCACCAACATTAATTCCAATATAAAAAATGGTAAAACCTTTATCTCTGCGGATATCGCCTTTTTTGTACAAACCGCCTACCATGGTGGAGATGTTTGGTTTTAACATACCTACCCCGGCGATAATCAAACCTAAACCGGTATAAAAGGCCCACATTTGCTCAACTGCCAGGATACTGTGTCCCGCTACCAAAAGGATTCCTCCATAAAGCACGGATTTCTTCTGTCCTAAATACTTATCGGCTATCCAACCACCCGGAATAGACATCACGTAAACCAGCATGGTATACCAGCCATAAAGCGCTAAAGCTTCTCCGGTTGTCCAACCCAAACCGGCATTTGCATCCTGTGTTGATTGAACAAGATAGAGAACAAGGATAGCCCGCATACCATAATATGAAAATCGTTCCCACATTTCTGTAAAAAACAGAATGTAAAGTCCGACCGGGTGTCCGAATAATTCTTTTTGATGTGCTTGTTTTGCTGATATTGTCGCCATAGATATTTGTGTTAGTTTGTCTTGTTAGTCAATTGTCACTTTAATTCTATTATAAATTCTCATGAATGAAATTCGTCATTTTTTCATACAGATGTAATCGAGTATTACCGCCATAAATGCCGTGGTTCTTGTCAGGATAGATAGCCATATCGAAGGGTTTATTAGCTTGAATAAGCGCTTCGGTTAATCGCATGGTATTTTCCAAATGTACGTTATCGTCGGCTGAGCCGTGAACCAACAAAAACTTGCCTTTCAGTTTGTCTGCAAAATTCAAAGGAGAATTATCGTCATAGCCATCTGGATTTTCCTGAGGTGTGGTCATGTATCGTTCTGTATAAATTGAATCGTAAAAACGCCAGCTCGTTACAGGTGCAACCGCAATAGCCATTTTAAATACATCATTACCTTTAAATAAGGCTCCACTACTCATAAAGCCACCGTAACTCCAACCCCAGATACCAATTCTGGAGGCATCAATATAAGGTAATTCACCAAAATACTTTGCTGCTGAAATTTGATCTTCAACCTCGTATTTTCCTAATTGGAGCTGGGTTACTTTCTTAAAAGCGGCACCTTTTAATCCTGTACCTCTACCATCTACACAAGCGATAATATAACCTTCTGCAGCTAATTTCATATACCAATAATCATTTGAAGCATTCCAACGATTTGAAACTTGCTGGGAGCCCGGTCCCGAGTATTGGAACATTAAAAGCGGGTAGGTTTTAGACGGATCAAAATCCGCCGGTTTTATCATCCAGGTATTGAGATCATTTCCATTAATATGAATGGTGCTGAATTCTTTTTGAACGATATTGTATTCAGCTAATTTCTCTGATAATTCATGGTTATCAATAATAGTTCGAATAACCTCGCCGGTTTTACCTGAATTTAAGGTGTAACGTGTTGGTGTTGAAACATTTGAAAATGAATTAATAAAATAGGTATAATCAGCACTAAAAGATGCTGAATTTGTTCCGGTATCCTGTGTTAATCGTTTTTCATTTCTACCATTCAAATGAATAGAATAAACATCGCGGTTTATAGAACCATTTTCAACAGATTGGTAGTACACTGTTTTACTGGCTTCATCCACACCATAAAAATCAGTAACTTCCCATTTTCCCTTGGTTACCTGATCGATTAATTTACCTGATGCCGCATAATGATAAATATGGTTATAGCCATCCTTTTCACTGGTCCAGATAAAACTGTTATCACTTAAAAAAGTAAGATTATCAGTCACATCAATATAAGCTTTATCCGTTTCATTTAAAGCTATTTTAACGGTATTATCAGCGGTGTTGATTAACCAAAGGTCGAGGTCGTTCTGATGTCGATTCAAATATTGTGCACTAAGAATGTTCGGATCATTGGTCCATTTCATTCTTGGAATATAAAAATCACTATAGGACTTATTTAACTTGACATCCGTAGTATTATTTGTTTTAAGATTATAAACATGTAAAGAAACTACAGAGTTGTTTTCACCTGCTTTCGGATATTTAAAAACCTCTTGCTTCGGATAAAGGTAATCCCCATATATATCCATCGAATATTGTGGCACGTCAGTTTCATCAAATCGAATGAAAGCTAGTTTATCACTACTGGCATTCCAATCAAAAGCTCTAACGAAAGCAAATTCTTCTTCGTAAACCCAATCGGTAATGCCATTAATAATCTTATTTTTTTCACCGTCAAAGGTCACCTGAGTCGTCTCATTGTTAGTCAGGTCTTTAATGTAAATATTATTCTCATAACCATAAGCCACTTTAGTCCCGTCCGGAGAAAAGGTGGGTTCCTGAATTTTTTCTTCAGCAATTGGGCTCAATGACTTTGTTTTTAAATCGTAAACAAAATAATGACCTAAAGTAGAACGCCTGTAAATGGATTCTTCATCGATTGCCAAAATAAGTTCCGATTCATCTTTACTGAATTTGTAATCGGTAAAATACGGTAAGGCTTCCAGATCGCCAGAATTAACAATAGTTCCAATCTTTTCAGCGGTCTCATAATCATAAATATCTACCGAGGTGGTTTTCTCGTAGGGATTGACATTTAACACCGTATACTGTTTCCCATTATTCATGGAATGCAACACGTCCATTCTTTCAGTACGGAACGTACCATTCCATATCTCCTCGAGAGAGATTTTTTTTGTTTGGGCCGATAAGGTGATGCTAAAAATTAAGGTAAGGAATAGGGAGAATTTTAACTTTTTCATCAAAAAAAATGTTTATTTCACAAAATGATGTCAAGTTTACTAAAAATTATGAAAATAACCATTAACATTAACGTTTAATCTGGCGATTCAAACCAGGCCTTAATACGATATTCGTATCAAGAATAGTATCTTTGCATCTGTAAAACAAATTCCTATGAGCAAAACCATTGCTGGCTTTTCAAAACTATCCAAATCAGAAAAAATTGATTGGATTGTTAAAACGTATTTTTCTAATACTGAAAATGCTAAGACTATAATCAGACAATATTGGAATACCAATCAAAAATTACAGCAATTGCATGATGAATTTATTGAAAACACCATCACCAATTATTATTTACCCTTTGGTGTGGCTCCCAATTTCCTGATTAATGGGAAACACTATACGGTTCCCATGGCCATAGAGGAAAGCTCAGTTGTTGCTGCAGCCAGTAAGGCTGCCAAGTTTTGGTTGGATCGTGGTGGTTTTAAAGCGGAAGTTTTAGCTACAACCAAGATTGGACAAGTCCATTTTATGTTTTTCGGTGATTTCGAAACCCTAAAAGCCTTTTTCGATTTTGTAAAACCACTTCTTATTACCGATTGTAAAGATATTACCAGGAATATGGAACGTCGGGGTGGCGGTATTTTGGATATTGAATTAATTAATAAAACGGATGCGATTCCGAACTATTATCAACTTCATGCCACTTTCGAGACCTTAGATGCCATGGGCGCCAATTTTATAAATTCTTGTTTGGAGCAGTTTGCTAAAACACTTAAAGAACAAGCAGCAATATATGATGGATTTTCAGATGAAGAAAGAGCTATTGATGTTGTAATGAGTATTTTATCTAATTACGTTCCGGATTGTTTGGTACGCGTTAGTGTAAGTTGTTCCGTTGAAGAATTATCGGAAATAACAGATGTTTCAGGTCAGGCCTTTGCTGAAAAATTCGTTCAGGCTGTAAAAATTGCTGAAGCCGAACCCTATCGCGCCGTAACGCATAATAAAGGCATCATGAATGGCGTAGATGCTGTAGTTTTGGCAACCGGTAACGACTTTAGAGCCATTGAGGCAGGCGTTCATGCTTTTGCTGCAAGAGATGGTCAATATCGCAGTTTATCACACGCAAAAATCGAGGATGACACTTTCACCTTTTGGATGGATATTCCATTGGCTTTAGGAACGGTTGGCGGATTAACCGGATTGCATCCTTTGGTTAAACTCGCTCTGGAGCTATTAGGTCATCCTTCTGCCAGAGAACTCATGCAAATCATTGCAGCTGCAGGGTTAGCTCAAAATTTTGCAGCGCTTAAATCGTTGACTACTACCGGGATTCAGCAGGGCCATATGAAAATGCATTTACTGAATATACTTAATCAGTTTGAAGCAACTTCAGAGGAAAAAACAAAACTTATCTCGCAGTTTCAGGACGATACCGTTACGCATAGCGCTGTGGTTGATGCCTTAAATAAATTACGTATTAAAGCTTAACATAGTGAAGACATTTTCAAGTCATGGTAAATTATTACTGAGCGCAGAATATGTGATTCTCGATGGTGCACTCGCCCTGGCTTTACCAACAACATTTGGGCAAAATCTTAACGTAGAACCTAGTAAATCAAATGAACTAATCTGGAAAAGCCTGGATAACCAAGGAAACATTTGGTATGAGGACAAGTTTACTTTAAAAAAATTAGAACGTTCAAAAAGTCCTGAAAATGAATTCTCTAATCGCCTCATTCAAATTTTGAGAACCGCTCGAGATTTAAATCCGGGTTTCCTTACGGGTGAACTGGGTTTCAAGGTGACAACACATCTTGATTTTCAAAGAGACTGGGGTTTGGGAAGTTCTTCAACCTTGATCAATAATATCGCCAATTGGGCAGAAATCGATCCTTATACTTTGTTGGAAAGAACTTTTGGAGGAAGTGGTTATGATATTGCCTGCGCTCAAAGCCAATCTCCGATCCTTTATCAAATAAAAGAAGGTTCTCGTTTGGTTAAACCGGTTAAATTCGACCCAAATTTTAAATCGCAATTATATTTTGTGTATTTGAACCGAAAACAAAACAGTCGTGAAGGTATTTCACATTATCGTGCCAATAAAAAAAATAAAACCGGCACCATTGCTGAGATCAATTTGATAACTGAGCGTTTATTGGAATGCAAAAACCTCCCAGCTTTTGAAGAACAGTTAGATCTGCACGAAACCCTTATTGCCGAAATCACCAAACAAACCCCTGTTAAAGATCTTTATTTTAAAGACTTTACAGGCCATATAAAAAGTCTTGGAGCCTGGGGTGGCGATTTTATTCTGGCAACTTCAGAAAGTGATCCTCGTGATTATTTTAAAAGCAAAGGTTTCAACACGGTAATAAACTATACCGATATGATTCTATAAAAAAGCCTCGATTATTCATCGAGGCTTCTTGTTCTAGTTAGTCGTTGTGTTGTTTATTGTATTTGAATCTTGGCACGATCATCTTCAATTTCAGCAGCATCTTTAAGCGCTGAATATAGTTTAGAAGTTACCACACTAATTTTTACATTTTGAACGCGGTTAGCAGCAGCTTGATAATTATCAAGTTCTACAGCCGGCGTTACTTTGGTTACCTGAACCATGTAAACTCCTTTTTCGCCATGAATCAATCCTGAAGTTTCTCCTTCGTTAAGACCGAATGCCGCACCAACTACCATAGGTTCTCTACCGGCACCTGCGATGGTTGGGTTTTTCATGGTTACAGCTGAGGCTGACCTCACCGTTGTATTTTCAGATTTAGCCAGATCATCTAAATTCGTAGCAGTTACACCTTCTTTAATACGCTCCGCTTTCTTTTGTTTACGGATTATTGGTAATACACTGGCAGTAGCTTCGTCAACCGGCATTAAACCAGCTTCGTGTTTAGCTACTAATTGAGCGATAACATAACCATTAGTTACCGTAAAACGCTTTACAGCGCCTGTTTCAACATCTTCCTGGAAGGCCCATCTTACTATTTGACGCTGATTACCGATACCCGGAATACTCTCGTCCAAAGCTTTGATTTTATTCACCGGTCTTACAGTAAAATTATCTTCTTTTGCAACCTCATCAAAATCTTTATCCGCAACAGCTATTTCAAAATTAGAGGCATCTCTAAACACCTTATCTATAGTAGCTTCTGATGGTTCAATTTTTCTTGCTAAAATTGCTAATTGAACTGCTTTTTGTTTATCAGTTTGTTTTAAGATCTCAATCACATGGTAACCAAAAGATGTTTTTACAACCTTTAAAGATCCTACCGGATTATTAAATGAAAAATCTTTGAACTCAGGTGCGAACGACGCTGTATAAGCAAACTCGATCTCACCATTATTTTGATTACTTACCTGATCTGAAGAAAGCTCTAATAAATCGGTAAATTTAGATCTGTTCTTTTCAATGATATTGTAAATACTATCAGCTGTTTTCTTAGCCTCAGCATCTGTTTTAGTCACATCCGGTGTTGCTCTTGTAGCACCAACAAATGGAATAAGAATATGACGCACCGTAGCAGAGTCCGGGATTTGTTTTACAGCGAGTAATTTTGAAATTTTATATGCGTTCCCATCTTTATAGGGTCCAAAAATTTCACCTTCATTCAAATTAAATAAACTGTCTGCTACAGCAGATGGCAACTGACTTTTAAATTGAAATTGCTCATTAAACTTAATGTCAGAATTTGTATTTACAAAATCTTTATTATCTGAGGTATGTAGAAAACCTTTTATGGTATCTGTAAGTTTTGTAACCTGATTATATTCCTCACGGTCTTTTAACAAATCCGTTAAATCTTTTTTGATTTGGTTTTGATCTTCAACCGAAGCTTCCTCTTTAAATTGCACATAACGAATATCTCTGGACTCTTCAACCTGATAACTACTTGAATGCGCTTCGATATAATCGGACACGTCATCTTTGGTTACTTTAATCAAACTATCCGGAATTGATTCGTAAGGAATCTGAACGAATTTAATATCGCGTTTGTTTCCATCTAATTCATAATCTAATTTACCTTCAGCCAGGGTGCCTGTTAAACCGGCTTTAACTAAATTAAAATATTCTTGTTGCAAAGCATTTTGAGCCAGGCTACTTTCATAATTTGTCCAATCCGAAAAAGTGATAGGTTGACCACCCAGATATCCCGGTTGTGGTTCAATTTCTTTTAAGTTGGCAATAAATTCATTCAATTTATTTTCATCAAACATCCCATTCTCATCTAAAAACTCCGGAGCACTAGCCAAAGTCGATTTCAATAAATCGCGCATTTGATCCTTCTCTACAGAAATCCCCAGTTCTTCATATTGACTTTCCAATACGCGTTCTCTTACCATCTGATCCCAAACACGATTCATAACCTGCGTATTGGTAGCATTAGGTCCTAATTGACGTTGCATACCTTCTACCCGGTTCATAAATTCAGTTCGTGTGATATCCTTCCCGTTAATGGTGGCTACCGTATTTTGAGCTTTGGAATTAAAAGCATTATTATTTTTAAATAAATCTGCAAGAACAAAAGAGAATAACGCTAAAGCGATAATCAAAATCAAAAATAAAGAGCGTTGTCTGATCTTATTTAAAACTGCCATGTGTTTGTTTTATTTGTAAGCTCCAAACCGGAGCCTGTTTCGTTTAATTTAAAAGATTTTACCTAGGGTCGACAAAATATCGTGCGCGAAAATACCATTTTCTATTTAATAATAAAAGGGATATATCGTATTTGTTAAATGGGATGCACGTTAAATTTTGAAGTCTGAAATTCGTGGTTTTTTTAAATGCTTTTTTAATGAAAAATGTTAGTCTTCATCTACTATTTTAAGTTCCACCATATCAATTTTTGTATTGGAAACTTCCAGGATTTTAAATTGAAAACCTTCGATCCTAACAACTTCATTTTGCTCTGGAATCTCTTCAGTATGACTTACCACTAAACCTCCAAGCGTTTCGTAGTTTTCACTATCGGGTAAATTGATCTTATAGGTTTCATTTACATAATCGACCTCTAATCTGGCCGAAAATTTAAAGGTATGCTCATCAATTTGATGCTCCACAAGGTCTACGGTATCGTGTTCATCTTCAATTTCACCAAACAATTCCTCAACGATATCTTCCACAGTCATAATTCCGGAAGTGCCTCCGTATTCATCAATAACAACCGACATGCTTCGGCGTTTTTTGGTTAACAAGCTCAAAACATCTTTTACCAAAACAGTTTCGGGCACAAACTCTACCGGTAACATCATCGACTTAATGTTTTTTGGTTTTTTGAATAATTCAAAAGAATGCACATAGCCCAAAATATCATCAATACTATCTTTATATACCAAAATTTTTGTGTAGCCGGTTTCCGTGAATAAATTATTTAAGGTTTTGATGGATTCATTGATCTCTACCGCTACGATCTCGGTACGTGGTACCATAACCTCTCTGGCTTTCACTTCTGAAAATTCGAGCGCATTTTGAAATATCTGGATTTCAGAATCTACATCCTCATGAGCTTCTACCGATTCCATTTGCTCACTTATATAATTTCCAAGCTCTACCTTGGTAAAGGCCATTTGAATTTGGTCACCTTCTGTTTTAAAAAAATATTTCAACACAAAATCAGAAATCCATATTACAAAATCCGATATAAGCGTAAATAATACATAAAACAAATAGGCAGGTACCGCCAATGCTTTTAGAAATTTATTAGCATAGATCTGAAAAAACACTTTGGGTAAGAACTCGGCTGTGATGAGTATCAAAAGTGTTGAAATTACGGTTTGTGTGAGTAAGCTAAGGTCATTCAATAAATAATTCACAAAACCGTATTGCGATGGTAACATGGTTTGAAACCAGGCCACCAAAAGATCGCCCATAAAAAACCCATATATTACCAAAGCGATGTTGTTACCTATTAACATCGTGGTTATAAATTTGGAGGGTTTTGCTGTGAGTTTACTTAAAACTTTAGCCAAAATTCCGCCTTGTTTTTTCTCAATTTCAATATGAATCTTATTTGCAGATACAAAGGCGATCTCCATACCTGAGAAAAAAGCAGATAGAATTAAAGATAGAATAATGATGACGACCGATAGACTCATCTACTCGGATTTATTTCTGTTCTCGTATTTTTTCCTGAATTTTCTTCTAAAGAAAAACATAAAAATTGCAGTGGCTGCAAGAAATATAGATGGATAAGCGATCTCTCCGGAAGCTATGTATTTTGAAATAGCATCATAAATGAAGAGTATAGCGAAAGCCAAATAGGCGTAAAGAAAAATTTTGGAATATTTCATTCGTAGTTAAAAACATTAAAACCTTAAATCTTCATTGATTTCAAGGTTACTGACTCGTACAAAGATAAAAAAATAGGAGGATGTGTTTCATAAAAATGATTGGTTTTTCCAGATCATATATGGCGTTAATCCCTATAACATCCCGAACTTACACGTTGAAAATTTTACATCGAAATCATTTAATTCTTGGCACTGTGACAGATCGGTTGATCCAACAACCTATATTGATCACTTCACCACCTCTTTCAAATTGGAAAATTTCGGTTTTCGTTGGTGCCTTCGCCAAATAATTGGCCACGGATGCTTCTGCAT
Organism: Gaetbulibacter aestuarii; assembly: GCF_039537665.1. Taxonomy (NCBI): domain Bacteria; kingdom Pseudomonadati; phylum Bacteroidota; class Flavobacteriia; order Flavobacteriales; family Flavobacteriaceae; genus Gaetbulibacter; species Gaetbulibacter aestuarii. Next base: position 40,473 of record NZ_BAABAY010000008.1, read on the forward strand.
GCTTTTTTAATGTCGGGTCAACACGCCCTGCTTTTTGAGCTTCATCAGCTGCCAACCAATACACGGCACGTTTATTAAAGTTTGTATCGCCACAATCATTCGCACTATCAGCATACATATCAGCAATGGCCAAATGAGGTTTTCCATTGGATGGGTTTAATTTTAAAGCGTCATTAAAATAATTTCTGGCCGCACTGTAACGCCCTTTCTTTTTCAATATTAATCCAATACGCATCGCTATATTCGATTTATCAATAGCATCGGTTGTTAATTCATAGGATTGTTGGAAATAATCCATGGCATCAGTTTCCTTGCCATTCCTCATTAATAAGGTACCAACCCAGTATTTCGTTTCCGCCGAAGGGGAAACCTTATCATAGGCTATCACCAGTTTTTCATAAAGCGGATCATCAGTACATTCCTTTTGAAACATCCTGGATACCGCACGTTTTAACCAAAGTGAATTAGCCTTATTTTCTTCGAAATCCCTGGTATAGATAGGAATTAGAATGTTACATTTTGCACGGTCTCCCAAAAGACCGGAAATACCTTCAGAAATTTGATCATAGGCTCTTAAATAGCTTTCATAAAACTTTTTGTATTGTTCCTCTTTACTCGTTAGTTTAGAACCTTCATCCATTTTTTGAATCAATTCATTTAGCTTACGAGAGTAGTTTTCTACCTCGTCATCTACTTTATCTGAAACATCATCATATTTACTGAATAGTTCGGCTCCGGGTTTTTTCCCCGCATCAAATAATTGAACCATCAAGGAAAAATAAGTATATAAACTTTTGGGGTTGGTAAACGTTTCTTTATCGGTTTTATACACCTCATCAAAACATTTATAAAGGTCTTCATCAGTTTTCTTTAATAGGTCACGATGTTCATAAATTAATTGACAGGCTTGTGCCCCGAATTCTCCTTTTGGTGTTTTTCCCGGAAAGTTCTCCGCGCGTTCATCCCATAATTTAACCAGGTCATTAACAAAATCCACCTTTTCTGACCCTGAGGATTTTTCTATTTTATCTGTTAAAATTTTTTCACCATCCGTGTAAATGGCAAGACTATACTTTGGACAATTTTTTCTCACATACATCCAAAGGTCATAGGCTGCATCTGTATTTCCTGATTTAACATCCTGATGAAAGATCTGTAACTTGGTATCACATTCATTTTCCTGAGCAAAACCAATTTGTAATCCCACCAATACCAGTACGAATAATGAAATTTTAGTTTTCATAATAATTGCGTTATTGTTAATTAAAATTTCTATTTAAGAATTATAAATTCCTAAGGCATTTTCATAACAATAGCATGGTTAAAAATTTCAACGGATTTGTGGTAACCTTCATCAAAACTTTAATTCTTTGAGCGATATTAAAGCGTGAAGGTTATTACAAATATAAAAAATAAGGAAACGCCTTTAGTGAAATGAGCCTACTAATTATTCGTCTTCAATAGTGATAAGACCCGTAACCTCAAGCACTTGAGCATTGGTAAATTTAGAATCGGAATCAAAACCGTTACCATTTATTTTATCCCGATCGGTTGTAAATTCTACAGGAAAGTTGGTGAACAACCATTCATTTTTCTGATCGTAATACAGCTGTTCGGTCTTGAGTATTTTTCCATCGTATGTGGTAATCACCACATGACCTTGAAGATCGATTAAATCGGTTTTATTATACACTATGGCATAATCAGCGACCACCTTACTTTTATGATTATCCTCATCATAAAGATATAATGTAAGTCCGTTGACAAACTCATTATAAGGGAAATCCCTATTAGAAAAATCCAGCATTTTACTGGCTAAAAGGTTGGCGGTAACCCTACCGGAATCGGTATATTTTAAATTAATATCCTCTGCAATTCCAACAGGTTCGTTTTCAGAAATTCCAATTTTCTGAACTTCCTTGATGTTGTCAGTGCATGAAAAAAACATAGTCACGATAAAAATCGCGACTATGTATATAAATGAATATGTTTTTTTTACTATCAATTGATCGTTGGTACTTTTATAGAGCTGTTTATCCAGCAACCAATATTGATGGTTTCTCCTGCTCTACCGGCGGTAAAGATCTCAGACTTACTTGGTGCTTTGGCCATATAGTTCGCCACTGAAGCCGCAGCATGTTTTGTCATCGTTGGATCAACACGGGCTGCTTTTCTAGCCTCATCAGCTGCCAACCAGTATACCGCACGTTTGTTAAAGTTAGTGTCACCACAACTATTCGCACTATCAGCATACATATCAGCAATAGATAAATATGGACGACCATTAGATGGGTTCAAGCTTAAAGCATCTCTAAAGTATGTTCTCGCCTGAGAAAAACGTCCTTTTTTCTTTAAAATAAGTCCAATACGATTCGCTAGGTTTGCTTTTTTGAAGGTATCACTTTCAAGATCGTAAGCTTGTTGGAAATAATTTATAGCCTCGGTTTCCTTATTGTTCTTCATTAGAACAGTACCCACGAAATATTTTGTATCGGCAGAAGGCGCTGCTTCATCATACGCTTTTACTAATGTTTCGTATAAGGCATCATCAGTACATTCCTTCTGATACATTCTGCTTACGGCACGTTTTAACCAAACAGCATTGGTCTGGTTCTCTTCAAAATCTCGGGAGTAAATTGGAATTAAGTTCTCACAATTAGCACGAGGACCTAACAAACCGGCAATACCTTCAGAGATCTGGTCGTACGCTCTTAAGTAACTTTCATAATACTTTTTATATTTCCCCTCTTTACTAGTTAATGCAGTTCCACTATCTTCTTTTTCAATTAACTTATTCAATTTTCGAGAATAGTTTTCGGTTTCTGCTTCAACCTTATCAGACACGTCATCATATTTACTAAATAATTCTGCTGCAGGCTTTTTACCGTCGTCATACAACTGAACCATTAAAGAGAAATAGGTATATAAACTTTTTGGGTTTGTGAATGTCTCTTTATCAGCATTGTAAGCGGCATCGAAACAATCATACAACTCCTGATCCGTTTTATTTAATACTTTGCGATTTTCATACATTAATTGACATGCCTGTGCTCCATATTCTCCTTTTGGTGTTTTACTGGCAAAATTTTCGGCACGTTGATCCCATAGCTTAACAAGGTCATTAATGTATGCTACCTTGTCTGCACCGGATGATTTTTCAATTTTATCTTCCAAAATCTTTTCTCCATCAGAATAGATAGCGATATTAAAATTAGGATATTTATTTCTTACTTCCATCCAGGGGTTATACGCCGCATCATAATTCTTAGCTTTCACATATTCGTGAAAAATTGAAAGCTTGGTCATGGCTTCTTCCTGTGCAAAACCAAAATTCAACCCTAAAAATAACAGCGCTAATAATGTAATTTTCGTTTTCATAATAATTGTGTTACCGTTAATTGTACTTTTTCTTTTGGAACCATAGATCGTTCAAAGATAAGCTTAAATATACATTTATAAAATTCTCTTCTATTAAATTACTGTTTGTAGTTCCTCTTTTACCAAGCTCTACGCCCAAATTGGCATTCGAGAATAAAGTCCCTACAGGTACTCCTACTCCAAAAGATATGCCAAACTCCTTAATCGATTCATTCTTTAATTGTAGGCCTGTTTTTTCATAACGCAATCCAGCTCTATAAACCACTCTGTTCAGATATCCTGAAAACGCATTATATTCCGGAATATAAAAACCACCCAGGGCAAATCCTGAAGCATCTTCATATGTAGTTTCACCACTGGAGTATAAAGCATTAGAAAAATTACTGGTTTTTTGTGCATTGTACTCTGCACCAACAAACCATTTTAAAGGTTCGCCAATACCGGCTCCAAAACTGTATTTAGACGGTAACACTAAGGTGGTATTTTCCAAGCCCTGGGCTTTGAGATCCACTTGAACTGTATACGAAGGAATATCCTGACCAGTTAATCCTGACACTGTTGCAATATACCGTTGGTTCAATGACGATAAATTACTTTGAGGTGTATAGGTAGCACCGGAAATAAGTTGTAGTTTTTGGTTTAACATGGTTTTATAGGTTAAACCGAAATCTATATTAAGTCCACTCAAATCTGAGCGATTGCTTTCTTTAGATTGGTATACAATTGGGGTGCCATCCTGATCATATAGATACGCAACACTGCTGTTTTGGATATTACCAAAATTATACTGCAAATTAATCCCGAAACTCAAGGACTTATTGATTTGATATCCCATTCCAAGAAAAACTTTGTTCAACCCGCCTTCACCTGTGTATTTATTTTCAAGGTTTCCATCAGCGTTAAGCGATTCTAATTTATAGCCTACTGCAGTATAAGGCATTAAACCAAACCCTACTCCAAATTTACCTACAGGAAAATTTAATGCTAAATAATCAATGGAGGTTGAGGACGCTTTACTACTTCCGGAATCACTTTTCAAAGTTGTGGAGGTATGCGTTGCACCAATACCGTATTTCACAGGACGATTTCCGTTTATAGTCTCAAGATCATTACCTGTGAATGAAGCCGGATTTCTCAAATTAAGATGAATACTATCGGTATAAATGCTTAAGCCACCCATACTCCTATTTTCAACCGTCCCCTTGAACTTTAAACTTCCTATACCGTAAAAGGAATAAGGTGAGGCTGTATTCTGCTGACCGTAACTATTTATTGCTATGAGTGCAACAAAAATGAATAGAAGTTTTTTAATCATTAAATTGAATTAAAATTTAAAATATGGTTTAGGCCTTCTAAAAGGAAATTAGAGTTGGCAAATATGCTACTTTTTAATTGTTTTGACAAGAATTTAGCATCGCCACCTGTTAAAATAACTGTTAAATCTGAATAATCTTGTTCATATTGTCTAATTACCCCATCAATTTCATTAACCAGCCCATTAACAACGCCTGAATGCATCGCCTCAGCCGTTGTATTTCCAACAAAATGTCTGGGAAAAGTAGGATCTAACACCGGCAATTTAGCCGTAAAATTATGCATAGCTTTATAACGCATGCGTAAGCCCGGAGAGATAGCACCTCCCAGGTAATTATTTTCTGAGTCTTTAAAATCGAAAGTAACACAAGTACCTGCATCGATAATAAGTACATTCCTATCAGGATATTGATGCACTGCAGCCGAAATTAAGGCCAGCCTGTCTACTCCCAGAGTTTCCGGGGTTTTATAATGGTTTTTAAAAGGCAATTTTGTTTTCCAACTAAGTTCTAAAAGATTAAAACGAGAAGCCAGCTTTTCGCGATCCTGATCCGGCAACGTATTTACTGAGGCTATGATGACATCCTTAATTAAAGGAAAGCTAGATTTTAATTTTTCGACAGTAACTAACAGATTAGAAAGCTCAACCTGTTCTTTATGAATAAACTTATCCGCTTGGAAAACAGCGAGTTTCACAAAAGAGTTACCAACGTCGATTATTAGATTCATAGTTTGTTAAAGTGGTAAACTTACAAAACGGAATACTAAAAAAATCTTAAAAATTTTATAATATTAGCCTAAAGCGCAACAGAAGTGGTTTGATACAAAGTAAACTATACTTTTTTACATTATTCCTTTGGGGATTTTAAAAAATGAATATATATTTGCAACCGCTTTGGCGAGGTACCTTAGCTCAGTTGGTAGAGCAAAGGACTGAAAATCCTTGTGTCCCTGGTTCGATTCCTGGAGGTACCACTTGTTAAACTTAAAAAGCCTTGTAGACTAAATGTTTACAAGGCTTTTGCTTTTCTAGGGGACGAATGAGGGGACGAATAAATTTATTTATTCAATTCACCTACAATCATCCATAATTTTAATTATTTCCTTATACCAATGGTTATCACGTTGAATAAATTTTTTAGTTATAAGGTAGTTTTGTTTTGCTTGTTCTCCATATTCTAAAACATTCTTACAATTTTTCATATTGGAGTTTTCTGAAAATAATCTAGCAATTTCGAATTGAACACCTGCCATTTGAGATAAAAAGTCTATATGTCCTTGATGATTTTGGACAAGGTCTTTTCTTATTTCAAGACATTTTGTGAAATATCTAAAAGACTCTCTATAATCCCCTTTTAACCTATTCATTGAGCCCAAATCATAATAAACAATAGATTCCGTTAATAAATCGACAGGATCAGCAAATGAAATGTTTTCAATTGATTCTAAAGCAAGGTTCAATTTCTTTTCTGCACTAACAATATCATTTCCTGAATGATACTTGGGATCTAAAGCTTTTTGAAGATAAAGTTCCGCAAACTGTGATAAAAATTTGGACTTAATCAATTTGTATTGTTCGTTTGAAGGAGTAATTTGAACTATGGTATTTATTTTGTCCAGTCCACTTTTAAACTCATTTATACCTGCCTTATAATCTCTTGCTTTTACAAAATAGTTAGCTTTAGCATTAATAGAGTTTAAATAAATTCTTAAATTAAATATTGACGGATCATCATCTAAAGCTAATGCCTTATATTTAATAGCTTTATTTAAATAATATATTGGAGACTTCTCAAGCTTATATTGTTTACTTAAGATGTAAAAATCATTAAAAACCATTCCTAGTTCCAAATTATAATTTCCCTCAAAATTTATCTCTTTATATGTTAAAATAGCGTTCCTATAGGACTCTTCCGATTTCTGATTATGTCCTAAAAACTTTGACAATAGAGCAATGTCATAATAATTATTGGCTTTTGTTTGAAGTATATACGACTCTTTAGAATTAATAATTTCAAATAGTTCTTTTGCATTAAGAAAATATCCTAAAGTTTCAGGGGTATATTCTTTTAACTGCCTAAATTTAATACTACCCAAATACGAATAACTAATTGCACGAATCTCCAATGAATAAGATGGACTAATCAATTTATTAAAGGTTGAATAAGCATTTTGATAGTCATTATTGGCGTAATATTGCATTGCTAAATTGAAATCATCTTCTTTGTTAATATCAGCTACTTTTAAAAGTACTTTGATTTCTTCCTTCGAAATATTATAAATACTACTAGCTAAGGATAAATACTCCTCATACGTTAAGTCAGGTTGTGACCTTTTTAAGTTGGTAAGCTCAATTATGGTTAGTCTTTTATCAGTTTCCTTTTGTTTCTTAAAAGAATTCTCACTTCGTTTCCATTGGTTTAAACTAAGTATCACAGCACCTAAAAACACTATAAATGCAATTCCGATACTTAAAAAAAGTGTTTGCGTGTGTGGTTTCATATAAAAAAATGAGGGTTCATTAAATATCATTTGGATGGATAATAATACTTTATATCAAGTTTTAGATTTTCAATTAGCTTTTTAGTATTATTATCACCAACAATACAACCACTACAAGTTGAAGTCGAAACGGGTTGATAAACAAGTTTATTAATCCAATTATTAATCCTTTCAACATCTACTTTTTCAAAATTCTTTAAATTAAAATAGTAGTATTCAATTGCCATCATTCTAGTTGCGGGGTTAATACTATGCATCAAATATTCACAATTATCTGTAGTTACTACAGCATCAAAATAGGCTCTGTTTTTTAATAATTGAGAGCCTTCACCACAATAAGCACCATAAGTTATACCTGAAAAAGGAGACATTGAAAAATTTAAAATATCATTTGACAATGGATTAATTTCCCCTAATGGACAAAATAAATTTTCTGAACCAATTTCTAATGGTTGAATAGTATAATCATCATCAACTTCAAACAATAATGATAATTTATCTTTATAAAGATTTTTAAATTTTTCCCCTTTTTCAGGTATCTTTTTTAAAATCAGTTCAACAGAAATTATATCATCAAAATAAAAAAGAACTTGATACCAAAATGTTATATATCCTTTACCATGTCCACCTTCCATTAGTTTATAATTAAAGCCCAAATCAGTGACTTTTTCACTACCAGTCTCCAAGGTTTTAACCAATTCTTCAGTCGAATTCTTGTAGGATTTAGAAAGTTGAGATATAAATAAAGTATCCTTCATCATCCATTCCTTTACAAAGTCATTATTCTGAGCAAAAGACGAACCATAGATTAGAAAAAAAAATATTACTAGCAGGCGATTTTTCATTACACGTATTGAAAAAATATTTAAACTTAATTTAATAAAGTCATTAAAGTTAATTCTTACATGTATGAATTCAAAGAAATAATAAAATTCTTATAAACAAGTAAATGTCAGTAACATTTTAAAGATTTTGATTCTTATCATCCAACCGCTTGTACATAGGTAAGATGTTTCTGTTTAAATCAATCATTTTAACATTGATAACTGGACTTTTTCTATCGTTGTTATCCAATTCCTTTAAAACTGCTCCCACGGGCTTAAATTGGTCTGTGTATTTGGTTGTGGTGTAAAAATCGGTGTAAAGCTGAGAAACTACTATGATAATTAGAAGTCGTAATCTTATACCTGCGTCTTCAAACCCTGACGCGTCATGCTTCCCCAGGATTTTTTACCTCGAAGAAAATCAATATTTCCTTTTATGGCCGATAACATTACAAAGGGATGATAAATAATTGGTTCTAAAAGTACGGTGATTAGTAAAGTGAACACGTGTTTTACTTTTTTGTATTGCTGGAAAGAGTATTCTTCAAAATATAATGCCGTTACCGAGAACATTACGGCAAACGTATACACCAGCCCTAATAACAATCCGAAGACTGTCCAATCAACATTGCCGTGCCATGCTAAATATAAAAAGAACAAAATTCCTAAGAACTCTACAATTGGAGCCAACCACTCAAAGAAAAACCAGAATGGTGTACTTAATAAACCAAGGACTTTATATTTTGGGTTAAACAACATTTTCCTATGGGCCAATAAGGTTTCTATGGTACCTCGAGTCCAACGGTTTCGTTGTCTATGCAACACTTTCCATTTCTGCGGAACTTCCGTCCAACACAACGGATCGGGAACAAATCCAACCGCATATTTTGTTTTATTCTCGCGCATCATACGACGCATACGAACTAAAAGCTCCATGTCTTCACCCACAGTTTTGGTATTATAACCACCTGCCTCAATTACGGTGGCCTTATCGAACATTCCGAAAGCTCCGGATATTAAGAGTAAACCATCAACTCGCGACCAGGCCATCCGACCCATTAAAAAGGCCCGAAAATATTCCAAAATTTGAGCACGGGCAATAAAGGTATTGGGTAATTTCACTTCAGTAATCCTGCCATGGTCAATAACGCAGGAATTTGCTACACGTATAATTCCGCCGGAGGCGATCACCTTTTTCTCATTATTTAAAAATGGCTTCACCAATTTCAACAGGGAATCACGTTCTAAAATACAATCAACATCGATACAACAAATAATTTCATTAGCACATATATTGATTCCCGCATTTAAAGCATCCGATTTACCTCCATTCGCTTTATCAATTACTTTTAGATTTTTATGACTCTTTTTCTTAGAAACATAAATACCTCGTATAGCTTGTGTTTCCAGCGGACTGTAATAACGGGTTTCATCTAAAACCAAATTAAAGGTTGTAATAAGTTTTTCTAAAGTACCATCATGGCTTCCATCATTTATAATAATGATCTCATAAGACGGGTAGTCCAAACTTAGCAGTGAAGAAACATTTTCTATAACATTTAATTCTTCATTAAATGCCGGTGCCAAAATAGAAATTGATGGCAAATTCGTTGATTTTAAAAGTGGGGTTTCATCTTGAAAATTATAACGCTTTTTGTAATCTCTAATCTCCTGAAAAGAAAAAAAGGTAGACACCAAATAACCTGTACAAATAATGATCCCGTAGTACAGGAAAAACCAGCTTATAATTTCAATAATATGTTGTGCACCTGCATCCATTACACGGTAGACATTTGCATTGGTTCTTCACTCAGGGCAAATTTTACAATATCACCGTTAAGGGCCGATTCCTTCGCAAAGTGCATTCTGTTCATATTAAAATAAGTTACTTTAACCTTATCTTCGGCTTTTATTATTGGGGTAAGCAACGTTAGAAATTGCTCGTAATTACCATTATTTTCTATAAGGTTAAGAATCTCTAATTGAACGCCACTTGTTTCATTTTTAAAATTTTGGATGAGACCCGGGATAATCGCCTCATTACTTAATTTATTAAGACAACGAATCACTTCCTTTTTAATAACCACATTATCGGTATTTAGAAGAGCTTCAAGTTTGGGAATGTTTTCAAATTGATTGAACTCACCAATCATACGAACAGCAAAAACTACTACAGATTCGAATTGATGCTCTAGCCAAATTGAAAAATCAGGAATCTGACCTTGATAGTCATTTTTCAAACTATCTTCAATGTAAATTCTTTGCCATAAGGTTAACGGACGTTCGATGCGATCCAAAAATTCTAAAGGGTTGTTTTTTGCGTCTTTTAGAATATATAGTAAGCACTGCTGCCTAACCTCGATACGTTTATGATTTATAAGGCCGATTATCTCATCGAGATCAATAGGAATAGATAATTCGGAGAATACGAAAAGTGCTCTGGCCTTTTTCTCCCAACGGTGGGACTGCAACTGACGTAAATTAAATTTATCAAGATTCAGTTCTTTAAATAAATCGCGAATATCTTCCACAGATTCTCCTTTAATGTTATTTGAAAATTCCAGAATTTGGTGGGTCGCAATTTGCTTATAAAAATCATTTTTAAGTATTCTGGAAAATCGTTTTAAAAATCTTTTTTTATTTATTTGATCATCAAAAAGATAGGTTGTTATAAAATCGATACATAGATTATTCAGTTTGTCTTTGCGTTTATTCAATTTATTTTTTTGATAACGCGCATAAAACAGGATAACCATAAGGAATAAGGAAATAACAATAAAAAGCGTACAAATAATGAGGCCAATTTTAATAAATTGAGAATCTTCACCAAATAGTGTTACGAAATACTCAGGGGTAAAATTTTTCAAGATATGGGAGGTCATTGTAGGGTTTTATTCATTTTATTTGTGCGTCGTATTTCTAGAGCACGCCCAGAGTGCGTTTAACACGAAGTGACAATTCATTGGGGCTAAAAGGTTTGGTCATAAAATCGGAAACCCCCATAGAAAAGGCATTTGTTATTATAGCTTCTTGATTCGAGGTTGATAACACAATTATTGGAACGTTAGGCGCCAGCGTTTTGGCTTGCTCAATAATTTGAGTTCCCGAAATAAAGGGGAGCATTAAATCTGTTAAGATTAAGTCGAAAGATTCAGATTTAATTTTCTCAAGCCCATCACGACCATCCGGAGAGGTTGTTACGTCAAATCCGTCTTTATTTAACTTAAACTCCAGAGATTTAACCACCATAGGGTTATCCTCTATTACAAGAATGCGTTTTTTCATAATGCGTCGTATGCAGGAAAGTCGGTTTGCAACTGTTCCTTGAGTTCAAAAAACAATGTATTTAATTTATTTACCATTTCAAACATTTCCTCTTCCTTTGCGGAATGCGCCATAGTATCACATAAGGTTCTACCGGCTTCATTCTCTATCATGGCAAACGAGGGTTTAATGTTATGAGCTATTTCACTAACCTCTTTATATTTTTGATTGGAAATCGCTTTTTTCATGTCATTCATTCGGTCTGAAACCGAATTTAAAAATAATGCCATGGATGACGCAATAAACTCTTCATTATTATCCGAAACTTCTCTTAAATAATTTAAAGAATATGCTTTCGGATTATAACCATTGAATTCTAATTGTTGTGATGCAATTTCCTTTATTTTGTTCAGATTTTCTTCATTATTATTTCTTTTGATATAATCCAAACCTGGATATTCAGAATAATCCGGAGTATCGTCCTGTTCGTGAACAACCAAAACAGGTACATTCAAATCTAATTCGTTTTTTATATAATCATAAGTTTGAAAACTGCTTAAAGGCTTAATATGACCATCTACAACCATAAGTAAGACCGATTGTGCTCCGTGATTTTTTAGCCATTGTATAGCCTTGAATGAATTTTCTAACCAAATAACCTGATACTCTGTATTTTTTAACAGATCTACAAAGGCGTTTTTGTGATCCTCCCGGCTATCAACAAAAAGAATAGTTTCCTTTTGTTGGTCAAATTGATTCGTGGTTTTCATAGGTCTAGATTTTGAAATTAAAAATCTTAAAACATAATAATTCTTATTTTATCGGATATTTTTGACGTTTTTCTACGATGTGTTCTATAATTAGTTTTTTGATGGTTTCTAAAACCACCGGCTTAGTGATGTACCCATCCATACCATGCTGTTCGCAACGCTCTTTTTCACCTTTAAGGGTTCGTGCCGTAAGGGCTATAATGGGTATACGTTCTCCTTCTTTTTCATTTAAGCGAATAATCTCCGTAGCATGATAGCCACTTAAATTAGGCATTTGAATATCCATTAAAATCAAATCCGGATTTTGCTTTTTACACAATTCCACGGCTTCCTGTCCATCATTTGCTTCAATAATAGTACAATTAGGAACTACCTTCTCAACTATCGTTTTTGATAAAAACTTATTCACCGGATTATCCTCAGCGATCATAACACGGCATTTTAATTGCGCTAAATCTGAGGATGTTTTATCCTCAATCTTGTTTGATTTAATCGTTTTATCCTGTGATAGAATGGCAGAGATAACACTAAATAATTTATTGATTTGAATAGGTTTTACTATGTTAGCTTCCAACTGCAAGGTTTTAGTCTTTTTGTTTACCAGAGCATCTTCCCCCGAGCTATGCAATAAAATAATCGGCAACTTATTACTATCAAGTTTCAAGTCTTCTCTGATATGTTTTATTAATTCCACACCATTCAAATATGGCATATGGTAATCAATAATAGCCAGATCAAAGTTGTTGCGTTCATCACTCAACAGATCTATCGCATCAATGCCACTGGAAACAACGGTAGAAACTAGACCATCTACAGCTAGCATTTCCTTGAGAATGTTACGATTGGTGGCATTATCATCAACCACCAAAACATTTTTGATTTTATTCGAACCTGAAATCTTATAACTTTCCTCTTCCTCTGTTTTGAAATTAACCGTGAAAAAGAAGATACTACCTTTATCTATTGTACTTTCAACCTGTAATTCACTACCCATAAGATGCAACAGTTTGTTGCTAATGGTAAGCCCTAAACCAGTTCCTCCGTATTTTCGTGTTGTTGATCCATCCTCTTGATCGAAAGCGTTAAATATTTTCTTTAAATTGTTTGAAGCAATACCTACCCCGGTATCTCGGATTGAGAATTTATATTGCAACTCTGCTGAATTTCCGGGAATCTCAGAAATATCAACCTTCAATTCTATTTCACCTTCCTTAGTGAATTTCACGGCATTTCCCAATAAATTTGTTAAGATTTGGCGTAGACGAACATGATCAGCGTACATCATTTTTCTGGAATCCGTTCCAACATTTAAAAGGAGCTCAAGGCCCTTCGAATGTGCCTGATGCTTAATAATATCAAGTGATTGTACGCATAGATCGGTTAGATTTGTTTTTTCCGGATTCAACTCTAACTTACCCGCTTCAATTTTAGAGAAATCCAGGATATCATTGACCAACTCTAATAAAGCGTTCGCCGAAGTTTGCACGGTTTGCATATACTTCGCCTGGTTTTCTGAGAGTTTCGTTCGCATGAGCAGATCTGTAAACCCGATAATACCATTGAGCGGAGTTCGAATCTCATGGCTCATATTAGCCAAAAATTCCGATTTGGATTTATTTGCTGATTCAGCTTTAACCTTAGCATCAATTAAAGAAGATTCCATGGCTTTTAATTCAGAAATATCGGTAGCCACACCTAAATACCCGGTTATTTTATTCTTATCATTTCGAATAGCTGTAGCCACTAATTGAACTGGGAATTTCGATCCGTCTTTTCTAATATAAGTCCACTCGCCGGAACTGTAGTGACCTTGATTTGCTTCATAAACAAACACATTAAACCCGGAGATTTCTGTATTATATTGTTCTGAAAGTTCCTTGCCTCTCTCAATAATTTCTGATCCTTCGTGTAATAAAGCAACACTTCGGCCAATCATTTCGTGAGCACTATATCCCAAAAGATTTTCTGCTCCTTTATTAAATTTTCGTGCATAACCATTGAGATCTGTTTCAATAATAGACACATGTGTTGTTGCGTTAAGTAAGGACTGCAATTCATTAAAACTACGCTTTAAGGCCTGATCCGCCTTAATTTGTTGCGTTAAATCTACGACGTGACCAATAAGGGAGGAAATATTTCCATGCTCATCGCGAACACATGAAACATTTAATAAACCATAAACGATTTGACCGTTTTTATGAATATACCTTTTTTGAACACTATAATAATCACGTTTATTTTCCAGCATTTCTGCCAGGTATTCTGCGTCATTTTTTAAATCGTCAGGATGGGTAACCTCACTAAATCGGAGTTCCATAAATTCCTCGACAGTGTACCCAACTATATTGGCCAGCTTTTTATTAGCCATCTGCCATTCTCTATCTAAGGTTACTACACCCATTCCAATAGGAGAATATTCAAAAACATTTTTGAATTTTATGGAGTTATTGCGGGATTCCTTTTCAAGATTTTTGATCTCCGTAATATCTTCAGCCTGAGTAATTATCAAATCATCAGAGCCATCCTCAGAACGAATAATAGAGGTGTTGATATTGCACCAAATGTGTTTGCCCTTGGCGGTAATAAAACGGGACTCCATTTTATATTTATCTATTTCTCCTGCCAACAGTTTTTTACGATACATGTTAGCTTCCTCAAGATAATCCGGATGAATCATATCTTTATAGGTTAATTTCATAACCTTACTGCGATCCATATCTTTCAATTCGAAGGTTTCCAGTGCGGCGTCATTCACCATTTGCAGTTCTCCTTTGGAATTAACTAACACTTTGCCTATCGACGAATTATTGAAGATCTTTTCAAAACGTTCTTGACTCTTTTCTAGTTCGATCTCGCGAAGCTTTTTTTCATTGATATCTTGAAAAGCCCCGTAAACACGTACACATTGATCACCCTTAAATTCTGCTTTACCAAAAGCTCTTACCCAAATTTCGTTACCTTTTGCAGTTATAACTTTAAATTCTTCGTCGTAAGATTTTCCAAATTCAATACACTCTGAGAATACCTTGGTAATCAAATCCCGACTCCATCCTTCTTTGAAAAAATTAATAGCCCCTTCGAGTTCCGGTACATAATCTTGATCTACTTCGTGAATATCCTTGGTAACTTTAGACCAAAAGATTTCATGGTTTTCCATAGAAACAGCCCAACCTCCCACACGAGCAACTTCATTAGTTTCCTCGTAAATCAAATTATGACCATGAAGGGTTTCTAAATCTCTAATAAGCTCCATCTCTGTTTGAGATCGAATCCTTTTAAATTTTATTATAACTCCTGTAACATGGCCTTTACGGTCCAGAACATTAAATCCCTCACTTTTCAGTGTAACCAAATTATTAATACCAGATGTATAGTGCGTCGTGGTTCCGCAAACATTTGAAGGATCCTTTTCTACATTTTCAAAAAACGATTTTATCCTGGTGTTAAAATCACTATTAAGAATTCTTCTTAGTGCAGAATTACATTCTGCCTCATTTGAAGCCTCGTATTTAAGCGTTTTCCAGAAAGCATCATTCACCCAGATTTTTTTGGGAAATTTAAAATTTGCATACCATACACCGTGAAGCATGTCCTGATGTAACCAGTCCAAAATTTCTGGTTGATTTTGAAGGATCTTATAGTAATCCTGTTTAAAGTCTTGATATTGGAGCATTCCTAAAAAATTAAGAATTACACGACACAACTTGACCGTGTCTATATTTTAGTGCAAAGTAAACAATAAATCGGATTTTTATGCATTTTATCGTGTTTTTATGACGTTTTAACGATATAAAAATCGATTAAAAGCATTTTAAGGGGGAACTATAACATTTAAAAAACAAAATAATCTTGCAGGAATTGGAATGGATAGGAATCAAAATTTTCAGTATAGCGCAAAAAAAATCCCGATTCGGATAGAATCGGGATTCAAGAAAGGCAACGACCTACTCTCCCACAAATGTAGTACCATCGGCGCTAATGGGCTT
>NZ_BAABAY010000009.1:0-11096 GCF_039537665.1 Gaetbulibacter aestuarii
CACTACAGGTACAGCAACACAAACGCAGTTTGACTTTACGGGCTTAGGCGGAGGAAACCACATTGTATATGTGATGGATGCTCAGGGCTGTTTCTCGGAGTGGAATATCGACTTCCCGGAATCGGTACAAATAGAAGCTACGGTAGCTGTTGATTACTGTCGTGATGTTACGGATGCATCAACCAATACGGTCGTTGTAACAGTAGATGATACTTTAGTAGATCTTAATGATATTGATTATTCACTGGATGGCGGTGTGTATCAGGTAAGCAATACCTTTACGGATGTAGTTCCCGGAAGTCATTACATCACCGTGCGACACACCAATAGCTGTGAGAAACAGTTCGACTTTACAGTAGCGCAGTATGATCCGTTAACGATCAGTATTGCAGATGGCGAACTGAATCAGGTAGTCATAGCGACCACAGGAGGATCAGGGGATTATGATTATACGGTAACCCTTCCTAATGGTAGTATGGAATCTATAGGTAGTGATGAAAGTTTTTACATCTATGAGTCCGGTGATTATACGGTAACGGTTACAGATAGTAATGGCTGTATAGCTTCAGCGACGGCTTATTTTGAATACATCGACATCTGTATCACGAATTACTTCACCCCAAATGGCGATGGACAGTTGGATGAGTGGGGTCCAGATTGTGCGAACCAGTTCCCGAATTTAACCTACAATATTTATGATCGTTATGGCAGACGCGTAGCGACTTTAAGAAAAGGCCAGAAGTGGGATGGTAAGTACAACGGCAAGGAACTACCAACGGGAGATTACTGGTATGTGATTGAGCTTAATGATAGTCATGACGACAGAAGCTTTGTAGGTCACTTTACCTTATATCGCTAGAGGATTAGAATGAACAAAATAGAAATTATAATATTGAAAGAAAAATAAAAAGAATAAAGTTAAAAACCCTTGAATACCAAAAACATGTCTAAAATACGCAATCATTTAGTGAACCTTTTTCTCGTATTATTTATAGGAGTAATGGGTTATGGTCAGGAATTAAATCTTCCTGTATTTACGCAGTATTTAGCAGATAATAACTTTGTGGTCTCACCAACTTTTGCTGGAATAGGAGATAACTTAAAGTTACGTGCTAATGGATTAACGCAATGGGTAGGAATTAAGGGGGCCCCAGACAACCAGTCGGTATATGGTGATATTCGTATTGCCGATAGAACCGGCGTTGGACTGTCATTTTATAATGATAGAAACGGAAACACAATACAAACAGGAGGGAAGCTCTCCTTTGCACACCATTTGATATTGGATTACTATGCTAAAATGTATCTGTCTTTTGGTATTTCGTATAACATCAATAATTTCAGGATTGATATTAATAATTTTAATACTACTTATCAAAATCCTACAATCGATCCTGCGGTAACGGACGACAGGCGAACTACCAACCACAACTTTGATGTAGGTGTGTTGTTTCGATTGAAAGGCTTTTTCTTTAGTTTGAATGCGAATAACATTCTGCCGAAGAACTTTGATGATCTGATAAGACTTCAGGAGCCTAACTTATTACTTAACTATCAGATTTATTCTGGTTATACCTTTCAGGGACCAGGAAAGAGTGGATTGGAATTTGAACCTTCTGTTTATTACCAGATGTTCAGCAGTGATAAACGTTCGAGTACAGACCTTAACTTTAAGTTTAGAAAATATAATAGGAATGAGGATTACTTTTGGGCGGGTATATCATACCGTTTCCTAAACGATCAGTTTTTAAAACCATTGAATATAGGTCCTATGGTAGGCTTTTCGAAAGGTATTTTTTATTTTGGATATGCCTACCAGATTACAACCAATGAGTTATCTGGATACAACTCAGGTACCCACGTGGTAACTATTGGTCTGAACTTCTTACAAGGTATTAGTAACTGTCCGTGTACTCAAGATCCGGTGCATCATTAACATGACATAGTTTCTCTCAAAATAATATTTCTTAAAAACACGTATTGATTGATACGTGTTTTTTTTATTACTTGGTTTTCAAGGTTTTAAATGTTTTGAAATTTTTTTCACAGTAGGAAAAAACTGAAAAAGTTCGATGAAAGGTATTATTTTCGGTTATACGTCGAATATTAACACCCCAATCCAAATCCTTCTTCAAAAAAATCGGATATTCGTAGGACGAAAGGCAGTTTTTATTGATAAAATGCTAAATAGGTAGGTTTTTACGTATTATAAATTTTAAGAACATAAAAAAAGAGTTATGTAAAATTATTTTCCCCCACGATACTAAAAACTAAAACCACTTATCTATGCACAAAACTACCTTTACTAACCTACTAAAGCTATCACTCCTATTTATTATTTTGATGCAAAGTGTAATAGCTTATGCACAATTACCGGTTCCTTTTACGCCACGATTGTCCGGAGGAAGTATTAAGGTAAAAGGGGATATAGTATTAATAGGTAATAATATCATTACGGCCAAAGATCTGCCTTTACCATACAACGGAACCGCTATCAATAATAATCAAGAAGGCGCATATGTTAATGTTGCCAGTGGAGGTGATGCTTCTATTTTCAGCTCAAGTTCTGCCGATTTGGAAATTAATAATTCTTGTAAAAAAATTCTATATGCCGGGTTATACTGGGCATCAGTTTATCCGTTGGAAGTGGCCACGAATAAGAGTGTTCAATTTGAAGGAACACCCCGATTAGAGGATTGGAATCAAATTAAATTCAAGTTACCCACAGGGGGTTTTATTGATTTGGTGGCCGATAATAATCCAGATCCTGCCGGTGAAGAGGACGATATTATTTTTGATGGATATAAATATTATGGCCCGGATGTTACTGATTCTTTTAAGGATTCTCCCATTATCTGTTACAAGAATGTTACAAACCTTTTACAAGGACTGGCAGATGCCGACGGTATCTATACCGTAGCCAATCAGCGAGCTACTCGTGGTTATAGAAGAGGAGGATGTTCTGCGGGATGGACACTCGTTGTTATTTATGAAAGTCCCCTTTTGCCAAGTAAATTTATTTCTCTTTTTGATGGTTATGCCGGTGTTCAAAATACAACACAACTAGACATTCCTGTTTCCGGTTTCCAAACTTTACCGGCACCACTTCCTGTAAATGCTAATATAGGTGTTGCAGCCCTCGAGGGTGATTATGGGATTACAGGCGATTCTTACCAATTCAAAGCAAATTCTTCAGCGTCGTATACGGTTCTTAGTGATGCTATTAACCAGGCGAACAACTTTTTTAATTCCACGATAACGAGAAATGGTTCTCATATTACAAATAGAAATCCGGCCAGTTTAAATACTCTGGGTTTAGACGTTAACGATGTTAAAATACCAAATCCGAATAACATAGTTTTACCAAATGATGAAACAGCCGGCGATTTAAAATTAACAACCAGTGGTGATGGATATGGCGTTTATTTAACATCTTTCTCTGTTGAAATTATTGAACCGGATATAAAACTGACCAAAATTGTTGAGGACGCTTCTGGTAACGACATTAGTAATCAATATGTGAACCTTGGCGATGAACTAAATTATGTTATTGGTTTTCAAAATGTGGGAAATGATGATGCTAAAAATTTACTAATTCGAGATGTTCTGCCTATTAACGTAGAGTTTAATTATCCTGATGACATTGCTTTGCTTCCAGCCGGAGTTAGCGTTCAAAGTTATGATCCATTGACTCGTGAACTTATTTTTCAGGTTGATGATTCTGTAGTAGAACAAAACGATCCGGTTTCTGAAATACGTTTTAAAGTAAATGTGGTTCGGTCGTGTAGTCTCCTTAGTGATGCTTGTTCTAATACGATCAGTAATCAGGCTTATGTAAGTTATAACGGAACCATAAATTCTGAATATTCCATTACTGACGATCCAAGTTTTAGTTCAAATACAGGGTGCTTATTAACGCCTGCAGCAACAAATTTTTTAGCTGATCTCGATTGTACTTTTGAAGAGGATGTGGTGCTTTGTGGTGCAAGTGTAACCCTTACGGCAGGCAATGGCTATGATAGCTATTCCTGGTCTACGGATCCTTCCGGATCACCAGTTGTTGGTACCGACCAATCTTTGACAGTAACTCAGACAGGAACTTATTATGTTCATAACACCGCCGTGGCACCTTGTCAGTCTATTGATCAAACATTCAATGTCATTACATATGGCGCTAATGTTACAAATCCGCTGATCCCTTTTGCAGATCAGGTCGTAATTTGTCCAAACGATGGAAAACAGTTGCCTAATTTTTATTTATGTGGATTGAATGATACACGCTTTATTCAGACAGGAATTAATGATACGACATCAATTATTTGGGAGCGCCTGGATGAAACAAGTTGCTCGGCAGTTCCAAATCAAAACTGTGCCAACGAATCAGACACCTGTACCTGGAATGAAGTTCAAACCGGACCTGATTATGTTATCGATACCAAAGGACAATACCGCATTACACTCAATTATTCCGGTGGATGTTTTAATCAATTTTATTTTAATGTTTACAGTAACCTTTTAGAACCAACGGCCACAGCCAAGGATATTATTTGTACAACTCCCGGTGAAATTACGGTGAATAATGTACCTACTGGTTATGAGTATAGTTTGGATGGCACCAATTACCAAAGCAGTAATGTGTTTAGTATAACGACTCCAGGTATTTACACGGCTTCTGTTCGTCAGGTAGGCGTATCTCCAAATCCATGTATTTTTACGGTTCCGGATATTCAGGTAAGATCACGAAATTTTACGGTATCAAACATCATCACTCAACCTTACTGTAATGGTGATTTAGGAAGTATTTACCTTGCTGCAAATGACGCAAGTCCACAATATTATTTTTCAATTTCAAAAGGAGGAACAATTGTAAATTCTGTAGGGCCAATCACCGATAACCATTATAATTTTTATAATTTGAGTTCGGGCATTTATACTTTTACTGTCTCAACGGAAGATGGTTGTTCCTATTCCGAGGATATTGAAATTATCAATCCGCCAGTATTAACAGCAACAGCGGCTTTAACTAAACCTTTAACCTGTTCCGATGGAGAAATAACGGTTTATCCCGAAGGCGGAACGCCACCATTTTTCTATTTTGTGAACAGTACAACTGAATTTCAAACGGAAGCCGTGATTCCTGTTACTAGTTCCGGTGTTTATAATATTACGGTGGTAGATTCCAATAATTGTTCTGCGGATACCTCGATATCGGTTGATGCCACTTTACCACCGGAATATTCCATCAGTCAAACGGATATTTTGTGTGCTAGTGAACCTAATAGCGGTTCTATTTCCTTTAATGTACAGAATGCTCATGGCAATACGCTGACTTTCAGTATTGATAACGGTACAACTTTCAGTGCTAATCCCGTTTTTTCAAATTTGACAGCCGGTACTTATCAAACTGTAGTTCAATATAATTTTGACGGTACAGCTTGTTTAAGTACGGTAGAGGATATTATCATTACCGAGCCTGCAAGAGCCTTAACAGCTTCTGGTGGCGTTTATGAATTGGCCGGATGTGGTCCGTCTGGTGAAGGTAAGTTGCGTATTACAAATCCACAAGGTGGAACACCACCGTATGAATATAGTTTTGATAACCAGTCAACCTGGACTACAAGTAATGAAGCCTATGTACCTCCGGGAACTTACACCTTATATGTTAGGGATGCCAATGGTTGTATTTACCCCATGTCAGATATTGTGCTGGATCAAGAGCCACCGACGCCATCAATTTCAATTTCTGATCCTGATTTCAATTGTGATGGAACAGCACAAAGTACAGTAACCGTTATAAATGAAGGAGGATCTTTATACACCTATAATTATTTACTGGACGGTGTACCGAATACCAATACAGCCGATCCCAAAACGTTTTTGAATGTACCACAAGGATCTCATACCATTACAGTTGAATACACGCTGCAAGATGTTCCAACATACAGTAATCTCCTGATTGAGGATTTTGGTAGTGGTGCTCCAACAACAACTTCAGGCATTGCAAGTGCGTATTGTTTTAATGACCAGCGTGTCGATTCACCTTATCCCTGCGGATCACGCCTTCTTAAGGATAACCAGTACTCTGTGGCTAGTTTCTTTTGGCGTCCGGACGATCCTGATGCCCAAAATACTGGGGCCTGGTATCACTTCAAGGATCATACTACCAATGGAGCAGATCCGGATGGCAGGTATTTGATTGTTAATATTGGATCAGCTGCGGGACCTTATGGTATTTTGTACAGTAAACCCATAAATGATGTAATTCCCTTTCAGGACATAAAAGTTCAATTATATCTGGCCAATATGCTTACATCGCATACTAATAAAACACCTCCAGATTTTTTAATTCAGTTGGTTGATCCTTCTGATAATGTGATTGCTGAAAAATTTACTGGGAAAATTGATAATAATGAAAAGTGGAATTTAAATGAACTTACCTTAAATCCGGGGAATAATACGGATTTGACCTTCGTAATTAGGTCAGGAAGTATCCTCTATAATGGTAACGACGCTGGTATTGATGACATTCGTGTGTTTCAGTTACCGGTCACTTGTACCACCTCAGTAGATTTTCCTTTTATAGTAGATTCAGGTAAAGCCTTCACAGCAGGCATCACGAATACTTCTGATGTAACGTGTTCCGGCGCTGAAGATGGAACAATTACAATTGCAGCTCAAAATTTTGATCCCGCAAAAGGCTTTCAATATTCTATTGACAATGGTACCACATGGAATACACAAATGACCTCACCGCATACCATTACAGGATTAGGCTCTGGTAATTACAGTATTTCCGTGCGCTATGAAGATGCTCCTGATACCTGTAGTTTTAATTTTAATTCGGTTATTTCAGAACCTGCTCTATTAAGTGTGAGCGCTACCGGAGGTCCCGTTACTTGCTTGAACGGGGCCACAATTCAAGCTTCAGCCTCAGGGGGCACCCAGGCATTTAGTTTTGAATTGCTGGATACCAATCTAAATTTGATTTTTAATTTTCCGGGGAATGGCATATTGACCAATATTTCTGAAGGTGATTATATAATACGAGTTACGGATGCTAATGGCTGTACAGCAACAACAAATTTAAGTCTAACGCCTTCAACTCCTTTAACTGCTACCATTGATACAAATTCAGATTTTTGCTACGATGCTAGCAATGGAAGTACGTTGATTGTGAATGCCTCGGGAGGACAAGCACCCTATGAATACAGTAACAATGGCGGTGCATTTGGAAGTAGTAATACGTTTAGCAATTTGGCACCTGGAACTTACGATATTGTAGTTAGGGATGCTTATGGATGTACTTATAATGTACCCACCCAAACGATTAAAGATCAACTAATAGTATCAGTCAATATAACCAAAGGATTGGATTGTTCAGCAACACCAGAGGCGACAATTTCAGGAACCATTAGCGGCGGAACGGCACCCTTTAGTTATCAGGTTTCCTATAACGGAGCTGGATACGGAAGCAGCACATCCTTTTCAGGAAATACGTTCTCTTATTCAACTTCCGCTAACGGAGATTATGAATTTTTAATAACTGATGCCGCCGGTTGTACTACCGAATCCAGTGTACAAACCCTTAATCCTATTTCGCTACCGGAAATTACCAGTGTAGTACAAACACAGTTTATTTCATGTCATGGAGATTCGGGTGCTGCAATTCAAGTCAATATAAATAATTCAGTTGGTACACCGACGTATCAAATTAATGTTTATAATCTTACCACTAGTACGGATTATGGCTCTCAGACTTCGGGCCTACCTGCAGGAGATTATCAAATAACCCTAACAGATTCCAATGCGTGTACTGACACCGCCAATATTACTATTACTGAGCCTGATCCTATTATTTTAAATTTTCATGTAGATCCGATTCAATGTACTGGTGGAGGAATTTCTTTGGGACGTATTTATGTAGATGCTGTAAGTGGAGGTACCCCAAATTATACTTATCACGTAACCGGAGTGAATGGGTACAATAATCAAATAACGAATCAAACGGGAAATACTCAGGTATTCGACGTTGTAAATTATGGCTACTACCAGATCATCATCACCGATGCCAATGGTTGTTCTGTTATGGAGCAGAACGTTTTAGTAGCTTCGCCACCTGATAGTTTAGATATTCTGGTGGATACCGTAGCTGATTGTACCAATGGAGGAACCGCTCTTGTTTCCATTGGAAGTTCACTTTCTGGTGATGGTCCGTTCCATTTTGCGATATATGATGGTAGTGGTAATATGACCTATGCTGCTCCAACAACAGCGCCATGGCAAGATGAAGATAGTGCAGGCAGTGAAAACGCTACCTTTACGGGATTAATTCCAGGTGCTACTTATACGTTCATTGTTTATGCAGAAAACACCCAATGTTATTATTACCAACCGGCAGATGTACCAATCCCTACGAATTCAACATTAAATATTTCAAATCAGGTGGCTTCAAATATTACATGTAAAGGAAGTGCTGACGGAACAGTAAGTTTTGATGTTGGTAGTAGTTATGGTTCATCTGTAAATGTAACGTACACTATCTATAATGCCGAGTCAGTAACAACCACAGGAATATCCGGTACAGGCACTATTTCGTCAGGTGGAAACCTGTCAGTTAGTAACCTGGGGCCATTGGATTTCGGAAGATATTTTATTCTGGTAGAAGAGGACTCAGGGCCCAATACCGGATGCAGTGTGGCTTCATCAACCTTTAATATTACAGAATCTGCGATCGAATTAAATATTTCGGCTACTGTAGAAAAGAATGCCAATTGTAATCCGAATTCCGGGGTAATTTTTGCTCAAGGTGAAAATGGAACCCCGCCATATATGTATCAGGTTACTACTTCGGCGACATCTCCTTCTATTTCCGATCCGGCATGGACAAGTTCAAATACCTTTAGCCTTGATGCCAATAATTATTATGTTCATGTTAAAGATGCCTTTAATTGTATAAAAACTACATCAGTAATTAACTTACCATTAGATCCGGAGCCGGTTATTTCGGCTACTCTTGTTAATCAATGCGTAGCTGACGAGGGACAATTTGAAATTTCGGTAGACTTGATTTCAGCTGGAATACCTCCTTATGTTTACAGTATTGATGGAGGAGCTTTTCAAACGAGATCAGCCCCATTTATAATTTCAAACTTAGCCTCAGGAAATCATTCAGTTGAAGTTAGGGATGCCAATGGTTGCGGTAATGTTGTAAATGTTTCAATAATTCCACCATTATTTATGACACCAAGCATAAATATTCAGCCAAGTTGTTCTGATAATGATGGTGAAATAACCGTCGATGGGTATGGTGGAACGGGTAATTATGCTTTCAGTATTAGTCCGAATCCAGGATCGATAAGCTTATCGGGGAATGTCTTCTCGGGCGTGCCTTCAGGAACTTATACCATAACAATTACAGATACAACAACGTCTTGTACCTCGAACGCTGTTATAACTTTAAATCAGGCTACTCCGGTTACCTTTACAACAACACCTTCTGATGTGAGCTGTTTTGGAGGAAGTGATGGTTCAATAACAGTAAATCTGCCAGCAAGTAACGATGATCCTATATATACCTATAGTTTGGATGGTGGTTTAACGACACAAACTTCAAATGTATTTACAGGATTATCGGCAGGAACTTATAATGTTACGGTTACTTCGGGTAAAAATTGTTCATTAACCCAATCGGAAATTGTAGGGGAACCGAATAATATATCAGTTTCGGCTCCAATTGTCACATCATATGCGTGTACGCCAAATACCAATGCATCAAACTATGCTAGTATTACGGTATCAGGTGTTACTGGTGGCTCAGGAAATTATACTAAATACGAGTTTATAAAGGATGGAACGATAGTTCAATCCGGTAATAATAATACATATACGGAATCAGATTATTCAGGAGGAAATTATACCATAAACGTTTACGATGACTACGGTTGTTTAGGTTCAGCAACAGCTACAATTCAACCATTTATAAGACTGGATTCTTTAGATATTTCAATAGATAATGCGATTACCTGTTCAAATGATGAAGATATATCCGTAATAGTAAATAGTACAGTAGGAACACCTTCTAATTTAGAATATACTTTAGAAGACGCCGCTTCGGTCATACCTTCGGTTACCAATACTACAGGCGTTTTTACAGGACTTCCCGTTGGAAATTATATAATTACGGTTGTAAATCTCGACACAGGTTGTAGTTTACAAACAACCCATTATGTTAGTGATCCGAATACTTTTGATCTTTCTGTTGATGCTGTTGTAGATGTTACTTGCTTTAGTGACGCTGATGGTAGTGTAAATGTTACTTTGATAGATCGAAGTCCTCAGCCAACAGATGATTCAGGCCCTTTTGACTATATTGTAAACGATAGTTCTGGAAATCTTATAACATCCGGAACATCTGCAAATGCTGGTCCTATTACTATTTCAGGATTAGCATCAGGAACATATACTATAAGTGCAACGTTAACGAATACTCCGTTTTGTAATGTTAGTAAAAACTTTACGATTTCTGCACCTATCGCTCCTTTAAGTATTTCAGAAACGCACTCGGATATAACCTGTATTAATGGATATAATGATGGAACGATATCAGCTTCTGCTTCTGGTGGGTGGTCTAGTAGTTATGAATATCAATTAGAATTGACTAATGGAACCGTTATCGCTTCCTATAGTTCAAATTATTATTTCGAAAGCCTTTCTGCTGGGGATTATATTGTAAGTGCCAGAGATACAAAAGGTTGTGTGGCCACTGTTGCCATTACTTTGTCAATCCCTCCACCAATCACAGCAACGGTAACGGCCAATACAACGATTTTAGCGTGTTTTGGAGATACAGATGCTGTAATCACGATAAGTGGTGTAAGCGGCGGTCAGGGAAGTAATTATAGTTATATATTACACCAAACGGCTCCAACGGTTAGCAGTTCAGGACCACAGGCGTCTCCGGTATTTAGCGGATTAGGCGCAGGAACGTACAGTGTTGAGGTGATCGATGGTTATAACTGTTCGTATAATTCACCGGATATTATTATAACCCAACCAACACAGATCCAGGCCGATCTGGTAAAATCCAGTACGCCAAC
>NZ_BAABAY010000010.1:0-528 GCF_039537665.1 Gaetbulibacter aestuarii
TTAACTCGACTTTTTGGTTCTGAATTCTGATTTTTTGTTTGGCCCATTCCTTGTCAGGATTAAAACGGGCTGCTTTTCCAGGAACCATTTGTGTTCTACATGTATCATTTATTTTTTAATTAAAGTTAATTTATAATTGTCCTGAGATCGAATATCGATAAGCAGTTTTGAACCTTTTTCTATTTTATTTTCTAAAATATATCTGGATAACTGCTCACGGGTCTTATGTTTCTCGCTAATTGTTATTGTTTCGAGATGTCCATCCTCAAAAGCAATTTCAACTTTTTTTGGTTTTTTAAAGACAACGATATCTCTGATCTGTTTTTCAATATCATTTAGATAACTCAAGTTTTTTTTCTTGTTACCAAATTCGGCGTCAAATACCTTCGATATGATTGGGATTATTGGTATGCTAATCATGGGGTGTTCTATAAAAGCACTACCAAGCTCAAGTTTTAACAGGTCTCCACCCACACCAAAAACGTAATCATTAGTTGCTGGTACATATAAAATGGAATGTGGTAGACC